>CAVWWE010000017.1:0-140422 GCA_963758575.1 uncultured Actinomycetes bacterium
CGACACCGCGGACCAGGTGGACTTCCCCATCCATGTGCTGGCCATCAACGCGCTCGGCGTGCACCTGCTGGACTACCTGGATTTCGCCGAGCTGGTACCCGCGTGCGAGCAGGCCTGCCGCTGGTCCTTCATGTGCGTCATCGCCCCGCTGCGGCTGCAGGCGGGCACCGGCTCCCCGGTCAATCCAATCGCGATCCTCTAGCCACCGGTGGGCCGCCCTGGGACCGGGCCAGCCGGCGCCAGATGGCCCGCTGCGCGCTGAGTCCGGCCGCGCCCACCGCGATCAGCAGCACCACGTTCAGCAGCAACTGGGCCACCGACCCCCTGGCGTCATGCCAGTTCCCAAACGCGACGGACAGCCCGATAGAGGCGGCCGCCGGGATCGTGGTGACCGAGATGAACACGCCGATCAGCGCGTTGGCCCGGGACTCGGTCAGCGACACCACGCCGACCAGGCCGGCCAGCACCGCGACGATGACCGAGTACCAGTTCGGTGAGTTGATCAGTTCGGCCACCGGCTTGACCCCCTTGAGGAACGGCTGGGGGGCGATACCAGCGTGCCGGACCGCGAGGCCGAACAGCAGCGTCACCAGGATCGCGGCCAGGAACCCGTAGCACAGCGCGGCCAGCGAGACCCGGACCACGGTCCAGTCCCGCTGGCCGCCGCCGACCGTGGTCAGGCCTAGTGCCACCGCGATGATCGCGTAGTACTCCGGGCCGACCACCATGGCCCCGACAATGAGGATCTGTGAGTTGGTCAGGATGCCCACCGCGGCGATCAGCCCGGCGATGATCAGCAGCAGGTAGAAGCTCGGCGGGTAGCTGGCGTTGGCCCGGATGGTGCCCTCGACCATCTCCCACACCGGCACCCGCTCCCGGCGCGCGTACCGGCGCTCCGCCGCCGGGGTCGGCGGCCCATCCAGCGCCACGTTCACCTCGCCGACGGTGACCGAGCCACGCTGGTCCAGCCCAAGACTGCGCAGGTCGTGCAGCACCGGGTTGGCACTGGCGTTCAAAAGATCGAACTGGATCGCGTCACCGTCGGGGAGCTGTGCCGTGTCGCGGAGCAGCACCAGGTTGCGCACGCCGGAGTGGGCGGCCAGCCTCGTCACCAAGCTCCCGGTCAGCTCGGCCGGGCTGACCACCCGCACGTGCAGCAAACGGTGCTCCGGCTAGACGCCGCGCTCGGCAGTGAGCCGCCCGGATGTGATCGCCGCGGTGAACGCCTTGAAGTCGCGCTCGTTCTGGTCCGCGTAGGCCACCGCGAACTCGGCGATCGCGTTGTCGAACGCCACCGAGTTGCCCAGGTAGCTGGCGATGGCTATCTCGTCGCCGGACCGGGCGTGCGCCCGGGCCAGGGTGTACCCGCACACCTCGCCGTACAGCCGCAGGCCGCGCGGGACCATCGCCCCGACGTCGAGAGAGAACTTCCAGTCCCGGAGTTGCCGGACATAGAAGTCACGCTCCTTCCCGTCCAGCCCGGTCACGTGCTGCCAGCCGAGGAAGATGTCGCTGGTCGCCTGCATCAGGCGCTGCCCGTTGACCACCCGCTCGCCCTGGTTGTTGTACTTACTGGCCCCGGCGTAGGCACAGAGCACCGAGTCCTCTGCCTCCTTGACCTGCAGGAAGAGCGGATCGGCGTCGTCCCGGCCGAGCATCAGGATGATCCAGCAACGAGTCCCCACACTGCCCACGCCGACCACCTTGCGGGCCATGTCGGTGAACACGAACTGCTCGAACAGGACCCGACGGTCCGCCTGCAGCGACCGCTGGTACTGGCCGATGAGGCCGCGCAGCTCCGCTTCGAGGTCGCCCTTGAACTGCTGCGGCCCGACCAGGTCGCGGAGCGGGACGATGACCGGCGGCTCGGGCACGATCCGTGGCTGCCCGTCCTCTACCCGGGTCAGCTTGCGCAGTTCCTGCATGCTGTCCCGGGTCCGCGCCTTGGCCGCCCCCTCTTCCAGCGCCTTGCGCTGGTTCGCCTTCAGCAGTCCGCCGAACTGATTACGCAGCTCGTCGACGTCCACCATCGTGTACCAGACGTCCAGGTTGCCCAGGCCGGCGAACCGCCGCATCGCCATCCGGTACCGGCTCACCGTGGCCAGCTGGATCTTCTTCCGGTCCTTGGCGCTGAAGTTGTTCTCCCGGGCGGCCACCTCCAGGCTGGCGGCCAGCCGCTTGACGTCCCATTCCCACGGGGCGGGCAGCGTCTCGTCGAAGTCGTTGACGTCGAATACGAGCTTGCGCTCGGCCGAGCCGAAGATCCCGAAGTTGGACAGGTGCGCGTCCCCGCAGGCCTGCACGATGAGCCCGGTGGCCGGGGTGTGCGCCAGGTCGCTGGCCATCGGCAGCGCCGCGCCACGGTAGTAGGTGAACGGGGTCTCCATCATCCGGCCGTACCGGACCGGCACCAGGTCGGGGACCCGGGCCTTGCCCTGCTGCTCCAGCAGCGCCACCGGGTCGGGCCGGTCGGCCGGCGGCTTCCAGGTGGCATGGCTTTCCCGCGGCACCTCGGCCCGGGCCGCCTTGCCGCGCACCCGGCGCTCCTGCGGGCTCAGCCGGCGCGGCGGCTTCTCCAGCCCGGTTGTGTCGCTGCGGGCGAAGACCACGGCCTTGATGGCCCCGGCAGGCACACCGCTCGGCGCCCGGGTGGCGGCCGCGGATCCGTTGCCGGCCGCCGCACTGGTGGCCGCGGGCTTGGCCGCCGTCCTCCGGGACGCTGCGGCCCTGGTGCTGGGCCGGCTCGCGGTCGTTCTGGACCGGCTCGCGGTGCTACGGCTCGGGGTCGCGGCCCGGCTGGCCGTGGTGCTGCTCCGGCTGGCCGTGCTGCTCCGGCTGGCGGTTGTGCTGCTGCGGCTCGGGGTGCTGCTCCGGCTGGCCGTGCTGCGGCTCGGGGTGCTGCTCCGGCTGGCCGTGCTGCGGCTCGGGGTGCTGCTCCGGCTGGCCGTCGTGCCGCGGCTCGCGGTCGTGCTGCCGCGGCTGGCCGGCGTGCTGGTCTTGCTCGGCGTGCTGGTCTTGCTCGGCGTGCTGGCCTTGCTCGGCGTGCTGGCCTTGCTCGCGGTGCTGCGGCTCGCGGTGCTGCGGCTCGCTGTGGTGCCGCGGCTCGCGGTCGTGCCGCGGCTGGCCGTCCTGCTCCGGCCCGCGGTGCTGCCGCTGCGGCTCGCGGTGGTCCTCGTGCCCTGGCGCGCCGATCCGCTCTTCTTCGCGGCCGTGGCAGGCTTCTCTGGCTGTGTCATCAGCTTCTTACCTCCCTCGCGGGCAAATCCCGGGCAGGGCCGGCGTCCGCTTCGCCCTTACCCTCATCTGCCCCGGCGGCGGGCGCGTCACCCGTGGGGGATGACGACGATTGGCGGCAGGCCAGCGAACCTTGCGCGAACAGCCTTCGACACCAGACACCCGGAGGCCTGCGCATGCCGACGCCGATCGAAGACTACGCGCTGGTCGGTGACCTGCACACGGCCGCGCTGATCAGCCGGGACGGCTCGATCGACTGGCTGTGCCTGCCCCGGTTCGACTCCGAAGCCTGTTTCGCCGCGCTGCTCGGCGACGAGCGGAATGGCCACTGGCAGATCGCCCCGGCCAGCGGCGTCAGCCGGATCCGGCGCCGGTACCTGCCCGGCACCCTGGTGCTGGAGACCGAGTTCGCCACCGCCTCGGGCACCGTCCGGGTGGCCGACTGCATGCCGGTACGCGGCGCCGATCCGGTGCTGATCCGGCTGATCGAGGGGGTGTCCGGCCAGGTCAACATGCGGATGACGCTGGCCCCGCGGTTCGAGTACGGGCAGACCACGCCCCGGGTGCGGCGGCACGGCGGCGCCACCGAGCTCACCGGCGGCGCACACACGCTCTGGCTGTTCAGCCCGGTGCCGGTGGCCACCGAAGGTGGCACGGTACAGGCCCGGTTCTCCGTCGCAGGCGGCGACCAGGTGCCGGTGGCCGCGGTGTGGCGCCCGGCCCACCGGCCCGCTCCGGACCGGCCCGCAGCCAGCGCGCTGGCCGCGCAGACCACGCGCTGGTGGCAGGCCTGGGTAGCGGGCCTGCGCTGCGGCGGCGAGTGGCGGGACGCGGTGATCCGCTCACTGATCACCCTCAAGGCGCTCAGCTACCAGCCCACCGGTGGCCTGCTGTCCGCGCCCACCACATCGCTGCCGCAGCAGCCGGCCGGCGTGCGCAACTGGGACTACCGGTACTGCTGGATCCGCGACGCGGCCGCCGGTCTTGACGCGTTCCTGGCGGCCGGGGCGGACCACGAAGCCAGCCGCCTGGTGGACTGGCTCGGTCACGCGGTGACCGGCCCGGCCGCCCACGCGCAGCCGGTGTACCGGGTGGCCGGGGAGCGGCGCATCCCGGAACTGGACGCCGACTGGCTGCCCGGCTATCAGGGCGCCCAGCCGGTACGGATCGGCAACGCCGCGGCGGCCCGGACCGAGCTGGGCACATTCGGCTACCTGCTGCGCGCCCGGCTGACCGCCCGGGCGGCGGGCCTGCCCGGCGTGCCCGGGCCGGGCGAGCCGGCCGACCTGTTCTCCTTCCTGCAGGCCCGCTGGCAGCGGCCGGATGCGGGCGTCTGGGAAATGCGCGCGCCGCCGCGGCACTTCGTGCACAGCAAGGTCATGGTCTGGGCGGCCGCGGACGCGGCGGTGACGATGATCGACCGGTTCGGCGACCCGGAGCCCGCCGGCCGCTGGCGGCGGCTCCGCGATCAGGTGCACGCGGACGCGCTGGACCGGGGTTTCGACTCGGAACGGAGCAGCTTTACCCAGCGGTACGGCGCCGCCGCGGTGGACGCCGCGCTGCTCCAGTTGCCGCTGCTCGGCTTCCTGCCGGCCGCCGACCCGCGGCTGGCGGGCACCATCGAGGCCATCGGCCGGGACCTGGATGACAGCGGGGTGCTGCTGCGCTACCAGGCCCAGGGCCACACCGACGCCGACGGACTGCCGCCGAGCGCAGTCGGCTACCTGCCCGGCTCGTTCTGGCTGGCCCGCAGCCTGGCCGCGGCCGGTCGGCTCACCGCGGCCCGGGCGGTCTTCAGCGCCGTGCTCGGCTTGCGCAATGACGTCGGGCTGCTGGCCGAGGGCTACGACCCGTTGCGCAGACGGTTCGCGGGCAACCATCCACTGGCGGCCGCGCACATCGAGCTCATCAACACGGCTCTCGCGCTGAGCATGGATTGATCGGCGCGTATTCGCCCGGTCTGGGTGATGCGTGGCGGCTCGCGCCCGGCGAGGCTGGATAGCGGTCAACCCCGAGGCCAGCCCAGATCCGGGCTGGCGGCCGCTGGGTATGGGACATCGGTCCGGGAGGCCCGCTGAGATGAGCCGTCCGCACATCATGCCGTTGCTCGCGCCGGAGGCGCCGGGCCGCGGGCTCAGCCAGCGGGCGGCACGGGCCACCTCGATCATCTCCGGCCGGCTCAAGGCCCGGGCCGCCGCGCGGCAGGCCCGCGCGCAACTCACCTGCCTGGCCGTGACCACCACGCTGGAGGGCGGCCAGGGCAGCAGGCTGGCCGACGCGATCGTCCGCCGGGTGCTGCACTGTGGCTGCCCGGTCGGCACCGTGGTCCTCGACCTGGGCCCGGTCACCAGCCTGGACGACGAGGCGTGCGCCGCCGTCCTGTCGGTGCACCAGCGGCTGACCGCCATCGGCACCCGGCTGCGGCTGGCCGCCAGTGGCCGCGGCCTGGCGGACTGCCTGGCCGACGCCGGGATCACCCAGCAGCTCGGCCGGGACGCCATCCACCCCAGCTTCCGCAGCGCGGTGCTGGCCACCTACGCGGCGTTGCCCGGGCCGGGGCTGGTGCTCGGCCAGATCAAGACCGCGCTGGAGACCGAGGCCGAGGTCATCAGCCTCTTACCTGCCGTTCTCTTCACCCCCTATGGGTGGGGCGGCCTGGCCGGCCTGGCGGTGGACTGTGTCCGCGACGTCAATCCGGAGAGGAAAGGACATCATGGCTGACCTGATTGCCATTGGTTACCCCGACGAGGGGACGGCCGAAATGGCGGCCGATGAGGCACGCCGCCTGGCCCAGGATCTCATCATCGAGCCCGACGCGATCGCGGTCATCGTCCGCGACAAGGAGGGCAAGTTCCACGTGCACACCAGCCACCATCCGGTGGGCACCGGGGCGACCTGGGGGATGTTCTGGGGGCTGCTGTTCGGCCTGCTGTTCTTCATCCCGTTCTTCGGCCTGGCCATCGGCGCGGGCATGGGCGCGCTGATGGGGAAGATCACCAAGTCGGGCATCGACCGCGAGTTCCAGGAGCAGGTGCGCGGGCTCCTCAAGCCGGGCACCTCGGCCCTGTTCCTGATGGTGGAGAAGGTGACCCCGGACAAGGCGACCGAGGCACTCAGCCGGTTCGGCGGCACCGTGCTCAAGTCGTCGCTGTCCAAGGAAGGCGAGCAGGAGCTGCAGGAGGCCCTGCACGGCCAGAAGTCCAGCTGACCTAGTCCGCAGCCGGGCCACCCCGGGCGGGTGAAGCGGAAGCTCATCCGCCCGGCCCAGGCTGGCAACATGACGACCCGGCCGGATCCGCACCCCGCGTTGGCCGGGCCCTGGGCGGGCCACCTGGAGCGGACCGGCGTGCTGCTGCTGATCCTGGTCTTCACCTACCTGCTGTCCGCGTTCACCAAGGGTGTCCTGGTCAGTACGTTCCAGATACTGCTGTTCCTGGCGGTGGTGCTGATCGCACTGCGGAACGGCCAGTTGGGGCCCCGGGCCATCCGGATCGTCACCTTCGTCGTGCTGGCTGGTTCCGTACTGGCGGTGGTACTCCTGGCGCTGGACAAGGACGGGCCAGGCGCTGGCGTTGCGAATCTATGGACCGCGCTGATCCTGCTGCTGGCCGCGGTGCTCATCGTGCGCCGGGTGCTGGACCGGCCCGACATCACCCTGCAGAGCATCTACGGGGCGATCAGCGCGTACCTGATCCTGGGCCTGATGTTCGCCGCGTTCTACGCGGCCATGTTCCGCTTCGGCGGGAACACGTTCTTCGCGAACGGGCGGACGGGTGATACTCGGACCTTCCAGTACTTCAGCTTCGTCACGCTGACCACGCTCGGCTACGGCGACTACACCGCGGCGGCCAGCGGCGGCCAGGCGGTCGCGGTGATCGAGGCGATCACCGGCCAGATCTTCCTGGCCACCCTGGTCGCCCGGCTGGTCGCGGGCTTCCGCGGCGCGGCCCGGGCGGCTGACCAGGCTCCGCGCGGGCCAGCCGGGGCGCCCCGGGCCAGCACCCCAGCCGGGGCGCGGCAGGCCAGCACCCCAGCCGGGGCGCGGCGGGCCAGCACCCGGCGGGCCGGCTCGTCCGGGCTGATCGGGCTCCGGCCGCCGGGCACGGCCCGGCGGCGCCTAGTGGACGGCAAGCGCAAGGCGTCGCCCGGGCCCGGCCAGTAGCGATCAGATCGACTTCATTTCCCGGCCGTGCACGGCCAGCGCGTAGATGACCACGATGTCCAGGGCGATCAGGATGACGCCCCACACCGGGTAGGCGGCCAGGAAGGCCAGGTTGACGATGGCGCTGACCACCGCCAGCGCGATGCCGGTCACCCGGGCCCAGAGCAGTCCGGCCAGCACGCCGAAGCCGGTGAGCAGGAACAGCACGCCGATGGCCAGATGCAGCCAGCCCCAGGCGGCGTAGTCGATGTGCACCATCAGATGACTGCTGGTCACCAGGTAGTAGCCCTTCTCGAAGATGGCTACCAGCCCGTCGATGATGTGGAACAGGCCAAGCGTGATCATCACCACGCTGGCCAAGATGACCCAGCCCACCCAGCCGCTCGGTCCGGCCGCGCGCCGGGCCCGGTATCCGGTGGGCCGGTCGGTGCCTGGGCTGGTGTCCGCGTGTGTGTCGCTCATCGTCCGCCACCCCCTTTGCTACCAGGGCAGTTACCACGCTTGCCCGCTGCGGCGGCGGGCGGCATCACCCCGGCTGGGTGAATCGATCTCGGTCCGTGAACGCCTGGTTACACGAGCCGTCACTTGCTGATGACGCCGACCAGCCCGTTGATGGCCACGATGAGCCCGGCGGCGGTCATGGCCAGGGCCAGGATCAGCCGCCCGTGCTGGCGCAGCCAGGTGTTGAACGACACCAGCCAGCGGGTGGTCGGCCCGGGCGCGGCCAGGAAGGCGAGCAGGGGCAGCCAAACCAGCGAGACGTTGATGACGACGATCACCGCCAGGGCGGTGACGGTCGCATCCAGGCTGGCCTTGGACGTCGCCACCACCTGGATCGCGGCGATGAATGTCACGCCCGGCGCGAAGATCAGGATGCCGGCCAGGAGCGCGGTGTACGGGGCCGGGCTGGCCACCAGCCGGGCCATCAGCCCGGTCTGTGGCTTGTCCGGGTCGGGCGGCTTCGGCTTGCGGCGGGCCAGGATCAGCCCGCCAAGCGCCAGCAGGATGCCCAGACCCAGCCGCAGTCCATAGCGCGGCGTCCGGTGGTGCGGCAGGCTGAAGCCGCCGGACCGCAGCAGTACCAGCACCACCGCGGCCATCGCGGTGCTCATCAGCAGCGCGCCGATCAGGTAGAACAGCAGGGTCTGCCGGGGCCGGGCCGAGCCGAGGTAGACCGCGGCCACCAGCAGCGCCGTCGGGGAGATCGCGGCGAGCACGGCCACGCCGGCCGCTTGGGTGAGCATCGAGCTAGCTGCCGCCGTGCCCGGCCGACTGGGCCTGGGTTGGGCCCGGCACCGGGGGGCGCCCGATGAGCTCGATCAGGCCGAGCACCACCAGCAGCAGGATGGCCAGGATGATCGCCGAGGCGGCGCTCGGAGTGGCCAGGAACACGAAGATGATGGCGAACAGGGCCACCGCGCTGATCCGCAGCGCGGTGCGGTGCTGGTACGTCCAGGAGCCGACCGGCCCGGTTTGCAGCCCGGCCCGCTCGCCGCGGCCGCGTAGCCAGCCCAGGCCACGGCTCAGCCCTTGCCGGGTGCGGACGGCGGTGACCGATGGCCCGGTGAAGAACGCGGCGATGGCCACGATCAGGCCGACGACGAGCAAGATACGCAGCCCATCCTTGATGAACCGGACCAGGGTGTCGTACAGCACGGCCGCCGCGTCGCTGGGCAGCACGGTGCTCGGCACGCTGTTCAGGTAGATCCCCCGGGCGATGGCCAGCGCGATGCCGAGCACCAGCATGGATGCGGCCAGACCGAGCCCGGCGCCGACGGTGGCCCGCCGGTGGCTGCGGGCCAGGTAGATCCCGGCGCCCAGGAGCAGCAGCGTGACGATGGGCAGGACGATCTTCAGGTCGTTCAGCAGCCGGTACCCGGACTGGGCCTTGACCAGGTACTTGTCGTTGAACAGGGCAAACTGCGGGTTGATGGCCGGGATGGCGCTGACAATGCTGAGGCCTTTGGCGGCCAGCTTCGCCTTGACCAGGGTGATGAACGGGCCAAGGTTGAGCACGACCTTGCCGTTGCTGGTGGTGATGGCCGCGTTGGCACTGTGCTGGCCGGACAGCGCATTCACCAACTGGGCATGCACCCTCCGGTTCACCTCCACCCACAAATTGGCCACCTGCTGGCTCTTGACGATCTTGGCTACCTGAGTGTGGATGAAGCCCTGCACCGCGCTGGCCAGCGAGCCGGAGAACGAGTGCAGCAAGGTGCCGACCCGGGTGAAGCCCTTACTGGTCAGAGTGGCCGCCGCCTGATTGGTGAGCGACTGGATAGGCAGGTGCGCATTTATCTGGGCGCTGATCTTGTCCGTCAGCGCCGCCTGGATGGCCGGCTCGTGGATCAGCGGGCTCACGTTCTCCACGTACCGGTTGGTGTTGGAGACCTGATTCGCGGTCCAGATCCCGATCACGGAGAGCGGGGCCAGGATGCAGCCGAGCACGATGAGCACCGCGGACACCGGCGCGCGCCAGGTGCCCTTGCGGCGCCGGAGTGGCGCCGAGGATTCCTCGGGATGGCTGTGCAACTCGGCCACCTCCGTGCGGAGCCGCTCGAGTTCAGCCCGCTCGTCCCCGCTGAGACTCGTGGGCGTAGGGGTTTTCCCGTCTGGTGCGTTACCGCCGACCTCGGACACCAGGTCACCTTCCTAGGGCCGGGGACCCTGATTAAGCCTGCCGCCGTGGGCACCTGTGCCCCCCGGTTGCGGGTACCCCTCGGCGGCAGGCCAGTTCACCGTCGCTGAGCCGACCGGGTAGCCGCCTCCCCCGGACCGGGTGAAAGCTGGCCAGGATTAGCCAGGCCCGGACGAGGCCAGAATTCCGCCTGGTTCAGGGATTTGGGCGAATGCTGACGTCCTGGGCAGGGCAGATTGCCTGGTCAGGCGGGACCGCCGTGGTCCGGCTCTGGGTGAGGCCAGCCGCCTCACCCGTCGCGGGTGAGGCAGCCTGCCGCCCGGCCCGCAATAGTCCATCAAGGCATAAGCCGCCAGCCGGGTGGCATGGCGTCATCGTGGTGTGGACCGGGCTATCAGGCGCCGGCCAGGCTAGGGTGGTGCGAGCCGGAAGGAGGCCGTCAGTGACCATTGGCGGAAGCATTGCCCTGATCATCATCGGCGCGATCCTCCGCTTCGCCGTCACCTGGACTCCGAAGAACGTCAACCTGCAGGTCATCGGCGTGATTCTGATGATCGGCGGGGCGGCCACCCTGTGCTTTGCCATCGGCCTGATGTACGTGCGGCGACGGCAGCAGGCGGCTACCGAGGTGACCGAGCAGCGCCGCTACACCGAGCCGCCCCGGATGTAGGCCGAGGAAGGCGACTTCAAACTCTACGGTGCCACCTGGCAGGTTGAGGTAGCCGAGCCCGCCAGCTTCATCGCGATCCGGCGGCCGACGCCCACCGCACAAGAGATCCTGGTCGCGCACAACCTCGCCGAACTGGATCGGAAACTGGCAGCAGAAAGCGGCTCGTGCGAGGGAATGGGCGGCTGAGCCCTGAGCGCCTGCCCGCGGCTCACCCAGAGTCGGTCGCCCCCAAGCACCCGAGACTCACGCTAGGTACAGGCGGCCCGTTTCCTGCACACTTGGTGGATGGACGAGGCGTCGATCACCACGGCTGGCACGATCGACACGTTTCTGCTGCTGCTAATCGGCATCGGGCCCAAGCTGGCGCTCGTCCCGTTCCTGGAGATCACCGCCGCCCTGGACCCAGCCACCAAGCGGCGCGTGCAGCGCAAAATGCTCGTCACGGCGGCGGTGGTGGCGCTCGCCCTGATCGTGCTCGGCGAACTGCTGCGCACCTTGCTGCACTTCACGATCGCATCGCTGTCGATCGCCGGCGGCGTGATCTTGCTCGTGCTCGCGGTATGGATGGTCCTCGGGCAAGGCAGCGGCAGCCAGCAGACCGCGGGTAAAGACCCCATGCAGCTGGCGCAGTTCCCGCTGGCCGTGCCCTACCTGCTCAACCCGGTAGGCATCGTTGGCCTGGTGACCATCTCTGCCGAGGCCAAGTCGATAAGCGTGCTTGCCGTCGCCATCGCCATCCTCGCGTTCGTTTTGGCGATAGACGTCGTGGTGTTCCGCTGGGCGAACAGAGTCAGCGACAAGCTAGACGAAAGCCGCATGCTGGTCACCGAAAAGGTCTTCGGCTTTCTCATCGCCGCCATCGCCGTGCAGCTGATCCTCGACGGCCTGGCGGACGCCGGGATCATCACCCTAGATGTGCACTGAAGATGTGCACTGACCTTCCGGACCGCTGTCACCGGATAAGGATGCGGGTGGCGATCGCGGCGATCAGGAGGCTGGATGCCAGGGAGGTGGCCAGCATGGCGCGGCGGCGCGTGGCCACCCGGCCAATCAGCGCTCCCCCGCTGACCAGGACCATCTGCCAGCTCGCCGAGGCGGCGAACACGGCGGCCGCGAATGCGCCAGCTTCGGTGGGGGTGAAGGCAGCTGCCGAGGCCTGCCGTCCTAGGACCAGCGCTGCCCAGTAGATCACCGTGAGTGGGTTGACCACGGTGACGGCGGCCACCGCCGTGTAGGCATGCAGCGGGGTGCGCAGCGCCAGGCGTGCACGGGGCACGCCGCTCGCGGAGCGGTAGCGGCGTGCGGCGGTCACGGCCATCCACCCGGCCACAATGACCAGTGCCGCTCCCGCCGCCCAGCGCAGCGGGCCCGCCACGACGGCGACCTGCCGCGCTAGCCCCGTGCCACCGTAGACGGTGGCCAGCGCAAACCCACCGTCTACAGTCGCGGCACCCAGGCCTGCCGCAGCTCCGATGCACAGGCAGGCGGTCGCGCCCAGCCGGATCAGGAAAATGGCGATGGCGCCGACCGGAATGGCGATTCCATAGCCAGCCAGCAGCCCGGAGATCAGCGCCGCATCCATCTCGAACACCTCCTGGGCCAGGCTATATAGATAGCTGTCTAACTCTTGAGAGGCGTCCGGCTATTCCCGCTCAGCCGTCGGTTGAGGATGAGCTCATGGTCAGCCTGACCCGGCGATGACCCTGCGTTCGGTCCCCGCTGGCTGCGCTGGCTACGTGCCGGTGCCGGGACAGCCTGGCCTGGTCGCCTGGACGATGGCTGAGTGCAGGCCAGGCCCAGCGTCGCTGGTGGTGACGATGGTGATGCCGGTGAACCCGGCGGTTAGCAGCAGGCGCTGGTACTGCCCTGTGGTGAGGGTCCCGACGGCGCATCCGGTGAGCCGTTGCGCCTCGGCGCGCTGGGCGGGGCCGAGTCCTTCATCGGCGATGATGTCGCTGACCCCAAGGCGGCCTCCGGGGCGCAGCACCCGGAATGCCTCGGCCAGTACGCGCGGCTTGGCCGGGGACAGGTTGATGACGCAGTTGGAGATGACGACGTCCACGCTCGCCTCTGGCAGCGGGATGTCCTCGATGTGCCCATGAAGGAACTCGGCGTTGGTCACCCCGGCCTGGGCGGCGTTGTCGCGGGCCAGAGCGATCATGTCGGGTGAGCCATCCAGGCCATAGGCCTTCCCGCCTGGGGTGACCCGGCGGGCGGACAGGAGCACGTCGATGCCGCCGCCGGAGCCCAGGTCGAGCACAGTCTCGCCGGGGTGCAGCTAGGCTACGGCGACCGGGTTGCCGCAGCCCAGGCTGGCCCGGACCGCCCCGTCAGGCAGCTCGCTGGTGTCGTCGTATCCGGCCGCGCCGAAGCACCCGGCCTCGAATGCGTCCGGGCCGCAGTCGATGATCTGATGGCCGGACTGGGCCGCCCGGGCCAGGCCGGAGTAGCGCGCGGTGACGGCCGCCCGGGCGTCCTCCAAGCCAGGATGGTCGCCAGTGGGTGGCATGGCAGTCCTCCATGGAGTCAGCGGGCCGCGGCGCGCGAGACGGTCGAGGCCTGGCCCATGACGAGATCTGCCGCGGTGGGGAAGGACCCGACGCAGCTCTCGTTGACCCCGGTACAGCCGCGATGTGCCACGCTCCTCAGCGATCACGAACCCAACGACGGCCAACTGCTCGAGGTGCGCGGACACCGTGGACTGGCCTACCGGCACCGCGGCGACGATTTCCCTGACCGTCATTGGCTTCCCGTTGCCGGCAGCAGCGAGACGATCTGCACGCGGGTTCCGTCGGCCAGTGCCTTGAACCAGGCCGCGTAAGTATCCGCGGTCTCACGGTCGAGCGGCGTCACATCATCCATCGTCAATCGATTGATCAGGCTGGTACAACCCCCGGGCTGCCAGCAGGGCGGGGTTACCGCGGAGGGCTGCCGATCAGCAGGCCGAGGCTGGCCAGGGCGTCGGAGCGGGCCCGGTAGTAGACCCACACGCCGCGCTTCTCTCGCTCCAGCAGCCCGGCTTCGTGCAGCACCTTGAGGTGGTGGCTGATGGTCGGCTGGGACAGGTCAAACGCATCGGTCAGATCGCAGACGCAGGCCTCGCCGCCTTCACGGGAAGCCACCAGGGACATCAGCCGGAGCCGGACCGGGTCGGCGAGCGCCTTGAGCAGCGGCGCGACCTGATCGGCCTGGTCCATGGAGAGCGGCAACTGGGACAGCGGGGCGCAACACAGAGCCTGGCCAACTTGCTGGGACGGCAGGCTGATCTGCGGCCCGGGGGCGCAGCATGCTCCGGTCACAGTCTCGTCCAGCACGGTGTGAGACTTCGGCATACGTCTATATTGACAGACTCCGATGTCTTATGGCAAGCTCGACGCTGGAAGACATAGACAGATACCAATATCCCTGGGAGGCCCTGCCATGTCCCGCCGTCTTCAGCTCGCCCTCAACGTCAACGACATCGACCAGGCCGTGGCCTTCTACGCCAAGCTGTTCGGCACCCAGCCGGCCAAGACCCGGCCCGGGTATGCGAACTTCGCCATCGCCGAACCGCCACTCAAGCTCGTCCTGCTGGAAAACCCTGGCCAGGGCGGCAGCCTCAACCACCTCGGTGTCGAAGTCCCCGACGCTGACACGGTCGAGGCCGAGCAGGCCCGCCTGGCCGAGGCCGGGCTCGCTGCGGTCGAGGAGCGTGACACCACCTGCTGCTACGCCAAGCAGGACAAGTTCTGGGTGCAGGGCGCGCCCAATGGGGAATCCTGGGAGATCTATACCATCCTGGCCGACAGCCCGACGTTCTACGCCGAAGGCCACGGCCCCGAGTGCTGCGGCGGCCTGGGCGGCCACACCGACCAGGCCGCCCAGGCAGAGGCCCGGTGCTGCTAGAAACCGCGACCGCACTAGACGGGGCCGGCGGATCATCCTGGCCCCGCAGTGCTGATCACGACCGCGCGGGCGTCAGCCGGCGCAGACAGGGCGCAGGCTCCGCGCGCTAACGGCGATGCGCCCGGCACTTGCGGCCATGGCCCCGGCCGCCACCCACGTCATGGACGGAATGGCGAGCGCCACACCGATGATCATCAAAGTGTCGAGCGCGACCGTGCCAACGCACCCCGCGACGCCCGCGCGGGCGGCCAGCCGGTAGCGCGTACCGAACGCGGCCACGGCGAGCAGGGCGATGACGGTGATGAGCGCCAGGCCCGGCAGGATGCGGTCCGGGAGCGGGAGCGGCCAGGTCCAGGCGTGGCTGGCGATGAGCGCCGCGGCCCAGCAGGCACCGACGCCAGGCCCGATCCTGAGCAGTCTGCGGGCAGCCCGGCGGGCGGGATTCGCGCGGTTGAAGCCGGCCAGGATGACGTGCGGTTCACCGAACTCGGCGACTGCCGACTGGGCCGCTAGCTTGGGCGCCAGGCCCTGCCGGAGATAGGACTGGTACGTCTCGTCCAGCCCGTCAGCCAGTTCCTCAACGATCTGAGCGGGCAGTTGCGCAGTCAGGCTCGCCAGGTAGTCCTGGATCAGGCGGGGTCGGGACATGGCCTGCCCTCCAGCGTGGCGCTCACCATCGCAGAGAAGTCCCGCCAGTCAGCCCGCCTGCCGGTCAGCGCCCGGTTTCCTGCCGCGGTCAGCCGGTACTCGCGCCGGCGGCGGCCGCCCACGACCGACCACGATCCAGCGATCAGCCCGGCTTGCTCCAGCCGTCGCAGCGCCGGGTAGATCGTCCCCGTTGGCAGGTCGAGGCGGCCGCCCGTGCTCTGCCGCAGGGCCTCGATCACCGCGTACCCGTGCCGCGGGCCGCCTTCCAGCGTGGCCAGCAGCATCGCATCCAGGTGACCCTTCAGCTCCTCGGCCCGCATACGTAGTAACGCTACTTTAAGGCTTCCGGCCAGGCAATCCACCGCGTAAGGTAGTCCTCATAAGTAGCAACGCTACCTATGGCTGGGAAGAGTTCCGAGGATGGAAGGAGCAGGCGACATGGTGACCGCCAGCCGCATCCTGGGCGACCAGGTAGGTTCCACCGCACCGGTGTTCCTGGCGTTCCTTGCCATCCATGTAATCGCCGGGCTGACCGCCCTGATCACCGGGGCCATCGCTGCCCTGACCCACAAGGGAAGCCCCCGGCACATCCGGGCCGGACGCTGGTTCTACCGCGCCATCACCGTCGTCTTCGCCACCGCGATGGCGCTGGCGATCATCCGCTGGCGGCAGGACTACTACCTGGCCATCATCGGCGCCATCGCCTTCACCGCCGCGACCATCGGGTACCAGCACCGCCGCCGACACCGGCCCGGTGACACCGGCCACATCGCCGGCATGGGCATCGGCTACACCGCGATGCTCACCGCGTTCTACGTCGACAATGGGCCCCACCTGCCGCTCTGGGATCACCTGCCCACGCTGGCGTTCTGGCTACTCCCCTCCGCAGTCGCGGCGCCCCTCATAGCGCGGGCAGTCATCCGCGCCCGCCAGTCCCGCTCATCCCCGGCGGATCATCAGGTACCTGGGGCGAGCACCGCGGATATGCGTTCCAGGGGCTAGGAGGCTGCCAGGCGCGGCGCGAAACACTCCACCCGGTGGACCAGTTCGGCTAGCGCCGCGTCGAAGCTGCCGGGGTCGCCGGCCGGAACCGGGTCGGGAACGGACCAGTGCACCGCCACCAGGTCGCCGAGTTCTTCGTAAGCCAGGTCGCAGACCGTGACGACAAGGTCCCCGTCGTGCTGGACCTCGGCGATGTGGCGGGGCCGCCGGCGGGGCAGCGGCAGGCAGTGCCGGGCGGCCGCGTCGATAGCGCCCGGGTCGATCGCCGCCGCCGGGTGCGTGCCGGCTGAGGCCGCCGGGATACTGCTGACCCGGCGCCATAGCGCCGCGGCGAGATGCGAGCGGGCGGAGTTGGCAGTGCACACGAACAGCACCCGCGGTGCGGTCCGTGCGGCTGGCCCGGCCAGCGTGTCCAGCGTCCCGGGGATCAGCTGCAGGTAGCTGCGCCGGTGGTCGCCTTCGGACCGGCGGCGGGTGATGATCCCGGCCTGCTCCAGCACCCGGAGGTGGTGGGCCAGCAGGTTGGACGGCATGGCCAGCATCGCGCCCAGCTGCTTCGGGGACGCGTCCCCGTCGCACAGCGCGTCGGTGATCCGCAGCCGGGCGGGGTCGGCCAGCGCCGCGTGCACTGCGGCCCGCCTGTCCAGGCTCTCAATTATCTCAACGTTCATTGACTCAATCTTGACTGAGGTAGTGACGATGCGTCAAGATGACGCTGTGACCGGAACACCCGACCCAGGCCCGGCCGCGTTGTGGCGGCGACTGCTGGCCGAGTTGCTGGGCAGCGCGTTCCTGGCCGCCATCGTGATCGGCTCCGGTATTGCCGCGCAGCGCCTGTCCCCTGGTGAGACAGGCTTGGAGTTGCTGGAGAACGCCGCCGCGACGGCGGCAGGCCTGTTCGCCATCATCTTGATGTTCGGCCCGGTGTCGGGGGCGCATTTCAACCCGGTGGTGTCGTTCGCTGACGCGGCGTTCGGCGGGCTGCGCTGGCGGGACGCCGCCGCCTACCTGCCCGTTCAGGTGGCCGGGTGCATCGCCGGGGCAGTGGCGGCGAACCTGATGTTCGCCCAGGCCGCGGTGAGCATTTCTACCAAGCACCGGGCCACGCCCGCGCACTTTCTGTCCGAGGTGATCGCCACCCTTGGCCTGATCCTGGTGATCTTCGCTCTGGCCCGGTCCGGCCGCGCCGCCTCCGCCCCCGCGGCGGTCGGTGCTTACATCGGCGCGGCCTACTTCTTTACGTCATCGACCAGCTTCGCCAATCCCGCGATCACTGTGGGCCGGATGTTTTCCGACACCTTCGCTGGGATCGCGCCCGCCTCCACCCCGGCGTTTATCGCCGCCCAGATCATCGGCGGCGCCCTGGCCGTCGTGGTCATCCGGGCGCTCTATCCCCGGCTGACCTCCGCGCAGGCGGCCAGCATCGTCGTCCCGCACGGCAGCGCCCAAGCCGCAGCGCCTGCGAGCCACGACGGCGTTTCCGGGCCACCCGGCCGCGCCGCGGGCTCGCGCCAGCCGCACTGACGAGTCAACCCGGAGGGAACCAGCCATGCACCTGGTGATGATCGGCGGCAGCGACGCCGGGATCTCCGCCGCGCTGCGGGCCCGCGAACTCGACCCCAGCGCCGAGGTGACCGTGGTGGTCGCCGACGCCTACCCGAACTTCTCCATCTGCGGCATCCCCTACTACGTCTCCGGCGAGGTGACGCACTGGCGCAACCTCGCTCACCGCACCACCGCCGACCTCGAAGCCACCGGGATGCGGCTGCGGCTGGGCACCACCGCCCGCCGCATCGACGTGGCCGGCCGCAAGCTCCTGGTCAGCTCAGCCGACCAGGGTGACGAGGTGATCAGCTACGACAAACTGGTCATCGGCACCGGAGCCGTCCCGGTCCGCCCACCCATCACCGGCCTGAACCAGCTAGGCCCGGCCGAGGGCGTGCACCTGCTGCACTCGATGGGCGACACGTTCTCACTCATGCAAACCCTGGAGGAAGCCGCATCCGAGTCGGCAGTGATCGTCGGCGCCGGGTACATCGGCCTGGAAATGGCCGACGCGCTCACCACCCGCGGCATGCAGGTCACCCAGATGGAACAGCTGCCCGAAGTCCTGCCCACCGTCGATCCGCCGCTGGGCGCGCTCGTACACGCCCAGCTCACCGGGCACGGCGTCGAAGTCCTCACCGGCACCACCGTGAACCGGATCAGCCGCGCCGGCCCGAGGGCAGCCGGGCGCGTGCAGGTGGAAGCCACGGAGGCCGACGGCTCTCCCGTCACCCGCACAGCAGACGTGGTCCTGGTCGTCGTCGGGGTCCGCCCCGATGGCGAGCTGGCCGCGGAAGCAGGCGCAGACCTGAGCGCAAGAGGCGCTATCACGGTGGACAGCAGCATGCGCACCGGCCTGCCCGACATCTTCGCTGCCGGGGACTGCGTGATCACCCACCACCGGTTGCTCGGCGAAACCTACCTGCCGCTCGGCACCACCGCGCACAAACAGGGCCGGGTCGCCGGAGAGAACGCCCTCGGCGGCCACCGCGAGTTCGCCGGCAGCCTCGGCACCCAGGTCGTCAAGGTCTTCGACCAGGCCGCCGCCCGCACCGGCCTGCGCGACCACGAAGCCACCGCGGCCGGGTTCGACCCGGTCACCGTTGGCTCCGAGGCCGATGACCACAAGGCCTACTACCCCGGCAGCCACCGCATCCAGATGCGCGTCACCGGGGACCGTGCCACCGGGCGGCTGCTGGGCCTGCAGCTGTTCGGCCACAAGAACGCCGAGATCGCCAAGCGCATCGACATCGCCGCCACCGCCATCTTCCACAACATGACCATCGACGGCCTGAGCGATCTCGACCTGTCCTACACCCCGCCGCTCGGCAGCCCCTGGGAAGCAGTCCAGATGGGCGCCCAGGCCTGGCTCCGCGAAGCCAGCCGCCACTAACCGCCCCGTATCAGCAGGGGGAACCATGCCAGCCACCCACGGACGGCATCACCACACCACGCACCGCGCACGCTCCGCCACGCTCAGCGCAGGCGCTGCCGTGCTGCTCTCACTCGCCGCGGCCGCCTGCACGGCCAGCGCCCCGGCGAGCACCAGCGCAATCTCACCGGCGCCCGCCCCCAGCGCCGCTGGTGCCAGCAGCACTACGGTCACGCTGACCGGGGCCGGATCCACCTTCGACGCGCCATTCTTCGACCTGGCCTTCGCCAAATACCACCAGCAGCACCCCGCCGTCACGGTCCACTACTCAGCGGTGGGCAGCAGCGCGGGCATCGCCGCCTTCACCGGGCAGCACGCCGACTTCGGCGCCTCCGACGTACCCATGACCCGCGCCGAGCAGGCCGCCGCCCACGGCGGCGCCTCGGTCCAGGTACCGGTCAACCTGGGCGCCGAGGTCGTGGTCTACCACCTGCCCGGCCTGCCCCGGCTGCACCTGACCGGCCCGGTCATCGCCCGCGTCTTCCTCGGCCAGATCACCAACTGGCACGACCCCGCCATCACCAGCCTCAACCCCGGCGTCAGCATCCCCAGCGAGCCGATCACCGTCGTGCACCGCTCCGACGGCAGTGGCACCACCTACATCTTCAGCAACTACCTCTCCGCCGTCTCCCCCGCCTGGGCCGCCAAAGTCGGCACCGGCAAGAGCCTGCACTGGCCAGCCGGCGTCGGGGCGGAAGGAAACCCGGGCGTAGCCAACGCGGTCGCCCACATCGCCTACTCCATCGGCTACATCGAACGGTCCTACTCCAAAGGCCCCATCCTGAGCTACGCCGCCATCCGCAACCAGGCCGGGAACTACGTCATCCCATCCACCGCGTCCATCGCCGCCGACGCCGCCCAGAAACCCACCATCACAGCGACCGACTTCTCGATCGTCAACGAGCCCGGCGCGAACAGCTACCCCATCACCGGCTACAGCTGGGCACTCGTCTACACCCACCAGCCCAGCCAGACTCGAGGCCAAGCGCTCGTGACGCTCCTGGACTGGCTCACCCACGCCGGCCAGACCTACGCCGCCGCCACCAGCTACGTCCCACTGCCAACACGAATCCAGCAACTCGCCCACACCATGCTCGGCCAAGTCACCGGCCCGAACGGCTCGCACGTCCTCAATTAGCCGACTTGCGCGTCCCCATTCCGACTGACCGGACGCCGACTTGTGGCACAGCCCCTTGCCCGTAGTACTGCCGTTGGCCGGTCGCAGGCCGCCGCCTCCCAGGTTCGGTAGGTTAGAGAGGTGGACCGCCACCGCGCGCAGGCGGCACCGCCTACCGCCGATGAGCGCTCCAGCGAGGACCCCGGCGCGGACAAGCTGGTCGCCGGCCAGTACGCCGACCGTCCGCATCTTCGGCCCGTGCTCGATGCCGTGCTGGCGGCGCTGCCCGCGCTCGGCCCGGCGACGGTGCAGGCCCGCAAGACATGCGTCAGCCTCGCCACGCCCCGCCGCACCTTCGCCGTGATCCAGGCGACGGCCAGGAGCCGGGTGGACCTCGGCCTGCGGCTGGACCACCAGCGTCCCGGCGGCCGCCTGCTCGCCGCGCGGGACCTCGGCGCCGCGACGGTGCGGATCGCCCTGACCCGGCCCGAGGATGTCGACGCCGACGTCCTCGGCTGGCTGCGGCGCGCCTATCAGGAGAACGCGGCACCGCCTCCGCCCCGGCGTCCCGCCCGGCGCCCGGCGCCGAAGCTGGGCACACTTACCGTGCTGATCGAGGCCCTCAGCCTGCCCGGGCTGAGCTGGCCGGCGGACGCCGGCGAGGAGCACCACAACGTGCATATCGCGCTGTCCGCCAAGAGCACGGAGCGGCCCGCGCTGGCCGTGCCGGGTAAGCCGTGGCTGGCCACCGAGCCGGTGCCCGGCGACGCGGCGCCGGCGCGCTGGGAGGCACCGGTCACCGTGCGGCGCGACGTGGACGGCTTCGACTTCAGCGGCCCGGCTGTGCGTGGGGACCGCGCCGACCGGCACCTATTTCTCGCCTGGGGCGACGTGCACAGCGACGGCACGCTGCGGCTGATCCGCGGCAGCAAGCTGGGGCTCGGCCGCGTCGATCCCCGGCTTATTGAAGAAGCCATGCGCCCCGGGCACCGGCTCGTCGCCCGGATCCGGCTGACCGGCACCCCGGGCCTCACCTGGTCGGCGGAATCACCCGACGCGGAACCTGGCTAGCACTACCAGTGCCTTCGGCTCGATCATCGCCGACTGAGGCATGCAGCGGCACGGTGGCTCTGACGTTGCTATCAGGGCCGAGATCTAGCATGGGCCAGACGCGGATTGGAGGTCCGGCGCCGGAAGCACCGGCCGTGTCCGTGAGGTCCGCTCCGTGACGGTCGCTGCCGCCGGTTGGGGTTCAACTTCACGGTCGGATGATCTTGGAAGCGCCCTTGGCGGCCTGCCGTAGGCACTCTGACCTGCATATTTTGTCGGGATGGCCGGATTCGAACCGGCGGCCTCCTGCTCCCAAAGCAGGCGCGCTAACCAAGCTGCGCCACATCCCGCTCAGCCGACGGTAGCCTACCTGCCAGCCTGATTTCCGCACGCCTAACGCGCGGTCCAGTACGACTTTCAGCCACCTCGACCTCCATTATCCCGCGCCAGCAGGACCCTCGCACCCGGCCCCGCGCACTCGATCCGGTTCACCCGCCTGTCCCGGGGAGCCGGTACGCTACCCGTGTTGACGTTGCGGGCGGCGGGTCATCTCGCGAGCCCACTCCGCAGCGCGGGCGTAGCTCAATGGCAGAGCCCCAGCCTTCCAAGCTGGTCATGAGGGTTCGATTCCCTTCGCCCGCTCTTATTTGTGCAGGTCAGAGGCATGATCATCGACTTCTAACTGATCTTCACGAAGAACGTTTCCGGCCGCGTGCCCGTTATGTGCCCGATAGCCGCCGGAATGCCCTCGCAGTCTGCCCGCCATGACTGAAGATCACTGCACGGCGGCGCTGAGTGTCGGTGACCGCGACCCCGAGCTCGCTGAAGTCCCAGACAAGGGCCTAAACGTGGGCCGAACGCTGGGCTTCCCCGGTGGAGGCGAAGACGTCCACATGTTCAAGCGCTTTATAGCCGGTGTGGGGTTGCCCCGGGCTGGGATCGGTCACGCTGGCATGAGGGCCACGCTGTACTCGTTAAAGCGCTTGTCTCGCGTTACGATCGTTAGCCCTTCCGCAAGCGCTTGGGCTATGAGCATGTGGTCGAACGGATCGTCGTGATGGCGCTCAAGCTGTCCCGCTGCCACCCCGTGAGCGATCGTTATCGGCAGGGGGGTGAAGCCACCCACGTGAATCTGATGCTCAAGGTCATCCGGCGCCACGAGCTTCCCCAGTGCCTTCTTAATAGAAATCTCCCACGCACTGACCGCCGATACGGCAACGAGGTTCTCCGGATCAGCAATCGCGTCCTGCGCTTGAGCCGCCAGCCCTTCGTCTGCGAGCCACCACAGCAGCGCGTTGGTATCTAGCAGGAGCCTCACGGACGCTCTCCCAGGAACGCGGCCTCAATCTCAGTAGGCAGCTCGTCGAAGTCGGGAGCAATGCTGAGCTTGCCTTGCCACCCGCCTGGCTTACGCCGCTGCGACCCCGGCTCTGCGAGGGCTACCAGGCGCGCAACTGGCCTGCCTGCCCGGGCGATAACGATCTCCTCTCCGGCTGCAGCACGATCGAGCAGCTGCGACAGATGGGTCTTGGCTTCATAGACGTTGACGCTCTCACTCATATCCGAACCTCACCACACCTAGCCTCAGTCTAGTCTAGTCAACTCACTCCGAGAACAGGCCAGCCACGGCGGGATGCGGCCGGAACGGGCACGCTCGCCGACTGACCGTGCCCGTTCCGTGCCCGATGGAGCGGTGAATCACAGTGCCTGACGCTTGTCCTTGTTAGGGCCGCCAACGCCGTGAGCGCCTAGAGCGCGAGCATCGCCGCCGCGACCTCATCGGCGGCCGCATCCGGGATCGCCGTCGCGGCGCGTTCGAGCACGAGCAGCCGCGCACCGGGGATCTCGCGCGTGAGCGCTTCGCCGTTGCCGACAGGAAAGAACGGGTCGCGGCGACCGTGCACCACCAGCGCCGGGATCGCCAGCTCGGACAGGCGCTCGCGCCAGCGCGGCGTGCAGTCGAGCTTGCCGAACACCATGCCCAGCTGGTTGGCCATCTGCACCACGGGCTCCGTACCCGGTGTGCGGTCCCACTTACGCTCGGCGGTCGCGCGCGCGGCGGCGGGGTCGTCGCCGAGGATCTCCGCGCCTCGGGCGGCAAACTCCGCCACCGCGGCGCGGTCGGACCAGTCGGGCATCGAGCGCGAGAACAGCCGGTCCATCGTCGCCGTGTCATGGTCAGGCAGGTCATCGTCGACCGGGCCCGGAGCCACAGGCCGCGTTCCGACGAGGGTGACCGCCGAGAACGCGTCCGGGTGGTCGAGCACGGCGATCTGGGCGACCATCCCGCCGACGCCGATGCCCGCCAGGTGCGCCGGCCGGTCGTCGAGGCCCCGGGCGAGCGCCGCGGCGTCGGCTGCAAGATCGCGCAGCGTGTACGCCGGAGCCTGGGGATCGACGGTGGTCGACGCGCCGGAATCGCGCAGGTCGTACCGCACGACGTGGCGCCCACCGCGCGCGAGCGCCTCGCAGAGCGTGTCGGGCCAAGAGAGCATGGTCGTGCCGCCCGTGAGCAGAACGAGCGGCGCCGCCGCGTCGCCGAAGTGCTCGACCCCGAGCATGACGCCGTCCGCCTCGACCGTCGTCATCACGCCTCCCCCGTCGCAGCGACGCCGCCGGACGTCCGGAACGAGTGGACCATCGGACACATCGTGACCTCCAGGGCAGCGTCGTAGACCGGTGGCGCGGCGACGGCCGCACAAGCTACGCGTCCCCGCCGGTCGTATGCATCGCGTCGAACGTACGCGACTGGGGTTGGCTCTCAGAGATGAGACAACTGCCGGGGCCGAAACTCATCGGAATGCTGTCCTCAGGGAGCCCCCTGTTTTGCAGCTCACGCCGGATACCGCGCCACCGATCTTCCAAGCTGATCATGAGGGGTTCGATTCCTTTTGCCCGCTCCAACTGCTCCAGCCGAAGTCAAGGGCATGATCATCGGTTTCTAACTGATCCTCACGAGGCGCGTTTCCGGCCGCGTGCCCGATGGCCCTTCCGTGCCGCTTCCCCGGCTGCCTTGCCGCCGACGACCTACCGGCGGAACGCGGCCCGGACCGCAGCTGCAGTGGAGCTGAAGTATTCCGGTGGTTCGATGAAGCTCCACTCGTTGAATGTCGAGCCGTTGGTGACGGCGCGTCGGTAGCCGAAACAGGCGAGGTAGAGCGTTCGGATATACATGACCGCCTCGAGCCGGTCGAGTTCGTCGTCGGTCGGCTCGACATGTCGGCGGTAGGCATTGACGGCGGCGTCGATCCACTCCTGGTTCGGCCGGCGTGGGTTCCACGAACCCGTACCCCAGATCAGGTAAGCGAAGTCGGCGAGGCGCGGTCCGCGCCCGGACGCCTTCCAGTTGATCGCGACTGGCCCTTGTTGGCTCAGGACGGCGTGATCGGGGGCGTGGAGGAGGTTTCCGTGGAGCAAGCCCTCCGGGAGGCCGTGACCGTCGTCGGCCGAGCGAACCTGGTCGCGGAGCTGCTCGAATCGCTCGCGTTCGGCGGCCGGAACCCTCGTGTCAACGGCGTCGAGAAACGACAGGGCCGCCAGCAGATCCTGACGCGGCGTGCCCTCACGACTCGGGTCCTCACCACTCGCTCCACCAGGGCGGCCGGCGGAATCGTCGTACGGCAGCGCGTGTAGCCGTCCGAGCAGCTCACCCATCATGGTGAACTTCGCGGCACCGTCGGGGAGCGGGACGCCTTCAACGAACCGGGTCACGAGGACCGCGCTGCCATCGAAATCCGATACCGCATCGTCGACCGCCAGGCGCTCCGCGGGATAGTCCTGCCGCTCCAGGAATCTGAGGATTGCTGCGTCACCCTCAACACCGGCCCGCGGCCGGGCAGGGGGGAACGCGCGGGCGACCCAAGGGCTGCCGTCATTGCGGTCGATGCGGAACACGTAGGTCTTGTGCACGCTGAGCTTGGTCGCAGCGACCGGGTCAATGCCGTAGCGATCCCGGAGATGAGCGAATAGCTGCTCAGGAACTGGCTCGTGGTGCATTCGCGCACCGAGACCCTTGAGATCCGTCAGCGCTTCGGTGTAGCGCTGCCCAGTCTCCTCGGCGTGGCGCCGGACAACCTTCTTGAAGCTGGCGTCCTTGGTCATGGACAAGCCTCCCCTTGACACCCTCGCCCCCCAGCGGCGCGGTGTTGGAAGATGGCCTGTGACATTAACGACCGAGAGGGCGAATCCCCTTCGCCAATGGAACTCCGGCCGGGGCGAATGTTCCACAGCTTGGCGACCGGTCGCCGCCGTGAACAAACTCTTCCTGAGGCACTCAGTCTTCGTCAAGCGCTTCACCCACGAGATGACACTGCGGGAAGTGCCGCCCACTCGCCGCGGATCGCGTTCCGGGTGACGTCCAAGGCCCGTAAGCGGGTGCCCGCTGCATGCCCGATCGGAGGGTCAGTGACGGTGTTTCAGGGGCATTCACGGTGACTGGTAGACAAGCCCTGACCTAAGCCGCAGCAGTTCGGAGGACTGCGCGCCGTGATGGCCTCGTCTTGCTCCGGGGTGGCGTGCTGGTACATGAGCGCGTGTAGCACAGCCTCTGCCGCCGCTCGCGGTCCGGATCGCCACACGGCAGCGAAAGGAGACCGAATGCTTGCTCGTGCTAGCGTCGGCTGCAGACTCCGTCGTGAAGCGGGGTGTGAGGCTCCACCAGCGGAGGCACCGGATGGCCGAACTCCCACCGCCCGCAGAGGGAATTGTGCTGACCCACTTCATCGTGTCGGATGATGTCGAGCGTTCCCGGCGCTTTTACACCGAAGTACTCGGCGGCAGGGTGGCCTTCCCCGGAGACCCGGTCAATGTCGCGCTAGCCAACAGCTGGATGGTCATCAACGGCGGCGGCGGACCGACCGACGACAAGCCTACGGTCATCCTAGAGACGCCACGCGATCCCGACCGGGTCAGCAGCTTCCTTAATATCCGGGTTAAAGACATCGACGCCGTGTACGCCGAATGGAGCGCCCGGGGTGCTCGGTTCCTGACACCGCCGAAACAGCACCAGTACGAGAAGCGTTGCTACATCCGCGACCCCGACGGTCATCTGATCGAAGTGGGGCAAACCACGGACCCAGAGGGTGACTGGTACCCCGTTCACTGGCCATCGAGTACGGCCGCCGAAGAGTCCGAGTGAACACCGAGATCACCGGCAAATCCCTGAGGTTGCCCCGCTTTGACGGACAGGGTGATCTTGGCCAGGATGTCCGTCAAAGCGGGTCAGGCCCATCCCGCACATCGACGACGGCCAGCATCCCTGCTCGTTGCGGGCCCTATCGGACGGTCAGCGACGGTGATTCAGGGGCACTCAGGGTGAGTCGCGGACATGCCCTGACCTGGGCCGCAGCAGCTCCGGCGACTGCGGGCCGCAGCCTTCTAAGCTGGTCATGAGGGTCCGATTCCCTTCGCCCGCTCTCATGCGTAACCCCAGCTAGGGCCACCAGTTGCCGAGTACCCACGTCGCACCCGGGCAGGCACCGGGCGCTGGGCGGGCCACACACGGGCCACAAGTCAGCCGTTGTCGGCCTGGTCCTGGCCGGGGATGCGGGCTTGGCGGGTAAGTCCGCCGAGAGCCCTGGCGATCACTGGATCCCTGTCCCGGGTGGCGTGCTGATAGATCAGCGCGGCGCGCGTACTGGAGTGTCCAAGCCTGGCCATCAGTTCTCTGAGTGTCGCGCCTGTGGCGGCGGCGAGGGTGCCGCCGGTGTGCCTGAGATCGTGGAATGCAGCCCCGGCACACCAGCCGCGATGCAGGCCCTGGCCCAGATGGGCGGAAGTTTGAGCGGCGTAGCGGAGCGCCTTCCGCGCCAACGAAGACGATGCCCCCCTCCCCGGCTGGGCGATCGTTCGAGGTGCCAGCGCAGTTCCGGCACGAGTTCATCTGGGAATGCCGAGAAAAACTTGAGTGCAGGAGGTCTGGTCAGCCCGGTACGGTCCCGGTCATGACCGCGGACGAGTTCGTGCCAGTCGGCTTCGATCCGCCGACCTCACTCACCACCGACCAGTTCCGCCTCGAACCGCTGGGGCCGCAGCACAATCAGGCCGATCATGCTGCCTGGATGTCGAGCATTGAGCACATACGCTCCACTCCCGGCTATCCCGACGGTAACTGGCCACCAGCCAGCGGCATGACGCTCGAGGAGAACCTCACTGACCTTCGCCGCCACGCCGACGACTTCACGCGGGGCGCCGGTTTCACCTTCACCGTCCTCGACCCAGGCGACAACGACGTCATCGGTTGCGTCTACCTGTATCCCTCGGCCTTCGAGGAGTGGGACGTCACGGTGCAGTCCTGGGTGCGGGCCGACAGATCGGGCCTCGACGTACCACTCGCCGACGCCGTCGCACGTTGGCTCGCCACCGACTGGCCCTGGGAGCGTGTGGACCGCTGCGGTCGCTGAGTCGTGACGGCACGCTCATGGCGCGATCCGCGCTTTTGACTGTCGCAGATCACCTGGCGGACGAGTGTCGCGCATCACCCGACGGAGGACATCGAGGCGCGCGACCTGTGATCCGACCGCAGATCCGCGACACATGTCCGGCAGCGGATGCGCGACAGAATCCGGCGTGAGCTAGGCAGCAGGTTGTCCGCCTGACGAACGTCCTGTCATGGTGGGCATGGCGGTGATCGTGAGGCGCCAAGATCATGGACAGTTCGCCTCGATCACCTGCATGATCAGGCATTATGCCGAGCCGGAAGGATGGGTGATCTTCGATCACCGGCACAAGGCTGCTGTCGGTGCGGGGATGATCAGATCATGCTGATCGACCATCTCATCTACAGGGCCCCCGACCTGGCCGACGCGGTTGCCGATGTAGAGGAACGCTTCGGTGTACGAGCCCACGCTGGTGGCAAGCACATCGGTCGAGGCACCCACAATGCGCTGCTCGCGCTCGGCCCCCGAACCTACCTGGAGATCATCGCTCCCGATCCCGGCCAGCCACAGCCGTCCGTGCCGCGCCCGTTTGGCCTCGACGGCGTCAACCGCGGTGGGCTAGTCGGGTGGGCGATTGCCTGCCAGGACATCGACGCGGCAGTGGCTGACGCCCGCCGCTGCGGCTATGACCCAGGCGAGGTGGCCGAGATGCAGCGGGCCGGGCCAACGGGGGTGGTGCTGCGGTGGCGGCTGACGGTCAACGTAGTGCCCGGTGGCCTGGTGCCCTTCCTTATCAGCTGGGGCGACACCGAGCACCCCGCCAGATCAGCACCGCGCGGGCTCACCCTGGAGTCTTTCCACCTCGAGCACCCCGATCCCGCGTCCCTCGTACCGCTGCTTGGCGCTCTTGGAGCTGATACACAGGTCAGGCCAGCCGCTGCTCCCGCGCTGGTTGCCCACCTCAGCGGCCCGAATGGCCAGCACGGTGCTGCAGTAACCCACAGCAGCCCATCGACGCAATTCCCCGGCCCGGGCTGGTCACTGAGCCTTTTCATCCTGATCTTGGGGCAGCCGGGCGTTCGTGCTGATCATGGGCGGCGCGTCGGCTTGGGGCACATCGAAGCCCCTGGTAGATGAAGCGATCACCACAACCCTCCGCCTGCCCAGGGGCTCCGATGCTTTTCTACCGTGCCGCGCTGCCATTGTCCCGTGCAACGCTCTCCTACGTCGCTGGTGTGATCCGCCGTCACCGCAGGCAGATCGGTTCCTGCTGGCGCAAGCTGAATCCAGGCAGGCAAGCCCTGCTTGTGCTCGCCTACCTGCGCAAAGGGGAGACGTTCGCCGACCTGGCGGCCGGGTTCGGGGTCAGCACCGCGACGGCCTGGCGGTACGCGGCCGAGACGGTGCGGCTGCTGGCCGCCCGCGCCCCGAAGCTCCGCAGTGCATTGCGGGCAGCGACGAAGGCTGGGCATGCGTTCGTCGTGATCGACGGGACCCTCATCCCCGTCGACCGCCTCGCCGCCGACCGGCCGTTCTACTCGGGCAAGCACAAGAAGCACGGGATGAACCTGCAGGTCATCGCCAGCCCTGACGGAGAGATCTTGTGGGTGTCCGGCCCGCTGCCCGGCGCCGTGCATGACCTGACCGCAGCCCGGATCTGGGGCCTGGTGCGGGAACTGGCCGCCGCCGGGTTAATCGTGCTCGCGGACAAGGGCTACATCGGGGCAGGCCAGCACGTTCGCACCCCTTACCGGGGCCGGGGCAAGCCAGAATCACAGAAGGCCGCCAACCGCGCCCAGCTCCGCGCTCCCGGCGAGCGCGCCAACGCCCAGCTCATCCCTGAAGGAGCGGGCCGTGTCAAGGGGAATGGTTGTGTCCTGGTTTGGGCTGGTTTCCGGGTGATCGCGGGCAGGCTGAGGTGGCCGCGCGGCCCGGGAGTGGTCTGCCCCGAGCTTTCCGGACAGCGGATTCGTGGTTAATTCACGCTGCGGACTGTCGTTCCAGGTACTCATTGCGGACTTGCTGCGGAGTCCGGTACTGAAGTCCGGAGTGCCGGCGCCTTGAATTGTACCAGAATTCGATGTACCTCACAATGTCCCGCCGTGCGTGCTCACGCGTAGGATACTGGGTGCGGTGGACACGTTCATTCTTCAGCGCGGCGAAGAACGATTCGGCCATCGCATTATCGTAGCATATCCCGGTCCGGCCAACGGAATGCCGGAGATTAAGTCTCCCCAGCGTCCTCGCAAACTGCTCGGATGTGTAGTTACTCCCTCGGTCTGAGTGGAATATAGCCTTATCGGCGAGAGGGCGGTTACGGGCAGCCATCTCGATGGCTTGCTCGATGAGCGGGGTCTTGTAGTTATCACCCACCGCCCAGCCGATGATTTCTTTCGTGTGGCAGTCGATGACCGTAGCCAGGTAAAGCCAGCCTTCCCAAGTCGAAACATATGTTATGTCGCCGACCATTTTGTCCCCCGGCTTCTCCGCGGTGAAGTCCCGGTGCACGAGGTCGGGAATGTCATGCTCCTGACCGTCGCCCTCAGTGAGGCTGAACCGCCAGGGCCGCGGCTGGCAGGGCTCCAGGCCCAGCTCACGCATCAGCGACCGGACCAGCTCCGGCCCGGCAGGCACACCCCAGTCCGCGAGATCCGCGTGGACGCGCCTGTAGCCGTACGTCTCATCCGAATCGCCGAAGGACTTCTTCACGTACAGAGCGAGTATCCCGCGCCTTTTCACGGTTGCTGATTCCGGGGCATTCCGCCAGTCGTAAAAGCCGGAGCGGGACACTTCCATCCACCGGCACATTTTCACGATTGATGGCATGTGCTTATCCCCTGATTCCTGGTAAGCCGCATACTCCGCGTCGATGAACTCGAACTTGTCGGTTACCGATGGTCGCGGGCGAAGTATGCTGCGGCTTTTTTCAGGAACTCAAGCTCCATCTTCTGTTCCCGGGTTTCCCGTTCGAGCTCACGCAACCGGGCGCGTTCGTTCACGGTCAGCGGCGGTTCTTCGCCGGCATGCTCACGGCGGTAGGCGCTCACCCAGTTACCAAGTGTGCCATCGTTGATTCCGAGCTCCTTAGCCACGCGGGCGATCGGACGCGACGTCTCGATCACCATCTTCACGGCTTCATCTTTGAATTCCGGTGAGAAGCTCTTCTTCGGTCGGGGCAAGAAAATCACCTTTCCAGATAGCCCATCCTAAGGGATGGACTGTCCGGAAGGCTCGGGGCACCTCAGAGATCCTGGCGGCGGTGGTTTTCCTGTTTCCCTGCGGCTGCCGGTCTGGGGTGAGCGCGCGGCTGGGTCAGGGACCGGGGCGGAGCCCGGCCGGCGGAGCCGGCGCCGGAGGCGTCCTTGACGCTGCCGGGCGCGAGCCGATAATCGGGCGCCGGGAAACAGGGTCTATGCGGTTGTGGGCTGGCTGCGGGCCCCATCGGCAGTCCGGGTTGCTGGCAGGCGGCCTGGCTGCGCTCATCCCTTCGGGCAGGCCCGCGGCACCAGGCCGCGGGGCATGGGGCTGGTCCGCGCGGGCAGCGGGATCAATCAAGACGACGGCCACGCCGCCAGGTGGCGGGGGCCAAGCTGAGCGGCGATCACGCGCTGCCCGCGTCCAGGCCTGCTCACGCAGCCTGCTGTGGCGTGCGGGCGGCCAGGCACCGGGCCTGCCCGTCGCGCATCGCGTAGAACACGCAGGTGAGCAGCTTGCGGGCCGCGGCCACCTTGGCGATGTTGCGCGCCTTGGCACCGCGGCGGGCGATGATAGCGTCCTTGACCTCGCGGATACTGGTCCCGGCCGGGACGTGCTGCACCGCCTCGATGAGCGCCCAGCGCAGCAGCCGCGAGCCCTGCTTAGTGATCCGGCCCCGGACGACCTTGGCATCCGGCTCGCGGTGCCGCGGCGTCAGCCCAGCCCACGAGCACAGCCGGGCCGGGTGGCGGAACCGGGTGATGTCACCGATCTCGGCCACGATGACCGCGCCGAGCACCCGGCCGATGCCCGGCAGTGCCTGGATCGCCTGGTAGCCCTCGTGGCCGGACAGCAGCTCGGCGGTCACCTGGTCCAGCAGGCCGGTCTCGGCATCCAGCCAGCCGATCAGCTGCCGCAGCGAGGCCACCTTCCCGGCATACGGCTGCGGCAGCGCCAGCTCATCCAGCCACGCCGCCCAGCCGCCGAAGATGTCCGAGCAGCTCACCTCGACGCCGAGCTTGGCCAGCACACCATGCACCTGGTCCTTGCAGCTGGTCCGGATCCCCACCAGCTTGCACCGGTAACGCGTGACCTCCCGCAACTCCCGGACCTCCGGCGGGGCAATCCACGCCTCCGGCAGCCGGCCCATCCGCAGCAAGTCCGCCAGATCCGCCGCGTCCCTCTCGTCGTTCTTCACCCGGCGATAGGCGAACCCCTTCACCCCCAGCGGATGCGCCAGATGCACCTCCGCGCCAGCCTCTGCCAGCGCATCAGCCGCCCAGTACCAGCCATAACAGGCCTCCAGCACCACCCGTGGCTGCTGGCCCGCCCTCGCGATCTCCGCCGCCAGCCGGGCCAGGCTATTGCTAATCCGCGCCGTTGCCAGCTTCCGCCCATCCGCCGTCATCCGCACCAGCACCGACCGGCGCCGGTGCAGATCCATGCCCACGATCTGCGGGCCGTCATACGCTTCCACAAGGGCCTCCCATCGTCGTAGATCACGTAGACAACCCCGAGCATGAACCCTCGGGACAGCTACGAGGAGCGGGAGGCCCGCTCCTTCATGGCATCAAGACCTGGCGCAAGACCTGGCGCATCCTGGGCAAACTCCGCTGCTGCCCCTGGCGCGCCGGGCAACTCGCCAAAACCATCCACGTCCTCCAGACCCGCGAGATCGCAGGATGTAGGGTCGGGGGCTGGCGCGGTGGCGTTGCCTGGCGTTTAGGTCCGGCAGCCACTTTTCCCGGGGTTTCCCCTGCGGGCCGCTTCACTGCCGGTCCATGGTCAGGTCGCTCCGTTTCCAGCCCCCGCCGCTTCGAACCGTGCGTGCGGTTCTCCCGCACACGGCTCACCGACGCCGTTCACCGCCGGCATTCGGCTTGTCCCGCCAGGGCTTGCCGGCCCTGGGTGCGACGACGATTCCATACAAGCTGATCAGGCCGAGTTCCCTCGGAGTCGAGGTGAGCATCACCCACCATCCGAAGGCGCGGCTGCGGCGGTGCTTCTTGCTGATGAACAGCGCGAGCCGCATCCGCGCGTACTGGCTGATCTTGCTGAGGCGCTGGGCTGAGTGCCCGTACCTGAAATAGGCCGCCCAGCCGCGCAGGAAGGCGTTCACCTCCTGCGCGATCGCCCCGGGCCGCAGCGGCAGCCAGCGCCGTCCGGTCAGCTCCCGGATCCGGTCACGGGCATGCTGCATGGCCCTGTCCACGGGCCAGCGGGCCAGGAACGTCACCTTCGGCTTGCCCCGGTCGCCCCGCGAGCGCACCAGCCGGTGGTGAAAGCCCAGGAAGTCAAACCCCGGGCCTCCTGCCTCCAGGTCTTGGCCGCCTTCGGCTCCAGGCCGAGATCAGCCAGCAAGGCCGTCAGGCATTCCAGCGCCCGCTCAGCCTGGCTGCGGGACCAGCACATCACGACCAGATCATCGGCGAACCGCACCAGCACCCCGTCGTGCTCGTCCCATGCCCGGTCCAGCCGGTGCAGGTACACGTTGCACATCAGCGGTGAAAGCACTCCGCCAACGCAAGTGCGAACTTGGGTCAGGCTCCGCGTCGTCGTCACTGTCCGTGCTGGCAGGGGCGGGTGCGGGTGTGTCGCCTCGGGTGGGGATGGAGTGGCGGATCACGATCTTGCTGGGGCCTACCAGGACTTCCTTCACGAGCAGGCGTACGACGCGCTGGCGGTCTTCGACGGTTGCGGTGGCCGCGGATGTGCGGAGGGCTGCCAGGAAGCCTTCCAGGTTCTCGGCGAGCTTGAGGTAGACCTCGCGGTCGGCGAGCTGGGCGTCGAGGGCCTGGGCCTGGTGGCGCAGGCTGGTCTCGCGGGCGCGCAGATCGGGCATCCGGGCGCGGAGCTCGTCGAGGGACAGGAGGTCTTCCTGGTAGGCCCCGATCAGCCGGGTGATCGCGCTGATGGTCTTGGCGAGGGCGCTGTCGAGGCGCTTGCGCTGGGCGGTGGCCGGGTCGGCGGTGCGGATCTGGGCCAGGCGCCCGGCGATCTCGGCGCGGATCAGGGCGGGGCTGGCGATCAGGTGGGTGATGTGGTCCCAGACGACCTGGTCGAGGTAGTCAGCGCGGACGGGCTTGCTGCCGCAGACCTTGCCGTGCTCGAACCGGTAGTTGTCGCTGCCGATGCACCGGTAGTAGAAGATCTTGTTGCCGGCGGTGGTCGTGGTGTGGCCGCGGTAGCAGGCATAGCCGCAGCCCGAGCAGGCGGCCAGGCCCTGGAGCAGGGACGGGGTCTTGCTGGCGCGGGAGGCGAACTTCTTGTTGCCGGCTAGGCGGCGCGCCACCCGCTCGAAGGTCTCCTCGTCAACCAGGGCCGGGACGTCGATCTCGAGCCAGTCGGCGCGGGGGCGGTCCACGGTGGTGTAGCCGGTGCCGGTCGCGCGTCCGGCCAGCCGGGCGACCCGGTTGCGGCCGGCCTGCTGGCTGAGGCGGCCGGTCTTGCCGAAGCAGGCCCGGCCGGCGTAGGCGGGGTTGCGGAGCATGCCCCAGATCGTGGAGCGGTCCCAGCGGGTCTTGCCGGTGCGGGTCGCCACGCCGGTGCTGCCCAGCCACCGGGCCAGCTCGGCGATGGCCACGCCCTCGTCGGCGTAGCGGCGGAACAGCCCGGCGACGATGGCGGCCTCGTGTGGCACGACCTCATACCGGGCGGCGGCGTGATCGCTCTTGCGCACGTACCGGTACCCGAACGGGGCTCCCGACAGCACGTTCACGCTGCCGGAGCGGGCCCGCTGGTTCTTGCCACGGCGGGTCCGTTCCATGATCTGCGCCCGCTCGTACTCGGCGATCATGCCCTGGAACTGGACCAGCAGCGCGTCCTCGGGAGTCTCACCCGAGGGAGCCTTGACGAACACCACCGACGTGCCCGCCCGGGCCAGCTCTTCCGTCAGCAGCGCCTGGTAGGCGTACTTGCGGGCCAGGCGGTCCGGGGAGTAGCACAGCACCACGTCCACCGGCACCTGGGCTACCAGGTCCCGCAGCGCGTCCAGGGCCGGGCGGACCAGCGACGCGCCCGAGTACCCGTCATCTTCGAACACCCACTCCGCGGGGACGTCAAGCCCCAGCTGCCCCGCGTGGTCGCGCAGCGCCTCGGTCTGGGAGACGATCGTCTCCTGCTCCTTCTGCCGGGCGCTGGAGACCCGCGCGTAGATCGCCGCGCTGGTCATCGCGGCACCGTCCTTCCTGGCCGCCGCGCACGGCGCGGGCCGGCCCTCCGGGAACCAGGATCTTGTAGGCCGCCGACAATTCCGCGGCCCCAAGGCGGTCGAACACGAACACCGCTTCGACCACCAGCTCGCTCACTTGCGGGGATGGTTTCTGCGGCCCCGCGCCAGAAACTCCTCCAGTGCCTGGGCCACCACGGCGGAGATCGACCTCCCCGACGCCCGGGCATGCTCACGCACCCGCCGGGCCAGGCTGGCCGGCACCTTGACCGTGAACACCGTCGCCGGCTCGGGAACCACGACTGCACCCGACCGGGCCGCGACCTCCACGTAGCGGCGGGCCTGGCGCTCCGAGCAGCTAAACCGCCCGGCCAGCACCCGGGCTGCCTCCGCCACCGGAACCCCGGCCGCGGCCAGCCCGGCAGCAGCATTGACACGCTCGGCATACTCCACGCCACCCACCCGGCCACCATGAGGCATGTCACCAACGTACTACCTGACATGTCATACACTCATTGGCGGCACGCCGCGGCCGCTCGCAGCGCCGGTAGCCCAGCGTCACCTCGAAGCAGAAGTTGCCACTTGCGTTGGAGGAGTGAGCACACCACCTTGCGGGGTCCCGGTCATGCTTCGCCGGGCCTGCCCGTCCTCCATCACCCCGGCACGCAGCATCACGCGCAGGAGCTTCAGGACGGCCTGGTCGCAGACGCGTTCCTGCACCGCCTGCATCAACTTCTCATGCGGGATCGCCGTGAAACAGCTGGCGATGTCCGTCTCGGCCACCCACCGGCGGCCCCGCCCGCACTCATCGATGAGCACCTGCAGGGCATCGTGCGCCGAGCGCTTCGGGCGGAACCCGAAGCTGGCTGGCAGGAAGTCCGCCTCGAAGACCGGCTCGAGCACGATCTTCGCTGCGGCCTGCACGATCCGGTCGCGGACCGGGGGAATCGACAACGGCCTGCGCTCCGCCGTACCCGGCTTCGGGATCATCACCCGCCGGGCCGGCAACGGCCGGTACTTCTTCTCCCCCAGTTCGCTGGCCAGCTCATCGAGCAGCCGGGCAACCCCGTACTCCTCCACGGCGGCCAGAGTGACCTTGTCAATGCCCGGCGCGCCGTTGTTGCTGCGCACCGCGGCCCACGCGCGCCACAGAACGTCCCTGCGGCGGATCTTGTCATACAGCGCGTGGAATCTCCGCCCGGGATCGGCCTTGGCCGCCCGGTACAGCGCATGCTGCAAAGCACGGACCGGATCAGCCGGGACACCCCGGACCGATCCCTTCGCGGCGGGACTAGCCGAAACGGCACTCACCGGGCCCCTCCAAGCAGGCATGCGCACCGACGAAGCAGCGGCCCTTCCCATCACCGCAGGTTGTGTTGTCCTGCGGCTCAACCGGTACTACGGCCGCCTCCGACGCCCACCCGGCCAGCGATCCACTTCCCGGGGTCACCGGTTATAGGACGCCACGCTCCGGCAGCAGAAATCCGCAGGCTGCCGGGCCGGGGAGGGCCTCCCCAGTTCCCGCCGCCACCCTCGATACGTTCCGCGCCCCATACGCCGGGGAGTCCCTCACGGCTGCAATCCAGGATCTGCACCGCTTCCATGGCCTTCGCCCCGATTCCGGGAGGCTCGGCACTCCCTCGTCCGCCCAGAAGGCGGCTGAGTAACGACGCCGCAGGCTTCGCGTCATGCTACGGACCGCATCGTCGCTCCCCCCGCAGGGGCTTTTGACGCTGGGCTCCGGCCCCGCCCGTTTCCAGGCGACACCGCCAGCCTGCTACCGGGCCTCCTGGCAGCTACCCGGACCGGACTCACACCGGCAGGCGACGACGAGCTTACGAACACGAAGAACCACCATGGCCTTACGTCACGGTGCTACCTCCCATTCTGCTGGGCGCACGAAAAAGGCTCACTGAACACCCGAATAATGCCGCGTTCCACGCTCCATGTGTGGCAGATCAATTGGCGGACGACTGTCGCGCATCTACCGACGGCGGACATCGAGGCGCGACCCGCGCGACCATGCCTAAGCCCAACTGATGGTTGCCGGTTTGGCTTCAGGTGACGCTTGATGGTTTCTAGGACCTGATTCTCGCCGCCGCGGATCTGGATATGGCCAGTCCCGTTCTGGGAAGGTGCGTAGCCTGGCTTTTCAGACCGGGCAGGTTGACGTCACCGTCACCTATCTGCCTGGCGGAGCATCTCGTCGAGTTCGGGGTCGGGCCCGAACTCCCGGACCTCTTGCGCACAGCGGCAGGCAACGGCGATCTTGGCAGCCCACTCCAGCGCCTCCTCGGGTGTGAGCACCTCGACGACCGTGAGTCCGCCGATGGCCTCCGGGTACGGGCCGTCGGTGACCGTCCCGTCGGTGGCCACAATGCTCGCCTGCTGGTTTTCCAGTCCGCCGGCGAACACAAACACGCCAGCGTTCACGGCCTCCTGAACCACTGCGTGTGCGGCCTTGGCCACGGCGGGCATGTCCTCGTCGGGGATATGGTCCATCGCGTGGGCACCGAACGAGATCAGGTACCGCGTCATCCCACAGACTCCCTTGTCCCGGCGGCTTCCTCCGGCCGCACGTTAACTCATATAGCAAGTAGACGACGGATCAAGGGCAGCCCGCAGGGCTGTCGCGCGCAGCGCGATGCGCAGCACCCTTGGGCCCGGAGGGGCGCCCAGTTGGGCCAGATGGTGGGCCCTGCCCCGGTCCCGCCGCGCCGGGGGGGCGGCGAACGTGCGCAGCCCGGTGTCGATGAGCCAGGCGGCGCGGCGGACGTCGGCGGTCACCAGCTCGTGCAGCAGCGCCGGGGTGGCCGCGCAGTCCAGGTGCCTGCGCAGGCTGTCGGCCTGCACGTGCCACAGTCCGAGCAGGGCGCGGGCGGTGATCTGAGGTTCGGGGTCGTCGGCGGTCATTCCCGCGCGTGCGGCCAGGATCCCGGCGGCCGCCTGGGCGGACTGGTCGGTCATGTCGGCCTGGTAAGCGCGCAGGGCGGGGGTGGCGCGGACCAGGTCGCCGAACCGCCGGATCGCCTCGCGGCCCTGGCTGGCGTCTTCCTGGGCGGCGAGCCAGCCGGTCATGGCGCCCAGTTCCTGGCCGAGGACGGCCAGCGCCGCCTGGACCGGCGTGAGCGCGGGGTCGGCGAGCCCTGCGCTCAGCGCGCCCAGGGTGACCTCTAGGCGGTCCATGACGAGGGCTTCCTTGACCGGGAAGTAGTTGAAGACCGTCTTCTCCGACACCCCGCACGCCGCGGCGGCCCTGGTCCCGCTGTGGACCTCCACCGGCCAGGGAGGGCGGACCGAGGGGTTCAAGACCGAGGTGGGAACCAGGTTCAGGTTCATTGGCAAGCCGTTCCCAGGCTGGGACGGCATCGTCCGGTGCGAGGTCCTCGCCGTCCACGAGCCCACGCTGCTGAGCTACGACTGGCGCAATAAGGAGACCGACGAGCCGACTGTGGTCACCAACATCCTCGGGGAAATCCCGGGCGGTACCCGCCTGACCTGGGAGCAGACCGGGTTCCGCGGCATCGAGGGGATGTTCATGTCCAGGCTGCTCGGGCGCGTCCGCCGCAAGATGCTCGACGAGGGACTGCCCCCCGTCCTGGCCGACGTCGGCGACGACGGCCGGCTCGGCCGGGAAGCACGCTGCGGGGCCAGGCCCTGAACGGGCCGGAAAGGACAACGCCGGGCCCGTCATGACCGACACCGCCATCTGCCTAGAGCAGCTCCTCGCCGGTGCTGCCACCGCTCCGGCCCAGGCCAGGGGCATGATCATGGGCTTCTAACTGATCCTCACCAGGCGCGTGGCGGGCCGCGGGCGAGCGTTATGCCCGCCGGGTTATCCCGGTGACCACCCATGCCCGGCCAAGGGCGCTGCAATACAAAACCACAATGACGAGGACCAGAGCATGTTGCAGCGCGGCACTCTTGGTGTTCGCCAGGAGCGCCAGGGCGAGGCCGAGCTGCAGCGAGTAGGCCGCAACTGAAATCAACGCGAAGGCGATATTCAGCGTTCTGGTTCGAGAGTCGCGGGAGAAATTTCCAGCCTGCCTTGCCCTCGGTATCAGCCGTCTAGTGGCCAGCAGGCCGACGGCTGCCATTACCAGGCTTGATAGCCCAAGGACGACTGAGCCCCCGGTCAAGGCCACGATCGAGACGATGAAGATGTCTACCAGGGCAACAAACGCGCTCCCGGCCAGCACAGTCCGCAGCTCCCGGGTTGTCGGGTTCGCGTCATCCGCGTTGACGACAGTTACGGCGACGACCAGCAATCCCAAGATGGCAGCGGACGCGCCCGCGCTTGTGATGAAGAAGCTCTCATAGTGGCCCACCACAACGCACCCTATCGGGCATCGGCGGCTATCTTGCTGAGGCGTGCCTGAGGCTCCGCGGCTTGAAAAATGCGCTGGCGGCCGGGCGCCACAGCAGCCATACCGCGGCGAGACCGGCCAGCCAGATCAGCGCGGGGACGACCAGGGCGAGCGCCGTCACGCCGAACCCGTAATGGATCATCGGCTGTACCTGGCCGCCGAGGACAAGATGACCGAGCTGGCTGCTTGGGTACTGCCTGATCAGCTCCAGCGTGGCCAGGCCGAACAGCACCGTGGCCAGGATGCGCGCCCAGTTCCTGCCCTGGCCGTTCGCCCGCGCCATCCACAGCCACAGGGCGATCACCACCAGGCTGGAGACTATCGCCAGCGTGATGAGCGCGTTCAGGTCGCGGCCCTGGGCCGCGGTGAGGCCCGGATTCGCCTTGCGGACTGCGGCCTTCGTGCCGCCGATGAGGGTCACCGAGATGATCAGGGCAACGGTGATCACGGCCGCAGCGGCGTACATGAGCTTGACCGCGTTCAGCACGGGCGCGGGCGCAGCAGGCCGCAGCGGCTCGACTGGCTTATTCATGTCCATGCCCTTCCGGGTGCTCGGATGCCCACATCCGTCATCCGCAGCCCAGGCCAGATGAGTTCACGGTGGCCGTGTCAATGCCGCCGGTCGGTATCGCTTCCCGGGGCCGCGTGGTTGCTGCTGAGGGCCTGCGGCTTGAAGAACGCTCTGGCGGACGGGCGCCACAGCAGCCACACCGCGGCGAGGCCGGTCAGCCAGGTCAGGACGGCGAAGAACAGGTCCGCGAGGCCATGGATGCCGCCCAACTGCAGCGTCGCCAGGCCGGCCAGTACCGCGGACAGGATGCGCGCCCAGTTCTTGCCCTGGCCAGCCGCCCGCGCTGTGCACAGCCACAGCGCGATCTCGGCCAGGCCGACGGTTATCGCCAGCGTGGCGATGAGCGGGCGCCAGTGGATGAGCTGAGCGGTGGTCAGCTGGTGCCCAAGCACTCTCAGGTGATACGCCCTGACGTCGCCGAGGTAGAACAGCGCGATGATCAGTTGCGCGGCGGTGCCGACCGCGCCGCCCCACATGAGCTTGACCGCGCCTTGCACCGGCTCGGGAGCAGCAGGCCGCACCGGCTCGGCCGGCTGGCCGCGGGACGGGTGCGACTGGGACTTGGTGGTCTCTGCCACGGCTGGGACGCGCCCGGCGGCTGGATCGGCGGCGATTGCGGCGACCAGCCTGGCGCGGGCCCCGTCCAGCTCAGCCGGTGCGGGCAGGGGGGTCTGCTGCGCCAGCTCCCGGAGCAGCTCCATCTCATTCATTGGTCGTGAGCTCCTCATACGTTGCCGCCGCATCGGTACCAGCCAGGGCCTGGCGCACCTTTGTGCGCGCCCGGTGCAGCCTGGACCGCACCGTCCCGACCGGGATGGCCAGTGCCCGGGACACCTCCGGATAGGTCAGCTGCTCCCAGGCGATGAGCAGCAGCACATCCCGGTCACCGTCCGGCAGCGCGGCCAGCGCCGCGCTCAGCAGCGGCCGCATCGCCTGCGCTGTGACATCGGAAGCCACCCGTTCGGCGTGACCAGCCACCTCCGGCTCGGCCGCGGCGGCCTGCCTGATCCGGTACTGGCGGGCCTCGTCCCGGCGATGCTGGCCGACCAGGTTGGTGGCGATCCCATACAGCCAGGGCCGGGCGTCGGTATAGCTGAGGTCATACCGGTCCCGCTTGGCGAAAGCGGCCAGAAACGTCTCGGCGACCAGGTCATCGGCAACTTCGCGGCCAGCGCGCCGGGCCAGGTAGCGGTGAATGTGCAGGGCGTGCCGGTCGAAGAGAACCGCGAACCGCTCCGGCTCCCGCCAGGAACTCTCGATGACCGCAGCATCGTCCGCGGCGGCGGATCTCATGCGCGGCCTGGGTTCATGCCCATGCCCTCCGGGTCCCCGGGAGGTTACATCCGTTATCCGCAACCGGCGCCAGATGAGTTCACGGCCGCCTCCCCCGCTCTTGATCGTGCCCACCGGTCCCAGGCTGGTCAATCAGGGTCACGTGTACCGGGCGAGGCTCGCAGCAGCCTGGCCCTTCGGAATCAGTCGGCGGTCAGGTCGCGCTCGTACAAGGTGCCCGGTTTACCGCCGGGATTGGCCGGGCCGGCCGGGACGAACCCGGCCTTGGCCAGCACCCTCTGGGACGCGACATTGTCGTGAGTGACCGCCGCCCGCATCGTGCGCAGGCCGAACTGCGCCGCCGTCAGCCGGCAGACTTCCTGGACGGTCGCGGTGGCCACGCCCTGGCCGGCCACGTGCTGCGCGACCCGGTAGCCGAGCACTGCCGTGCCGTTCTCGATGTCGTACAGGTTGAACCGGCCGATCACCGAGTCATCCTCGCCGACCAGCAGGTAGTACGCGCAGCTGCCGGTCTCCTGTTCAGCCAGCAACTTGTCGTACTGCTCGGTGAACTGGTCGAAGAACTCGTCGCCGCGGTCGGACACAAACGTGGCGAAGTAAGCGCGGTTCGCCAGTTCGAAGGCCAGCACTGCCGGGGCATGGTCGGCGCGCAAGCGCTGCAGCTCGGGCACCGCCCAACCCTATCCGGCGGGTACACCAAGGCCAGCTCATTTTCGCCCGAGCCACCCGAGCCGCCCGAGCCACCCCAGCCGCCCCCAGCCGCCCCAGCCGCCGCAAGCCGCCCGAGGCTCACGGATCGCACAAACCGGGTGATGCCTGGGCCCAGCGCGCGGAATTACCGTCATCCCATGACGACCGCCACCGACCTCACCATCCGGCCCTTCCAGGTCCACGTCCCAGACGAGGACCTGGCCGACCTCCGGCGGCGCATCGCCGCGGTGCGCTGGCCTACCAGGGAGCTCGTCGTTGACCGGTCGCAGGGCGTGCACCTGGCCACCCTTCAGGCGCTCGCCGAATACTGGACGACCGGGTACGACTGGCGCGCGGGCGAGGCGAGACTGAACGCGGTGCCGCAGTTCAAGACCGGGATCGACGGGGAGGACGTCCACTTCATCCACGTGAAGTCGCGGCACGACAACGCGTTGCCGCTGATCGTGACGCACGGCTGGCCCGGCTCGGTGATCGAGCTGCTCGGGGTGGTCGGCCCGCTCACCGACCCGACCGCGCACGGCGGCTCCGCCGAGGATGCGTTCGATCTCGTGCTGCCGTCCGTGCCCGGCTACGGTTTCTCGGCCGTGCCGACGGAGGCGGGCTGGAACGTCGGCCGGGTCGCCGGGGCCTGGGCGGAGCTGATGCGCCGTCTCGGCTACGCCCGCTACGTGGCCCAGGGCGGCGACGTGGGTGCCGCCGTCACCGACGCGATGGGCCGCCAGGCGCCCGGCGGGCTGCTCGGCATCCACATGAACCTGCTGCTGGCCGGGCTGGGCGGCGGCTACCCCTCAGACCACCCGTCCGCGGCGGAACGCGCCGCGCTGGACGCGATCGCCACGTTCCGGACCAGCGGCAATGGCTACCTCATCGAGCAGAACACGCGGCCGCAGACGATCGGCTACGCCTTGCTGGACTCCCCCGTCGCCCTGGCGGCCTGGATGCTCGACCACGACACCGACGCCTACTACAAGATCTCCCGCGCCTTTATCGACGGGCAGCCCTCCGGCGGCCTCACCCGGGACCACATCCTGGACAACATCACCATGTACTGGCTGACCAGCACCGGGGCCTCAGCGGCCCGGTCGTACTGGGAGAACACCCAAGCCGCCCGGGCCGCCGCCGGGAAGCCCCGGCCAGATGTCAAGCTCCCGGTCGGCTTCACCACTTTCCACGGCGAGATCTTCCGGGCCCCGCGCAGCTGGGTCGAGAAGTCCTACCCCAACGTCACCTACTTCAACGAGGTCGGTCAGGGCGGCCACTTCGCCGCATGGGAGGAGCCCGAGCTGTTCGCGACCGAGATCCGGGCGGCGTTCCGGGCGCTGCGCTGACGCCAGCCCGCCCTCACCCGCTGCGCTGACGCCAGCCGCACTCACCGGTTGCGCGGGTCGTCGTCCGGGTTCAGGTACTCGAGGCCGAGCGGCCCGATCGCGTTCACCTGCGAGACGTACTCACCGGATTTCGCCCAGTGGAAATGAGCGGTGCCGCCGGGCAGCACGATGACGGCTCCTGGCGGGTACGCCGTCAGCTTTCCCTCGTCGAACTGCTCACCCAGGCCGATGTAGAAAACGCCGGAGATGACCGTGTAGACGCGGTCCTCCGGATGCCGGTGCGGCATCAGCTTGACGCCGTGCGGCACCTTGACCCTGATCACGTACGGCCCTGGCTCGGTGGGCTGACCAACCACGATGGCCAGCCGGGCCGACGGCGGGAACGCCGGGAACGGCTGCCAGTCGATGTCATCGGGCAGAACGGGCCGGAAGACGTCCTGGCCCGGCTGGTGGGTAGGCATCGCCGCCTGAACCTCCAGACTCGGTCGCGGGCTGACCCCCGCTGGGAACCACGGTCTCACTGCTGTCACATCCGCCTGATGTCAGGTGTCAATGTGACGACGCGACTCAGCCGGCCCGGGCCGGTGCGAAACTGGAGGTAGGTCACCAATGCAGCCGCGAATCACCAACCCAGCCGTGAGCCTTACCGGTGCCATGGAGGTCCTGCAGGCGCTGGGCGACGTCGTCGGCAAGAGCGGGCTCCCGCACCCGATAATCCATCTCGTCGGTATGCGCGCCAGCCAGATCAACGGCTGCGGGGTGTGCCTCGATGGTGCCTGGCGCTTCCAGCGGACGCTGGGCGAGACGGACGAGCGCCTGTTCGCGCTGCCTGGCTGGCGGGAGGCGCCGTACTACAGCGACGCCGAGCGGGCCGCGCTGGCGCTGACCGAGGCAGTCACCCGGCTCGCCGATCGCCCCGACCCGGTCCCCGACGAGATCTGGGCCGAGGCCGCCCGCCACTTCGATGAGCAGGCGCTGGCCAGCCTGGTGCTCGCCATCGCGAACCAGAACCTGTGGAACCGGCTGAACGTCGCGACCCGCCAGGTAGCGGGCGCGTGGAAGCCGGACACGACCGGCGAGTGGAAGCCCGACGCCTGAGCCGCACCCCGGGGGCCCAGCACTGGCGGTCAGCAGCCAGTACCCATACAGTCCCGGCATGACCGAAGTCACCGGCGCCGGGACCGGACGCGCAACGCCGGCCCCGACCATCGCGGGCTTCCAGGCAGGCTACGTCAACGTGGCCGGCTGGCCGACCTGGCACGAGGTCAGCGGTGCGGGACCGGCCGTCGCGCTGCTGCATGGCGGATTCTCCGGCGCGGCGGCCTGGTCAGCCCAGGCCCCGGCGCTGGCCAGCGCCGGTTTCCGGGTGTACGTGCCAGAGCGGCGCGGGCACGCGCACACCCCCGACCGGGACGGCCCACTGAGCTACGCCGTCATGGCCGAGGACACCATCGCCTACCTAGAGCAGGTGGTGGACGGCCCCGCTCACCTGGTCGGCTGGAGCGATGGCGCGGTCGTGGCGCTGCTCGTGGCGCAGCGCCGCCCGGACCTGGCCAGCCGCCTGGTGCTGATCGGCCAGTACTACAACTCTTCCGGCCGCCTGCCGGACCCTGCGCTGGAAAATTGGCTGCGAACCACAGAGGCCATGGACCTGCTGCGCCAGGGCTACGACCCGCTATCCCCGGACGGTCCCGGGCACTTCCCGGTCGTGTACGCCAAATCGCTCGCGATGTTCGACACAGAACCCGAACTCGACCTGGCCACCTTCGGCGCGGTGACGGCGCCCACCCTGGTGCTGCAGGGAGACCGTGACGTGGTCACCGTCGAGCACAGTGCCGCGGTTGCGAAGGCCCTGCCGGACGCCCGGCTGGCCGTGCTGCCCGGCACCCACGCACTGCCCCTCGAACTGCCCGGCGTCATCAACCCGCTGCTCATCTCGTTCCTGCGCGGAACCGTCTCAGCCGCCTTCGCGGACTTCCTGGGCGGCGAGTAGCACGTCACCGGTGCGCGGTCAGCACCGCGTGATGGTCGGCTCCCGCGGCCGGCTGCGGATCGGCATGCACCAGTGCCGCGGTCAGCCGGGGCAGCGCGTGCAGCAGCCGGTGCTCCGCGTCCACCGCCACCTGGTGCGCCTGCACCGCGCTGGCCGCACCGGCCACCACAACCTCGCATTCGGCGCGCAGGTTGTGCCCGATCCAGCGCACCCGCACCTGGCCCACGCCGAGCACTCCCGGCGTGCCGCGCAGCGCCCGCTCCACCTGATCCACCACGGCCGGGTCAACCGCGTCCATCAGCCGCCGGCCTATCTCCCGCGCCGCCTGCCACAGCACGAGCAGGATCGCCCCGGTGATCAGCAAACCGACCACCGGGTCGGCCCAGTCCCAGCCGGCCGCGACGCCACCCACGCCCAGCAGCACCGCCAGTGACGTGAAGCCGTCGGCCCGGGCGTGCAGCCCGTCCGCGACCAGCGCGGCCGAGCCGATCCGGCGGCCAGTCCGGATGCGGTACCGGGCCACCGCCTCGTTGCCGGTGAACCCGATCACCGCCGCGCAGGCCACCGCGATCAGGTCTGATACCGGGTGCGGGTGGGTCAGCCGGGTCACCGCCGCATAGCCGGCCAGCGCCGAGGACGCCGCGATGATCAGCACGATCGCCACCCCGGCCAGGTCCTCCGCCCGCCCGTAGCCGTAGGTGTAGCGGCGGCTCGGCGGCCGCCTGCCCAGCAGGAACGCGATTCCCAGCGGCACGGCGGTCAGCGCATCGGCCGCGTTGTGCAGGGTGTCCCCGAGCAGCGCCACCGACCCGGAGAGCGCTACCACCACCGCCTGCAGGCCCGCGGTGGCCGCGAGCACCGCCAGCGACACCCACAGCGCCCGCATCCCCGCTGCGCTGGCCTCCATCGCCGCATCCACCTTGTCCGCGGCCTGGTGCGAATGCGGGCGCAGCGCATGCCGGATCCGCCGGCCCAGCCCAGGCCGGCCCGCGTGCTCATGCCCGTGCTCATGCCGGTGCGGCTCACCCATAACGCCAGCATGCGCGAAGAATCCCGCTGCAGCACGTCAACAACAGCCTGCCGCACTCAACTGCAAAAGACTTGCATGCCGAACGCCATCAACCGGGACTCATGCGCTGACTGCGCGGTCTGCGGTCCAGCGCCTGCACAAACTTCGCATTGCCGCGACCCGGATAACGATCAAGGTCCCGGGCGTATCAATTAAGCCGTCGCATTGATGGGGGGTTTGAACGATTATGGCGCACAGAGCATATGCACAAGGCAGAAGCCATGTGCATTCTTGAGAAAGAGAAGTGCCCCGGACACCACCCCGTACCTGCCCGATGCCGACCCGGACTTCGACGTGGTCTACGCCATCCGGCCGCACAGCGCGATGATGTGGCGGCTGGCCGAGTATGACGCCTCCCAGCGCCGCTGGTCCCGCTAGCCGTCCGCCTTGGTGGCGAGCAGCACCCACAGGAAGTCCTCGCCAAAGCGGGGCTCCTGGCTGGCCGTCTTTCTCATCCGCCGGAGCACGCGCACTGAGAACGGCGCCGTGTCCCACAGCGCGCGGAGCCGGTCGGCCGGATAGCCCAGGCCGCCGCCCAGGCTGGCCCGCTCATAGACCTGCTGATCCGTGTAACCGCTCCCGCCCTCGGGCCGGAAGCACACCAGCCCGTAGCTGCCGCCCGGCCGCAGCGCCCGGCTGACCAGCTGCACGTAGTCCAGGCGCCGGTGCGGCGCGAGGTGGTGGAAGCACCCGGCGTCGTAGACCAGGTCATAGCTCGCCTCGGGGAACGTGGCCTCGAAGATCGAGCAGCACTGGAAGCGCACTGTGCTGGCCGCTGACTGGGCCCGCTCCCTGGCCCAGTCGATGGCCTGGGCGGAGAAGTCAACCGCATCGACGTGACAGCCCTGGCCGGCCAGGTACAGCGCGTTGCGGCCGTGACCGCAGCCCAGTTCGAGCACCCGCCCCGGAGCCAGCGTCCCGTCGCCGAACCACTGCGCCAGGTTCTCGTCCGGCCCGTCCACGAAGAACGGGCACGGCTTGGCCCGGTCCGCGAAGAACTCACCCCACCAGGTACTGCCGTGGCTGGCCAGCAGCCCGTCGAGCATGCGCAGCACATCGTCCCGGGTGTAGACGAACGGCTGGATGACCATGGACTGACACTAGCAGCCTTGCTATATGTCGGCCATCTACTTATGATGCCGCTGTGAGTAATCCGATAGCCGAGATGCGGGAGCCGACCTACTTCGTGCTGGCCTCGCTGCTCGATGGTCCGTTGCACGGCTACGCCATCATCAAGCGCGCCGCCGAACTGTCCGGCGGCCGGGTCACGATGGCCACCGGGACCCTCTACACCGCCCTGGACCGGCTGGCCGGTGAGGGCTATGTGCAGGTCGTCCGCGAGGAAATCGTCAACGGCCGGGCCCGCCGGTCCTACGGGCTGACCGGGGCCGGCGCCACCGCGCTGCGCGCCGAGGCGGCCCGGATGGCGGCCGCGGCCCGTCTGGTGACCAGCCACCACCGCTTCCCGCGGAGCGCGGCCAGCCGGAATGTGCGGCCCGCATGACCGCCCTGGAGTGGCGCTGCCGGTGGCTGCTGCACGCCTACCCGGCCTGGTACCGCCGCCAGCGCGGCGAGGAGATGCTCGGCACGCTGATGGAGGCCAGCCCGGCCGGGCGGCGGTGGCCGTCGCTGCGCGACATCCGGGCCATGCTCATTGGCGGCCTCCGGGTCCGGGCCTGCCAGCACCGGCGGCTGGGCACGCTGGCAACCTGCGTCTGGCCGGGCTGCTCGGGGTCGCCCTTGCGCTGCTCTGGCTGATCGGCAACAACCTGGGCACCGCCATCATGTTCTGGACGCACGTCTACCCGGCGGCCACCCCGGCCGGCCTCGGCTATCAGGCCGCGGCCAGCCTGCTGGCCCTGGCCGCGGTACTGGCTGCCTGGTTCGCGCCGTGGCCGGTGGTGGCGGCGCCCGCGGTGGCCGGCGCCGCGCTCTGGGTCTACTCGGGCGACCGGGTGATGGCCAGCCAGCCGGCCGGCTGCTCATCCTGCTGGTCATCCTGACCGCCGGCCGGGAGCGGATGCCGCGCTCCTGGCTCGGCCTGGCCGGCCTGCTGTTCGCCTTCACCCTGCTGGAACAGTTCACCGCGGCGCCCCGGCTGTACTTCCTGTTCGCACCGCTTTCCTTCGCGCCGTGGGTGGTGCTCGGCGCGGTCATCCTGTGGGCCGCCGTGGACGCGCGCCCGGCCGTCGCCATGGCCATCTACTTGGCCTCGAATTACCTGCTCTTCAGCCTGCTCGGCTACGCCGGCTACCGGGCCGCACCGGCGGCCGGGTGGCAGTGGTACCTGCTCGCGGTGGGCGTGGCCGTGCTGGGTGCCGGCGCCCTGTGGCGGCTACGCCGGCAGGCCGTGCTGTGACCGGTGGGCCAGCCCCGGGTGCGGGAACCTGCCTAGGTGAGCGCTGTGTTCTACTGGAAAAGTGGCGGATCAGGCGGGGGGCCGCCGGGCACGGGCGGCACCGGAAGAAGGAACTCCGGCGGCAGCGGGCGCAGCGGACCAGGCGGGTACGGGACAGAGTCCGGCTGATCATCGAAATCACCGCCCGGGCTGGCTCGTACCGTAAGGGCCTGCTGGCCGCGGCCGCGCAGCTCAGCCCGGAGGAAGCGGCCATCATCTCCGATCTGGAGCAGCATGGTCTCCAGGTCCCGCAACTGCGTGATGTGCTGTGCGGCGGCCATGTCCTGGTGGACGACCCGGCACTGTACGAAGCCTGGCGCTTCAGCAACGTCAGTCACCTGCGCGTGTCCAGCCATCACCACGACATCGACAAGACGCGCTTTCCGGACATCGGAATGCGTGGCCCGCTGGTCCGGGAGAAACTGCACGGCCGGACGGCCCAGGGCACCTGGGTGCAGCTGGAGAAGACGCCTGCCGCGTTCGGCCAGCGGAAGCTGCCCAGCCTGACCGACCTTCGGCACCTGATGGACTACGTCGTGTACCGGGTGACCCGCAGCAACGTGGGCCCGTGGGGCCTGTCCCGGGTGACCGAACGGCGGCCCCTGTACCTGTCACCAGCGCTGGCCGTGCCCACCTCGATGTCACCGCCCGTCGCGGCGGCACTGGCCGCGACGCTCCGCCGGATTGAGCAGGAGGACGACACCACGGCGGTGTCCGCCGATCTGGCCGCCCGGTTCCACCCACCCGGCCAGCTGGACCCGGCGAACGAGCTGGGTGCGGCACTCCCGGACCGGGGCGGGCGCGGCTTGTTCGGCAACTCGGAGGTGTGGGTGACCGAGACCCTGTCGCCAACAGCCATCACGGTGCTGCGCGAGCGCGCCGGACCGGTGCCAGCCAGCGCGCTGTGGGCGGGCGACGCTGCCGGCGGAACGCGGGGCCGTCATGACGGCGGCTGACCCGGCGGCCCCCGGCCCGGCCACACCGGATCCGGGGACGGCGTCGGTCCCGGCCGGGCTGATCACCTCTGTAGTGGACCTGGTGCACACCGGGCCGGTGCACCTCGGCGCGTACACCATCGCCGAGCTCACCGCGGTCGATGCGATCGTGGACTTCCTGGAGGCCCGGCCGTCCGACGAGGTGCTGGCTGAGGCGGTGCGCTCGCTCGCGGCCCGCCAGCTGCTGGTGGCCGGGCCGCTGGGGATCAGGTCCAGGTACGCGGTGACCTGGGCATCGCGGTCGTGTTCCAGCAACGGGCCCGGATGGTGCTGGACGCCAGGGTCACCGGCACCGAGCCGGGCGAGCCGTGGCGGATCCTGCTGCTCCCGCAGCCGGAGCGGATCTGCCTGGTGGTCCGGATCGACACGCTCGGCGTGCACGAACTCGGCCTGTACCCGCTGGACGAGGCACTCCGGATGGTCAGCGCGCTGCTGCCCCGGGGATCCCGGGCGGACAGCGATCCGGGGATCGACGCCGATCAGGTGCTGGGCACCGCCGAGCGCACCGCGCTGGTCACCGTCACCCGGTACACCGCCGAAGGATCGGCTGAGATCGCCGGGGACAGCACCGACCTGGTGCTGGCCCGCCGGGACGGACGCCTGCATGTATTCCGGCGCGACCCCACGGACCGCGGCCGCTGGTGCCCAGCCCGCCGGACGGCAAGAACGCCCGCGAAACGCTGGCCAGCCTGCTGGGCTAGCCGCGGCCGGGCCTACTCAGGGCTGGCTGCCGAGCCCCCGCCCCGCCCGGGCGCCAGTCGGCTGCCAGGCCGGCGATGGGCCGGTCGGCGCGCCGCCGAATCTCCGGTACCCGGTGTCCGCCAGCGCCGCCCCGGCGCTGCCCTGGGCATGCCGCTCCCGGCGGGCCGTCCAGCGCTCTGTGCAGCTTCTGGTGTCCTGGCAATACCACCGCACGTCAACGCACGCGCTGCCGCCATCGGCCACCATGCTGCTGGCCGGCTGCCGGTCCCGCACATCCAGCAGGACTGCACCCCCGCGGACCGCATCGAGGGGTAAGCCAGCCGCTCCTCGTCCGTCATCGTCACGCTCACCTCCGGGCGTCAATCGGCCGCCAGCCCAGCATTCCCCGGGGCGCGCGGCACGAGCCAGCCCAGGAAACCCGGCTGGCTCAACAACCGACCCCAGGCAGTCTGGCACGGCAGAGACCGGTCGGTCCATGCCAGCGGCTGAGTGACTTGGCCCACCCGGGCCCGTCAGCGGTCCGCTGGACGGCCGCTCAGCGGTCCGGCTAGGCGGCCGCCACGGTGTCCTCGGGATGAACGCCAGCATGGCCACGCCGAGCACCAGGTTCTCCACGCTGAACGCCCGGATACGGAAGATGCTGACCTGCATCAGCGGCTCGGGGGTGCGCTTCTCGACGAAGTAGAACACCACCAGCAGCGCCAGGCCGACCGCGATGCACAGCCCGGTGGCGGGGTTGGTCCAGCCCCAGACCTGGGACTGCTGGAAGCCCAGCACGCTGAGCGCCACGCCCGAGGCGATCAGCACCAGGCCGCGGTAGTCGATCCGGGCCGGCTGATGATCGGTCACCGGCCGCGACCAGGCGATGAGCACCAGCGCGATGATCGCCACCGGCACGTTCACCCAGAAGATGGCCCGCCAGGTCCACTGGGTCAGGTAGCCGCCGAGCAGCGGCCCGACCGCGGTCAGCCCGCCCTGCGATGCCGAAGAACGCAGCCAGCGCCCGGCCCCGCTCGCGCAGCGGGAACGTCTGCACCACGATGGCCAGCGCGGCCGGGAACATGATGGCCCCGCCCACGCCCTGGATCACCCGGAAGAACACGATCCACGCCTCGGCCAGGCTGCCCTTGGGGGTCAGCCCGCCCAGCACGGACGCGCCAGCGAAGACGATCACGCCGATCGTGACCATCTTCCGGTGCCCGACCGTGTCGGCCAGCCGGCCGCCGAAGGCGAGCAGCGCGGCCAGCGACGGCAGATAGGCGTTGACCACCCACTGCACGCCGGTGCTGGTCAGCCCCAGCTCCTTCTGGATCTGCGACACCGCGATCGACACGATGGTCTGGTCGATGAAGGGATGCCCGCCCGATAACCCTTGGACAGCTTGCCCGCCCAGTTGCTCTAATCGCCAGGTGGACCCGCCGCAGCCCACGAAATTCCCGGAACTGAACGCCATCGTCGCCGAACTGGCCGAGCAGGCCGCGCGGATTCTGGGGGCCAACTTCGTGGGCGCCTACCTGCAGGGGTCATTCGCGGTCGGCGACGCGGACCTGCAGAGCGACTGCGACTTCCTGATCCCGGTACAACGCCAGGTCGGCGCGGCCCAGGAGGCTGGCCTGCGGGCCATGCACGCCGAGTTCCCGGACCGCCCGGAGCACTGGGCCCAGCACCTGGAGGGGTCCTATCCCCCGCTGGCCGAGCTGCGCACGCTGCACGGGCTGGGCCGGGAGTGGCTGTACATCGACCACGGCTGGCGGGAGATGCAGTGGTCCACGCACTGCAATACCGAGGTGGTCCGCTGGTCGCTGCGCGAGCGCGGCGTCACGCTGGCCGGCCCGGACCCGCGCACCCTGGTCGACGAGGTGCCCGCGGCGGTGCTGCGGGCCAGGATGCGCAGCTACGCCCGCGAGTTCCTGCCCGAGATGCAGGCCTGGATCGGCCTGGACGTGGCCTGGGGGCAGCGGTACGCGGTCACCACGTACTGCCGGATCCTGCACACGCTGCACACCGGCCAGGTCACCTCCAAGCGGGCCGCCCTGCTGTGGGCCCGGGGCGCGCTGGATCCGGAGTGGTCCGGCCTGATCCAGCAGGTCCTCGACGACCGGCCACTGGGCTGGGCGGACGGCGCTCCGGCCCGGCCGGGCAGCGCCGCCCGCACGCTGGCCTTCGCCGGGTACGCGCAGGCCCGGGCCAGCGGCTGAGCCAGGCCCAGCCCTGCCTAAGGCCTAGCCGGATGCGTCGCGGACCGCGACCTGGCTGATGAACGGCAACTGCACGCCGAGGCTGCCCACCTGGCCGGTGCTGGCGTTGACCACGCGCACCGCGCCGACGTCGGTCACCACGAACAGCCACCGGCTGTCCGGCGACCAGGCCATGGTCTCGTTGTCCGCGTCCTGGCTGACCGGCAGGCTGAGCATCCGGTCGGCCCCGGACCGCAGGTCGAGCAGGTGCAGGCTGAGCTGACTGTCCCGGCTTAGCTCGAGGACCGCGGCCGCGGCGCCGTCCGGCGCGATGAGCCCGGGCGGCCATGGGGTCATCGGCGTGTGCGGCAGCACCGGCCCGGGCAGCGTCCGCTGTGCGCCGGTGACGCTGTCCACCACCACGGTGTGGCAGTGCTGGTGGTGGCCGGGGCAGGTCACGGCCAGCCAGCGGCCGGGTCCGACCGCGAGCGGCTCCAGGCTGAGCCGGCGCAGCCCGCCCGGCCCGGCGTCGAAGGTACCGCTGTTCCCGGTGAGCAGGACGCCCCCGGACCCGTCAGCCGTGGCGGTGAGCGGCAGTGGGCCGCCGGCCGGCAGCGGCACCGAGACCTGGCGCGTGCCGTCCGGCCGGGTCAGCACCAGCGCCGCGCGCCCGACACTGGCCGTTACCACCCAGACCTGCCCCGGCCGCGGCCCGGGCAGTGCCGGGCCGCCCTGACTGAGCAGGCCAGACAGCCCACGCGGCGGCCCGCCGTCGGGCACCCGGTAGCCGGGCACGTAATCCAGCGGCCGGATGATGGCCTGGTGCGGGTCGATCAGGAACGACACCGGCCCGCTGCTATCCAGGGCAGGGACCCGCGTCCAGGTGACCCGCCCGGTGGCCGGCTCAACCGACACCATCCCACCGGGGCCGCGGCCGAACAGTTCCCAGCTCGCGGTGGTCCCGAGCAGGCGGTGGCCGAGGTTGGTCACGGTGACCGCGGGACGCGGGGCTGGCTGGCGCGGCTGCCCGGGCTGGGTGACCAGCACCACGACCGCAGCCGATGCGGCGGCCGCGCCAAGCAGCAGCCACCCGGCCCAGCGCGGCGCCCGGCCCAGCGGCTGCCGCGCCCGACCCGGTCGACCTGGCCGATCCGGCCCTCCGAAGCTGATCAGGTCCTCGTCCGGGTCCATACCTCATCATCAGCCCGGCACGCCCGCAGGCAAGCCTGCAAGCCCCGGCAAACCTCTGTATCCGGTATGAACCGGGCTGCCATTCGTTCGGCGCTGGCCTGCGCGGGTAGGCACGCGCCCATGGTGACCGCGCTGAACCCGCTGAGTACTACCTCGCTGCTGGCCAGCCTGGGCACGCTCGGCGTGTTCCTGGTCATGTTCGCCGAGACCGGGCTGCTCATCGGCTTCTTCCTGCCCGGCGATTCGCTGCTGTTCACCGCCGGGCTGCTGTGCACCGGCACCGTGTCGCACGCTGCCCACCTGTCGCTGCCGCTGGTCATCCTGGCCGCGGCCGGCGGCGCGCTGCTCGGCGCGCAGACCGGCTTCTACATCGGCCGGGCCGGCGGCCGCCCGCTGCTGCACCGGACCAGGAACCCGTACCTGCGCACCGGGGCCGAGCGCTCGGCCCGGCTGCTCGACCGGTACGGCTATGGCAAAGCCATCGTGCTGGGCCGGTTCATCCCGGTGGTCCGCACCGTGCTCAACCCGCTGGCCGGGGCGCTGGACGTGCCGGCCCGCACGTTCACCATCTGGCAGGTGGCGGGCGGCCTGGTCTGGTCGGCCGGGGTCACCCTGGCCGGTTACACGCTGGGCTCGGCCATCCCCGGCATCGACACCTACCTGCTGCCGGCCATCGCCGGCATCGTGCTGCTCTCGCTGATCCCGATCGGCGTGGAGGTCTACCGCACCCGGTCCGCGATCCGCCGCGATGCCGCGGCGGCCCGGGACGGCCAGCCTGACGCCGGCCATCATGGCCCAGGTGAGCAACGACCGGGAGCGGCTGCGGACCACGTTCGAGTCAGCCGCGGCGAGTTACCAGCAAGCCCGGCCCGACTATCCCGCTGAGCTGTATGACGAGCTGATCCGGCTGGCCGGCCTGCGGCCCGGTGACCGGTTGCTGGAGATCGGCTGCGCCACCGGGAAGGCCACCGCCCCGCTGGCCCGGCGCGGCTTCCGGGTCACCTGTATCGAGCTTGGCCGGGAACTGGCCGCGCAGGCCCGGCGGCAGCTGGCCGGCTATCCCGGGGTGACCATCGACGACGGCGCATTCGAGACCTGGGTGGCACCAACTGGCGTTCAATATCAATTGGTGTTTGCCGCTACCGCGTGGCACTGGCTTGATCCGGCAGTGCGGTACCAGCGGGCGTGGGATGTGCTGGCCCCGGACGGTCACCTGGCGTTCTGGGCCGCGGGGCACGTGTTCCCGGCGGATGGCGACCCGATCTTCGACGAGCTCCAGCCGGTCTACGACGAGATCGGTTCCCCGCACCCGGCAGACCAGCCGTGGCGGCCGCGGCCCGGCGAGCTTCCGGACAGCCGGGCCGAGATCGAGGCCAGCGGCCTGTTCGGCGACGTGGTCACCCGGCAGTTCGACTGGGCGGTCAGCTACCCGGCCGAAGAGTACATCGGGCTGCTGGACACGTTTTCCTCGCACATCGCGCTGGCGCCGTGGCAGCGGGACCGGCTCTACGGCGAGATCCGGCGGCGGCTGGCCGCGCGCCCGGACGGCCGGCTGCTGCGGCACTGGGGCGCCGTGCTGCACGTGGCCCGCCGCCTCGGCCAGGCGGCGGGCTGAGCCCGGCCCGGCTCACAGGTCAGGCAGGGCCAGGTCCAGGTTGGGCCGCTCGATGCCGCCATCCACTTCGAGGATCTTGCCGGTGATGTAGCTGGCCGCCGGGGAGGCCAGGAACAGCACCGCCGCGGCCACCTCGTCCGGGTCGCCGATCCGGCCCAGCGGGGTCGCCTGCTCCATCTGCCCGCGCAGCGTGTCGTCGGTGAGCACGATGTCCAGCGCGGAGGTGGCCACCGCGCCGACCGCGACCGCGTTGACCCGGATCCGCGGGGCCAGGTCGGCCGCGGCCAGCCGGGTGTAGTGGGCCAGCGCCGCCTTCGCGGTCCCGTAGGCCAGGTAGCCGCGGCCCGCGGTGCGGCCGACCGCCGAGGTGATGCTGATCACTGAGCCGCCGCCGGTAGCCAGCAGCGCGGGCACCGCGGCCTGGGTCAGCCGGTGCGCGGTACCCACGTTGAACTGGAAAGCGTCGGCCATATGCCGCGGCTTGGTGGCCATAAACGGCCGCGGCATCGCGCCACCCACGTTGTTCACCACGATGTCCAGCCGGCCGAAGGCGGCCAGTGCGGTGTCCACCAGCCCGGTCATCGCGTCCAGGTCGGCCAGGTCAGCCGGGACGGTCACCGCCCGGCGGCCGGCCTGCTCGACTTCCCGGGCCACCTTGGCCAGCTCGGCCTCGGTCCGGGCGGAGATCAGCACGTCGGCCCCGGCCTGGGCCAGGGCCACCGCGGTGGCCGCGCCGATGCCCCGGCCCGCCCCGGTGACCACGGCCGCTTTGCCGGTCACCCGGAATCGATCAAGGATCATGCCGGCCAGCCTAGAGCACAACTAGAACACGTTCCAATTCGCCGCCCTTCCAGCTCGTGATCATGGCTTAGGTAGTACTAGACCCCACCTAGCCCATGATCACGAAGTTACCTGGAACAGCCCGGCTCCGGCAGCACCACTCGCCTCATCACCAGTGATCGGGCGACGTTGCTGCACGGCGTCGCGTTGCCGCGATTCGTCTCGGCCCGCGCGCGGAGGTGCGAGCGGCAGCCATAGAAGAAAAAAAGGAATGAGGAAAGAGAATAAGTGGTGGAGGGGGCGAGCAGATCGGCGGCCAGGGTGAAGCGGAAGCCGCGGTCCAGCAGGCCCTGGATGACCAGCGGCAGCGCGGCCACGGTCTGCGACCGGTCGCCGCCGCCGTCGTGCATCAGGATGATCGTGCCCGGCCGGGCCTGGGTCAGCACCCGCCCAGCGATCACCGCCGCGCCGGGCCGGGCCCAGTCCGACGGGTCCACGTCCCACAGCACGATCGGGCTGCCCCGCTCGCCCAGCCAGCGCAGCACGTCCGGGCTGCGCGACCCGTACGGCGGCCGGAACAGCCCCGGCTCGCGGCCGCCGGCCGACCGGCTGACCGCCTCATCGGTCCGGTCCAGCTGCTCGGCCAGCTGAGCCCGGGTCAGGTCGGGCAGGAACGGATGCGACCAGGTGTGGTTGCCCAGGCCATGCCCGGCCGCGGCCATCCCGGCGATGTCCGCCGGGTGCGCGCTGGCCTGCAGCCCGACGCAGAAGAACGTGGCCGGCACCTGGTACCGGGCCAGGATGCCGAGGATCTGCCCGGTGTAGGGCGGGTTCGGGCCGTCGTCGAAGGTCAGCGCGACCTCCGGTACCGCGCCGGCCGGGACCAGGCGGCAGCCGTGCCGGGCCAGCCGCCCGGCTTCGGCCAGCGCGGCCGCCTCCGCCCGGCTGCCAATGACCCCGGCGCGGCTCTCGGCGCCACGGCCGGTCAGCGTGCCGCCCTGGTCGGTCAGCCTGCTCAGCGCGGCCAGGTCACGCCGGGCCGTCTCGGCCAGGGCCTGCGCCGGGACCGAGCCGAGCAGCGGCCGGCCGGGCAGCAGCCACGGGTCGGCGCGGTAGACCGGCAGCCCGGCGGCCCGCAGCCACCCGTCCAGCACGCCGTTGGTGCTGTCCAGCACGGCCACCAGCGGCTGGCCCGGGCCCGGCGCCAGGCCGGCCAGGTAGCGGGTCAGCTCACCCCGGTGGCCCGGGCCGAACCGGGCCACCGGCTGGACCAGCTGGCCGCCGGCGTCCAGCACGGCGACCTCGAACCCGGCCGCGGTCCAGGCGACGCCCGCGTAGCTCTGCGCAGGCTCAGCCATCAGCGCCGGCCGGAACGGCGCCGGCCGGGAACGGCGCCGACCGGGCCAGCACCGACGGGGCCAGCACCGTCCGGCGCCGGGCCGTCCGGCGGCAATCCCGGCAGCGCGGCCAGCAGCCGCTGCCAGGCCAGGTCCGTGCCGGCCGCCATGCAGCCGTCCACCACCGCGTCGGTGCCGCGCGCGCTGACCCGGATGTCCGGCACCACCGGTGCCATGCCGCGCAGTTCGGCGTGCACCATGTCGGCGAAGCCCGGCGCCTGGCCGATGCCGCCGCCCAGCACCACGAGCTGCGGGTCGACCACGGTGACCACCGCGCAGATGGCCTTGGCCACCAGCCGCGCCTCGTCCGCGACCACGGCGGCGGCCCGCGCGTCGCCGGCCGCGGCGGCAGCGAACACCCGGCGCGCGGACACCGGGCCGCGCAGGCCCGCCCGGCGGGCGGCGCGGACCACGCCGGCCGCGGACCCGGCCGCTTCCAGCACGCCGCGGCGCCGCGCGTCCCCCTCGTCGGTCCCGGTGCCCTCGGAGATCGGCAGGTAGGCGATTTCGCCGGCCACCCCGTGGAAGCCGCGGTGCAGCCGGCCGTTCAGCACCAGGCCCATCCCGATGCCGGTGCCGACGGTGACGAACGCGAAGCTGTCCACGCCGCGGCCATGGCCGAGCGCCTGCTCGGCCAGCGCGGCCGCGTCCGCGTCGTTCTCCACCACCAGGTGCGGCCCGAAGCTGTCCCGCAGCCCGCTCAGCACCTCGGGCTTGCCCCAGCCGGACAGCCCGCCGGTGATGGTGAGCTTGCCCAGCCGCGGGTTGTACACGCCCGGGCTGCCGATCACGGTCTGGGTGATCGCGGCGAGGGCCACGCCCACTTCTGCGCACAGCCCGTCGGACAGCCCGACCAGCTCGGCGATCCGGCTGCTCACGCTGGACGCCCGGCTGCGCACCGACTGCCGGGCGCGGACCTCGCCGCTCAGGTCGGCCAGCGCGCCGCGCAGGTACTGCTGGCCGATGTCCAGGCCGAGCACGAACCCGGCGTCCGGCCGGATCTCGTACAGCCGGGCGCTGCGCCCGGGCACCCCGGTGCGATGGCCGGCCGCCCGGATCAGCCCGGACCGCTCCACGTTCGACATGGCCAGCGACACGGTGGGCTTGGACAGCCCGGACAGCCGGGCCAGGTCGGCCCGCGAGCAGGGGCCGAACTGGCGGATCTTGCCGAGCAGCAGCTGCTCGTTGAGCTCCCGGATGAGCTGCGGGCGCGCGGCCTGGCCGCCGGGCGGCGCAGCGACCTGGGCGCCGGGCGGCGCAATGGCTGGCGTTGTCGTCACGCTCACCTCCTTGGGGCTAGTCCGGTCATCCCAGCAGGCTCCTCATCATCCGGCACCGGGCCCGGTCAGGTCAGGTAGGCCAGGTCCGGGCCGTGCTGTTCCCGGTAATCCGCGATCAGTTCCCGGGCCGCGGTGATGCCGGGCACCAGCGGATGCTCGGCCAGCGCCACCGCCGCCAGCCCGGCATCCCCGGTCATCGCCGCCTGCACGATGCCCCGCTCATACTCCTTCACCTGCATGATGAGGCCAAGTGCGGGCCGGGGCAGCTCGGGCAGCGGCAGCGGGGTCAGCCCACCGGGATCGACCCGGGCCGGGACCTCCACCACGTCGGCCGGGTCCAGGCCGAGGCTGGCCCCGGCCCGGGTGTTCACGATCACCTCGCCGGGTGCGACGCCGGCCAGCCCGTCGATGACCCGCAGCGCCAGGCCCTCGTACCCGCCGATCCGGGCCGCGGCGATCTCGGTGGGCGGCAGCGCCGAGCGGCGGGCCCGCGCCGCACCCTGTCCGTTGTCGCCCTGCATGTCGGCCCGCATGTAGGTGTCCCGGCGCACGCCGAGCAGCGTGTCGTAGACGGTCCAGGCGTCCTGCACCCCGCCGTCGGCGAACGCCTTGCCCAGGCCGGCCATCAGCTCCTCGTTGAGCCGCAGCACGTCCTGGCCGCGGGTGGCCCCGGCGCGGCGGATGTCGGCCACATACCGGCCCGGGTCATAGAAGTAGTAGACGTACTCGGTCGGGATCGCGCCGACCCGGCGGACCAGCTCCGGGTCGAACGACGCGAACCGGTGGTCGGCCGCCTGCAGTTCCTCGAAACGGTCGAGTAGCTCGCCGATCCGCTCCCGGCCGCCGTCGCGCAGCGAGCACACCCAGCCGAGGTGGTTCAGGCCGGCGTAGGAACCGGCCACGCTCACATCCTCGGCGCCCAGAAAGTGAGCCAGGTGCTCGACCGTGCCGCCCGGCGTGTCGCACACCCCGGCCACCCGGACCTTGCCCTGGGTGGAGATGGCCTGGGTGATCAGGCCCGCCGGGTTGGTGAAGTTGATCAGCACCGCGTCCGGCGCGACCTGGGCCAGCAGGTCACAGTAGGACAGCACGACCGGGATCGTGCGCAGCGCCATCGCCCCGCCGCCCGGCCCGGTGGTCTCCTGGCCCACGATGCCGCGGCGCAGCGCGACCTCTTCGTCGATGATCCGGCCGCGGTCGCCGCCGACCCGGATCGCGGAGAACACGTAGTCCGCGCCGGTGAACGCCTCGGCCGCGTCGTTGCTGACCTGGATCACGTCCGGGTGGCCGAGCGCGGCGGCGATCTCGGCGGCCAGCCGGCAGATCGTCTCGCGGCGGCCCGGGTCCGGCTCGAACAGGCAGATCTCGCTGAACGTGCCGGGCCGGCTGGCCAGCACCGCGCGCACGAAGGCCGGCATCCGGACCCCGCCGCCGCCCAGGATGGTCAGCTTCATTCCTCAGATCCCATCGCCGGTTTCCCTTCCTGGGCCGCCAGCGCGGCCTGCAGGCTGGCCGCCACGGCCAGCGCGTCACCGAGCATCTCGTCCGGGCCGACCGTGCTGATCCCGGCCACGTCCACCTCACCGACTCCGCCGAGCCGGGCCACCGCGGCCGAGCCGGCCGCGTTCGCCGCGACCACGGCCCGGGTCAGCGGAACCCCGCGCAGCAGTTCCGCGATCAGTGCCCCGGCGAACGCGTCGCCCGCTCCCGTCCGGTCCCGGACCCTTACTTTCTGAACGCCATCGCGTATCTCGGCCGTTCCATCCGGCCCGGCCACCACGGCACCCGCGGCACCCCGCTTGACCACCAGCGGGGTGCGCCAGACGGTCGCGGTGGCCACCGCCGCCTCGAAGCTGCCCGACCCGGTCAGCCGGATCAGCTCGTCCTCGTTGGGCACGAACACGTCGGCCACCGGGATGCACTCCAGGATCGGGTCCGGGTTCCGCTCCTCGCCCAGCGACATGTCCAGCACCACCCGGGCGCCCAGCACGTGCGCCTCCCGGATGAACGCGGCCACGCCGGGGCCGGCGTGCAGGTAGCACCAGCGCGGCCGCTCCCGGCGCAGCACTTCGTACCAGCGGTCCAGGTCCCGCCGCTCGCCCGCGGAGCGGGGCGGTACGTGGGTGACGAAGCCGCGGTCGCTGGCGAAGTTGAGCACGACGGTGATCCCGGCGCAGCGCCGCGGCAGCAGCGCCGACGGTGACAGCTCGACCCCGGCCCGGGCGCAGTGGGTGAGCACGACCCGGGAGCCGATGTCGTTGCCGAGCAGGGTGCACAGCCCGGCCTTCGCACCCGCCTGGGCCGCCGCGCTGGCGCTGGTGACAGCGCCGCCGCAGGACACACCGAACTCGTCGGTGAAGACTTCCTCGCCGGGCCCGGGCAGCTCGGCCAGGTGCCCGAAGACGAGCTCAAGGAACACCGAGCCGAACGAGATCATGTCCAACCGAATGCTCCTCCAGCTGCGGCGATCATGGATCACAGTTCGGCCACGGGACTGTTGTTGAGCAGTTAGTTAGGATACTGTCCTAACTACTCCCGGTGCAAACCACTTAAATACTCGCAGAACCCCTGGTTGAGTCCATAGCGAAATGCTGGGTGGCATCGTGACGCATCCCTCGGTCGTAGCCGGGATCGACTTCGGCGGCAGCAAAATGGCCGTCGCGGTCTGCGACCTGAGCGGGAACCGGCTGGCATCCAGCCGGGTCGACACCCGGGCCGGCGACGGCTCCCCCGCCGGGCTGGCCGGGGCGCGGGCCATCTTCGACCGCGGTGTGCGGATCACCCGGGAACTGCTGGCCGCCGCGGCCCCGGACAGTGAACTGGCCGCGGTCGGCGTGGCCACGTTCGGCATCCCGGCCGAGGACCGGGTGCTGCTCGCCCCGGCCATCGACGGCTGGGAGTCGCTGCCCCTGGGCCGCGAGTTGCGGGCCGCGTTCCCGGGTGCACAGCTCAGGATGGCCACCGACGTCAAGGCAGCCGCGGCCGCCGAATACCGGTGGGGTGCGCTGCGCGGCTGCGACCCCGGCGTGTACCTGAACCTGGGCACCGGGCTGGCCGCCGCGATCGTGGCCGGCGGCCAGGTGCTCAGCGGCGAGGCGGGCGCGGCCGGTGAGATCGGCTACAACCTGCGGGCCATCGCCGACGTCGGCCTCGGCCTGGGCCAGCGGGTCCCGCTGGAGGACGCGGTGAGCGGGCTGGGCCTGGCCCGGCAGGTCAGCGCGCGCGGGCTGGCCCGGCCGGCCGCGCCGGGCCGCTGTCCGCCGCCGATGTCTTCGACACCAGCCTGGGCGACGCTGAGCTGGCCGATCTGGCCAACGGTTTTGTAACTGAACTGGCGTTTCACCTGGTTAACCTGGCAATCTGCATCAATCCGGCACGGATCGCGGTCGGCGGCGGCATGGCCGGCTCGTGGGCCCGGCTGCAGCCGGACCTGGAGCGGGCGCTGAACGCCGGCGCGCCGTTCCCGCCGCAGCTCGTGCTGGCCGAGTTCCCGCACGAGGCACCGCTGATCGGCGCCGTGGCACTCGCCGTGGACGCCGCGCAGCGACAGCACGACACGCAGCACGCAGCAGCTGACCTCGATGGCCATCGGCGGCCATCACCCGCATGGCTGGCGGGGGACTGCTCATGACCCCCGCCAGTTCGCTCAATTCACATCGAAGGGCTAGCCAATGAGACGCATCAGAATCCTCGTGGTCCTCTTCGCCGCCTGCCTGCTGGCCGCCGCCTGTGGGGGCGGCTCATCCGGGGGCGGCAGTAGCAGTAGCGGTGGCAGCAGCTCGAATAGCACGCTGACCATCGACAATGAGAGCGGCAGCCTCTGGACCTGCAACTTCAACCCGTTCAACCTGTCCGACATCAGCTATTCGCTGGGCCCGGTCTACGAGCCGCTGATGTTCGTGAACACGCTGCAGAGCGGCAAGGTCACGCCGTGGCTGGCCACCGCCTACAACTGGACCAACGGCAACAAGACGCTCACCTTCACCATCCGCAGCGGGGTGAAGTGGAGTGACGGCAAGCCGATGAGCGCGGCCGACGTGGTCTACACGTTCAACCTGCTGAAGAAGTACAAGGCGCTGGACCTGAACGCGGTCTGGTCGGTGCTGTCCAGCGTCACCCAGAAGGGCTCAGACCAGGTGGTCATGCAGTTCAAGCAGCCCGCGGTGACGTACTTCTACTACATCGCCGACCAGATCGGCATCGTGCCGGAGCACATCTGGTCGACGATCGCCGACCCGGTCAAGTACCCGGACACCAACCCGGTCGGCACCGGCGCCTACCTGGTCAAGCCGTGCACCCCGCAGAACATCACCTACAAGGCCAACCCGCACTACTGGCAGCCCGGCCTGCCCAAGGTGAAGACCATCAACTACCCGGCCTTCACCAGCAACGACACGGCCAACACCTACCTGGCCAACGGCCAGGCCCAGTGGGGCAGCCAGTTCATCCCGAGCATCCAGAAGTTCTACCTGGACAAGAGCCCGAACTATCACTACTGGTTCCCGCCGGTGGCCAACGTGACGCTGTTCATCAACCTGAAGAACCCGATCCTGAGCAACGTGGCCGTCCGGCAGGCCATGGCCTACGCGATCAACCGGCAGCAGGCGTCGGAGATAGGAGAGTACGGCTACGAGCCGCCGTCCAACCAGACCGGGATCGTCACCCCGACGTTCTCCAGCTGGGAGGACACCTCACAGGCCTCGAAGTTCGGCAACGCCTACTCATACAACCCGTCGCACGCGGAGGCCATCCTGAAGGCGGCCGGCTACACCAAGGGGTCCGACGGGATCATGCAGAAGAACGGCCAGAAGCTGTCCTTCAGCATCACCAACAACGGCGGCTTCTCCGACTGGGTGGCCGCGGTGAACGTGATCCAGACCGACCTCAAGGCGGTCGGCATCCAGGTCACGCCGAAGAACCTGGCCGCGCCCGCGTACCAGGCGGCCATGTACAACGGCACCTACCAGCTCGGGTACTACGCCGAGACCGGCGGGCCGAACCCGTACTACGAGCTGCGGCAGTGGCTGTACTCGGGTAACTCGGCGCCGATCGGGCAGCCGGCCGGGTCCAACTTCGAGCGGTACAGCAACTCGAAGACCGACGCGCTGATCAACGAGTTCCCGAAGACGACCAGCACGGCCGAGGAGCACTCGATCGTGAACCAGCTGCAGCAGGTCATGCTGCAGCAGGTGCCGGTCATCCCGATTACCGAGCAGGTGGACTGGTTCCAGTACGACACCGGCAGCTTCAACGGGTGGGTCACCAAGGGCAACCCGTACGCCCAGCCGGCCGCGTACAACTACCCCGACTGGGGGCAGCAGATGCTGCACCTGTCCCCGAAGTAGGCCGCGGCTGACCCGTGGCCGGGCCGCCCACTTGCCGGGCGGCCCGGCCGCGGGTGACCGTAGGAGTGGAACAGCGCGCCGGGCCCGCCAGCAGGCGGAAGGGAGGCCCCGATGAGAGCCAGGAACATGACATGAGGTTCGCGCTTCGCCGGCTGGGCTTCTTCGTGATCACCTTGTGGGCCGCCCTGACGCTCAACTTCTTCCTGCCCCGGCTGATGCCGGGAAACCCGGCCGAGGCCATGATGGGCAAGTTCCGCGGCCCGGTGAACCCGCAGGCACTCAAGGCCCTGGAGGCAGCCTTCGGGGTGAGCACCAAGGAAGGCATCTTCGGGCAGTACATCCACTACCTGGGCAACGTGGCCACCGGGAACTTCGGCACCTCGCTGTACTTCTACCCGCAGTCGGTCGGCCGGGTCATCCTGGACGCCATCCCCTGGACGCTCGGCCTGGTTGGGGTGACCACCGTGCTGGCCTTCCTGCTCGGCACCGGCATCGGGATCCTGGCCGCCTGGCGGCGCGGCGGCCGGCTGGACAGCATCGCACCGCCGGTCTTCGTGATCACCTCGGCCATCCCGTACTTCTGGGTCGGGATGATGCTGATTCTCGTGTTCGCGGTCCGGCTGCAGTGGTTCCCGGGCGCGTTCGGCTTCAGCATCAACATGGCTCCGGGCTTCAACGCGGCGTTCATCGTCAACATCGTGGAGCACGCCGTGCTGCCCGCCTGTGCGCTGCTCATCACCACCATAGGCACCTGGATCCTGACCATGCGGAACACCATGGTCACCACGCTGGCCGAGGACTACGTGCGGATGGCCCGGGCCAAGGGGCTGCCCGGCCGCCGGATCATGCTCGACTACGCGGCCCGCAACGCCATCCTGCCCAACCTGACCGGGTTCGCCATGTCACTGGGCTTCGTGGTGGGCGGCGCCATCCTGGTCGAGTACGTGTTCAACTACCCCGGTGTCGGCTACATGCTGCTCCAGGCAGTGAGCAACGAGGACTACCCGCTGATGCAGGCCCTGTTCCTGCTGATCACCGTCACGGTGCTGGTGGCCATCCTGCTGGCCGACATAGCCACCGCGATCCTTGACCCGCGCACCAGGACGGCGGACTAGCCATGGCCATGCTCCCAGTCTCCGGGCCCACCACCGCCCCGCCGGCCGGGCTGCCCGACCAGGCGCTGCCGGTACCCGGGGCCAGCCGCGCGGCCAGGCGTGGTCGCGGCTGTTCCGCGCGGTGCGGTCGAACCGCAAGGCCACCGTGGGCAGCGTGCTGCTGCTCATCTTCGTCCTGCTCGCGCTGTTCCCCGGCGTGATCGCGCACGACAGCCCGACCGCGACCATCTACCCGCGCAGCCTCGGGCCGTCCGCGGCCCACCTGCTCGGCACGACCGCGCTGGGCCAGGACATCTTCGCCCAGGCGGTGTACGGCACCCAGCAGGTGCTGATCATCGCGTTCGGGGTCGGGTTGTTTTCCACCGGCGTCGCGGTGCTGATCGGGGTGGCCGCCGCCTACCTGGGCGGCGCGTGGGACGGGGTGCTCAACCTGCTCACCGACGTGTTGCTGGTTATCCCGCTGTTCCCGCTGCTCATCGTCATCGCGACCTATGTGCAGAACGCCGGCACGGCGGTGCTGGTCGTAGTGCTGACGCTGACCGGGTGGTCCTACACGGCCCGGCAACTGCGCGCCCAGGCGCTGTCGCTGCGCAAACGGGACTTCCTGGAGGCGGCCCGGGTGCGCGGCGAGCGCCGGATGTACATCGTCTTGGTGGAAATCATCCCCACCATGACCTCGCTGATCGTGGCGAGCTTCCTGACCAACGCGCTGTACGCGGTGCTGTTCGGCTCCAGCCTGCAGTTCATCGGCCTGGGCGACCCCAACTCGGTGAGCTGGGGCACGATGCTCTACTGGGCCGAGAACAACGAGGCGCTGCAGACCGGGCAGTACCTGTGGGCGATCGTCCCCGGGGCGCTGATCGCCCTGCTCGGCGCGGCGTTCGCCCTGCTCAACTACGCGTTCGACGAGATTGGCAACCCCGCCCTCCGGCCGGTGAGGAGGATCCGTGTCAAGCGTGCCGGCTAAGCAGGAACCCGCCGCCGAGGACGCCCGGCCGAGCCCGCCGGGCGCGATACTGGACGTCAGCGACCTGTCCGTGACCTACGCCGCCGACCGCGGCCCGGTCGTCGCAGTAGACCAGGTCAGCTTCCAGGTCAACCCGGGCGAGTTCCTCGGCATCGTGGGCGAGTCCGGCTGCGGCAAGTCCACCCTGCTGTTCGCCATCGCCCAGCTGCTCGCCCCGCCCGCCGCCGTCACCGGCGGCCAGGTCAGCTTCCAGGGGCGCAGCATGGTCGGCCTGACCGACCGGCAGCTGGCCGCGGTGCGCTGGAAGGACCTGTCCGTGGTCATGCAGAGCGCGATGAACGCGCTCAACCCGGTCAAGCAGATCCGGGCCCAGTTCGCCGACGCGATGCGGGCGCACGGGGTGCGCAGCAAGACGGAGGTCGACGACCGGTCGGCCGAGGTGCTGCGGATGGTCGGCATCGACCCGGTGCACCTGCGCAGCTACCCGCACCAGCTGTCCGGCGGCATGCGGCAGCGGGCCATGATCGCGATGGCCATGCTGTTCACCCCGGAGCTGGTGATCATGGATGAGCCGACCTCCGCGCTCGACGTGGTGGCCCAGCGGTCGCTGATGGTGCAGATCAAGGAGCTGCAGCAGCGGCTGGACTTCGCGGTCATCTTCGTCACCCACGACATGTCGCTGATCAGTCATTTCTCCGACCGGCTGATGGTGATGTACGCGGGTCAGGTAGCCGAGTTCGGCACTACGCGCGACCTGTTCGACCGGCAACTGCACCCGTACACGGCGGGCCTGATGGACGCCTTCCCGTCGATCCGCGGGCCGCGGCGGGAGCTGTCCGGCATCCCGGGCAGCCCGCCCAACCTGGCCACGCCCCCGCCGGGCTGCCGGTTCGAGCCGCGCTGCCCCAAGGCCATGGAACGCTGCGCCAGCACTCAGCCCGAGCTGTACCAGGTGGACGAGACCCTGGTGCGGTGCCTGCTGCACGAGGACGGCACCGTGGAGGAGAAGACAGCGTGACCAGCACCAGCGAACCCTCGGCGAACGGTACCGCGCTGCTGCGCACCGACAAGCTGACCCGGCACTTCCGGATCGGCAACACACTGTCCCGGCAGACGCTGCACGCGGTGGACGAGGTCAGCCTGACCATCGGCGAGCGGGAGATCGTCGCGCTGGCCGGGGAGAGCGGCAGCGGCAAGAGCACCATCGCCCGGCTGCTGGCCAAGATCTACAAGCCGACCAGCGGCGAGGTCTACTTCCAGGGCAGGCCGCTGTCCGGGTTCCGGTCCCGCAAGGACCGGCTGCGCTACAGCGGGCTGGCACCGATGGTGTTCCAGGACCCGTTCGCCTCGATCAACCCGGTGTTCCGGGTGTCGCACGGCGTGCTGCGCGGGCTCAAGCTGCACCGCCCCGAGCTGTCCCGGGACGAGCGCTACGCCGAGGCGCGCCGGGTTTTCGAGGTGGTCGGGCTGACCCCGGCCGACGAGGTGCTGCAGCGGTTCCCGCACGAGCTGAGCGGGGGTCAGCGGCAGCGGGTCGGCTTCGCCCAGGCGCTGGCCATGCGGCCCAGGCTGATCCTGGCCGACGAGCCGGTGTCCATGCTGGACGTGTCGATCCGGGTCGGCCTGCTCAACATGATGGCCGAGCTGCGGGACAGCCAGGGCGTGTCGATTCTGTACATCACGCACGATCTGGCCAGCGCCCGGTACGTGGCCGACCGGCTGGTCGTCATGTACGCCGGCCGGGTGGCCGAGTCCGGGCCCGCCGAGGAAGTGCTGGCCGACCCGCGGCACCCGTACACCCAGCTGCTGCTGTCCGCGGCCCCGGACCCGCGCGCCCCGCTCGGCGTGGGCGCGGAGACCGACCGCGGCGAGCCGCCCCGGGTGATCAACCCAACCCCGGGCTGCCGGTTCCGCTGGCGCTGCCCGCTGGCCATCGACAAATGCCACCAGGTCACCCCGGAGCTGACCCAGATTCTCCCCGGCCACCAGGCCGCCTGCCATGTCGCCGAGGAGGGCGCGGAAGTGAAGGCGTTCGGATGAAGCTAGCGGTTGTCGGCGGCGGGTCCACCTACACCCCGGAACTGGTCAACGGGATCGCCCGGCTGGCCAGGCCAGGTCAACGTGGACGAGCTGGTGCTGGTCAACCCGGACACCACCCGGCTGGCCGTGGTCGGCCCGTTCTCCGCCCGGATCATGAAGTCGTACGGCCACCGGGCCAAGCTGAGCTGGACGACCAGCCTGGACGAGGGCCTGGACGGGGCGGGCGCGGTGCTGCTCCAGCTGCGCGTCGGCGGCCAGGCGGCCCGGCAGCGGGACGAGACCTGGCCGCTGGAGTTCTGCTGCGTCGGCCAGGAGACCACCGGCGCGGGCGGGCTGGCCAAGGCGCTGCGCACCGTGCCGATCGTGCTGGACATCGCGGAACGCACCCGGCAGCGGGCCGCGTCCGGCGCCTGGATCATCGACTTCACCAACCCGGTCGGCATCGTCACCCGGGCGCTGCTGGACGCCGGGCACCGGGCCATCGGGCTGTGCAACGTGGCCATCGGCTTCCAGCGCAACTTCGCCCAGATGCTCGGCGTACCGCCCGACCAGGTCGCCCTGGACCACGTCGGGCTCAATCACCTGACCTGGGAACGAGCCGCGATCGTGGACGGCGTCGAACCGGCTGCCGGGGTTGATCGCCACGCACGGCACCGAGATAGCGGCGCACACTGGCCTGCCAGCTAGCGTTCTGCCGGAAATTGGTGCGGTACCGTCCTACTACCTGCGCTATTTCTGGGCGCATGACGCGGTGGTGGAAGAGGAGCTGCACTCGCCGACCCGGGCCGAGAAGGTGGCGGAGATCGAGGAGCTGCTGCTCGAGATGTACGCCGACCCGGCGCTGGACCAGAAGCCGGAGCTGCTCGGCCAGCGTGGCGGCGCGTTCTACTCAGAGGCGGCCGTGGCGCTGCTCGCGTCGCTGGTCGGGGACACCGGGGACACCCAGGTGGTGAACGTGCTGAACGCGGGCACGCTGCCGTTCCTGCCGGACGACGCGGTGATCGAGGTGCCCGCCGTGATCGGCGCGCACGGGGCCACTCCGGCGCCAGTGGCGCCGGTCAGCCCGCTGATGTCCGGACTGATCGCGCACGTGACCGGCTATGAGGAGCTGGCCGTGGACGCGGCCCGGCGTGGCGGTGTGCAGCGGGTCAGGGACGCGCTGCTGGCCCACCCACTGATCGGCCAGTATGAGCTGGCCGGGCAGCTGGCCGACCGGCTGGTCGCGGAGAACCGGGCCTTCCTGCCCTGGGCCAGCCGCTCGTGAGCCAGGTGGCCGGGGGGCTGCCCGCGGTCCTTGCCATCGACGGCGGAAACAGCAAGACCGAGGCCGCTCTGGTCGCCGCGGACGGCACCGTACTGGCCCGGCAGCGCGGCCCGGGCAGCAACTGGCAGATCATCGGCCGGGACGAGGCGACGCGCGTGCTCGGCGACCTGGCCGCGGCGGTGGGCCTGGCCGCCGGGCGCAGCACAGCCTTCCCGGTGGCGGCCCGGGTGTTCGCCTGCCTGGCCGGCGCCGACCTGCCGGCCGAGGAGGAGGAACTCGCCGCACTGGTACTGGCCCAGGGGTGGGCAGCGCAGGTCTCGGTGGTCAACGACACATTCGCGGTGCTGCGCGCCGGCCTGGACCAGCCGGACCAGCCGCACTGGGGCGTCGGGGTCACCGTCGGGGCCGGCATCAACTGTGTCGGGGTGACCCCGGACGGCCGGACCACCCGGTTCCTGTCCCTGGGCCCAATCAGCGGCGACTGGGGCGGCGGCGGCGACCTGGGTACAGAGGCGCTCCGGCTGGCCGCCCGGGCCGAGGACGGCCGCGGCCCGGACACGGCGCTGCGTACCGAGGTGCCCCGGCACTTCGGCCTGGCCACGGTGCGTGATGTGACGATCGGGGTGTACCGGCAGAAGATCCGCGGCGGCGAGCTGCGCACGCTGGCCCCGGTGGTGCTGGCCCTGGCCGGGGACGGCGATCCAGCCGCCCGCGACCTGGTGGCGCGGCAGGCCGACGAGGTGTGCGCGATGGCGCTGACCGCGATCCGCCGCCTCGGCCTGGACGGCGCGGCGGTCCCGGTGGTGCTCGGCGGCAGCCTGCTGGCCGCGGCTGACCCGCTGCTGACCAGGCTGGTCACCGCGGGCCTGGCGGCCGGCGCGCCAGCCGCGGAGCCGCGCATCGTGGACGTGCCGCCGGTGGCCGGCGCCGCGCTGCTCGGCCTGGACCAGGCGGGCGCCGGGGTGGATGCCGAGGCCCGGCTGCGCGCCGCGTTCGGCGGGGCGGTCAGCTCCGTCTGACTGCGTGGCCGGGGGTGTCGCCGGTGAGCTGGCCGTCGCGCAGCGCGAAGCGGCCGTTGACCAGCACGTGGTGGATGCCGCGGGCGGGCCGCCGTGGGTTCTCGTAGTCGGCCTGGTCCTGGACCGCGGCCGGGTTGACCACGGCCACGTCGGCGTAGCTGCCCGGGCGGAGCAGGCCGCGGCCGGCCAGGCCGAACCGGCGCGCCGCGTGCCCGGCCAGGTGCACTGCGGCCTGGCCCCAGGTCCAGTCGCCCAGTTCCCGGGTGTGCCGGCCGAGCAGCCGGGCGAACGCGCCCCAGCCGCGCGGGTGTGGCCAGCGGCCGAGCAGGATCCCGTCCGAGCCGGCCAGCTGTGCCTCGTGCCGGAGCAGGGCGCGCAGGTCGGCTTCGGTGTTGGTCGGTGGCTGCGCGAACACACAGCCCGCCGCGAGCCGGCTGGCGGTGAGCAGCTCGCAGACCAGTTCGCCGGGTTGCATCCCGGCGGTGGCGGCCGCCTCGGTCAGCGCCACGCCCTCGGCCCAGGACCACTCGGCCGCGCCGATGTAGGCCAGCGTGATCCGGTCCAGCACACTACCGATGCTGGGGAACCACTCCCGGGCCAGCCGCTGCCGGGTGGCCGGCTGGGCCAGCCGGCGCAGCGTGGCGTCCGGGCCGCCCGCCTGCACGTCGCCGGGCAGCGCCAGCATGCCGAGGATGGTGCTGCCGCGCAGGTACGGGTAGGAGTCGAAGGTCACGTCCAGGCCCTGGCCGCGGGCGTCGTCGAGCAGCGCGGTGAGCATGCCGACCGGGCCGTGATAGTGCGAGACGTGCCCGGCCACCCCGGCCCGGCGGACGATCTCGGTCAGCTCGCGCATGCCCCGCCAGGCGTTCGCCTCGTAACCGCGCAGGTGACTCACGTACACCGCGCCGGCCGCGGCTACCGGGGCGCACAGCGCGGCCAGTTCGGCGGCGTCGGCGAACCGGCCCGGCTGGTACTCCAGCCCGGTGGACAGGCCGGCCGCGCCGTCTTCCAGCGCCTGCTCGACCAGTTTCTGCATTGCTTTCAGCTGGGCCGGGGCGGCGGGCGCGCCGGAGAAGCCGAGCACCTCGGCGCGGATCGTGCCCGCCGGGGCCAGGCAGGCCACGTTCAGCGCCGTTTTCCCGTGGTAGTGGGCCAGCAGGTCGGCTACTGTGCAGCCGCCGGCCAGCTCGGCCGGGCAGGGCCCGTTGACCGCGCCGAAGTACTGGCTCACCTTTGCGATGGTGGCTTGTCCGGCCGGCGCGAAGGACAGCCCGTCCTGGCCGATCAGCACGGTGGTGACGCCCTGGCGGAGCGCGGCCTGCTGAGCGTCGGCGCTGCCGGCCACCCCGTCGGCGTGCAGGTGCGCGTCGATGAACCCGGGCATCAGGTAGCGGCCGGTCACGTCCAGCTCTTCGGTGGCGGTGGCGCCTTGATCGGCTAGGCGGCCCACCGCGGCGACCCGCTCGCCCGCGACGGCCAGGTCGGCCCGGAACGGCGGGGTGCCGGTGCCGTCCACCACCCAGCCGCCGCGCAGCAGCAGGTCGAACCGGTGCTTACTGGTAAAGCCCATCCAGCCAAGACTGCCAGGCCAGCTGGGTCTTGTCCTTGTCCACGTCCGGGGCGAACAGATGGTGGCTGAGGCCGACCGGCATGCCGAACGCGTTCCGGCCGAAGAACCGGTACAGGCCGTCGGCGCTCCGCACGCCGATGAAGTTCGGTGCGGCGTAGTCCACCACCGCGTCCACCGGGTCGAGGCCGGGCGGGGTGAGCCGCACCTGGTCGCCGGGCGCGCTGGCCGCCGTCAGCCCCAGCTCCTGGCGCAGCGTGCCGAAAGCGTCCGTGGCCTTGGCCGCCTCCGGGCCCTCGGCCGCGATGTAGGTCGGCCGCTGGCCCGCGAAGTAGCGCAGGTACTGGCCCAGGGTGTGCAGGTAGAAGTCGGTGTGCTGGCCGGCCGAGTCGTACTGGTTGTCCCAGTCGTCGGTGAACACGCCGCTGTGCATGTAACGCAGCAGCACGGTGCCACCGTCCTGGGCCTCGATGATGTATTCCAGCGCGTTCATCACCTGGCCGTCCGGTCCCTCGGCGCGGACCGCCAGGTGCCGCGGCGGGTCGAACGCGGTCACCGTGTGCCCGGCCCACACCTCGCCCACCCGGCTCGGCGCGCCCTCGGCCACCGGGAACATCCAGGCCGCCGTGCCGTCGCCGGTGGCGACCGCCTGCCAGACCTGCTCCGGGGTGGCCGTCAGCTCGACTTCGCGCCGGATCTCGAATTCGCGTGCCATGACTACTCCTGTCGTTGTCGGGTGATGCTCGGGTGCAGCGCGACCACCAGGCGGTGTTCCCGCCCGCCGGGGGCACTCTGGTTGTGGTACCGGGCGGCCAGGTCCTTGATCGTTTCGCTCAGCTCCCGGGCGAATCGGGCCCGCTCGGCGGCCGAGGCGAACCGGATCTCGCTGTCGATGGCGAACGTCGCCACCGGCTGGCCGGCCGCCCGGGACCGGGTGATCAGCTCGCCGACCTCGCGCACCAGCCTGGCCGCCAGGGCGAGCAGCCACCAGGCGGACAGCTGGTCCGGGGACCGGCCCGGGTCCGGCGCCACCGAGGCCAGCGCGGCCGGTGAGATCACGTACGAGGCAGCGGTGGCGCGGAGCACACGTTCGGTGCAATTGCCCCGCTTGCGCTCCTCGACCAGTTCGATCAGGCCGTGCCGCTCCAGCGCGCGCAGGTGGTAGTTGATCTTCTGCCGGGCCAGCCCGGTGTCCGCGGCCAGCGTGCTGGCTGAACCCGGTTCGGCCAGCGCGGCCAGCAGCCGCGCCCGCATCGGGTCCAGCGACACCTCGGCCGCCGCCGCATCGTCAATCACCGCCACCGGCTCAAGCGCCGACATCGGGGCTGGCACCCCACCGTCACGGTGCGGTCCGCCGAGCTGCTGCGCTACACCCCCGCCACTCATGCCGCCATCTTGCTACCGACAACTTTTTTTGTCAAGACAGTTATACCTTTCAGTGAGGGTCAGCATCCGGGTCCCCTGGCCATCGTGATCAGACGATTGGTGTCGCTGGGACGACAGCAATCGTCTGATCACGAAGCGGCACACGGCTGGTGCTGCACGGGAACGCATCACGTGCCAACCCAGCACCACTGACACCAGGCCACGGCCATCTGGCACCCCGCTCCCCGATCGCGCCGCAGAACCCACCGCCGCTGTGGGGCAGGAATGCTCAGTGTGACTGCCGGTGCAGACGTGGCGTTCCGAACTGTGATCGCCGACTCGTGATCATGACCTAGCTTGCAGTAGAACCCGACCTGGGCATGATCACAATGCCTGGCCCTGAGGTGCCGAGCACTGCGCGGGGTGCGCCGACGCTGATGCGCCCCAGCCCTGTCCGGGTACCGGGGTTAGCCGGTGAGGCCGAAGTCGGGCAGGCATTCGGCCAGCCCGGTGATCTCCACCTCGGTCGTGCGGTGCGCCCGCCAGGCCTCCCGGTCCAGGCGCAGCCGGTACTGGGTCGCAGGCTTGCCCCGGATGACCTGGCGATAGATGCCGTCGGAGACATAACCAAGCTTGCGCGACACGCCCAGCGACGCGGCGTTGTCGGTGAACGCCTCCGAGGTGGCGAACTCGGCGCCCAGGCCGGTGAAGGCCAGCTCCAGCACGGCCGCGCGCATCTCGGTGCCGATGCCCTGGCGCTGGTAGCGCAGGCCCAGCCAGGAGCCGGTGTGCACCTCGCGCAGCACGGCGAAGTCGCGCCCGGATATGCCCTGTGTGCCGACGATGGCCCCGGCGGCGTCGACCACCAGGTTGAGCGTCCAGTCCTGGGCTGACCATGCGGCCAGTTGCCGCAAGTGGTGCTGCAGCACGCCGCGCGCTACCTGGTCTGGCGGGACGTCCGTCCACGGCACCCCGAACGGCATTACCGCCGGGTCATGTATCCCGGCGGCGGCCAGGCCGGCCAGTTCGTCCAGGTCGGCCAGCGAGGGCACCCGCAGTTCCAGCCGCGCCGTGCGCAGGCGCAGCCCGAACAGCGGCCAGTGCCTCGGGGTGCTGGGCGTCGCTGCCATGCGGCCGATTATCGGAGCCCGGCCGCCCAAAGGCATGTCATTTATCCGGCCCGGCAGCCTGCTGCCCGGGCTCGGCCAGCCGAGCCCGGGCAGCAGTCCGGTGAAACAGGAAGGTCAGCGCCCCCAGACGCCGAAGGCGTCCCACAGGCGCACCTGGTTGTTGGCCGACAGGCCGTCCGACCACAGCGGGGTCGGCGACACCCGGGTCGTCCCCGACGGCGGCAGCAGGCCGTTGCTGGTCGCGATGACCGCGCTGGTCGTCCACTTGCCGATGAACGAGCCACGCGAACCGCGGTACGTCGTCAGCGCGCCCTGCAAGAACTGGTTGATCCGGAACGCCCGGACGAACGGCGGCAGCGCGATCGGTACCCCGGTGCTGTTGGTGAAGTCGTCCACCGCGTCGGCGTACTGGAAGATCGCCCCGTAGGCCTGAGTCTTGTAGTACTCAGCCGGGCCGGATGTGGGCGGTGGCGTGATGACGAAGTGCAGCTCGTTGCCGGGCTCGTCATAGAAGATGCTGAAGTTGACGCCGTCGCCCTGGTTGACCCCGGACAGCTCCGAGTAGTGCGCGAAGTACGGGCCGTTCAGCGAGTTGTTGAACGCCTCCACGTAGGACACCCAGCTGCCGGTGGTGCAGACGGCACCGTACGACCGGGCCACGATGCAGGACTCGATGCCGGCCCGCACGTACTGGTCCCCGCTGGCCAGCGAACCGTTAGACAGCTGGATGTACTCCTGCGGGTACAACCCGGTCAGGAACGAGGTGTCTGGCACCGTGATGGTGGACGAGATGTAGCGGAAGTCACGCCCGCTCGCCTCGTACCCCGCCGTGCTCGTGGTGGCCATCGTCGGGCCGATGTTCCCGCTCGCGGTGTGCGACACGGCCGCGTCGGCAGCCCCTACGGCGGTCAGGCCAAGGGTGCCAGCGGTGACGCCAGCCGCAGCAGCGGCGAGTAGCGTCCGGGTGATGCGTCTACGCATCGATTACTTCCTTCCCTCGATTTTTGCCCGGGTCCGGTAAGAAAATTCCACGGGGTATGAGGCGGTGATTAAGAACCGGCCCCGGACTTGCCTCCATAAGTGGCTGCGCTTCACGCTGACTCCCGCCCCGCGAGTCCAGCAGCGACCATACCATGAGTAGTCACGGCCGCACGGTGCGTGACATGAAGCATGTCACAGGTCTGTGACCTGGGCACTCTAAATTCCGAGCCAGCCACGAGAAGGCGTTATTCAGCTGCCGGTTCCGGGCCGGCGAAAATCGGGCAAGTGCCGATATTGCGTTTTGTGCTACTGCGCCTGGCGGCCAGCCGGCACCGTGCGGCCCTTCCATTCGCCGCCGCGCCCGGCATAATGCCGCCGGGCGGAATCTGCCGTCATTGCGGCATAAAGCAGTGCGATAGCGGGCAGCGCTGGCGCCCGCCAGCCGCCCAGCCGGTACAGCCGGAGCACCGGCAGGAAGCTGGCGCTCATCAGCAGCCAGCCCGCCAGCCCGGCAGCGGCGCACCACCCAGCACCTGAGCCCGCCCCGGCGGCCAGCCCGGCCAGGCCCGCCAGCGCCGCCACCGGCGGTGCCGCGTACAGCCACAGCAGGCCGAGCAGGGTCAGCCCGAGCAGCACCGGTGAGTAGCGCAGCTGGACGTAGGCGCTGCGCGCGATCATGTCCCACAGGCCGGCCAGCCGTGGGTACGGCCGGCGGCTGCGCACCTCGGTGGTGAAGCCGAGCCAGCAGCGGGCCCCCGACGGCGGCCGCTTGAGCAGCCGGCCCAGCGCCACGTCGTCGATGCGCGCCCCGCTGATCGGGGCCAGGCCGCCGGCCGCGGCCAGCGTGGCCCGGTGCACCAGCATGCAGCCACCGGCCGCGGCGGCCGTCCGTGAACCTGGCCGGTTGACCCAGCGGAACGGGTACAGCTGGGCGAAGAAGTAGACGAAGGCCGGCACGATGAGCCGTTCCCAGCCGGTGTCCGCGCGGAGCAGTGCCATCTGCGAGACCAGCGCGCAGTCCCCGGCCACGGCCGCGCGGACCAGCGCGGTCAGCGTGCCCGGCGCGTACCCGATGTCCGCGTCGGTGAACAGCACATAGTCGCACTCCCCCGCGGCGCGCAGCCCGGTGGCCATCGCGTGCACCTTGCCCGCCCAGCCAGCCGGCGGCGAACCAGCCGGCACCACCCGCACAGCCGCGAGATCACCCGGAGCCGCGCGGCCGAGGCGGCGGCCACCCCGGCGGTGCCGTCGGTGCTGCCGTCGTCCACCAGCAGCACCGCGAACTCGCCCGGGTAGTCCTGGGCCAGCAGGCTGGGCAGGGTGCGCGGCAGGATGGCCGCCTCGTCCCGGGCCGGCACCACGGCCACCACGCTGGGCCAGCGCTCCGGCTGCCAGCGCGGGTCCACCGCGGGCAGCCGCTGATCGGTACGCCAGAACCCGCCGTGCCCGGCGAGCAGGTAGCCCCAGGCGATCGCGGCGAGCAGGGCCACACCGGCCAGCACAGGCATCCGCCAAGCCTAGAGCCCGGCCGCCAAACATGGTCAAACGTCTGGTGCCGCCAGGACAGCACCAGACGTTTGATCACGAACGCCAGAGCCAGTTAGCCGCGCGGGCGGCCGTCCTGCGGGCGGCTGTCCTGCGGGCTTTCCGGCAGGCGGACCACTTCGGCGCTGGCCTCCGGCCCGGTGGCCAGGTTCTTCTTGATCGAGTCGAGGATGGTCAGCCCCTGGCCGACCAGGCCGGCCGCGATCTCGCTGAGCCCTTCAGCCCCGTTCAGCACGTTGACGTTCGCCCCGGCCAGGCCGCCGGCGGCCTCCTTGACGATCTGCGGGAGCTGGTCGATGAGCATCCGGTCCAGGGCGACCCGGTTGTTCGACGCGGCCGCCTCGGCCTGGATCCGCATCCGCTCCGCGTCCGCCTTGGCCAGGATGCGCACCTTCTCCGCTTCCGCCTCGGCCGGCCTGACCACCTCGGCGACCAGCTGGCGCTGGCGCAGCTCGGCCTGGCGCTGGGCCAGATCCGACTGGGCGTTGATCACCCCGACCTGGGTCTGCGCCTGCATGAGCGGCCCGGCCTGCGCCGCCTCGGCCTGCGCCCGGTCGATCTCGGCCTTGTACTGGGCCTGCACCACCGCGGTCTGCCGCTCGTACTCGGCCTGCTTGCGCTGCGACTCCTGCACCGCCTGGGCGGCCGCCTGGTTGGCCTGGGCCTGGGCGATCTGCGCCTGGCGCTGGATGGCCGCGTTGTGGGGCGCGGCCATCGCGTCGATGTAGCCCGAGTTCAGGTCGTCGATCGACTGGATCTGCAGCGAGTCCACAGTCAGGCCGATCTTCGCCATCTCGGCCTTCGAGCCGTCGAGCACCTCAGTGGCCAGCTTCTGGCGTTCGGTAACGATCTCCTCCACCGTCATCGAGCCGATGATGGAGCGCAGGTGGCCGGCGAAGATACGGCCGGTCAGGGTGGACATCTGGTCCTGGTCGGACAGGAAGCGCTGGCCCGCGTTGACGATGCTTTCCTCGTCATTGCCGACCTTGAACGCGATCACCGAGCGGACGTTCAGCGCGATGCCCTGCTTCGTCACGCACTGCTCGGCCACCTCAGCCTCGTTCATGGCCAGGGTCAGGTAGCGCACCTTGCGGAAGAACGGGAGGATGAACGCCCCGTGCCCGGTGACCACCCGGAACGGTGCGCCGTTGCGGCCATACCTCCCCCGGAGACGAGCATGGCCTGATCGGGTGCTGGGACACGATAACCGAGCATATTGGGACTCCTTCAGACAACTCGGTCCGGTAATGCTTCTGGGAAGGGGTTGAGCGGATCGGTCCACTCGCTGACGTCTACGGTCCGTGTGCCACGCGACTCGATGACGAGAACGGTGCGGCCGCTGGGAATCGGTTCCGTGGACCAGGCGATGTAGGCCTCGGTACCACCACGGATCTTGAGTAGCACCTCGCCCGGCCCCGCCTGCCCGCGGGTAGCGATGCACAGCACGCCGATGCTGCCGATCAGGGAGGGATCCCCAGGCACCCGCGCAACTCTCCTTGTAGTCACCCCGGTCTAATGACTTCACATTAGCCCTACCGCCGACTGGATGGGCTTTCCTGGCGGCCAGAACGGCATCAATCGGATATCGGGGCGGCCCAGGCTAGACGAACACCGGCAGCAGGCGGGCCAGCGCGCCCAGCTCGGCCCGGTCCGCGCTGTCCAGTGGCACCCGGCCGGTGCCCTTCAGCGCGCAGCTCACGTCGTCCCAGCTGGCCGGCAGCGGCTGGCCGGCCAGGCCGTCCAGCACCCGCCGGACCAGGGTCAGCGCGGCCGGTGGTGGTGGCGGCGCGGCGGGCAGGTGCACGGTCAGGTCGAGGTAGTGCACGGCGGCTTCGACCACCAGCGTGGCAGTGAAGTCGGCCGGGGTGAGCACGTGCCCCTGGGTGGCCACCCCGGCCGCCTGGCAGGCCCGGGCCGCCCGGCGGGCCGCCGCCGCGGTCTCGGTCCACTCCCAGATCAGCTCATCCGGCGCGTACGCAGCGGCCGCGATGCGCACGTGCCGGGCGTGCGCCGCGTCCGCGGCCCGGTCGGCGTCGCCCGGCGCGTAGGCCTGCCAGTAGGTCACGTCGTCCCGGTCGGCGGGCCCGGGATCCGGGCTGGCGAACGTGCGCAGCGCCCGCCGGGCGTCCATCAGCTGGTGGTACAGCACGTCCCCGGCTGCCCACCCGGCGCACCGGCTGGGCAGCATCAGCTCCGCCGCACCCAGCTCCCGCACGGTGTCCGTCAGCTGCCCGTACACCGCGTCCAGCGCGTCCAGCTCCAGCACCGCACCATCGTGCCACCGCATACCCTCATTTTCCCGAACGCCAGTGCCCCCGGCTCGCCGCCACCGGCACCCGGCCGTCGGGAGTGGGCGCGCCCGGCTGCGCCACCCCCCGCTCGCCGCCACCGCCACCCGGCCGCCGGGGGTGAGGGCGCCCGGCTGCGCCACCCCCGGCTCGCCGCCACCGGCTCCCGGCCGTCGGGGCTGGGGGCCCGCGGCCGCCTGACCTGGCCGGCAAACAAATCTGGCCGCAGCGGAATAGCTGGCCGGGGCACCTCGTTACTAGTCATCGCTGGTGTGATGTGTCCCCCGGGCCGCAACTCATCTGCCTTCGCGGAATACCGTCCGGCTGGAGCCGCGTCGTGCCACTCGCCGAGAGGCGACCGCACACCAGCGCTTAGCGCCGAGGCCCGCGGAGTCCGCTCCGCGGGCCTCGGCGCTGCTTATGTCCTCAGCCTCATGCTCCGGGCCAGCTGACCCCGGTGGCGGCGAGCACATCGGCCGGGGCGGGCAGACCGTCCTGGGCGCCCGGCCGGGTGACGGCGGTGGCGCCCACCGCGCAGGCCAGCCGGACCGCTTCGGTCGGCGGCACTCCGGCCGCGGCGGCTACACCCAGCGCGGCCACGAACGCGTCCCCCGCCCCCACGCTGTCCACGCTGGCCACGGCGAATCCCGGCACGATGTGTGGGCCAGCCGCCCCGCCGAGCACCGCCCCGGCCGGGCCCAGGGTGATCACCACGTGCGCCGGCCCGAGGCCGGCCAGCGCCACGGCGGCCGGCCCGGCTCCGTCCGGGCCGGTCACCGGCTGCCCGAGCAGCACGCCCGCCTCGGGCGCGTTGACCACCAGCCAGTCCACCCCGGCGGTCAGCAGCGGGCCAGGCCCCAGGCGGCACCGGCGCCAGGTTGAGCACGGTCAGCACCCCGGCGGCGCGGGCCTGGCTCAGCGCCTCGGCCAGCACGGCCACCGGGATCTCGGCCGACAGCACCAGCGCGTCGGCCAGCCCGGCCAGCGCCGCGGCCACCTCGGCCGGGCCGGCCAGGCCGTTCGCCCCCGGCGCCACGATGATCGAGTTCTCGCCGGCCTGGTCCACGCTGATCAGGGCGAGCCCGGTGCTGGCCTGCTCAGCCACCCGGACCGCGGTCACGTCCACTCCGCCGCCGCCCAGTGCGGCCCGGCAGGAGACGCCGAAGTCATCGGCCCCGCAGCAGCCGACCATCCGCACCGACGCGCCCAGCCGGGCCGCGGCCAGCGCCTGGTTCGCGCCCTTGCCGCCGGGCTGCAGCCGGGCATCGGCGCCGAGCACCGTCTCCCCGGGCCCGGCCAGCCGCGGCACGCTGACCGATATATCCATATTCAGGCTGCCCAGCACCGTCACCCGCGGCATCGGTTCTCCCTTGTCGCTCCTGCTGCCATGATCGTGGCCGGAGCGGGTGTCAGGTAGCCATTTCTGGCGGCCGGCACGCGCCAGCCGCCAACGCGGCCCAGGTCCCGGCACGAGTGCGCGCGAATGGGTGGTCTGCGCGCCGCCGATGGGGCATAACTTAAAGAAATACTGGATACCCGGAACGATTGCACCAGCCAGGACGCAATACCCGACATCAGGTACGGTGGGGAAGATCACCGCTCTGCTATCGAACGTCTCCGTGCGGACCCTCATCCTCGGCATAGATGAGGACGGACGGATCATTCAGCATGACCGAAACGCACCCGAGATCCTGCCCCTCGACCCGGATTCCCTGGTCGGCGCCCATCTGGGCGACCTGGTGGCGGGCCGGAGCACGGCCGAGCCCGCGCTGACCCAGCTGCTCGAGGCGGTCAAGGCGGGCCGCGAGGCCACCGCCGTCCTGCCGATCAGCACCCGGGAAGGCCGCCGGGTAGAGACGGTGGCCAGCGTCCAGCCGATGCTCGGCAACGGGGAGAAGCCAGGCCTGACCGCGCTGGCCGTGCTGCGCATGCCGCCAACCAGGGCCGAGCGGTTCGTCGATCCCGCGTTGATGCGGCACTCGCTGCTGGATGACACGTTCCGCCAGATCGGCGCGACCCTGGACCTGGACCAGGTGGCCCGCGGCCTGATCAACATCCTGGTGCCGCACTTCTGCACCGCGGCCGGGCTGCTGGTGCTGGAGAGCGTGGCCGCTGGCGACGAGTTCCCGGTCAACCCGCCGGACGGGTCCCAGCTGATGCGCCGCCTCGCGGTGGCCACCGACGACGGCTCCCCGGGCTGGGACGCCGCGTTCCCCACCGGCGAGGTGCTGCTCTACCCGCCGGGCACGCCCTACGTGGAGTGCATGGAGACCGGTAAGCCAGTCCGGATCACCGCGCTGGACACCGGCAAGGCGGTCAGCATCGCCGAGTCGTGGCTGCGCCGGCCGGTGGCCACGCTGCTCGCCGACACGTCCATGCTGCTGCTCCCGCTGGCCACCAAGGACAGCTCGCTCGGCTTCTTCGTGTGCAGCCGCAAGGCGGGTTACCGGCCGTTCGACGACTACGACTCCGAGATCGGCATGGAGTTCGCCTCCCGTGCCGCGATCTTCATCGACAACGCCCGGCAGTACAACCGGGAGCGCACCACCGCGCTGACCCTGCAGCGCAGCTTGCTGCCCACCGGGCTATCCGCGCCGTCCTCGATGGACGTCAAGCACCGGTACCTGCCGGGCAGCAAGCTGATCGAGGTCGGCGGGGACTGGTACGAGTCGATCGCGCTGCCCGGGGCGCGGGCCGCCCTGGTGGTCGGGGACGTGGCCGGGCACGGCGTGCGGGCCGCGGTGACCATGGGCCGGCTGCGCACCGCGATCCACACCCTGGCCACCCTGGAGCTGCCGCCGGACGAGTCGCTGGCCCAGCTCAACGAGCTGATGACCAACTTGGGTGAGCGCGAGCCGCACTTCGCCACCTGCGCCTACGCGCTGTACGACGCGGTCACCGGCAGCTGTGAGATCGCCTCGGCCGGCCATCTGCCGCCGCTGCTGGTCCGGCCGGACGGCAGCACCGAGTTCCTGGACACCTACCCGGCCCCGCCGCTCGGCGTCGGTGAGTCGCCGATCGAGAGCCGGACCATCCAGATCGAGGACGGCAGCCTGCTGGTGCTGTACACCGACGGGCTGGTCGAGGACCGGCACCGGGACATCGACGACGGGCTGAACTTCCTCCGCGAGGTGTTCGACGGCGAGGCGGCCGAGCGGCCGCTCGATGACCTGTGCCGCGCCGCGCTGGCCGGGGTGTACGCGCATCAGCAGCGGGATGACATCGCGATCCTGATCGCCAGGCTGAGCAAGATTCCCGCCGATCATCACGCCAGCTGGTCGGTGCCGCCCGAGCTGACCTCGGCGGCCAAGGCCCGGCACCTGATCCGCGAGCCGCTGGCCCGGTGGGGCCTGGACGAGCTGATGCCCACCACCGAGCTGCTGGTGTCCGAGCTCGTCACCAACGCGATCCGGTACGCGACCGGCGAGGTCACCATCCGGCTGGTGCTGGACGGCCCCCTGGTCTGCGAGGTGCTGGACAACTCCTCGGCGCTGCCCCGGCTGCGCCATGCGGGCCGCGACGAGGAGTGCGGGCGCGGCCTGGAAGTGGTCAGCCAGCTGGCCCAGCGCTGGGGCGCCCGGCGCACCCGGGACGGGAAGATCGTCTGGTGCGAGCAGGCCGCCCCGGCCAAGCCGGACGAGGAGAGCAACTCGGAGTTAGCCGGCGCCCGCACCGAATTGTGAACGTGGCGGAAGTAGAGCGGCCGCCCCGACCCGGCTGGCCAGGCTCCACTCCCGCGGTCAGGTAGCCGCGCCCCGGGCGCCGGCCCGGATGGACAGCTTGCCGTGCTGCATGATGCCGATCCGCTGCGCCCGCCGGGCCACCGAGCTGTCGTGGGTGACCAGGACGAGGGTAAGCCCGGCCTCCCGCCACAGTTTCTCCAGCAGGCCCATGATCTCGTCCCGGGTGCCCTCGTCCAGGTTCCCGGTGGGCTCGTCGGCCAGCAGCACCTTCGGTTCCTTGACCAGGGCCCGGGCGATGGCCACCCGCTGCTGCTGCCCGCCGGACAGCTCGGACGGCAGGTGCCGCTGCCGGTCCTCCAGGCCGACGCTGGCCAGCGCCTGGCTGGCCCTGTTCGCCCGCTCGGCTCCGTGGATGCCCAGCGGGACCAGGGCGACCTCCACGTTCTCCCGCGCGCTCAGCGTCGGGATCAGGTTGAAGGTCTGGAAGATGAACCCGATGGACTCGGCCCGGACCTTGGTCACCTGAGCTTCCCGCATGGCGGCCAGGTCCTGGCCGTCGAAGTCCACGATCCCGGAGGTGGGCCGGTCCAGCCCGCCCAGCATCTGCAGCAGGGTGGTCTTCCCGTGCCCGGTCGGGCCCTGGATGGCCAGCCACTCCCCGTCCTCGATGACGAGATCCACGCCAGCCAGCGCGTCCACCGTGGCCCGGCCCTTCTGGTACCGCTTGGTGACGCCTGTCAGCTTGTACATGGTTTCCCTCTCACTCGACCCGGGACAATGCCGCCGCGGGGCGCAGCCGCGCCGCCCGCCAGCCGCCGAACGTGCCGGCGATGAGCCCGCCGGCAATGGCCAGCACCACGGCCAGGATCACGGCGCTGATGGTGACCGGCGCGGTGAGGTGGACGGCTACGCTGTGCGCCGCGTCCGCTGCCGTCCGGGCGAAGCCGCCACCGCCGCCGGGGAACGCGCCACCGCCGCCGGGGAACCGGCCGCCGCCGACCGTCTGTGTCCCGCCGGGGGTGGCCGACCCGGTGGTCGAGCCGAGCGACGCGGTCAGCGGCTTGGCCAGCTTCTGGACCAGGGTCGCGCCCACGAAGCCCAGTGCCACCCCGACCACACCGCCGATGATGCCGATCGCGATCGACTCTCCCATCACCTGGCCGACGATCCGCCGGCTCTTCCAGCCGAGCGCCTTCAGCGTGCCGAACTCCCGGACCCGGCGGGTCACCGCCGCCATGGTCAGCAGGCTGGCCAGCAGGAACGCGGCCACCAGCACCGCGATGGCCAGCCACTTACCCAGGTTGTTGGCCAGGCTGGCCGCGCTGGCCAGCGACCCGGTCACCTCGTTGGCCAGGCTGGCCGAAGTGGTCACGGTGGCCTTGGGCAGCAGGGCGGAGATCTCCTTGGCCACCGCGCTGATGTTCGACGCACTGTTGGCCGACACGTAGACCGTGTTGACCTTGCCGGTCATGCTGGCCAGCTTCTGGGCCCGGGCCAGCGGGATGAACACGTCCGACGCGCTGGACCCGGCCGACGCGATGCCGATCACCTTGAAGCTGTTCTTGGCCACCGTGACGGTCGATCCGACCTTCAGCTTCTTCTGGCTCGCATAGTTGGCGTTGACCATGGCGACGTTAGACGTGGCGTCGCTGGCGGTGAACGTGCGGCCCGCGGTGAGCTTGGCCGAGCTGAGCGGGCCCAGCGCCCCGTGGTTCAGGTCCACGCCGCTCACCGAGAAAGTGGTGGGCGTGAAGCTGCCGTGGAAGCGGCTGCCACCGGCGCTGCCGCCACCACCACCGAAGCCGCCGCTACCACCGCCGGTGGAGTTGATAGCCGGGATCTTCCCCGTGATGACCACGTCGGTCAGGCTGAGCGCGCCGGACGCCCCGGACACGTCGTGCAGCTTCGCGATGCTGGTCACCGAGGAACTGGACAACGTGCCCAGCCCCGCGCTGGTCAGGTTGTCAATGTCGATCTTCGTGCCGGCCGCCGGCCGGGTCCTGGTGCCGGTACGGCCGGCGAACCCGAACGCGCCCGGCGTGAACTGGCCGGCTTTGGGGGTCTGGGTGACGGTCACGTCGGTGCCCACCCCGTACAGCGAGTGCAGCACCTGAGCCTGCGCGTCCTTGACCCCGGAGGACGCCGCCGTCACGGTGATGACCAGACCAATCCCCAGCGCCAGGCCGAGGGCGATGAATATCGCCTGGCGCATCCGCCGGCGCAATTCGCGCCGCAGATAGGTGAAGAACATAAGACAGACTCCTCCGGGAATGCCCGCATCAGCCCAGCGGGCTGATCCTGCTGGAATGGCAGCACGGCGCAGGCACACCAAGCAGCGGCCCGCTCGGCACGGCGATGCGCCAGCTAGATCCTGGCGGTCATTCCTGAAAGATCTCTGAAGGACTGCTTGCGGCCAGCCGCAATCCGGGACTCGGAATGATTACCGGCTGGCGTCGCGGACGTAGACCCGGAGCCATAGTCCCTGGATGTCCCAGCGGCGCACCAGCCGGAAACCCAGCCCATCCAGCAGCACGACCGGGCGCGGCGAGGTCCATTCCACCACCCAGATCCGGCGGGCCGTGGCCGCCCGCGCCCGGATCACCGGGGTGGGCGCGTACGTGCCGCCCAGCGTGCCGGACTGCTCCGGGGACTGCCCGGTGCTGATGTCGCGCAGCCGGGCCAGGCCGTACGGGTAAGCCGCCTCCATGGTGTGCTCCCCGGTGCCCTTGTCCGCGCCACGGCGCGAGCTGACGTTGAGCAGCGCGTCGCCGGGCTCGCGGTGGCGGGCCACGATCCGGTCCACCTCGCGGATGTTGATGCCGTGGCCGACCGCGCTGCGCTGAAAGGCCTGGGTGGGCAGCCCGATCACCAGCAGCGCGATCAGCGCGGCCGGCCCGGCGTACCGGCCGAGCGCGACCATGGCCGGCCCGATGAGCAGCGCGGCGGCCGGGATGCAGAACACGATGTACCGGAACGTATACACCGGATGGGCCAGCGACGCGGTGAGCAGGATCACTGGCGGCAGCACCAGCCAGGGCAGGCACAGCGCGACCAGCCGGCCGGGCCAGCAGCCGCCCAGCGGCCGGCCACGGGCCAGCCGGTAGGCCACCGCGGCAGCCACCACGACCACGGCGGCCAGCACCAGCGAGGTCCGGCCGATCAGCCGTTGCACGGTGAGGACGTCCTTGAGGCCGGGCGGCTGGATCCAGTGGATCTGGTGCAGCTGGCTGTACCCGACCACCGCCACCGGGCTGACCGCGACCACCGCCGCCAGCACCGCGATGATCCAGCCCCAGACCAGGCCGCGGTCGACCTGACCACGGGCGACCTGACCACCGGCTACCGCCCCGGCCTCGCGGCTCCGGCGCCACAGCCACAGGGTGACGGCGTGCGCCACGACCAGCAGCAGGGCGAACAGGTTGCCGAAGCCGAGCAGGGCCAGGGCGACTCCGTACCCGGCCAGCCAGCCGCGGCGGCGGGCGGCCGGGCCGGCGTCCGCCGCGCGCAGCAGGCAATAACTGGCCGTGGCGGCCAGTGCGGCCAGCACCGCGCCTTCCCGGGCGTCCTGCGCGTACGAGCTGACCGAGGGCAGGATCGCGAACGTAAGTCCGGCGGCCAGCCCGGCCCAGCCGGACACCAGCCTGCGGCCGAGCAGTGTGATCACATACGCCGCAGCCGCCATGGCCAGCGCCGAGGGCAGCCGGACGATCAGCTCACTGCTGCCGCCGAGGACCCGGACGACCACCCAGATCAGCACGTAGTACGCGCCGTGCACCACGTCCACGTGGCCGAGCATCCGGATCAGCTGCGGGAAGCTGCGGTGCACCGCGGCCAGGGTGGCCGTCTCGTCCTTGGAGAAGGACGGCCCGGAGATCCGGTACAGCCCGGCCAGCAGGGTGACCGCAGCGGGCAGTAACGGCAGCCAGGGCCCGCTCAGCCCGGAAAACCCGGATGGCTGTGCCGCTGCGGTATCGCCAGTACTGCCTGTCCCGCCGCGCCCGTCAATGACAGCCGGGCCCCCAGCGCCGTGCAACGTACTGCCCTACCCCAAGTACGGTCCGTACCAGGCATCACGGCGCGCGACAGCACTCCCAGGGCCGGAATTCTGGCTATTTCCTGCACCCTATGGCACCCCGGTGGGGCGATTGGGCAATTTAACCGTTACTGGGGAAAAAGGAGAACCAGAAGTGACTCAGGTGTTCCGCATGGCGCGCAGCGACTCGCGCAGCGAACTGGTCGTGGCCAGCACGGCCGACGGCTCGTAGCCACAGTGCGCCATGCAGTTCGCGCAGCGCGGGTCCTTGCCCCGGCCGTAGGAGTCCCAGTCCGTGGTCTCGATCAGCTCCCGGTACGTCTTCACGTACCCGTCGGCCATCAGGTAGCAGGGCTTCTGCCAGCCGAGCAGTGAGTAGGACGGGATGCCCCACGCGGTGCAGCCGAAGTCGGTCTTGCCCTCCAGGAAGTCCAGGAACAGTGGGGTGTGGTTGAGCCGCCAGCGCTTCCGGTTGCCGTGGTCGAACGCCTTGCGGAACAACTCCCGGGTCTCGGTGACGCCGAGGAAGTGCTCCTGGTCCGGCGCCTTCTCGTAGGCGTAGGCCGGGGAGATCTGCATCTCGTCGATGCCGAGGTCGTCGTTCAGGTAGTTGAGCACGTCGATCACGGTCTGCGGGGTGTCCGTGTTGAACACGGTGGTGTTCGTGTTGACCTTGAACCCGCGCTCCTTGGCCATCTTGATGGCCGCGACGGCGTCGTCGAACACGCCCTCCTTGCACACCGACTCGTCGTGCCGCTCCTTCAGCCCGTCGATGTGCACGACGAAGGCGAAGTAGGGCGACGGCTTGAACTTGTCCAGCTTCTTCGGCAGCAGCAGCGCGTTGGTGCACAGGAAGACGAACTTCTTCCGCTTGATCAGCTCGTTGACCAGCACGTCGATCTGCGGGTGCATCAGCGGCTCGCCGCCGGCCAGGGACACCATCGGCGCGCCGCATTCCTCGATCGCGGCCAGCGCCTGCTCGACCGGCATCCGCTGCTTGAGCAGGGTGTGCGGCTGCTGGATCTTCCCGCAGCCCGCGCACTTCAGGTTGCAGGCGAACAGCGGCTCCAGCTCCACCAGCAGCGGGAACTTCTTCTTCCCGGTCAGCTTCTGGCGCATCAAGTAGGACCCGATGCGCAAGCTCTGCCGCATGGAAACGCTCATGATTGCCTAACCTCCTTGGGCAGGCTGAAACGGATGTTCTCAGTGGTGATCACGCGCTCGCTGACCTCGACCGAGCCGAGGCCGCCGAGCGCGGTGACGATGTCCTCGACCACCGCGGGCGGCGCGGACGCGCCCGCGGTCAGGCCGATGGTGGACACCCCGGCCAGCCAGCCCAGCTCGATGTCGGACGGGCCGTCGATCAGGTGGGCAGGGGTACCCGCCCGCTGCGCGGTCTCTACCAGCCGCACAGAGTTGGAGGAGTTGGCCGACCCGGCCACCAGCACCAGGTCGGACTCGGCTGCCACGGAGCGGGCCGCGCGCTGCCGGTTGGTGGTGGCGTAGCAGATGTCGTCGCTGCCCGGCGCGCGGGCGTCCGGGAACCGCTCGCGGAGCGCGTCGGCGATGCCCGCCGCCTCGTCCATGGCCAGCGTGGTCTGCATCAGGTAGGCGACCTTGCTGGGGTCCGCCGGGCGCAGCCGGCCGACGTCCTCGGCCGTCTCCACCAGCGCCACCGAATCCGGTGCCTCGCCCAGCGTGCCCTCGACCTCCTCGTGCCCGGCGTGCCCGATCAGCGCAACCAGGTAGCCGTCGGTCGCGAACCGGCGGGCCTCGGCGTGCACCTTGGCCACCAGCGGGCAGGTGGCGTCCACCGTGCTCAGGCCGCGGCGGTCGGCCTCGGCGCGGACCGTGGGCGACACGCCGTGCGCGGAGAACACCACCCGGGCGCCGTCCGGCACCTCGCTCAACTCGTCCACGAAGATCGCCCCCCGGGCTTCCAGACCGGACACCACGTGCGAGTTGTGCACGATCTGCTTGCGCACGTAGACGGGCGCCCCGTGCTGCTCCAGGATCCGTTCGACGATCTCGATGGCCCGTTCGACCCCAGCGCAGAACGACCGCGGCCCGGCCAGCAGTACCTGACGCTCGCCCGCGGCCGCGGCCCAGCGGGCCAGGGCGGGGCCGGCCGCGCGCAGCGAGCGGAGTGCGGCCACCCCGCCGCCCAGCGCGGCCGGCCGGAGCAGCGGCCGGCCCGGGGTGTCCGAGATGGCCCGGACCACGGCCACCGGCCGGCCCCGCGCCGCCTTGATCAGCTCGGCCGATTCCATGTCCACCGCGATGGCGCCGTCGGCCGCCAGCCGGTCCCGCTGCCCCGGCCGGAACAGGTGATCGACCGTGACCACCCGGCCGGTGCGGACCCGCAGCCCGGCCCGGCGCAGTTCGCCCGCCAGCAACTGGGCCGACGGGATCGGGGTGACCGTCTGCCCATCGCTGACCTCGCTGGCCACCACCAGGTCGCCGGGGACCAGGTCATCGGCCAGCCCGCCGCCGGTGCCCGCGACGGCCAGCGCGCCGAACGGCAGCGGCCCCAGCGTGGCGGCCCGGGCCGCGGCCCGGCGTGGCCCGTACCCGGTGGCCACCACGGCGGCGGCGGTGCCGTCCAGCCCGCGGCGGGCCGCCCGGGCTTCCAGCCGCAACGGCGCGCAGACCAGCAGGCCGGACTGCTCCACCACCGGTGGCCGGGTCCGCGGGCTGGCTTGCAGCGGCCGGGTCATGACTGACCTGCCAGGGCCAGGTAGCGGCCGAGCGCACTGACCGGGAAGACCAGCCGGTACAGGTGGTAGTTGATGTAGAAGTCGCCCGGGAAGCCGGTCCCGGTGTACTGCGGCTCGTCCCAGGTGCCGTCCGCCCGCTGGTGCTCAACCAGCCAGCGGACGCCAGCGTCCGCGGCCGGGCCCGGTGGCCCGGCGGCCAGCAGCGCGAGCAGCGCCCAGGCCGTCTGCGACGCCGTCGACGTGCCCTGCCCGGCCAGTCCGGGGTCGTCGTAGGAGCGCAGGTCCTCGCCCCAGCCGCCGTCCGGGTTCTGGTGCTCTTCCAGCCAGCGCACCGCCCGCTGGATGGCCGGCTTGCTGGCCGGCACGCCCGCCGCGATCAGCGCCGGCACCACTGCGCCGGTGCCGTACACGTAGTTCGCGCCCCACCGGCCGAACCACGATCCGTCCGCCTCCTGGGCCCGGAGCAGCCAGACCACGCCGCGCCGGACGGCCCGGCTGCCGGCCTGGCCCTCGGCGGCCAGCGCCTCGACCACGTGCGCGGTGACGTCGGCCGACGGCGGGTCGATGACCGCACCGAAGTCGCAGAACGGCAGCTTGGTGACCAGCGTGGACGTGTTGTCCGCGTCGAACGCGCCCCAGCCGCCGTCGGCGGACTGCATGCCGGTGATCCAGCGCAGCCCGCGGCCGATGGCCGGGTGCCGCCCGCCCGGGCCGGCCAGGCCCGGCGCGGTCCGGCGCAGCGCCAGCACGGCTTCCGCGGTGTCGTCGATGTCCGGGTAGCCGTCGTTGTCGAACTCGAACGCCCAGCCACCCGGGCCCAGGTCCGGCCGGCGCACCTGCCAGTCCCCTGGGCCGGGTATCTCCTCGGCCAGCATCCAGTCGGCCGCCGTGCGCAGCGCCGGGTGGTCTGGCGGCAGGCCGGCGTCGGCCAGCGCGATGACGGCCAGCACCGTGTCCCACACCGGCGACTGGCAGGCTTCCAGCCGCCGGATCTTGCCGTCCGGGGTGTCCGCCCAGATAGTGAACCGGTCCAGGCCGGCCAGCCCGCGCTGCATCACCGGGTGGCTGCGCTCGTAGCCGAGCAGGTGCAGCGCGATCAGCGAGTACACCCAGGGCGGCTGGATCCCGCCCCAGCAGCCGTCCCGCTCCTGCCGGGCGATGATCCACTCCGCGCACCGGCGCAGCGCGGCGCGGCGCACCGCCCGCACCGGCCGGGCTCGCCGGCCGCGGCGCTCATAGACATGCAGCGCGCTGTCCAGCTTGCCGAACGCCAGTGCCCAGCCGGTCCGGTCCGCAGCCTGCGACGGCTTGCGGGCCGGCTGGCCCGGGGGCTGTGCCAGCCGGATTTCGTCCAGGCTGAAGGGGAGGGACCGGACCGGCCGGAACGAGCCCACTACGGTCAGCGGAACGATTGTCTGCCGAGCCCAGCAGGCCCAGTCGTACACATTAAGCGGGAACCAGGCCGGCAGGTACACCATTTCGGGTGGCATGACCGGAAGGTCATCCCAGGACCACTGGCCGAACAGGGCCAGCCAGATCCGGGTGAACACCCGGGTGGCCGGGATGCCGCCCTGGTCACGGATCCAATTGGCCGCCCGGGCCATGTGCGCCGCGTCCGGCGCGTGCCCGGCCAGCCGCAGCGCCACGTACGCCTCGACCGTGGTGGACAGGTCGCCGGGGCCGCCGTAGAAATTGGCCCAGGTCCCGTCCGGGCGCTGCTTGGACGCGATCCAGCGGGCCGCCGCGGCCGTCTCCTCTTCGGTGCGCACCCCGAGGAACTCGCGCAGCAGCAGGTCCTCGGCGTCCATCGTGACGTTGGTTTCGAGCTCGCCCTGCCACCAGCCCTCGTCATGCTGGCGGCTGAGCAGGTGATCGCGGGCGCTGGCCAGCGCGGACTCTGCGCCGGAGAGCGCGGGAGACCCGCCGGATCGCGCGTGCGTCACTGTCATCAGTCTCTCCTCACCATCACCACAAGCCCCCGCACCAACGCCGGCGCGCAGCTTTGCTGCACGGGCCCCCAACGGGCCGATGACCGGTCACCTCCAGACCTGGCTCCTCACCACTGCCGCGCCGTGATGAACTCGGCGATCCCGGCGAACTCGGCCCGCACCTCGTCCGGCATGTCCGTCTCGTTCAGGCACTTCTCCGCCGCGGCCAGCTGATCCGCCGCCTCGCTCTCGGTCCAGCTCTTGCCGCCGGCCTCCTCGACCAGCCACGCGGCCCGGGCCAGGTCGTCCTCGCTCAGCTCGCCCGGCTGGGCCAGCAGCGCGGCCAGTTCCTCGCCCTGCGCCGAGCCGCTGGTCAGCGCGGCCACCACCGGCAGCGACTTCTTCCGCGCCCGCAGGTCGGACCGGACCGGCTTGCCGGTCACCTCGGGCGCACCCCAGATGCCGAGCAGGTCGTCGGTGAGCTGGAAGGCCTGCCCGGCGTGCGCACCGAAGCCGGCCAGCCCCATGGCCAGGCCGGGCGGCGCGCCCACATGGATGGCCCCGATGCTGCAGGCACAGGCCATCAGCGCCGCGGTCTTGTCGCCCGCCATCGTCTGGCACTCGGCCAACGTGACGTCGTCGCGCTGCTCGAAGGCGAGGTCGGCGCCCTGCCCGGCGATCAGCCGGAGCACCGCGGCGGACATGCAGCGGGCCGCCCACACGCCCTGCGCGGCGGTGTCCTCCAGCAGGATGTCCTGGGCCAGCGCGAGCAGCGCGTCCCCGGCCAGGATGGCCGCGCCCACGCCGTGCACCGTCCACGCGGTCGGCCGGTGCCGCCGCTCGGTGTCGCCGTCCATGATGTCGTCGTGCAGCAGCGAGAAGTTGTGCACCAGCTCCACCGCGACCGCGGCGGGCACGCCGCGGTCCGGCGCGGCCCCGGCCGCGCGCGCGGATAGCAGCGCCAGCGCCGGGCGCAGCGCCTTGCCCGCGCCGCCGCTGCCGTCCAGGCCCAGGTGGTACGCGGCTACCGTGCGCACCTCGGGGCTGAGCCGGCCCACGGCCGCGGCCAGCGCGGGCCCGACCAGATCGCGGGCCGTCTCCACGCCGGCCGGCATGACGGCGGTCACGAGGACGCTCCGGCGACAGCCGCCGCCCGGCTGCCCGCAGGCACGCCGCGGGGTGATTGGGCCATCTCGCGTCGCAGCTCACGAGCTGCGATAAGTCCGCTTCGCACGGCTCCCTCCATCGTGTCCGGCCACCCGGTATCGGTCCAGGCGCCCGCGAGTACCAGGCCGGGCAGCCCGGTCCCGGCGGCCGGGCGCCGCTCACCACACCCGGGAACCTGCCGGAACGTGGCCCGGCGCTCCCTGGTGACGAAGAAATCTGCAATCTGCGCGTCCCGCGCGGCCGGGAACAGCTGGGCCATCGCGGGCACGAAACGATCCCGCAGCACCGCGGCCGGGGTGTCCACCACGTCATCTGCGGCCGAGACCGAGATGGCCAGGTACTGGCCGGCCGCCAGCCCGGACGGCCCGGTCCGGTCGAACACCCACTGCACCGGCGAGTCAACCGCGGCCGCGAACGGCAGCCGGGTCACCCGCCGGTCGTAGATGATGTGCACGTTGACGATGGGCGACGCGCCCAGCTCACGCCACTGCGCCGGGCCCGGCCCCGGCGCGGTCGCACCGGGCGGCAGCAGCCGGGCGGCTGGTTCTGGTGGTACCGCCAGCACCACGCCGTCGGCCTCGATGGCGTCCGGGGTTGAAGCGCCCCGGTCCGCGAGCTGGATACGGTACCGGCCACCGGGCAATGGCGTTATGGAAGCGACTTTCGCGCTCAGCCGGACGGTGGCTCCGAGCTCTTGCAGCTTGCGCGCGCCGGCCTGGCCGTGCAGGTCGCCCAGCGGGATGCCGGGGGTGCCGATGTCGGCCGCGCCGCGGCGGCCGAGCAGCGCGGTCTTGATCACGGTGGCGGCCAGCGCCAGGTTGGCATCGTCCCCGGCCACGTTGAGTGCGGACACGGTGAACAGGTCCCAGAGCACCCGGCGGGCCCGCTCGCCCTGCCCGTGCGCGGCCAGCCAGTCGCCCAGCCGCTGGCCGTCGAGGGCCGGATCGGCCGGGTCGAGGAACCGCATCGGCAGCGCGGCCTGGCTGGCCCGCACCCGGTCGGCCAGCGGCAGCAGCCGGTAACCGGCCAGCGCCTGGCCGAAATGCAGCGGGCCGGGCAGCGCAGTGCGGCGCAGCCGGGCCTGGCCATCCGGGCTGAGCACCGTGACGTCGAACCGGTCCTGCAGCGATACCGAGCCGGTCATCCCGAGCCGGGCGATCAGCTCCCGGTACGCGGTGCAGCAGCCCAGGAAGACGTGCTGCCCGTTGTCCACGATCAGGCCGTCCCGGCTGAACGAGCAGGTGGCCCCGCCCAGCCTGGGCCGTCCTTCGAGCAGGGTGACCGGAACGCCCGCCTCGCGCAGCGCGATGGCCGCGCTGATCCCGGCCAGGCCGCCGCCGATCACGACAGTGTTTGCTTTGCGCCTCCGGGGGCTGGACCCGCCGACTTTCCTCGTCGCTCGGTCCAGTCGGCGGCGCCCCCCTTTGGCGCGGCAGTCCAGTCGGCGGCGCGCCCCTTTGGCTCGGTCATCAGTGCGCCCCCGCCCGCAGTGTCGCGCCGGCCAGCGCCTTGGCCGCCACCGTGGCCTTCTGCCCGGCCGACAGGGACATCCGGCGGTGCAGCACGGCGTCCGGGCTGGCCGCGATGCTCTGCAGCAGCCGGTAGTAGATGCCGGCCATCGCGCCGGTGCAGGCCGCGCTGCGCCGGTCCAGCATCGGCATCAGCCGCAGGCCGCGGGCGTACCAGTCGCGGGCCCGGTCCGCCTCGAACACGACCAGCTCGACCAGCTTGGGGTCGTCGGCCGGCCGCCGGAACCGTTTGGCCGCAGCTCGGCCCCGAACCGCTTGAAGTCCTCGGCCGGCAGGTAGACCCGCCCGGTCCCGTAGTCCTCGCGGATGTCCCGCAGGATGTTGGTCAGCTGCAGGGCCACGCCGAGCGCGTCGGCCAGCGGCGCGGCCGTGGCCACGTCCCGGGTGCCGAACACGCCGAGCGACAGCCGCCCGATCGAGCCCGCCACGCAGCGGCAGTAGTGGTGCAGGTCGTCGAATGTGGCGTAGCTGGTGCCCCGCACGTCGGCCTCGCACCCGTCGATCAGCTCGCCGAACGCGGCCAGCGGGATCGGGAACCGGCGGCCCGCGTCGGCCAGGGCAATAAGCACTGCGTCATCCTGCACCTGAGGCGTACCGGAGGGCGACTCAGTTTCCGCGGCCAGTGCCTCGATCTCGGCCCGCGCCTCGCTCAACGCGGCCAGCTTCTGGTCTGCAGGCAGTTCGCCGTCACCGATATCGTCGATCCGCCGGGCGAATGCGTACACCGCGGACAGCGCGCGCCGCTTAGGCGGCGGCAGCAGCCGGATGCCGTAGGAGAAGTTGCGGGCCTGGGACCGGGTGATCTCTTCGCAATGCCGGTACGCGGCGGGCACGTCCATCCGATCACCTCCCGGCCGCATAAGCCGTCAGCACTTCCCGTACCAGCCGGCCACGGCGCGGCTTCGGTGTCACGCGCAGCACGTCGTACCCGGCGCCTTTGATGGCCGCCAGCGCGGCCCGGCCACCGGCCACGTAACCGGCCACGGCAACCCGGGCCGCACCGCGCAAATTCCCGATCAGCGGCGCGCCCTGGTCGAGCAGCATCCGCGCCCGCCGGACCTCGAACGCCATCAGCTCCCGGAGCTGCGCCGACGCGGTGGGGGCGGCCAGGTCGGCTTCGCTGACGCCGAACCGGGCCAGGTCCTCGGCGGGCAGGTAGATCCGGCCGACCTGGTAATCCTCGGCCACGTCCTGCCAATGCTCGGCCAACTGGAGCGCGGTGCACACCTGGTCGGACAGCACCAGCCGGTCCGGGCTGACCGCGCCGAACACGTACAGCACGATCCGGCCCACCGGGTTGGCCGACAGCTCGCAGTAGCGGACCAGATCATCGAACGTGGCGTACCGGCTGACGATCTGGTCCTGCCGGTTGGCCTGGATCAGGTCGAGGAACGGCTGCCGCGGCACCCCGCACTCGGCCACCACCGGGGCCAGCGCGCGGACCACGCCGAGCCGGGGCGGCTCGCCCGGATCGGAGCCCTGGAAGCGGTAAAGCCGACCAAGGTCGGCTTCCAGGTCGTCGAGGAGGCGGGCCCGCTGGCCCGGTGGCGCCTCGTCGCCCATGTCGTCCACCGCGCGCGCGTAGCCGTAGACCGCCTGCAGGTGCTGCCGGTACCGGGCAGGCAGCAGCCGCAGGGCAACCGGGAAGTTCTCCCCGGATGCCTTGTCACCGGCGGCGGCCCCAATCTGCTCAGCCGTCGTCTGGACGGTAGCCGGGCCGCGCGGCTCTCCCAATCCTGCTACCCCCTTGCTCACAGTAGCTATCTCCGCACACTTGCCATACAAATGCAAACAATGACATGAGCGTCACCTGACACCGGTGTCGTAGAACTGCGGAGCACCGCGGCCTGGTCCCACACAAGGTACGCCAGAACAGCGTCCCCTCATTATGCCCAGCCCGGGCAGGACACTCACTATCGGGTCGGCCTGCTCCCTCATAGCACATTGCTCCAGCCATTAGCAACGCGCCGCGACGCGGTTACAGGAGAGTTATATTCCGCGGCCAGCCCCGTCCGTCACCGATGACGTCGTCCCAGCTCAGGACCAGGGTTTGCGCTATTGCCAGGGTGGTCTGGATATGTTTCAAGCGGGTTACGAAGTGGATTCAAATCGTCGATATGCGGATGCTATCCGCGGGCGGCTTCTCAGTGCATGGGCACGGTTACTGAACGCAATGCCCCCGCCGGTGCCGTCGCTCCCGCGCGGAGCGCGGCGTTGTACACAGTGGCCACACTCACGGCGCGTGGATTAGCTGACGCTAATGTCATATTCAGCGCGCCGCCCCGGGTCCCGCTCGACCCGATCTTTCGCAAACCGCAACTATGCCAGACCAACCCCCACCCCGCCAGACCCAGATACCCACCCCCACCACCCCGCACGCCACCCCAGCCACCCCGCCCACGGTCCGCCCACACCGGGCGCCTCAGTCCACGCGGCCAAACCCGCCGCCGACCGCCCGCACACCGCGCCCCGCCGACGCTGGCCACAAGCCGCCCAGCATCCGCCCGCCCACCCCGGACGCCTCAGCCCACGCGGCCCTGCCGCGCCAGCACGCGGCACGCCCACCCAGCACCCACCAGCAGCGGCCGCCCGGTGCCCCGGCCGCAGCAGCCCAGCATCTACCCCGCCCGGCCGCCACCGTCACGGCCGTCGGCCGCTTCGGCCGGCCGCCACCGTCACCGCCGTCTGCCGCTTCGCCCGGCCGACCCACCGCCTGGGCGCCCACCAGGTAGTGCCACGCCACAGCCGCCCATCACACACCGCGCCCTGTCCAGCCGTCTGGCCGAAGGCGACTCAGCGCTCGAATCACTGACAAACACTGACATTGCACGCGATCGGTACGCCTGGCTGCCCGAATTGTCCCGGTTCGGGAGTACCAAACGCATGCTATGTCGTCGGCAACAGCTCAATCCTGAGCATCGACGCGGTGTGAGCCGAAAGCTGACTGGAGCTTAGCTGGAAGGAAGCTGCCGGATGGCAGGCTCGCTGGGCGGCTAGCTTCTCAAGGGCCGCGGAGTCGAGCGGCGGCTGGCCTGCGGCGGCGACCGACTGCCAGCCGGGGCGGCCGGACGCCGTGGCCCAGCACCTACCCCGCCCGAAAGCCCGGTCGCCCGGTCGAAGGCCACCGCCCCTCCCGGAAGGCACGGTCTGGTGACTCTTCACCCGAGATGCGCGGTCTGGCGTCCGATTTGGGCCGAATTGTCCGTGCCAGAGGGTGATAAGTCGCTTCGATCACGGCCAACGGGCACCAGCCGAGGCGAGCGGGCACGAGGTGGGTGGCCGGAGGGAGTGGCGGGCCGGGCGGGAGTGGGTGGCGGGCCGGGCGGAGGGGTGGCGGGCCGGGCGGGAGGGGTGGCGGGCCGGACGGGTAGGAGGGGCGGCGAGGCGGGCGGGGCGAGCGTGCTGCTACGTGGGCGGGTGGCTGGGACAGGTGAGCACGGGGATGAACCGGTTACGCTGCGGCGCCGGGTAAACAGTGCGGTGGCATTTCGGTCACGAGTGGCACACTCCGCACCGCGCACCGTTACGGTTGCTGGTTCGTAACATGCGGGCGGCTGACCTAAGGAAACAGGGCTGCGGAGGGCTACTCGCTGGTCAACTGGGCGGTAACTGGCGGCCGACGGCCCCTAGGTCACGGGGCGTGCCGGGCCGGGCGCATGCCAAGCAGTTCGGAAATTTCCCTATAAACGTTGCAAAACACATATAACACGCCCGTAATTAGTGCATTTTGCCTGTCCGTGATCTGGGTCACTGCTACGCTGCGTTGCTCCGGGGGGGCGTCCGAAGCTCCTTCGTAGCTGAGCGGTCACTTTCCGTCCTACCTGCTGAGGCATGCGCCATGGGGTTGCGTCTCCGGTCCATTCGCCAGAAGATCCTGCTACTCGTTCTGGTCCCGGTGCTGTCACTGATCGGGTTGTACATCTTCGCGTTGGGCCTGACGGCCAGAAATGCCATCAACCTGTCCCGGACCAACACGCTGAAGAACGCCACCGCAGTGCCGGCCGGGAACTTCATCACCGCCCTCGAGGCGGAACGGGTCCTGGCGCTGATCTATCTGTCCCGGCCCACCGGGGCCAACCTGGCCGGGCTGGAGAACGCGGAGAGCAAGACCGGCACCACGGTGACGGCCATGCGGGCCGCGCTGACCTCGGACTCCACCACCGGCAACGCCTCCGCCAGCGAGAAACAGGCCATCGCGGTACTGCTCGGCGGCGCGGCGCGGCTGCCCTCGCTGCACAGCCAGATCCGTGCCCAGATCATCACCCGGAGCCAGGCGTTCGCCGATTACAACGGCCTGGTCGCGGACGACTTCGCGCTGCTGCAGCAGGTCGTGCTACAGGAAACGAATATGACGGTGGGCACCCAGTCGCTCGCCATCCTGCGGGTCGGCCGGTCCGAGGAACTGCTCGGCCAGGAACAGGCCCTCGTCCTGGCCGACCTGGCCGCCGGGAAATGGCCTGCCGGCGACCGGCAGCAGTTCACCGAACTGGCAGGCGCCCGGCGGAACAGCTACAGCCAGAACCTGGCTGACCTGAACGCACAGTCCCGCGCGCTGTTCAACCGCTACGTCACCCCGCAGGCGCTGGCCGCGCTGACCGCGCAGGAGAACGGCCTGATCAGCGACCCGGCCACCAACCGGCCGCCGGCCATCAGCCCAACCTCCTGGGAGCAGGCGACCGGCGCGGTCACCGCGGGCCTCACCAAGGCCACCGACCAGACCTCGGACCTGATCACCGTGCAGGCCCAGCACGACGCCCGGTCCACCTACCTGACCCTGGGGCTGGCGGGCGGGATCGGCTTGCTGGCCGTCATCCTGTCCATCCTCGTTTCGTTCTGGGTCGGCCGCGGCCTGATCCGCGAACTGGCTCAGCTGCGCGACTCGGCGCGGGAACTGGCCACCAAGCGGTTGCCCGACGTGGTGCGCCGGCTGGCCGCCGGGCAGCACGTGGACGTGCCCGCCGACGCCCCGGAGCTGCCGGGCAGCTCGGTCGAGATCAACCAGGTCCAGGAGGCCTTCTCCGCGGTGCAGCGGACCGCGGTGGAAGCGGCCGTCGGCCAGGCCCGGCTGCGCCAGGGCATCAGCGACATCTTCCGCAACCTGGCCCGGCGCAGCCAGTCGCTGCTGCACCGCCAGCTCACCCTGCTGGACGGGATGGAACGCCGGGCCAGCAACCCGGACGAGCTGGAAGATCTCTTCCGCATCGACCACCTGACCACCCGCATGCGGCGGCACGCGGAGAGCCTGATCATCCTGTCCGGGGACGCCCCGGCCCGGGGCTGGCGCCGCCCGGTGCCGTTCGTGGACGTGCTCCGCGCCTCCGTGGCCGAGGTGGAGGACTACACCCGGATCAAGGTCAACGCCGACACCGGTGCCGCGCTCAGCGGGCCAGCCGTCGCGGACGTCATCCACATGATCGCGGAACTGGCCGAGAACGCGGTCACGTTCTCGCCGCCGAACACGCCGGTACAGCTCACCGGCGACGTGGTCGGCCGCGGCTTCGCGGTCGAGATCGAGGACCGCGGGCTGGGGCTGAGCGACGAGCGGCGGGCCGAGCTCAACGGATTGCTGGACAGCCCGCCCGCGTTCGACCTGTCCGGCAGCGACCAGCTCGGCCTGTTCGTGGCCAGCCAGCTGGCCAGGAAGCACAACATCAAGATCTCGCTGCGCTCCTCGCCGTACGGCGGCACCACCGCGATCGTGCTCATCCCGCAGAACCTGGTGGTGCCCGAGGAGAACTACCGCCAGCTGGGCGGCGAGACGCCCGGCGGCGAGCGGCAGCCGCAGCTCACCGGCCGCCACGCAGCCCGGGAGGAGGCGGGCAGCTTCCTCGACTGGCCGGAGACACCGGCCGCCGCGGCCGCGGCGGGCGAGTCGGCCCGGCGGTGGGCCGCTGACACCGGGGCGGACGTGTGGACGGCCGCGGGCAACACCCCGCCGAACGGGTTCCCGCCCGGGAGCGGCGGCGAGCCCTGGGCACCCGCGGAACGGGTGCCGGCCGACGCCCGGCAGCTGGAGGAGGCGCTGTATGCGGAGACCCGGCACCGGGAAACGGAGCGCGCCGAGGAGCTGACCCTGAGCGGGCTTGGCAACGGCATGGCCGATCACGACGACGGCGACGGGGAAGACGACGCGGACGAGCTCAACCTGCTGCCGCGCCGGGTCCGCCAGGCCAGCCTGGCCCCGCAACTGCGGGAGACCGGGTACGCCGCGATGCCTGGATCGGACAGCAGCCCCGACCCGGACATCGAGGAGGTGCAGGAGCGGTCCCCGGACGAGGCGCGCAGCACGATCACCGCGATTCAGCAAGGCTGGCAGCGCGGCCGGTCGCTGTTCGACGCGTCGGGCAAGAGCTCGGACACGCTGGCCGGGAGCGGGCCGCTGAGCGCGCTGACCGAGCCAGCCCCGGCCGAGCCAGCCACGGCCGAACCGGAGGACGTGGTGCCGGCCGCCACCGGCAACGGCAGCAACGGCAGCAACGGCAGCAGCAGCGAGAATGGCCTCAGCGACGCGGCCCCGGCCGGCGCCGAGTACACCGATGCCGAGGACACCGATGCCGAGGACACCGATGAGGACGGCACCGGGCCCGGTGCTGGGTGAGAACGGGCCACACCACGACCGATGAGCGCGACAGGCAGGAGAAGGCCGTGACCACGAGTTCCGCCAATGACCTGGACTGGCTGCTGGATGATCTGGTGGTCCGGGTGCCGGACGTGGACAAGGCGGTGATCCTCTCCCGGGATGGCCTGGCCATCGCCGCATCGAGCGCGCTGACCCGGGAAGACTCGGAGCACCTGGCCGCGGTGGCCTCGGGGTTCCAGAGCCTGGCCCGCGGCGCGGGACGGCACTTCGGCGGCGGGCACGTACGGCAGACCATCGTGGAGATGGACACCGCGTTCCTGTTCGTGACCTCGGCTGGCGAGGGCAGCTGCCTGGCCGTGCTGAGCCCGGCCAGCGCGGACGCCGGCCAGGTCGCGTACGAAATGGCCGTCCTGGTCAAACGGGTCGGCCAGCACCTGTCGGTGAACCCCCGGCCGACGCTGGCCGGGGAGGGCGCGGACTGATCCAGTATGCCGTCGCCTGATGATCACTGGCTGGACGAGGAGGCCGGCCCGGTAGTCCGGCCATACGCGCTTACCCGCGGCCGGACCCGGCCGACCGGGGAGGCCCTCGACCTGATCGCGATCATCACGGCGATTCGCGGCGTCCGGCCGGACCCATCCAGCCTGGCCCCGGAACACCGCTCGGTGCTGCGGATGTGCCGGCTTCCGATCTCGGTGGCGGACATCGCGTCCGAGCTCGACCTGCCGCTCGGTGTAGTCCGGATCCTGCTCGGTGACCTGAGCGAACTGTCCCTCATCTCGATCCATCACCCCATCCCGCCCGCGCGGCTGCCGGACGCGGACATCCTCAAGGAGGTAGTCGATGGCCTACGCCGGCTCTGACCGGGCCGGTGGCACCGGGCGCATGCCAGTCACCATCAAGATCCTCATTGCCGGTGGCTTCGGGGTGGGCAAGACCACTCTCGTCGGGTCACTGACGGAGATCCGGCCACTGCGCACCGAGGAGCCGCTGAGCGAGCCGGGCGCCGGGGTGGACCACCTCGACGGCGTGGAGCGCAAGACCACGACCACGGTGGCGATGGATTTTGGCCGCATCACGATCCGCGAGAACCTGGTCATCTACCTGTTCGGCACGCCCGGCCAGGAGCGGTTCTGGTTCATGTGGGACGAGCTGTCCCGCGGCGCGCTGGGCGCAATCGTGCTGGCCGACACCAGGCGGCTGGCTGACTGCTTCCCGTCGGTGGACTACTTCGAGCAGCGCGGCATCCCGTTCGTGGTCGGGGTGAACTGCTTCGACGGCGCCCGGCGCTACCGGGGCGAGTCGGTGCGGTCCGCTCTCGACCTGGACCCCCGGATCCCGGTGGTGATGTGCGACGCGCGGCAGCGCGCGTCCTGCCGGGACGCGCTGATCGCGCTGGTCGAGCACGCACTGCAGGTGCTGCGCAACCGCGCCGACCGGGCCACCGACGGTGATCCCGCCCTGACCTCCTGAGCAGTCGGGGGGTCAGGGGGATCACGTTCGCCAGATCATCACCAGGGCGCAATCGTCGGTGCCGGCGCCGCCGCCGGCCTTGACCACCCGGACGAGTTCCGCCGCCGCGTCCTGGAAGCTCGACGCGACCAGCCGGGTGGCCTCGCCGAGCAGCCGGTCGGTGCCCGCGTCGATGTCCCGGCCCGGCGCCTCCACCAGGCCATCGGTGTACAGCATCAGCGCGTCCCCGGGCCGGAGCGAGCCGTGGGCCGGCACGCAGCGCAGATCGGGCACGACGCCGAGCACGATGCCGCGGGCCGAGGTCACCTTCCAGGTGCCGCTGCCCGCGTCGAACTGGGCGGGCGGCGGATGCCCGGCCGAGGTCAGCACGTAGTCACCGGTGGTCAGGTCCAGGGCCAGGTGCACGGCGGTGACGAAGCCCTCGGTGACCGGGCCGCGGCGCAGGTAGGCGTTGCAGGCGGTGAGGAACTCGCCCTGCGGCACCGAGCCGAGCAGCCCGCCGAACGCCCCGGACAGCAGCAGCGCGCGGGTGCCCGCGTCCACGCCCTTGCCGGACACGTCAACCAGCGCCACCTCCAGCGTCTTCCCGTCACACGTGGAGACCAGGAAGTCGCCGCCGAACGACGAGCCGCAGGCCGGCCGGAGCACCGCGGCGGACCGCCAGCCGGTGGGCAGCGGCGGCATCCGGCCCTGGGCGCGGAGCCGGTCGCGCAGTTCGATCAGCATCCGGTCGCCGCGCAGCCCCTGCACGCCGAGCTTCCACCGGGTCCGGGCCAGCACGTCGGCGAACACCCCGGTGATCACCACGGTGGCGATGATCCCGGCCCCGGCCCGGTGGTACAGCGCGTCGTATACGAGCGTGAGCGCGACCACGCCGAACAGGATGCGCAGCGCCCGCGGCCAGAGGAGCAGGCCGCCCGCCAGCACCGGCAGGATCAGCATGCCGGGCGAGAACCACCACTCGGACAGGTGCACGGTGGCCACCCCGATGCCCACCGTGGCCACGGTCAGCACGGCGGCCATCCGGCGGTTCTGGGTGATGAACTGACGCCGGAGCTGGCCGCCTGCCCATGCTGCCGCCGTACGCGCCAGGCGTACCGGACGGGTCAGCAGGTGGGAAACCATGATGGCCGCACTGTATCCGCCGCTGCGCGGCCAGGCACGGCCGAAACTAATTCGCGCTGGCCAGGCCAGTGGCGGTAGGAATGCACATATGGCAGAGCGCTACCCCATCCGGCCCATCACGGTGGACGAGTTCGACGCCTTCCATCACGTGACCGAGCAGGCCTTTCACGAGGGCCCGCCGTCCGAGGGGGCCCGCACCGGGATGCTGCGGCGGCATGAGCTGGACCGCACTCTGGCCGCGTTCGACGGGTCCACCCCGGTGAGCAGCGCGGCCATCTACAGCTTCCAGATGTGCGTGCCGGGCGCGCTGGCCGCGGTGGGCGGGGTGACGTTCATCGCGGTGCACCCGGCGTACCGCCGCCGCGGCATCCTGACCGGCATGATGCGCCGCGAACTCGACGACATGCACGACCGGGGCGAGACGCTGGCCGCGCTGTGGGCGTCGGAGGCCGGGATCTACGGCCGGTTCGGCTACGGCCGGGCCTCCCGGCAGGCCAAGTTCACCATCCGGCGCGGCGAGGGCGCGCTGGTCCGCGACGCCCCGGCCGACCCACGCCTGCGGCTGCGGATAGCCGAGCCGGACGCGGTGCTGGCCGAGCTGACCAAGGTCTTCGACACACTGCTGCCCGCCCAGCCCGGGCTGTTCGCCCGGAACGACGCCTGGTGGCGGCGGTTGCTGGCCGACCCCGAGGAGGAGCGGCACGGGGCCAGCCCGCTGCGCTGCCTGCTGGCCGAGGACGAGGCCGGCCCGCGCGGCTACGCGCTGTACAACGGGACCGGGCGCTGGGACGACGAGACGTTCCTGTCCGACTCCCGTCTCGACATCCGCGAGCTGGCCGCGACCGACCCGGCGGCCAACGCGGCGCTGTGGGCCGACCTGCTCAGCCGGGACCTGATCACCGAGGTGACCGCGCGGCTGCGCCCGGAGGACGACCCGCTGCTGCACCTGCTGGCCGACCCGCGGCGGGCCCGCCCCGCGATAGCCGACGGGCTGTGGTTCCGGGTGGTGGACGTGCCCGGGGCGCTCAGCCTGCGCCGCTACCCGTGCCCGGTGGACGTGGTCATCGAGGTCATCGACGACTGGTGCCCCTGGAACCAGGGCCGCTGGCGGCTGACCGCCGGCTCCCCCGGGGGCACGGCCAGCTGCGAGCGGACCACCGACCCGGCTGACGTCATCCTGCCGGTGACCGCACTGGGCGCGGCCTATCTGGGTAGTACCAGGCTGGGCTCGCTGGCCGCGGCCGGCCTGGTCACCGAACAGCGAGCCAATACATTGAACGCTCTCAGCGCGGCAATGACCTGGGATCCCGCGCCGTGGTGCCCGGTGATCTTCTAAAAGGAGCGCCCTGTGGCTGGCATGAAGATCACGCTCAGCTCGGCGATGCGGGCCAGGGACGTGTCCCGGCCGCACTCACATCACGACAGCGCCGCGCAGGCCGCAGACGCCGAGTCAGCCAGCCGGGCAGCGGCGGGTGGTGACCGGCGCGGCCCGGCCGCCGGGCCCACGGCCAAGACCGGCCCGGCCACCGCGATCCCGGCACCTGGCGGCGCCGCACCGGCAGGCGGGGGTGCCGCACCGGCGGGCGGCGCGGTCGCGGGCAGTGGCGCTGCGCAGGAGAATGCTGAGCCGGGCGCGGCGCGGAGCGGAGGCAGCCGCCGGCACCGGTCCCGGCGCCGGGGCCGTTAGGGGTCGCTGGGGTCGGCGGGGAGCTCGCCGGTCTTCTCGTACTCGGCGACCATCTCCAGCCGGCGGGCGTGCCGCTCCTCGCCGGAGAACGCGGTCTCCACGAACACCTGGGCGAAGCCGACAGCGTCCGGGATGGAGTACATCCGGGCGCCCAGGCTGAGCACGTTGGCGTCGTTGTGCAGCCGGGCCAGCCGGGCCGTCTCCGTGCTCCAGGCGATCGCGGCCCGGATACCGCGGATCTTGTTGGCCGCGATCGCCTCCCCGTTGCCGGACCCGCCGATCACGATGCCCAGGCTGTCCGGGTCCGCGGCCACCGAACTGGCCGCGCGCATCACATAGACCGGATAGTCGTCCTGCGGCCGGTAGGCGGCTGGGCCGCACTCCACCGCCTGGTGTCCCGCGGACTCCAGCCACTCCACCAGGGCCGCTTTCAGTTCGAATCCAGCATGGTCGGATCCCAGATAGACGCGCACGGATGCAAGTCTGTCAGACCATGGTCCGTGCCGCCCGACCAGCCTGGGAACGCTGCGCGCTAGTCGAAGATCGGGTCGCGGGTGCGGCTCCGCTTGAGCTCGAAGAAACCGTCGGTCTGGGTGACCAGGTTGACCCCGTCCCACAGCTTGGCCGCCGCCTCGCCGCGCGGGATCGGCGTGACCACCGGGCCGAAGATGGACGCGCCGTTCATCGACAGGATCGGCGTGCCCACCTCGTAGCCGACGCGCTCGATGCCCTCGGCGTGCGAGGCCCGGAGCGCCTCGTCGTACTCGGTGGACTCCATCGCGTCGGCCAGGTCGGTGGGCAGCCCGGCCTCGGTCAGCGCCGCTTCGACCGTGGCCCGGTCCCGGTCCAGCTTCTCCTGGTGGAAGCGGGTGCCGAGCGCGGTGTACAGCGGGCCGAGCACCTCAGGCCCGAACCGCTGCTCGGCCGCGATGGCCACCCGCACCGGGCCCCAGGCCTGCTTCATCAGCTCGACATAGCGCTCCGGCATATCGGTTTTGCCCTCGTTCAGCACGGCCAGGCTCATCACGTGCCAGCGCACCTGCACCGGCCGGACCTGCTGAACTTCGAGCATCCACCGCGATGTGATCCAGGCCCAGGGGCACAGGGGATCAAACCAGAAATCGACCGGGGTAAGCTCCTGCTCGGTCATGAGGCTCCTTTACGAAGTCGGGGGCTGATTCACCTCACGCTGGGAGCGGGCGCGCGGGGGTGCGCCGGACTCCCCTGCTGACAACTGGCCCACGGCCGGCCGCATTCCGCCCCGGAAGCGGTCCGCGCCCCGGACCGCCATAACCGGCCGAACCCGGTGCGGCAATACGGTGCAACACCCAAACATGGAAGGTGCCAGGTAGGTGGCGAACAATCTCACCCGTGACGAAGCCAGGGACCGGCGGCAGCTGCTGGAAGTCATCTCCTACCAGGTGGAGCTCGATCTCACCGGGGGCGCGGAAACGTTCGGCTCGGCCACCGTGGTGCGGTTCCGCTGCGCCACCCCCGGTGCGGCCAGCTTCATCGAGCTGACCGCGCCCGCGGTCCGGGAGATCCTGCTCAACGGCACGGCGGTGCCGGCCAGCGCGTTCGATGGCGACCGTATCCAGCTGGCTGGGCTGGCCGCGGAAAACGAGCTGCGGGTGGTGGCCGACTGCGCCTACTCGCGCAGCGGCGAGGGGCTGCACCGGTTCACCGACCCGGCCGACGGCGGCGTGTACCTGTACTCGGACCTGGAGACGTTCGACGCGCACCGGATCTACGCCTGCTTCGACCAGCCTGACCTGAAGGCCACATTCGAGTTTTCGGTGCTCGCCCCGGCGGACTGGCTGGTGCTGTCCAACACGGCGCCCGACGTGCCCGGCGAGCCCGGCGGCGCGCCCCGGCGCTGGCATTTCCCGCCTTCGCCGCTGATGTCCACCTACATCACCGCGATCGTGGCCGGGCCGTACCACGAGGTCCGCAGCGAGCACGACGGCATCCCGCTGGGCCTGTACTGCCGCCAGTCGCTGGCCGGGTACCTGGACCCGGATGAGATCTTCGAGGTGACCCGGGAGGGCTTCGACTTCTACCACGCCGCGTTCGGCACCCGGTACGCGTTCGGCAAGTACGACCAGGTGTTCGTGCCGGAGTTCAAGGCAGGCGCGATGGAGAACGCGGGCTGCGTCACGTTCCTGGAGGATTACGTGTTCCGCTCCCGGGTGACCGATTTCGCCCGGGAGATGCGGGCCGAGACGATCCTGCACGAGATGGCGCACATGTGGTTCGGCGACCTGGTCACCATGCGCTGGTGGGACGACCTGTGGCTGAACGAGTCGTTCGCCACCTGGGCATCCGTGCTGGCCGAGTCCGACGCCACCCGGTGGGTCAACGCCTGGACCACGTTCTGCCAGCTGCAGAAGTCCTGGGCCTACCAGCAGGACCAGCTGCCGTCCACGCACCCGATCGCGGCCGACATCCCGGACATCGCCGCGGTCGAGGTCAACTTCGACGGCATCACCTACGCCAAGGGCGCGTCGGTGCTCAAGCAGCTGGTCGCCTACGTCGGCCGGGAGCAGTTCCTGGCCGGGGTGCGGCTGTACTTCGGCCAGCACGCCTGGGGCAACGCGACGCTGACCGACCTGCTGGCCGCGCTGGCCGAGACCTCCGGCCGGGAGCTGGCGGGCTGGTCCAAGGAATGGCTGGAAACCGCCGGGGTGAACACGCTGCGGCCGGACTTCGTGCTGGACAGCGACGGCCGGATGACCGAGTTCGCGGTGGCGCAGACCGCGCCGCCGGAGCACCCGGCGCTCCGCTCGCACCGGATCGCGATCGGCCTGTACGACCAGACCGAGGCCGGGCTGATCCGGCGGCGGCGGGTGGAGGTGGACATCGCCGGCGAGCGCACCGTGCTGGCCGAGCTGGCCGGGGAGCGCCAGCCCGACCTGGTGCTGGTCAACGACGATGACCTCACCTACGCCAAGATCCGGCTGGACGAGCACTCGCTGGGCACGCTGATCAGCTCGGTCGGCAAGTTCACCGAGCCGCTGTCGGCCGCGCTGTGCTGGGCCGCGGCCTGGGACATGTGCCGGGACGCCGAGCTGGCCGCCCGCCGGTACATCGGCATGGTCATCGAGGCCGCCGACACGATCACCGGGATCGGGGTGCTGCAGACCACGATCCGGCAGGCCTCCGCGGCGGCGCGCCGGTTCACCGACCCGGCCTGGCGGCCCGCGGGGATCGGCGGCTTCATGGCCCCCGGGCTGCGCCGCCTGGCCGAGCAGGCCCAGCCTGGTTCGGACCGGCAGCTGGCCTACCTGCAGGCGTTCGCGGGCGTCGCCACTGAGCCGGGCGATCTGGCCATGCTGGCCGGCCTGCTGGACGGGTCGGCCCACCTGGGCGGCCTGGAGGTGGACACCGAGCTGCGCTGGCGGCTACTCCAGCGGCTGGTCAGCCACGGCGCCGCGGGCCCGGCCGAAATCGATGCGGAACTGGACCGGGACCCGACCGACGCGGGCGAGCGGCGGGCCGCCACCTGCCGGGCCGCCATCCCGGACGGCGCGGCCAAGGAGGCCGCCTGGCAGGCGATCGTCAGCGGCACGCTGCCCGGGGCCACGTTCCGGGCCACGGTCAACGGGTTCCAGGATCCGGACCACCCGGAGCTGCTGTCGCCCTATGCGGAGAAGTTCTTCGACGCGGTCGGCGAGGTGTGGGCGAAGTGGGGCAGCGACATGGCGCAGTACTTCGCGACCAACGCCTACCCGGTCACCCAGATCAGCGAGCGGACCGTGCGGCTGACCGACGAGTACATCGACCGGGCCAGTCCGCCGGCCGCGCTGCGCCGGCTGCTCACCGAGGGCCAGGACAGCGTGCGCCGGGCGCTGCGCTGCCAGCAGGTGGACCGGCAGGCGGGCTGACTCAGCGCGGGCTGCCCACGGCCCGGGCCACGGCGCGCACGTCCCGGGAGTCGGCCAGGTCGTCCAGGGAGACGGCCCGGCCTTCGCCGTCGCACAGCGGGATGCGCCAGTTCGGGTACTCGGTCGTGGTCCCGGGCATGTTCTGCGGTCGCCGGTCGCCCACCGCGTCGGCCAGCGAGACGCCGAGCAGCAGGGCCGGGGTGCGGGCCAGGAACGCGTAGCAGGCCCGGGTGAACTCGGCCGGGCTGGGCCTGCGGCCGGCGGTGAGCAGGCCCTCGGCGGCCAGCGCGTCCTGCCAGGCGGCCACGGCCTGCTCCGCCCCGGCCCGCTCGGCCTGGTAGGACCGGGTCAGCAGGCCAAGCCGGGAACGCAGCTCGACCTGCTCGCCGGTGACGAACGCGGCCACTGGCGGCACGTCGTGCGTGCCCACCATGGCCAGGCAGTTGCGCCGCCACTTGCCGGGCGGCAGCGGCGTGCCGTCCGGGCCGCGCTCGAACCAGAGCATCGAGGTGCCGAGCACGCCCTGCCCGGCCAGGTAGTCACGGATCCACGGGTCCACCGTGCCCAGGTCCTCGCCGATGGCCAGCGCGCCGGCCGCGGCCGCCTGGCCGGTCAGCACGCCGACCATGGCCTGGTGGTCGTAGCGCACATAGGTGCCCTGATCCGGCCGCATCCCGGCAGGCACCCACCACAGCCGGAGCAGGCCCATCACGTGATCCACCCGCAGCCCGCCGGCGTGCCGCAGGCCCGCGCCGATCAGCCCGGCCAGCGGCGCGTAGCCCTGGCTGGCCAGCCGCTGCGGGTGCCAGGGCGGCTGGTTCCAGTCCTGGCCGCGCTGGTTGAACTCGTCCGGCGGCGCGCCCACGCTCATCCCGGGGACCAGCACGTCCTGCCAGGCCCAGGCGTCCGCGCCACCCGGGTGGCAGCCGACCGCGAGATCCCGGACGACGCCGATGCTCATGCCCGCCGCGCGGGCCGCCTGCTGGGCGCTGGCCAGCTGGGCGTCGGCCAGCCACTGCAGCCAGGTGTGAAACCGGGCCCGGCCGGCCAGCCGGGCCCGTTCCGCGGCTACCCCGGCCGACCGGGGGTCGCGCAGCGGCTGTGGCCAGGCCCGCCAGTCCGGGCCGTGCAGCTCGGCCAGCGCGCACCAGAGCGCCCAGTCGGCCAGTGGCTGCCCCTCGCTGGCCTGGTACGTGTCGAACTGGGCCAGCCGGACGGCGGTCAGCGGCTGCCGGTAAATGATCTCCAGCGCGGCCCGCTTGGCCCGCCACACCTCGTCCCGGTCGAGCAGTTCGCTGGACGCGTTGCGGGTGCGCAGCGGGGCGGCCAGCGAGTCGATGCGCACCCGGTCGCCCGCGGTCAGCGTGCCGTACTCCGGGATGTCCTCGACCCGCAGGTACAGCGGGCTGGTGAAGCGCCGGGTCATCGGCAGGTAGGGGGACGCGCTCAGCGGCGGCAGCGGCTCGACCGCGTGCAGCGGGTTGATCAGCAGGAAGGCGGCGCCCAGGTCGGTGCCGCTCCAGGTGGCCAGGTCGGCCAGGTCACCCAGGTCCCCGTGCCCCCAGGATTGCCTGGACCGCACCGAGTACAGCTGGACGGAGAATCCCCAGGACCGGGTGTCCGGCGTATCGGCCAGGACTGGCCCGGGCCGGCTCCGCTGGGTTCGCGGCCGCCGGCTGGGGCCAGCCGAGTCCAGCGCGTGCACGATCACTTCGAGCGTGTCGTCGGCTACCTGGACCTGCTGGCCGTGCCAGTCGCGGTAGCTGGTGGCGACGCCGTGGGCCGCGGCCCGGCGCCGGGTTTCCTCGCTCGTCACCCCTCCATGATCGGGCCAACCGGGAGCGGGTCGAACAAAGCTTGACCCGACCTAGAAAGTGAATCAGGGCCTAGGCCGGGCGCGGCAGCCGGGGGAACAGGGCGCGGCCCAGCCACAGGCCAGCCAGCGCCTGGAGCACCGCGACCAGCAGGGTGGCCGCGATGCCGACCGAGGAATGCGCGGGCAGCCCGGCCAGCGCGGCCACCACCCGCGCGGTGGCCCGGACCGCCCCGGTGTGCCACGCCTGCCAGCCCAGCGGCACCGCCCAGCCCAGGGCGGCCACCACGACGGTGGCCAGCAGCGCGGTGCGCAGCCGCCACTGGCCCAGGTGGCTGGCGATGCCGCCGGCCAGGCCGGCCACGAACGGCATGAACCACCAGCCGATCAGAGCCGTGACGGCCAGCACCGCCACCGTGGCCAGGCAACCGAGCAGCCACAGCGAGACCGGCCCGCGGTGGCTGGGCACCCACAACGGGTAGTGCGGGCTGGGCGGTTTGCGCGGCGTGGCGGGCGGGCTGCCCAGCTGGCCAAGCCGGTAAGCCCCGCGCTTGCCGAGGCGGCGCAGGTCAGCCACCGGGCACCAGCTTCCACCGGATCACCCCGGGGGTGGTTCCGGCGGCCGACGGCATCGGCAGGTAGCGCAGATTCCACCAGTCAGCCACTTGATCTTCGTACCACGGTGAGGCCGGGTTCTCACTTTGCCCGCCCGGGTAGATTCCCTCCGCCGTGTAGCGGCCCCGGCCGGTCCACTGGACGATCATCCGCCAGCTCGGCCCGGACCGGGACACCGGATAGCCGTACGCGGCGTCCACCGTCCACGAGTCACCGCCGGACCCCCGCGGCCCGTAGCCCAGCGCGGCGGCCTGGGTCAGCGACGGGAACTCCCGGCTGTGCAGCCGGCCCCAGGCCCAGCTGGCCGGGGTACCGCCGAGCGTCCTGGCCAGATGGGCGACCGCGGTGCCGAACGCGGTCCGCATTACCACCGGGGCGGTGCGCCGGTGCCCGCCCGGGGCAGTGAACGCCGGGTTGTGCGGGTCGGACAGCGTCCAGTGCTCCAGCACCTCGTCCAGGCTGAACTGGTATACCGGCGACACTTCCAGCCCGGTACGGTCCTTGTGCACCGGCACGGCGGCCCGGTTCCACCACGGCCGGAACACCGCGTCCAGGTAGTCGGTCCAGAACGTCCACCACACGGCGGCCGCGGCTGAGCCGGCCGACATCGACCCGGTCCAGGCGTTCAGCAAATGCATGGCTTGCTGCTCTGGGACGGTCAGCTTGGCGCCGTGGTGAGCAGCACTGCGGAGCGCGGCCAGCAGTTTGGGCACGATGCGCAGCGCCAGCGGGTCGGTGACGCTGCCCTGCACGGTGGCGAAGCTGGCCGCCGACATGCCGCGCTGGTGCTGCAGCGAGGCGTAGATCTGGCCGGCCCGGTAGCCGGGGTCGAAGAAGTCCGCAGTGGTGCCGATGTAGTACGGGTAGGAGCCACTGACCGGGCGCTGGTTGGCGGTGGCCACGACATGGCCGGGCGGGTCGTAGACCTGGGGCACGGCCGAGTACGGGATCACCCCGGCCACGTCGTCGGCCCCGGTGCCGGGCATCGGCAGCCAGGGATCGCCGTGCCGCACGATCGGGTAGTAGCCGGCCGAGATCGCGCCGATGTTGCCACGGTCGTCGGCGTAGACGAAGTTCTGCGCGGGGGCGTGCCAGTCAGCGAGCGCGGCATGGAACTGGGCCCAGTCGCTGGCCTGGTTGACGCGCAGCAGCACGGCCAGGTCAGGGGACGGGATGGCGCCCATCCAGTCCACCGCGGTGGTCTGCCCGGCCCGGGTCATGACCGGCCCGTGCACGGTGATGTTCACGGTGAGCTTGACCGCCGAGCCGCCGCGCACCGGGATCGTGTAGTGCACGACGCGCATCCGGCGCCAGGCGCCGTCCCAGAAGTACTGCCCCGGGCGGCTCTTGCTCGTCTGCTCGGAGTAGAACAGCGTGGCCTGGTTCTGCGTGTCGGTCAGCGACCAGGCGATGTGCTGGTTGTGCCCGAGCAGCACGCCGGGCAGGCCAGGGACGCTGACCCCGCTGACCGTGTAGCCAGGGGCGGCCAGCGCCACCTGGTACCAGATCGACGGGAGGGTCTGCGGCAGGTGCGGGTCGCCGGCCAGCATGGCGTGGTGCCCGGCCACCAGCGGGCCGTTGGCCGCCCACGCGTTGCTGTCCGGGCCGCTGGTGTGCAGCTGGCCCGGGGGCAGCGCCGCCACCTGCTTGAGCAGGGCGGCCGCGGCGGTGGCCTCGGCCTGGGGGATGCGCGGCGCGGCGGCCGCGGCCCGCGGGCGGGTGGCGACCTGCGTGCGGGAGGCGGTCAGCGCCGCCTGGCCGGCGATCGGGGCCAGGCCGGCCTTGCGGTACGGGCCGGGATCGTAGGGATGCTGCTGGTTCGGCGGCAGGATGGGGAACCAGGACATGGTCCGGGCCGTGCCCAGGGTCCGGTCCAGCAGCGCGTAGTCCAGCGGAGTGCTGGTGAAGTCCAGGTCCTGGGTGAGATCGCCCTGGATGACCAGGCTGTCCACCGGCGTCCAGTTGGCCGGGTACACGCCGGCCAGCGAGAACAGGGCAGGCCACTGCCGGTCCTGCCGGGTCTGCGCGAGGTAGTCGTTCACCCCGCGCGAGTACGCGATGAGGGCCTGTGCGGCCGGGCTGGATTTGCGCATCTGGGCCCATTCCTGCTGCGCGGTGCGGAGCAGGCCGAGCCGCAGCTCGAACCGGTCCGAGCCCACCGCGGACGGGCCCGCGAGCTGGGCCAGCCGCCCCTCGCCGAGCCGGCGTTCCAGATCCATCTCGGCCAGCCGGAACTTGGCGTGCAGGTAGCCGAGCGCCAGGAACAGGTCGTGCTGACTGGGGGCGCGGACCGAGGGCACCCCGTGGCTGCTGAACGACACCTGGACCGGGTGGTCCAGGCCGGGCAGGGTCAGCGTGCCGGACGTGGGCAGCGCCGCATCCGACGCCGAGGTCCACACGCCACGACCGGGGTCGAGAGCCGGGCCCAGCGGCGGGACCGGCCCGTAACCGAAGGCCAGCACGCCGAGCAGCACCGCGGAGACCAGCAGCGGGATCAGCACCCGGATCACCCGCCAGGCCAGCCTGGCCCCCCGGCGCGGCAGCGTCATGTCACCATTCTGGCTGGCTACCACAGCGGTGGGTGACGGTCCTTCCACGGCCGGGCCGACTCGAGCTGGGCGGACAGCGAGATCAGCGTGCCTTCCGCGCCCATCCGGCCGGCCAGCATGACGCCGATCGGCAGCCCGGCCGAGTTCCAGTACAGCGGCACGTTCACCGCGGGCTGCCCGGAGACGTTGAACGTGGCCGCGAACGGGGCGAACCGCTTCTGCCGCTCGAAGTTCTCCGGCGGCGGGACCTCCTCGAAGTAGCCGACCGGGACCGGTGGCGCGGCCAGCGTCGGCGTCAGCACGGCGTCGAAGCCGTTCAGCACGCCCAGCGCGAGCCGCACCATGAACTGCAGGTAGCTCTGGGCCTGGATGAGCTGTTCCGCGTTCACCTGGCGGCCCTGCTCACGCATGTACTGGGTGAACGGCCGGAGCTGCTGCTCCTGGTCCGGGCCCACCGGGGCCAGCGTGGCGTGCGCGTACCACAGCGCCTCGAACGGTGGCACCAGGTCCGGGCCGAACGGCGAGTCCAGCTCCACCACCTCATGCCCCAGGCTGGCCAGCAGCTCGCTGGCGTCCTGGTAGGCGGCGGCGCAGTCCGGGTGCACCGTGCCGTCCCCGATCGGGTGGCGCATCGTCCGGCCGATGCGCAGCCGGCCGGGCGGCCGGGACGCGTAGCCCAGGAAGGTCTCCCCCGCGGGCAGCGGCGGCAGGGTGTACATGTCCCCCGGCTGGTTCCCGGTCATCACGTCGAGCAGCAGCGCCGCGTCGGCCACGGTGCGCGCGATCGGGCCGTCGGTGCCCAGCCCGAACAGGTCCGGCACCAGCGGGGCGCCGGAGATCCGGCCGCGGGTCGGCTTGATCCCGAACAGGCCGCAGACGCTGGCCGGGATCCGGATCGAGCCGCCGCCGTCGCTGCCCTGGGCCGCCGGGGCCAGGCCGGCCGCGACCGCGGCGGCCGCGCCGCCGCTCGACCCGCCCGCCGACCGGTTCAGGTCCCATGGGGTCCGGGCGGGCGGCCCGACCTCGGTTTCGGTGTAGCAGGGCAGGCCGAACTCGGGGGTGGCCGTCTTGCCGGTGAGTACCGACCCGGCCGCCCGGAGCGCCGCATAGACGTAGTCGTCCATCTCCGGGACGTTGTCGGCGTACACGGCCGAGCCGAGCGTCTGCCGCACCCCGGCCACCATGTTCAGGTCCTTGATCGGGATGGGCACCCCGGTCAGCGGGGGCAGCGCGGCCGGGTCATCGGCCCGGACCACCGCCTTCTCGGCCTCGGCCGCCTGCTCGGTGGCCAGTTCCGCGGTGATGGTGAAGAACGCGCCGATGGTGGCGTTCAGCCGGTCCATCCGGTCCAGGTAGTGCGCGGTGATCTGCACGGGCGACAGCTCACGGCGGCGGATTGCGGCGGCCAGTTCGGCCACGGTGAGATCATGAATCTCGGTCACGATCCGCACCGTAGCCGGGATGGCCGCAGCGGTCCAGAATCGGCCACCCCGCCCGCTACCTGCGTGTCACGCCTTGTTTCCAGGCCGCCACGCATTGTTTCAGTTACGCTCGGTACCGTGGATGAGCCGTCCCGGTCCGGCCCGTTGGGCCCAGCCGAGCCCCTGGGCGCGGCCGGGCCGCTGGACGCCGCCGACGCGGTAGGTGGCAACGGCCCGGTAGATGCCGCAGGCCCGGAGGATCGTGCCAGCGCGCTGGACGGCGCCGGCGCGCTGGACACCGTCGGCCCACTGGATGCCGCCGGCTCGCTCCAGGTGGGCGGCCTGGCCGCGGCGGGCGCGGCTGGCGACCGGCCTGCCGCCGACCAGATGCCCCAGCCCGGGACCGCGCTGGCCAGCCTGATGGCCGACCCGCGGATGCCGATCTGGATCCGCCGGGTGGTGCTGGCCGCGGCCGCAGGCACGGTGACCGGCGTGCTGCTCGACTGGCGGTTCGGGCTGACCGCGGCGGTGGCGCTGGCCATCCTGGACACCGTGCACCGGTCCCGGACCACCGCGGTGATCCCGGCCGCGGTCCGGGTCACCGCGGCGCAGCGGCGCACCCGGCGGCGGCTGCGCCGGCTGTCCCATTCGGGCTACCGGACCCTGCACGGCCGCGCCGTGCCCGGCAGCAACTGCATCATCGACCACCTGGTGATCGGCCCGGCCGGGGTGTTCGCGGTCGAACTCAGAACGCTGGGACCGGCGGCTGCCGGTGCGGGCCACCCAGGGCGGCCAGCTGTTCCACGGCCCGTACAGCCAGACCGGCCGGCTCAAGCACGCACAACTGGAAGCGGGCGAGGCGGCCCGGCTGATCAGCGCGGACCTGGGCCGCACGGTCCGGGTCCGGCCCGCCATGGTGATCTACGGGCCGACGGTGCCGTGGACGGTGGCCCGGATCAGCGGAGTCAACGTGTTCAGCGGCCGGCGGCTGCGCCGGTACCTGCGGGCCCAAGCCCGGGCCAGCCGGGCCCAGCGGCTGGAGCGGCCGGACGTGCAGCGCATCGCGGACGCCGCCGAGCGCGCCCTCCCCCACCGCTGACCCGTCCCCGGACCCGCCGGCATCGTGATCATGGCCTAGGTAGTACTAGAACCCCACCAACGCCATGATCACGATCTGAAGACCGGGACGCGCCTGCCGCCGGTACGCTGGAGCACCTATACACCCTTGAGGGGAGCAGGTCATGCCACCGCTTCGGTCCCGGACGGTCACCCACGGCAGGAACATGGCAGGGGCGCGCGCCCTGCTGCGGGCCACCGGGGTAGCCCGGGAGGACATCGGCAAGCCGATCGTGGCCGTGGCCAACAGCTTCACCGAGTTCGTCCCGGGGCACGTGCACCTGCGCGAAGTCGGCCAGGTGGTAGCGGGCGCGGTCAAGCAGGCGGGCGCGGTGCCGCGCGAGTTCAACACGATCGCGGTGGACGACGGCATCGCGATGGGGCACGGCGGCATGCTCTACTCGCTGCCCAGCCGCGAGCTGATCGCCGACTCGGTCGAGTACATGGTCAACGCGCATTGCGCCGACGCGCTGGTCTGCGTGTCCAACTGCGACAAGATCACGCCCGGCATGCTGATGGCGGCGCTGCGGCTGAACATCCCCACCGTGTTCGTGTCCGGCGGCCCGATGGAGGCCTGCCGGATCCGCCCGGGCGAAGTGACCGAGTCCGGCGACCCGGAGAAGCTCGACCTGATCAACCCGATGATCGCGGCGGCCGACCCGAGCGTGTCCGACGAGCAGCTCGCGCTGATGGAAGAGAACGCGTGCCCCACCTGCGGGTCCTGCTCCGGGATGTTCACCGCCAACTCGATGAACTGCCTGACCGAGGCGATGGGGCTGGCACTGCCCGGCAACGGCACCACGCTGGCCACGCACACCGCCCGCCGCGAGCTGTTCGAGAAGGCCGGCGCGCTAACCGTCGAGCTGGCCCAGCGGTACTACCAAGACGGCGACGAGTCGGTGCTGCCCCGGTCGATCGCCACCCGGGACGCGTTCGAGAACGCGATGGCGCTGGACGTGGCCATGGGCGGGTCGACGAACACGATCCTGCACCTGCTGGCCGCGGCGCACGAGGCGCGGGTCGGCTTCGGGCTCAAGGAGATCGACGAGCTGTCCCGCCGGGTGCCCTGCCTGTGCAAGGTCGCGCCGAGCAGCGACCGGTACCACGTCGAGGACGTGCACCGGGCCGGCGGCATCCCGGCCATCCTGGCCGAGCTGGACCGGGCCGGCCTGCTCAACCAGCAGGTGCACTCGGTGCACAGCGGCTCGCTGCGCGAGTTCCTGGACACCTGGGACCTGCGCTCCGGCAAAGCCAGCGACGAAGCGCAAGAGCTGTTCCACGCCGCGCCCGGCGGGGTGCGCACCACCCGGCCGTTCTCCCAGGCGTCCCGGTGGACCAGCCTGGACCTGGACCGGGAGGCTGGCTGCATCCGGGACCAGCCGCACGCCTACACCCAGGACGGCGGGCTGGCCGTGCTGTACGGCAACCTGGCCCCGGAGGGCGCCATCGTCAAGACGGCCGGCGTGCCCGAGGATCTCTGGCGGTTCACCGGGCCGGCCAAGGTGTTCGAGAGCCAGGAGGCCGCGGTCGAGGGCATCCTGGGCGGCAAGGTCGAGGCTGGCGACGTGGTGGTCATCCGGTACGAGGGACCGAGCGGCGGGCCGGGCATGCAGGAGATGCTGTACCCGACCAGCTTCCTCAAGGGCAAGGGCCTGGGCCGGGCCTGCGCGCTGATCACCGACGGCCGGTTCTCCGGCGGCACGTCCGGGCTGTCCATCTGCCACGTCGCCCCGGAGGCGGCGGCCGGCGGGGTGATCGCGCTGGCCCAGGACGGCGACCCGATCGAGATCGATATCCCGGCCCGCTCGCTGGAGCTCAAGGTCCCGGACGCCGACCTGCGCGCCCGGCGGGACCAGATCCTGGCCGCGCTGGGCGACTACCGGGCCACGGACCGGGACCGACCGGTCAGCGAGGCGCTGCGGGTCTACGCGGCGCTGGCCACCTCGGCCTCGACCGGCGCGGTCCGGGACATCAGCAAGCTCGAACGGTAGTGGCCGCGGTACGCGATTGGGTCGGCGGTGCGCGCCCGCGCACCCTGCCCGCGGCGGTCGTGCCCGTCGTGGTCGGATCGGGAGTGGCGTTCGGCTACGGGCATTTCTCGCTCTGGCGCGGGGTGCTGGCGCTGATCGTCGCGCTGGCCCTGCAGGTCGGGGTGAACTACGCCAACGACTACAGCGACGGCGTGCGCGGCACCGACGAACGGCGGGTCGGCCCGGTCCGGCTGGTGGCCGCCGGGATAGCCGCACCGCGCCAGGTCAAGTGGGCCGCGCTGGCCTGTTTCGCGGTGGCCTGCCTGGCCGGTGCCGTGCTGGCCGCGGTGACGTCCTGGTGGCTGATCCTGCTCGGCGCGGCCGCCGTGGCCGCGGCCTGGACCTACACCGGCGGCAAGTACCCGTATGGCTACCACGGCTTCGGCGAGATAGCGGTGTTCGCGTTCTTCGGGCTGGCCGCGGTGGCCGGGACTACATATGTAGAGATGGGCTCGCTGCCCTGGCTGGGCGTGGTGGCGGCGCTGCCGGTCGGCCTGCTGGCCTGCGCGCTGCTGGTGATCAACAACCTGCGGGACATCCCGTCGGACACGGTGGCGGGCAAGCGCACGCTGGCCGTGCTGCTCGGCGACACACGCACCCGCGCGCTGTACACCGGGTGCGCGCTGGTCCCGTTCGCTATCGCGGTGGCCATGGTGGCGGCCCGGCCGCTGGCCCTGATCACGCTGCTCACCCTGCCGCTCGCGGTGATCCCGGTGCGCGCCGTCCGGTCCGGCGCAGCCGGTCCCGCGCTGATCGGCGCGCTCGGCGCAACCGGCCGATTGCAGCTGGCGTTCGGCATCCTGCTTTCGGTTGGCCTGGCGGTGCGGTTCTGAGCCTGCCGCTCAGCCGGCCGAGCTGAGCGGCCGGCGCGGTGGCCGCGATGACCGCGGCCAGGTCGCGGACCGCGGGGCTGGGCTGGCCGGCCCGGGGGACCGCGGCCAGCACCCGGCGGCCGGTCTCGGTGATCATCTGGCTGCGGTAGCCGGGCGGCAGCCCGTCGAGCACCTCGGCGGCGCGCCGGGCGCCCGCGGCGGCGCCGCGTCCGGCACCGTGTCCAGCAGCACGTGCACCGCGGCCTTGGCCTCGTCATGCCGGCCGAGCAGGGACAGCGCCTTGCCCGGCTGCTGTTCAGGTCGGCCCGCCATACCGAGCGGGACCGGCCGGCGATGCGTTCGGCGTCGTCCAGCAGCCGCAGCACGGTGGCCGGGTCGCGCTGCCCGTACAGCGCGAAGCCCGCGGACTCGGCCCGGACCAGCAGCCGCAGCTCCAGGTCGGCCGCGTCGTCGGCGGCGTGGCAGGCGGTGCGCCACCAGCGCAGCGCGGCGCCGTGCTGGCCAAGCCGGGTCAGCACCCCGCCGTGCAGCGCGGCCAGCGAGGCCAGCACCCGGCGCAGCTCGGTGCGGTCCCGCCCGGCCCCGGTCAGCTGCTGCCGGAGCCGGAGCAGATCGGCGAGCAGATCGTCACGGGCCTGGGCGGGCGGCCGGGTGCGGATGGCGTGCAGGTGGTCGGCCACCGCCACCTGCCAGTCGGCCAGGTCGCGCGGCTCACTGGTCAGCGCCAGGTCGATCAGCGGGGTTAACGCCGCGCACGCGCCCAGGCCCAGGGTGGCCAGCAGCATCCGGCGACGTTCCATGTCGCCCCCAGCGCACATCCGTGGGTCGTCCAGGCCGGCGGGCGGCGCCAGCAGGGCCCCGCACGGCACGGGTCCGCTGGACGCGGCGGGCGGCGGCAGGTCGGCCCGGCCGAACAGGGCGGCCGGGCTGATGCCCAGCGCCTTGGAGTAGGCGTGCCGGTACCGGTCGCTGACGCTGACCTTGCCGGCCTCCCAGCGCTTCACATACGACACCAGCGTGTCCAGGCTGGGGCATTGCTCGGTGACCTGGGAGGCGAGGCGGCGGCCCAGCTCCCGCTTGGTTAAGCCGCGGCGGGTCCGTTCCGCTGCCAGCCGGGCAGCGACCGTGCGGCGGTCAGGGTCGGCGGTCATCTCTGTGCCCTCCCGGCCTGTGCTCCAGAGTGCTCGCTTCTGCTCCCATCATGCCCTCTTACCGGGATTAGTCACCAGGCGGCATGATGCAGATACGAAATGTAGCGACTAGGACAACCGGAGCCCGGCCGTCCGAGACCTGCCGCGAGGCCGCCGGAGCACCGCAAGCCCCCGCGTGGCCAGCGTCCCCGGCCGTCTGGCCACGCGGGGCTCCAAGCCCCGGCGGGGCGCCGTGCCCTGCGCCATACTCCCTCCGCGGAGCCCCGCCGGGATCGGCCGGGCCGGCCCGCCACCCGCCGGCCCGGCCGCTCTGCGCAGCCCCTGCCGCGCGCACGGCGGCCGGCCTCGCACCCCAACCACAACCGCACGAATGAATCAGCCATGCGGTCTGGTGCGTGTGAATGAATCACTCGTGCGGTGCCTGAGGGCCCGCCGGAGGCGATGGATGAAACTTCCGCGTGGTTGAGCGGTGGTGCGGCGGCCAGCGGGCTGCCGGTCCGGCGGGCCGCGGTGGAGTCAGGCCGCCTCGTCGTCATGCAGGGCGGCCAGCAGCTCGGCCACCGCCTGCTCGGCCTCGGCCGGGGCGGGCAGGCTGGGCGGCACGGCCGGGATCGTGGCCAGCTCGCCCGCGGACTCGTACCGGTCGATCAGCCCGGGGTCAATGTAGGAGCCGCGGGCCACCGCCGGGGTGTCGCCCAGCCAGCGGGCCACATCCCGCACGCTGGCCGCGACCACCCGCTTGCGCTGGCCCGGGTCCTCGGTGGGCCCGGCGTCGGCCAGGGTCAGCGCCATCAGCAGGGAGGCGTTCCAGGTGCGGAACTCCTTGGCCGTGAAGTGGCCACCGGCCCGGCCGGCGATGTACTCGTTGACCTGATGCGAGTGCAGGATGTGCCAGCCGTCGCCGTGCTGGTAGGCGAACAGCTCGTCCAGCCCGGTGTCCTGGCGGAGCAGGGCGCGGACCACGGGCTGCACGACCGGGTCCCGGACGGTGATCGTCCGCTGCTTGCCCGCCTTGGCCACGTAGTCGAACAGGATCCCGTCCCGGGTCAGCCGGACGTGCCGCTTCTCCAGCGTGGTCGCGCCGTAGTGGTGGTCGAGTTCGGCGTACTTCTCGCCGCCGACGCGGAACAGGCCCAGGTCGATCAGCCGGACCACGCCGGCGGCCACCCGGTCCCGCTGCAGGCCGCGGTGACGCAGGTCGCCCACGGTGGCGGTGCGCAGATCCGGCAGCGCGGTCGCGAACCGCAGCATGTGGCTGAACTTCTGCGCGTCGCGCTGGTCCCGCCACAGCTGGTGGTACAGGTACTGGGTACGGCCCTTGACGTCCACCCCGGTGGCCTGGATGTGGCCTAGCGGGTCGGCCGAGATCCACACGCCGGTCCAGGCGGGCGGGATGCGCAACGCACGGATCCGGTCCAGCGTCCCGGCCCCGGTGATCTCGGCGCCGGACGGATCGAGATAGCAGAAGCCGGCCTGGCCGTGGACACGGCTGATGCCGGGGCCATGTGGGTCGCTGCGGACCAGCCCCGGGGTCGCCGCCGCGGGCGACGGTGCCACACCCATGAAGAGTCAGCTTACGGACCATCCCCCAGCCGGAGATCCGCAGCCTGGGTAGCATCCGCCGCCCGCGACGGCCGGTCCAGGCAGGCCGGTCAGAGCCCGGCCGGTCAGCGGCGGCTGGTCAGCGGCGGCGGCTGACCCGGCGGGCGGTGCGCCGTCCCGTGCGCCTGGCCACTCGGCGTGATCCGAACATGGTGTCCTCCTCAGCTCGCGTTCGCGGCGGTTTCCATTGCGTGCAGTTCCTGGGCTTCCTCGCCGCTCATCAGGCCGATGCCGACCAGGTCGAGCGGGCTGATGAAGCCGTCGCTGATCCGGAACCCACCGGCCCGGGCGATCGCGTCCCGCAGCGGCACCGCCCAGTGGTGCTCCAGCAGGACGAGCGCGGCCGCGGAGTCGTTCGGGATGTCCTCGATGACGTCCCATTCCGCTTGGTCGTCGAAGACCTTGACGCCACCATCCGCCACCGCCTCGGCGCCGGCCTCGGCACCTACCACGGCGCCCTCTTCGCCCTCGATGCCAAGCCCGACCAGCGCGCCGACCTTGCTGCCCAGCTCGATCGCCTCGTCCTGGGTCAGGTTGCTGAGGTGCTCGACCTCGATCTCCCCGTTCGCGTCCTTATAGACGGCCAGCGAGTCGATGACCCGCACCGTGTCGCTCTCCCGCAGCCGTTCCAGCTCGGCGATGATCTCGCCGTGGAAGTCCGGGTGACTGAACCCCAGGACGATCAGCTGCACAGGTCCTATCGCCATGTCACGTCTCCTTAGGCATCCTCCTGCCGACAATGCCGCGCCTGGACCGGCGCCGCATCACCCGCGCCGGGGGATCCACCCGCGCCGCCGGGAAAGTTCCGCCGCACGGCCGAGGCCGGCTACCCCAAACGCCGGATTGGCCTGGCTAACCGGCTGCCTAACCTGCGGTAATCCGGGACCGGACGGCGGAAGCGGGGCAGCCAGTGACCAGATACGCGTTCCAGGACGAATTCGACGGGCCGGCCGGCAGCCCGCCCGATCCGGCCCGCTGGCGCTGTGACCTCGGCGGGGGCGGCTGGGGCCACGGCGAACTGCAGACCTACACCGACTCCACCACGAACGTGTTCCGGGATGGCCAGTCGCATCTGGTGATCCGGGCCACCCGGGAGCGGCGGCCCGGCGCGGCCAACGGCCACCCAGGGATCTGCTACCACAGCGCCCGGGTCACCACCCGGGACACGTTCGCCCAGCAGAGCGGCTGCTTCGAGGCCCGGATCAAGGTGACTTCACAGCCCGGCCTGTGGCCGGCCTTCTGGCTGATGGGGCGGGACGTCAGGACGGCCGGCTGGCCGCGCTGCGGCGAGGTCAACGTGCTCGGGGACTTTGGCGACTCGACCGTGCACAGCGCGGTGCACGCCCCGGCGGGCGCCGCCTCGGTGCGCACCGCGCGGCGCGACCTGCCCTCGGACACCGGCTGGCACACCTACCGGCTGGACTGGTCGGCGGACGGCATGTCGTTCAGCCGGGACGGGGACCGCTACCTGATCGTGCGGCGTGGCTTCTGCGGGTCGCAGGCCTGGGTCTACGGGCCGGGCGAACCGCACAACGGCGGCATGTTCCTGCTGCTCAACCTGGCCGTCGGCGGGCAGGTGGGCGCCCCGCCGGAGAGCACCCGGTTCCCGGCCGACCTGATGGTGGACTACGTGCGGGTGACCCAGCCCCACCCGGCTAGCCCGTCGTGCGCGGCTCCGCAGCCGACCCGTTGGGCGCCGCGGCCGGGCCACTGGGCGCCGCCGCTGGGCCGTCGGGCGCCGGGGGCGGGGCGATGGGCGCCGGGGCCGGGCCGAGCGCCGGCGGCTGTTCCGCCGCCGTGCCCTCCGCCGCCGTGCCCTCCGCTGCGGTGCCCTGCGCCGCGGTAACCTGCCCGGCGCCGTCCCCGGCGCTGCCGCCCGCCGGGCCGAACGCCGTGCTCAGCGTCTTGAGCGCCGTGGTTACCTCGCTCGGGATCACCCAGAACGTGTTTCCCTCGGCCTGGGCCAGCTGGGGCAGCGTCTGCAGGTACTGATAGGCGAGCACCTTCGGGTCCGCGTCGCCCTCGTGCACCGCGCGGAATACGGTCTCGATGGCCTGGGACTGGCCCTCGGCCCGCAGGATCTGCCCCTGCCGGTCCCCCTCGGCCCGCAGGATCTGGCTCTGCTTCTCGCCCTCCGCGGTCAGGATCTTCGACTGCCGGACACCCTCGGCGGTGAGGATCGCGGCGCGCTTTTCCCGCTCGGCCCGCATCTGCTTTTCCATCGCGTCGATGACGCTCTTCGGTGGGTCGATGGCCTTGATCTCCACCCGGGTGACCCGGAGGCCCCATTTGCCCGACGCGTCGTCAAGCACGCTGCGCAGCATCGTGTTGATCTTGTCGCGTGAGGTCAGGGTTTCCTCGAGGTCCATGTTGCCGATCACGCTGCGCAGCATGGTCGCGGTGATCTGCTCGATGGCCTGGATGTAGTTGACGATCTCGTAGTCGGCCGCCCGCGGATCGGTGACCTGGAAGAACAGCACCGTGTCGATGCTCACCACCAGGTTGTCCTCAGTGATCACCGGCTGCCCACGGAAGGCCACCACCTGCTCCCGCAGGTCGATGAGCGGCTTGACCCGGTCCACGATGGGCACGATGAAGTTCATCCCCGGCTCCAGCGTCTTGCGGTACCGGCCGAACCGCTCGACGTTCCGGGCCCGCGCCTGCGGCACGATCCGGACCGTCCTGCCGACCACGAGCAATACGAGAATGACCGCCACCAGGGCGGCGATAAGCCCGGCCAGTTCCATTTCTACTCCCGGGGATGGACAAGTGCGGTGGCGCCCTCGATCGCGAAGACGTCGACGGTCGAGCCCACGGGGATGACCCGGGTCTCGTCATAGCAGCGGGCAGACCACAGTTCGCCGCCGATGCGGACCTGCCCGCCGTCATCCGAGACTTCCTCGATGACCTTGGCGGACCGGCCGACCAGGGCGGAGACCCCGGTGCGCAACAGTGGTGGCTGCTTGATATGCCGAACGGCGATCGGCCGGACCATGCCCAGGCCGGCGCCGCTCGCCACGGCGAACGCGGCCAGCTGGATGGGCAGCCCGGCGCCCAGCGCGCCGGCGATGCCCGCCACCACCGCGCCCGCCGCAATCAGCCCGAAGGCCAGGGTCGTAGTCATCACCTCGGCCACGCCCAGCACCGCGGCTAGGACCAGCCAGACAATCCACGCACCCATGGCTTCTCCCGGGGCAGGAGCGGCGCGCACGGGCTGCGCATCTGCCACCCGGCCCTCTACCTGACAGTAACGCTGCGGACGGACAACCGCGACCATTGCCGAACGCCAGTGCCCGCCCGCTCACACCGGCTGGCGCGCGGCCGCTAGCGCCGCTCGAATTCGAGCACCCGCCAGGGCAGCACATCGGTCACCGGGGTGTCCCGGACCAGGGTGTAACCGGCAGGCCCGGTCAGCGCCTCATGTTCGGCCCGGGTACGCTCCCGACCGCCCAGCGCCAGCATCATGATCAGGTCCATCAGGTGCGCCAGACTCGGTTCCGGCCCGTCCGGGAGCAGCTGGTCGATCACCATCAGCCCGCCGCCCGGGTGACTGGCCCGGGCGCAGTTGCCGATGATGGTACGCGCGTGCTCGTCATCCCAGTTGTGCAGCGTGTGGCAGAGCACATGCAGGTCGCCCGGGGGCACCTCGCGGAGGAAGTCACCCGGGACCAGCTCGACCCGGCCGGCCACCCCGGCGGCGGCCAGGTAGTCCGGGGCGGCGGCCAGTGCCTCGGGCCGGTCCAGTAGCACGCCGGTGGCGTCCGGCACCACCCGTAGCAGGTAGCTGAGCAGCGTGCCCCGGCTGCCGCCCACCTCCACGATCCGGCCGCCGGCCAGCGGCCGGAAGCTGGCCTTGGCCAGCTGGGACACCAGGACGGCGGTGGCCTGGCCCATGCCCTGGGCGAACCACACCGCGTCCTGGGGGTGCTCGGCGTAGTACTCGAACACGCCGCCCGGCCCGGCCGGGTTGACTGGTTCCGGGTCCTGCACCACATCGGAGATCCGGCCGAAGCTGGCCCACATCGGCGGCCCGAAGAAGCCGATGGCCAGGGCCCGGAATGAGCCGTCCACATCCGAGCGCAGCACCGCGCCGTCCTCGGTGAGCGCGAACCGGCCCTGACTGTCCTGGCTGACCAGCCCGTACACCGCCGCCGCGGCCAGCAGCCGGTGTAGCGCGCCGGCCGACGCGCCGACCCGCGGGGCGATCTCGTCCGCGGTCAGCGGGCCGCCGGCCAGCTGATCCGGCACGCCCAGCCGGGCCAGCGCCGACGCGACCTGGCAGGTCAGCATGCCTTCCAGCAGCCTGCCGACCCGGCCGCCCTGCTCGCCGAGCAGCGTCCCGTACAACGACAGCTCGTCAGCCACGCCGCACTCCCTCCCGGTCAGTCGCGCTCGAATTCGAGGACCCGCCAGGGCAGCACGTCGGTGACCGGGGTGTCCCGGACCAGGTGATAGCCCGCCGGCCCGATGAGGGCCTCATGCTCGGCCCGGGTGCGTTCCCGGCCGCCGACCACCAGCATCATGATCAGATCGAGCAGGTGGGCCAGCGACGGCTCGGGATCGTCGGGCAGTACGTACTCGAACAGGTACGCGAGCAGCGTGCCCCGGCTGCCCCCGACATCGACGATCCGGCCGGCCAGCAGCGGCCGGAAATCAACCTTGGCCAGCTGGGATACCAGGATCTGGGTGGTCCGGCCCCTGGCCCGGACGAAATAGGCGGATTCCTCCGGATGCTCGGCGTAGTACGCGTACACGCCACCCGGCGCGGCCGGGTTCACCGGTTCCGGGTTCCGCACCACCTCGGCCAGCCGGCCGATGCTCGCCCACATCGGCGGGGCGAGGAAGCCGACCGCGAAGTCCTGGGCCGAATCGGCCGCGTCCGCGCGGAGCGCCGCACCGACCGGGGTGAGTGAGTACCGGCCCGCGCTGTCCTGGCTGACCAGCCCGTAGGCCGTCGCCGCGGTCAGCATCCGCTCCAGCCCGCCGGCCGAGGCACCCAGCCGCGGGGCCAGTTCGGCGGCGGTCAGCGGACCGCCAGCCAGCTGATCTGGCACGCCCAGCCGGGTCAGCGCCGCGGTGACCTGGGCCGTGAACATGCCTTCCAGCAGCCGGCCGAGCTGGCTGTCCGGCTCGCCGAGCATCGCACCGAATAACGACAGTTCGTCCGCCACGGCGCACTCCCTTTCAGATCGGCCGTGTCCAATCCCAGCCGAGCCGCCCGGGCCGGTCAATGACCGGAGAGGTCAGCGGACGCTGCCCCCGCCATTCACATTGGGGGGCGTGAACAGGAATTATGGAACCATCAACGTCGGAGGGTGTCATGACCGAGCCAGCCCAGCTGTCCTACAGCCACGGAACCGCAGAGCAGACCTTGCTCGGCGAGACGATCGGGGCCAACCTGACCCGGACCGCGGCCGCGTTCGGCGACCGGGACGCCGTGGTGGACGTACCGGCCGGCCGGCGGTGGACCTATGCCCAGCTGGACGCGGACACCGGCACGCTGGCCCGGGGCCTGATCGCGGCCGGCATCAAGGCCGGCGACCGGGTCGGCATCTGGGCGCCGAACTGCGCCGAATGGGTGCTGCTGCAGTACGCCACGGCCAAGGCGGGCATCATCCTGGTCAACATCAACCCGGCCTACCGCAGCCACGAGCTGAACTACGCGCTGCGCCAGTCCGGGGTCCGGCTGCTGGTCAGCGCGGAGTCGTTCAAGAGCAGCAACTACCGGGCCATGATCGAGGAGGTCAGCGGTGGCCTGCCCGGCCTGGAGCGGGTCATCTACCTGGGCTCGGCCGACTGGGATGAGCTGTTCGTGGTCGGCCGGATGCCGATCGCGGGCGGCGGGGACCAGCTGGCCGAGCGGCAGGCGATGCTGTCATTCGACGACCCGATCAACATCCAGTACACCAGCGGCACCACCGGCTTCCCCAAGGGCGCCACGCTGTCCCACCACAACATCCTGAACAACGGCTACTTCATCGGCGAGGGCTGCGGGTACACCGAGCAGGACCGGGTGTGCATCCCGGTGCCGTTCTACCACTGCTTCGGCATGGTGCTCGGCAACCTGGCCTGCACCACGCACGGCGCGGCCATCATCATCCCGGCGGCCGGCTTCGACCCGGCGACGACGCTAGCGGCGGTGGCCGCCGAGCGGTGCACGTCGCTGTACGGGGTGCCCACCATGTTCATCGCCGAACTGGCGCTGCCCGACTTCGCGTCCTACGACCTGTCCTCGCTGCGCACCGGCATCATGGCCGGCTCGCCGTGCCCGGTCGAGGTGATGAAGCGCGTGGTCAGCGAGATGCACATGTCCGAGGTGACGATCTGCTACGGGATGACCGAGACGTCCCCGGTGTCCGCGCAGACCCGGGCCGATGACGACATGGAGCGCCGGGTCTCCACGGTGGGCCGGGTGCACCCGTACGTGGAGGTCAAGATCGTGGACCCGGAGACCGGGCTGACCGTGCCGCGCGGCGCCACCGGCGAGATGTGCACCCGCGGCTACTCGGTGATGCTCGGCTACTGGGACGACCCGGAGCAGACCAGCGACGCCATCGACCAGGCGCGCTGGATGCACACCGGTGACCTGGCCGTGCATGGACGAGGCCGGCTACCTGAACATCGTCGGCCGGATCAAGGACATGATCATCCGCGGCGGGGAGAACGTCTACCCGCGGGAGATCGAGGAGTTCCTGTACAGCCACCCGGCCATCGAGGACATCCAGGTCATCGGGGTGCCGGACGCCAAGTACGGCGAGGAGATCTGCGCCTGGGTCAAGCTCCGCCCCGGCCAGCAGCTCACCGAGCAGGAGGTGCGCGAGTTCTGCACCGGCCAGATCGCTCACTTCAAGATCCCGCGGTATCTGCGGATCACCACGGAGTTCCCGATGACGGTCACCGGCAAGGTGCAGAAGTTCAAGATGCGGGACACCTCGATCAGCGAGCTCGGCCTGGAATCCGCCGCCAGCACCGAAACGGCCTAGCCTCCGCCCGGCCCAGCCGAGCCACCCTCCGCCCCACTTAGCATGCGCCTCGTGCGGACAAACCGGGCAAAACGCCCGCCAGCTCGCGCGTTTGGCATGCTAAGTGGCGCTCGCCGTGACCAAGCGTGCGGATCGGGCCGGCCCCGTACCAGCTGCCGTCCGGGGTGGCCCAGGCGGCCGTGCTGCCGCACGGATCGGACCTGCTCATCCTGGGCGGTCTCAACCAGCGCTCCAAAGCCACCGCCAGCGTCCTCCGGCTCAACCCGGTGACCGGGAGCACCACCCTGGTGGGCCGGCTGACCGCGGCCACGCCGGGCGCGGCCGGGGCCGCCCTCAACGGCCGGGATTACCTGTTCGGCGGCGGGGGCCAGGCCGGGACGGCCCCCGGCCAGCCAACGACCGTGCAGCAGATCGGCGCCGGGGGCGGCACGGCCACGGTGACCAGCCGGCTGCCCGAGCCGCTGGCGCAGTTCGGCGGGCTCAACCACCCGTCGCTCGGCCTGCCGCTGCCTAACGGGGACATCCTGGTCAACGACGACTTCAACGACCGGGTCATCGTGATCGACCCGGTGACCAACCGGATCGTCTGGCAGTACGGGCACAAAGGCGTGCCGGGCACCGCGCCGGGCTACCTGAACGACCCGGACGGCGTCAACCTGACTCCGCCGAACTCGCTAGACATCACGCACGCCCCCACCATGGGCGAGCCTTAAAAGAGCTAACTCGAAGAGGCCTGGGGCGCTGGCGATCATTCACGGCCCGGTCGAACGCCTCGGCATCGGCGGGCAGGTCAGCGATAGCCCGGATAGAGCTGGCCAGACGGCACGACACGGACGCCGAGCGGCACCAGCGAGATCGGGATGATCTTGAAGTTGGCCAGGCCGAGCGGGATGCCGATGATCGTGATGCAGAGCAGGACGCCGGTGATCAGATGACCGAGGGCCAGCTCCCAGCCGAACAGGATGATCCAGATGATGTTGCCGATCAGCGAGCCTATCCCGGCGCTCTCGCGCCGCTCGATGGACCGGCCGAATGGCCACAGCACATAGCCCGCGATGCGGAACGCCGCGATACCGAACGGGATCGTGACGACCAGGAAGAACAACACGAAGCAGATGATCCCGGCGATCGCGTACGCGATGGCCATCCAGAACCCGCAGAGCACCAGCCAGATGATGTTCAGAATGAACCTGAGCATGTCGGCCCCCCGGTCGTGGGCGGTGCCGATTTAGCTGTCCCGCCCTGGCTTTACCGTATCTCAAGGCGGCTGAGCAATACCGACGTGGCCTTGGCCACGTCCTGCACGGCCTGCTCGAAGGCTTCCGCGTTGTGCTTGGCCGGGCGCTGGAACCCGCTGATCTTCTTCACGTACTGACGTGCTGCCGCCTCGACGTCGTGGTCAGTGACCTGTTCGGCGTACGGCGGGCGCAATGTCTTGATGCTGCGGCACATAACCCGACCCTACCTGGGCGGGCTGACGGTCAGCCGAGGCCGAGCAGCGGCTCCAGGCCGAAGGTGAGCCCGGGCGGCAGCGAGCCGAGCTGGCGCACCGCGAGCAGTACGCCGGGCATGAACGAGGCCCGGTCCAGCGAGTCGTGCCGGATGGTCAGCGTCTCACCGTGCCCGCCCAGCAGCACCTCCTGGTGCGCGACCAGGCGGCCAGCCGGACCGAGTGCACGTGCACGTCGTCCAGCACCGCTCCCCTGGCCCCGTCGGCCGCGGTGACCGTGGCGTCCGGCGATGCGCCAAGCCCGGCCTCAGCCCGGGCCGCGGCGATCAGCCCTGCGGTCCGGGCCGCGGTGCCGGACGGGGCGTCCACTTTGCCCGCGTGGTGCAGCTCGATGACCTCGGCGGACTCGAAGAACCGGGCCGCCTGCGCGGCGAACCGCATCATCAGCACCGCGCCGACCGAGAAGTTGGCCGCGATCAGCACCCGCACGGTGGGCGCCTCGGCCAGCCAGCCATGCACCTGGTCCAGCCGCGCCTGGTCGAAGCCGGACGTGCCGACCACCGTGTCCAGGCCATGGCTGATGCACCAGTGCAGGTTGTCCAGGACCACGCCGGGGTGGGTGAAGTCGACCACCACCGCGCAGTCGGTCAGGTCCTCCCTGGGGTCACCCTGGTCCACGGCGGCCGCGACCTCTAGGTCGTCAGTGGCGGCCACCGCCTGGCTTACCGCGGTGCCCATCCGGCCCCGCGCGCCGAGCACTCCGACCTTGATCATCGCGCCCCGCTCCCCCCCTGCTAACCGAGCACGTCCGCGAACGCCGCGCTGTCATCGTAGGGGCCGACCACGGCCAGCACCTGGGGCTGGGCCAGGATCTCGCCGGCCACCGCCAGCACGTCGTCGTGGCTGACCGACTCGATCGCGGCCAGGATCTCGTCCACTGGCTCCAGCCGCGGGTAGACCAGCTCGGACTTGCCCAGCCGGCTGATCCGGGAGGACGGGTCCTCCAGGCCGAGCACCATCGAGCCGCGCAGCTGCCCCTTGCCCCGGTCCAGCTCGGCGTCGGTGAGGCCGTGCGCCACCACCTTGGCCACCTCGTCGCGGCAGATGGACAGCACCTCGTCCGCCTTGGACGGCAGGCAGCCCGCGTAGATGCCCCAGATCCCGCTGTCCGCGTGCTGGGTGGTGAAGCTGTAGACCGAGTAGGCCAGGCCGCGCTTCTCCCGTACCTCCTGGAACAGCCGCGAGGACATCCCGCCGCCGAGCGCCGCGTTGAGCACGCCGAGCGCGAACCGGCGGTCGTCGGTGCGCCGCAGGCCCGCGCAGCCCAGTACCAGGTTGGCCTGCTCCAGCGGGCGGGACACCAGGCGGATCCCGGTGCCGTCGGCCGCGGCGTCCGGCACCCCGGTGCCCGGCCCGCCCAGCCGCGGCGCGGCCGGCGGCCGCCCGTCGGCCAGCGCCGGGCCGAACGCGCGCTGCACGTGCGCGACCAGCTCCTCGTGGTTCAGGTTGCCCGCGGCCGCCACCACCAGGTTGTCCGGGGTGTACCGGGCCCGGTAGTGCTCGGCGATCTGGGCCTGGGTGATCGCGTTGATCGAATCCACCGTGCCGAGGATCGGCCGGCCGAGCGGTGTGTCGCCGAACAGCTGGCCGACGAACGCCTCGTGCACCGTGTCCGAGGGATCGTCGTCGTTCATGGCGATCTCTTCGAGGATCACGCCACGCTCGGCGTCCACGTCCTTGGCCGTGATCAGCGAGCTGGTCACCATGTCGGACAGCACGTCGATGGCCAGCGGCAGGTCGGCGTCCAGCACCCGCGCGTAGTAGCAGGTGTACTCCTTGCCGGTGAACGCGTTCAGCTCGCCGCCGACCGCGTCGATGGCGGCCGAGATCTCCAGCGCGGTGCGCTGCCTGGTCCCCTTGAACAGCAGGTGCTCCAGGTAGTGCGTGGCCCCGGCGTGGGTGGGGTCCTCGTCACGGGACCCCACCCCCGCCCAGATGCCGAACGCCGCCGACCGCACGTGGGGAAGCGCCTCGGTGATGACCCGGAGCCCGCCCGGCAGCACGGTGTGCCGTACCGCCCCGGAGCCATCACCCTGCTGCCCGGCTCGCGTGTCTGCCATGCTCAGGAGTTCTCGCGGTGCCGGCGCTCGCGGTGCCGGGTGCGGTGACTGTCGCCGCCGCCCCCACCGGTACGAGCTTCCCGGTCACCATGGTCCCGGTCGCCACGGGGCCGCTCGCCAGCCGAGCCGTCGCCGTTCGGGCTGCCGCCGTCACCGCCTGCCTCGGCCGCGGCCGCCTCGCGCTCGACCACTTCGACCGGAACCAGCGACAGCTTGCCCCGGTCGTCGATCTCGCGGATCTCGACCTGGATCTTGTCGCCCACCTTGACCACGTCGTCCACGTTCTCGATCCGGCCACCACCGTGCAGCTTGCGCAGCTGGGTGATGTGCAGCAGGCCGTCCCGGCCGGGCAGCAGCGAGACGAACGCCCCGAACGTGGTCGTCTTGACCACAGTGCCCAGGAACCGCTCGCCGACCTCTGGCATGTGCGGGTTGGCGATCGCGTTGATCGTGGTCCGGGCGGCCTCGGCGGACGGGCCGTCGGTGGCGCCGATGTAGATCGTGCCATCGTCCTCGATGGTGATCTCGGCCCCGGTCTCCTCCTGGATCGAGTTGATCATCTTGCCCTTGGGCCCGATCACCTCGCCGATCTTGTCCACCGGCACCTTGATGGTGATGATCCGCGGCGCCTGCGGGCTCATCTCGCCGGGGGCGTCGATGGCCTCGCGCATGACTTCCAGGATGGTCAGCCGGGCCCCGCGGGCCTGCTTCAGCGCCGCACCCAGCACCGCGGCCGGGATCCCGTCCAGCTTGGTGTCCAGCTGCAGCGCGGTGATGATGTCCTTGGTGCCGGCCACCTTGAAGTCCATGTCGCCGAACGCGTCCTCGGCGCCCAGGATGTCGGTCAGCGTGACGTACTGGCCGCCCTCGCTGATCAGGCCCATGGCGATGCCGGACACCATGTCCTTGAGCGGGACGCCCGCGTCCAGCAGCGACATGGTGGACGCGCACACCGAGCCCATCGAGGTGGAGCCGTTGGACCCGATCGCCTCGGACACCTGGCGGATCGCGTACGGGAACTCCTCCCGGCTGGGCAGCACCGGCAGCAGCGCACGCTCGGCCAGCGCGCCGTGGCCGATCTCGCGGCGCTTGGGCGAGCCGACCCGGCCGGTCTCCCCGGTGGAGTACGGCGGCATGTTGTAGTTGTGCATGTAGCGCTTGGTCCGCTCCGGGTTGAGCGTGTCCAGCATCTGCTCCATGCGCAGCATGTTCAGCGTGGTGACGCCCAGGATCTGGGTCTCGCCCCGCTCGAACAGCGCGGACCCGTGCACCCGGGGCAGCACGTGCGCCTCGGCGGACAGCCGCCGGATGTCGCTCAGGCCGCGGCCGTCGATGCGCACCCCGTCCCGGATGATCCGCTCCCGGACCAGCTTCTTGGTCAGCGCGCGGAACGCGGCGCTGATCTCCTTCTCCCGGCCCTCGAACTGGCTGGCCAGCTTCTCCTGGGCGAGCGCCTTGACCCGGTCGGTCTCGGTCTCCCGCTCCTGCTTGCCGGCGATGGTGAGCACCCGGGCCAGCTCGCCGGAGACCTCCTCGGCCACCGCGTCGTAGACGTCCTGCTGATAGTCCGCGAACACGGGGAACTCGGCGGTCGGCTTGGCGGCCTGGTCGGCGACCTGCTGCTGCGCCGCGCACAGCGCCTTGAGGAACGGCTTGGCCGCCTCCAGGCCCTCCGGCACGGTGTCCTCGGTGGGCGCCACCGCGCCGTTGCCCGAGTCGGCCAGCAGGCCGAGTGTGCCGGTGGTGGACTCGGCCTCGACCATCATGATGGCCACGTCGCCGTCCGGGAGCATCCGGCCCGCGACCACCATGTCAAAGGTGGCCTCGTTCAGCTGCTCGTGGGTGGGGAACGCGACCCACTGGCCCTTGATCAGGGCGACCCGCACGCCCGCGATCGGACCCGAGAACGGCAGCCCGGCGAGCATCGTGGACAGGGACGCGGCGTTGATGGCGACCACGTCGTACAGGTGCTCAGGATTGAGCGCGAGGATCGTCTCGACAACCTGAACTTCGTTGCGCAGACCCTTGACGAACGAAGGGCGGAGCGGCCGGTCGATCAGCCGGCAGGTGAGGATCGCGTCCTCGGACGGGCGGCCCTCGCGGCGGAAGAACGAGCCGGGAATCCGGCCCACCGCATACATCCGCTCTTCACAGTCCACGGTGAGCGGGAAGAAGTCCAGCCCCTCCTTGGGGTGCTTGCCAGCCGTGGTGGCGGACAGCACTACCGTCTCTTCGTCCAGGTACGCGACGGCCGAACCGGCGGCTAGCCTGGCCAGCCTGCCGGTCTCGAACCTGATCGTATGGGTGCCGAAGGCTCCGTTGTCGATAACGGCTTCGGCGGTATACACACCCTCCACGGGTGAGACCTCCTTGACTGAGGTCCCGCGTTACCCCCGCCGGTGGCGTATGGCTGATCCCAGCCTGCCCGGGCCGGCGGCCGGCCCGGTCTTCGATCGAAGCTCTCGGCCCGCCATGCGATGGCGACCCGGGAACCACTACCGAGGACCGGTCCTTTGCGCCGTGCGCTCCGGAATGGGGCCGCGGGATGTCGTTCTTTGAGTTTACCGGGGCCTACCTGCGCAGGCCCAGCTTGCTGATGAGCGCACGGTAGCGCTCGATGTCGGTGCGGGCCAGGTACTGCAGCAGGCGCCGGCGGCGCCCGACCAGCAGCAGCAGGCCGCGGCGGCTATGGTGGTCGTGCTTGTGCACCTTGAGGTGCTCGGTGAGATCGTTGATCCGCCGCGTCAGCAGTGCGACCTGGACTTCCGGCGAGCCGGTGTCACCCTCATTGGTCGCGTTGGACGCGATGATCTCCTTCTTGACGGCTGTGTCCAGCGGCACGTGGCATCCCTATCTACGTGACATGTCGTGAAACGGGGGCTCAGAAGGGCCCCCACGGCCAGCCGCTTGAGGGTGCAGCTAACCCCGGCCGGAACTCGCCGACCGTCATCAAAGGTACCACGGAGCCCGGTGCACCCGGGCCGTACCAGCCGCCCGGCCCGGTCAGCGGGTAATCGACAGGTTACGGTATTCGGCCTGCGGCCAGCCGCCGCTGCCCGCGCCCGCCTCGACCCCGGCCAGCCCGGCCGTCCAGGCCGGGTCGGACACCGCCGCGACGGTGCGGCCGTCCACCGCGGCGGTGAGGTCCGGCCCGGACATGGCCAGCGACAGGCAGTGCCAGTGGCCGGTGCCCAGCGGCTGGGGCAGCGCCGGCGGCCAGCGTCACGGTCCGCCCCGGGGCCACGTCGTTACGGATCAGCGCCCAGGCCCCGGAGGTGGCCACGTCGAACAGGTAGCCGTCGAAGTGCCCGATGTCCGACTGCCCGCCGCGCTGGCTGAACCGGCCGATCAGCCCGGCCGACGTGCCCGGCTGGGTGAGCAGCGTATGCACGCTCACCGAGTAGTTGGCCAGGCCTGCCCCGCCGACCGTCGCATACGGGTAACGCCAGCCCCCGGCACTGGCGTTCATCCAGAAAATGGGGGTGGGCACGGTGGTCTGCCTGGTGCAGGTGACGTTGCCGCAGCGGGCCAGCTGGAACGAGCCATCCTGGGCGGCCAGGTACGGCGGCTCGTCGTCGGCGCCGGCCGCGGGCCCGGCGCTGCCCAGGCTGCTCCGGTAGGGCAGCGGGAAAGCCGGCCGGCCGCGGCCCGGCGGCGTGGCCCTTGCCCTGGCCGGAGGTGGTGGTCAGCGAGTAGACCCAGCCCGGCTGGACGGTGAACGTGAACCAGCCTGCGGCCGATGGCTGAATGTCCGGCTGCCGGGCGAACCAGGCCGCCGGGCGGCTGCCGTCCGGGCTGAAGTCGCTGGCCCACACGTGCACGGTCCGGCCGGCCAGCCGCTGACCGCCGGTGACCCGGACCGACACCTGCTGCGGCGCGCTGGCCGTGGTCGCCTCGATGATCATGCTCCAGCCGGTGCCGGCCGCGGCGGACCAGGGTCACGTACGAGCCGTCGGCGCGGTCGCCCTGCAGGAACCCGCTGGCCGAGTCCAGGTACCGCCAGCCGCCCGGGTTGCCCGGCCAGGGCGGCCAGGCGACCTGGGTGAGCTGTGCGATGGCCCAGGTCATCGCGTTCACCCGGTAGTGCCCGGACCAGGGCTGGTCCGCGGTGACCAGGCCGCGGTTCTCGTACGGCAGCCCGGGCGGCATGGCGTCGAGGACCGGCCACTCCAGGAACCCGGTCGAGCCGGGCGTCCAGGTAGCCGCGGACCACGGCGCGGTCCATGGCCGGCGCGCACGGCTGGACGCAGCCCGGCTGCGCCCCGGCGTCCATCGCGCCCAGCTCGCTGGCCCACAGCGGCTGCCCGGAGGCGATGGCGGCGGCCGGCGCATAGCAGCGGGTGGCCGGCCCGGCCACCCCGGTCGGGTAACCGCAGACGTCGTGCGTGCCCAGGATGGCGATGTCCGGGTCCGCTGGGTTGGACACGTACTCCCAGGTGGGGTTGCTGTCCGCGGCGACCAGCTGGACGGACCGGTAGCCCGCCGCGTCCAGCGCGAGCCGGAGCCGGTGGAACCAGGCCGCGTGCGTGCCGTCGTCCGACTCGTTCCAGCCGCCCAGGTAGCTGATGGTCAGCCCGTGCCGGGCCGCGCAGCCCAGCCAGGTCAGCAGGTAGCCGATGTCCGCGCTGGTGAACACGCTGCCAGTGCCCTGGCCGACCCAGCCGGGCGCGGTCCACTGCAGCCCGTACAGCCGGATGCCGGGGTTGCGCGCCACCGCCTGCCGCGCGATCGAGAACTCGTCGCCCGCGTCGCAGTTGACCTGGCCGCGGACCGGTTCGACGCTCGGCTCGGCACCGTCGGTGGAGTTGGCGCCGCCGCCGATCTCCAGCTTGAGCAGCTGCAGCGCGGCGCCGTAACCCGGCTTGAACAGGTAGTCCAGGATCTGGCCGCGCTCTGGCTCCGGGTAGTCCATCAGGTACCGGGCGTTCCCGCCGCCGCCCAGCACCGCGCCCACCCCCTGGTAGAGCCGGTCCCCGCCGGCCCCGTTGACGGTGACCGCGGTCACCGGCAGCGGGCCGGTACCGGACGGCCGCACCAGCGCGGCCGCGGGGCTGGCTGAGGCGGCTAAGGCGACGGCCAGCGCCACCGCGGCGCTACGGCTCGCCGACCAGGGCACGGGCCGCGTCCACGTCCTGGTACATCTGCTCGATCAGCTCGGCGGCCGAGCCGAAGCGCACCATGCCGCGCAGCCGCTCCGCGAAGTCCACCGCGACGTGCACGCCATACAGATCGAGGTCGTCCCGGTCCAGCGCGTAGGCCTCCACGGTGCGGTCCCGGCCTTCGAACGTCGGGTTGGTGCCGACCGAGATGGCGGCGGGCCAGCGCGCCGTCTCCAGGCCGTCGCCGTCCAGGCTGGCCAGCCAGCCCGCGTACACCCCGTCGCCGGGGACCGCCGGGTAGGGCGTGGTCTCCAGGTTGGCGGTGGGGAAGCCGAGCGCCCGGCCGCGCTGGTGACCGCGCACCACGACGCCCTCGACCCGGTGCGGGCGGCCCAGGTCGCGGGCGGCACCGGCCACGTCACCGGCGTTCAGCTCGGCCCTGATTTCGCTGGAGGAGATGGTCTCGCCGTGCTCGGTGAGCAGCGGCACGCCCTCCGCACCGAAGTCGTACTTCTCCCCCAGCTCGGCGAGCAGCGGCACGTCGCCCCTGGCCCGGTGGCCGAAGCGGAAGTTATCCCCGACCACGACCCAGCGCGCGTGCAGCCGTTCGGCCAGCACCATCCGGACGAACTCGTCCGGGCCGAGCCGGGAGAAGTCCAGCGTGAACGGCAGCACGCAGGTCGCCGCGCAGCCCTGCTCGGCCAGCAGCTGGACCCGGCGGCGGACGGTGACCAGCAGCGGCGGGTGCGAGCCGGGCCGGATCACCTCGTCCGGGTGCGGGTCGAACGTGACCACCACGACCGGGAGCTGCCGGGCCGACGCGACCGCGCGGGCCCGGGCGATGATGCGCTGGTGACCGCGGTGCACCCCATCGAACACGCCGACGGTGACCACGGAAGGCCCCCAGTCCCCTGGCACCTCGTCCAGGCCTTGCCAGCGCTGCACAGTGCTGCTCCTCCTTGGTCTCGCCCCGTCACGCTCATACCCGCACAGTCAAGACTGCCATGGGTGGCCGGCCACCCGGGATCACGGGGCGGATGCGGTGGCCTGGCCGATGACGGCGGGGGTGCTGGTGACGCGGCGGCGCAGGCGGACCGCGTCGGCCAGCCCGCGCAGCACGTCCGCGGTGGTGTCGAAGTCCAGGCACCCGTCGGTGACGCTCTGCCCGTAGGCCAGCCCGGCCGGATCGCCCGGCTCCTGCCGCCCAGCTTCCAGGAAACTCTCCAGCATGACCCCGATGATGCCGGTCTCACCGCCGCCGACCTGGCGGGCCAGATCGGCGGCCACGGCGGGCTGGCGGCGGTAGTCCTTGCCGCTGTTGCCGTGGCTGGCGTCCACCATGACCCGCCGGGCCAGCCCGGCTCCGGTGATCCGCTCCAGCGCCGCGCCGACGTCCGTGGCCTGGTAGTTCGGCCCCGTCCGGCCGCCGCGCAGGATGACGTGGCAGTCCTGGTTGCCGATCGTGGTGACCACCGCGGCCGCGCCCGCCCGGGTGACGCCGAAGAACGTGTGCCTGGTGGCGGCGGCCCGGCAGGCATCGACCGCGACGCCGACGTCCCCGTCGGTGCCGTTCTTGAAGCCGACCGGCATGGACAGGCCGGACGCCAGCTGCCGGTGCACCTGGCTCTCGGTGGTGCGTGCCCCGATCGCGCCCCAGGTCACGGCGTCCGCGATGTACTGCGGGGTGATCGGGTCCAGCCACTCGCAGCCCACCGGCAGCCCCAGGCCGGTCACGTCGAGCAGGAACCGGCGGGCCAGCCGCAGGCCGCGGTGCACGTCGTGGCTGCCGTCCATGCCCGGGTCGTTGATCAGGCCCTTCCAGCCGGTTACCGTGCGCGGCTTCTCGAAGTACACCCGCATCACGATGACCAGGTCGCCGGCCAGCGAGTGACGCAGCGCGGCCAGGCGGCGGGCGTACTCAAGCCCGGCCGCCGGGTCGTGCACCGAGCAGGGACCGGCTACCACCAGCAGCCGGTCGTCCGCGCCGTCCAGCACCGCGCGCACCTCGGCCCGGGACTGCTCGACCAGTCCCTCGGCCGCGCTGTCCAGCGGGAGTTCCTCCAGCAACGCGGCCGGTGACAGCAACGGCTCGTCGCCGGCTACCCGGGTATCGCTGGTGTGCGGCATCACGCCTCCTCCGGAAGTCGCCCCCATTCTGCCGGACCCGCGCGGGTACCCCAGGCGGGCGGCTACCCCTTACCGGCCCGCGCGGCGGGTT
>CAVWWE010000018.1:0-15149 GCA_963758575.1 uncultured Actinomycetes bacterium
ATACCGCTGAGGCCGCCCGAACGGGGCGTTCGGCGCGCACTAGCCCGGTTAACGACCATGTGTGATCGATCTCTGAGCGTGATCACTAGTCCATGGGGGTTCAAGTCGGTTTCATGGGGGTTCGAGTCGGTTCCGCTGGCCGTCAAGCCTGGTTCTGGCCCCCGAGGTGACTCCGGACCAGCAACTGCCCTAGACGGCAGGCAGCGTTTCCGCACGTCAGAGTGCATACGGCCCGTCCGTCTGCTGGAGATCGACGTCGGCGCTGTAGCACATAGAGCAATGTGGGGATACGGGGTCGATCCCCCCCGCGGACGTGAATCCCCACGGGACCCTGGGCCAAGTAGCTCCCAGGCAAATGCCTCGACCGCTTCTGCCCCGGCGGGCGCCGGAGATGAGAGCCACGGGCTGGAGCAAGCGGTTCGGTGAACCGCTCCCCCGGCCCCGATTCCGTCCGCTTACCTGTATCGGACCAGTACGACAAGGGTTCCCTGGCCCCCGTGCCGGAGGCGTTGCGCCTGGCCTGGGACGTGCCTAACTGTGCTCTCTGCCCTGGTAGGTGCCGGTTCTGCGAGCGGGCCGGGCGGGTCATGGGGGCGCGTAGCGCCCGCGGAGCGGCGCCGCAGGCGCCCTTGACGCGTCCGCCCGGGAGCGGATCATGGGGCGGCTGGGCAGGGAGCCGGGAAGAGGAAGAGAGGCTTACCTGGGAGTTCGGCGGCTGGTCCTTTCCTGTCTGATGGGCGGGTGACCGGCCCGTGATGGCGGGGGCGGCGAAGGGGACAGCCAGGCTTACCTAGGCCCACGGGGCGTCGGCGTTTGCCCCGGCGACATGATGATTGATTGGGTGTCCCCCGCTTGCGGGGGATGCGGCCGCTCGGTCTATACAGGCCGTCCGCCTGGCCCTGCGCGGCAGGACGGGATGGCGGCTGGCAGCGGACTAGCGGGAGCTGGCCGCGGCGATCCCCCATCAGGTGAGTGTGGCTGCCGGCTTTGCTTGCCCGGCGCCATTCACGGGGATGGTCACCAACGACGGGGCCGGGGGGCTCAGGCGGCGGTAAGCGCGTCGTCGCCGAGCTCGGCCAGGATGTGACAGCCCTGCCGGACGATCTTGCGGGCCTCCGACAACGCGGCGCGCTTACCGTCCTTGCGGTCCTTGACGGCCGCGTAGTAGGCGTGGTCAGGCGCGCAGGAGCGGGCGTGAACCTTGCCGGCCTCATACACCGTCCAGCGCAGGACCGCCGGTCCCTGCCGGGACAGGTGCCCGGGCGAGCGCTTGGTGTCGGAGGAGTAGACGGTGATGTCCAGCCCGGCGAACCGCACCGCCTTCCGGGAGGAGGAGAACCGGCCCGCCCCGCCCAGCCAGGCAGTCATCGCCAGCGCGGTAACCGGCCCGACGCCATACAGCCGGGCAGTGAGCACCCTCGCCCCGGTCAGGTGCCGGGCGGTAACCAGCAGCCGGTGCCGCAGGTCCTCCAGGTGCCCTTCCAGGCAGGTGAGCATGTCCAGGGCGGTAGCGACCTGAAGCTGCCCGGCCGGCGACAGGTGCGCCGCGGCAGCCGCGCGCACCGCGGCGGCGCCCCGCCCGGTGCGCAGCGCGCCCGCGCTCAGCTGCGGGGCGCCCTGGTGGAAGAAGACTGCGTGGACGCGCTGCACCCACGCCGTGTGCTCGGAACGAAGATCGTGATACAGCTCCAGCAGCGCCCGGCACTCCAGGATGTGACCAGGCGGGACCCAGCATTCCGGCAGCCAGCCCTCGGCCAGCAGCTGCCGCAGGTGCCGGGAGTCAGTCCTGTCGGTCTTGGCATGCCGCTTGCGGCCGCGGGCAGCCGCGGTGTCCGCCGGCTCGGCGACATGCGCGGCGACGCCAACCGCGGCCAGTTCCTCGGCGACATACCGCCACCCGGTGCACCCCTCCAGCGCGAACGCGACGTCGTCCCGGCCGGCGAACCGGGCCAGCCAGGCCCGCATATGCGCGCGGTCGGCCGGGGCGATCTGGCCCCGCTTGACCTCCCCGGTCACAGTGCCGGGATAGTCGAACGTCAGCTGCTTCCGGTGAATATCCAGCCCGCCTACGATGGGCATCGGGACCTCCTCAAGCTCCCGAGGGCGCCCAAAGCGCCCGGCACGCGAATTGTGCTTACGCAGCCAATCGTCACGCGTCTGAGCTGGGGAGGTCCTCCCAGCCAACCAGCAACCGCGGGGCCACCAGCCCATCCGCCACGGCCGAACCGCCGATGCATGTCATCTATATGTCCGTAACCACTGCCGCACAGCGACGCCTGCTGGCCGAAGATGACACACCATGACACAACGCACGACGGCCCCGCGATACCGGGCAAACCCCAGCTCACGGGCCGTTTCCGCAGGTAGTGGCAGGTGTTGGGTTCGAACCAACGTAGGCTAAGCCGACGGTTTTACAGACCGCTCCCTTTGGCCACTCGGGCAACCTGCCTGGCGCCGCCCGACAGGCGGCTCAGTGAAGGATAGCGGACAGCGCCTGCCGCCGGTGCACCGGATTAGCGCTGGACCTGGGTCCGCCCCCGCAGTACACACCGGCTAGAGACGGGCACTGCGCCCAAGGTGCGTGAAGCGCAGTAGCCTCATGACCCGACGTCATAGCCGAGGGGAAGGAGCAGCGCATGGCGGACAGCAGTTTCGACATTGTCAGCAAGATCGACAAGCAGGAAGTTGACAACGCGATCAACCAGACCACCAAGGAGATCTCGACCCGGTTCGATTTCCGTGGCGTGGGTGCCTCCATCGCCCGGTCCGGGGATCACGCCATCGAGATCCGGGCCAACAGCGAGGGCCGGGCCAGCGCGGTGCTGGACGTGTTCAAGGACAAGCTGGTCAAGCGCCAGGTCTCGCTGAAGGTCCTGGACGCCGGGGAACCGCGGCTGTCCGGTAAGGAGTACCGGATAGCGGTCGCCCTCAAGGAGGGCATCCCCCAGGAGGACTCGAAGAAGATCAGCAAGCTCATCCGGGATGAGGGCCCGAAGGGCGTCCGGGCGCAGATCCAGGGCGAGGAACTGCGGGTTTCGTCCAAGAAGAAGGACGACCTGCAGGCCGTGATCTCACTGGTCAAGGGCAAGGACCTGGACCTGGCTCTGCAGTTCGTCAACTTCCGCTGAGGCCCGGATCGCTCACCCCTGGCAGCCCGCCTGGGCCGTAGACGGCCTGCACCTCCTTGGCGGCCGGCGCGCCCGGGTCGTGCGCTGGCGGCGGCGGCACGGTCCACATCCAGTCCCGCAGCCTGCCGCGCTCATGGGTCAGTTCCTGGATGTCAGTCTCCGCGTAGCTGAACTCGGGTGACCAGAAAAGGGCGTCGTAGGGGCACACCTCGATACAGATCCCGCAGTACATGCAGAGCGAGAAGTCGATCGCGAACCGGTCCAGGGCGTTGCGTACCTGGCGTCCGCCGCGGCGCGGCTCCGCACCGGGGCGCGGCTCCGTACCCGGCCGCGGCTCCGTACCCGGCCGCGGCTCCGCGCCGGGCTCGGCCGGTGTCGGTTCCTTATGCGACTCGATGTAGATGCACCAGTCCGGGCACTCGCGGGCGCACAGCATGCAGACCGTGCAGTTCTCTTCCAGCAGCCCGATCACCCCGCGGCTGCGCGCGGGCAGCGCGGGGTGCTCCGCACTCATCCGGCCGGCCACCCGTCCGGGACTCCCGGCGGCACCGCCCGGCGCCGGCCGCGCACGGGCTGGCCTGGCCCGGCCGGCTCACCGGGCTCCCGGGCGCCAGGCCACTCCTGGGCGGCGCGGGCCGCGAGCGGGAAGTCCTTGCGCAACGGGTGTCCCTCGAACCCATCCGGTAGCAGCAGCGGGCCCGGCCCGGGGTGGCCGTCGAAGAGGACGCCGAACATCTCCCCGGTCTCCCGCTCATGCCAGGCCGCGCCCCGGTAGACGCCGGTAGCCGTGGGCAGCCGCAGCTGGTCACCAGCCAGCACCGTGCGCAGCAGCAGGTGATGCCGCCCGGCCAGCGAGTACACGTGGGCCAGCACGGCCAGCCCCGCGCCGGCCTCATCCACCCCGCTCAGCCAGTCGAAGAAATCACAGCCGAGGCGGTCCCGGGCCAGCGTCAGCAGCGCCAGCCAACTGCCGGCGGGCACGGTGACGGTAACGGCCACCGCCCCCGCCGCCCCAGGCCGGCGGACGGCTCGACCGCGGCATCCAGGCCGGCCGACTCCACCAGGCCGAGGATCTCCTCGCCAGTCATGCCGGGGCCCGCTGCAGCACCAGGTCCAGGCCGGCCAGCAGCGCCTCGGGCCGGGGCGGGCAGCCCGGCACATAGACATCCACCGGGATGAGCTGGTCCACGCCCTTGGTCACACAGTACGAGTCCCAGTACGGGCCGCCGCTGTTCGAGCAGGCGCCAAAGGACAGGACGAACTTGGGTTCCGGCACTTGCTGGTAGGCGGCCAGGACCAGCGGCGCCAGCTTGTCCGTCACCGTGCCCGCCACCACGAACACGTTCATCTCGGCCGTGCCCTCATCCAGGCCCGAGACCAGCCGGCTCAGCGCCGCCGCCACCTCCACGGCGCAGCAGGCCAGCCCGGCATCACAGATCCAGAGCGCACAGCCCCGCCCCGCGTCCAGGACTACCGGCAGGCCAGCGGGGCGCCCAGCGCGTGGCGGGGGAAGATCCACGGCGGCCACCGGCCCAGCCTACCGGCCAGCCCCCAACCACGACGTGAACCGCCACGGCCCGCCCGACGTCCTACGACATAGCGGGAGATGCTCAGCACCGAATGTCGCACTCCTTGCGCGCGTCGCCATCCCGCCGGCTGGCCAACCGAATTAATGTGAGATAGGTCACGACTACGCCAGGAGCACTTGGACGCCGCCAGAGTAACGCAACGGCGCTGTAACATTAAGTCAATCCCAACTCAGCCCGGGCGCGGAGCGTGCCGGGTGCGGCGTCCGCTGGCCTCGCGCAGCCACATGCGCCAGGCTGCGGCGCGCGAGGAGGTCCTTCAACTGTGACCAAGCAGGTCCAGCAACTCGATCGCGTCATCATCCGTTTCGCAGGTGACTCGGGTGACGGTATGCAACTTGCAGGCGACCGGTTCACCCAGGAGACGGCCGCCTTCGGTAACGACCTATCTACGCTGCCGAACTTCCCGGCCGAGATCCGGGCTCCCGCTGGCACGCTGCCTGGCGTGTCCAGCTTCCAGCTGCACTTCGCCGACCACGACATCCTGACCCCCGGTGATGCCCCGGACGTGCTGGTCGCGATGAACCCGGCAGCGCTCAAGGCCAACCTGGGCGACGTGCCGCGCGGCGCGGACATCATCGCCAACACCGACGAATTCACCAAGCGGAACCTGGCCCGGGTCGGCTACCAGTCCAGCCCGCTCGATGACGGCTCGCTGGACGGTTACAACGTGCACGCGGTGCCGGTCACCTCGATGACGGTCAAGGCCCTCGAGGAGTTCGACATCTCCCGCAAGGAGGCCGAGCGGGCGAAGAACATGTTCGCCCTCGGCCTGCTGTCCTGGCTGTACAACCGGCCGCCGGAGAGCACGCTCAAGTTCCTCGAGTCCAAGTTCGCGGCCAAGCCGGAAATCATGAAGGCGAACATCGCCGCCTTCCGCGCGGGCTGGAACTACGGCGAGACCACCGAGGCCTTCTCGGTCCAGTACGAGGTCAAGCCGGCCGCGGTGAAGCCCGGCATCTACCGGAACATCACCGGCAACACCGCACTGGCGTACGGCCTGGTCACCGCGTCCCGCCGGTCCGGGCTGCCGCTGTTCCTCGGCTCCTACCCGATCACCCCGGCCTCGGACATCCTGCACGAGCTGTCCAAGCTCAAGCGGTTCGGGGTGCGTACGTTCCAGGCGGAGGACGAGATCGGCGGGGTCGGCGCGGCGCTGGGCGCCTCGTTCGGCGGCGCGCTCGGCGTTACCACCACGTCCGGCCCCGGCATGGCGCTCAAGGCGGAGACCATCGGCCTGGCCGTCTCCGTGGAACTGCCGCTGATCGTCTGCGACATCCAGCGGGCCGGCCCGTCCACTGGCATGCCGACCAAGACCGAGCAAGCCGACCTGCTGATGGCGCTGTTCGGCCGGAACGGCGAGTCGCCGGTCGCGGTACTGGCCCCGGCCACCCCGTCGGACTGCTTCGACACCGCGCTGGAGGCGGTCCGGATCGCCACCAAGTACCGCACTCCGGTGATCATCCTGTCCGACGGCTACCTGGCCAACGGGTCCGAGCCGTGGCTCATCCCCGAGGTGTACACGCTGCCCAAGCTGCGCGACGAGTTCTCGTTCTCGAGCCCCGCCGACTGGCCCGACCGCGCGATGGCAAGGACGGGAAGCCGGAGTTCCTGCCGTTCCGCCGCGACCCGCAGACGCTGGCCCGGCCGTGGGCCATCCCGGGCACCCCGGGCCTGGAGCACCGGATCGGCGGCATCGAGAAGGCCGACGTGGCCGGCACGATCTCCTACGACCCGGACAACCACGACCGGATGGTCCGGCTCCGCCAGGCCAAGATCGACGGCATCGCCGCCGACATCCCGCCGCTCGAGGTGGACGACCCGGACGGCGACGCCAAGGTGCTGGTGCTCGGCTGGGGCTCGACGTTCGGCTCGATCGGCGCCGCGGTCCGCCGGGTGCGCAACGCCGACGGCAAGGTGGCCTGCGCCCACCTGCGCCACCTGTCCCCGTTCCCGGCCAACCTCGGCGAGGTGCTGGCCAGCTACGACAAGGTGCTGGTGCCCGAGATCAACCTCGGCCAGCTGGCCCTGCTGCTGCGCGGCCGCTACCTCACCGATGTGATCTCTTACAACCGGGTCCGCGGCCTGCCGTTCCGGGCCGCCGAACTGGCTGGCGTCATCCAGGATGTGATCGCGAATGTCTGACCAGAGCAGGCACGCCAACGACGGGGCCGAGGAGGCAGGCCACCGGCCCGCCGCCCTGACCCTGGTGCCCAAGGCCGACCAGAAGCTGGCCACCAAGGACTTCAAGTCCGACCAGGAGGTCCGCTGGTGCCCCGGCTGCGGGGACTACGCCATCCTGGCCGCGTTCCAGTCGTTCCTGCCCGAGCTGGAGATCCCCCGGGAGAACCTGGTCATCATCTCCGGCATCGGCTGCTCGTCCCGGCTGCCTTATTACGTGGACAGCTACGGGATGCACTCGATCCACGGCCGCGCCCCGGCCATCGCGACCGGGCTGGCCGCGTCCCGCCCCGACCTGTCGGTGTGGGTGATCACCGGGGACGGCGACGCGCTGTCCATCGGCGGCAACCACCTGATCCACGCGCTGCGGCGGAACGTCAACATCAAGATCCTGCTGTTCAACAACCGGATCTACGGGCTGACCAAGGGCCAGTACTCGCCCACCTCGGAGCAGGGCAAGGTGACCAAGTCGACGCCGTTCGGCTCGCTGGACACCCCGTTCAACCCGGTCTCGCTGGCGCTCGGCGCCGAGGCCAGCTTCGTGGCCCGGACCATCGACTCCGACCGCAAGCACCTGACCGGCGTGCTGCGCGCGGCGGCCGACCACCGCGGCGCCGCGTTCGTGGAGATCTACCAGAACTGCCCGATCTTCAACGACGACGCGTTCATCCCGCTCACCAGCCCGGAGTCCCGGGACAACACGGTGATCCGGCTGGAAGACGGTCAGCCGGTGCGGTTCGGCGCGGAGCAGGGCAAGGGCCTGCGGTTCAGCCGGACCGGCTCGCTGGAAGCGGTGGACGTGGCCGGCGCCGACCCGGACTCGCTGCTCGTGCACGACGCGCACGCGCCGGACCCGTCCTACGCGTTCGCGCTGTCCCGGCTGGACACGGCGGACTTCGCGCACACCCCGATCGGCGTGTTCCGGCAGGCGCCGCGGCCCAGCTACGACGACCTGATGGCGGAGCAGATCGCGGACGCCCGGGCCAGGCAGGGCCAGGGTGACCTGGCCGCGCTGCTGGCCGGCTCGGACACCTGGCAGGTCAGCTAACCGCCAAAACCCAGTGTCCGTTCGGGTTGAGCACCGCGGTCCAGTGACGACCGTAATCCTGGACCGGCCAATGCTTCGTAACGCTGTTAACCTGCCCACTGCCACCGCGCTGGCGGCTGCGTTCGCCGAATTCGAGTCGGACGGGCGGGCCAGCGTGGCGGTGTTGTGCGGCGCGGGCGGGACGTTCTGCGCCGGGGCCGATCTCAAGGCCATCGGCGGCCCGGACGGCAACCGGGTCGCCCCGGACGGGGACGGGCCGATGGGCCCGACCCGGATGCGGCTGTCCAAGCCGGTCATCGCGGCCATCGCCGGGCACGCCGTGGCCGGCGGCCTGGAACTCGCCCTGTGGTGCGACCTGCGGGTGGCCGAGGAGGACGCCGTGCTGGGCGTGTTCTGCCGCCGGTGGGGAGTGCCGCTGATCGACGGCGGCACGGTCCGGCTGCCCCGGCTGATCGGCCTGGGCCGGGCCCTCGACCTGATCCTGACCGGGCGGGCGGTTTCCGCGGCCGAGGCCCTGCAGATCGGCCTGGTCAGCCGGGTGGTACCGCACGGCCAGGCCCGGTCGGCGGCTGAGGCGCTGGCCGCCGAGATCGCCGCCCTGCCGCAGACCTGCCTGCGCAGTGACCGGGAGTCCACGCTGGCCAGCCTGTCCCTCAGCGAGGCCGACGCGATGGCCAACGAGCTGCGCTGCGGGCTGACCGCGCTGGCCGATCCGGGCCTGGCCACCGAGATCGCCCGGTTCCGCGACGGAGCCGGCCGCGGCGGCGCTTGATCAATCCGGGGGGCGACCCCCTGGACCCCCCGATCGCCGCTTCGCGCCGAACGCCGGCTCGGCGGGAACACGCCTGCGGCGCGCCCCGTCTCGCCGACCTAGTGCGCGCCTGCCGGACCGGTTAAGCGGCCCGGTCCGGCGGGGTGTCCGGCCTGGCGTCCAGGATGACCGGGGCACCGGGGTCAGCTGCGGCGGGCGCCACGACCGCGCTCAGCTCGGATTCGCCGCTGGACACTTCCTCCAGGCTGCGCCGGGCCGGCTCGGGCAGGACCAGCGTCAGCAGCAGGCCGCACACCGACACCCCGGCGGTGAGCAGCAGCGTGCCACGCAGCCCCAGCGACGAGGACAGGACCGGGAACAGGAACACCCCGATGAACGCGCCCAGCTTGCCTACCCCGGCCGAGATACCGTGGCCGGTGGCCCGCATGGTGACCGGGAACACCTCGCTGGGCATCACGAACGTGGTCATGTTCGGCCCGAACTCGGTGAAGAAGTAACTGAGCCCGTAGACCAGCAGGAACGGCAGTACCGCGGTAGTGAGCCCGGGCACCAGGCCGATGACGGCGAAGCACAGCGCCATCATGGCGAACCCGATCAACTGCAGCTTGCGATGCCCGACCCGGTCCAGCCGGGCAATAGCCAGCAGATAGCCCGGCACCGCCGCGACCACGAAAATGGCCAGCTGGATGGCGATCGTGGCCATGGTGGACGACTGCGGCGAGATCAGCGCGATGATCTGCGGAGTGGAGATCGTGTTGCCGTAGTAGGCGTAGTCGAGCAGGAACCAGCAGCCAGCCGTGCCGGCCAGTGTGACCAGCCACCGGCGGTTGGTCAGGAACGCCCGCAGGCCCATCGTGTGCGTGATGGCCGGCACCGGGCTCGCACTCACCGACCCATCGGTGAAGCTGGCCAGATCGGCTACGGCCTTGCGGTGCCGCCCTTGCACCTGGGCCTGGTACCGGGGGGATTCGGGCATCTTCCGGCGCAGGTAGACCACGGCCGCGGCGGGCACCGCGCCGAGCGCCAGCATGATCCGCCAGGCCAGGTCGTTACCCGCACCCGCGCCGAGCAGGGCCAGCGCGATGAGCGGGCCCACGATCAGGCCCAGGGCCTGGGTGGAGAACACCATCCCGACCAGCCGGCCGCGGTTCTCCCGGTTGGCGTACTCGCTCATCAGCACGGCGCTGACCGGGTAATCCCCGCCCACGCCGAAGCCGAGCACGAAGCGGAACGCGATCAGCACCCAGTAGGACGGGGCCAGCGCCGAGCCCAGCGCGCCGATCACCATGATCACCGCGACCAGCCAGTACACCCGCTTCCGGCCGACCAGGTCGGCGATCCGGCCGAACACCAGGGCGCCCAGCACGGCCGCGCCCAGCATGACCGCGTTGAGCAGGGCCAGCTTGTCCGAGCTCAGCTGCCACTGCTGCTTGATCAGGGTGGCGGCGATCCCGATGACGAACAGGTCATAGGCGTCGGTGAAGAAGCCCATGCCGGATACCAGGACGGCGCGGAGATGAAATCGGCTGATTGACGCTTCATCCAGGGCATGCGTCAGCCCGTTCGACGTGGCACCGGAGACCACAGTCCCTCCCTGTCCACTGCGGCTGATCAGCAACCCCTTGCGAGGCGAACGTATGTCATCTAAGCGACGGAATCCCGACATAAAAGTGAACGCAAGATGAACGAGTGGCCGGCCCACTGCCTGGTGCGGGTCTGGCGCGAGGGGTAGCCCACGGCCAGAGCGGGCAAGGTTCCTGGTGGCACGGAACGGCCGGACGGTCCAGCCGTGGGCAGCCAGCGGACCAGGGGGACGCGCTGCCCCGACCCGGGAGAGGAGGTTCGGACGTGAAGAAGCTGTTGTTCCTGGTGACGGTGGCGTTGCTCGGTGCCGTCGTGCTGAGTTCCCAGGACGACATCCGCCGCTACCTGCGGATGCGGAGTATGTGACTGCGCCGCCCCAGATCACTCGCGATATATCTTGCTTATCCGCGAACGAGATGTATCTTGATATCAGGCACACCTGACCAGTAGTACGGGGCCCGGTATCACGGGGATCGAAAGGCGGCGCGGATCATGTTCGACCGGTTCACCGAGCGGGGGCTGCGGGCGCTGGCGCTGGCCCAGCAGGAGGCCAGGAGGCTCAGCCACGATCACGCTGGCACCGAGCACATCCTGCTCGGGCTGCTCCGCGAGCGCGACGGGCTGGCCGCCGAGACGCTGCGTGAACTGGGCATCAACCTGCATGCGGTGCGCGAGCAGGTGGAGGACATCCTCGGCCGGGGCCGGAGCGAACCGCCGGAGCACATCCCGTACACGCCGCGGGCGCGCCGGGTGCTGGACCTGGCCCAGCGGGAGGCGATGCAGATGGGGCACGGCCGGGTCGGCACCGAGCACCTGCTGCTCGGCCTGATCCGTGAGGGCCGGAATGTGGCCGCACAGGTCATCGTCACGCTCGGCGGGGACCTGAGCCGGGTCCGCCAGCAGGTCTTCCAGGTGCGGGCCGACACTCACGACGGCGCCGCCTGACCGCTCAGTGCGGGGCCGGGTCGCCGACCGGGCGCAATTCTGCCGGGGACTCGAAGCGGAATCCGCACATGTCCACGGCCACCCCGCCGGCCGCCATGGCCAGCGCGAGCGCGCCACAGGCCACCTTCTGCCGCAGTTCCTGGTGCGCCGCGCCCGCGTGCACCCCCGTGTTCAGGTCCCAGTGATGCAGCGGGCCCTTGCGCATCGCGCCGAGCGCGGCCGGCTCCAGGGTGGCGTTGTAGAGCCGGGGTGACCAGTAGGCGGTGTAGAACACGGCGTGCTGGCCGCTGACCGCGTACGTCCCGTCCTCCTTGGCGTCCTCGACATCGACATCGGCGCCCGCGTAGGGCCGGAGTACCCGGACCACCTCGTCCGGGGCGAGCGGCCGCTCGCTGTACACCGAGGCGGCCAGGGCCGGCTTGTGCAGTGGCGGCCATGGATGCACCGACCCGCCGAGCCGGGCGGCCAGGCCAAGCACCAGGGACTCGCCGTCGGCCCGCTTGGCGTCGTCGGAGCGGCGTTCGCGGTGTCCCTGCAGCGCCGCGTCCGCGCACCAGGCCACCGCGGCGCTGGCCGGCAGCCCGGCCTGCTCGATGAGCTGGGGTGTGACGGTGATCGGCCCGAACAGCAGCACGCCGTTGCCGAACACCAGCCGGCCATGCCAGGCCCGCAGCTGCGGGTCATACAGCCGGGCCGTCTCGATCAGCCCATCACCCGAATCGCTGGCCAGCAGCAACGTCGGGCCGGCCGTCAGCTTGCCCGCGGTACGCCCGGAACGGTCAAAAAGCGGCATGGCCTGGGTCCAGGCTGCTGAACACCGGCATGGCCAGCTCACCATCGCTGGCCCGGCGGACTTCGAAGACCATGCCATCCCGGTGGTCCGTGCGGACATCGGGCCGCGCGGGCGCGAACACAATGGCTGGTAAATCCGCGCTGCCGCCGGGCTGACCGCGCTCTGCTGCATCCACTGCGCGTCCCCTTAACCTTCCCGCCCGGCACCAGGGGCAGATGAGCCATTTCCCAGCGCCACGAACCAATCCAGAGCAGGATCAACTTAGCGAATTCGGCGTGTGCGCCGGAGGAAGATGGCCAGGCTGGCCACGGAAACGGCGCGCCGTGGTGATCCACAGGCTGTGGGTAACGTGCTGGCGCAGGCTGCCCGAACTGCGGGGTAGTATCCCCTCTCCTGTGGAAAGTCCCGCTTCCGCCCGGTACGGGCGGGTTGCCCGGACCATCGAGATGGGCAGACCGGCTTCCGTAACGCCGTAAGCACTGCAATACTGCGTTCATGCCGGCTCTCAGCGTTGCGCTGCTCAACCTCAAGCCGGGCACGGGCAAGACCACCTCCGCGGTGTGGCTGGCGCACATCTTCGCCCAGGCCGGCCGGTCTGTGCTGCTGGTTGACGCGGACCCGTCCGGCAGTGCGCTGGAGTGGTCCGATCTGGCCGCCATGGATCCCGGGCTGCCCCCCCGGCTGGCGTTCCCGTTCCGCATCGTCGCGCTGCCCTCACGCAGCCTGCACCAGCGGGTGGCCGAGATCGCCGAGCCCGAGGACGTCGTGATCATCGACGCGCCGCAACTGGAGGACCACGCGGGCATTGCCCGGTCCGCGATGCGCTACGTTAACGAGATCCTCATCCCGTGCGCGCCGAGCCCCATCGAGATCAACCGCACCACCCCGGTGCGCGAGGAGATCGGCGAGGTCGAGGCGATCCGGGATAGCCCGGTGCGGGCGTCCGTGCTGCTGAACCGGTGTATTGCCCGTGCGCATTCCACCACCAGCGCCAGAGAGGTGCTGGAGGGCCTAGGCTATGACGTGCTGCGAACGGCGGTGCCGAGGCGAGAGGTTTACGCGCAGAGTTTCGGTGTGCCGATTCCCGAGATAGGCCGCGATGTGTGGCGCGGCGTGGCCCACGACCTCATCGAGCGATGCGTCCCCCTCGGGAAGGTGCCGTCATGACAACGGAGCGGGAACGGCGCAAAGCACAAATGGCGGCGGCCGCCACCCGGCGCACGGAACCCGACGCCGGGCAGGCCGGCAAGACCGCGATCCGGTCCAAGCCGGTGCGGATCACCCTCGACCTGAGCCCGGAACTGTACCGTGAGCTGACCCGGTGGGCGCACTCCGCCGCGATCGAGCTCGATGTGCCGCGGATCGCGCTGGCCGACGCGGTGCGGGCGATGATCCGGGTGACCACCGAGAGCCCGGACGAGGTGCTGGAGCGGCTGCGCCGCGACCGGGAGCAGTAGCCCGGCGTGGCCGTCAGTACCGGGCGGGCGAGTACAGTTCAGGCCAGCAGAAGTCCATGCCCAGCCTTATTCGGAGCGTGTCGTGGCCGGCCCCAAGTGGAGCGATCTCAGCAAGCGGAACCAGCGGCTGCTCATCGCCGCAGCGGCGGTCGAGACCAGCCTGAAGGCGGCGGCGCTGATCGACCTCAAGCGGCGCCCGGCGAGCCAGGTCCGCGGCCCGAAGTGGGCCTGGATCCCGGCCCTCACCATCCTCAACTCGGCCGGCATCGCCCCGGTCACCTACTTCGTCTGGGGCCGCAAGCAAAACTCATGAGCGCGGTGCATTGTGCCTCACCCGCGGGGCACAATGCACCGCGCTGATGGATTAGAGCCTGTTGACGGCCGCCACCACGGGAGCGTTCCCGTCTTCGCGGGCCAGCTCGGCGGCCAGGGTCTGGGCCCGGGTGCGGTAGGACGGGCGGGTGACCGCATCCTGGATGGCGGCGGTCAGCACCGGGACGGACAGCTGCCGGTACCGGATCGGCGGCGGCCCGGCGCCCAGGGCAGCGATCCGGGCCGCCCAGAACGGCTGGTCGCCGATCTGCGGCACGGTGACCGCCGGGACCCCGGCCCGCAGCCCGGCGCCGGTGGTGCCCGCACCCGCGTGGTGCACCACGGCGGCCATCTGGGGAAACAGCCAGTCGTGCGGGACGTCGCCGATCACGATCGAGTCATCGGCCGGGCCAGCCACATCAAGTCCGGCCCGGCCGGACTGCAGCACCAGCCGCAACCCCGCCTGCCGGGCAGCGGCCGCCGCCACACCGGCCGCCCGATCCGCATCATCCGGCGACATGCTGCCGAAGCCAACGAACACCGGCGCCGGGCCCGCGTTCAGAAACTTCTCCAGATCCTGGGGCGGGCGCCAGCCTTGCGGGCGGGCCGGCCACCAGTAGCCGACCACCTCGGCGCCGGCCCGCCAGTCGGCGGGCCGCGGCACCACCGCCGGGCTCCAGCCATGGAAGACCAGCCAGGCCGGGTCGTTCATCCGGCCATAGATCGCCTGCCGGGAGCTCAGCCGGGGCAGGCCAAGCTCGGCCCGGAGCTCGCGGGCCGGGCCGGCCAGCGCGGGCGCGCCCAGCAGGACCAGGGCGTGCCCGGCGGCCAGGTTGCCCCACCGGCCGAGGGACCGCACGGTCACGATGGACGGCGGGAACGCCCGGGTCGGGGCGACCGGCGCCAGCTGCAGCGACATACTGGGCAGGCCAAGCCCCTCGGCGATGTGGTAGCCGCCGGCGTAGCTCAGCCCGGCCAGCAGTAGCACGTCGGTGCCCTGGCGGGCGGCGGCCAGCATCCCCGCGTGCAGTTCCCGCATCTGGTCGGCGATCAGCCGGATGAGCCGGGCGGCGCCGAGCGGCCCGGTGCCGCCGCGCTGCCAGCGCGCGGCCTCCAGCATTCGCGGGTCACCCGGCAGCGGGCGGAACTCCAGGCCGCAGCCGGTGATGAGGCCGGCGAACATCTCGTACCCGGCGATCACGGTTTCGTGCCCGGCCGCGTTCAGCGCGGTGGCCAGGCCGGTGAACGGGGCCACGTCGCCCCGCGAGCCCACCGCGACGATTAAGACTCTCATCCGGCCCATGGTGGCGCACCCGGGCGGACGGCCGGTTAGCTAGGGCCGC
>CAVWWE010000019.1:0-92773 GCA_963758575.1 uncultured Actinomycetes bacterium
CTGGTGCGCGGCACGGAAGGCCCGGCATCTCACCCCCGGGAACCGTGTCCTGCCGTTCGCCCGCGGTTAGCCACCAGGTCATGATCGCCGGCCAGCATGGCCGACATCTTCCACCTGCCACTGCTCGGCGACGCGAAGCAGCCCCAGGTACGGGCGTTCGGAAAGGATGTGTTTACTGGCTGAGCCAGTCGGTCAGCTCAACGCACGCCGTAGAGGTGCTCCAGGGCTAGCTGGTCGAGGCGCTCGTAGCCCAGCCCGCGGGCGGCCAGCGCCTCGATGTCCGGGGTGAAGCCCTGCACGTCCCGCCAGGTCTCGCCGGCCGCCATGGTGGGCGTAGCCAGGTCTTCTACCCCGGACGCGGCCAGCGCCGCCTTGACCTCGGGGTCGGTCCGGAACGCCCGGACCTTGTCCCGCAGGATCAGGTAGTTGCGCATGCACGCCGCGGCCGACACCCAGACGCCCTCGTCGTCCTCGGTGCGCGGCGGCTTGTAGTCGAAGTGCACCGGCCCGTCGTAGCCGCCTGCCTCCAGCGCGTCCACCACCCAGAACGCGCCCCGCGCGTTGCCCGCGCCGAACCGCAGGTCCTGGTCGTAGCGCGGCCCGTTCTGCCCGTTCAGGTCGATGTGGAACAGCTTCCCGTGCCACAGCGCCTGGGTGATCCCGTGCGCGTAGTTGAGTGAGGCCATCTCTTCGTGCCCCACCTCCGGATTGATGCCCACCATCTCTTCGTGCTCGAGTTCTTTGATGAACGCCAGTGCGTGTCCGGCCGACGGCAGCAGGATGTCGCCGCGTGGCTCGTTCGGCTTGGGCTCGATCGCGAAGCGCAGGCCGTAGCCCTGCTCCTGGACGTAGCCGGCCAGCAGGTCCAGGCCCTCCTTGTAGCGGTCCAGCGCGGCCCGGATGTCCTTGGCCGCGCCGGACTCGGCGCCCTCCCGGCCGCCCCAGAACACGTAGACCTTGGCGCCCAGGTCGGCGGCCAGGTCCAGGTTGCGCATCACCTTGGCCAGCGCGAACCGGCGTACGTCCCGGTCGCTGGCGGTGAAGGCGCCGTCCTTGAACATCGGGTGGCCGAACAGGTTGGTGGTGGCGGTCGTCACCACCAGGCCGGTGTCGTGCAGGGCCTGCTTGAAGTCGCCGATCTTCCGGTCCCGCTCGGCGTCGCTGGCCTCGAACGGGAACACGTCGTTGTCGTGGAAGTTGACCCCGTACGCGCCCAGTTCGGCCAGCTTGCGCACGGCCCGGTCGGCGGGCATCGGCGGCCGGACCGCACCGCCGAACACGTCGACGCCCTGCCAGCCCACCGTCCAGATGCCGAACGAGAACTTGTCCTCGGGGGTCGGTTCGTACGCCATGAGCTGGTCCTCTCCCTTTATCGTTCCCAGACCGGCGTGTCCCAGCCGGCCGTGTCCCAGTCCGCCGTGGCTCTCTGCAGCCAGGCCAGCCGCTGCCGGATCCCCGGGTCAGGCGCGCCGGTGTACTCCTCGGGCAGGTGCCGCGGCCAGGCCGGCGGCTCGGGGGTGCCGGCCAGCGCCCACGCGGCCTGCCGGGCCGCGCCCAGCGCGACGTACTCCTCCGGCGCGGGCACCAGCACCGGTGCGCCGAAGATGGTGGGCGCGATCTGCCGCGCGGCCGCCGAGCGGGCCCCGCCGCCGATCAGCAGCACCCGCTGCCGGCTCGCGCCCTGCGCGGCGATCAGATCGGCCGCCTCAGACAGCGTGCCCAGCACCGCCTCGATCGCGGCCCGGGCCAGGTTGGGCCCGGTCATGTTCTGCGTGGTGACGCCGCGCAGCACCCCGGTGGCGTCCGGCCGGTTCGGGCTCCGCTCGCCGTCCAGGTAGGGCAGCAGCACCAGGCCGCCCGCGCCCGGCTCGGCCTGCAGCGCCTGCGCGGACATGCCGTCCAGGTCGGTCCCGATCAGCCTGGCCACCGCGGACAGCACCAGGCCGGCGTTGACCGTGGCGATCAGCGGCAGGTACCGGCCGGTGGCGTCGGCGAACCCGGCCACCATGCCGGTTTCGTCGGCCGCGGGCCGCTCGGTGACCGCGTACGCGGTGCCCGAGGTGCCGATCGAGGTGACCAGCTCGCCTGGTTCGAGGCTCAGGCCCAGCGCGGCGCCCATGTTGTCCCCGGTGCCGGGGGCCAGCGCGGCACCGGTGGCGGTCTCGCCGACCACCTCGGCCGGCTTGGCGATCCGCGGCAGCCCGGGCTCATGGCCCAGTGCGGCCGTGGCGACCTCGGGCAGCCAGCGGCTTTCCGCCGGGGAGAAGTAGCCGGTCCCGGACGCGTCGCCGCGGTCGGTCACCGGCCCGGCCGCTGGCCCGGCCGGCCCGGCCATGGCGAGCCGCCAGGTCAGCCAGTCGTGCGGCAGCATGACCCGGGCCACCCGGGCCGCGTTGCCCGGCTCGTGCTCGGCCAGCCAGCGCAGCTTGGTCACGGTGAACGACGCGCTGGGCACGCTGCCGGTGTGGCTGGCCCACCAGGCCGGGCCGCCCAGCTCTTCGATCAGCTCGCGGGCGGCCCGTGCGGACTTGAGATCGTTCCACAGCATGGCGGGCCGGATGACCTGGCCGTCCTCATCCACCACGACCATGCCGTGCTGCTGCGCGGCCACCGCGACCGCGTCGGCCCGGTCCAGCAGGCCCTGCCCGGCCTGCTCCAGCGCGGACCACCAGGCGGCCGGGTCGGCTTCGGTGCCGGGCGGGTGCGGCGCGCTGCACCGGGCCAGCACGGTGCCGTCCTCGGCCTGGCAGAGCAGCACCTTGGTGGATTGCGTGGACGAATCCACCCCGGCTACCAGCATCCGATACCTCCCGCCGCGACGGTCATGAACCTACTCGCCGGGCCGCGGCTGGCCAGCGCCCGGCCCGCCCGTGCCCGGCCCGCCCGTGCCCGGCCCGCCCGTGCCCGGCCCGCCCGTGCCCGGTCTGCCCGTGGAGTCCCGGATCACCAGCTCGGTGGACAGCTCGACCCGCTGGCTGCGCAGCGGGGTCCCGCCGATCAGGTCGCCGAGCATCTCGGCGGCCACCCGGCCCATGTCGGCCAGTGGCTGGCGGACCGTAGTCAGCGGCGGGGACACCCACCGGGCGGCGGGCAGGTCGTCGAAGCCGACCACACTGAGATCCTCCGGCACCCGCAGCCCGCGCTGCCGGGCCGCCTCGTACACGCCGAGCGCCTGCTGGTCGCTGCCCGCGAAGATCGCAGTGGGCGGGCCGACCAGGTCGAGCAGCTCGCCGCCGCACCGGAAGCCGCCCTCGTGCTGGAAGTCGCCGTGCCGCAGCAGCGCCGGGTCGCTGGGCAGCCCGGCCTGCTCCAGCGCATTGCGGTAGCCGTCAGCCCGGGCCCGGCTGCAGATGTAGTCCTGCGGGCCGGTGATGGCGCCGATCCGGCGGTGCCCGGCGCCGATCAGGTGCTCGGTGGCGGCGATGCCGCCGGCCAGTTGGTCGCGCCCACGCTGGGCAGCGCCGGGTCGGGCAGGTTCACCGGGTCCACCACGACCAGCGGGATGCCGTCGGCGCGCCGCTGGGCCAGGTGCCCGGCAGACAGCTCGGAGGTGACCAGGATGACGCCCTCGGTGTCGTGGCTGGCCAGCGCGCTGGCCCAGCTGGCCGGGCGGGCGCTGCCGTGGCGCACCGCGGACACCGCCGTGGCCATCCCGTGGCCGGCGCACCAGTCCTCCACGCCGCGCAAAATCTCCACCGCCCACGGGCTGTCCAGCCCGTTGAAGATCAGGTCGATGAGGCCGGCCCGGCGGCCGCGGCGCGGCCCGGGCCGCTGGTAGTTGAGCTCATCGAGCAGGCGTTCCACCCGGGCCCGGGTGCCCGGGGCCACGTCGGGGCGGCCGTTGACCACTTTCGACACGGTGGGCAGCGAGACGCCGGCCTCGGCCGCGACCGCGGCCAGCGTGGGCCGCCGCCGCGGGCCAGTGCCGCGCAGGCCGCTTCCTGGCGCGGCGTCACCCGGCATGCGTGCCCCCTCCCGCCGTCGAAACTTTCGGCGCGACTATCGTAACCCGGCCGGTCAGTCCTGGGCTGGCGGGCCCGCTGGGTACGGGGTCAGCCGGCCGCACATGCCGTAGCTGCGCGGCCCGGCCGGGTGCGGCACCCGGACCAGGCCCGCGGCGCGCAGGTGCGCCGCGTCCCGGGCCTCGATGCCGTCCAGCTGCTGGCCGGTGAGTTCGGACACGGCGGCGGCCTGGCCGCGCCAGCGGCGCCGCCAGTCCGGCACCCGGGCCGCGGTCAGTGCGACGGCGGCGTCCAGGAACGGCTGCAGGGCGGCCTGCCCGTCCGCCAGCACCTGGTCGCGCAGCGCCAGGAACCCCTCGATGGCCAGGTCCCGGCGGCGCCGTGCGGCCGCCGCCAGCGGATCGTCTGGTGCCGGGCCGCCCAGGCCGGTTGTGGCCACGCCGTCCGTGGCGGCGCCGTCCGCGGCCGGGCTCAGCGTGGCCGCCGCCTGGTACCGGGCCGGGTCGGCCAGCACGTCGGGCGGGAAGGTCAGCACGCAGTCGCCCGCCTCGGGCAGGCCGGCGTTCTGCATGACGACCAGGATCTGCAGCTGGCCGTCGTCATTGACCAGCCGGTGCACGGTGCCCGGGGTGAACCACAGGCAGTCGCCCGGGCGCAGCGGCGACTCCTGGTAGCCGTGGCTGCCCAGGGTCTGCAGCCGCCCCGCGCCGCGCAGCACCACGTACCCCTCGGTGGACGCCAGGTGGATATGTGCCGAGCCGCCGCGCAGCCCGTCCGCGGTCGGCCAGTCGTACACGTCGAGCAGGGTGACCCCGGTCGCGCCGGGGAACGCCTGGGCCGCGGTCACGCCACCGCTCCCGGCACGCCGAGCAGGTCGCTGGCCTCCATCTCGGCCACCAGCTCGGCACACCGCGCGGCCGGCAGCTCGCCGTCGGCCACCGCGACGTCATAGCGCAGGTGCAGGCTCTGCCCGTCGGCCAGCATGAACTCGGCCGCGAAGAACGGCGCCGGGCACACACAGGCGAACGGCTCGCTGCGCACGAACCACATGGTCGGGTGGCCGACGTTGCTGGGCGCATCGCGGAACACCAGAGTGGACGCCCGGTCCCCGTCGTGCCGCCCGGAGAACGCCAGCCACCGGCCGCGCCGGCCCATGTACTCGTCCCCGCCGGTGCCGCTGGGCGTGATCACCCGGCCCGGGCTGAACGAGGCCGGGCCGCGCCAGAACAGCCCGCCGTAGCCGGCGTTGTCCCGGCCCGCCGTGGTCGGGCTGCCGAACGTGATGATGGCCCCGCGCACGTTGTGCAGCGTGGCGCGGAAGGCCAGCAGCCAGGCCTCCGTCCCGGGCAGCACCCGGGCGCCGATCTGCCGCCGCTCCTGCAGCCAGGTCTCGCCGTCCTGGGTGATCCAGGTCAGCTGCTCATCGACCCGGAGCACGCCGTCGGCCACCGTGGCGGTGCTGAATTCCTCATGCCGGATCCGCCCGTTGTTGGGCAATTGCCGGTAGCCGTAGCCGCGCTGGAACGTCGGGCCGCCCCAGAAGTTCTCCGGCCCGACATGCGGCAGCGAAAAGGCGATCCCCTTGTGCCAGACGTGATCCGCTGGGCGGAAGCCGGTCACCGGGTCACCGTGCAGCGTCCGTACCGGGTGGAAGTACGGCCGCGGCGACTCGACCTGCGGGTCGTCCGGCCGGTAGACGTAGCGGAACAGCTCGGTGCCGGCGTGGCTCAGCCGCAGCGAGCTGCCGTCGGCGTCGGTGAGGTGGGTCTCAGTGGGGGGCACTCTCACCATTGTTCCCATCCCGGGGCCAGGCCGTCCATCCGGTCGTAATACGGCGACCCGGCGCCCAGATCGGCGGGGCGCACCGCGCCGCCGCCGAACGCGGCCGCGTACAGCCCGGCCACCAGGGACATCGTGCCCCGGCTGTCCGGCAGCGTGACCGGCGGCGCGGCGGCCGCGCGCAGCGCGGCCAGCACGGCGCCGAACTGGGCCCGGTGCCCGCTGGGCGTGCCCGCCGTGGGCTGCGACCAGGCGGCCAGCACGGCCTGCTCGTGGCCCGGGGCCGGGGTGACCCGCCAGTCCTCGTCCCGGTACCCGTACAGGTGGCTGACCTCGACCGTGCCATGCTCGAAGTCGAACCGCAGATAGCTCTCTTCCCGCGGGGACAGCACGCTGTTCACCACGCTGGCCGCGGCGCCGCTGGCGAAGATCACGTGGGCCATGGACAGGTCCTCGGTCTGCGTCCGGCGGGCCTGCCGCCGGGCGATGGCGGAGATCTCCGCCCAGTCGCCGAGCACGTAGCGCAGCAGGTCCATCTGGTGGATGCCGTGCCCCATGGTCGGGCCGCCGCCCTCGGTCTGCCACCGGCCGCGCCACGGCACGTCGAAGTAGGCCTGGTCGCGGAACCAGGTGGTGTGGCAGATGGCCAGCAGCGGCCGGCCCAGCACGCCCGAGCCGGCCAGCGCGCGCAGCCGGCCCGCGGCCGACCCGAACCGGTGCTGGAACACGGTCGCGAACCGCGGCCCGCCTGGCCGGTCCAGCGCAGCCAGCAGGTCAAGCTCGCGCAGGCTCAGCGTGGGCGGCTTCTCGGCCAGCACCGACGCGCCCGCCGCCAGGCACTCCCCGGCCTGCTCGAAGTGCAGGGCCGGCGGGGTGCACAGGTGAACCAGGTCAGGCTGGACCGCGGCGAGCAGCCCGGCCAGGTCGGTGTGCAGGTCGGTGACGCCGTGCTCGGCACCGAACGCGGCCAGCCGGGCCTGGTCGATATCGGCCGCGCCGGCCAGTTCGGCGCCGGGCAGCCCGCGCAGCGCGGCGGCATGCACGTCGGCGATGTTGCCGGTCCCGGCGAGCGCGATCCGGACCGGCGCCACGGCGCCTGCCTGCTCTGCCTGCACTGGCTGCCTCCATTCCCGGATGCTAGGGCCTGGGGTCCAGGTCGGCAATAAGTTTCGGAAACCTTTCGGCCTGCGAGCTGGCGGCCTGGTCTCAGCCAGGGCCGGCTGGTCCACCGGCAGTGTGATGTTCCGGGCCGCCTGCCAGCCCGCGGCCAGCTCCAGGCCGGTGATGACCAGCAGGCAGCTCACCGGGACCGTCCAGCCGCCGGTCGCGGTGTGCAGGAACCCAACGGCCAGCGGGCCGACCGTGGCGACCAGGTAGCCCACGCTCTGCGCGAACGCGGACAGCGAGGCGGCCGCGCGTGGGTCGGGCGCCCGGGCCATGGTGAAGAAGATGGCCAGGCCGAGCGCGGAGCCCTGGCCCAGGCCGAGCAGCAGCACCCAGGCGGCGGCGCCGCCGAGCGGGGCGAACCAGGCCCCGGCCAGGCCCGCCACGCTGGCCGCGACGGTCCAGGCCATCAGCGCCCGCTGGTTCCTGGCCCGCTGCGCGAGCACCGGGATGACCAGTGCGCTGGGCACGCCGCCGAGCGACATCAGCGCGAGCAGGGTGCCCGCGCCGGCCGGGCTGACCCCGCGATCGCGGAACATGGTCGGCAGCCAGGACAGGGCGGCGTAGAAGGTCAGGCTCTGCAGCCCCATGAACGCGGTGACCTGCCAGGCCAGCGCGTGCCGGTACACCTGGAGGCCGCGCCGTGGCGCGGCGGGCGCCAGGCCACCGCCGGGCCGGGTGTGGAACCGCAACTGCGGCAGCCAGCACAGCGCGGCGGCCAGCGCCGGGATCGCCCACAGGCCCAGCGACAACGGCACCGAGCCACCGGACAGCCTGTAGACCGGGACCGCGATCAGCGAGCCGGCGATCGACCCGGCGGACAGGCTGAGCAGGTAGATCCCGATCAGCAGCCCGGCCTGCTCCGGCCGGCGCCGCTTGGCCAGGCTGGGCAGCAGCACGTTCATCAGCGCGATCGCGGCGGCCGCGATGGCCGTACCGGGGAACAGCAGGGTGCCGGGCAGCGCGCCGCGCAGCAGCAGCCCGGCGGCCAGCAGCACCAGCGCGGCGCCGAGCACCCGTTCCTCGCCGAAGCGGCGGCTGAGCGGCGCGGCCACCCCGGAGCACACGCCGAAGGCCAGCACCGGCAGCGCGGCCAGCGCGGACAGCGCCGCGTTGGACAGGTTCAGGCTGGCGGCCAGCTCCGGGAACAGCGGCGGCAGGCTGGTGATGGCGGCCCGCAGGTTGAAGGCCAGCGCGACCATGCCGAGCACGAACACCGCGGTGCGCTGGGCACGGCGGCGCCCAGCGGATGCGGGCGGGGCGACGGGAGTGGCAGGTTCGGCCATTTCCCGACCACGCTACCGGTTTGCCTGCCGTCTGCGGCCGGCGGGCTGCGGCTGCGTGGGCTAGACCTGGGGGCGCAGTTCGGGCCGTACCTGGCTGGCCAGCTGGGCCTGGATCCCGGCGGCGCACTTGGCCGCCACGTCCACCGCGGCGATCGTGCCGTTCCGGCCAGCCGTCGTGGCACACTGGCCGGCCAGCACCGCGACCCGCTCGCTGAGCAGCGCCCAGGCCGCGTCCCGCCACGGCACGAGGTTGCCCATCAGGTAGAACATCTCGAAGGCCGGCCCGACCGTGCGGCCTGGGTGGTCCGGGCCGGCCGGCAGCTGGGTGAGCGCATCCCCGAGCGGCGCCAGCACCCCGCTCATCAGGCTGAACGCCGCCTCGATGAGCAGGCCGAGCTGATCGTCGGTCTCGTCGGTGTGGGTGAAGAACCGCATCAGCACCTGGAGCAGTACCTCGTACCCGAGCGCGAACAGGCGGGCCACCTGGCGGGTGGCCGGGTCGCTGATCAGCGGCGGCTGGGCGGTGAGGTCGAACGGCTGCTGGGTGAACGCAGCCAGCACCGGCCGGGCCGGCTCGAACGCCGGGTCGGCCGCGGCCAGCCGGGAGTACTCGTCCCAGATGCCGAGGAACCGCCCGTAGTGCGCGGCCTGCCAGTCGCCGCGGGCGCCCTCACCCTGCTCGATGATGGTCTCGATGGCCTGCTGGGCGGAGGCCAGGTCGGTGACCGCGATGAGGTCGGGCCAGCGGAACATCTCCGGCGTGGCCTGGGCCCGTGGCGGCCCGACGAACAGCGCCGGCTCCCCCAGCCGGGCGGCCAGGTCACGAAGCCCCTGCTCGATGGCCCGGTACAGATGCCCCACGGTGAGGAAGTCCTGGGTGCGCGGCATGACCTCGCCCGGCTCGACCGGCCGGTGCGGCGGCGCGCCGGGCACGAACTCGACCGCGTCCATCCGCTCCATCCCCTCCGGCCGTTCCAGGTAGAGGAAATGGGTCAGCGCATCCGCGCCGAACGGCAGCAGGTCGAGCTGCACGCTGGGCGGGAAGTACGCCGAGCGCTGCGGGAAGTTGGGCCGGCCGATCGTCGGCGCCGCGCCGATGGCCGACATCACGTTGCACACCAGCGCCAGGTGCAGCATCTCCTCGATGGCGATGTCGCGCAGCACCTGGCGCCAGCGCTCGGTCGCCGCGGCCTGCTCCGCGGTGAGGCCCTCAGCCGGATCCCGTTTCAGGCTGAACGCCGCATACAGGTACTGGCACATGATCATGTGCTCTAGCTGCGTGGCCTCGGCGAGCAGGTACCACAGGTGCTCGCGGTGCTCGACCACGATCTTCGGCTCGGCCATGGCATTCCCCCGGCTGCTCAGTCACCGTCCATTCGAGCCCATGATTACACGATTACATCGGGATCCCGGAAGGGTTTTCAGCCCTGGGCGAGCAGCGACCGCAGCACGTACTGCATGATCCCGCCGTGCCGGAAGTATTCGGCCTCGCCCGGGGTGTCGATCCGCACTACGGCCTGGAACTCGGTGCCGTCGGCCCGGACCGTGACCTCCCGGGGCACCGGTCTGCCGTCGTTCATCTCCTCGATGCCGGTGATCTCGAACACCTCGCGCCCGGTCAGGCCGAGCGTGGCGGCCGACTCCCCCGGCCGGTACTGCAGCGGCAGCACGCCCATGCCGATCAGGTTGGACCGGTGGATCCGCTCGAACGACTCGGTCAGCACCGCCCGCACACCGAGCAGCAGGGTGCCCTTGGCCGCCCAGTCCCGGGACGAGCCGGAGCCGTACTCCTTGCCGCCCAGCACGATCAAAGGCGTGCCCTCGTCGAGGTACTTCCGGGACGCGTCGTAGATGGACATCTGCTCACCGTCCGGCAGGTGCACGGTGACCCCGCCCTCGGTGCCCGGCGCGAGCTGGTTGCGCAGCCGGATGTTGGCGAACGTGCCGCGGATCATCACCTCGTGGTTGCCACGCCGCGAGCCGTAGGAGTTGAAGTCCTTCCGCTCCACCCCGTGCTCGGTCAGGTACGTCCCCGCTGGGCTGTCCGTCTTGATCGCGCCGGCCGGCGAGATGTGATCGGTGGTCACCGAGTCACCCAGCATGGCCAGTGCGCGGGCGCCGTGGATGTCGCTGACCGGCGCGGGCTTGTCCGGCATGCCCTCGAAGTACGGCGGCTTCCGCACGTAGGTGGAGTCCGCGCCCCAGGCGAACGTGTCGCCGGTGGGCACGTCCAGCCCACGCCACCGGTCGTCCCCCTCGAACACGTCGGCGTAGTCCCGGCTGAACATCTCGGCCGCGACCGCGTCCTGCACCACCGCGGCGATCTCGGCCGCCGACGGCCAGATGTCGTCCAGGTACACCGGGCTGCCGTCGGCCCGCGAGCCGAGCGGGTCCCGGTTCATGTCGAAGTCCATTGTGCCGGCCAGCGCGTACGCCACCACCAGCGGCGGGGAGGCCAGGTAGTTCATCTTCACGTCCGGGTTGATCCGGCCCTCGAAGTTGCGGTTGCCGGACAGCACCGACACCACGGCCAGGTCGTTCTCGGCCACCGCTTCGCTGATCGCCTCGGGCAGCGGCCCGGAGTTGCCGATGCACGTGGTGCAGCCGTAGCCGACCAGGTTGAAGCCCAGCTTGTCCAGGTAGGGCACCAGCCCGGCCCGCTCGTAGTAGTCCATGACCACCTTCGAGCCGGGCGCCAGCGTGGTCTTCACCCACGGCTTGCGGGACAGCCCGGCCTCGACCGCCTTCTTGGCCAGCAGCGCGGCGCCCACCATCACCGACGGGTTCGAGGTGTTCGTGCACGAGGTGATGGCCGCGATCACGACCGAGCCGTGGTCCACCGCGGTCTTCGTCCCGTCCTCCAGCACGACCTGGGCAGGCGCCGAGGCGCGCGGGAAGTTATCCTCGGCCACCGGGTCCGACGCGGGGAACGTGCCGGCCAGCCCGTTGTCGTAGCTCGGCGTGGATACGTAACTGCCCAGCGCCTCGCGGAACGCGTGCTTGGCGTCGGCCAGCGCGACCCGGTCCTGCGGCCGCTTGGGCCGGCCAGCGACGGGACGATGCTGGCCAGGTCGAGTTCGAGTTCCTCGGAGTAATGCAGCACGGCGGCCGGGTCGTGCCACAGGCCCTGCTCCCGGGCGTACGCCTCGACCAGCGCGACCTGCTGGTCCGGGCGGCCGGTCAGCCGCAGGTAGTCCAGCGTCTGCTCGTCGATCGGGAAGATCGCACAGGTGGAGCCGAACTCCGGGCTCATGTTGCCGATCGTGGCCCGGTTGGCCAGCGGCACCGAGCCCACCCCGTCGCCGTAGAACTCGACGAACTTGCCCACCACGCCGTGCTTGCGGAGCAGCTCGGTGATGGTCAGCACCAAGTCGGTGGCGGTCACTCCGGACGGCAGCTCACCGGTCAGCCGGAAGCCGACCACCCGCGGGATCAGCATGCTGATCGGCTGGCCGAGCATGGCCGCCTCGGCCTCGATGCCGCCGACGCCCCAGCCGAGGACGCCGAGGCCGTTCTGCATCGTGGTGTGCGAGTCGGTGCCGACGCAGGTGTCCGGGTAGGCGGCGCCATCGCGGGCCATCACCACCCGGGCCAGGTGCTCGATGTTCACCTGGTGCACGATGCCGGTGCCCGGCGGCACCACCTTGAACTGGTGGAACGCCTCCTGGCCCCAGCGCAGGAACTGGAACCGCTCGCGGTTGCGGCCGAACTCCAGCTCCACGTTCCGGTCGAACGCGTCCGGGCGGCCGAAGATGTCGGCCACCACCGAGTGGTCGATGACCAGCTCGGCCGGCACCAGCGGGTTGATCTTGGCCGCGTCGCCGCCCAGGTCCCGCATGGCCTCCCGCATGGTGGCCAGGTCGACCACGGCCGGCACCCCGGTCAGGTCCTGCAGGATCACCCGGGCGGGGGTGAACTGGATCTCGGTGGACGGCTCTGCAAAGGCGTCCCACTGGGCCAGCGCGGTGACGTGGTCCGCGGTGACGTTGCGCCCGTCCTCGGTGCGCAGCAGGTTCTCCAGCAGGATCTTCAGGCTGAACGGAAGGCTCGCGGACCCGTCCACCGCGTCCAGCCGGTGTATCTGGTATTCGGTCCCGCCCACCCGCAGTGTGGCCAGGCTGCCGAAGCTGTCCGCGGTCATCAGGGTCCGCCTCCCGATCACAGATACCTTGATATCGAGCTAAGTTCCATATCCCACGTTATGATGCGCTTATCTCGACGTCAAGCTACCCGGTGGGGGTGCCAGTCGGTGGCGGATCGGGGAGGATGTGCCGGTGACTGAACACTCCGAGCGCCCGTGGGGCAGCTACACGGTTCTCGCCGAGGGCGACTCTTTCAAGGTCAAAACCATCGAGGTGCACCCCGGGCAGCGGCTCAGCTATCAGAAGCACGCCCGCCGGGCGGAGCACTGGTTCGTGGTGACCGGTGAGGGCATCGTCACCCTGGATGGGGTGGGTGTGCCGGTGCACCGGGGCAGCACCATCGACGTCGGGCTGGGCGTGGCGCACCGGATGCACAACACCGGCAGCAGGCCGCTGGTCTTCGTCGAGGTCCAGCACGGCGACTACTTCGGTGAGGATGACATCGTCCGGCTCGAAGACGACTACGGCCGGTCCGGATAGCCGGCGGCTGACCCCGCATGCCAATCGACCGGCACTGCCGGCACTGCGCCGGCAACTGCCCTGGCGATTGCCTGCTGCCCGGGGGCAGCGGCCTGTGCATCCACCGCCCACTCCCCCGGCTGCCGCTGCGGACCCGGCTGCGGTTGATCGGTACCCGGCGGTTCTGGCGCCGGCTGCTCTGGGGTCCCGGTCCCCGCGGCATCGGTTAACTGGCCGACCCTTCCATCCAGCACCACCATGAACGCGGCGGTCAGGATGAGGGTGAGCGCGGCCCGGCTATTCCGCCCGGCTAGTGCTGCTGATTTGGCAAGGGCTGCTGTCTGCCGCCTACGGGTAGGGGCGGCTGGCCACGGTGTAGCCGCTTGCTGGGGACCATCGATGGACTGTCATCAGGCCACGGTTGATATCCCAGTCGATGAACACTGCCTGCCCGATGTGCAGGGTGAACACGACCGCCATTTCCGGCGCCCGGGCCTGCCACCACGCACCGGCGGCCGATGCGCTCAGGTCGTGGCTGGCCTCCACCGCTGACCCGTACAGCTTGAGCTCCCCCTCCCCGGTGTCGGGGCCGGTCACCACGCTGTGCAGCGCATATCGCGGATCTCGCTGCAAGTCGCTCGCCTTCGCCGACCAGGCCATAGCACCGATGAGCAGTTGGCCCTCGGCGATGCAGGGCTCGATGGGACTGATGCGCGGGGATCCGTCTCGGCGAAGTGTGCCCAGCAGCGCCACGTGTGCCGAGTTCAACCGGGCCAGGCCGAGCCGCGCAAGCGCAGGCGCGCCCAGTTCCACATCCCGCCAGTTCGGCGGCGCAGGAACGCCGGCCACGTCAGCGACGCTACCTCCTGGACGGCCCGGGTGATGGGCCGCAGGGCGCTTCTCAGGGAATGGAGATGGCCGCGATCGCGAAGGTCGGGTTCACCTCGACCAGGTCGTCACCCGGGCAAACGTAGCCTGGCGCGGCACTAGCCGTCTTCCGAGGCGCGCAGCCCGCGCAGGACACGCAGCCAGTCTTCCTCGGAGTCCGGGTTCCAGCCCGGGGCGGGCCCGCTGCGCCGCGGCGCGGGCGGCCGGGTAATGGGATCCAGTTCGTCCTCGTCATCGGCCGGCCGCCCGTGGGCGGGCGGCTGCAATCCGCGGGCGGGCACCGGGCCAGCGTCCGGCAGCAGGTCCGCGTCGCGCAGCCGGGCGGCCGCGTGCTGCACCCAGTCCCGGGTGCTAGGTGCGGCAGCGGCGGGCTGGTCCTGGTCCACGGGGGCCGGGGCCGCGGACTCCGCGGTCACGAACCCCGCGGCTGCCGATTCCGCGGGCACGGATTCTGCGGCCACAGATTCTGGGACCACAGAGCCGGGGACCACAGAGCCGGGGACCACAGAGCCGGGGACCACAGAGCCGGGGACCACAGAGCCGGGAGCCGCGGCGCCGGGAGGCGCGGCGTCGGGAGGCGCGGCCGTGGGCCCGGCATCCTGGTCCGGCCGCTGCCAGACGTTGAACGCCGACTCGACCCGGTGCACCGGCCCGTCATCCGGCTCCTCGTCCTGGGCTGGCTGCCCGGCCGCCGGGCTGGCCACGGCCGACGCCGGGTCCGGCGTCGGCCACAGGTTCAGCGACGGCTGATCAGCAGCCGGCGACTCCGGATCCGCGACGATCCAGTCACCGGGCTCTGCAGTGGCCTCGGGCGCCCGCACCGTCCACTCGCCCTCGCCGAGCACGGCCCCAGGCCGCAGCCCGGCACCGGCCCCGGACCAGTCATCGGCAGCCGGCCCGGCGAAGCCCGCGGACCCGTCATCCAGAGCTGTTTCGGCCTGCCCCGAGACTCCGTCCTCCGGCTCCGCCCAGTCAGCCGCGGCGGGCCCTGCGTAACCTGCGGACCCGTCATCCAGAGCTGTTTCGGCCTGCCCCGGGACTCCGTCCTCCGGCTCCGCCCAGTCAGCCGCGGCGGGCCCTGCGTAACCTGCGGACCCGTTATCCGGTGACGCTTCAGCCTGCGCAGAGACTCCGTCCTCTGGCTCGGCCCAGTCGGACGGCGCCGGCGCCGTGTGCGCCGCGGACCACTGGCTGGACGCGGATCCCGGGGCAGCGGGCTGCTCCGGCCAGGCCGGCAGTTCCGGTCCCGCGTCTGGGCCAGGCTCGGCGGACGGCCACCTGCCCAGCATTGGTTCGTCATCCGCGGGCAGGTCGTCGCCGGCCACCCAGTCGTCCGGCTCGGAGGTCGGCCGCGGGCCCGGCTCGATCCACGTGCCCAGCCTCGGCTCATCGCCGTGGGCGACTTCGAAGCGGGCCGCCTGCCCTGGACCCGGCGCGGGCCAGGTCCCGGCCGGCTGCCCCGCTTCTGGGGCTGAGCCCGCATCGGGCGGCGCACCCGGCCCGGGCGGCGGCCAGGCGCCGGTCAGCCGCCCCGTCTCCGGTGGCGAGCCCGCGCCGGGCGGCGCACCTGGGCCGGGCGGAGGGCCAGGGTGTGGTGGCGGGCCAGCCGGCGGGTACGGGCTCGCGGGCCGCGGGCCGGACGGATGGCCCTCAGGCAGGCGTGGGCCGGGCCCGAGCGAGCCTGGCACCTGGGCGCCGGGCGGTACCGCGCCCGGCGGCCGCGGCCCACGCAGGCGCGGGTCAGACCAGGACGGCTCGCCAGGGCGGGCGGTCCGCCCGCCCGAGCCGAGCAGCACCACGATCATCAGCACGCCGCAGCAGACACCCGCCGTGATCAGGGCTACCGCGGCCAGCCAGGCCGCCGTGTGCGCGGAGTGCGGGATCGCGTGGCTCAGCGCGCTGACCGCCCAGATGCCGAGCCCGGCCGTCAGCATCAGTGAGCCAGCGACCGCCAGCCCCACTGCCGTGCGGGCAGTGCGGCGGTCCATCAACGCAGATCCCACCCGGCACACCATACGGGACCTGGGCCCGGCTTGCCCGGCTCCTGCTCACCCTGGCCGTCTGTGCTGCCTTGTGTGAGAACGGTGCAATATGTGCCGCCTGAGGCACTCCCAGGCCGAGCGCGACGTCGGCGCCGCCCCCTATTTGCTGCGCGTATACGCTGAGAGTATTCTCGCGGGTATGAGTGTCCCCCTAACCCTGCTCGGCTTGCTCGAACGCGAGCCCAGCCGCGCGAGGCCGTGATCCTTCTCGGCCTGCGCCTGGCCATCAGCGGCGGCCGCGAGGCCCTCGCCCGGCTGGCCACCCTGGCCGCCGCGGTCGGCCTCGGCGTCGGCCTGTTGCTTACCGCCGTCTCCGGCGTCAATGCCGTGACGACACAGAACGATCGCTACGCCTGGCTGAACACCGGGGCACCAGCGGGCACCGCGCCCGCGACCAGCCGCGACCGATTGTGGCTGCTGATCACCACCGACGAATTCCACGGGCAGACCATTTACCGGGCCGACGTGGCGGCCACCGGCCCGGCCGCGCCGGTGCCGCCGGGGATCCCCCGGGACCCACGGCCAGGCCAGTACTACGCCTCGGCCGCGCTCAGCGCGTTGCTGAGCGGTACTCCGGCGGACGAACTGGCGGACCGGTACCCCGGCCAGCTGGCTGGCACGATCGGCCAGGCGGCCCTGCCGTCGCCCAGCTCGCTGCTCATCGTGGTCGGCCGTTCCGCTGCGCAGTTGTCGCACCTGCCCGGCGCCGAGGAGGTGACCAGCCTCAACACCATTCCGCCCAACGGCTGTACCGGCCAGCGCGGCTGCGTGATCCGGGCCGGTGTCGGCTCGGGCGGCATCGACGTCATCCTGTCCGTGGTGGCGCTGGTGCTGGTGCTGCCTGTGCTGATCTTCATCGGCACGGCCACCCGGCTGTCCGCGGCCCGCCGGGAGCAGCGGTTCGCCGCGATGCGCCTGGTCGGCGCGACGCTCAAACAGGTCTCCTTGATCGCCGCCGTGGAGTCCACGGTGGCCGCGGCGGCCGCCGTGGTCATCGGTTTCGGCCTGTTCTTCATACTGCGGATACCGCTGGCCGCCATCCCGTTCACCGGCCAGCCGTTCTTCCCCGCCGAGCTGTCGCTCAGCCTGCCCGACATCATGGTGGTCGCGATCGGCGTACCCGTGGCGGCCGCCCTGGTGGCCCGGCTGGCGCTGCGCCGGGTGACCATCTCCCCGCTCGCGGTCACCCGGCGGGTGACCCCGGCGCCGCCGCGGGCCTGGCGGGTGCTGCCGCTGCTGGCCGGACTGGCCGGCCTCGGGTTCTTCACCGTGTACGGCACGCCGCCCGGCCCCAGTGGGCAGATCCTGGTGTACCTGCCCGGCGGGGCGCTGATCATGATCGGTCTGGTCATCGCGGGGCCGTGGCTGACCATGGCGGGGGCCCGGGTGCTGGCCCGGCGGGCCAGCACCCCGGCCGGGCTGATCGCCGCGCGGCGGCTGGCCGACGACCCGCGGGTCGCGTTCCGGGCGGTCAGCGGCCTAGTCATAGCGCTGTTCGTCTTCACCGTGACCGCGGCGCTGATCGCCACGCAGGACACCAAGGACTTCGCGCCGGTGGCCGACGCAGCGACCAGCAATGTCCTCGTCAACCAGTTCTCGGGCAGCCCTGACTCGGGGGCCACGGCGGGATCCCAGCCGCCGCCGTCGGCCCTGGTGCTGACCCGGCTGCGGCAGATCCCCGGCGTCCAGGGCATCGCCGAGTTCCGGGCGGTCCGGGGGCTGACCATCACCAGCCCGCAGCTGCAGATCCACGGCGCCCCGGCCGCGGTGGTGTCGTGCGCCCAGCTGACGAGCGTTCCTGGTCTCGGCCGTTGTCCCGCGGGGGCGGCAGCGGCGAAGGTCCCGGCGTTTCTCGCCTTCATCGGCGGCGACCTGGCGAAGGTCACCTTGCCGGCCGTGGATATCCCGGCTGGGCGGCTGAACACCCTTCCGCTGTCCAGCCTGGACGTGGCGACGAACGGGTCGCAGCCCGCGATCGAGCGGGCCAGGACGGTCGTGGAGAACGCCTACCCGGTCGGCGTTGCCTCCTACCTGGACGGCGAGGCCGCGCCGCCGCAAACGCTCGGCGAGACCTTCGGAGGGGACGACGCCGCGAACAACGCTTACCAGCAGCTCGCTGACGTGGTGATCCTGACCAGTCTGGCCATCGCCGGCTGCACCCTCGCGGTGAGCATGGCGGGCGGGCTGGCCGAGCGCAAGCGCCCGTTCAGTCTGCTGCGGCTCACCGGTGTCCGGCTCCGTATGCTGCGCCACGTCATCGTCCTAGAGAGCGCGGTCCCGCTGCTGGCCGTCGCAGCGGTCGCGATCGGCACCGGGTTCGGCGCCGCCGCGATGTACGCGACCACGGAGATGCAGCGCTCCCTGGCCGGGCCGGGCGCCGCCTACTACGTGATGACCGCCGCCGGGATCGTGCTGGCCCTCGGCCTCATCGTGGCCACGTTCCCGCTGCTGCGGCGCATCACCGGACCGGACACGGCCAGAAACGAGTGATCCTCAACCACCAGGCGCCGAACCAAAGAGCGCGGTTAGGCGAGCCGGATCTGAATGGGGCCGGCCGCCGGGTCGGCGTGGGCGGCCCAGCCGCCGGGCAGGTGCACCGGCCGTCCGGGGATCAGCCGGCCAGTGCGCGCGGTGGCCAGCAGGCGGGCGCCCTGGCGGACTTCCAGCCGGGCGGCCCGGTGGAACGAGTCGCAGCGGAGCAGGAACCGGCCGCGCGGCGGGAGCAGCGGCGGCCGGACCACGCTCGGTGAGATCCAGCGCAGCGGCGGCTCGACGGCCAGCGGCACGCGCGGCGGGGTGGGCGCCGGCCGGGCGGCCAGCGTGGCCGCGATGTGCCGGGCGGCATGCCGCCCGGTCAGCGCGGCCACGTCCGCGGTCTCGGCCGGGTGGATCAGGTTCCCGGCCGCGAACACCAGCGGCGTGCCGGTCTCCAGCGCGGTGTCCACGGCCGGCCCCCGGGTGGCCGGGTCGATCGGCACACCGCCGGCCCGGGCCAGCTCATGGTCGGGGATCCAGTCGCCGGTGAAGACGAGCAGCTCACAGCACACGAACCGGGTCGCCCCCGACCGGGTATCGGTCAGCTCGACCCCGGCCAGCCGGGAGCCCGGCGTCGCGACCACCCGGCTGACCGTGTGGTTCACCCAGACCGGAGCGTGCCAGCGGAGCCGGGCGCCCAGCGCGAAGGCCCGGTAGCTCTGCTGCTCCGGGTATCCGGTGACCAGCCCGGCCACCTCAGCTCCAGCGTGCGCCAGGGTGACCACGGCGGAGAAACTGACGTGCTCCGCGCCGACGATGACGGCCCGGCCGGGCAGCCGCTGCCCGTGCAGGTACACCCGCTGCTGCAGCTCACCGGTGGTCATGATGCCGGGTACCCGGCTGCCCGGGACAAGCCGGGCAGGCCGGGGCCGCTCCCGGCAGCCGGTGGCCAGCAGCACGGCGGCGGCGTGCACCGTCTCGATGCCGTGCGGGCTGGTCAGGGTCAGCGCGCGGGCCCCGGCCCACCCGGTCACCGTGGTCTCGGTCCGGATCTCCGCGCCCAGCCGGACGGCGTCCGCCGCATACCGCCGCGCGTAACCCGGGCCGGTCAGCACCCGGTGCAGGTCGCGCGCGCCGAACCCGGTGTGCTGGCAGTGCCGGGGCACGCCACCAGCCGCCTGCTCGCGGTCGGCCACCAGGACCCGGTCCACCCCGGCCCGGCGCAGCTCGATGGCGGCGGCCAGCCCGGCCGGACCGGCCCCGGCGACCAGCACGTCCACGTTCACGGCGCGTCACCCGCTGGCCGTGCAGACTCGGGCGGGGCGGGCTGGAGACGAGTGCTCCCGAGCAACTCGGTCACCGTGGCCGCGCAGTAGAAGCCCTGGCAGCGCCCGTTGCAGGCGCGGGTGCGGCGGCGCAGCCCGTCCAGGTCGGCCGGGGGCAGCGTGCTGGCCAGCGCGTCGCGGATCTCGCCCCGGCTGACCCGTTCGCAGTGGCAGACGATGCGGCCGTACTCCGGGTCGGCGGCGATCCGCGCCGCGTCCTGGTACGGCCGCGGGCCGGCCTGGCCGAGGTACGGCATGGCGGGCGGCCCGGCGGTGTCCCGGCCGGCCAGCGGCAACCCGGCCGCGCCGAGCTGGCCGGTCAGGTACTCGGCGATGCCCAGCGAGGCGGACAGGCCGGTGGACCGGATCCCGCCCGCGCACGCGTAGCGCTGCTTCTCGTCCACCCGGATCTGGTAGTCCCGGTGCTCAGTGGCCGCGCGCAATCCGGCATAGGTAGCCGTGACTTCCTCGGCCACCAGTTCCGGCATGAGCCGGCCGCCCGCGTCCAGCAGCCCGGCCAGCCCGGCCGCCGTGGTGGCCGTGTCGGCCCGGTCCCCGACGTCCTCCGCGGTCGGCCCGAGCAGCACGTTCCCGTACACGGTGGGCGCGACCAGCACGCCCTTGGTCCGCGCGGTCGGCACCGGCAGCAGGATGGACGACAGCAGCGGCCGGGCCAGCTTGTCGAACACGATCAGCTCACCGCGCCGTGGCGTGATGGTGAACGACTCGCCGCCGAGCATCCGGTCGATCTGGTCGCTGTACAGACCGGCCGCGTTGATCAGCCAGCGGCAGCGCAGCGGGCCGCGCGAGGTCCGCACTTCGTGCTGGTCCGGGCCGGGCCGCACGTCCAGCACCTGGGTGTGCAGCAGCAGCCGCACCCCGGCCCGGACCGCCTCGGTGGCGTAGGCCAGCGTGGTGGTCCACGGGCAGATGATGCTCTCCCCCGGGATCAGCAGGCCGGCCCGGGCGCCCGGGCCCAGGTGCGGCTCAGCCTGGTAGACCTCGGCGCTGCTGCGGGGGCTGAGGTCGGCGACGCCGTTGCGCCGGGCTTTGTCCGCGATGCCGGGCAGCGCGGCCTCCTGCTCCGGGGTCCAGGCGACCAGCAGGGCGCCGGTCCGCTCCACCGGGATGCCCGCCTGCTGGGCGTAATCCGCCAGCAGCCGGCTGCCCCGGCTCAGCAGCCGGCTCTCCAGGCTGCCCGGCTCGGCGTCGAACCCGGTGTGCAGGATCGCCGTGTTGGCCTTGCTGGTCCCGGTGCCGACGTCGCTGGCCGCGTCCACCAGCAGGCAGCTCAGCTGGTAGCCGGCCAGCGTCCGGGCGATGGCGGCGCCGACCACACCGGCCCCGACGATGAGCACGTCGGCGACGCCGTCCGGCCAGTCGTCGCCGGTCATGGCCGGTCCGGCAGCGCGCCGGTGAGGGCCGAGTCGAAGGATGCTAGTCGTTCTGCGGCCTGGTCTGCGGAGATGGACGGTTCGATGGTCGCTTCCACCGGTAGCTGGCCGACCGCCTCAGCCAGCGTGCTGGCCGCGCCGGTGCCGAGCCGGGCCAGGGCCGCGGCGCCGAGCGCGGTCGCGTCGGCCGCGGCACATACCTGCACCGGCACCTGGAGCAGGTCCGCCTGGACCTGGACGAGCAGCCGGGACCGGGTCAGCCCGCCGTCGGCGCGGAGCACCCGCAGTGCCGCGCCGCGGTCCGCGGCCGCGGCCCGGGCCAGCAGCGCGACCGAAGCGGCGATGCCCTCGGCCACCGCCCGGGCCAGATGCGCGCGGGTGGTGCCGAGGCCCAGGCCGAGGAACGCGCCGCGGGCGTCCGGCCGCCAGTGCGGCGCGCCCAGCCCGGCCAGCCCGGGCAGGAACGTGACGCCACCAGCGTCGGGCACGCTGCCGCCGAGCGTGTCCAGGCTGGCCGCGCCGTCCAGCAGGCCCACCTCGGTCAGCCAGCGCACCGCCGCGCCCGCCGTGTACACCTGCCCGTCCAGGCAGTAGGCCTTTTCCCTGGCTAGCCGCCAGGCCACCGAGGCGGACAGCCCGTGCTCCGAGCGCACCGCCGTGGGCCCGGTGGTGACCAGCAGGAACGCGCCGGTGCCGTAGGTGCACTTGGCTTCGCCCGCGGTCAGGCAGCCCTCGGCCAGCAGCGCGGCCTGCTGGTCCACGGCCAGGCCGGCCACCGGGATCGGGCGGCCGAACGCGGCCGTCTCGCCGCTGATCCCGGCGCAGTCGGCCACCGCGGGCAGCTCGGCCGGATCCAGGCCGAACACCGAGCACGCGGCCGGTGACCAGGCCATCGCGTCCAGGTCGAGGAGCAGGGTCCGGGACGCGGTGCTGGCGTCGGTCAGGTACCCGGCGCCGAGCCGGGCCAGCAGCCAGCTGTCCGTGGTGGTGACCACGCCGTCGCGGGTCAGGTTCTCCCGCAGCCAGGTCATCTTGGGTGCGGCGAAGTACGGGTCGAGCGGCAGCCCGGTGATCGCGGCCAGCGTGTCCGCCTGGCCGGCCAGCCGGGCGCACACCCCGGCCGAGCGGCGGTCCTGCCAGACGATGGCCGGGGTGAGCGGCCGCCCGCTGCGCCGGTCCCAGGCCAGCACGGTCTCGCCCTGGTTGGCCAGGGCCAGCGCGTGCGCGGGGGCCCGGGCGGCGGCCACCGCGCCCTGGCCGGCCGCCAGCACCGACTCCAGCAGCTCGGCCGGGTCCTGCTCGACGCCGCCGTCGGGCAGGCTGCGCGGGTGCACCGGCACCTCGGCGGCGCCGAGCACGTCGCCACCCGGGGCGACGAGCAGCGCCTTGGTCGCCGAGGTGCCCTGGTCGATGGCGAGGACGTTCACCCGGCGGCCGGCGCGCCTTCCCCGCCGGAGCTGGGTTCTTCCACTAGCGCGGCCGCCCCGTGCGCGCCTTCCTCGCGGCGCATCGCGCCCGGTTCGAGCAGCCACTGGACCGCGTAGACGATCAGGCCCAGGCCGAGCGAACCGAGCACGTAGTACTGCGCGTCGCGGAACTCGGCCGGCCCGATCAGCACGATCAGCTCGTAGGCGATCCAGATCAGCGCGCCGGCGATGACCGGGATCTCCCAGACACCGAGCGAGAAGTGCCCGCGTTCGCCGCGGCGCCGGCGCGCGGCGAACAGGTAGAGCAGCACGGTCGAGCCGTACAGCAGCGCGGGCATGATGGTGGACGCGGTGAACAGGGTGACCAGCGCGGCGGTATGCGTGCGCAGGATCAGCGTGATGACCGCACCGAGCACGGCGGCCAGCACGGTGGCCCAGGCCGGGCCGCCGGTGGCCCGGGGCACCTGGCGCCACAGCTGGTAGCCGGGCAGCCGCTTGTCCCGGGACATGGACCAGATCAGCCGGCCGTTGGTGACCATGATGACCAGGCCGCAGGCGAAGATCGAGACGCAGACGAAGATGAGGAAGATCTTCTGCACCACGCTGCCGAGCACGTCCTGGACGATGAACGCGACCGGCGCGCTGCTGGCCGATGCGCCCTTGATGTCGCTGATCGAGTAGCTGAGCGCGATGAGGAAGGCGAAGCCGACCACGCCGGACAGCAGCACGGCGCGGATCATCGCCCGGGGGATCGTGCGGTGCGGCTCGACGGTCTCCTCGGCCAGGTTGCTGGCCGACTCGAAGCCCACGATGGTGTACGCGCCGAGCAGCGTGGCCAGCATGAACGGGCCGAGCCAGGCGTAGTAGCCGGCGTGCGGCACCACCCCGGTGGACACCAGGTTGGACCAGTGCCCCTTGGACCGGATCGCGGCCACCACGATGAGCAGCACGGTCAGCCCGACGATGCCGATCACCTCGGTGGCCACCGCGGTGTTGTTCACCCGGGTGGTGGCCCGGGTGGAGGCGATGATCAGCACCGCCTGCAGGGCCAGCACGACCAGCGTCTCCAGCGCGGCGCTGGTCGGCGTGTACGTCTCGCCGATCAGCGGCTGGAACGCCACCTGGACCAGGCCGTAGTCCACCGACACGGTGACGATGGTCAGGAACGCGAACGACATCCAGCCCAGCCACCAGCCGATGTGCACGTTGGCCAGCCGGGAGGCCCACTGGTAGGAGTAGCCAGACAGCGGCACCCGGGCGGCCAGCGCGCCGTAGACCAGCGCCACCAGGGCCTGGCCGGCCACCACGATGAGCCAGGTCCAGATGCTCCGCGGCCCGCCGGTGGTCAGCGCGAACGCGAACGTGGTGAAGATTCCGGTGGTGATCGAGATGAACGAGAACGCCACCGCGAACGACTCGAAGTTGTGCAGCGAGCGGACGAACTGCTGCCGGTAGCCGTACCGGCCAAGCTGGGCGTCGTCGTCGTGCTGGGTGACAGTGGTCACCGGCCTCACATCCCTTGCTGTTGAGCAGTGCTGGCTATGCGCAGCTCGGCGCCGGCCTCGGCCAGGGCCTGGCAGGCGCCCGGGTCGGCCGCGTCATCGGTGAGGACCGCGGTGACGCGGTCCAGCGGGCAGACCCGGTGCACGGCGATGGCCCCGAGCTTGCTGGAGTCGGCCAGCACGTAGCAGGCCGCGGTGTGCGCGATGATGGTGCGCCGCACCACCACCTCGGCCGGGTAGTAGTCGGTCAGGCCGGCCTCGGGGTGGACCCCGCCGGAGCCGAGGAACGCCCGGTCGGCGTAGAACTCCTCGAAGAACGCCTCCGCGGTGGCGCCGGAGCAGGCCGCGTCGCCGCCGCGGACCTGGCCGCCGCACAGCATGACCTCGATGTGGTCCCGGGCGGACAGCTCGAGCGCGGCCGGCACGGAGTTGGTCAGCACCCGGCCGTGGAACGCTTCTGGTAGTGCGCGGGCCACCTCCAGCGCGGTGGTGCCAACGTCGATGACGATCGTCTCGCCTGGTTCGGCCAGCGTCGCGGCCAGCCCGGCAATGGCCCGTTTGGCCTCGATGTGCCGGGTGCTGCGGGCCGCGAAGCTGCCCTCGCTGGACCGCCCGGCGGGTTGGGTGGCGCCGCCGTAGACCCGGTCCAGCAGGCCTTTCTGCTGCAGGTCCCTGAGGTCGCGGCGGATGGTCTCGACCGACACGTCGAACTCGCGGGCCAGGTCGTCGGCGGCCACTGCGCTGTGCTGCCGCACCTCGGCCAGGATCGCCTGGCGGCGCTGGGTAGGCAGCATCCCGGACCTCGGTTCGTATCGGGGCGGCACGGGTTCAGTGCAGGGCAATGTGACCTGGCCGCTATGCCCGTTGTTGACCGATCTTGGGCCGATCATGACCGGTTGTCAAGACTTCCCGCCCGGTTCGGGATACGCAGCGGGCCCCCGCCTGGTGGCGGGGGCCCGCTGGCCGGGCTGGGTTCAGCTCACTTCACGGTGTTGGTGTTGATCTGGTCGAAGTCGCCGACGCCGTTGGTGATCCCGCCACCGCCGGACCACTGCCACATCACCGCGTGCACGCTGGACTCGGTCACCCCACCGAAGAAGCGGGCGCAGGTCGAGGTGTTCGGCACGCACCAGCCGATCGGCGGCGGCGAGATGTGGCTGGTGCCGTCGGTGTAGGTCCACTCGTCGGTGTTCGGGATGGACGAGGCGCCGCCGGTGCCGAAGATCGAGCCCCAGATGGCCGGGGAGGAGTACACGCCCGGGGTGTAGGACGAGTGCGCGGTCAGGTAGGACGCATAGCCGTTCAGGTCGGCCCGGTCCAGGGAGGCCGCCACCCCGACCGTCTTGACCTTGCCGCTGCAGGTCGAGGTGTACACGTTGTTCCAGCCGTTGTCCGGGGCGGGCGTGTAGTTGGGCGCGTCGCCAGGCAGCTCGATATCCATCCAGACGACCTTGTACGTGACGTTCAGGCCGCCGATCGCGCGCAGCGTCTTGGCCGCCTGGGCCGCGCCCCAGGCGGACGCCTCGGACGTGGTCCCGTTGTAGTGCGGGTCCACCCCGGGCCCGGCCATGAACCAGTAGACGCCGGTGCCGATGCCCTTGTGGTACGTGTTGTAGTTGGTGTTCGCGGCCTTGCTGTCCTGGGACGACCAGACCAGCACCCCGCCGCAGCCGGACCAGCGGGCCCAGTTGCCGGCCATCCCGATGTACCCGCCGTACGGCGGCGAGCCACTGACCGCCGGCTCGCGGTAGGGCGGCTTGGTGGTGATGGCGATCGTCGCGCTGTCCGTCCCGTACCAGAACCCGGGCGCGTTCGGGTTGTCCGGCCGGGCCGCGCTGAGCGGGGCGCTGTCCGCCGCCTGGGTCGTCCCGCCGGACAGGCCGATGGCACAGCCGACCAGCAGCACGGCCAGCACGGGCAGGGCAAGCATGGCGCGGCCGGAGCGGCAGGAGGTGAGGCGGGGGCGGTTCATCCGGGGTCCTTCCGGCCGGGCCTGGGGGCAGGCGGAGCCGCACTGGGGAGGCCCGCAGGCGGGAAGCAACCTACCGGCCATATGTGGATCTCCGGTGAATTACCGGCTAATAACACCACATTACATAGCTCCCGTCACCGCGCTACCCCACCGCGGCCGAGCTGGGCACGGCGGCGAGGGTGGCGAGAGGGTGAGGCCGCGGCAAGCGGTGTGCCAGTTAGCGCAACGGGTTCCAGCCGGACCGATAGCCTAGTTTCGTTAGTACCGGAGTTCCTAAGTCCGCGCTCATTCGCGGGGGTTCCGTCATGTTCTTATTCGAATGTGCAGTGACGTTCGAGGCCGAAGCGCCCACGGTCTGGCAGATCTGGACCGACGTGGCCCGCTGGCCAGAGTGGGATGTCAGCAAAGAGATCGCCCAGATGGACGGGGAGTTCCAGCCGGGCAGCTCGGGCTGGGTCAAGAAGCACAACGCGCTGGGCGGCACGTTCGCCATCACCTCGGTCGAGCCCGGCCGGCGCTGGATCAGCGAGAGCCCGCTGCCGCTGGGCCGGGTGATCTTCGACCATGTCATCGACCCGCTGCCCGGCGGCCAGGTCCGGGTGGCCAAGAGCGTGCAGGTGGAAGGCGGCTCCGCCGGGCTGTTCCGGGTGCTGGCCGCGCCGCGGATGCGCCGGGACATCGACACCTCGCTGGTCGCGCTGCAACAACGGGCCCAGGCCGAGCAAGCGCGGGCCAAGCAAGCGCGGGCGGAGCAGCGGGCCGGAGCCCAGCAGGCCGGCGCCCAGCAGGGCGGCGCCACGCCGGAGCCGGCCGGGGCCCAGCCGCAGCGGCAGGCCAGGCGGCGCCGCCGCACGCCCCATGTTGCTTAACGCCCCCATAATGAATAATGCCCCTTACGCTGGCTCGATGCCGTCCGGGGTGACAGGGAGGCCGCCATGGACCACCAGGTGAAGTACGTGCTGCAAGAGTCCGAGCTCCCCCGGCAGTGGTACAACGTGATCCCTGACCTGCCGTCACCCCCGCCGCCGCCGCTGCACCCGGGCACCCGCCAGCCGGTTGGCCCGGACGACCTCGCGCCGCTGTTCCCGGCCGCGCTGATCGCCCAGGAAGTGTCCGGCGATCAGTACATCTCCATCCCCGAGGACGTGCTCGACGTCTACCGGCTGTGGCGGCCCACTCCGCTGCTGCGGGCCCGGCGGCTGGAGAAGGACCTCGGCACGCCCGCCCGGATCTACTACAAGTACGAGGGCGGCAGCCCGGCCGGATCGCACAAGCCCAACACGGCGGTACCGCAGGCCTACTACAACGCGGCCGAGGGCGTCACCCGGCTGACCACCGAGACCGGGGCCGGCCAGTGGGGCAGCGCGCTCGCGTTCGCGTCGGCCGCGTTCGGCCTGGAGTGCGAGGTCTGGCAGGTCCGGGCGTCCTATGACCAGAAGCCGTACCGCCGGCTGCTGATGGAGACGTACGGCGCCACCGTGCACCCGAGCCCGTCCGACGTGACCACGTCCGGCAAGGCGGTGCTGGCGGCCGACCCGGACTCGCCGGGCAGCCTGGGCATCGCGATCAGCGAGGCGGTCGAGGTCGCCGCCGGGGACCCGGAAGCCCGGTACGCACTGGGCAGCGTGCTCAACCACGTGCTGCTGCACCAGACGGTGATCGGCGAGGAGGCCATCAAGCAGATGGCGCAGGCGGGCGACACACCCGACCTGATCATCGGCTGCACCGGCGGCGGGTCCAACTTCTCCGGGCTGGTCTTCCCGTTCCTCCGGGAGAAGCTGGCCGGCCGGATCAACCCCATGTTCCGGGCGGTCGAGCCCGCGGCCGCCCCGTCCTTCACCCGCGGCGTGTACGCCTACGATTTCGGCGACACCGCCGGGATGACTCCGCTGCTCAAGATGCACACGCTGGGCCACGACTTCATCCCGGACCCGATCCACGCGGGCGGGCTGCGGTACCACGGCATGTCGCCACTGTTGTCGCACATGTACGAGCTGGGCCTGTTCGAGGCGGTGGCCAAGCTGCAGTCCGAGTGCTTCGCGGCTGGGCTGCGGTTCGCCCGGACCGAGGGCATCGTGCCGGCCCCGGAGCCGGCGCACGCCCTGGCCGCCACCATCGAGGAGGCGCTGCGCTGCAAGGAGACCGGTGAGGAGAAGGTCATCCTGACCGCGCTGTGCGGCCACGGCCTGCTCGACCTGTCCGCCTACGAGAGCTACCTGGCGGGCCGGGTCACCGACTTCGAGCTGCCCGCGGCCACGCTGGAGAGCGCGCTGAGCAGGCTGCCCGCCGGAGTCTGACCGAGCCCCGGCCCGGCCCCCAGCCCGGGGTCTGACCCCAGCTCACCCTTTGCCCAGCCGGCTGAACGCCCACAGCAGGCCCGCGGTGGTCTCGGTGTTGACGTTCCGGGCGGTCAGGCTGAACCCGTTGACCAGCCGGTGCACGCTGCGCGCCGCGGACACCAGTTGCGGGACCGAGGCGGGCTGGCCGAGCGGCGCGGTGGCCAGCTGGGCGAGCACGGCGATCCGCGGGTTCCCGGCCCGCGCCTGCCGGGCCACCGTGGCCACGAAGTGGCGGAAGGCCGTCACGTTGAACTCCTCGGCCTGGGACTGCACGACCAGGGCGGCCGCGCCCTGGTCGGCGCCGGCCAGCCCGCACCGGATGTACGCCTCGGACAGGTTCTCACTGCCCCGCTTGGGGCAGCTGCCACCGGGGACCAGGACCAGGTCACGGGCCGGGGCCAGGATCGGCAGCAGCCCGTGCGCCCGGGCCAGCGCGCTGAACCGCCGCATATAGAACTGCGGATGCTGCTGCTCGTCGAGCGGGGTGGCGGGCCACTTCTCGATGTCGTACAGCACCGCGTGCACCGAGGCGGGCAGCCGGCCCGCGGCCACGTCGCCGGCGAACGCGGCGTAGCTCTTGTAGATGTACGTGTTCTTGACCGTGCCGGCCAGCGGGCCGGCCAGCGCCTGGGTCTGGCCCGACGGCGCGACGAGATAGGTCATCCGGCCGGCGAAGGTATCGGCCAGTTCCCCGTGCTCGGCCAGCACCGAGTGCAGGATGTTTGATCTCAGCACGATGATCGGCGCGGGCGGCCCGGTGCCCGCGGGGACCGGCGGCCACTTCTGGGTTGCCTGGCAGCCGGCCAGCATCAGCACCGCCCCGAGTAGCCCAGCTGTCCCGAGACGCAGGCGCACCGCCCGTCCAGACCCCATCGCTACGCCCGCATCGCTCCCCAGGTCATGAGCCCAGGTTAGGTCGCCGTGGGCGGCGCGGCATAGCCATGCCCCTTCGGGCCCTTCGCGGGTTTCATCTCGGGCGGGTGCCAGATGTACTGGCCACGCCCCTGGCTCATGACCGGGCCGTAGGCCGCCGCGCCGAGGTGCATGCACTGGTACTCGCGGTATATCGGCGCGTTGGTCACCCAGTCCCGGAGCCGGCAGTACAGCGCGGGCAGCGTCATCGCCTGCCGCATCGTCATCCGGTAAGAGAACTTCGGGGAGAAGCGCCCCGGGATCTCAGCCCGCTGCCCCGGCACCTTGTTCAGGTAGTCGCCGCCGAACACGACGGAGAAGTGGCTGTCCAGCCAGGGCAGGGTGAAGCCCGCGATCTGCGGGTCGTTGGTGTGCATCTGCCCGTAGTCGCCATACGGCACGGCGAACGCGATCGGCTGGTAGCCCGGGACATGCTCGGAAAACTGGTTCATGCCCCAGATGACGTCGGTGGTGAACCGCTTCTGGAACTCAGCGAAGGTCTCCATGTGGCCGCCGCCCGGCTTCTGCACATAACGGAGATCGGCAAAGTCGCCGCCCTTGTCGCCGGCCGCGTTTATCGGCACGTACTCGTGGCCGCGGCCACCGTGCTCCTGGACTGACCAGACCAAGCTGCGCTGCATCCGCTGCAGCTCGTTCCAGGTCAGGCTGAAGCCGGGGTTGGTCTTCGGCCACGCGGCGAAGGTGAACATGGTGGCGTGGAAGCCGTACTTGGCGAGCAGGTTGTTCGCCGCCCGGTAGGCGTCCCGGCGGCCATCGTCGAAGGTGAGCAGGATCGGCTTGGACGGCATGCCACGCCGGTCACCGTGCACCCATGCGGCGTACTGGGCCAGTGTGATGGCGTGGAAGCCGGCCGTCTTGAGCGCCAGCATCTGCTCCCCGAACAGCCGCAGCGTGACGGCGTAGTTCTTCCCGGAGTCGTTGATGCCGTGGTAGACGAGCACGGGCACACTCCCCGTATAGGACGGGAAGTGTGCCCACTCTTGCGTGGTCGAGGTGGTCAGGCGGACCGGAGGCGCCGCGAGCGGTGCCTGGTTGACCGCGTTGGCGTGCTGGCGGGCCAGCAGCAGGGTGCCGATGACCGCGAACAGGACGCCCCAGTTGAGGAGCAACCTGCCGAACGTGCTGCCTGCCCGCCTGGCCATCACAGATGCTTTCCGCTAACGGCCCAGCCCGGACGCCGCGGCCGCCGGGGCCGCCGCGCCGTCCGGCGGCGCCTGGGCCGGCACGGACCGCCGGGCATCCTGCTGAGCGGACTGGTACCCGCCGCGCCAGGTGGTCCGGGGCAGGATGTGGTCGTGTATCAGCCGGTCCCGGTAGCGCTCAATTGCCTCGAATATGTCCCCCACCAGCGTCTCTGACAGCAGGTGCGGCTCGAGGCCCAGGTCGATGAGCTTGGTGTGCTTGGCGTTGTAGTAGTGATCTTCCTTCTCCACCCGCGGGTTATCGACGTGGCAGATCTCGGCGGGCTTGAGCCCAAACTCCACGCAGGCCACCCGGATCAGCTCGGCTAGCTCGTTGACCGAGAACTGCTCGGTGAACTGGTTGAAGACCCGGAACTCACCGGACGCGGCCGGGTGACGGCAGGCCAGTTCGACGCAGCGCAGCGTGTCCTCGATGTTCAGGAACCCGCGCGTCTGGTTGCCCTTGCCATACGGGGTGAGCGGGTGCCCCATCACGGCCTGCACGCAGAACCGGTTGAGCACGGTGCCGTGCACGTCGTCGTAGTCGAACCGGGTGATCAGGCGCGGGTCGATCCGGGTCTGCTCGGTCTCGATGCCGTACACCACGCCCTGGTTCAGGTCGGTGGCGCGCAGCCCCCAGGCCCGGCAGCAGAACTCGATGTTGGTCGAGTCGTGCACCTTGGAGCAGTGGTACAGCGAGGCCGGCATCTTCGGGTAGAGCATCCGGTCGGACCGCCCGCCGTGCTGGATCTCGATCCAGCCTTCCTCGATGTCGATGTTCGGCGTGCCGTACTCCCCCATCGTGCCCAGCTTGACCAGGTGCGCGTCGGGCGCGTAGTCGTGCATGGCCCACAGCACATTCAGCGTGTTGATCACGTTGTTGTACTGGGTCAGTGCGGCGCGGTGCCGGTCCATCATGGAGTACGGCGCGGAGGGAATCTCGCCGTAATGGATGATGGCGTCCGGGGTCCAGTCCTGGAACAGCCGCTCCACCACGGACCAGTCGGCCAGGTCACCCTCGGTGGCCAGGATGGTATGGCCGGTCAGCTCGCGCCAGGCACTCACCCGGCTGACCAGGTTCGGCGCGATCGGGGTCAGTGAGTCGGTGCCCGCCTCGGCGTGCATCTTGCGCCGCAGATAGTTGTTGACGACGTGCACCTCATCGCCGCGCATGGAGAAGTGCATGGCGGTCGGCCAGCCCAGATACCCGTCCCCGCCAAGGATCAGAACTCGCATTACCCGTTATCCCCTGTCTGTTTATCCTGCTTGTCCAGCCATGCGGGTGACTGCCTGCCCGCCACCGTGCCCGGCCCCCTAGTCCTCTTCCAGGCAGGTGGCATGAACGCTGCCGAGGTTGTCCGGGCAGCTTCCGTCGTTTTCCAGGTCGAATCTCCAGCCGTGGCGCGGGCAGGTCAGGTAGCGGTCCTCCTCGACCCACCCGTACAGAAGGTCACCGCCCTGGTGAGGGCAGTACCGATCGACGGCGTACCGGCTTCCGTTCGCTTCCTTGACGATCCGCTCCTGACGGCTCTCGATGCTGAGGATCTTGCCGCAGAACCGGTTCAGGTCCTCGGCGTCCAGCCGGAGGAACGCGCTGATCGCGGTCTGGTACAGATCGGGCTCCCGGGACAGCCGCATCCGGAACGTGTGCGCGAAGTCCTCCCAGGAGATGCGGCCGTCCAGCACCCGGGCGACCTCCCAGGACGGTGCCTCGATCCGGTAGAAACTAGGCTCGCTGACCTGCTGGCACGCGCTCACGTCCCGGTCCGGGAAGCTGACCCGGAGCATGGCCTCCGGCGCATCGGTGAAGCCGAAGTACAGGTTGGTCAGGATCCGCTCGTTCAGGTCCAGTGCGGCCAGCTTGACGCGCAGCTCCTCGCCGAGCCTGCGGAGCAGGTCAGCGGGTTCCCGGTGACCGTAAAGCTGCTGGCGGGCCGCGAAGAACCCGGCGTATTCGGCCGCGTAGCCCTCGACGTAGCCGCGGAACCCGGCCTCGTCCACCCGCTCGGCCCCGTCGGCTCGCACCACCGCGGACGTGACGTCCAGTACGTCGCCCGGCATCAGCTCCGGCCACGCCGTGCCCCCGGCCGGGAACCGCCGGTCCAGGAACCGGGTCAGCGCCCACGCGTTCGGGAAGATGTTGACCGGCTGGAAATTGATGTCCAGCAGCATCGGGTCGAGGAAGCACGGCGGGCCCGCCGAGGGCAGGTACCAATTCGGGGCTACCGTCTTGACCGCCTGCGCCACCGAATGGAACTTCGCCCTCACCTTCTTGGTGGAGATGGCCGCATAGCGCTCGGGCGGATAGTCGTAGCACACCGGATGCCAGTTGGCCCCGGAGAACTGCATGGCCAGGACGTCGATGGCGCCTTCGGTCCGGCGGATGGCCGGCAGCGCGTCGGTGATCCGGCAGTCGTTCAGGTTGAGGAAGGCCTGCCCGTCGGCCTTGATCAGGATGGCCGAGTCGCGGTTGAGCTCGGAGTCGTCCAGGTACAGCTTGACCGTGCCGCCACTGATCGGGATCTCGGCCTGGTCATCGGCCAGCACCAGATCGTGGCACTGGTAGCCGGCCATGACCTCGGCCAGCGCCTTCCGCTGGAAGTGCGGCAGCAGCACGGTGAAGTCGCGGCACTGGATGCTGTCCAGGAAGGCCTTGTCGAAATGGTCTTTGTGCTCATGGCTGAGGTACAGGTAGCGCGATTTCGAGCTGTCAGCCAGCTTCTCCTGGACCAGCGCGGCCAAGTGATGATTGCGCGGGAACTGGAACCAGGAGGAGTCGAATGCCCCGGACGGCGACAGCCACGGGTCGGCGATCAGGATGGCAGATTCTGTCTCGACCAGGAAACCGGCATGACCAAGGAAGGTTATGCGCATTCCACCCCCGAGGAATTGCGTATGGTGAAGAAATCTAACCGGGTCCAGCGAAACCCGGCAGCCTGCATCCAGGGCATTGGCATGCCCCGGATCAAGATCTCATGTAGTCCCTTGCCGTGATCGGTTGGTGGAGGTCCGTTCCAGCTATTGGCTGCACCGGTTCGGATACTACCCCTATCCGTGGCTGTGGTCTAGTTTGAAATATATGTTCGACAAATACACAGCCCGTGTCTCCACCATCTACGTGGGAAAACTTGCTTCGGTAACCGCCCTATCCGCCGTGGCGTAGTCAACTTTCCGGTACTGTGCTAGGCCATATTGGGGAGTTATCGGGCGGGGTAATCAATTTTTTGGCGGGCGGGCTAGGCCAATCCGTAACGACGAGGCAAAGTTGCCACGTCCTGGGGGGCGATTATCGGCCGCCACCGGTGGAAGAACGGGGAGCAGCGTATTACAGTGCTGATCCGTGAGTAAACTGCCTGTCCCGGGACGGCCCAGGAAAGGCCGTGAGCCGGCCGAAATAGGTCACTGCCCGGCTCACGGCGACATCAATCCGTACTCGGCGCTACCCGGGCTCCGGGTGCGGCGGCCACGCTGGCTCACCCCGGTCATGCTGCTCTGCTTCGCCGGGGTAGCGCTGGGCATCCAGGCCATCCTGCCGCGGATCACGTTCCGGTACGGGCGCTTCATCAGCAACCTGGCCGGGATCCACTCCTTCGAGCTGGGCAAGCAGGCCTCGATCGCGATCCGCCCGCTCACCGTGGCGATACTGATCCTGTTCGCCGCGTTCTCCGCCGGGTCGGTGCCCGCACGGGCCAAGCTGGCCGGCCTGGGCGCTGCTCATCTACCTGCCGCTGATGGTGCTGCTCGACATCCTGCTGGCCCGGCTGGCCCGGTACGGCGGTCCCGGCCCGTTCAGCACCCGGGGCAACATCCTGGACGGCGTTATGGGCATCATCGCCGTCGCACTGGCCGTGTTCTCCGACGTCGTACTGCCGCCCAAGGTAATACTGCAGGCCGTGCTGAAACGCCCGCGCTATTACGCCGTGGTGTTTCTCGGCTGCATCGCGGCGGCGGTGGTCACGATCTGGGCCCTGTTCCATTACGAGTCACACAGCCTGCATTTGCTCTCGCGTATCCCGCTGCTCGGTGGACTGCTTTCCGTCGTGGTCCTGTTCTTCGCCTTGTTCCCCGCCTACCTGTGCCTGTGCGGATATGTCATCGAGCGGGCCCGGCGGCACAACCTGGAAGAACTGGAGACGGCGCCGGGGCCGACCGGGGTACTGGCCACCCCGCTGACCTTCGGCTTCATGGTCCCGGCGCACAACGAAGAGGGCCGCATCGGGCACTGCGTCCGGGCCATCGACGCGGCCGCCGGGGAATGGCCCGGCGGCGCGACCATCTACGTCGTCGAGAATGGCTCGACCGACAATACGTACATCGAGGCCCGGGCCGCGCTGGACGCCTGCCGATACGCCCGCGGCGTGCTGCTGACCTCGGCGACCGAATCCAAAATGCACGCCAAAGCGCACGCCCTTAATACGGCATTGTTCGCGGCCACTGAGGACATCGTGGTGCGGGTGGACGCGGACACGTTCGTCTCCCGGTCGATACTGCCGCTGATGGCCCCGTACTTCGAGGACCCCCGGGTCGGTGGCGTGGGCTCGGTCCCGCTGCCGCACAAGCTCACCATCTGGATCGAGCGGATGAGGGCGATCGAGGTGTACTACGGCGCGGCATTCAAGCGCACCGCCCAGGGCGCGGTGGATGCCATCCCGGTGCTGCCCGGCGCGACCGTGGCCTACCGGCGGGAAGTGGTGGTCGGCCTCGGCGGCATCGCCGAGGGCATGCTCGGCGAGGACGCGGACATCACCATGCGGGTCGGCCGGCTCGGCTACCAGATCATCTCTGACCCGGCCATCAAGGTGTACAGCGAGCAGCCGCAGAACTTCCGTGAGCTGCGCGAGCAGCGGATGCGCTGGTCGTTCGGCCTGTTCCACAGCATCAGCCGGAACCGGGACGCCATCTTCGGCCTGGACGGGCTGCGCGGCATCTGGACCATGCCCTGGGCCTGCTTCGTCATGTTCCGCAAGCTGATCCTGATCCCGTTCGCGGTGGCCGTGATCGGCCTGATCCTGCTGGACGACTCGTTCTTCCCGCTGCATGAGATCGCCGCCGCGGGCGCCATCGCGCTGGGCGCCCAGCTGCTGGTGATGGCGGTGGTGATATCCATCCTGGGCGGCCCGGGCCGGGTCATCTCGCTGCCCAGCTACATCGTGTTCCGGCTGATCGTGACGTACTTCGCGCTGGAGACGCTGCTCACCGTGCCGGTCAAGGAGCCGCACTGGTGGACCGCGCTGCGCGCCGCCGAGCACCGCCGCCTGGCGATGGCCGGGCCTAACCCCGCGCCGCGGCCGCCCACCCAGTCCAGCGGTCCACCCGAACCGCGATGACCGGGCCGGCCGGGGGCCGGGCGGCGTACTGCGGGTAGCGCGCCGCGAGCAGCCGGAGCGGGCCGGCCACCTCGGCAGCCGCGGCCGCCTCGCCCGCCGCGCCGAGCACGGCCGCTTCGCCGTCGGCCCGGACCCACCACAGCCGGGTCCAGTCATCCGCGTAGTGGTCGGCGAGCAGCGCGACCCGGGGCTGCGCCTGGATGTTGCGCAGCCGCTGCAGCCGGGTAGTGCTCTTCGGCTTGTGGTCCACCGCGGTGTACACCCAGTCGCCCTGGCCGGGCCGGCTGTCCAGCACGAACGTGACCGGCACGATGTGCGGGTGGCCGGCCGGGGTCACCGTGGCCAGCCGGGCCACCGCAGTGCCCGCGAACAGCCGCCGGGCGGCCCCGGCATCCAGGCGCATGCCGCCTATCCTGCGGGTGGCGCCAGGAAGCGGTCCAGCGTCGCGATGAACTCCGGCACGGTGAACGGCTTGGCCAGGAACCCGGCCGCGCCCCTGGCCAGCAGCTGCTGGACGGTGGACTGGCCGGAGTCACCGCTCAGGATGACCACCGGGATCTGCGCGGTGACGCCGGTGCTGGCCAGCTGCTGCAGTATCTCGTCGGCCGACAGCCCGGGCCCGGTGTCGGTGACGGTCATGCGTACCTGGCTGTCGTCAGCGGCCTGGCAGCTCACCGTGATCGAGCCGTCCGGCCAGTTGTACTTGACCGAACTGCGCGGCGTGTCGTGGGGCGGGCCAGGACCGGGTGATCTCATGAAGACCTCCGAGATCACAATATGTAGTCAATTGACAACTTAATGTTACAGCAAGCGCTGGGCCGCTCAGCCATGCCGTCCGGTGCGGGATACTGTGCCGACGGGCGAACGGCCCACCCGGGCCACGCGGGGAATCACGGTGAAGGACCAGCGGACAGTGTCAGCCGAGGACAGCACGAGGTCAGCCGAGGACAGCACGAGCGTGCTGGAAGAGATCCGGCAGCAGCGCATCGACAAGGTGGCGCAGCTGCGCGAGCTCGGCCTGAACCCGTACCCGCCGGACGCGGTGGCCCGGACGCCCATCGCCGAGGCCCGCGAGCTGGCCGACGGTGAGCCGGTGGCCATCGCCGGCCGGATCATGCTGCTCCGCCCGATGGGCAACCTGACGTTCGGCCAGCTGCACGACGAGAGCGGCGAGATGCAGTTCATGATCTCCCGCCGGGACCTGCCCGAGGATCATGTCCCGGGCTACAAGGCGCTGACCAAGCTGCTCGACATCGGCGACTTCATCGCGGTCGAGGGCTACCGGCTGCAGACCAAGACCGGCGAGCGCTCGGTGGCCGCCCGCCAGGTCCGGGTGCTGGCCAAGTCGCTGCGCCCGCTGCCGGACAAGCACTCCGGGCTGACCAACGAGGAAGTCCTGCTCCGCCAGCGCTACCTGGACATCCTGCTGCACCGGGAGATCCAGGAGATGATCTATGCCAAGGCCCGGTTCTGGCGCTCGATGCGCCGGTTCCTGGAGGACCGCGGCTTCATCGAGGTGCAGACCCCGGCCCTGGAGCTGACCACCGGCGGGGCCGACGCCCGCCCGTTCGTGGCCCACCACAATTACCTGGACACCGACGTCTGCCTGCGGATTTCCATGGGCGAGCTGTGGCAGAAGCGGCTGCTGGTCGGCGGGCTGGAGAAGACGTTCGAGATCGGGCGGCAGTTCCGGAACGAGAACCAGAGCCGGGAGCACCTCAACGACTACGACCAGATGGAGTTCTACTGGGCGTACGCCAACTACGAGGCGGGCATGCGGCTCGTCGAGGAGCTGTTCCGGCAGGTGATCAGCGACACGTTCGGCACGCTGGCCTTCACCCTGCACCGGAACGGCCGCGAGTACCAGGTCGACCTGGGCGCTACCTGGGCCCGGTATGACTACTACGAGACGATCAGTCAGAGCCTCGGCTTCGACGTGTCCTCGGCCAGCCTGGACAAGCTGGTCGCCACCATCGACGAGCTGCACATCGTGGTGGACCGGGCCGGCCTGAACCGGGCCCGGGGCATGGACGCGCTGTGGAAGCACTGCCGCCGTCGCCTGGCCGGCCCCGGGTTCCTGGTCAACGAGCCGCTCGAGGTGTCCCCGCTGGCCAAAGCCCGCCCGGACCGGCCCGGCATCGTCGAGCGGTTCCACGTCATCGTGGCAGGCAGCGAGCTGGGCAACGGCTACAGCGAGCTGAACGACCCGCAGGAGCAGGCCCGCCGGTTCGCGGAGCAGCAGGCCATGCGCGAGGCCGGGGACGCCGAGGCGCAGATGCCCGACCCGGACTTCGTCGAGGCCCTGGAGTACGGCATGCCGCCCGCCTGCGGGTTCGGGATGAGCGAGCGGGTGTTCGCGTTCTTCATGGACAAGAGCGTCCGCGAGTGCCAGATCTTCCCGCTGCTCCGCCCGCTGGAGCCGGCCCGCTAGATATCGAACGCCAGCTGCTGGCCGGTGCCGGTCAGCCGGCTGTTTGCGGCGCCGGGGTGACTGGGACGATGTCGGCCGACAGCAGGCGGCCGTACTCGATCTGCAGGATGCCGATGGTGCCGCGGGGCTGGCGGCGCCGGTCGGTCGGTGAGCCCGGGTTGAAGATCCGCTGGCCGTTCTCGGTGTGGTCCAGCGGGATGTGCGAGTGGCCGAAGACGACCAGGTCGGCCCCGGGGAAGCGGCGCCGCATCCGGGCCGGACGGCCTGGGGCCGGGCCGGAGTCGTGCAGCATGGCGACGCTCAGCCCGGCCAGGTCGAGCTGCAGCGTGTCCGGCGCACCCCAGGCGGCCACGTCCGGGCCGTCGTTGTTGCCGCGCACGGCGCGGACCGGCGCGTACCCGGCCAGCTCGTCCAGCGTGGCCGCGGTGCACACGTCGCCGGTGTGCAGGATCAGGTCCGCGTCCTGGAGTTGGGCGGCCACCGCGGGCGGGCAGGACCGCCAGCGCCGCGGCGAATGCGTGTCCGCCAGCACGATCACCCTCACCCACCCATCCTGCCGTCCCTGCCGCTCGCCGCCCGGGCCTCAGCCCGCCCCGGCAATCGTGAGCCGCTGGCTCAGCGCGGGCCGGCCAGGCCCGCGGGCACCCCGAGCTGGGCCAGCAGATCACTCTGGTCGTAGTAGATGTGCGTGCTGGTGATCTTCCCGTCGTCGCATTCGTGCACGACCGTGAATCCGGTGTCCACTCTCCGGCCGGTCGGGCCGATGTCGCCCGCTGGGCCACGCAAGCTCCCCGAATGCGTGCCGACGAACCGGCCCTCGTACACGCCGCCCCGGTCGTCGGCGTGAATGCTCACCGTGGTCAGCCGGTTGTCCGGGAAGGCGTCGTTCCAGGTGTCCCAGATCGCGTCGGCCGCTGCCCGGCCGGACATGTGCAGGCCGCCCGGCGCGGTGGCTTCCAGCCGGGGCAGGTCAGACAGCGCCAGCCAGCCCGCGTGGTCCCGCTCGTTCCACAGCGTGACCTCGCGCTCGATCAGACTCCTGTTGTCGCCCTCGCGGACGGTGGAGAAGTTCAGCATGTACTCCTCCACTGTGCGGACCTGGGACTGGGTCATCCCGGCCATGGTCGTGCGCAGCGCCGCCAGCCGCTGCCTCATGGACGCCATAACGTCCATGTCATCCCACGTGGTCACCACGACACTCCGGCCGGTGTCGCGGTCGACGAGGAACTGCGCGCTGGACAGGCCGAGCATGTCCAGCAGCACGGGCCCGGCCCGGAGCCGGAACTCCTCGATGTGCTCACTGGTCCGTCCGGGATCGTCATCGACCCGGGTCAGCCGGACCCCAGCGCCGGGTCCCGGGCGCGACTGGCGGATGAATACGGGCACCTCATACTGATCGCTCGAGATCGTCCCACCCATCAGGTCGGTCACTTCTTTACCCGGCACGTCGACAGCCCGCTCACTGGCGGCCATCGCGTCGGCCGAATCCCAGTACGCTGCGATCAGGCAGACTCCCAGGTCGGCATTACTCGCCACGGCCATACCCCGGCTGCCCAGCTGGGCTTCCACCTGCGGCCGGACGGTGTCTTCCAGGTAGTCGGTGGCTTTGCTGAGCCGGGCCGGATCGCCGACCACGGTGTACATCTGGACCTGCATGGTCGTCACCCCCGAGTCGCCCCAGCGGGCACACCTCAGGCCAGTCAAACACCAGGGTGCTAGCCGGACAAGAGCCGGGCCGGCGCTGCCGGTTATCGTGGCGCCATGGCGGAGCGCAAGGAGATCGTCGAGGTGGCAGGCCGCGAGGTGGCCGTGTCCAACCCGGGCAAGGTCTACTTCCCGCATACCGGGCACACCAAGCTGGACCTGGTCCGGTACTACCTGAGCGTGGCCGGCGGGGCGCTGCGCGGGGTGACCGGCCGGCCGGTGGTGCTGAAGCGGTTCGTGAACGGGGCCGAGGGCAAGCCGTTCTTCCAGAAACGGGCTCCGGAGTCCCGGCCGCCCTGGGTTGACACGGTGGAGCTGCGGTTCCCGTCCGGCCGGTCCGCGGTGGAGGTGGTGCCGCATGACGCGGCCGCGCTGGCCTGGATGGCCAATCTCGGCTGCATCGACCTCAACCCGCACCCGGTACGGGCCGATGACCTGGACCATCCGGATGAGCTGCGGGTGGACCTGGACCCGGTCCCCGGCGTGGACTGGCCGCAGATCCGCCAGGTGGCCCTGGTCGCCCGGGACGTGCTGGCCGATTTCGGGCTGACCGGCTGGCCCAAGACATCCGGCTCCCGTGGCTTCCACATCTACGCCCGCATCGAGCGCCGCTGGGAGTTCACCGACGTCCGGCGGGCCGCGGTGGCGCTGGCCCGGGAAGTGGAGCGGCGCGCGCCCGAGGTGGCCACGGCCAAGTGGTGGAAGGAGGAACGGCACGGGGTCTTCCTCGACTACAACCAGAACGCCAAGGACCGCACGGTGGCCTCGGCGTACTCGGTCCGGCCCACCCGCGACGCGCGGGTGTCCACGCCGCTGGCCTGGGACGAGGTGCCGGATTGCGACCCGGCCGTGTTCACCCTGGACACCGTGCCGGAGCGGTACACAAGGCTGGGTGACCCGTGGGCGGCCATGGACGACGCGGCGGGCTCGCTGGCCGGGCTGCTCGACCTGGCCGCGCGCGACGAGGCGGCCGGGGTGCCCGATGCCCCGTGGCCGCCGCACTACGACAAGCAGGCCGGCGAGCCACCGCGGGTGCAGCCATCCAAGCGCCGGGCCGCGGCCGCGGCCTGCCGGACGCCGGCCCGGGGCACCGGCCGCCGCCAGTCCACGATGCCGCTGATCGAGGTGGCCCGGGCCGCGACCAAGGACGAGGCGATGGCCGGGCTGGACCGGTGGAAGGAACGGCATCCCGCGGTCTGGCCCTACCTGGAACCACCCGACGTGCTGGTCGACTCGATGCGCGGACGCAGTTCCACCTGGACCAGGATCCGGCTGAACCTGCGCAACGTGCCCGCCGACCAGCGGCCGTCCCAGGAACCGCTCGAGGTGGACTACAACCCGTGGGCCCGGGGCGACGGCCGGGCCGGTGCCTAACGCGGCCGCCGAGACCCACGTCCGGCTGCTGGCCGAAGCTGAGCTCCGCCGGGCGATCACGGCGCCCGCGTACTCGTGGCTGGATGCGGACTTCGGGATGGGCGGCGAGCCAGCCAAGGAGGCCGGGCTGCACCGGGTCCGGGCCGTGGCCAGCGCGCTGCTCCGGATTGGTGCGCTGGACGGCCTGACGGCCCATTCTCTGCTGAACGACTTCGCCGCCGCCTTGGCCGCCCGTGGCCTGGCGCCGGCGCAGCGCCTGCTCGATGCCGCCACCCCGAGCACCAGCGAACCGGGTCCAGGCGAGTTCGCTGACTGGCCGGTGCTAGCGGGCCGGTACCGGGCAATCCCCATCTCCGGGGCCGTCCCGGCCGAGTGGGGTGGGTACCTGGGCGAGGTACATCTGCAGACGCTGGTGCTGACTCCGGACTGCGCGATGATCGTGACCACGTTCGTCAGCACCTGGCGGGAACCAGCCGGCCTGCCACCTGATGGGCTGTCCGGGCAGCCCAGCTTCCCGCCGTTCGGCGAGTCCGGGCTGACCGATGACCGGGGCCGGCCGTACCGGCTGGACTACCAGATGGCCGAGGGAGGCTGGCATCAGTACGGGATACTGGGCATCTCCCCCATCCCGCCCGCCGGCGTCCGGTGGCTGGACATGCCGACCGGCGCCAGCGGTGTGCTCCGGATCCCGGTAGCTGGCCGGGACACGGGCGCCAAGGTGAGCGCCGGGCCACTGCCCGCCCGGGCGGTCGGCGAGCACCTGCTTACCGCGGTGGCCGACACCCTGCTCGGCGGGGGATCGATGGTCGGCATGGCCGCCACCTCCATCGCGGTCGGCCTGTCCGAGGTGGAATCCGCGCTGCGGGCCGTCCGGGCACTGCCGGACGACAGCGCGATCGCCGCGCACCTGGCGGCGCTCTGCCAGCGGCGCTCCATCGACGTGCGCGGGGACCTCGCGCACCGGGCCCTGGCTGGGCTGCCCAGCCCGTGGGCCAGCGTGCTCAGCCGCAGTCAGCATCGTGACGGCCGGACCGGCGTCGTCCCGCTGGCCGCGGTGCTACCCGAGCTGGACGGGGCCCGCTTCGTGCTGGCCGGGCTGTCGTCCTGGGAACGCCAGCTGAGCGTTCCGTTCGCGGCCTGGGGATGGTCGCCGCGGCCGCGCGTGTTCCGCCCGCGCCAGCCGTTCTCCTGGTGGGCGCGGGATGACGCCGGGCACTGGTACATCGGCCGGACCGACCCGTTCCATTCGATGGCCCGGACGTTCCAGGTGGAATTCACGCCCCCGCTGCACCCGGACGCGCGGTCGCTGGACATCATCCTCACCGGCTCGGCCGCCCGGGTCACCGTCTCGGTGCCGCTCCGCTGGCCGGACGAACCCAGCTGAGCATCGGGCTAATCTGCTGGGAGCGTGGGGCGCGATGGAGGCGTGCATGGCGGCAGGCGGTGCGGAGCAGGCCGAGACGTACCTGCGGCTGCTGGCTGAGGCCGAGCTGCGCCGGGCGCCGGTGTTCCCCGGCCCGGGGTCACAGCCGCACCGGGTGGCCCTGGCCGCGACCACGCTGGCGTCGGCCGGTGCCATCAGCCTGGACACCGCCTGGCGGGTGGTGGCCGATTTCCAGGCCGCCTGCGCGCTGCGCACCGCCGGCCCGACGTCAGCCATGCTGAGCCTGGGCGGCTGGCAGACCTGGTCCGTCGGCAGCGCAGGCGGCTCCGGCCAGCTGATGGCGGTGCGGCGCGCGGCGGTGGCGTTCCTGACCAGCTCGCCACGGCCGGGCTGGATCCCGCCGGTGCCGGTCCCCGCCAAGCCGGAGGCGCCGGCCGCGGTGCCGATCGGGACCACGCTGCCGCTGCCTGCCGAGCGGGAGGGCTGGTACGGCGAACTGCTGCTGCTCGCGCTGGCCCGGACCGGCACCGAGGCGGCCATCACGCTGGCCACCCGGTGGGCCGGGCAGACCCGCCGGTCGGCCGGGCCACGGCCGCGGCACGCCCCGTTTCACGAGGTCGCCGCCGTCGATGACCGTGGGGTCAGCTACCGGGCCACGCTGTGGGACATGGGCATCGAGGACGGCCGGGACTGGTGGGACTGCCACCTCGGGCTGACTCCGGCACCACCGGACGGCATCCGCTGGCTGGACATCGGCCCGGGGGCCCGCGGCCGCTACGTCCGGGTCGAGCTGGCCACCCCGGACTGGGCCGGCGGCATCGCGACGCATCCCGTCGCGCGGGCCGCGGCCGCGGCCCGGCTGCTCGACCGGGCCGGTGACGAGCTGCTGGCCGCGGGCCCGGCCAGCCAGGCGGCCGGCCTGTCGCTGGCCGCCCGGGTGGCGCTGCTGATCACCGACCTGACCGGCAGCGGCGTGCTGGCCGCCGACGATGCGGCGGTGGCCCGGCTGCTCGGCCTGGGCTGGCGGCTCGGGGTGGACCTGGGCCTGGCCGCCGACGGCCGGGTTCCGCGGGCCGCCCTGCCGGAGACCTGGCACAGCATGCTGGCGGATGGGGACGCCGCCGACGGGCCGGTGGGCGCGGCGGCGTTCGCCGCCAACCTGCCGGAGATTGGCGGCGCGTGGTTCTCGCTGGCCGGGCTGCGGTCGGGCCGCGACGGCGCGACCCTGCACGTGATGGCCAGTGGCTGGACCCCGCAGGGCAGCGGGTGGGTGGTGCACGGCCTGGGCCCGCACAGCGACCCCGGCCAGATCGCGCTGACCTGGCGGGCCCGTGACTCGGCCGGGCGCTGGCACCTGATCAGCGCCATGCACTGGGGCAGCCAGCAGGGCATGATCCAGATGCGGCTGGTCCCGCCGCTGCACCCGGCGGCCACGTCGCTCGACGTCATCGTCAGCGACGGCCTCCGGCAGGTGTCGGCCACCGTGCCGCTGGACTGGCTGCCACTGGGGAACACCCGGTGAGCGTGCCATGGTGGGCGGCGCTGCGCCCGGCGCAGAGCCAGATCAGCTGCGGGGCCGGGCAGCACCTGCTGCGCTGGGCGGATGGCGAGCTGACCGCGGCCGACCATCCGGACGCCGAAGGCGAGCTGGTGCTGGCCGCCCTGGGCGGGGACAAGTCCGAGTGCGTCACCCTGGTCGAGGCGTGGGGGGCGCACGCCGAGGATCTGGACGTGCTCGCGCTCGGCCCGCGCTCCCCGGCCGATCAGCTCACCGTGACCTGGGAGCTGGTACGCAGCCTGCAGTCCGCGATCAGCCCGCAGCCCGGCCAGCCGCCCAGCCAGCCAGCCAGGCCAGCCCCGCGGCCGGGGCGGCCCTCGGCCGGGCGGCTGCGGCCCAGGTCGCTGCCGATGCGCCAGGTATCACCGGAGGTGCGCCAGGCGCAGGCCCGCCGGGCCGAGCTGATCGGCTTGTTCGCGCTGGGCCGCGACTTCCAGCTCGCGCTGTCCGGCACGGTGGCGGCCGCCTGGTCAGCCGGCCCGGCTCCGGGCCGGGACCTGGCCGCGGTCCGGCCCGCGCTGGCCGCCGCGCTGGCCGGGCGGCTGGCCCCGGCCGCCGCCAGCTGGCTGGGCATCGACCCCGGGGCGGTGCGGGCCGAACTGCACGACGGTCCCGGCTGGGGCACGATCGGGCTGGCCGGGGGCACGCTGCGCGCCGCGCTCCCGGTGCGCTGGCTGGCTGCGGTATGGGCGGCCGGCTTCCCGGTCGTGGACGGGCATCTGGTGGTGGACGTGCTGGCGGCCGCGTGGCCGCAGGCGCAGGTCCGGGTGCTGACCCGGCCGGATGCGCCGCCGGCTGTCCGGAGCATCAGGTATGACGGGGAACACTGGTCTGTGGCAGGGACGGACTGAGCCGAGCACCCCAGGCGCGTTATGCACTCCGACCGGTGCAGGACGAGCCGACAATAGCAACGGACACTGTTGTGCATAACGCGCCGATTGAATAGGACAGGGAGCGCAGGTGGCTGAGGACGGCCGGCGGTTCGCCGGGACAGGAAGCGAGCGGCAGGCGGCCGCCGTCGAGGCGCTCGGGGTGGCCGTGGCGGCGCGGGTCCCGGTGCTGCTGTGGGGTGCGCCGGGCACCGGCAAGACGTCGGTCATCCGGGCCATGGCGGAGGCCCTCGGCTGGCCGTGCGAGACCGTGATCGCGTCGATCCGCGAGCCGTCCGACTTCGCTGGGCTGCCGGTCGTGGTGGGCGACGGGGTCCGGTTCGCGCCACCCGCCTGGGCCCGCCGCCTGGCCGAGGCCGGCCGCGGCCTGCTGTTCCTCGACGAGCTGTCCACCGCCCCGCCCGCGGTGCAGGCGGCGCTGCTCCGGGTGGTGCTGGAACGGGTGGTCGGCGATCTGGACCTGCCCGCCGAGGTGGCCGTGGTGGCCGCGGCCAACCCGCCCGACCAGGCGGCCGATGGGTGGGACCTGTCGGCGCCGCTGGCCAACCGGCTGTGCCACCTGGCCTGGGACATCGACCCGCGCGCGGTGGCCGACGGGCTGGCCGGCGGCTGGGCGGCGCCGCAGGTGCCCCAGCTGCCCGACGACTGGGGCGCCGAACTGGGCCTGGCGCTGGCCCTGGTGGCGGCGTTCCTGCACGCCCGGCCGGCGCTGGCCTGTGCCCCGCCGTCCGACGCGGACGCGGCCGGCCGGGGCTGGCCCAGCCCGCGGACCTGGGAGATGGCGGCCCGGCTGTGGGCGGCCAGCGGGGTGGCCGGCTCCGGCGAGGAGGCCCGGGCGGCGCTGGTCCGCGGCGCGGTGGGCGACGGCGCCGGGGTGGAGTTCCTGGCCTGGCTGGCCGAGATGGACCTGCCCGACCCGGAGGCGGTGCTGGCCGACCCGGCCTCGTTCCTGCTGCCCAGCCGGGGCGACCGGGCCTACGCGGCGGTGGCCGCGGTGGCCGCCGTGGTCGCCGCCGACCCGACGCCGCAGCGCTGGGTGGCCGGCTGGCAGGTGCTCGGCAAGGCCGCGGAAACCGCGCCCGACGTGGCCGCGGTGGCCGCCCGCACGCTGGCCCGGTGCCGCCCCGACGGGGTCGCACTGCCCGATGAGGTCCGGCTGTTCGCCCCGGTGCTGCGGGACGCGGGGCTGCTCCGCGGATGACCAGCCGGGGCGGCGACGACATCCCGGGCCTGGCCGCCGGGCGGCTCTGGGCCGCGTCCCGCTTTCCCTACCTGGCCAGCGGGCTGTTCGGCGCGCAGGTGCTGGCCAAGCCGGGGATCGGCACGGTGGCGGTGGATGACAGCTGGCGGCTGCACGCCGACCCGGAGCTCACCGCGGGCTGGACCCCGGCCGAACTGGGCAGCGTGCTGGTGCATCACGTGTCGCACCTGCTCCGGGCGCACGGCGAGCGGGCCACGGCGGCCGGGGTCAGCGACGACGACACCAGGGCCTGGGTCCGCGGCGCGGACGCGGAGATTAACGACGACCTGGTGGCAGCGGGCCTGGACCTGCCCGGCCGCCCCGTGCTGCCCGCCGACCTGGGCCAGCCGCCCGGCCTGCTGGCTGAACAGTACTTTGTCCCGGGACACCAGCACGACCCGCAGAGCGGGGAGCTGGACTGCGGCAGCGGCGCGGACGGCCTGGACCGGCCGTGGGACCAGGCGAGCCAGCCCGGCCTGTCGCCATGGCAGGCCCAGCTGCTGTGCCGTCAGGTGGCCCAGGACTGCGTGCGGCACGCCAAGGAGGCGGGCACCGTGCCGGCCGGCCTGCTCCGCTGGGCCGAGCAGATGCTGCAGCCGGAGGTGGACTGGCGCCGGGTGCTCGCCGCCGAGCTGCGCCGGGCGGTGGCGGACACCGCGGGCGCGGTGGACTACTCCTACCGGCGGCCGTCGCGGCGGGCCTCGGTGGCCGGCCCGGTGGTGCTGCCCGCGCTGCGCCGGCCGGTGCCCGAGGTCGCGGTGGTCTGCGACACCTCGGGCAGCATGACCGAGAACCTGCTGGCGGCGGCGCTGGCCGAGGTGGACGGCCTGCTGCGCTCCCTGGGCCTGGCCCGCCAGCTGCGCGTACTGGCCTGCGACACCGCGGTGGCGCCGGCCCGCCGGATCACCTCGGCCCGGCAGGTAGAACTGGTCGGTGGCGGCGGCACCGACATGGGCGCCGGGATCGCCGCCGCCGCGGCGCTGCGGCCGCGGCCCGCGGTGACCGTGGTGCTCACCGACGGCTACACCCCCTGGCCGGCCCGGCCGCCGCGGGGCATCCGGGTCGTGGTAGCGCTGCTCGGTGACGACGCGCCGGACGGGCCCGACTGGGCCCGGGCGGTGCGGGTGCCGTCTGCGTCAGCCTGACCGCAGGTGCCCGGCTGGTCCCCGGCTGAGATGGGCCGCGCTGGCCGGGGCGGCCGCCCGGGCTGCGGCGGCCGCCCGGGCCGGGGCGTTGGGCGGGGTGAGCACGGTCAGCACCGCGGTGACGGCCAGCACCGCGGCCAGCACGCCGCACTCCCGGAGCGTGGCCCGTGCTGGCCCGCGGCCCGCGGCCGGATCGTGCCCGAGCCAGACGCGGCCCCCGATGGCCAGCCCAGCCACCATCGCCACCAGCGCTGCCTTCACGATGACCACGATGCCGTACGCCGTATCGAACAGGTCGTGCAGCGGGACCAGCACCAGCGCAGTGACCACCCCGGTGATCACGACCACCGCGACCAGCCAGAACGCGGCGTTGGCGTACAGCCGGATCAGGCCGCGCATGGCCACCGGATCACGCCGCCAGGCCACCGCGGCGCGCAGCGTGTACAGCAGCATCCCGGCCCACATCACCGCGGGCAGCACGTGGCAGAAGGTGAGCAGCGCGCCGCCGACCGGCACGATGCCCTCCGGGTGGGCCCGGATGGCCTCCAGGACGACGACGCCGAGCAGCGGCAGCACGCTCAGCCCAGACTGGCGCAGCCGGAGCGCGCCCGCGGCCAGCAGGAACGCCACGCACTCGGCCACGATCAGCTCGCCCTGGCCGGTGGTGACCAGCGCCGCCACCGCCGGATGCGCGGTCAGGGTCAGCAGCGCACGGGCCACGAACACCACCCCGGTCAGTACCGCGGTGGCGGCCGCGCCGAGCAGCGCGGAACGCAGCGCCCACGGCGCGGGCAGCGGCGCCGGGGCGGCGCCCTTGTACTGCCGGGCCAGGCCCCGGCCGGCCAGCCCGCCCAGCGCACCGGCCAGCCCGGCCAGCATGCCCCAGCGCAACACCGCGATCAGGGCGGCGACGACAACTGCCACCGCCACATCATGGCACCTGTTCCTGGGGAACTGATCAGGGCCCGGCGGGCGGCGCGAACCAGGGATGCTCGGTGCTGAACAGGTACCGGTCCGCGATGTGATTGAGCACCCGGCGGGCCTGCCGGAAGCTGCCCGCCACCTCGGCCACCACGTCCAGCCGCGCGGTGCGCACCGGGGCCAGCCCGCAGGCGGCCCGGTACCACCGTGCGCCGAGCTGTTCCAGCAGGTCGATGGCGGGGATGGTGGCCAGCTGGTCGTGCTGTTCGGCGGGCACCCGGGCGGCCCGCAGCAGCCGGGCCACCTGGGCCGGCCCGACCCCGTACAGGGTGGCGTAGTCGGGGAACACCCCGGACTGGAACAGGCACACGTCGCCGAGCCTGCGGTACACGCCGGGCCGCTCCGCGTCCGGCACCCCGTCGAGCAGCCCGGCCAGCCGCACCGGGTCCAGCTCGCTGAACCGCCTGGTCCGCATCCGGCCGCCGCCGCGGACCCGGTACCGGCCGCTGGCCACCCGGGTGAACGAGCCGAGCAGCTCGGCCAGGAAGAACCGCCGGGCGGGCGAGCCGAGGAAGTCGCGCAGCGCGGGCGCGTCGAACAACGGGACCCGCTGCCGCGGCCCGGTCCGCTCGGTGACGTGGTCCATCGAGGCCAGCTCGGCCGCGGACCGGTGCACGGCCACCGCGAAGGTGAGGAACGGCGACACCGGCGCCGCCTGTCCGGGCAGCGCCAGACCGCCCTGGGTGGCGCGGGCCCCGTCCCCCCAGCCGAACACGGCGTCGAACACCCGTGGGTCGCTGAGCAGGCCGGGGATGGCCGCTGGATCGTGCCGCAGGAAGGCGGCGTCCGCGCCGGCGGGCAGCGTGCCCACTGGTCCCGCGGAGATCAGTAGTTTGAGGTCCTGGTCCGTGAGGTGGTCTGCGTACTCCCTGCCGACAAGAGCACCATCCATGACATAACGTTACTCCGCGCTCCGGCCCTGGCTAGTGGCCGCGCTGCGCCACGAGCGGCGCGGCGCTCAACCGGTAACACGGCCGTGTGCAGACGCGATCAATCATCCAGGGCACGGCAAAAATTCGCTATACTGTTCGAACATCAAGGTAACCTTGGGGGCGCGCCAATCTCTTTAGCCGGCCGCGGAACCTGGATGAACGTAAGGAAGCAGGGCCGACATCTTAGGGGCTTCCCATGAACTGCTGCCTGTACCCAGCCAGGAGGCATGGATATATGTCCTGTGGAATGTGAACAGGGAAGCGCTTTACGTTGGACAATCAATCCAGTTACCCCCGCTCGTTCGCATAGATGACCATTCCTATAGCATTGAGTGCCGTACTTGAGCACTACATGAGCCGGGACTGGAACCTGATCACTGGCACCTTTCCGGTCACGCAGTGTCGCGGTGCGTATGGCCGACCTGCGGGCGTCGCCAGTGCAGGCCTGGACCGGGGCGGTCCTTTGCCGCCGTGTTTTGCCCTTGGCCGTAGCTATATAACGGCAAGTTTGCACATGGCCGCACAGCCCGCAGCCTCACCATTGAGACTACCGTGGACCTGTGAACCTGGCCCGGCAGTGAGCCGGCCAGGGCTGGCCGGCCGCTCGCGGTCGTCATGGAGGTCGCGTGCGCATCAGCCTTGGTGATGTGTCCTTGTGGTTCGATGTATCCGGGCCGTCAGTGATTCCGCAGGGGGACACGACGGTAGAGCGCCCGGTCCTGGTGGCCGTGCACGGCGGCCCCGGCCTGGATCACCTCACGGTGAAGTCCGCCCTGGGGCCGCTGGCTGAGGACTTCCAGATCGTGTATTTCGACCTGCGGGGCCACGGCCGCAGCGAGCACAGCAGCGCCGAGTTCTGGAACATGCGGACCTGGGCTGATGACCTGCGGCGGCTGTGCGACGCGCTCGGGCTGCGCAAGCCGGTGGTCCTCGGCAGCAGCTTCGGCGGCTTCGTGGCGCTCAGCTACGCGGCGCTGTTCCCCGATCATCCCGGCGGTGTGATCCTGGCCAGCACGACCGGGGGCCACCAGGACCAGCAGCGGGTCATCGAGGCATTCGGCCGCCTCGGCGGCCCGGAGGCGGCCGCCGTCGCCCAGCGCACCTACGCTGATGAGACCGGAGACTACCGGGCTGAGTTCCTCCGCGTCTGCTACCCGCTTTACAGCGGCACGCCGGGCTGGGCCGAGGAATCCCGCCAGCTCCAGGCCCGGATGATCAAGAACACGGACGTCGCCTTGCACTACTCCACTCAGGAGGTCCACGCCTTCGACCCCTGGAGCGTGATCGGCGCCGTCAGGTGTCCCGTGCTGGTCCTGGCCGGCGAGGACGACCCGATCTGCCCGCTGCCCGTGGTCGAGGAACTAGCCAGCCAACTGCCAGCGGAAACCACCCGCCTGGTGCGCCTTCCCGGCGCGCGCCACACCATCTTCCGTGACCGCCCAGACCTCGCTTTCCCGGCTGTCAGGCACTTCGTCTCCCAGGTCAGGGAAGCCAGCCCGCAAGCTGCTGACACATCGTGACCATGATCGCAGCGCCCAGATGCTCCACTATCCCGTCCGGCCCCATCCGAGCGCTCCTCAACTACCGACCTATCTAGTTACCTTCACCCTAGATACAACAGGGTAGGTAATGTCCCCTGTGGAACCCTGAAGGGCTAGGCGGCTACTTCGCTCATCTTAAACGCGGATCCACACCACAGAAACGCGCGCGTCAGACCGTAAACGCGCAAGCAGAACCATCATAGGGGCGCCGTAATTAACATTATCCGCCCCGCCATTGAGGTCGGCAATGCGGTGACGAGGCCCGCCGCAGGCGGCTCGCCCAGCGGAAAGGATCAGGCCGGCCTGAAGTCGAGCAGGAACTCCATGATCCCGTGGTTCTGGGTGGTGACGAACCCGGTGAAGCTGGGGTTCGGGATGTCCCACTTGCTGAACAGCACCGGGATGGAGCCCTGCACCTCGATCCCGCTGGCGGTGCGCTCCGCCTTGAGCGGGAAGGTCACCGGCACGCTGTGCCCGTGCAGGGTGAGCCGGCCGGCGGCGGTGTAGGTCTTGATCGTGCCGACGGCCGGCACCGGGGCCAGGCTGATCGGCTTGGTCAGCGCGAACGTGCCGGTGGGATAGGTGGCCACGTCCATGATCCGGCCGTCGAACTGCGCGTCACGCTGCGCCGAGTCGGTGTGGATGGTGGCCATCTTGACCGTGAAGCTGGCCGTCCGGACGGTCGTGCCCTTGATCAGCATCTGCCCGGTCACCGAGCTGCTCCGGCCGACCGCAGTGTGATGCTGGCCCATCAGAATCTCCTGGACCCGGTAACCGACCTGGGAGCCGGAACCGACCTGCCACGACCCGGCCAGCGAAGTGGCGGCACCCTTGGTGGACACCGCGGCGGTCGACTGCCCGCTGGACGGGGTGGCGGTGGCCTTGAGGCTGAGCGGCGCGGGCGTGTTGCCCTCCACGAAGTGGAAGAAGATGTATGGGACCGCCACCGCGAGCACCACGATCACGACGGCGCCGGCGATGACCCAGCGGAGCCAGCGCCACCGACCACGTGCGGCCATTGCCGGTACCTCCTGATTATCCGGGGATATGTATGGGCTCCCCAGCGCCGAGAGAATCCTCCCGCAGCCTGCCGCCCGGCTGCGGGTTAATTCTCAGGACTCTCTGTATTGCTTTGCGCCTCCGGGGGCGCTTTAAGGCACCTCCTTCCCTCGTCGCTCGGGCGCTCGTTCCTCGCTTCCTCGCTCCTCATCAGTCGGCGCCGCGCCCCCTTTGGCGCGGCTCAGCGGACCTGTGGCATGACCTCGGACGCCAGCAGTTCCAGGTGGTCCAGGTCGTGCAGGTCCAGGATCTGCAGGTAGATCCGGCTGGCGCCGTGCCCGGCGAACTGGCCGATCCGGTCCACGATCTCGGCCGGCGAGCCGGCCAGCTGGCTGGCCCGCAGCTCGGCCAGGTCGTGGCCGGCCGCCGCGGCCCGCCGGGCCAGTTCGGCCTCGTCCCGCCCGCAGACGGTGGTCTGCGCGGCCGAATAGATCAGCGAGGCCGGGTCACGGCCGACCGACTGGCACGTCTCGCGGACCCGGGCGTACAGCGCGCCGGCCTGCGCCACGCTGGTGAACGGCGCGTTGAACTCGGCCGCGTACCGGGCGGCCAGCGCGGGTGTCCGGTTCGGGCCCTGCCCGCCGATGATGATCGGCGGGTGCGGCCGCTGCACCGGCTTGGGCAGCCCCGGCGAGTCCCGGACCTGGTAGTGGTCCCCGTCGAAGGAGAACGTCTGGCCGGCCGGCACGTCCCACAGCCCAGTGATGACTTCGAGCTGCTCGGCTAGCCGGCCGAACCGCTCGCCGACCGGCGGGAACGGGATGCCGTAGGCCGCGTGTTCCGCTTCGAACCAGCCCGCGCCCAGGCCGAGCTCGATGCGGCCGCCGCTCATCTCGTCGGCCTGGGCCACCGCGATGGCCAGCGGCCCCGGGTAGCGGAACGTGGCCGCGGTAACCATGGTGCCGAGCCGGATCCGGGACGTCTGCACGGCCAGCGCGGCCAGCGTCAGCCAGGAGTCGGTCGGCCCGGGCAGCCCGCTGCGCTCGCCCATCTTCAGGTAGTGATCCGACCGGAAGAACGCGTCGAAGCCCAGCTCCTCGGCGGCCCGGGCGACGGCCAGCTGCCGCCCGTAATCCGCGCCCTGCTGCGGCTCGATGAAGATCCTCAGTTGCATGGTCCCAATCCTCCCGCACCCACTGGGACCACCGCGGCATGTGGGGCTATGGTCGGGATAATTACCCCCGTAACCATTTAGGAGTGTCTATGGCATCCCCGGCTGCGCAGATCCCCGGCTACATCTCCGGGACCTGGGATCTCGATCCGGTCCACTCCACCATCGGCTTCATCGCCCGGCACCTGATGGTGAGCAAGGTCCGCGGCCAGTTCACCTCGTTCGAAGCCCAGGTCGTCACCGCGCCCAACCCGCTGGATTCCACCGCCACCGCCACCATCGACCTATCCTCGGTCAGCACCGGGAACGAGATGCGGGATAACGACCTGCGCTCGACCAACTTCTTCGACGTGGAAACCCACCCGAAGATGACGTTCGCGTCCACCGCGGTCCGGCAGGACAACGAGATCTTCCTGGTGGACGGCGACCTCACCATCCGCGGCGTGACCAAGCCGGTGACGCTGGCCGTGGAGATCAACGGCTTCGGCCCGGACCCCTTCGGCGGCACCCGGGCCGGTTTCTCGGCCACCGCCGAGATCAACCGGACGGACTTCGGGGTCAGCTTCAACGCCCCGGTGCCTGGCGGGGTGATGGTCAGCGAGCGGATCCAGATCGAGATCGAGGCCGAGGCGGTGCTGCGCAAGGAGGAGTAGCTCAGCCGCGGGTGAGCGTCGCCACGCACTCCACGTGGTGTGTCATCGGGAACGCGTCGAACGCGCGCAGCTCGCCGAGCTGCCAGCCGGCCTGGCGGAACGTCCCGATGTCCCGGGCCAGGGTGGCCGGGTCGCAGGACACGTAGCCGACCCGGCCCAGGCTCGTCCCGGGGGCCAGCAACTGGTCCAGCACCGCCCGCCCGGCGCCGGCCCGCGGCGGGTCGAGCACCGCGATCCGGGCCTGCGCCCAGCCGGCCCGGGCCAGCGCCTCGGCCACGTCGCCGCGGTGCACCCGGGCCCACGGGGTGGCCCGCAGGTTGTGCCGAGCGTCCCGGACCGCGGCCTGGTCCGACTCGATGCCGATGACCGTGCCGGACGGCCCGACCGCGCCGGCCAGCATCCCGGCGAACAGGCCCGCGCCGCAGTACAGGTCCAGCGCCACATCCCCGGGCTGAGGCTGCACTGCGCGGCGCACCGCCTCGGTCAGCGCGTCCGCCGCGGCCGGGTGCACCTGCCAGAACACGCCCGCGCTGACCCGCCAGGTCCGGCCGGCCGCTTCCTGCTGCAGGAACGGCCCGCCGCGCAGCGCGGTCAGCCGCCCGCCCCGCCCCGCGGCCAGCACCGGATCCGTACCTTCGGCAACCCATGCTGCTGAACGCCCCGGCCCGCCTCGTGCCCCCGGCTGGCGCGCGGATTTGCCCGGTGCCCTGGTGGCTGGCGTCACCACCAGCGCCCGCTGCCCGCTGCCTGCTGCGGACACCACCTGGACCGAGTCGGCTCCCGGCCACGGCCGCCCGGTCACCCCGGCCTGATCGACCAGCGGGTGCGCGATCGGGCAGTGCCCGACGTCGATGACCTCATGCGACCGGTGCCTGCGCAGCCCGGCGGTCCCGCCCGGGCCGACTGCGAACCGGACCCGGGTACGCCAGCCCAGCCCGGCCGGGTCACCGGGCAGCGGTTCCACCGTCACCTCGCGGTCCAGCCCGGCGATCCGGCGCAGTTGCTGGCTGATCACCGCCCCCTTGAGCCGCCGCTGCGCCGCCGGGCTGGCGTGCTGCCAGTCACAGCCGCCGCAGCCGCCCGGTCGGGCGTGCGGGCAGGGCGGCTCGACCCGGTCCGGCGACGGGTCCAGCACCTGCACCGCGTCGGCCCGGGCGAACCGGGTGGTGGCCTCGGTGATCTGGGCCAGCACCCGCTCACCGGGCAGCGCGTGCCGGACCAGGACGACCCGGCCGGACGGCTCCCTGGCCACGCACCAGCCACCCTGGGCGGCCTCACCGACCTCGAGTTCAAGCAGGTCCACGCAGCTCCTCGTGTTCAGCTGGAGGGAGTATCCTGGCCGGCCGTCTCACCTAGTCAGGACAGGGAATACCGTTGGCGGGCACATCAGTCAGGCGTTGGGCGGCACTGTACTCATCCAAGGGGCGGTCGTGCACATTGTGATCATGGGTTGCGGGCGGGTCGGATCGACCCTCGCGCACATCCTGGAGGACCAGGGCCACTCGGTCGCGGTCATCGACCAGGACCGGGACGCGTTCCGCAAGCTCGGCTCGACATTCAAGGGCAAGAAGATCACCGGCATCGGGTTCGACCAGAACGTACTCAGCGAGGCCGGCATCGAGCACGCGGACGCGTTCGCGGCGGTGAGCAGCGGCGACAACTCCAACGTCATCGCGGCCCGGGTGGCCCGGGAATCGTTCGGCGTGAAGCGGGTCGCGGCGCGCATCTACGACCCGCGCCGGGCCGAGGTCTACCAGCGGCTGGGCATCCCGACCGTGGCCACGGTCCGGTGGACCGCGGACCAGATGCTGCGCCGGCTGCTGCCCGAGGGCAGCGAGCCGCTGTGGCGCGACCCCACTGGTGCCGTGGTGCTGGCCGACGTGGCCTACGGCGAGGACTGGGTGGGCGAGAAGACCAGCGCAGTGGAGGCGGCGGCCCGGGCCCGGGTGGCGTTCCTGTCCCGGCTCGGTGAGGTGGTCATGCCCGGGCCGGGCACAGTGCTCCAGGAAGGTGACGTGCTGCACATGATCGCGCTGGAGGGGGACCTGGAGCGGATCTCGGCCGCGCTGTCCAGTCGCGCCCCGGGCGGCACAGCGGGCAAGGGAGGCCACTGATGCGGGTCGCCATCGCGGGAGCGGGCGCGGTGGGCACGTCCATCGCGGCCGAACTGCTGGACAACGGGCACGAGGTCCTGCTCATCGACAAGAACCCGCGGGCCATCGCGGTGGACAGCGTGCCACGCGCCGAGTGGCTGCTGGCGGACGCGTGCGAGATCGCGTCGCTGGACGAGGCGTCGCTGGAACGGTGCCAGGTGGTGATCGCGGCCACCGGGGACGACAAGGCCAACCTGGTGGTGTCGCTGCTGGCCAAGACCGAGTACGGGGTGCCCCGGGTGGTGTCCCGGATCAACCAGCCGAACAACGAGTGGCTGTTCAACGAATCGTGGGGGGTGGACGTCGCGGTGTCCACGCCACGGCTGCTGTCCGCCCTGGTCGAGGAGGCGGTCAGCGTCGGCGACCTGGTCCGGCTGATGACGTTCCGGCAGAGCGATGCGACTCTGGTCGAGCTGACCATGCCGGATGACGCGCCGCTGGCCGGCCTGCGGATCGGCGAAATCGAGTGGCCGGCCGATACCGCCCTGGTCGCCATCCTGCGCGACGGCCGGGTCATCGTCCCGGCCCTGGACGACCCGCTGGAGACCGGCGACGAGCTGCTGTTCGTCACCAGCGAGGACGTGGAGGACGAACTGGCCGCGCTGCTGGCCAACGGCCACGGCTGATTACCGCGTCTCGGTGATCTCCGGGCCGCGTTCGAACGGGTTGAGCGGGCCGCCGAAGCGCTGCTCTTCGGCGGCCATCTGCTCCTCCATGGCCTGCCGGGCCTCCTCCGGCAGCTGGATTTCCAGCAGGTCGCGCGGCGGCACCGGGTGGTCGCCGCGGGCCACCACCACCCCGGCGAAGACCTCCTCGAACGGCCCGGCCGCCGAGGCGTGCTGGGCGGCCGGCCCGGTGATCACGCCGCGCAGGAACCAGCGCGGCCCGTCCACCCCGAGGAACCGGACCGGCTGCAGCCCGCCCTGGCCGAGCGACGGGTCGCCGGGCACCCGGGCGCGCAGTTCGGCGCCGAACGGCCCGTCGGCTTCCTCGCTGCTCCCGCCGGCCTGGGTCACCGCGGCGGCGATCTCCTGCCGCACGTCGTCCCACAGCCCACCGCTCTTGGGCGCGGCGAACGCCTGCAGCTGCAGTGAGCTGTCCCCGCGCACCACCGCGATCAGCGGGCCCTGGTCATCGGCGATGTTGAGCTGGATCTCGAATCCCTCGGCCACCGGCACCTGCAGGCTGCCGAAATCGACCCGGTCGGCGGCCGGGATGTCGTCGGCCGCGTCCCACGGGCCCGAGCCAGCCGCCCCGGCCGGCTCCTGATCATCCTGGTCAGCCTCGTCTTCGTCTGCTGCTGCCCAGTCCTCCGCGTCTTCGGGCGCCTCGTCCTCGATGGGCTCGGACTCGGCTTCCTCGCGGCGACGCCGACGGAACACTTCCGTACTCCCTGCTCTCGATCGTGGGGTGGTGGGCTGCTGCCAGGCGGTCCGCGGCGGTCATCCGCCAGCCGCGGCGGCGCTGGCGTGTCCCCCGGTGGACCCGAACCCGCTCTCCCCCCGGGCTGACCCGGGCAGGCTGTCCACCTCGTGGAATACCGGCGATGCCACGCGCTGGATGACGAGTTGCGCGATGCGGTCGCCTCGCTGGAACGAGACTGCCTGGGCCGGATCGGTATTCAGCAGTGTCACCCTGATCTCGCCACGGTACCCGGCATCGACCGTCCCTGGCGCATTCACGATCGTCACCCCGTGCTTGGCGGCCAGCCCGGACCGCGGGTGCACGAACGCCGCGTACCCGTCGGGCAGCGCGATGGCTATCCCGGTCGGCACCACCGCGCGTGCACCGGGCGCCAGGTCCACCCCGGCCGCGGCGACCAGGTCGATCCCGGCGTCGCCCGGATGGGACCGGGCGGGCAGCGGCAGCCCGGGGTCCAGCCGCTTGATGAGCACGTCTACTGGGTCCAGGCCCGGGTTCACCGGTGACATGAGGGACTCCAGGTCCGCAGGTGGCTGTTCACTCAGGTGACCCTACAGCTGTCTTCCTGCCGCTGAGGTATGGCGCCGCGCGGGTCAGCGCGGCGGCCGTGGGCACGGCGACGATCGCCCCGGGGATGCCCGCCACCACGCCGCCGACGGCCAGCACCAGGATGACGGCCAGCGGGTGCAGCCGCACCATCCGGCCTACCACCAGCGGCTGCAGCAGATGGCTCTCCAGCTGGTTCTCCAGGATGAAGATGACGATCAGGATCACCGCGGCGATCCAGCCCTTGGTGCCCAGCGTGACCAGGACGGCTACCGTGCCGGCCACCAGGATGCCGACCAGCGGGATGAACGCGGCCACGAAGACCAGGATGGTGAGCGGCACCAGCAGCGGCACGCCCAGGATCCACAGCGAGAACCCGATGACCACGGCGTGGATGGCGGCCACCGCGATGGTGCCGCGCACGTAGTACAGCAGCGCCTGCCAGGCGGCCGTGCCGGCCAGCCGGGTCCGCTGCCTGCTCTCCGTGCCGAGGAATCCGGTCAGCCAGGCCCAGATCCGGTCCCCGTCCTTGAGCAGGAAGAACGTGATGAACAGCATCAGCACCAGGCCGGCCAGGATCTCCAGGAAGATCCGCCCGCCGGACAGCACGGTGCCCGCCACCAGCGACTGATGCTGTTTGAGGTAGGTCAGCCCCCGGTTGGCCAGGCCCTCGACGCCGCCGTGCCGGATGTGCAACGGCGGGCCGGCCAGCCAGGTCTGCAGCTCGTTCCCGGTGTGCGTCAGCTCGCGGACCAGGGTCGGGTAGTCGGCGGTGGCCCGGGTCGCGGCCAGCGTGATGGCCCCGCCCAGCACGGCCACTGCGAACAGCAGGGTGCACCAGGTGGCGGCCAGGGCGGGCAGGCCGGCCCGGCGCAGCCGGGACTGCACCGGCTGCAGCAGCGCGGTGAGCAGCAGCGCGGCCACGCATGGCAGCACGACCAGCTTGAGCATGCTGGCCACCCGGAGGGCCAGGTAGACGGCGATGCCGACGAGCAGCAGCCGCCAGGCCCAGCCTGCGGCGCGCTGCAGCCAGCTGGGCACCTGACCGCGCGGCGCGGCCGGCTGCCCAGCGCCGCCCGGGTCGGCTCCGGTGACCTCCGTGGTCCCGTCGATGCTCTGCTTGATGGCGCTTACCCCGTTGTCTGGCACCCCGTTGTCTGCCCCGTCTGGGCAGCCCGGCGCTGCGGCCGCCCCCGCTGCGGCCTCGCCCGGCTCAGTGGCACGTGTCCCGGAACCGCGGGGCCACCCGGTACGGAGGCCGTGCCACATGCGTCGCCCAGTCATGCCCTCATGTAACCAACTACGGTGGACCTATGCGTGTCTACCATGAACGGCTGCGTGTTCCGGTCAGCTGGTGGGTGCTCGGCCTGCTGTCCGCATTCATGCTCGGCGCGGGCTTCCTGGCCGGTTTCGACTGGGAACCAGCGCTGGCCGTGTACGCCGCGATCACCGTGCCGCTGGCCGCTTTCCTGCTCATCTGGGGCTGGCTGCGCATCGAGGTGAGCCGCGGCGTGCTGCGGGTAGGCAAGTCGGCGTTGCCGCTGGCTCAGGCCGGCCCGGTGACCGTGCTGGATGCGGACCAGACCAGGGCGCTGCGCGGGCCGCGCGCCGACCCGGCCGCGTTCCTGCTGGCCCGGCCGTATCTGCCGGAGGCGGTGTACATCGCGGTCGAGGACCCGGCCGGCGTCGCCCCGTACTGGCTGATCGGCACCCGGCGGCCGTCGGAGCTGGCCGCCGCGATCGAGGCGGCACGTCCTGCCGCCCGGGCCGGTGGCACGCCCGTGGGATGATCGTCAGGCCGGACCGCCGCACTGGCTCGCAGCACGGGCGCCAGACCAGCTTCAGGGAGGATGCATGGCAGATAAGGGAGAGGGCCCCAGCAAGGCACTGGTCGGTGCCGCGGCCTTCGGGACGGCATTCGCCGTCCGCAAGCTGATGAACCTGGGCTGGAAGCGGGTCACCGGGAAGGAACCGCCCGACGACCCGAACGACCCGGCGGTGGGCACCGCGGAGGCGCTCAGCTGGGCCGTTGCGCTGGGCGTGGTGGTGGCGGTGGCCCGGGTGCTGGCCATCCGCGCGGCCAGCGGGCGGATGCGCCGGCCTGCGGGCAAGGCGGACAAGTCAGCCGTCAGCTGACCGCCGGGCCTGCCGGTACCTGGTGCCGAACGCCTGCACCGTGCTGGCGGGCAGCGCGGCGTGCCCGCCGAGGGCCCGGGCGCCCCAGGCCACCTGGGCGCAGTGCTCGGTGACCACGGCGCAGTGCAGTGCCTGGGCCGGGCTGGCCGCGATCGTGACCATGCCGTGGCTGGCCAGCAGCGCGCTGGCCCGGTCGGCGAGCACCCGGACCGCGTTGTCCCCGACCTGCGCCGAGCCGCTCGGCGCGTAGCGGGCCACCGGGATGTCGCCGCCGAGGAACAGCACCGCCTCGTTGACCACGGCCGGCACCGGCTGCCGGGCCGCCGCGAACATGGTGGCGAACGGCGGATGGCTGTGCAGCACCGCCCCGATCTCCGGGAAGGCCTGGTAGCAGGCGCAGTGCAGCTGGCTCTCCGAGGACGGCACCCGGCCCGCGGCGGCCGGGCCGGCCAGCTCGCCGTCGAGGGTGATCACCATCAGGTCAGCCGGGCCCAGCTCCGGGTAGGGCAGCTGGGACGGCGTGATCACTACGCGCCCGTCGCCGAGCCGGGCGGACACGTTGCCGCTGGTCCCTGAGCTCAGCCCGTGGCTGAGCATGCCCTGGGCGGCGGCCAGCACGGCCGCTCGCGCGGCAGCCTCGTCTTGCATGCCCCCGATCCTGGCACGCCGTGGGCCCGGCCCGGCTCCCTCCCCGCCCACGCACCTCTCCCCCACCCGGCGCAGAACAAGTTACGATACATCTCGATATCCGGCGGAGGAGGGTCAGCATGCAGGAGCCAGGCAGCGGGGCACCGGTCAGGCTGGATGACGCAGCCAGCCAGGTGCCCGCCATCCGCGCCTCGGACCGGGAGCGGGACGCGGCCACCCAGCGGCTGCAGGAGGCGTTCGCCGAGGGACGCCTCGACGACAGCGAGTTCGACCAGCGGATGCGCACCGCGCTGTCCGCGCGGACCCGGCCGGAACTGGACGAACTGCTCGCCGACCTGCCGCAGCCCAGCCCGCCCGCCGGTCCGCCCGTCACGGTGGGGCGGCCGCCGGGCCGGCTGGCCGTCGCGTTCAAGAGCTCGGTCCGCCGGGCCTGGCCGGTGGCGGGTGCCCGAGCACTACCGGACCGTGGTGTACAAGGGCAACGGCTGGCTGGACCTGCGGGCGGCCGAGCTGACTACGGCCGAGACCACGCTGCTGACCGTGGCGTACAAGTCCCGGATCACGATCCTGGTGCCGCCCGGGGTCCGGGTCGAGGCCAGCGGCTTCGGCGCCGACACCGACACCGAGGCGGGCCCGGCGCTGGCCGCCGATGCCCCCGTGATCCACGTCCGCGGCTTCAGCTACAAGGGCACCATCCGGGTCCGCAACCGCCCCCCGGAGGACTGACCGCGGGTCACTGGCCGGCGGCGGACGGGCCAGTGTAGACGGCGCGCGGGCGCAGCGGGGTGCGGGCGGCGTACGCCTCCAGGCCGTGCGCCAGCCAGCCGGCGGTGCGGGCGATGGCGAAGATCGCCTCGCCCGCGCCGGTGATCATCCCGGCGCAGCTGGCCAGCAGGGCCAGGGCGAAGTCGATGTTCGGCTCGGGCAGCGCCCGCCGGTGCGTCTCGGCCAGCACCGCGTCGGCCACGGCCAGCCGGGGTGAGGCCGGCACGGCCCGCCGGACCAGGGCCAGCAGCAGTTGGGCCCGCGGGTCGCCGGACCGGTACACGAAGTGCCCCAGCCCGGGTACCCGCTCGCCCCGGCGGAGCAGGTCACCGACCATCCGCGGGGCGCCCACCGGGTCCTGCGCGGCGGCCAGCATGGCCTCAGCGCCCAGCGAAGCGCCGCCGTGCAGCGCACCGCCGAGCGCGCCCAGCCCGGTGGCGACCACGGCGTACGGGTCGGCCCGGACCGAGGCGGCGACCCGGGCGGCCAGCGTGGACGCGGCCAGTTCATGGTCGGCCAGCAGCACCAGCGCGGCGCTCAGCGCGCCGAGCAGCCGGGCCGGCGGCGGGCCGGGGCACAGCTTGGGCCACAGCCGGCCGGCGATCCCGTCCCCATGATCAGCCGGCCCGTGCCCAGCCGCGGCGGGCAGGCAGTCCACCATGCCGCCGATGATGGCCTGCCCGGCCGCGATCACGGCCGGCGGGTCGAGATGCAGCCGCAGCGGATCCGCCGCGGCCAGCGCGGGCACGATGACCTGGAGCCGCTCCAGCGGCAGGGTGCCCGGCGGCAGGGCCGCCTGGGCCGCGCTGCCCGCCTGGACCGCCTCCGGAGTGGCCCGCCACGGGCTGCCCGGGCTGGCCGCGGCCAGCGACCCGGTCCACAGCAGCGCGGCCACCTCCTCGAAGGGCCGGTCCTGGGCCAGGTCCAGCGCGTCGTGGCCGCGGAACCGCAGCATGTCATCGGTGATCTCGGTCAGCCCGGACTCGATGACCAGCCCGGTCATCCCAGGTGGCTGGCGCGGCCGGCCGCGCCGGGCCAGCTCACCGACCTCGGCCGCGTCGAACAGGCTGATCTTTCCCCCGGTGCCGCGGCGCCGGGCGAGCACACCCCGGCTGACGTAGGAGTACAGCGTGGCCTGCTTGACGCCGAGCTGGCGGGCCGCCTCGGCCGCGTTGATCCACTCCGTCACCGGTCACTCCCTGTCCCGTCGCTGGGTATCACGGTATCTGTTTAAGTCGATTTTAATCAACATTGATACGCATAGACGAAACTGTCATCGTGGTGGCATGCCAGCCATTCACTTCCTCGACGTGACCAACCGCGACGGTGTGCAGACGGCCCGGACCGGACTGTCCAAGTTCGGCAAGACGATGGTCAACTTCTACCTGGGCAAACTCGGGGTGGCCCAGTCCGAGCTGGGCTTCCCGTTCCTGTTCCATGAGGTGCCGTACATCCGGGCCAACGTGGCACTGGCCGGAGCCGGGGCATTCGGACCGCTCCGGCTGTCCGGCTGGTGCCGGGCGGTGCCCAGCGACGTCGAGGCGGCAGTGCCGCTCGGCCTGCGGCACTACAACCTGTCCATCTCCACCTCGGACCAGATGATCGCGCACAAATTCCGCGGGAAGCTGGACCGGGCGTCGATCATCCGCGAGATGACCGCGGCGGTGCGGGCGGCCCGGGACGGCGGCGCGCAGACCATCGGGGTGAACGCCGAGGACGGGTCACGCACCGACGACGGGTTCCTGCTCGAGTTCGCCACCGCCGCCCGGGAGGCCGGCGCGGACCGGGTGCGCTACTGCGACACGACCGGCGGCGACACCCCGGAGCGGATCCGGGAGCGGTTCGCCAAGCTCGCCGCCGCGGTACACGTCCCGGTCGAGACACACTGCCACAACGACCTGGGCATGGCCGTGGCCAACTCCGTGTCCGGCGCGCTGGGCGACCTGGACGCGGGCCAGGACGCCTGGGTCAACACCTGCGTCAACGGGATCGGCGAACGGGCCGGGAACGCGGACCTGCTGTCCTGCATCCTGGCCCTGCGGCACGGCTTCGGGCTGGCTGGGAAGGCCACCATCGGCGACCCGATCGACCTGTCCTGGGCTCGCCGGTTCGGGCTGTGGGCCAGCTACGCGTTCGGCCAGCCGCTGCCGCAGAACCAGCCCGGCACCGGGCGTAACGCGTTCGCGCACGAGTCCGGCATCCACGCTGACGGCGCGCTCAAGGACCGGAACAATTACGAGCTGTACGACGACGGCACGCTCGGGCCGTTCCCGGCTGACTGGTTCGCTCAGGCCGGGCGGGTGGTGCTGACCGGGGAGTACGGCGGCAAGGCCGGGTTCCGGCACGTACTGGACGCCCTCGGCATCGAGATCGCGGCCGGCGACGAGGATCTGGTATTCGCCCTAGTCCAGCTGTGCGCGTCGGCCACCGGCAAGCCGCTGGCCGACGACGAGCTGCGGCTTATCGGCAGCTACCCGCACCAGCTGGCGCTGCTCTATCCCGGGTACCTGAGCTGACCACGGTCAGCTCAGGCCCCGGGGCTCGCCTGGGTCAGCCGCCGATCCGGCGCTGGCGGATCCCCTTGATGCGGCGGCGCTGCGACGGGTCAAGGGCCAGGTACATCCCGACCGGGATACCGATCGCCAGCACGATGACCGCGATAGCCAGCCACGGGCTGACCAGGAACAAGATAAGGCCGAGCACGATCCCGGCGATCGCGAGCTTCATCCGACCGGACAACTTCTGCCTCCTAGGGCGGCACCGTGTGCTTCCCGGCTGGCTCGAGCGACCCAGCCGCACCACATCCGTGCCTGCCATGTAGAACGCTGGCCGGCCCGCAGGTAGTTCCGCGGCCGGCGAGTTCTGTGCTGGCGCCCAGGTTGCCTGCAGCCTGGGCCAGTGCGCACCGCGATCCAGGCTAGCTGGCCCGCGGACCCGACGTCGCGGGCCCGGCGCGGGCCGGCCAGGATGGCCGCAGTGATCAGGAGGACCCGCCATGAGCATTTCGCTGCCCATCGACCAGGACGCCAACGAGCTGCTGTCCCGCGATCCGCTCGCGCTGCTCATCGGCATGCTGCTGGACCAGCAGGTACCGCTGGAGAAGGCGTTCAGCGGGCCACGTGATCTGGTGCGCAGGCTGGGCCACGAGCCGACCGCGGCGGAGCTGGCCGGCTACGACCCGGACGCGCTGGCCGCGGTGTTCAGCGAGCGGCAGGCCCTGCACCGCTACCCCAGGGCCATGGCGGCCCGGACGCAGGATCTGGCCCGGCTCATCGTGCACACATACGGCGGCGACGCGGCGCAGCTGTGGCAGGGCGCGGGCACCGGCCAGGAGCTCGTCCGTCGGATCGCCGAACTGCCCGGCTTCGGCCCGGTCAAGGCGCAGATCTTCGCCGCGCTGCTGGGCAAGCAGCTCGGGGTGCGGCCACCCGGCTGGCGGGAGGCGGCCGGCCCGTTCGGCCAGGATGGCTCCCGGGTGTCGGTCGCGGACATTACCGACGACGACTCGCTGGCCGAGGTCCGCGCCTACAAGCAAGGGCTCAAGGCGGCAGCCAAGGCGGCCCGTACGTAGCTGACCTGCGAGTTCTCGTCTCGCCCATCACAATTCGTAGTAGAGTTATTACCAGCGGTGTTAGCAGCTGCTGGGCAACGAACTGGCCGCCCGGATCCGCGCGCTGCGCCCTGGTCTGCCGGTGGTCTACATGTCCGGCTACGCCCAGCCCATCCTGGACACCCAGGCGCTCTTGACCCGCACAGCGACCTGCTGGAAAAGCCGTTCGCGGAAGCCACCCTGCTAACCCGGGTGCAGCGCGCCATGCACGGGCACAGCTGATCTAGTCTGCCCTCGTGATAGACGCAGATTTCGCGACGGCCCGAACCGCCCAGGTCTCGGTGCTGCATGAGGGGTACGCGCGTGAGGACACCGGCGGTGAGCGGGTCGGCAGCACGGTCACCCTGATCATGGATGCCGGGCGGGTGATCGTGGTCGACCCGGGCATGGTGTCCGGCCGGGACGCCCTGCTCGGCGCGCTGGCCGGGCACGGACCAGGCCCGGATGACGTGACCGACGTGGTGTTCAGCCATCACCACCCCGACCACACCAGCAACGCGGCCCTGTTCCCCGGGGCCACCATTCACGATCACTGGGCCAGCTACCAGGGCGACCTGTGGATCGGCCGGGATCCCGGCGACTTCCAGCTCACCCCGTCGGTGCGGCTGATCGCCACCCCCGGGCACACCGCCGAGGACATCACCACGCTGGCCGCCACCCCGGACGGCGTCTACGCCTGCACCCACGCCTGGTGGGGTCCGGACGGCCCGGACCAGGACCCGCTGGCCACCGACCAGGCCGCGCTGGACGCGAGCCGCCGCCGGATCCTCGCCGTGGCCACGGTGATCGTCCCCGGCCACGGCCCCGCCTTCCGCCCGGCCACGGGGTGAGGATGAGCGCGTAACGGTCAGACGGCGTCGCCTTTGAGGGAGAACTGGGACAGGCGGCGGGCGGCCAGGACCAGCGTGACCGCCGTGACGATCGCGCCCATGACCACGGCGGTCACGACGCCGAGGTGTGCGTTCAGGTAGCTGTCCGAGGCGATCGAGTTGGCGATGCCCAGCGAGTACTGCTCCACGGACAGGACCCGGGCGCCGCTGACGAAGTTGCCCAGCAGCGACTCCCAGACCAGCAGGTAGAGCAGGCCCACGGCGATGGCCCGGGTGGTCAGCACGGAGATCATCACGAACACCGCGTTGTAGATCACCGAGCCGGCCAGCGCGCCGACGAACAGCCCGGCGGCCAGCCGGGTCACCCCGCCGGTGGCGATCACCGCCGCGATGAGCACCGGCACCGCCACGAAGAGCATGGTGAGAACGGACCCGACGGCGAACTTGCTCAGGATCACCGTGGACCGGCGGACCGGCGTGGCCAGCAGATGCACCACGCTGCCGTCGTCGATCTCGGCACCGAGCACGCTGGTGCCGATGATCAGCGCGGTGAGCGGCAGCACCACCGCGAAGCCGAAGACCCCCAGGATGGTGCTGGGCCAGTGCGGCGCGGCCGGGTGGGCGAGCTTGAGCAGCGCGGTGACCAGCACCAGCACCACCGACGGGAGGGCGAACAGGAAGGCACGCTTGCGGCCGATGGTCGCCCGCAGCGTGATCGAGGCGACCGTGCCGGCCTGACCGGAGAACACGTCAGCTGGTCCTTTCAGGATTCAACGAGGTAGGCGAAGACGCTCTCCAGCGACTCGTCCTCGGGCTGCAGGGCACGGAGCTGTACGCCCTGCTCCCGGGTCAGCCCGGCGATCTGGCGGCTGAACGCGCCGTAGTCGGACGCCTTGACCTGGAGGCCGCCGCTGGTCATCTCGACCCCGGTCACCGCCGGGCTGCCGATCAGGGCCGAGCCGATCCGCCGGTCGTCGGAGGTGTGCACCAGGAACACGTGTGGCCGGCTGGTCATCAGCCGCCGGATGGCCCGGAAGTCGCCGGACGCGGCCAGCCGGCCGGCCACGATCACCTGGATGGTGCCGGACAGCCGCTCCACTTCCTCCAGGATGTGCGAGCTGAACAGGATGGTCCGGCCCTCGTCGCCGAGCGTCTCGAGCAGATCCATCATGTGCAGCCGCTGCCGCGGGTCCATCCCGTTGAACGGCTCGTCGAGCAGCAGCAGCTCAGGGTCGTGCACCAGCGCGGCGGCCACCTTGATCCGCTGCCGCATGCCCTTGGAGTAGGTGGAGATCCGCCGGTGCTGCGTGTCGGCCATCTCCACGATGCCGATGGCCCGGTTCGCGGCCCGGTCCGGATCGGGCAGCTTGTGCAGCCGGGCGGTGGCCCGGACGAACTCCTGCCCGGTCAGGAAGCCATACACGGAGGGCCGCTCGGGCACCAGGCCGAGCCGGTGGTAGATGTCCGGGTTCTGCCAGCTGGGTGCGCCGGCCACGGTCAGCTCGCCGCGGGACGGCGCCAGGAAGCCGGAGATCAGGTGCAGCAGGGTGGACTTGCCGGCCCCGTTCGGGCCGAGCAGGCCGGTGACGCCCGGGCCGATGCTCATCGTGATGTCGTTGACCGCCACCACGTTGCCGTACCAGTGGGACACGTTGCGCAGCTCGATCGTGCTCATGAGATCGACGCCTTCCGGTACCGGGCGGCCAGTATGCCGAGCGCGGCCACCAGCAGCAGCAGGAACATCACTCCGTACAGCGGCCCGTAGCCGCCCGGCGGCGGGATCGGCCCGCGCGAGGTGCCGCCCAGCCACTGCCGCACCCCGTCCACCGTGGTGAACGGGCTGACCAGGCCGGACAGCCGCGCCCCCGCGGCGGCTGCGCCGGCTCCCCGGTCAGCGGGCCATGGTTGCCGCCGCCGCCGATGTTGTCGAGCAGCCCGGCGAGGATCCAGGTGAGGAAGAAGTAGATGGCGATGGACCCGGTGGCGAAGGCGCGCCGCCCGGTCAGCGAGGCCAGCGCCAGCCCGATCGCGGCCAGCAGCACCGCCCACAGCACCCCGACGAGCAGGCCAGGGATCAGCGCCTTGGTCTGATCCCAGATCGCGCCCGGCCCGTGCGCCTGGGTGATCGTGCCCAGGTAGAGCAGCAGCAGTGGGATCTCGATCAGCGCCAGGCAGGCCAGGATGAACGCGATCAGCTTGGCCAGCGGGTAGTCCAGCCGGCGCAGCGGCCGGCAGAAGTACAGCGGCAGGACATGGCTGCGCAGGTCACGGGAGACCAGCTCGGGCGCCTGGGCCGCAATGAAGATGATCATAACCAGCACGCGGAGCTGGAACAGGTAGGTGTCGTACGGCACCAGGCGGTGGCCGCCCTGGGCTATCGCGACCGCGTTGGCCACCGCGGGCAGGCATATCACGATGAACATGAGGACCGGGATGATCTTCGCCTTGGCGCCCCGCCCGATGCCGACCGACGACCGCAGGCTGTGCCAGACCAGCGCGCGGACGATGCCGGCGCGGCCCAGCCGCGGACCGGTGTAGCGCCGGTAGCCGATGTCGTGGATGACCCCGCCGGATGCGGGCAGCGCGCCGTTTTCCGCGGTCATGGCGTCTCCTCCCGGAACAGTTCCTCCACCCGGCGCCGCCGCTGCTCCAGCCGGTGCAGTGGCAGCCCGAGGTCGGCGACCGTGTCCCGGACCTCGTCGTAGGTGGCCGGCGAGACGATCTGCACCAGCAGGCCGCGGTCCTCCGCCCGCGGCCGCAGGCCACGCGCGGCCAGCCCGGCCGCCAGTTCCGCCAGGCCTTCGTCCACCTCCACCAGCAGCACCTGGCTGACCTGGGTGAAGCTGGTCATCGTGTCGGCGCGGAGCAGCCGGCCCCCGTCGATGACCACCAGGTGGTCGCAGATCTGCTCGATCTCGCCGAGCAGGTGCGAGGACACCAGCATGGAGATGCCGAACTCGGACCCGATCCGGGCTATCAGGTCCAGCATCGCGGTCCGGCCCGCCGGGTCGAGCCCGTTGGTCGGCTCGTCGAGCAGCATCAGCCGCGGGTCGCCGACCAGCGCCTGGGCCAGCTTGACCCGCTGCTTCATGCCGGTCGAGTAGGTGCCGATCATCCGGTACCGCTCTTCGTACAGGCCGACGTGCCGGAGCGAGTCGGCGGCCCGCTCCTTGGCCGACGTCGGCGGCAGCCCGGACATCCGGCCCAGGTGGGTGACGAACTCGGTCGCGGTGACGTCTGGCGGCAGGCAGTCGTGCTCCGGCATGTAGCCGGTGAGCGTGCGGATCTGCAGCGGCTCACGGGCACAGTCCAGGCCCAGCACAGCCGCCTGCCCGCTGCTGGCCGGCAGCAGCCCGAGCAGGATCTTGATGAGCGTGGACTTGCCTGCGCCGTTGGCCCCGACCAGCCCGGTGATGCCCGGCTCCACCTGGACGGTCAGCCCGTCCAGCGCGGTGACCGGTCCCGGGTAACGCATGGTCAGCGCCGTGGTCTCGATGACAGCCGCATCGGTCCCCCGGGGGCCCGGCCCGCCGGGCGGCCCAGCGCGCAGCGGCAGTTGAGCGGTCACGATGTCTCCTGGCCTCGTGTTCAGGTGCAGCCACGCAGTGCGACGTCGCACTGCGTGTCCAGCATGCCGGCCGGCCGGCCGCCGCGTCATCAGCCTCAGGAGTGGCTTTCCGGCTCCCCCCACGGAGCTACCCGCCAGGTGGCCGGGCCCAGGTCCACCCGGCAGCGTACGACCGCGGGCGGACGTCCAGGCTTGCCTGCGGCGTTACGGTGAACAAGTGAGCGCAGAACCCGTGTCACCGTTCCGGCGGCTGCGCCGGGTGTGGACGGTGCTGGACTGGACCGCCGCCGCCTTGTGCGCGGTCATCGTCATCGGCGTGCTTATCCACACCGGGCACGTCCGGTACGGGGTGGGCGTGCGGGCGGCGACCTGGCCGCTGGTGCTGCTGATCGCCCTCGGCCTGGCCTTCCCCGTCACGATCAGGCGCAAAGCCCCAATCCGGGCGCTGGCCATCGTGCTGGCCTGCTGCGTGGTCCTGCTGGTTGTCGGGGCCTCGCTGACCAGCGGCCCGATCCTGCCGCTGTGCCTGGTGCTGTACGTGGTCGCCACCACCTGCCGGCGCAACATGGCGGTGGCCGGCCTGGCCGCCGCGCTGGCCCTGCTGGTGCTGCAGGGCCTGCTCTTCCGCCTCACCGGGTTCGGCCCGGGCGACTCGGTCGGCGGGGCGCTGTTCCTGATCATCGTCTGGACCGTCGGCTATGCGGTGCAGCAGCGCCGCACCTACCTGGCCCACCTGCGGGACCGCGCGACCAGCGACGCGGTCACCCGGGAACGGCTGCGCATCGCCCGGGAACTGCACGACGTGGTCGCGCACAGCATGACTGTGGTCACGGTGCAGGCCGGGTTCGGTGAGTACGTGTTCGACAGCCAGCCGGCCGAGGCCCGCGCCGCGCTGGGCGCGATCCAGGCGGTAAGCCGGGAGGCGCTGGGCGAGATGCAGCGGATGCTGTGCGTGCTCCGCCAGCCGGAGACCGACACGGCGCCCGGGGACCCGGTCGGCCCGGCGGCTAGGCCTGGCCGCCGCCACGGCTGGCGCGGCCGGGGCGGAGGCGGCGGAGGCGGCCGAGCCGGGGCCAGCCCGCGGCCGCCGGCCCCGGCCGGAGGCCCCGCTGGCGCCCGCCCCGGGGCTGGCCAGCCTGGACCGGCTGGTGCAGCGCACCGCCGGGGCCGGCGTCACGGTCACGGTCACGGTCACCGGCACCGTCCGGCCGCTGCCCGCCGGGCTCGACCTGTCCGCGTTCCGCATCGTGCAGGAGACGCTGACCAACGTGGTCAAGCACTCCGGCGCGGACCGCTGCCAGGTGCGCCTCGACTACGGGCCCGCCGACCTGCTCATCGAGGTCACCGACCACGGCGCGGCCACACCAGCCACGGTCGGCGCGGCCGCGGGCATGAACGGCAGCCCGGCGGGTGCGGCGACGGTGAACGGCGCGCCGGTCAAGGCCGCACTGGCGGCCGGCCTGCCCACCGGCCCCGGGTTTGCAGGCACCGCGTTTGTCAGCACGGGCCAGCGGGCCGGGCACGGCATCGTCGGCATGCGGGAGCGGGTCAGCCTGTGCGGCGGCGAGTTCAGCGCCGCGCCCCGGCCCGGTGGCGGTTTCGTGGTACGGGCCAGGTTGCCGCTAGATTCCCGTTCATGACGTTGCGCGTACTGGTCGCCGACGACCAGGCCCTGGTGCGGGCGGGCTTTCGCGGCATCGTCGCGGCCACCCCCGGTTTCGAGGTGGTCGGCGAGGCGGGCACCGGGGCGGAAGCGGTCGAACTGGCCCGCCGGCACATCCCGGACGTGGTGCTGATGGACGTCCGGATGCCGGAGATGGACGGCATCGAGGCCACCCGCCAGATCACCCGGACGGCCGCCACCAGCGGCGTGCGGGTGCTCATCCTGACCACGTTCGACCTGGACGAGTACGTGTACTCGGCGCTGCGCGCCGGGGCCAGCGGCTTTCTGCTGAAGAGCATCTCCCCGGCCGAGCTGCTGACCGCGATCCAGGTCATCGCGGCCGGTGACGCGCTGCTCGCCCCGTCCGTCACCCGGCGGCTGGTCGAGGAGTTCGCCCGGCGGCCACTGGCCGCACCGGCCGCCCAGCCCCCTTCGGCCGTGCTCGACGTGATCACCGCCCGGGAGCGGGAGGTGCTCGGGCTGGTGGCCAGCGGCCTGTCCAACAGCGAGATCGCCCGTCGTCTGGACATCAGCCCGGCCACCACGAAGACGCATGTCGGGCACCTGCTCACCAAGCTCAACGCACGCGACCGCGTTCACCTGGTCATCCTGGCCTACCAGGCGGGCCTGGCCGCGCCCATCCCATGACCGCCGGCCAGGGGGCTGGAGCGCCCGGCGAGCGGCGGATCCAGCCCCGCCGGTCGCCCGGGCTCACCCCCGTCCTGGTGGGGCTGTTCGTGGCTGGCGCGCTGGTCGGGCTGCGCGGCGGGTTCGCGCCCCCCCGGCTGCACGGGCCGCTGCGGCACGATGGGATCGGCGTCGGCATCGCGCTGGAAGCCGTGCTGGCCGTGCTGCTCAGCGCGCTGCTGATCCGGCAGCGGCGGCAGCCCGCGGCCGACTTTGCCACCCGGCGGCTGCGCACCGTGCTGCGCGCCGTGCTGCTGGCCGGGCTGGTCGCGATCCCGGTCATCCTGGTGGCCGACGCGCCACTGCGTGGTCATCTGCGGACCCGCGCCCCCACCGGTCCCCGGCTGCCGGCCGCCCCGTCGGCCCGGCCGACCCGCCTGACCCGGCCGTCGTCCGTCCACGTCCCGCTGTCCGCGCTGCTCTACACGCTGCTCGGGCTCGTGCTGCTGGCCGCCATCGCGGCCATCGTGGCGCTGCTGATCCGGCACCGCCCGGCGGATCAGGACGCGCTGCCCCCGGAGGACGCCTCGCTGGCCGAGGGCGAGCGGACCGAACTGCGCGCCGCGGTCCAGTCCGGCCAGCGCGCGCTGGCCGGACTGGACGATGCCCGGGCCGCGATCATCGCCTGCTACCTGGCCATGGAGCGGAGCCTGGCCGCGGCCGGCGCGGACCGGACCGAGGCCGATACGCCAGCCGAGTTCCTGGACCGGGCCGCCGCGGCCGGCCTGGTCCGCACGGCCGCGGCCGGCCAGCTGACCGGGCTGTTCTACGAGGCCCGGTTCTCCCGGCACGAGCTGGCCGGCGCCGAGCGCAGCGCCGCCGAGCACGCCTTGCGCCAGCTCGACGCCGACCTGGCGAGAGGCGGCACACCATGAACACCCGGTACGGGCCCGAACTGGCCATCGCCGCCATCGCGGCCGCCGCCGCGGCGGTGGCTGGCTATGCGCTGGCCGGGCCGATGGCCGTCGCGCTGGTCGCCATGGTCAGCGGGATAGCCGGGCTGATCCTGCTGCGCTACCTGGTCCCGCCAGCACCCGCTGCGGCGCACGGCGAGGACCTGAGCGGGCCCGATCCGGCGGTGCCGCCGCCGGTGCTGTCCACGTTCACCGGCACCTGGCGGCGGCAGTCCCGGCTGGCCGACGCGCAGGCCTCGCGGCCCGCGTACGAGGCGGGGCTGCGCCCGCAACTGGAGCATCTGCTGGCCTCCCGGCTGGCCGAGCGGCGCGGGATCAGCCTGTACGACGACCCGGACGCGGCCCGGGACGCGTTCACCGGGGGCCAGCCCGGCTATGCCGGCCTGTGGACCTGGATCGACCCGGCCCGGCCGGCCGTCACCGGCACGGCCGGCGACATGCCGGGTATCCCGTTCCGCACGCTGGCCCGCATCATCGACCGACTGGAGCGGCTGTGACTGGTAGCACACTGACCCCGGACGAGACCGCACAGCGCTGCGCCCGGGTGCTGGCCGAGGTGCAGCGCACGGTGGTCGGCCACCGGCGTGCCCTGGAACTGGTGATGACCGGGATCCTGGCCGGCGGCCACATCCTGCTGGAAGACCTGCCCGGGCTGGGGAAGACGCTGATCGCCCGGACCTTCGCCCGGGTGCTCGGCCTGGACTTCGCCCGGATCCAGTTCACCCCGGACCTGCTGCCCTCCGACGTGGTCGGCGCGCCCATGTACGACCAGCGCACCGGCGAGATGGTATTCCGGCCCGGGCCGGTGTTCACCCAGCTGCTGCTGGCCGACGAGATCAACCGGACACCGCCCAAGACGCAGGCCGCGCTGCTCGAGGCGATGGGTGAAGGCCAGGTCAGCATGGACGGGCAGACCCGCCCGCTGCCGCAGCCGTTCGTCGTGCTGGCCACCGACAACCCGATCGAGTACGAAGGCACCTACGAGCTGCCGGAAGCCCAGCTCGACCGGTTCCTGCTCCGGCTCCGGCTGGGCTACCTGGACAGCTCGGACGAGGCCGCGATGCTGCAGCGGCGGCTGGACCGGCGGGCCGAGAACGCCGCCATCGAGCAGGTCACCGACGCCGCCGAACTGCTGGCCATGCGGGCGTCGCTGGAGGACGTCACGGTCGCCCCGGACGTGGTCAACTACGTGGTGTCCCTGGTCCGGGCCACCCGGGAGCACCGGCAGATCCAGGTCGGGGCCAGCCCGCGCGGCGGCCTGGCGCTGATCCAGCTGGCCCGCGGGCAGGCCCTGCTCCAGCTGCGCGACTACGTGATCCCGGACGACGTGAAGAGCGTCGCCGTACCCGCGCTGGCGCACCGGATCACCCTGCGGCCCGAACTGTGGGTCCGGCAGGTCCGCCCGGACGACGTCGTCGCCAACGTGCTCGGCACCGTCCGCACACCGCGCACCGACCCGTCGGCCAGCCATGCCTGACCACTCCCCCGGCGCGCCGGGACCGGCCACGGCACTGGCGTTGAGCTGGAGTATTTCGCCTCACGCGCGCCGGCTGCTGACGCTGGCCGTGGCCGCCCTGGCCATCGCGGTCGGGACCGGGCGGCCCGAGTTCGCCGGCCTGGCCGCCCCGGCCCTGCTGCTGCTGGCCGCTGGCCGCCGGGGCCGGCCCGCGGAGGTGCAGGTGAGCGCCGGGCTGACCGCCTCCCGGCTGGTCGAGGGCGAGCGGGCCACGGTGACGCTGGCGGTGCGCGGTGCGGACGGGTACACGGTGCACCTGGTGCTGCGCCCGGCGCACGCGATCGTGCCGCTGCCCGGCCCGGGCGGGCAGCGGCCCGGGCACGCCGCGGGCCCGGACGGCAGGCTGCCGTTCACCGTGCGCCGCTGGGGACGGCGGCGGACCGGTTCGGCCGAGATCATCCTGCGCGACCGGTGGCGGCTGGCCGAAGGCCGGGCCGTGCTGGGCCTGCCCGCGCTGGACTGCTACCCGCGGCCGTCCGTGCAGCAGACCCGGGTCGTGCTCAGCCGGCTGCCGCAGCGGCTCGGCGAGCACACCGCGCGGGCGGCCGGCGAGGGCGCCGAGTTCGGCGGCGTCCGCGAGTACGTGCCCGGCGACCGGCAGCGCAGCATCAACTGGCCGGCCACCACCCGGCGCGGCCGCCTCCAGGTCAACACGTTCCAGGCGGAACGCTCCCAGGACGTGATCATCCTGGTCAACGCGGCGTGGGACGAGGGCGAGCCAGGGGACACGGTGGTGGACCGGGCACTGCGCGGCGCGGCCGGGGCGGCCCGCGCCTACCTGGCCGCCCGGGACCGGGTCGGCTTCATCAGCTACCGGTCCCAGGCCCGCTGGCTGGTGCCCGGTCTTGGCCAGCGGCAGTACTACCGGATCGCCGAGGCCATGCTGACCGTGGACCGGGAGTACTCCTACGACACCGGTTTCGCCCGGCTGCCCCGGGCCGCGCTGCCGCCCGGCGCGCTGATCCTGGTGTTCAGCCCGCTGGCCGACCCGCGGCTGGTGGAGACCCTGCGCGACCTGCGGCAGCGCGGGTTCGCGGTGCTGATCGTCGACGTGCTGGCCAGCGAGCCGTGGCTGGGCCGGGGCCGGTCCGCGCGGCTGGCCCACCGGCTCTGGCGGCTGGAGCACCAGGCCATCCGGTTCTCCCTGCGTGAGCTGGGCGTCCTGGTGGTGGAGTGGGACGGCGAGCAGAGCCTGGACCTGCCGCTGGCCCCGTTCACCCGGCGCGCCCTGGTGACCCGCCGGTGATCGCGGAGCAGCCGTCCTGGTGGCGCGCCGCCACCAGGCCGGCCAGGTGGCGGGCCTGGTGGCGGCACAGCACGGCGCGGCTGGTCACGGCGGCCACGCTGCTCGGCGCGGCCTGCCTGATCTGGGCCGCGACGCCGCCTGGGTCAGCGGGCCCGGCCGCGCCCGCGATCATCGTGCTGGCCGCCTGCGCGCTGGCCGGCAGCGCGGCGCGGCTGGCCCTGGCCGGGGTGCCGCGGCCGGACACGGCCGGCTACCCGGGACCGGTGGCCCGGCTGGGCGCCTGGGGCCTGGACACGCTGCGCCGGGTGCCGTGGGCCGAGGGCGCCCTGCTGGGCGTGCTCGCGCTGGAGGCGCTGCACCCGGCCCGGCCCTGGCACACCGCGTTGCTCGGCGTGGCGCTGACCGGCTACCTGTTCGCCGTGCACCTGGCCGAGTCGGGCAGCGGCCGCGGCGAGCCCACGGCCATCCTGCGCAGCCAGGCCCCGGTGCTGGCCGCGGGCCTGGGGCTGCTGGTGCTGGCCGCGGGCTCGGCGCTGCTGCCGGGCGCCGGCACCGGCCCGGCCGGCGCCGGGCTGCGCACCGCGGCGGCCGTCGCCGCGCTGCTCGCCTGCGCACTGGCCGCGCCGGTCTGAGCCGGGCGGCAGCGGGCCGGCCGCGGGGCGGCGCCGGCCTGAAAGCGGGGCTTAGCGGCCGATCGCGTAACCCTGCATGCCGCGCGGGTTGGCCGCCGCGTACAGCATCCCGCCGTCCCGGGCCACCGCGCTGACCCGGCCCAGCGACCACGGGGCGCGCACGGTGACCCGGTGCCCGCGGGCCGCCAGGTCCCCGATCACCTGCTGGCCGGCCCGGCTCTCCACGTCGATCTCCCCCGGCGCGGCCTGCCGCGGATAGAACGACGACGGGAAGTGCCGGGTGTGGAACGCGGGCGCGTCGATGGCCTCCTGCAGGTTCATCCCGAACACAACGTGGTTGAGGAAGAAGGCCAGCGTCCACTGGTCCTGCTGGTCCCCGCCGGGCGTGCCGAACGCCAGGTACGGCTGGCCACCGCGCAGCGCCAGGCTGGGCGTCAGCGTGGTCCGCGGCCGCTTGCCCGGGGCCAGTGTGTTGGGCAGCCCCTCGGTCAGGGTGAACATCTGGGCCCGGGTGCCGAGGCAGAACCCGAGCCCCGGGATGACCGGCGAGCTCTGCAGCCAGCCGCCGCTCGGGGTGACCGATACCAGGTTGCCGAACCGGTCGGCCACGTCCAGGTGGCAGGTGTCGCCCGTGGTCGGCCGGTCAGTGGTCGGCCGGGCCGCGTCCCGCACGCCCTGCCCGGTCACCTCCCAGCGCGGCGCGGTGCCCGCGCCGGACTCTTCCGCGGTCGGCTCGGCCGCGGCCGGGGTGGCCCCGCCGGGCCGCCGCGCCGCCCCGGTGGCGTACCCGGGCAGCCGCGGCGGCTGGCCGTCCGGGCTGCCCGGCCGCAGCTCCAGGGACGCCTCCGCGCCGACCAGCGCCCGGCGCGGCGCGGCGTAGCCCGCGGACAGCAGCCCGTCCATCGGGACAGCGGCGAACCGCGGGTCGCCGTACCACGCTTCCCGGTCGGCGAACGCCAGCTTGGCGCACTCGATGACCGCGTGCAGGTGGTCCGCGCTGCCCGCTGCCAGGCTGCCCAGGCCGAGCCCGTCCAGCAGCGCCAGTTGCTGCAGGAACACCGGGCCCTGCCCCCATGGGCCGGTCTTGCACACGGTCAGGCCCATGAAGTCGAGCCGGGCCGGCTGTTCCACGCTGGCCTGCCAGCCGGCCAGGTCGGCCCCGGACAGCAGCGCCCGGTGCGGCTCGCCGGTCAGGTCCATTACCTCGGCCCCGGCCAGGTAGCCGTCGATGGCCTCGGCCACGAAGCCCTGGTAGTAGGCCCGCCGCGCGGCGTCGATCTGCTTGTCCCGGTCCGTCCCGGCCGCCTCGGCCTCATCCAGGATCCGCTGGTACGTCGCGGCCAGTGCCGGGTTGGCGAACCGTGACCCGGGCGCGGGCACTTGGCCGCCGCCCAGGTAGACCTCCGCGGAGCTGGTCCAGTGCTGGCGGAACAGTTGCTCGGCCGAGGCGATGGCCGCGCTCGCCCCGGCCGTCATCGGGTAGCCGTCCCGGGCGTAGCCGATCGCGTACTGCATGACCGCGCGCAGCGGCAGCCGGCCGTACCGTTGCAGGAGCAGCAGCCAGGTCCCGAACGCCGCGGGCACGCAGGCTGGCAGCAGGCCGTTCCCCGGGATCAGGTCCAGACCCATCTCATTGAACGCCAGTACCCGCGCACTGCCGCCGGCCGGTCCCTGGCCGTCCAGCACGAAAACCTCACCGTCGCCGGTGCCGCCGACGATGGGCACCTCGCCGCCCAGCCCGTTCATGTGCGGCTCGACCACTTGGAGCACCAGGCCAGCGGCGACCGCGGCGTCGAACGCGGTGCCGTCGGCTTCCAGCACGGCCATGCCCGCCGCCGAGGCCAGCCAGTGCGTCGAGGCCACCATGCCGAACGTGCCCGCGAGCTGTGGCCGGGTAGTAAACGAGGAACCTTGCGGGAACATTGGCGCTCCTGGGGCGGGGGCATAGTGCAAGCTGGACGCAACCAGCGTGCCGGAGTGTGCGTCGTAAGAGTCAAGACAACCACGGGGTACGAGCTAGTGCCGTACCCGTACAGAGGGGTTACCCGACCATGACACCCTCCGCCCAGGTGGCCCGGCGGACCGGCATCGCCACCATCCTGCTCGGCACCGCCCTGCTGGCCGCCGCCTGCGCGTCGTCGAACAACGGCGGCAGCACGGCCGCCAGCTCACCGTCCTCGTCCAGCGCGGCCGTCACCCATGGGGCGTCCGCCAGCTCGAGCGCGCCCCAGCCGGGCGACAGCAGCAGCGCGGCCGCGTCCCCGTCGGCCGGCCTGACCGGCTGTGCCACCGGCAACCTGAAGGCCGCCGTAGTCACCGGCGAGGGCGGCGCGGCCGCCGGCAGCACGTACTACCCGGTGAACCTGACCAATACCGGCAGCAGCTCGTGTTCCCTGTTCGGCTACCCGGGGGTGTCCTGGGTCAGCGGCCCGTCCGGCAGCCAGATCGGCCAGCCCGCGACCCGCAACCCGGTCATCACCCCGGCCACCGTGGTGCTGGCCCCGGGCCAGACCGCGCATGTCACCATCCAGGTGGTGGACGCGGGGAACTATGACAAGTCCACCTGCCAGCCGGTGACCGCGCACTGGCTGAAGATCTTCCCGCCCGGCCAGTTCACCGCGCTGTACGTGAAGTTCTCCGCGCAGACCTGTTCGGCCAAGCTGCCCAGCAAGCTCGGCAGCCCGCTGTCCGTGGACGCGGTCAAGTCCGGCCAGGGCAAGACCGGCGGGGGGCTGTGACCTGGGGCGGCCGGGCGCGGTAGCGTCCTGGCCCATGGATGAACTCCCCGCCCGGGTCCGGGCCGTCTGCGATCTGGACGTGGCCGAGACCCGCGAGTACTCCGGGCGTCACGAGTACGACGGCCGGATCCAGGACCTGTCCCCCGCCGGAGTGCGGGACGGCCTGGCCCGGCTGGACCGCGCCCGGGCCGCCGGGCCGGCCTTGCCGGACGCGCACGACGAGGCGCACCTGGCCGCGTTCGAGGCCCGCGCCGAGGTCAGCTACCGGGACCTGGAGCTGCACCGGCGCAACCCGCTGCTGCACCTGGCCGAACTGGACCTGGCCTGTTACGACCGGGAGTACGCCCCCGCGGACGAGCGGTCCGCGGCGCGGCTGAGGCAGCTGGCCGCCTGGCCGCGGGCGGTGGACGCCGCGCTGGCGTCGCTCGATCAGGTCAGCGCGCCGGTGGCGGCCGCGCTGCTGAGCGGGATCCGCGGGCTGGCCGCGGGCATCCCGGCCGACGCGCCGCCACCGGTGGCCGCGGCGGCGCGGGACGCGCATGAACGGCTGGTGCGGCATGTGGCCCGGCTGGCCACCGAGGGCGATCCGGACCCGGCGCTGGGCGCGGCCGGGCTGGGCGCGCTGATGGGCAGCGCCGAGGGCATCACCGTCAACCTGGGCCAGCTGGCCCAGCGGGCCGACGCGGAGCGGGACCGGCTGCTGGCCCGGCTGGCCGAGGACTGCGCCCGGATCGACGGCCGCCGCCCGGCGCTGGAGTTGTGCCGGGATCTGGTCCGCGACCATCCGGGACCGGACGAGGTGATCGGCGCGGCCCAGCAGTGCACCAGCGAGGCCATCGAGTTCACCCGGGACCGCGACCTGGTGCCGTACCACGACGGGGTGTGCCTGGTCGCCCCGGCGCCGGAGTCGCGCCGCTGGGCGATGGCGATGATCTCCACCGCGGCGCCCGGTGAGCCGGACGCGCCGTCCTGGTTCTACGTGACGCCGCCCGAGCCGGGCTGGGCCGCCGACGAGGTGGCGCAGTGGCTGGAGGTGTTCAGCGCGACCACGCTGCCCGGCATCGCCGTGCACGAGGTCGCGCCCGGGCACTTCTCGCACGGCCGGGCGCTGCGCCGGGTCACCGGGCCGGTCCGGCCGGTGCTGCACTCGGCCGCGTTTCTCGAAGGCTGGGCGCACTACGCCGAGGAACTGTGCGTGGAGGAAGGGTTCCGCGGCGACGATCCCCGGTTCGCGATCGGGGTCTGGCTGGAGGCCCTGGTCCGGGTCACCCGGCTGGCCTGCGCGATCGGCGTGCACACCGCGGGCATGACGGTGGCAGAGGGCACCCGCCGGTTCGCCGCGGACACCCACCTGACCGGCCCGGCCGCGCTGTCCGAGGCGCGCCGGGCTACCTTCGACCCGACCTACGGCCGGTACACCTGGGGCAAGCTGCTGATCATGGACCTGCGGGAGCGGGCCCGCAAAGAATGGGGCGACGGTTTCACCCTGCTCCGCTTCCACACCGCCCTGCTCACCCTGGGCTCGCCCCCACTCGGCCTCCTAGTCACCGCCCTAACCCGCGGCTGACCCTTTCCCCGCTCCGCGCCGCCCGCCCCTGACTGCGTGGCTGAATCGTTCACGCGCACCGGTGCGCGCCGCCAGCCCCTTGGCCGGCCGCGTCGCTGAATCATTCATGCGCACCGGTGCGCATGAATGATTCATTGATGTGGTGCGGCACATCAGCCAGGGTGGCTGGAGGCGGGAAGGTGACTGTGATGCCCAGGCCGCCGGCTGGGCGGGCCCGGGCGGACAGGGTGGCGTGGTGGGCGCGCGCGATGGCGGCCGTGATGGCCAGGCCGAGGCCGTGCCCGGCGGCCTGGCTGGTCCGTCCGGGGGTGAGCCGCTGGAACGGGTGGAACAGCCGGTCCACCTCGCCGGGCGGGATCACCGGCCCGGTGTTCCGCACCGAGATGGTGGCCTGCCCGGCGGCCTGGCCGGTGTGGATCTCCACCTGCCCGCCGCGCACGTTGTGCCGGAGTGCGTTGTCCACCAGGTTGCTGACCAGGCTTTCGGCCAGGCCCGGATCGCCGTCCGCCGGGGCCGGGTCCAGCGTGGCGGTCAGCTGAAGCTGGCCCTGCTGCACCGCCCCAGTGCGGGCCGCGAGCACCGACCCGGCGAGACGGGCCAGGTCGAACGGCTCCGGCTGCTCGATACCGCGCTCGCTGCTGGCCAGGGTGAGCAGCGCGTCGATGAGCTGCTCCTGCTGCTCGCCCAGGGCGAGCGCCTGGGTGCAGGCCGCGCGCAGGTCGGCCGCCGGTGCGTCCGGGTCGGCCAGCGCGACCTGCAGCAGGGCCCGCTCCGCGGTGAGCGGGGTGCGCAGCTCGTGGCTCGCGTTGGCGACGAAATGCCGCTGCGAGTCGAACGCCGCCTCTAGCCGTGCGAACAGATCGTTGAGCGTCTCGCCGAGCTCAGCGAACTCGTCGTCACGGCGGCCCAGGCTGAGCCGGCGGCTCAGGTTGCTGGCCGAGATGTCCCGGGCGGTGGCGATGATCGTGCGCAGCGGCCGGAGCAGCCGCCCGGCCAGCAGCCAGCCGAACACGACCGACAGCACGGCCATCACCACCAGGCCGAGCAGCGAGCTGAACAGCAGTGAGCGGAAGTCGGTGTCGTGCTGGGCGACCGCGGTGACGCTGCCCGGGGCGCCGACGTGGCTGACGTGCATCACGTCCTTGATGCTGAGCAGCGGGATGAGCAGCACCGCGGTGCCCGAGGCGAAAAACAGCGCCGCGTAGAACAGGGTGAGCCGCCTGCGCAGCGTGCTCCGGTAGCCGGGACGGGGCATCAGTCTCCTCCGATCCGGTACCCGCCCTCGCGGACGGTGTGGATGACCGGCGGATCGCCGAGCTTAGCCCGCAGCCGGCGGATGGTCGTCTTGACCGTGGTGGTGAACGGGTCGGCCGCCTCGTCCCAGGCCCGTTCCAGCAGTTCCTCGGCGGGCACCACCCGGCCGGCCGAGGCCAGCAGGCACTCCAGCACGGCGAATTCCTTCGGGCTCAGCTCCAGCCGCCGCCCGGCCCGGAACGCCGCGTGCCGGGTCGGGTCGAGGGCCAGTTCGCCGCATTCGAGCACTGGCGGCAGCGCGGCGGCACTGCGGCGGCCCAGCGCCCGGACCCGGGCCACCAGTTCGGCGAAGTCGAACGGCTTGGGCAGGTAGTCGTCCGCGCCCAGGCCGAGGCCGTCCACCCGGTCCCGGACGGTGCTGGCCGCGGTCAGCATCAGCACCCGGCTGCCCGGCCGGCTGGCCACGATCTGCCGGCAGACGTCGTCGCCGTGCACCTCGGGCAGATCCCGGTCCAGCACGACCACGTCGTACCGGGTCACGGCCAGGTGCTCCAGCGCGTCGGCGCCGTCCAGCACCACGTCGACGGCCATGCCCTCGCGGCGCAGCCCGGTCCCGATCGTCGTGGCCAGGATCTCGTGATCCTCGACAACCAGAACCCTCACGTGGTCCTCCGCACTAGCCGGGTTCCCGCCAGCATGCCAGGTCACAGGTGACAGACCGGTGTCGGCGGCTGGCACCGGGCTGTCACCGGCCCGGGCGTAGAACCTGGTCCATGACTGAAGCAACCATCGAAGTCGCCGGGCTGCGCAAGCGGTACGGGCCGGTGCTGGCCCTGGACGGGATGTCGTTCACCGTCCAGCCCGGCCAGGTCACCGGCTTCGTCGGGCCCAACGGCGCCGGCAAATCAACCACGATGCGGGTCATCCTCGGCCTGGACGCGGCCGATTCCGGCACCGCGCTGATCGGCGGCCAGCCGTACCGGACCCTGCGGCACCCGCTCAGCCACGTCGGGGCGCTGCTGGATGCCGCCGCGCTGCAGCCCAGCCGGTCTGGGCGCAATCACCTGCGCTGGCTCGCCTGCTCGCAGGGGCTGACCGCCAAGCGGGCCGACGAGGTGGCCGGCCAGGTGGGCCTGCGGTCGGTGATCCGGCGGAAGGCCGGCGGCTACTCCCTCGGCATGCGGCAGCGCCTGGGCATCGCCGCCGCGCTGCTCGGTGACCCACCCGTCCTCATGCTGGACGAGCCGTTCAACGGCATGGATCCCGAGGGCATCATCTGGATGCGCGGCTTCCTCCGCACCCTGGCTGCCCAGGGCCGCGCCGTGCTGGTCTCCAGCCACCTGATGAGCGAACTGCAGGACACCGCGGATCATCTGGTCGTGGCCGGCCGCGGCCGGGTGATCGCGGACACCAGCATGGGTGACCTGATCGCGGCCGCATCCGGGAACCAGGTCACCCTGCGCACCATCGCCCGGGAGCAGGCCACGAAGACGCTCCAGCACGCCGGGGCCGGCGTGACCGCAGCCGCGCATGGCGCGCTGATCATCACGGGTCTGCCAGCCGAGCAGGTGGTGGTGCTGCTCAACGAGAACGCGATCCCGTTCGCGGAGGTGTCGGCGCACCGCGCCTCGCTGGAGGACGCCTATCTGCGGCTGACCCACGACGCAGTGGAGTTCCGGGCGGGCGGGGAGGCGGCGCGATGACGCCCACGATGTACCACCCCGGCGTGCAAGCCGGGCCCGATGGGTTCGCGCACCTGCTCCGGGCAGAGTGGGTCAAGTTCCGGACCGTCCGCGGCTGGGTCGTCGCGCTGATCGTCGCCGTGCTGGCCATCGTGGGGCTCGGGCTGGGCCCCAGCATGACGGGCACCTGCGGCAAGAATGGGCCGGCTTCGGGCTGCACCGGCCCGGTCGGGCCGGGTGGAGAGCAGGTAACGGACAGCTTCTACTTCGTGCACCGGCTACTGGCCGGCAACGGCAGCATAACCATCCGGGTGACCTCGCTGACTGGTCAGATCCCGGCCTCCCCGGGCATGAGAATGCGCAGCGGCGTGGTGCCGTGGGCCAAGGCCGGGATCATCATCAAGGCGGGCACCCGGCAGGGATCGGCCTACGCGGCGATGATGGTCACCGGCCGCCACGGCGTGCGGATGCAATACAACTACACCGGGGACGTGCCGGGTCTGGCCGGCTCGGTTTCCGCGGCGTCCCCGCGCTGGCTCCGGCTCTCCCGCTCGGGCGATACGGTGACCGGCTACGACTCGGCCGACGGCAGGAACTGGGCCAAGGTGGGCACAGCCACCCTGGCCGGGCTGCCCTCGACCGTGCCGGGCGGCCTGTTCGCCACGTCCCCGCAATACTGGCAAACGGCTCTGGCACAGAACAGCGTGAACGGCGGCCCCAGCCGGGCGACCGGCGTCTTCGACCACGTCAGCCTCCAGGGTGCCTGGCCAGGTGGTGCGTGGGCCGGCCGCGCTATCGGGGCCGCGGGCGGACCCGCCGCCGGCTCGCCTGGCGGGTCCCAGGAGGTGGGCGGCCGGTTCACCGTGACCGGGACCGGCGACATCGCGCCGTCGGTGGCCGGGCCGGCCGGAGGTGGCGCCACGATCGCGCAGACCCTCATCGGCGTGTTCGCCGGGCTGATCGTGGTGGTCGTGGTGGGCGTGATGTTCATGACCGCCGAATACCGGCGCGGCCTGATCCGCGTTACCCTCGCGGCAACTCCGCAGCGGGGCCGGGTGCTGGCCGCCAAGGCCGTCGTGATCGGCGTCGTCACGTTCGCGGCCGGGCTGGTGGCCTCGGCCATCGTGGTCACGCTAGGGCCGCGGGTACTTCGTGACAACGGCGTCTACGTCTGGCCGGTGACGGCCCTCACCGACGTGCGGATAATCGTCGGCACCGCGGCGGTGCTCGCCGCCGCCGCCGTCATCGCGCTCGCCATCGCAACTGTGCTGCGGCGCAGTGCCGCGGCGGTCGCCACCGCGATCGTGGTGATCGTCCTGCCCTATCTGCTCACCGTGGCCGTGCCCATCCTGCCGGTGGGTCCCTCGGACTGGCTGGCCCGCGTCACGCCAGCCGCCGCCTTCGCCGTCCAGCAGACCCTCATCCAGTACCCGCAGGTCAGCAACGTCTATGCGCCGTCGGCGGGCTACTGGCCGCTGGCCCCGTGGGCCGGCTTCGCGGTGCTGTGTGCCTGGGCCGCGGTTGCCCTGGCCGTGGCCACGTACCTGCTGCGTAAGCGGGACGCATGACCGCGCAGTGTGCTGGCGGCGCAAAGGGAGCACTGCACGCTGAACTGATCAAGCTTCGCACGCTGCCTGGCACCGTGTGGCTGCTGCTCGCGGTCGTGGCGCTGACTGTGGCCGTGGGCAGCCTCACCGCGGCCGCGGCGGCCTGCCCGGCCAGCGGCTGCGGCCAGGATCCGGCCAAGGCCATCCTCAGCGGTATCGACCTCAGCCAGGCGGTCGTGGCCATCCTGGCCGTGCTCGCGATCAGTGGCGAGTACAGCACCGGCATGATCCGGGTCACGCTGACCGCGATGCCACGCCGGATCACCGTGCTGATGGCCAAGGCGACCGTGCTGACCGGCCTGGTGCTGGCGGCCGGGACCGCCGGCGTGCTGGCGTCCGTGCTGGCCGGGCGGCTGATCCTCCCACCCACCTCCCCTGCCTCCTTCTCTTTGGCCAACTGGCCGGACCTGCGCGCCGCGGCCGGGTCGGTCCTCTACCTGGCGCTGATCGGCCTGCTGGCCCTCGGCACCGCCACCGCCGTGCGGGACTCCGCCGCGTCGATCGGGGTGGTGCTCGGCCTGCTCTACCTGTTCCCGGTCATCGCCAGCGCGGTCGGCCCGGACTGGTCCCGGCACCTGCAGCAGATCGGGCCGATGAGCGCGGGGCTGGACATCCAGGCCACCACCGGGCTGCGCAGCCTGCCGCTCAGCCCGTGGGCCGGGCTGGGGGTGCTGGCCGCGTGGGCGGCCGCGGCGCTGCTGGCCGGCGGCCTGCTGCTCCGCTGGCGCGATGCCTGACCAGCCACGACGCCGGCCCACTACACGGGCACTGCCCAGCTGCGGGCCTCGGACCAGCGCCACCAGTCGGCCGGCTCACACTGGCGTTCATCACCAAGGTCGGGATGAGCCCAGCCGACGGAGGGCAGATCGTAGAGCATCGCGGCCAGGCTGGAGCAGACCACGTGGCCAGGCAGCAGGTTGTGGTTGGACGGCCAGCGCCACAGCGGGTCGATCACCGCGGACAGGTCCTCGACGTGCAGGGCGTCCAGCGTGTCCTCGGCGATGCCGACCCAGTCGTAGGCCAGGCCCAGCGACTTGGCCGCGCTGGCCAGGAAGCTGGGCAGCTGCCGGCGGTCGTCCGGCTTGGGCTCGTCGTGGTTGGACATGGTGCGCACGTCGGCCAGGAACGGCGTGCAGTCCACCGGCCCGACGCCGCCCGGCTGGCCCTGGATGCCGATCCACCGGCCCAGCCGGTCCTGGTGCGTGATGATCACGACGTGGTTGGCCACGGCTGGCTTGCCGCACAGCGCCTCGCCTACCCGGATCAGGTCCTGCAGATCTCCGTCCCCGGTCCACACGGCCAGCACGTCTCCTGGGGCAGCAGGCAGATTCGTCATGGCTGGGCTCCTCTCTCTTACCCACGCGGAGCCGGCCCAGACCGCGCCTGATACCTCGCGCGGCGAATAAAGCCCTTGATCGGGCGGGGATTCTGAGCAAGTATTTGACTATGTCAAAGACATACTTGCCTCCGTCAGATAACACGGCGGACGGGATCAGCCCGGGGCGGATCAGCGCGGTGCGGGAGTTCAACCGGGTCTACACGAACCTGATCGGCCTGCTGCACGGCAGCTACCTCGACTCGCCGTACTCGCTGACCGAGGCGCGGGTGCTGTTCGAGCTGGCCCACGGCAGCGAGTGCGAGATCAGCGCGCTGCGCGGCGCACTGGACATCGACGCCGGCTACCTGAGCCGGATCCTGGCCCGGCTGGAGTCGGACGGGCTGATCACCCGGGAGAGGTCCACCGCCGACGCGCGCCGCCGGGTCATCGCGCTGACCGGCCCAGGGCGGCAGGTGTTCGCCGACCTGGACCAGCGCTCGGCGGCGGACATCGCCGGGTTGCTCGGCCGGCTCACCGAGCCGCAGCAGCAGCAGCTGACCGGGGCGATGGGCACGATCCGGGACATCGTGACGGCCGGCCCGCCCGCCGCGTTCGTGCTGCGTACCCCGCGGCCCGGGGACCTCGGCTGGGTCATCGGGCGCAACGGCGCGCTGTACGCGCAGGAGTACGGCTGGGATGCCAGTTACGAGGCGCTGGTCGCCCGGATCGTGGCCGACTACGCGGGCCGCGACGACCCCGGCGAGGCGGGCTGGATCGCCGAGCTGGACGGCAGCCCGGTGGGCTGCGTGTTCTGCATGCGGAAGTCCGCGTCCACCGCGCAGCTGCGGCTGCTGCTGGTCGAGCCGCGGGCCCGGGGCCGTGGCCTGGGTGAGCGGCTGGTCGCCGAGTGCCTGGCCTTCGCCCGCCGGGCGGGCTACACCGAGATCGTGCTGTGGACCAACGACGTGCTGGGCGCGGCCCGGCGCATCTACCAGCGGGCCGGTTTCGAGCTGGTGGACTCGGACCAGCACTACAGCTTCGGGCACGATCTGGTCGGGCAGAACTGGCGGCTGCCGCTCGGCTGACGGCACCCGCCGGGAGTGCCCGGCGGACGGCACCCGGCGGGCACGCGCGCGGCTCGCTGGGACTAGCATCGTCGTGGGCCTGGGAGCTAGACCGCCAGAGCAACTAGACCGCCAGAGCAAAAGGACCATGCCGGATACCGAACGCACCGTGCCGCGCGCCGCGCCCGCCCGCCGGGCTGGCCGTGCCGTGCTGGCCGCCTGCCTGACCGTCCTGGCCGCGGCGGGCCTGGCCGGCTGCTACGCGCGGGCCAGCGCGGCTCCGTCCATCTCGCTGTCCACCGCGTTCGTCCCGCAGCCCACGGCGGGCCGGACCGTCGGCTACCTGCTCATCCGGAACAACGGCAGCCGGGACCGGCTGGTCAGCGCGCGGACCAGCGCCGGCGGCCGGGTCACCTTCGCCCAGCCGGTGCGCAGCGGCAGCGCCGTGGTGCACCTGATTTCATCGATTCCCATCCCGGCCGACTCCGTGGTCCGGCTGAACCCCGATGGCCTGCGCCTACTCATCACCGGGCCGGCCGGATGCGCGGCGGCCAGGACGTCACGCTCACGCTGAGGTTCGCGCACGCCGGCCCGGTATCGGTGACCGCCCAGGTGACGAACCCGCAGACCGGCGGCAGCAGCTACTTCCTCAACTAGATGGAAACGCTGTACCACATCGCTACCGCGCCGGACTGGGCTCAGGCCCAGCGGGACGGCGAGTACCGGATGTCCACCCGGGGCCGCACGCTGGGCGCCGAGGGCTACATCCACGCCAGCACCGCGCGCCAGGTGCTTCCGGTGGCCAACGCCTACTACCAGGACGAGCCGGAAGACCTGCTGCTGCTGGTGCTGGACCCGGCCCGGATCGGGGCGGAGATCCGCTGGGAGCAGGTGCCAGGCTCGGCCGATCCGTTCCCGCACATCTACGGCCCGCTTCCGGTGCGCGCGGTCCGCCAGGCCCTCCCACTGCCCCGCGACGACACCGGCCAGTTCACCACCCTGCCCGGCCAAGCCGAGAGCTGATCCCGAAGCGACCCACCCGGCGTCCTGTGTCGCCTAGCACGAGAAGATCTCGGTTTCGCCTGTTCATAGATAGTCAAATACATGGTATATACTAGTCGCATGACTAAGCGCCCGCTGCAAGAACCGACGTTCCTCATTCTCACCGCGCTCGCGGGCAGCTCCCAGCACGGCTACGGGATCCTGACCGATGTCGAACAGCTATCCGAGGGCCGGGTGAAGCTGCGCGCCGGGACGCTCTATGCCGCCCTGGACCGGCTAGCCAGTCAGGGTCTGGTCGAGACCGAGCGGGAGGAGATCGTGGACGGCCGCCTGCGCCGTTACTACCGGCTGACGCCGTCGGGGGCGCAACGGCTGGCCGACGAGGTCGAGCGCCTGCGCGCGCACACCGCCGCCGCCGCAAGCCGGCTGAAGCTCGCTGGCGGCGCGGCATGAGCGGGCCAGGACCGCTGGAGGATGGCTACCGGCGGCTGCTGGGGCTCTACCCGGCTGAGCACCGGCGCGTGCACGAGGCGGAGATGCTTGGCGTGCTGATGACAGGGGCGCGCGCGGGCCAGCGTCGCCCGGGGCTCGCGGAGTCCGCCAACCTGATCTGGGGCGCACTGCGGATTGGGCTCCGCCCCGGCAGTCACGGCTCCCCCGATCCGCACTGGCGGGATGCGCTAGCAGCGGTGAGCGTCGTCCTGCCGCTGCTCGCGCTGCTCTACTTCACTACCCATGATCTGCTGGGTCTGGCATGGCTGGGCCCGGGTAACGCGCTCCTGGCCGGGACTGCCCAGTGGGACCTCCAAACGCTTGCCGGGTGGCTCGCGCTGACCGCTTTGGTGCTGCTACGACTGCGGCGCACGGCCGCGCTGGCGGCCGCCGCCCTGTTGATCTGGTACCTGGTTTTCTACGCTGATGGTGCTCTCAACTGGGGCTACCTCGATCCGCAGTGGATGCTCATCTTCTTCGCCCTCGGCCTGGAGATAGCGGCCCTGATAACCTCGGCAGGCCCACGGCGGGGGCTGCGGATCCTGACCTGGAAGCACTATGCGCTGGCCGCGGTGGTGGCGGTCACTCTTGGCGGAGTCTTCGGCTGGCTGTGGTCCAGCCATCAGGCAGCCTCCGATGCGATCATGATCACGGTCATAGCCGTCAGCATGGGCGGGATGGCGGCAGCCTCGCCGCTGAGCAGGCGCGTCATGGTCTTGCTGTCAGCCCTCGCCTACTACTTCATCGTCGGTCTCGTTGTGCTGCCGTCGATGGTTGGCGGCCCGTTCGACTACACATCAGGGTGGGTTGGACCGCTCCGGATCACGCTGACATGCCTACCGCTGGCGGCGGCGATCGTGTGCCTGGCCATCATGGCGCTCCGCTCCGCTCACCAGACCAGTCCAGGTGACGGCCAGGTCGCCTCAACCCCCTGATCAGCAATGCCTGCACGATGAGCCAGGCAGGCTGGGGCGGGCGCTAGGGCATATTTGCGGTTGGATGTTTCGCGACATATCTTGTTTGGCACAGGGGGTATCACCCGGCCGGATGTGGAGGGTCCTGGAGTGATGCAGAACGACGAGCGGGTCAGCGATGCGGACCGCGAAGCGGTGGCCGCCCGGCTGCGCGAGCATTACGCGGCAGGCCGGCTCAGCCTGGACGAGTTCCAGGACCGGCTGGACGCGGTGTACCGCGCACAGGTCGCCGGCGAGCTGAACATGGTGACCGACGGCCTGCCGCACCAGGGCACGGTGATCCCGCCGGGGGCTCCGTGGGGCGGCTACGCGGGTGGCAGCTACTCGCTCGACATCGAGCAGATGCGGGCCGCGCTGGCCCGGGCCGGCCGCCGGATCATGCTGGCGTTCACGCTGATGACCGGTGGGGCGCTGCTGCTCCTCGCGCTGCTGATCACGGCGTTCATGGTGCATGGCGGGGTGCTGGGCGTGGTGGTCGGCGTGCTGCTGGCCATCGTGGCCGCGGGTGTGGTGGCGGTGGCCGGCCTGGTCTGGCTGGCCCGGCGGCTGTGGCTGCGGCACGCCTGGATCGAGGCGGTGCCGCTGGCGACCGGCCAGCCGTGGCTGGGCCGGGTGGCCCGGATGGCCCGCTGGCTGCTCACCGGCCGCGCGCTGTGGCGGCTGCGCACCCGGTTCGCGTCCCGCGGCTGACCGTCCGGCCCGCCCGTATCAGGGCCGGGCCACCGCGCGCAGTGGCACCACCAGGTAACGGAAGTCCGGCGGCCGACCCGGCGTGCCATCATCCCCGCCCGGCGCGGGCACCCTGGTGATCAGGGCGGGCTTGGCCGGGCTGGTGAACTCGATGCTGACCAGCCCTGGGTCAGCGGGGTCGGCGTGCCCGTCCGCACCGTCCCCGTCGTCCCCGGCACCGGCCGTGTCCGCGGCCGCCGCGGCGGCCGGGTCGGCCGGCGTCGGCACCAGCGCCGCGGTCAGCCCGTCCAGCAGGTAGTGCGGGCTGAACGCGATGACCGGCTCGGTCCCGGAGAATTCGGCGCGCACCGTCTCCACCGCGCGGGCGCGGCCTTCGGTTTGCGCTTCGATGAGCACCGAGCCTGGGCTGAACCGGAGCCGGACCGGGCTGGCCCGGTCGGCGACCAGCGACACCCGGCGCACCGCCTCGGTGAACAGGGCGCCCGGCACCTCAGCCCGGCCGCCGAACTCGGCCGGGAAGCGGGACCGGTACCGGATGAACTCCCCGCCGATCAGCCGGGTGGTCAGCCGCCGCCCGCCGATGGTGAAACTGATCATGCCTTCGGCCGGCCTGGGCTCGGCGTCGCCGCCCCGCGGCCGGCTGGGCCCGCTGTCCGGGCCGGCGTCGAACGCGATCTCCACCGGGGTCCCTGGTGTCATGGCCCGGGCCGCGTCGGCCAGCGTGCGGGCCGGGACCAGGGCGGCCGCGCGCAGGCCGGTGCGGACCGGATGCCATGCCGCGGCCCGCACCGCGAGCCGGTACCGGTCGGTGGCGGCCAGCGTGAGCGTGTCGCCGTCGATGTCCAGGCACACCCCGGTCAGCATGGGCAGCGTGTCGTCGCGGCTGGCCGCCGGGCCGACCTGGCTGATGGCCGCGGCCAGCAGCCCGCCGTCTATCGTGCCGGCCAGCGGTGGCGCGGCGGGCAGCGCCGGGTATTCGTCCGCGGGCAGCGTGAACAGGGCGAACTCCGCGCTCCCGCAGATCACGTTGACCACGTCGTCGTCGGTGCTGAACTCCACGGCCAGCGCGGGCAGGCTGCGGGTGATCTCGGCCAGCAGCCGGCCCGGCACGATCACCGTGCCCGGGTCGGCTACCTCGGCGTCGATCTGCGCGGTCGCGGACACCTCGTAGTCGAAGCAGGACAGGGTCAGGCCGTCGGCCGCCTCCAGCCGCAGCCCGGACAGCACCGGGACCACCGGGCGGCTGGGCAGCGCCCGGGCCACCCAGGCCAGTGCTTCCGCCAGCGCATCCTGGTCAACCTGGAACTTCATGCCACTCGCCTCTCCGAATCTCCGACATGCCGATCCTCGCACCGCCTACCGACAATCCGGCCGGTCCCGACGAACCGGCCGGATTGTCAGTGCGGCTCAGGCCAGGCCGGGCGGGGCGGAGGCGAGCGTGGAGGTGATCGCCGCGGCCAGCGCCCGGGCCGACTCCGCGGTCAGCTCCACCGCCACCCGGCCGGACGGGCCGAGCGCCGGGTCACGGAAGTCGATGTTCAGCGTGTGCTCGGCGGGCGCGTGCACCGGGTGGTCGAAGTACACGGTGGCCTCGCGCAGCGCAAACCACCCCGCGGCGCCCTTGCCGCTGCCGGTGACGTCCACGTTCTCGGTGATGTACGTGCACATAAACGGCTCTCCGTTCAGCTCGAAGCCAGGTAGCGGCCGTAGAAGTCCCAGATCTTCTGCCATCCGTCGGTGGCCGCCTCGGGCCGGTAAGCCGGCCGGTTCACCGCGAAGAACGCGTGCCCCGCGCCCGGGTAGCTGTGGAACTCGTGCGGCTTGCCGGCCGCGTCGAGCGCCTTGTTCAGCTCGGCCACCTGCTCCGGGGACGGGTACTGGTCGTCCTCGCCGAACAGGCCGAGCAGCGGGCAGGACAGGTTGGGGGCCAGGTTCACGATCGGGCCGACCTTGAGCGGCATGCCCTCCGGCGGCGTGCCGACGATGAACGCGCCGTAGCAGTCCACCGCCGCGTCCAGCGGCAGGCTGCACGCGGCCAGGAACGACTGCCGGCCACCGGAGCAGTAGCCGATCACCCCGACCTTGCCGTTGGAGGTCGGCATCGCGCGCAGGTACGCGGCCGCCCCGCCGACGTCCCCGACCAGCCGCTCATCCGGCACCCCGCCGGCCGCCCGCACGGTGGCCGCGGCGTCGTCCGGGCTGGCGCCGGGCGCCTCCCGGGTGTACAGGTTCGGGCATACCGCGGCGTAGCCGTTGGCCGCGAACGTCCGGGTGATCTCCTTGGTCTGATGGTCGTACCCGGGCATGTGGTGGATCACCACCACGCTGCCAAACGGGCCGGGCCCGAGCGGGCGGGCCAGATACGCCTCGATCTGGTCGCCGCCGTGTCCGGCCAGGCTGATGGTCTCCGCCATGATCCCGTCATACATGGGCTACTCCCATTCTCTGC
>CAVWWE010000020.1:0-73804 GCA_963758575.1 uncultured Actinomycetes bacterium
CCGGCGGCACCGTTATGCGCCGGGGCCGGCTGCCGAAGATTCCACCCCCATGGGCACCTTCGGGTGACGCCCACAGCAAACGCCGGCTCGTACCGTCTTGGCAGAACTAGCCCTGAAGATGACCGGGACCCCACAAGACAAGCTACATCCCAGCCCCACACACAGAGGTGCGCAATGTGTCCACACCGGCCCCCGTGCCCCCCGGCTGACCGCGCGGACCGCGACGCCGCCCACACCGTCGCCTTGCACCCCGAGCAGGGGTGGAGCCTACTGTGTAACGGCGTGATCGTGTTCGACGACATGGGCGAGATCCTGCCCGATGGCCGGGTGGTTCCCCCGCACCGCCCGACCCACCTCCGACTGGCCATCGTGGCGTAGCCACCCTGAGGGGCCCTCATCGAGGCCTACCACGGCTGCCCAAAGAACGCGGCGTGAGCCGCAGGAGGAGAAACGACGATGGCGAGCAGCAATCAGAAGCTGTGGCCAGGCCGTACCGGAGGGACGCACCGGCCGACAGGTGCGGCAACAACTTACTAATATGACAGAGCAGCCAGAGCATGATCACGCCACCTTGGCGGCAAGACCCAACCGCCCCGCCACATGATCGGCGACAGAACCGGGACGTTGACGGTCGAGGCGTCGGCCTGCATGGACCGGCAGTGGCCGCAGTCGAGCGGCCGGGACCGGAACTGCTCCACCGCCGCATCTAGGCTCTTGGACAGCTCCGTGACCTGGCTCTTGGAAGGCGAGGTGAGCACCGCATTCGGGGTGGCGGTCGTTAGACTGACTGAACCAGCAGCGACGCTGGCCATTGCTGGACGCGCTGAGCGGTAGGTCGCCGATGGCTGAGCCCCCTGCGGCGGCCCCTGCCGGGGTCGCTGCTTCCGAGCGGGATGCGCTGCTGGCCACCAAGCTGCACGTGCCTGGCCAACAGCCGGGCTTTGTGCCCCGCCCGCGGCTGGTGCAGGCGCTCGATGAGGGGCTGGCGCGGCGGCTGATCCTGGTGGGCGCCCCGGCCGGGTTCGGCAAGACGGCGCTGCTGGCCGGCTGGGCCCGGCGGGGTGACCGGCCGGTGGCCTGGTTGTCGCTGGACGCTGGTGACAATGACCCGGCGCGGTTTTGGCGGCACGCGGTTGCGGCGCTGGACCGGGCGCGGCCGGGTATCGGCGAGCGGGTGGGCGCGCTGCTGGGCCCGCCGGCACCAGCATCGTTTGCGGGGCTGGTGACGGCGCTGATCAACGAGCTGGCCGCCGCGCCTGGCGACGGCGGGGTGCTGCTGGTCCTGGACGACTATCACCTGATCGACGCCCGGCAGGTGCACGAGCCGCTTGTGTTCCTGCTCGAGCACCTGCCGCCGGGCGTGCACCTGGTGCTGGCCAGCCGGTCCGATCCGCCGCTGCCGCTGGCGCGGCTGCGGGCCCGCGGGCAGCTCGCGGAGCTGCGCGCCGGCGATCTGCGGTTTACCGCTGAGGAGGCGGCCGCGCTACTGCGGGAAACGGCTGGCGATGCCCTGCCCACCGAGGCGGTGGGGGCGCTGGCGGCCCGCACCGAAGGCTGGGCGGCCGGGCTGCAGCTGGCCGGGCTATCGCTGCGCGGACGGCCCGACGTGGCCGGGTTCGTGGCGGCCTTTAGCGGCACCTACCGCTACGTCCTGGACTACCTGACCGACGAGGTGCTGGAGGGCCAGACCGGCCAGGTACGCGAGTTCTTGCTGGAGACCTCGGTGCTGGAACGGTTGAGTGGCGGGCTGTGTGACGCGGTCACCGGCCGCACCGACAGCCAGGTCATGCTGGAGCAGGTGGAGCGGGCGAACCTGTTCCTGGTGCCGCTGGATGAGGTGCGCGGCTGGTGGCGCTACCACCAGCTGTTCGCCGACCTGCTCCGCGCCCGGCTGCGGCAAGAACAGCCCGGCCGGGCGCTGGAGCTGCAGCGGGCCGCTGCGGCCTGGTGTGAGGAGCACGGCTTGGCCGACGACGCTGTGCGACACGCGCTGGCCGCCGGGGATAGCGCCACGGCCGTGCGGCTGGTCGAGCAGCACGTCGACGGCCTCATCCTGCGTAGCGAAGGGGGCACCTTGGCCCGGTGGCTTGCGGAGCTGCCAACCGAGCTGGCCTCATCCCGTCCACGGCTGTGCCTGGCGCAGACGTTCGTGGCGGTCGCCAACAGTGACCTGGCCGCAGCCGAACCACCGCTCGACGCCGCAGAGCGCGCGTTCTCATATGCTGCCGATGAGCCTTTCGAGCCTTCCGTCGGCAAGGCCGCGAGCCTGCTGGTGAATGTTCCCGCGGCGATCGCGCTCGAACGTGCCGCCCTCGCCCACCTGCGCGGCGATGCCGAGGGAACGGCCGCGTTCGCTTCGCAGGCCCTGGCCGTGGTCGGTGAGGGCGAGTGGATGCTGGATTCCATCCTCCACTGGCACCTGGCCATGGCCGAGTGGCTCCGCGGCCGTCTGCTTCAGGCCGAGCACGCCTTCGAGTCCAGCATCGCCCAGTGGCGGCAGGTCGGCGAACCCACCCTGGCCGCTTGGGGCAGCCATCACCTCGGCCAGGTCCAGCGTGCCCAAGCCCGGCAGGGCGCGGCGCTGGACACCTACCAGCAGATGCTGGAGATCACGACCCCGCCGGGCCAGCCGGCCCTGCCCGCCTCGGGCCTCCCCCATGTGGGCATGGCCGAGGTGGCCTACCAGCGGGATGAACTCGACGCTGCGCTGGCGCACGTCATGGAGGGCATCGCAAGATGCCGCCAGTTCGCCTACTCTCAGGCGCTGGCCATGGGCCTTGCCACGCTGGCCTGGATCCGGCAAGCCAAGGGTGACCAGGCAGGTGCACTTGACGTCATCGGCGAAGCCGAGCGGATAACGCCCAGTTCCGTGGTGACTAGCCTGCTCAACCCGGTCCCAGCGCAGCGTGCACGGCTGCTGCTGGCCCAGGGCGAGGTCACCGCGGCCGCCCGCTGGGTGGAGGAACGCGGCCTCGGCCCGGATGACGAGCCGGGCTATCCGCGGGAGCCGGAGTATCTGGTGCTGGCCCGGGTGCTGCTCGCCCAGGACCGCCCCGCCCCGGCGCTCGCGCTGCTGGGGCGGCTGCACACGGCCGCGGCCGCCCAGAATCGGGCGGGCAGCATCATTGAGATCCAGGCGCTGCAGGCGCTCGCGCTGGCGGCCGCAGGCGACGATAACGCCGCAGTGAACACCCTGGCCCAGGCGCTCATGCTCGGCTGCCCGCAGGGCTATATCCGGGTGTTCGCCGACGAGGGCGCGCCGATGTCCGCGCTGCTTGGCCGGCTGGTCGCGGCGCAGAAGGCAGACCACGCTGCTGCCCGCGGGGTGCCGCTTGGCTGCCTAGCCCAGGTGCTGCGAGCCTTCGGCGAAAAACCCGACGCGCCAGGCGGCCGACGAGCCGCCGCGGCGGTGCCGGGCCTGGTCGAGCAGCTGACCGCCCGCGAGCTGGAGATCCTGGCGCTGCTGGCCGCAGGCACACCGAACCCGCGGATCGCCGAGCAGCTGGTGGTCAGCCTCGACACCGTGAAAAAGCACGTCAGCCACGTCCTGGGCAAGCTGGGCGCGGCCAACCGCACCGAGGCCGTCACCCGGGCACGCCAGCTCGGCCTGATCCCCTAGCTCCGCACTGCGGCCCCTCCCGCGCGGCACTCCCGTGCCCCGGGGGGACGGGCTGGCGGCACGGTCGTGCCAGGTCGGCTGAGGAAGATTCCACCGGCATGTGCACCGTCGGGTGATGCCCGACGGCGGCGACGGTTCGTAGCGTCCCTCGAAGAAGCGGCCCGAACGTCCAGGCTTGGTTATTCACCGGCCCCGGCCTGAACCCGCTGCACTCGCAGAGCGCTAACTCGCCAGCTAGTACAGGAGCCCACATGCCGAACCGCAACGCCGACGGTGACCAGACCCCGCTCACCGGCAGGGTCGACTTCACGATGATGTACGTCGCACACGACGCGTTCACCCGCGACCTGCAGCGCTTGACATCCGCTGCCGGGGCGGCCCAGGCCGCGAGCCCCGTCGTACAGGCCGGATGGGCGATGCTCAAGAAACAGCTGCACATCCACCGCCCCGCCGAGGACACATCACTATGGCCGGTGCTGCGCCAGAACGTCACCCGGCCAGATCACGTCGCCGTGATCGACGCGATGGAAGCCGAACACGCACGCATCGACCCGCAACTCGACGCGATGGACCAGTCCCTTGCCGCCAGCGACACGGCGAGCCTTGCCCAGCGCGCGTCTTGGGAGGGTGACCGGCCGTGGAACATGTGATCACCGGGCCGATGAGCGGCGAGCCGACGCGCATCCTCGTCGTGGGCGGCGGATTTGTCGGGATGTACACCGCCCTGCATCTGCGCCGTCGGCTCCGGCGCGGCGAAGCGGTCGTCACGCTGGTGGATCCGCGTGGCTTCATGACCTTCCAGCCGTTCCTGGCCGAGGCGGCGGCCGGCACCATCGAGCCGCGGCACGCCGTCACGTCACTGCGGCGGGTGCTTCCCGGCACCGAGGTGCTCAGCGGCCGGATCACTCGTATCGACCATGCTGCCCGGCGGGCCTGCTTCCAGCCGCGGGACGGCACCGCGTACCCGCTGAGCTACGACACTCTGGTGCTGGCGACGGGTTCGGTGTCCAGGACGCTGCCCATCCCGGGCCTGGCCGAGAACGCGGTTGGCTTCAAGACCCTGGCCGGGGCCATACATCTGCGCAACCACGTGCTCGCACAACTCGACAACGCCGCGTCGGTCCAAGACCCGCAGCAGCGGCAGCGGGCGCTGACGTTCGTCGTGGTCGGCGGCGGGTTCGCCGGCGTTGAGGCACTCGCCGAGCTGCAGGCTATGGCCGAGCGGGCGTGCACGTATTACCCCTCGCTGTCACCATGCCAGATGCGGTGGGTGCTGGTGGAGGCAACCAGCCGGATCCTGCCCGACCTGGACCTGGCGCTGGGGCAGTGGACGATTCGTACCTTGCGTCGCCGGGGCATCCAGGTCCGCCTCGGCACGCAGCTGGTCTCCGCCGAGGGCGGGCACGTCGTCCTGGATGACGGAACGGAACTGGACGCGGGCACCCTGGTGTGGACCGTGGGCGGAACGGCGGACCCGCTGGCCAGCGCCAGCGACCTGCCGGTGGATGAGGCCGGCCGTGTCCGCGTCACCGAATGCCTGTCGGTCACCGGGGTCCCGGGCGCCTACGCGGCGGGCGACGGCGCCGCGGTACCGGACCTTACCCGGCCCGGCGCGATCTGCGGGCCCAACGCCCAGCACGCCGCCAGGCAGGCCAAGACGCTCGCCCGCAACATCGTCGCCGGACTGCGCGGCCAGCCGCCGCGGCCCTACCGCCACCGGTACCTGGGCTCGGTGGCCACGCTCGGCCGCCGTCAGGGCGTGACCCAGGTCTACCGGCTCAGGTTGCATGGCTTCATCGCCTGGCTCATCGCCCGCGGATACCACCTGGCCTGGGTGCCGACGCTGAACCACAAGGTCCGCATCCTGGCCGACTGGGCCATTTCGATGTTCTTCCACGCCGACGCGATCCCGCTCACCGATCTTGAGCATCCGGGGCAGGAGTTCACGCGAGCGCTGGATATCAGGCAATCCACGGGAGACCACGATGACGCCCGCGGTCCAGGTCATCGGCCTGCTCACCGAGGAGAACCCGCTGATGATGACCGGCCGGCATCACCTGCCGCGCCGCGTCTTGCGCCACGATGTCCGCAACCCCACGACCTCGGGCCCCCGGTGGCCCTGCCGTGAAGCGGCCGACTGCGGGGACGCGGCGGCTCGTTCGTGATGCGCTGCGGCGAGACCCGGACGATCGCTGGGCTGCCGTATTCGGGCGGATCGCCGGGTACTCGTTCGCGGTGGCGGTGGTCACCGGGGTCCTGCTGCTGCCGTTCTTCCGCCCTTCGATGGCCACCCTCGCCTATCACGGCTCATACAGAGTGCTGGACGGCGTCACGATGAGCCAGGCGTACCGCTCCGTGCTGGCCACCAGCATCAGCGTACGCGGCGGGCTGCTGATCCGGCAGGTGCACCACTGGTCGGCGGACCTGTTTGTCGCGGCGATATGCCTGCGGCTGGCCCGGGCGTTCTTCCGCGGCCGGTTCTCCGGCCGGGCGCTGCCGGGCTGGCTGATCTGGGTGGCGCTGCTGCCACTGGGCATGCTCGCGGCCTACACCGGCACCATCTTGCCCGACGACGGGCTCTCCGGCGGCAGCCTCAGCGTGATCACCGGCGTACTGCTGTCCGTGCCGGTGATCGGCACGCACCTGGTGTTCTGGATCTTCGGCAGTGCGCCTCCCGGGCATCAGATCATCGGCCGCGACTACTGGGTGCACATCCTCGTCCTCCCGGCCCTGGCCGGCGCGCTGCTCCTGGCCAGCTTCCGGCCCTCGCTGCGGTGGCCGCGCCGGGTGTGGCCCGATCCGCTGCTGCCGTTCACCTGCGCCGTGCTGGTCCTGCTCGGCACCATCGCGCAGATCAACCCGGTGTGGCTGGTCGGGCCGCACCAGCCGGGCAGCATCAGCGTCGGCGCGGTGCCGGACTGGTACATGAGCTTCCTCGACGGCGCGCTGCGGATCATGCCGGCCTGGGAGCTGTCGATCGGCGGGCATCCGCTGGCCCTCGGCGTGCTGATCCCGGGCCTGGTCGTGCCCGCCCTGTTCTTCACCTGCCTGGCCCTCTACCCGCTGGCGGACCGGCGGATCGCCGGAGGGCGGCCGCCGCGCGGGCTGCTGCCGCCCACGCCAGCCGACCTGGCCAACCGGACCGCGGCCGGCGTGGCCGGCCTCACGTTCTACGGCCTGCTGTGGGCCGCAGCAGCCAACGACCAGATCGCCTACCACCTGCACCTCGATCTCTACACGGTCACCTGGAGTTTCCGGGTGCTTGTGCTGGCCGGGCCGGCGCTGGCGTTCTTCCTCACCCGGGGGATCTGCCACGCGCTGGCCGGCCGGCGACGCGAGGAGAAACTGCACGGCCGGGAAACCGGGCGGATCGTGAGGAACCCGCAAGGCGGCTATGACGAAATCCGCGAGCCAGCCCACCGGTCGGCATCGCCTAGCACCGATCCGCCCCGACCGGCAGTCGCCAGCCGCGGGGACGTTGCCGCGCGCCACCCGGCCCTGCACGGGCCAGATTTCCCAGGCAGGCCCATGCCCGGCGCGGGCCACGGCTCGCCCGACAGATCCTGAAAAGAGGCCCAATGCCATGGACGGGTCGAGCTTGATCGTTGCCGTCATGCCCATCACGACCCTGATCGCCCTGTTCGCGGGCATAGCCCTGCCCTTCATCGCTGCCAGCCGCTCCGGCCGCAGCCACGCGGGGCGCCGGCTGGCGTGCGCAGATGCGCTGAGGCGGATCGGCGCCGCCGTGCGGAAGGCCCGGCCGCCGAAACTAAGCGCTAATGACGCCGGCCCCGTCGAATACCTGTACGTCCCCTGCGCCCGCATCCGCGACCACGGCTACCCGGCCGAGACGCGCCGCTGGGTCCAGGAGGTGCCGATCGTCAAGAAGACGGCCAAGTGGATCTACTACACCAGCGACAGCTGGGACCGGATCGAGGCCGTTGTCAGCCCCGGCTGCATCAGCCGCGAACAGTTCGAGACCGGCACCCAGTGCCGCGCTGACTGCCCGAGGGATATCGCCGCTGGCCTGGTGTGCGCTCCGCACGGCCGCGGCCACCGGCACTGTGTGCATGTCCTGGCCCCGGGCCGTCACTGTTCCGCGCCCGGCGGCTGCGGACAAGACTGCCCGGCAGGCACCCGCGGCGTGCGGTGCGCAAGGCACGGGTACACCTGGGAGCACTGCCCGCACGGGGAAGACCAGTGCCGTCACGGATACCCGGCCGGCGTGATCCCGATTCCCGGCGCCCGCCCCGGGCCGGGCGGGCCCGCTATTCTTCGCCACCCGCCAGGCCGCCGAAGACCACCTGTACCGCGGGGAACGCGAGCGAGCCGGACAGGCCGCATCGGAGGCACCACCCATCAAGGAGCTGCGCCGCGCCATGGCCGACGCCCACCCCGACCGCGGCGGCACGGCCGAGCAGTTCATCCAAGCGCGCCGCCAGTACCAGACGGCGCTTCGGCCCGCGCGACGGTAACGTGCTCACCTGGTCGGTCCCCGGCAAGCACGACGGCGCTTCGCGAGGAACCGACGACGGTCCCCGGCGAAGGAACTGCCCACCGGTCACCTGATGGACCATGCGGCCGCGGGCGAGGGCGAACTCAAGCTGCATGGAGTTGCCGTCCAGGCCAGCCCACGGCTGCGCGCCCCGGCGCCCTATGCGTGGTGGGTGTCTCACCCGCCTGAGAGCGATCGTTTTCGCTGCGCATCGCGGCCGCTGAGTTCATCACGTGGGATACCCGGGCGCGGCATAATGACGGTCCACCGCTGGACCCCGCTCAGCACCCACAGCCGCACCACCCGCAGCTACCTTGTAATCCAGACGCGCAAGGCCAGTCCGCCAGCCGTCCCCGGTCCCGCCGGTCGGCGGGCACCGGCGGCCTTCCGTGCCGCGAACAGATCACCCCGATCTGCACCGTCGCCCGTCAGCCCGACCTCGACCGCGAAACCGCGCCGATCGGCGGGTCGCCGCCCGGTTATCTACCGACACATTCGCGTAGTTGGCCGCTTTGGCCGCCCCTTGGTTATGGCCCAACGCAAGCAGGCTGACCGTATTTTTATGCAGTGGCGCCCGCAGGATGAACGTCCGGATCTGCCGCTGACTGCGTGGGTACCGCGGGCCCTGGAGCTGATCAGCGAGGATAAGGACACGCACCCGGCGTTGGGAGTGTGCCGTCAGCGTATGACGGGCGCCCGTACTTCGCGGCAGGCTCGGCGTCGTCACGCCGCGGCAAGCAGTCGCGCGGCGAGGGCGGTCAGGCCGGGGACTGTGAGGTCGAACGTGTCCGACGGCACTGGAGCACCTTCACCTGCGCGTTGTATGTACGCGGTGCGCAGCCCCTGGGCCGCGGCGGCGCGCAGGTCCCACGGGTGGGCGGCGACCATGAGCGTGCGGCGCGGGTCGAGCGCCAGTCGGTCCAGCGCGAGCCGGTACACAGCAGGGTCGGGCTTGTAGGCCGCCACCATCTCGCCGGACAGCACGCAGTGCCAGGTGAGCCCGCCGGATGCGAACAAGTCGGTCAGCATCGACAAGCTGCCGTTCGACAACGCCACCACGGTGAAACGCCGGGCCAGGCGGCCCAGCGCGGCCTGCGCATCAGGCCAGGGCCGCAGACGGTGCCCGGCCAGCGCCAGATACCGGACCTTAGCCGCCGGCAGCCGCGGGCCATCACGCAGCACGCCGGCGAGCGCCTCGGCGTTGAGGTCGTCGGTGGATCGCCACGGCGCCCCCTGGCCGATCGCCGACACCAGGGCGTCGAACCGCTGCCCCCACGCCGTGGCCAGCGCGGCAGCCTGCCGTCCCGCGTCGGCCTGATCTAGCGCGGCCGCCAGTTCGGCGCGCATCGACCCGGCCTCGTCCACCACGGTGCCGAGCACGTCGAACAGCAGGGTGTCAACGTCATCGGCAGTGACCACGCGCCTATCGTCTCACCGGCGGCCTCGCGGGCATGCTCCGGCGAACCCACCAGCGACAGCACGGGCGTACGGGGGGACGTTCGTGGGAAGGGCATCGGGTACCCGATTGGTGCCGGCCCAGCCGGGATACCCCGGGTAACGGGAATCGCCGGTACCCCTTCAAGGAGATCCTCATGAAGCGCAAGCTAAACCTCGCTCTGTGGATCGTTGCCGGAATCCTGGCCGTTGTCTTCCTCGTCGCCAGCAGCACTAAGCTGTTCGTGCCCAAAGAGAAGCTGGCCAGCATGGGCGGCACCGCCTCGAGATGGGTTGAAGACTTCAGCCCCGGTGCCCTCAAAGCCATCGGAGCCCTCGAGTTCCTGGCTGCAGCCGGCCTGATCGTCCCCGCCGCGCTCGGCATCGCGCCGGTCCTGGTGCCACTGGCCGCTACCGGTGCGGTACTGCTGTTTGTGGGCGCGGTAATCACGCGCCTGCGCCGTGGCGAGAGGAAAACGATCATTGCCGACCTGGTCTATCTCGCAATGGCCGCCTTCGTTGCGTGGGGCCGCTTCGGCCCAGAATCCTTCACCAGGCAAACCCAGCCGGGCGCCTGTAGCCGGGCCCGCCTACGCCGGATAGCACGAACAGGCCTCCCCGACCACGGTCAACCCGCTCCCTGACCGGGCCCCGAGGCGCTGACCGGAGGCTGGTCCAAGCCGGTCCGCCCGACGCCCCCTACCAGCCACAGCCGTCGCGAACCGCTACCGGCTGACAACGGGCCCGGAACCCCGCCATTAAAGACCTTTAGCTGAGCCGCGGAACCATACCAGCACACGCCGAACTCGCAGTTGCCGACTTGGCAACCTGGCCTCCGCCTGCATATTTGTGCGCGACCTGGTGAGCTGCGGACGCACTGTCATGCCGCTCTCCGGTTGGTCCGTTGCTTCCCAGCGGGGTACGCGGGTCTGTCTCGCCAAAGGTGTTTCCGGCGGTTGGGTTAGTACGTCTCAGTGGCCGGGAATCGGTCGCTGAAAGTGATGGCGAAAGCGTTGAGCGCCGGCTTCCACCGCATCGTCCACCGGGCCTGGCCGGTGCCGGTGGGGCCGGGGGACCGGGTGACCAGGTAGAGGCACTTCAGCGCCGCCTGCTCAGCGGGGAAATGGCCTCTGGCCTTGACCGCGCGCCGGTAGCGGGCGTTCAGCGACTCGATCGCGTTGGTGGAGCAGATGACCGTCCGGATCTCGACGTCGTAGTCCAGGAACGGGATGAACTCCTCCCACGCGTTCTCCCACAGGCGGATGATCGCCCCGTATCGGCCGCCCCACTTTTCCGCCAGCTCGTCCAGCGCGGCCCGGGCCGCCGCGGCGTTCACCGCGGTATAGACCGGCTTGACATCGCGCTTGAGGGAGTCCCAGTCCCGCTTGGAGGCCAGCCGGGACGTGTTACGGATCAGGTGGATGATACAGGTCTGAACGGTGGTCTGCGGCCACACGTTCGCCACCACAGCGGGCAGGCCCTTCAGCCCGTCGCAGACCAGGAAGAACACGTCCCGCACGCCCCGGTTCTTCATGTCCAGCAAGACACTCATCCAGAACTTGGCGCCCTCCCCGCCGGTCCCGGCCCACAACCCGAGGATGTCCTTGCGGCCATCCAGGGTCACGCCGTCCAGTGTCGCGGTCATCACGGCACCTCTCCCGCCAGACCCTCAGGTCCAGCGTGATCAGGCCGGAAACACCTTTAGATCCACAGTCCCGGGTACGCGGTCCCGGCAGGTATGCGGTCTTGAGTCAGGATGCCGAGGGCAGGGCCGCGTACGCTCTGGCTGTATGACGCCTGATGAGCGGTGGCTGGCAGCGGCGTGGCCGTTCGTCCGCGGCCAGTTGCCGGCCCCGCCAGCCCGCGTGATCGAACTCGGGTGCGGGCCGCTGGGCGGCTTCATTCCTGTGCTGGTCTCGGCGGGCTATGACGCAGTCGGCGTGGATCCCGGGGCTCCAGCTGGGCCGTGGTACCGCCAGGTGGAGTTTGAACGATATGACGTGACCGGACCCGTGGATGCGTTCGTGGCCTGCACGTCCCTGCACCACGTCGCGGACCTGAGCGAGGTGCTGGACCGGATGGGTGCGGGGCTGGTACCCGGAGGTCGGCTGGTGATCGTGGAATGGGCCCGGGAGCGGTTCGACGAGGCCACCGCACGCTGGTGCTGCGCCCGGCTGCCCGAGGCCGGCGGCGAGGCCAGCTGGCTGCAGCAATTGTGCGGACAGTGGCGTGAGTCGGGCATGTCCTGGGGCACCTGCTGCCGGTTCTGGGCGCAGGCCGAGAATTTGCACAGCGGCCAGGACATCCTGTGGGAACTCGATGCCCGCTTCGACGCCGGAGAGGTCAGCTACGGCCCGTACTTCTTCCCCGACCTGGCCAGCACGACCGAAGACGATGAGCAGGCCGCCATCGACAACGGTGAGATACAAGCGGGCCGCATTCAATACTCAGGCCACCGGCGCAGCGAATGACCCGCCGGAGCCGGTTGAGACAGCCTTAATATGCGCCACACTCATCCTCATTTGCCGCAGACAGGGCCTCTGCCGCGGTGCGGGGATCGGATAATCAGGACGCATGCTGTACCGGATGCGCATCTACCAGGCGGTCACGGAGAACCTGCCGGTCTTCCATGAATTCTTCTGCGCTTTCCTGCTCCCGGTCCAGCTCCGGCATGGTGCCCGGCTGGTCGGCCGCTGGGAAACCGAGGATGGGCGGGTGGTCACGATCTGGGAGTACGACGACCGGGCCGCCTACGAACGGATCGAAGCGGCTGTCCGCGCGGACCCTGATTCCCGCCGAGCCCAGGAGCACCGCCGGCAGCTACCCGCGCTGATGACCGCCACCGATGAGACCTTCATGTCCCCGACTATCGAGCCGGTCTCTGGTCCCGTTAAGAAGAACCAGCGCCAGACCGAACCCTGATTGAGAGCGTCTTGGCTAGGCAAGGTTGACGTGTCCGCTTCTGCCGCTGACCGCGCGGACCGTGACTCATGAGAGCGTGGACTAAGTCTGCGAGCCAGCTAGGCGCGAGACCACCGACGCCGACCGGCGCGCCAGCTGGCTCCTGTCTGCAGACAGCAGAGATGAACTGTCGTTGTTGCCGGGGGCAACCTCCGGACGCTGGGTGGGCAGTGGATGTACTCAGGAGCCCAGCCCCGAGAAACCGGAACCGTGCTCGGTTCTGGCCTTTCGGCTAGCGAAGTTCACCGTGAGGCTGAAGTCCGTGCCAACGCTAACGGACCACGAAACGATCTCAGCATGTTTAACGGCGATCCTTACCAGGAGTCTATGGAACTCCCTGAGCCACTCTTCCCACTCGTCGGACGGTACATCTGCCCTGGCATGGCGAGGTCCGTGCTTCCGATCCTCCTCGGCCTCTGACGCAACGTTCAGGGTCCGGTTTGCCGTCGCCGCCGCGACTAGTGCGCTCGATAGAGCATCAGCGGCCGATGACTCGTCGGTAATGGACTCAGGATCAGGGAGGTCCGGAAGAGAGCTCATATTGTTCTGACGCACATGAGCGCTAGACGGAGCGCAGACTGCACTGACGAGTACTAGCGCCCTGCATATTCATGCACAGAGGGCGCTGCGAACTTGCTCATCTGCCGCCGTCAGGTGGCCTTCGACTGGCTGAGTTCCACCAGGTGGCCATCTGGATCCCGCAGAAAGCAGCGGACCTCCGAGCCCCAATCGTATGGCGCAGTCAGGAAGGCCGCCCCCCGCGACCGGAGTGCCTCATAAGCCGCCTGGCAGTCAGCTACCCGCAGCGTCATAGCATGACTGACCAGGTCCACATCGGCAGGCGGCGCGAAGACCACCGTGGGCTTGTCTACGGTCGGCCCGCCCCCACTGACCAACAGCAGCCACGTGCCGGCGAAATGCAGCACCACGCTCGTTCCCCCGTACTCGCGGTACAGCTCCGCGCCCAGCACATCCACCCAGAAGTCACGTGAACGGGCCGGGTCGGCGACCACCAGAATGTGTGTAACCGCAACATCACTGCCAAGTGGGCCCACTGGCTGCTGCGTCATCATCGCCTCCCGGCCGTGCAGCTGAACGTATCCTTCCCCTCGCTATCACTGCGCCCGATTTTCCGGAACACCATGAGAGCTGAACCGGTCCGAAAGCGGTCCGGGACGGCTCAGCGCTTGCTCATTTGGACGCACTGTCATGCCGCTCCGTGCGGGTGCCATTGACATGCTCAAGACGATCCCGGACCTCCCCGCGGTCCTGGCTGCCGCGCCCGGTCAGCCTCACCAGCTGAGCTGGATGTACCACTTGCGGGAGGCGCAAGGAAAACACCCGGGACCGCGTTGTCATGGTAGATCCAGTATTAGAGCTGCGGAACCTGACAAGATCCGTAGCCGCATCAGAGGGTCGGCAAAGTCTTTGAAGGGTGACACGGGACTGCTGCACTGGGTCCGCGACATGGACTTCGGCGAAGACAGCTCCCAAGTCCGCACCGCCAGCGGGCCACGCATCATGGCCAGCCTGCGCAACCTGATCATCACCATCGTGCGGCTGGCCGGTGTCACCAGCATCGCCGCCGCCTTGCGCTACCACGCCCGCCGGCCCACCCGCCCACTGCGGACGATCATGAAGTGCTAGTGCCGCGGCTAATAGCGTTTGCCTGCTTTCCAAGCGGCGCAACATCTCGGCCCCGGGCTTGGCCTGCATCTGCCTTGATGTGGGGTGAGCCCCGGGTGAGCCCGGCTCGGCGGCTGGATTGTCAGCAGGGCGTGCCACGCCGGGATTGTGAGCGCTCTTGCTACCCGGCGATGGCTGGATGAGGGAACAGTCTGGTTCGCTGTCAGTGGTGTCGGCCCCGGACTGGCCGGGGCCGCAGCGCAGGTGCTGATGGGTTATGAGCACGCTGGGCCGCAGTGGCAGCGCGGTTACCCCGCCGGCGCGCCGCACCTGGGACAGGTATGGCAGAACTTCGCCCGTGACATCGAGGCGGTGCTGCGTCAGGCTGCGCGGCTGGACCCGGTTCCGTGGCGTGATGCGCTGCGCGAGGTCTGCCAGCGCACGAGCGGCCAGCCGGTTGACTGGTGGCTCACCGGCAGCGCGGCGCTGGCCGTGCGCGGTGTCCCGATCGAGCCTGGCGACCTGGACCTGGTCTGCGATGCGCAGGGCGCGACCGTGCTTGGTGACCTGTTCTGCGACACGCTGATCGAGCCGGTCTTTCCCGCAGGCGAGGAGTGGGTCAGTGACTGGTGGGGCCGCGCCTTTTGCGGTGCCAGGATCGAGTGGATCGGCGGCGTCCGGCCCTTCGTGGATGAGCCGCTGCCGGTCGACTTCGGGCCGGTGGCCGCCTCGCGGCTGGAGACTGTGACCTTCGGCGGCTGGCCGGTCCGGGTGCCACCGCTGGACCTGCAGCGGACTGTCAGCCAGCGCCGCGGGCTTGCTGACCGGGTGGCCATGATCGACACCCTCGTGCCGTAACAAGTTTGCCTGCGGCGCTGGCTCAGTCAGGCACCTCACCCAGGAGCAGGGCAGCATGATCCGCCGGTACATCATCTAGCGCAACAACAACGCCTACGACGAACGGCTCCGCCGCATCATCGACCGAGCAAACGTAGCTTGATGCGGCACCAGTTGACTTTGCCGGGCCCCTGGTAGCCGCATACCCAGCGCATTGGCGAAATCGTGTGGCCCGCCGACAGCCCTGAGAGCTGACGCGCAGTCAGGCCGCGGGGACTCTCTTAGCAAGGGTGTTTCCGGTCCGCCCGCCCCGGGTGTGACGGCCTGGCCCCGCAGGTTTGCTGTCAGCCGCGATCGGTAGCGAGGATGAGTGGCATGGCAGTGCGGGTGGTGGAGCGGCGGCTCGGCACGGTGCCGTGGCTGGTCGTGCGGGGACCAGCCGCCGAGGCGTTTGCCAGCCTCGGCGCGCACCTAGCTACGGACATCCGGGCGGTTGTTGAGGGACTGCCGAGCCTGGCTGCGCTGCGCCGCCACGTCGCGAGCGAGCCGGGCAAACGTAGGTTCGCCGAGGTTCGCCGGGCGACCCAGTCGCGCTTTCCCGGGCCATGGGCTGAGCTGACCGCACTCGCGGCCGGTGCCGGGGTGCCGGTGGATGACCTAGCGCTGCTGAACTTCCGCGGCGACCTCGGCGTGGACGGATCAGATCCGGCCGGTGAGGGGGCTGGCTGCAGCGACCTGGCGTGGCGGCGGCAACGATCCTTCCTCGCCCACAACGAAGATGAGCCGGACTTCTTCGCTGGACGGTGCGCGCTGCTCACGCTGGCGCTGGATGGCCAGCAGCCAGTCGCCACGTTCGCCAAGCCCGGGTTCCTGCCTGCCACCACGTTCACCGTGACCGGTTCCGGCCTGGTCTGGGGCATCGACCATATCCAGGCGCGGGTACCGGGCTCGGGCGCCGGACGGCATTTCACCGCCCGCGGGCTGCAGCTGGCGGCCACCTCGGCCGGTCAGGCCATCAGCTACCTGCGCGAGCATCCCTCGGCTGGCGGGTTCGCCTACACGATTGGCGACCGGGCCGGCCGTATCGTCGCCGTCGAGTCCTCAGCCGGCCAGCACGCCTGGCGCGAGATCGGCGCGAACCGCCCGATGGGCTGGCACACCAACCACGGCCGCTACGTCGCCGGCGCGGATGCCAGCCCGCACGGCACCAGCCTGCACCGCGGGAAAGTACTGGCCGCCCTCGAGATCCCAGCAGGCGAACCGGAGGCGGGCTGGTTCCTGCGCGTGCTGACCAGCCCGCCACCAGACGGCGTGCGGGCCGAGCCAACCGGTGCCGACCGGACCACGACCCTCTGCACCTTCGTGGCCGACCTCACCGGGAACCGGGCGACCATCGTCGTCCAGGACGCCGAGCCCGTCACGATACCCCTGTCCAGCCTCACCACTCCCAGCTAACCAGCCCCATCAACACCGGTCCAAGCCTCCAGGAGACAACCGCCATTGCCGAATAGAGTGCGTTGAATGCACACTTTCCGCTAAGCCTGGAGGTAAGCAAAGAATCCGATACAGGACACTGCGATGATAAGGAGTGTTCCGCTAACGAATTGACAGAACCAGCGTATGAACTCAACATGTGGGCGCCCAGGCAATCTCAGGGAGACGGCAATATACTCCAGCCATCTCTCCATCTGCGCCACATAATGAACGACACGACCGAAAATAAGTGATGTTCCGATGCCCATAGCGCCGAGGAAGAGCAATAGGAGCGGCAGGTAGCCGTGATTCCCCGAGTTATAATGAGTAAAGAAATAGGCTAGGCTTACACCTGTCGCAGTGTAAAACCAGATGCTGACCTTCCACACTAGATCGATATAGTATCGGTACAGTTCAACAAAGAGAACATACTGTCGCCACAGCAGGTTATCGTCACTTATATTGTCGCTTGCAGCCGCCCACCCATCCGGGCTGTAGGACGATGGTCCGGTTGGCGCAGGCGGAGGTCCTTTCACGGGCAAGAGTCGCCTGTGCCACATGTGAAGTCCGGCCACCTTCGTTTCATCTGCCACCCGCGGTGACGTCTTGGCCACCCATTACTTCATGTGGTGTGACCCTTTTGTTGACGCAACTATCTGACGGATGGACGTGATCGTTTAGCCGCGAGCCCGATCGCTCAATTATTGCCTTCCTGCAGCGTGGTGATCAGCCCGGCAGCGGCGCGCAGCCGCCGGTTATAGCCGGGCTGGCCTGGCAGGTAGCGGAACAGATGGCCAAGGTGGGCATGGGCGTGGCGTATCCAGCGGGCTTCGGAGGTGTATCCCAGCAGGGCCTGCATGACGGCCAGGGTGACCAGCTCAGCATCGGTCAGCCGGGGCTGCAGGCCGATGCTGGGCCGCCAGGGAGCCAGGTCCGGGAACTGCCTCAGCAGGTCGTCGGTTCTCACGTAGAGTGCGGTCGCGAGGGTGTCCACGTCATCATTCGTCACACAATGATCATGGACGCCCTCGTCTCATGTCCGCAGCTCATCCCTTCGCATAGGTCATCTAGAGGCGGGCGGATCCGGGACCACCGATGAGTTCTGCAGGCTGGGCCGGTCTACCCCACGTACACCATCGAACCTCGGACTGGAGACCCACCGTGACCACTCCCGCACACGCCGGCCGCATGCTGCTGGTGAACATCCCCGTGGCGGACGTCGAGCGCAGCAAGGCGTTCTTCGCGCGGCTCGGGTTCAGCTACAACCCGATGTTCACCGACCAGACCGCCGCCTGCATGCTGGTCGGCGAGCAAGCCTGTGTCATGCTGCTCAGCCACGAGACGTTCGCGCAGTTCGCGAAGCTGCCGATGGCCGATCCCACCACGCACACGCTGGCGCTCTACTGCTTCAGCGTGTCAGCCCGCGATGAGGTCGACACGGTCGCCGAGGCTGCGCTCGCTGCGGGCGGCACCGAGGCGGACGGCCCCGAGGACCACGGCTTCATGTACACACGCAGCTTCTTCGACCTAGACGGCCACGGCTGGCAGGTCATGTGGATGGATCCGGCGGCGGCGCAGCAGGACCCCGGGGTGTTCGCGGCCTCGATGCAGGACGCCCCGGCCTGACCCGTCACCACGTTCGCCGTGTGCCGGGTGGCCGCTAGATGTAGTCGTCCAGGCGGGTCAGCCGGGCTGATCCGCCGGGCTGTCGTGCCGCACCGGCACCCAGGCGGCAGCACCCGCGAGCGCGCCTCACTCGCCACGCCGAGATCACCCAGATTAGTCAGCGATTGGCTGCTGTCGTACTAGGCCGGAGCGTTGACAAATCTCACGATCTCGTCGAGCCCTGGCTGGTAGCCATCGGAGGTATCGACCTCCATCCAGGGTGCCTCGACCGAGATGCGATCGAAGGCGTTGCGTTGCCGTGCGAAGTCCGCCAGGTTATGAGCGGCCCCTGGGTCGGCGTGCGCCCGGCGTACCGGATTGTCCAGACCGCGACGCAGGATCCGCTGGAACGCCAGTTCGTCACCGACCACGCAGTGCACGATCCGCAGCTGCGCAAGAGCGCGCAGCGGCTCCAAGCCAGGCCGCCAAACGCGGTCTTGGAACGCAGCCTCAGCGACCGTCGTGACGCCTGCGCGCAATAGCAACTCCACGACAGCGAAGAAGACCGGCAGTGTCCGCATGGTCAGCTCATCCGCTGCTGCCGGCACGAATCCGGGACTGGCCTGGGCGATGCCTTCCTTGATCTCATCCCGGCAGATCGCTGGGCACCCCACCGCCCCGGCGAGCTGATGCGCCAGCGTGGGTTTTCCCCGCGCCTGCGGGGCCGCTGACCACCACCAGAGTCGGCAGAGATACCACCTGACAGTTATAGCCACCATTGCTCAGCCCGTGACTGCCCCACCGCACGAGCAGCGAGCGGTTCCGGATGACAGGATGAGATCCGGTACTTGCGCCGGATGCCGTGCAGCTGGTTGCGGTGCGTCCGCCTGGTCAAGGTAAGGGAGCGATCGGTGAACGGCACGGTGTTGGTCCGCGCACCCAGCAGCAGGCTGGCCGAGGGCATCGTCACCCACATTGAGCGGACCCCGGTGGATGTGGCCCTGGCCCGGGCCCAGCACACGGCGTACGCCGATGCGCTGGCGGCCAGTGGCTGGAAGATTCAGCAGGCACCGGCCGCTGAGGACTGCCCGGACTCGGTCTTCATCGAGGACGCGGTGGTGGTCTGCGAGGACCTGGCGGTGCTCACCCGCCCCGGCGCACCGGCCCGCCGGGCCGAGGTGGCCGGCGTAGCTGAGACCGTCCAGTCGCTGGGCCTGCGCACCGCCGAGATACACGAGCCAGGGACTCTTGACGGCGGTGATGTGCTGCAGGCCGGCCACACCGTGTACGTGGGGCGGGGCGGGCGGACCAACAGTGCCGGCATCCGCCAGTTGCGCGCGCTGCTGGCTCCGCTGGGCCGGACCGTGATCGCTGTCCCGCTGCGCAGCGTGCTGCATCTCAAGTCCGCGGTGACCGCGCTGCCGGACGGCACGTTCCTGCTGCTGCCGCAACTGGTGCCGGCCGAGTTGTTCCCGGCGGTCCGCCCCGCGGAGGAAGAAAGCGGCTGCCATGTCGTCCCGCTGGGCGGGGACCGGGTGCTGATCGCCGCGTCCGCTCCGCGAACCGCCGAACTCGTGGACGATCTGGGCTTCACCCCGGTCGTGGTGGACATCAGCGAATTCGAGAAACTCGAAGGCTGCGTCACCTGCCTGAACGTGCTCCTGCCTGCACGGTAACGCTCCTGCCCGCCCGGTAACGGAGGTGCTGGATGGCTCACCATGCCGACGGCCGCGCGGTCCTGACCCGGCTGGCCCGGGGCGTCCACGCCGCGCACGGGCCAACAGCCACCGGTACGGCCCAGCCGCAGCACCAGGAGGAGCATCGCCAGTCCGACTGGCTGCGGGACGTGATCCTGGGTGGGCAGGACGGCCTGGTCAACATCCTCGGGATCATCCTCGGCGTCATCGCCGGCGGCGGCTCGAAGACGGTCCTGCTGGCTACCGGGTTCGCGGCCCATGCCGCCGGATGAAAGCGTGGGAAGTCATGGCTGACTGGATCTTTCAGGGCAGCAACCCACGGCGGCACTCCGACCTGGACGCCGCGCTGGCCGAGTCCCACGAGCGGTGGTGGGGCACGCCCCGCTACCGGGACCAGATGGCGGTCGGCGACCGCGTCTGGCTGCAGATCGTGGGACCGAAAGCCCCGGGCATCTACTACGTCGCGATGATCGTGTCCGAGACGTACGAGCATCCCGTCCAGCCATCCGACCCGGCGCACTTCCGGTGGCGGACCGACATCCGGTTCGACTACCGGATCCGGCCGCCACTGCTCAGGTCGGAGCTGCTCGAGGACGGGCAGCTCGGATCGTTCCGCCCGTTCCGTGGTTTCCAGGGTTCAAACGTGCCGGTACCCCCGGAGGTCGCCGCGGCGCTGGCCGCGCGAGCCGCCCCGCGCCTCGAATCCCTGCCACCCGACAGCCGCACCGCACCTCAGGGTCAACCCTGATACCTCGGGGATGCATCTCAGGGCCGAATCAGGGCTGATCCCGATCGACGCTGGCAACCGGCGGCGGCAGTCTTAAGACATCGGCACGACCGCTACAACCTGAATGGAACCGATTGCCATGTTCATCCTTATCGCCCTCGTCCTCATCGCCATCGTGGCCCTGATCATCGCCAGCGTGGCAGTACACATCCTGTTCTCCCCGTTGCTGCTGCTGCTGGTCGCGGGCGTCCTGCTCTGGCTTACGTTCCGCCGTCGGCGCTATCACCGGTAAGCCCGAGTACGGTCGGCCACGGCGCAGCATTCCGAAGCCGCGGGAGTGCGCGTAGCATCGCGGCCGTGGCCGAAAAGTGGCGCGTCGCGATTGTCCTGGGCGACGCGGCGGGTGCCGGGCGGTCTGGGCGGTGGCGCTGCAAGCGTGACGTAGCCCGCGAGATCCAAGACCGCACCGGCGGAGCGGTGGTCGTGGCCGGGGTGCCAGGCCCTGGGCTGATTGCCCGGCTGGGGGCCCGACTCGATTCGGGCGAGTCGCCCGTTTCCGCATACACGGACAACCGCGCGGCGGCCGAGACGGCAGCGCGCGTGGCCCGGGAGATGGCCGGCCAGCACGGGCTAACGGCTCAGGTTTCGGTCGAAGGCTGGCGGCCGGTGGAAAAGCGGTGGGAAGCGGTGGGAAGACGCGTCCGCCATGTCGCAGAGCGACCTCGACGACGAGCGCGACAACCAGGAGCAGGAAGACCGCCGCCGGTCGGCAGAAACCGGGGTCGCGCAGTGGCGGGTCTGCGTCGAACTGCGCACCCACCGTGACACTGTGGCCCTGGCGCAGCGACTGTCCCGCGACGGGCATCAAGTCAGCCAGGGCCGGAAGTCCGTGGTGGCCAGCGCCGACAGCGAAGATGACGCGCGCCGCCTAGCGGAAAAGGCCCAGCAATACGCGCCCTCCGGCGCCAAGGTCAACGCCGAGCGGGCGGACACCCCCGTCTACACCGGGGAGGATCCGGCATCCGGACCCCCGGACCTTCCAGCTTGGTGACGGCCCCCCCGAGCGGGCCGGTCCGGTGCCCGGAACCAGATTTTGACCTGGGTGGGCGCAACTGGGCTCGAACCAGTGACCCCTCCTTGTAAGCGAGAGGCAAGGAGATCATTGAGGGTCATCGACGCACGTCAACAGGCCGATGCGGGTCAAGTGCGGTCAGCTCCGGCCGTTGCGGTTGCTGCACTTTGCTGCTGCACCGGTACTGATGTTAAGCCTCAATTGAGGCTTAAGCGTCAATTGGTTTCATCTGCGAAGCCTTTCTCCGCGCCCTGGTCCGCTTTGAGGTTGTTTAGCACTATGCCCTTGCGGTGGTGATCCCCGGTCTCCCGGAAGATCGCGGCCGCGTCCTGGTGCGCGGTGATCGCCTCCGCAAACCGCCGCACCTGACGCAGCGCGAGGCCAAGACCGTTCAGCGCCATGCCCTCACCGTGGCGGTCCCCGGTCTCCCCGAAGATCGCGGCCGCGTCCTGGTGCGCGGTGATCGCCTCCGCAAACCGCCGCACCTGACGCAGCGCGAGGCCAAGGTTGTTCAGCGCTGTTCCCTCGCGATGGCGGTCCCCGGTCTCCTGGTATATCGCGGCCGCGTCCTGGTAGGCGGTGATCGCCTCCGCAAACCGCCGCACCTCCCGCAGCGCGTTGCCAAGGCGGTTCAGCGCCATGCCCTCACCGTTGCGGTCCCCGGTCTCCTGATATATTCCGGCCGCATCCTCGCAAGCGGTGATCGCCTCCGCAAACCGCCGCATCTCGCGCAGCGCGGCGCCGAGACTGGTCAGCGCTGCGGCTTCGTTCCCCCGGTCGTCGAGGGAGCGGGCGGCGTCCCGGCTGATGCCGGTGACGTTCAGCAGGTCGTCAAACCGCCGCCGCCACTGCAGGTACTCGGCCAAGCGCAATGCCAATGTCGTGGCGGTGTGTTTTCGGCCGGTCCTAGAGGCTATGGTGACGGCGGCGATGAGGTTGGGCCGTTCAGCATCCAGCCACTCCAGGGCGTCCTCACGGCCGGTAAAGCCTGCCGGTACCGGCGTGCCGGGCAGTGCCCGCAGGTGAGCATCCGCCGCATTGGTAGTGCGGACGTAGAGGTTCAGTAGCCGGTCCCAGGCCTCCTCGCGTTCGTCTGGCTCGGCTCGAGTGTCTGAGAGCTGGCGGGCGTACAGGCGCAACAGATCGTGCATTCGCCACCGGCCGACATTCGCTGCGGCCTCAACGAGGTGGGCTCTAGCCAGCTGGCCAAGCACCGTCCGTGCCTCCCGAGGGGAGATACCCGCCAGCACCGCAGCGGCCCGTGTGGACAGGTCGGGTCCAGGGTTGACCGGCAGCAGCCGGAACAACCGCGCTCCGTCCTCGTCTAGCTGCCGGTACGACAACTCGAACGCGGCCACAACAGACGGCGCACTGGCACCGCCACCGTCGTCATACCGCAGGGCTTCCAGGCAACCCGTCTCATCCGCCAGCTCCCCGGCCAGCTCGCCCGCCGTCAAGACAGGATCGGCTACCAGCAGCGCCGCAGTGATCCGCAACGCCAGCGGCAGTCCGCCACAGGCCCCCGCCAGCCGCCGCGCCCCGGCATCATCGCTAATGCGGTTATCGCGGGGCCGCGCCGCCCGCAACGCCGCGTCCAGCAACCCCATCGCATTCATGTCGCCGAGGATCCCGACGTCTAGGAGGCGGGCACCCAGCCCGGCCAAGGTGTGCCGGGAGGTGACGATGACCCGGTGCGGCCCCGGCCCCGGTAGCACCGGCCGCACCTGCGCCTCCGCGGAGGCGTTATCCGCAACGATCAGCACCGGATCGTTGATCGCCGCGAGCACCGACCGGTATAGCCCGCCCCGCTCCGCCGCCCCGGCTGGGATCTGCTCACCCGGCACCCCCAAGGCGCGCAGGAAGGCATCCAGTGCCTGCCTTGGCTGGACCGGCGCCGTGTTGTACCCGAGCAGGTCGATGAACAGCACCCCACCGGGAAACCAGCCTGCCTCCTGCGCTCTATGGGCGGCCTGGACCGCGAGCGCGGTCTTGCCCACTCCAGCCAGGCCCGCCACCACGGACACCACCACCGCACTCGCCCCACCCTGTGGAGACAGCAGCACCATGATCTCGGCTAGTTCCCGGTCGCGGCCTGTGAACCCTGTTTCTAGCGGCGGCAACTGGGCCAGCGCCACTGGCGCCGAGGCAGCCTGGACCATGGTCTCGATGTGCACATCACGGAAGTTCTGGCCCATCAGCGTTGGCCCTTGCTGGGTGCCGCCGCTGATGGTGTTATCAACCGGCCCGCTGCTACCGCTCATCAGGCGAGCCGGGGCTCCGCGGCGGGGAAGCAGCAGGTGTCGCGGCGGTCGTGCCGAAGGTGATGTTGCTGAAGTTCTGGCCCTGCAGCAGCGGGCCGTGCTGGATGCCGCCGCTGATGGTGTTCGTGACCGTCATCCCGAGCTGGGCCCGGACTGGCTCCGCCCCCTCCCACCACGCCTGCAGCGCCTGTCCGAACTCGGCCTCGGCGTCGGCCCGCGCCAGCAGCCGCTCCGCCAGTGCCACGGCTTTCTGTTGGTCGCCCGGCGCTTGCTGCAGCGCCGCCAGCTCTGCCTCTCCCGACGCCACCTCACTACCCGGGGGTTCCCGATGGCGCTGCGGGCGGCGCACTAGCGACACCACACCCGCCCACAACTGCCCAGCCAGCGCTTCACTGGCCCCCGTGACGACGGCCAGTAACACCGCGCCGATCGTGACCGGATCCATCTGTCCCCTTCCCCCGCATTCACTTGCTGGCCGGGATTATCCCACGTGGAGTAAGCATTTGACACTTCAGCATCAACGCTCATGGGCCATTCGTGCCCTGACTCCCGATAGCTACGAATTTCCCAACTGTAGGCCGAGTCTTGTGCTTACTGCATCGACGATCACTCCCGGTACTGCGTGATCGCCACCGTCGTCCGCCGCGGCACCGCAAGGGCTGTGTGCCGGGCGTTCATCGCCGCGATGCGGACCTACGGCATCCCCGACGAAGTACTCACCGACAATCAACGGCAAGCAGTTCACCGGAAGATTCGGCAAGCCCCGCCCGGCCGAGGTCCTGTTCGAGCGCATCTGCCGCCGCAACGGCATCCGCCAGCTGCTCACCAGGCCCTACTCGCCCACCACTACCGGCAAGGTCGAACGCTGGCATCAGACCCTGCAGAACGAGTTCCTCGACGACGCCGGGCCATTCAACACCCTGGAGGAAGCTCAGGCCGCGGTCGATGGATGGCGGGAGGAGTACAACCGCCGGCGGCCGCACCAGTCCCTGGACATGGCCTGCCCTGCTGACAAGTTCCGGCCCTCAGCGGCGGCCCGGCCTGCCGCCCGGGCGGGGGCTCCGGCTGACCTCGAGCCCGTCACCACCGCAGTGCAAGCACCGCCGCCGGCGCCAATTGTGGCGGAGCCGGTGACCTGGCCAGACGCCATCGAGATCGAGCGGACCGTCCCCGCCTCGGGGAACATGACCATCGGCCCGCAGCAGTTCTGGCTCGGTACCAGCAGAACCGGCCAGACGGTGAGTTTCTGGATCGACGCCACTAACGTGCACATGAGCATCGGCGGATGGCGGATCAAGACGGTGCCGTCCCGGCTGTCCGCAGTAGACCTGGCCCGGCTCCGCGACACTGGTGCCCGCCCGGCCGGACCGCCGCCAGCCGGGAACGCGCTCGGTGTCCGGGCCGCGACCAGCTGCGTGGAAGTGCAGCGGCTGGTCAACGCCGCCGGGATCATCACCCTCGGCAGCCAGGTCATCCAGGTCGGCTCCCCGCTGGCCGGGCAGCGGGGAGCCGCCTGGACGGCCAGGTCATGCACGTCATCACCCAGGACGGCGTCTTGTGGCGCAGCCTGCCCTGCCCCATCCCGTCTGGCCAGCACCACAAGCTCCAGGGCGTACGATTCGTGGGACCCGAACCACTCCCGCCCGCCGCCCTGACCATCCAGCGGAAAGTCTCCAGCCGCGGCGGCGTCCAGGTCGCCCGCCAGCGCATCCAGGTCGGCTTCCCGCGCGCCGGCCAGGCCGTCACGATCCACCTCGGTGACACCATTCTGCGGATCATCGATCAGCACGGCGAGCTGATCACCACCGTCCCCCGCCTCAGCGACGCCGAGATCAGCCGATTCAAGGCCTACGGCACCCGGCAGCCACGGTCACCAGCCCTGACAGCATTCCCCAGCAGCGCGACGGCCAGACCTCCGGCCAAGGCGACCTATCGTGGTGGCATCGGACCGAGCCGGGATGAGGGTGAGAAGGGGCGGCGCGGACCATGTTCGAAAGGTTCACCGACAGGGCGCGGCGGGTTGTTGTCGAGGGGCAAGACGAAGCCAGGACGCTCAATCACCACTACATGGGCACCGAGCACATCCTGCTCGGCCTCATCCGCGAGGGCAAAGGCACCGGGACCAAGGCGCTGGAGTCGCTGGGGATCAGCCTGGATACCGTGCGGCAGCAGGTCCAGGAGATCATCGGCCAGGGCCAGCACGCGCCGTCCGGGCACATCCCGTTCACGCCGCGGGCCAAGAAAGTGCTGGAGCTGGCCCTGTCCGAATCGAAGGCCCTTGGCCACCACTACATCGGCACCGAGCACATCCTGCTCGGCCTCATCCGCGAGGGCGACGGGGTGGCCGCGCAGGTGCTGGTGAAGCTGGGCGCCGACCTGAACCGGGTGCGCCAGCAAGTGATCCAGCTGCTGCACGACTACCAGGCAAAGACATGACCGGCGCAGGATCCCGGCCAGGCAGGCGGAGGCCCGCGCCCGGCTGCCCTACTGCCGCTCTCGCGCAGATCGGCTCACTGCACGATTCGCGCGCACTCCTCGCCTGCGCCTGAGCCGGGGCCGCCTCCTCCCGGACCGCCCGAGGTTACGCCGGGCCTTCCCGGCATCAACGTCGTTCGTCCTCGCGCTGACGCGCTCCGGGCGCTCCACGTTGACTCCGGAGGCAGCGCCGGCGTTCACTGGCAGCCACCCGGGAATGGCCGGAGCCCTAGAAACCGTCAAGCCTCACCTGAACCCGCCCCGTCAACGATCAGCTGGACCTAGGCGCGGGCCGACGAGGGCTGCCCGGCTCCGCTTGATATGCGACACCGTGGCTTCACTTGACGCGCGACACTCCCGCAATGCTCCAGGGGCTGAACGTGGCCGGGCAGAGATACCAGGCTTGTCGGTGATCTGGCCTTGGCTCAGAACTCGTTCTTGAGCTTGTCGGCTTCGCTTCTCAGTTCGCGGAGCCGCTGGTAGGTTGGCCGCTCGCGGATGCGGTCCAGGGCCCACCGGATGGCCTCCGCGCGGGTGGCCGCGGTTCCCGCCATGATCAGCGTGTCCAGCGTCTCCAGGCCAGCCGGTCCCAGCCGGGCCACCAGCGGGGTAGCCTCACCGTGCTCCCGCTCCTGGATGTCCGGCGGCCACTCCCCGACGGGATTGCTTGCGCGGGGCCCGTGACCGTCGCGGGTGACAGGGTTGTTGCTGAACGTGTACTCGACCAGCCTGATCTCCCGGAGTGTTGCTGCCAGGTAGCCCGTGAACTGCTGTCTCGCCGTCTTGTTGGCTTGGTCGAATGCCCTCAGGGTCTCCTCGTAGTCCTCTGGCCTGTCCGCGTCGAGCAGCACCCGGACCCACAGGTCCCCCGGCCCGATTTCCGGGTCGTCGCCGTATTGCAGCAGCACGGCCTGCCGCACCGCGGTGCCGGGGAAGCGTGCCCGCACCTCCTCGTTAATCTCGCGCTCGATCCTGTCCAGCACGTCGCGGTCCATCCCGGCCTCCCTCAGCGCCGGAATCTGGAGCCGCTGGTACGCTGACCGCTCGCGGATGCGGTCCAGGGCCCACCGGATGGCCTCCGGGCGCGTGGCCGCGATTCCCGCCATGATCAGCGTGTCCACCGTCTCCAGGCCAGCCGGTCCCAGCCTGGCCACCAGCGGGGTAGCCTCACCGTGCTCCCACTCCTGGATGTCCGACAGCCGTTGCGCGACGGGTATGCCCGCGCGGGGTCCCTTGCCGTCGCGGGTGACGGGGTTGTTGCTGAAGGTGTACTCGACCAGGCTGATCTCCCGGAGCTTTGCTGCCAGGTAGCCCCGGAACCGTTCGATCGCCGTCTTGTTGGCTTGCTCGAATGCCGTCAGGGCTGGCTCCCAGTTGTCCTCTGGCCCGTCCGCGCCGAGCAGCACCCGGACCCACAGATCCCCCGGCTCGATTTCCGGGTCGTCGCCGTATTGCAGCAGCACAGCCTGCCGCACCGCGGTGCCGGGGAAGCGCGCCCGCACCTCCTGGTCAATCTCGCGCTCGATCGTGTCCAGCACGTCGCGGTCCATCTCGGCCTCCCTCAGCGCCCGATTGTGAGGGTAATTCCGCAGCCTCCTCCCCGGCCAAGCAATATTCACGGTGCCCCGGAGCGTGAGGGCGCCGCCGGGCGCGGCCATTAACCGGGCGGGCCGCCAACTGCGGACACCCGCCGGGTGCTCATCGACGCCTTGCGCTCACCGGCTTCGCCCAGTCGATGACAGCGCAGCTCGCCGTAACCGGATCATCGGAACCAGAACAAACCTAGGGTCCGTCACACATCAAGCGGAGCCGATCTGTCGCACATCAAGTGGAGCTAGGCACAGGCCGACGAGGGCTGTCCTCCGTCGATTGACGTGCGACAGTCGTCTGCCAACTGATCTGCGATATCCGAGCGTAGATCGTGGCAGAAGCGATAACCGGGGTGACGCCCATACTTGGATCATGACCAGCCAGAGCGATGACCTTCCCGTGCTGGTCATTGACGGAGCAAACTTCTCCGACTTCGACGGCTTTACCCGCGAGTTCTCGCGGCTGCTCTGCCACTACACGTGGCGGGGGAATCTGGATGCCTTCAACGACCTGCTCAAATCGCTCGGGGTCTCGCCCCGGGACGCGATGCAGATCCTCGGCCACGCACGCATCTCCGTGACGCTGGAGATCTACACCGACAGCGATACCGATAGCCAGCGGGACGCGCTCACCAAGATGTCAGAGCGGCTGTTCGGCCAGGCCGGAGCCTAGGCGATGTTGTCAGCTGCCGTTGTCAGCAGCCCACAACCAGGCATCTGTGGGCTGTGACCTGGGTGGGCGCAACTGGGCTCGAACCAGTGACCCCCTCCTTGTAAGCGAGAGGCACGATGGTCGATGAAGGTCATCGATGCAGGTCAGCAGACCGTTGTAGGTCGAATAAGGTCATCTCGGTTCGTCCTGGTTGCTGCACTCTGCTGCTGCACCTGAGTGGCTCGGGTTGACACTCGAGAGCGCACGAGACGACCCTAGCGCGCGCTGCAGCGCATCACCCTGCTGCGCGTTGGCGGCTGCTTGACACTCCAGCGTCAACCGGAGAGCGGCCGGTACGTCTACAGGCCAGTGGTCGCTGGGTTGAACAGTACGACGCACGTCTCGGACGTCTCCGGGGTGCTCCCGCGTCCCACGCGACCTAGACGTCGATACGATGGACGTTCCCGGTAACTCGCCGTGCCTCCCCCGTTTCGAGGAGTCTCGTTAGCAAGTGCGTTTAGCGAAACTGGACGTTGACCCCCTGTCGCCAAAGGCTCGTTCGCGAGCGGCTCCCACCGCCCTTCACGAGGCAACTTCGTCTGCCCGGCGCGAAGACGCCCAGAGCGCCATCCTGGCTGGACACAAGTATCAAATAAACGTTCGATCGAACGATGCGCCAGATCTATGCCCGGGCAGTCTGGTGACATGTACGTGTCCGACCCGGGCCGGGAGCCCATGCTTGAGCGCGCTATGCCCGCTGACGCCCTAGCGGGCAGCACCATACCCGAGCGCACAGAGGCGCAGGTCCAGCTCCGGGACGGCTCGTGGGCGTGGTGTGAGGTGATCGGGCAGCGCAAGGACCGCCAGGGCCGCTGGTGTGTGGGAATTCGCTGGTACGCCTCCCCGTCGGTCGGCGGCCGGGAAGGCTGGTACCTGCTGGACGGCTCCCGAATCCGGCGCTTCAGCCCCTTAACCCAGCGGGTGACGACGGTCATCCGCATCGGCCTTTCGCGTTCACCGGAACCGTCAAGAAGGTCGTCTTCGACATCAAACCGCACCTCAGTGCCGACGACGACCAGGCGCTGCACGAGTCAGCGCACCACGGGCACGTCGCCCACGGCATCAGCGGATAGCCAGCACCATGCCGCCGGCACTTGCGCGCATCGCTGTCTCCCAGCGACAGGGCAGCGGATAGCTGGACGGTCAGCGCAGCGGCGGGAGGCCCCTGAGGAATACCTCGAACGCCCCGGGACCGATGTGGGGGTCGCCGGCGAAGGGATACTGCATGGTCTTGACCAAGAGGAGCGAAATCGTGATCAAGGCCGCGATCCCCGCCACCATGCCGATGTGCACGGCCTGGCCCTCGACCCCGAAGAGCAGGCAGAAGCCCACCGCTATCACGGCGCCAGCGATGAGCGCCACCCACAGTGGTTCCGGCACCGTATCATTCATCGCATCCAGCCGGTCCCGCCGCGCCGCGCTCAGGGCGTTCACGCTGACCACTGCCTGCTCGTACAGAGCCTGCTGCTGGCCAGATCGGGGCTGGAAGGCGAATACGTGGCTGCGGATCTGATTGAGCACGGCCTGGGCCTCGGGGCTGCTCTCGCCTTTGTTCATCAGCGGCCATTCCCGGTCGATGACGGTGTGCGCATATTTCAGGGTCAGGCCAGCGATGGCCGGGCCCTGAGGCGGGGGAAGGCTGCGCGATATCCAGTAGACGTTCGAGAGCTGATCGGCCTCGCTGTAGGTGGTGGCACGCGCGCTGCCGAGGTCTTCCCACCCCACGATGACTACGAACCCCAGCATCACGGCGTACAGAACCGCAACCCCGGCGAAAATGAACCCCGCGACGTCGGTGTGCTCACGCCGCTTCTCATGCGACCAGTACCTGTGAATGAGAAAGACGCTCAGCCCCGCCGCGAGGAGCACACCGAGGAGAATCCCGAGGTTAAGCCAGTTCACTACATCTCCCCCGACGGCAGAAACCTGGCGACTTAGATCAGTACCCTACGGCCTACCGTAGTCAGCCGCCGTCAGCCGCTCCCCAGGCAGTGCCGGCCGCCATCGCCGCGGCGACCCACCGGTGACCCGCCATCATGGTGGGTGAGGAGAAACTCAACGGCTCGCTGGCCGAACTGGTGACGGCGATCTGGAGGAGACTGACCCCTGCATTTTAGCGGCATTGCAGGGCGCTCGTAGATCTGGGTGTTGTCCGGTGTGTGCTCCAGCGATCAGCACCCATGTTCGAGATCAAGCTCTCGACCTGGTAGCTGATTGATGGTCAGTGGTGGTCATCTTCCGTCATCTTTCCGGCTCTCACGGAACAGAGACGGAACAGAGTGGGCAAGTTCCTTCCTTGGGTGCGGCTTAGTCGCCTCACTTGTTTCGGGATGCCAACGCGGTCTTCACAAGAACTGACAATATTACCATGGCCCGTGCTTCATATACCTTTTCGGGGAGCCCTCGATCAAGTTTTTCCGCATCTACCATCGCCGCCCAGCTAGCCTCCGCTTTACGCCAGCGTCCGCCAGTTTCCTTCTTGGCGCCGTATGCGTTAAGCAGATCTCTAGCGAATTCCCGTTCAGTGACTTTATCTGATCTAAGGAGCTCACTGAGCGTACGCATAGGTCAATGCTCTTTTTGATCTTGGGTCAGCTCTCCGAGCACACGTCAACTAACTTCATCTACTGCTGCGTCTCGATACGAACGCTCGATACTGCGGCTAAGGAATGTGGCCACAACGGCGGCAATGACTGCGGGAACCAGAAGATAGCCTGTGATCGCCAAGATAAGACCAAGAGGTCCAACCCCCTCGTGAAACAGTTCAGAACGGCCGAGGAGGTCAGCAATAGCATATCGCCAGCCAGCCATGATACTTACAATGATCAGCAATACGGCTGTGAATATGGCCATTCCGCCAAGCCACCAAAGAGCACGACGAGTTGGAATAGAAAGAACTCTGCTTCTTGGGTCGCTCTGTGTTCTCCTCCATCCAGGCAATACGGTCTCCGTTATCTAACAGGGTCTTAGAACTCTGGTCGCTTAGTAGGAAGCGATTTTATTGGGAGATCAAAAAGCTAAGGAGTCTGACCCTGGCTATGAGGTGCCTCGCGAGTGCGCTCTCCGCTAGGAGGCGCCTTTCGTTCCCGATGTCCGCTTGGTACGATTCGACGCCAACAGCGGAGCTAGCCGTGCGACCAACCTGCGACGTTCGCTCGCCCGGCGCAGTCCTCCACGATCCGCTTGGTTAATGATCCGTCGTGCGACGGTCGCGCGGTTGCCGGGTGAACTGTCGGGAGCAAGATCTTTTAGAACCCGTTCGGCGGACGAAAGCAGCGCGTCGTAACGGTCCGGCGCCTTGTGACGGCCGGGTGCCTTGTAGCGGTCAGACACGCTGTAGAAGCCTGGCCCTCCCTTGGAGCCGAGACGAACTCTCACTCCCTTGGGGCGCAGGCGAACTTTACGTGCAAGTCGCAATCCGTCCATCACTCTGAGAGTACTGCTGTTCCGAACCCGACGCGAGGCTGAAGCTCGTGACAGCCTTGAGGTGCGCGAAGTCTGGTTATGGCGGACGCGTCTCAGAGCTGTGCGCGACTCGGCCTGTAGGCCGGGTCTTGTGCTGAGCTGTCTCTGACCTGGCTCCCATTACCGGATATACCGCCTGACCTGCCGCTGAGATCTCGCCAGTTCTCAACGCTTCTGGGCAGATCTCGCGGTGATGTGCCCCCGATGTGCCCCGGCAAGGTCGATCATTGTTTGGTGGGCGATGGCTGGTTCTGGAGTGCGGGTGGCGAGGCCCGCGTGCGAGGAGAGTTTACTGCGGAGATCGGGCAGGACGCGGAGGTGACGCTCGCCGGTGCGGTAGCCGACGATCCACGGGTGACGGTGGAGCACACCGCGACGGGCGCGACCGTCACCAGCGTGTCGGGAGACCCGGCCGAGTACGTGGCGGCGTTCGCCCCGATGGACCTGCACGGGCAACTGGATTCGGGCGAACTGGTGAGCCTTCTCTCCGCGCAGAACCACGGTCTGTTCGCACCGCATTACGTCGCCAGAGTTGCCGTATTTGGCGCACACGTATCCAGCGAAGAGCTTTACAGCGCGGTCAGGTTCCGCATCGACCATCCCTACTGGACCGCCCACCTTGTTGACGGCGAGAACCACACAGTCCCCGACGACGGCTCGGTTCTGCGCGCGGTCGCCCCAGAAGAGGGCTCGGATAAGGGCATGTGGCTGGTCTACGAGTCTGCACGGCCGCGCTCTGGTCGAGACCTGGATAGCCGCCTGCTGGCGGGTTGCCGTGCCCTGGCCAGGCTCGCCCTCGACCGGCCACTGGGCGTGCGGACGATCGAGATTCGTATCAACCAGGACGGCGAGTGGCTTCCCTTGCACAGCAAGGCGCGCACTGCGCCGGTCTCCGGCTACGGTGAGTCGCTGTTGCCCCGGGAGGAGTTGACGGTCGAGAGGTTCGCGAACTGGATCGCGCTCAACAACAGGCTTGATGGTCTCGCGTCTGCGGTGTACGAGCTCGGTGAGGGCACTGTTCAATCGCAGGTGCTTGTCGGTACGTCCCTTGTCGAGGGGCTGCACCGGCGCCTGCCATACGAGCAGTCCCAGTTCCCCATGGCGTCCGGCGGTGCGTGCGACCGCGTCAAGAAGGCCGCCCGCGATGCTGCCGACGAACGGGCCGCGGCCGAGGAGGGGATGGATCCCGATCTTGTTCGTACGGCAGTAAAGGACGCGGTCTCTCACTTCGAGGATGTCGGCTACCGCACCCGAGCGCAGGACATCACCGACGAGGTTACTAGCGTCGTGCCCGAACTGGTGGAGTCCGTTCCCGATCTGGCAGGGAAGCTGATGGCCGCGCGCAACGACATCGCCCACCATCTCGTGCTGAACGACGAGAAGGAGCCGTTCACCGACCGGATCGATCGCTGGGTGGTGGTCTCATATGTGACACCCTGGCTGCTCCGGCTGCTACTCCTGCTGCACGCCGGAATCGAGCCGGACGCGCTCCACACAGCATGCCTTGACTCTGACCGATTCGGCTTCACCCGCGCGAACGTCGCCGACGCCGCCCACAGGCTTGGGTGGCTCCCGGCAGCCAACGCCCCGTAGACAGTGCGCCCCTCTTGACCGTCAGGACGTGGGGTCAGGAGTCATCGCAGCTCAGAGCGTGTTTACTCTGCCGGCGCGGTGTTCGCCTATGTGCGGCTCGTTCAGGTCGTCACATGGCGTGTGGTCCCCAGATGGTCCCAAGGAAGATCGCCAGGTCCGGGCGTAGTTGACGCTTGAATGTCAGTACTGACGCGAAGCGCCCTTGTGCGTTATCTTGGCCGGCTTCACACCGGAGCGTCATTAGGATGGCTCACTCATGCGGCTCGCTTGCCTGATGCAGAAGCGGGGGTTATGCGTCCATAGTCCCAGATTGCGGCTGTCCTTCAGCTCCGCAGCCCGCGCCCGGAATTCTCAGGACTCCCGCAGATCGCCCCGGTTTGGGTGTCAGAATCAGGCGTTCGCCCACGGACAAGGGGATAGCGTAGATGTCACACCGCGAGGTCGGCTGGAAGGGTGTCTTTCTGCTCGGCCTGGTCACGTTGCTCGCCGGGGGCGGTGTGCTATCCCTTGGCTTGGCGATCTACGGCCACTACCAGAAATGCAGCTACCAGTTCAGCAACCCGCCGTCCTGCGGTCAGTCCGACACCGCGTTCCAGGCGGGCTTCGGGGCTCTCGTGATGGTCGGCGGGGGCCTGGTCGTCCTGATTGCCATCGGCATATTCATCGCCGCGCTCATCACGGCAGTCTCGAAACCCAGGGCCGACCCCCGGAGAGGGGAGGAGAAGTAGCCATGACTATATGCCTGACGACCGGATCTGCCTCGGCTGGAATGTGTAACCGTATGCATAACATGATCTTGAGCAGGGCAAGGTCTGCGCAGCTCAGAACGTAGGGGGCGGGCGAGCCAGCTGGGCCTGGCCCGCTTTGACGGACATCCACCATCAGGGGTTCGCCCCGGAAGGATGCCCGACTATGGAGAGCATGGGGAAGAAGCCCCGGCGCCGCCGTTCGTTCACCCCGGAGTTCAAGGCCGAGATCGTTGAGCTGTGCCAGCGTGGTGACCGGTCCGTGGGCCAGGTCGTGAAGGACTTTGACCTGACCGGGACCGCGGCGGCCGCCGGAAGATGACCATGGACGAATGCGTCCGTGCAGTCCAGAGTTCACGTGGTGGCCGAGCCGGGCTGTAGACCGGTCTTGTGCTTGGCGATTGCTGACTTTGGCCTAGTACACGCCGACTGCGGGCTGACCTGCGATCACGATCTCGGCGGTTCTCATTGCTTCCCGGCAGATCGCAGCGGCGTCGCCCACCATGGAGCTGTTGCATTGGCCATAGTCTTGCCTCCTAGCTGAGGTCGTGCTTCCCCGGTCGGCGGGCTTGGCCGTTCTGTCGGGACCACAGGATTTGAACCCGCGACTCCTTGACTCCCAGTACGTGGGGTCAAGAGTCATGGCAGCTCAGAGTGTGTTTTCCGTGCGGGCGCGCTGTTCGCCGACGTGCGCTTCGTTCGGTGACTGACATGGCAAATTTGCTTGACGATAGTATGGTACTGCCTGGCCCGTATAGGCAGTGGGCAGGTTGGCGTGTAGGCCGGGTCTTGTGCATGGGCACTCTTGACCACGGCAGATGGCCGTCGGATTCAGGGATTTCGAGCATAGATAATAAATTCGTTTACGCCCGCCGACCCAGCGGATGCGAAACGGCCAGTGACCGTGTTGCGGGCCGCGGGTAGTATCCGGGTATCACCCAGGCCGCGAGCCTGGACCTCGATGTTTACGAACCCGGCTTCGAGCATTAGCTGGACTATCCCGCCCACCAGGTCAAACGGGCGGCCGCGGCGCGTCGAGTTGGCCACCGCGTATGCGATAACGCCGCCGGATCGAACCGCCCGGCGGACTTCGGCGAAATGAACAGCCATGTGTTGGCAGTAGGCGCGCAGGGCACGTCCGTAGAAGCCGTGCTCACCCGAGAAGTCTTCGGCATACCAGCGGGCAAGTGCCGCGGGAGGAACAAATCCGGCGCCGTCGCGCTGATGTCTGAACCGCATACCGACTTGAAGGTGGCGGGGCCGGGGCCAGCTGAAGGCGAGGTAGCTGAGGCGGTTGACTTCGAAGTAGTCGTAAGTCACGAAGTAGGGAGGGCTGGTTACCACCATGTCGACGCTCGATGAGGTTAGCGGGAGCCGACACGCGTCGCCAGCGACAATTAGCCCCGGCGCGCTGGCGAGTTGTTCGGTTCGACAATCCGCGGCTATAACGCGAGCCCAGCGCCGAAGGGTTATCCCGATGGGTGGTGGGGAGCGCTTTGGATCGGCGGTAACTTTGACGGACCCTGACAGCCAACGGGAAGCAGGACGAAGCGCCTGGGAGATGGCGACGCGTCCGAAGCGAGCTACTCGGGGATCATCAACACCGGCCAGCGCACGAAGATAGCCGGTGAGGGCCCTAGCGTTGTCAGCCCCTAGCCAGCCAAGCAGCTCGTCGTCGATGTTGTGGTGCACTGGAGCCGACGCCTCACTCCAGCCCACCACCATTTCCAGCGCCGCGTCAACGTTGGACGGCGGATGCATGCGCAGGCGAGCCACTTCCACCCCGAGGGACGATAGCTCTATCCCCACCGAGGCCAGGCCGAGCTGGCGGGCAGCGGCCAGCGTTGCGCCGGTCCCGGCGAAGGGATCGAGCACGACGCCAACCGGACTCGCCAGGCGGCTTAGCAGCCCTGAAAACATAGTGGTTACCACATCAGGGGCGAAGCGGCCCGGATAGCGGTGGAACCATCCCAGCTCAACTGCCAGCTCCCCGCTGCGGGCTCGGCGATGGAGCTCAGCAGCCCGCTCGTCGTCGAGCGCCCAGGCCCGCGCCACAGGCATGCTGGAGAGTCGCTCTGGTGTCACCATCGTCGCTTTCGTCGTCCACCGGAAGCCGGATGCTACCGGATTGCTAGGAAAGGATTGCTAGGAAATCAGCATCCGACGCGATGCCGCCGGGCGCACGCTGGCGAAGACGGGGTTACGGAACACTGCTCCGGTGAGCAGACACTGGCCAGGTGCGAGCGCGGGGACCGTCTTCCACAGAGCCTCATGGACGCCGCCGGTGGTCTGTTGCACCGGCGCGAGGTTCGAGGCCGACTTGAGCTGGTGGATGAACCGCGTGTTAGCCAGCTCGAAGAGCTCATCGGGGACGTGCCCGGGCTGCTGGGAAACCAGGGCTAGGCCCATCCAGCGTTTGCGCCCCCGGCGGCTGATGATCTGCAGTTGGTCGAGAACGGCCCGCATGCGGGATGCAGTGGTGCGAGACACAAAGGTGTGCACTTCCTCGAGGACGACAAGCACGGGTGGTCGGCTGTAGTTAGTGCCCGGCACTGGCTGACCTCGCTCGACGCGTACTACCTGGTCGAACAGACTCTGCAGCAGATAAGCGATAGCAATGTTGCGGCTGCGGTCGTCGGTCTCGGAGACGTCCAGCACAGACAGGCGCCCAGGCGCCAAAAGATCGGCTACTCCTAGGTAACCCGTTCCACGCGTGGCATTCCAGTCGAGCATGCCTGACATACCGAGCCCGATGAACTTAGCCCGCAGGGCATGGGCTGTGTTGGCCTCAACCCCTTTTGGCTGGTTTCCTGGGTAGCCCGGGTACCCCTGGGACTCATCAAGGGCGTCAACCACGTGCTGGAGGGTGAAGTCGATATCGGCCGGTGCGACCGGCGTAGCCAGTCCGCCTGCCAGCCCCGGCGCGCGACCGGCGATAGGACCCCCAGCCCGGGCTACTGGCCGGTCGCGGTGGAGCTTGTCAAAGAGCGAGTACAGCATCCGCATCTGAGGCTCGGTCATCTCTAGCAGGTCCCCTAGAACGTGCGTCTCGATCTCAGAGATCGGCACCTTGAACCGGACCGGGGTGTCAGCATCTGATGCGCCTGACGAGGGTACGTAAACCTGCACATCGGCCACGCCGACCGGCTGCCGCCCAAAGCGCTCGGCCAAGATGGCGGCTAGGCCGATGTCAGCGGTTGGTTCATTCATGCGCACGTATTCGCCTTCGACGTCGACGACCACTACTGCCCATCCAGCCGCCGTAGCTTCCTCCATGAGAACCTGGGTGGTGTTGGACTTGCCCGATCCAACAGTGCCGAAAATGCCGACATTGCGGGGCAGGAAGCTTTTCGAGTCAGAGGGAGCCCGCACTCGCACTTCGGGATAACCCAGCAGGTGGCCCAGGCTAAGATCCCCAGCCAGCCCTAGCATCTGTTCAAGTCGGTCAGCCGGAAACAGATAGGTCCGCGAGTAGGGCCGGGGCCGGGTCGGGGTCGGCACGATCTGGCTGCTGGATTCGATTTGTCCGAGGATCTCAACGGTTCCGGCCACGTAATAAGTGGGCCGGAACTTAACCCGGTCGGGATGCAGGACGGTGGTCCGGCCAACGGCGGACTCAGCCGAGATCTCGTGGGGTGCGTAGAAGGGACCCTCCACCACCCGGCCCAGGAACTCCAGATGCTGTTCCTGATCGTCCACGCCGACATAAGCATCACGGCGGAAGGCAGCCCGGTGCTCGGCTGAAACCATCAGCTGGGAACTCTGATTGTCGGCGCCGGAGCCATCAAAGGCAACGAAACCCAATGTGATGAGGGAGTCAGCGATAGCCTGCGCCGCCTCGGCGCGGTCAGCCTCTGGAATCGGCTGCGGCGCCTCCTGATCACCGGGCAGTGCTGGTTCAGCCTTAGCGTCCGGCGTCTCAGTCAGGTCGCCCTCGGGATCTTCTGCGCCAGCTTCATTGGTCGCGGACGGTATGTCGGGGCCCATAGTCCCGAACGGAAGTGTGTTTTCAGTCATCGGGTCCTTCTAGGATCAAGATCGAACAGTCCGTCGTCCACCGACACCTCCATGAGGCGGTGCTCGACGAAGCTGCGGAAATCAGAGGCACGGAACAGAGTTCCTGCTGCCTTATCAGCCAGATCAATGTGGAACGGAAAGCCTCGTACGGCCATCTGCGAGCCGTCAAGGGCTAGGCCCCGCATCCACAACGAGTCCACCAGGAAGAGGGCCATGGCGTCCTCGATGTGGTTGACATGGCACTCGACTAGGAAAGGCCGGTGACCGGCCTTTACCAGCACCTCTGCCACCTGAGGGCCGGCCGCCGCCATCCATGTCCGGAACCGTCTGGCGTCGGAGTCGGCGAACTTGGCGGCTACCGTTCCGTTCTCTGAGTCACCTTCTAGGAACAGCCGCAGCTTATGTTCCAGCGATCGGATGACAATGTACTCGCCCGGCTCCAGCAGTTCGGCGGCGTTCAGGACGTCGAGATCTGACGTGCTCTCCGAGCAAGCCAGGAACCGACCTGTGGCGATGTAGCGGTCGATGAGGTCGAAGGTTGGGCCCAAGTTGTCGGCCGGGCGACCGGCCCCAGTACGCAGCTCATGCGGTATGAGCTCGCCATGGATCATCCGCCAGTCAGCTGGCTGGACCATCAACTGCTGGCGTTCCCCGAAGAGCATGAGGGCGTGGCTGACCAGATAGGAGACCTGACGAGCGCGGCGCAGCCGGGCAAAGTACTCGGTGGCCGTCCCAGCTCCCGAGGCCAGTTCATGTTCGAACACGCGGGTGACCAGGTCCACCACTTCGCCGGAGTTGAAGACGATGACCACCCCGATTTGGATCTTGGCTCCACCGACCAAGGGGACCGGGGAGACAGTGCCGTCAGCGGCCGCCACCGTTCCGCTCTGCATTAAATCGATGGCCCGAGTCAGCGCATCCGGTGAAGGGCGGTGGATCCGAGACGGCAAATCCGGGCTAGCTGCCAGGAGTTCCTCACGGAAGCGCCGTCGCAGGTCATGCGATGCTCGGATGGAACTGTTGACTCGTTCACGCCAATCCGACACATGCCCTTCGAGATCGCGCCACGGGGCAGCGGTCAGCACCTCGGCGATCGACGGCGACGTTGATGGCCGTCGGCTGTTGCTACTCACGGGCCGGTCCGGGATGAAGGTATCAGCACGACGACGATGCTAGGCGCCACCTCTGACAATTTCTGTCTCCGCGTCCAGCGACGCGCCGACAATATTATCTACACTCACCTAACACGCCAAGATCCAATGAAGATGCGTAGGAGGATCGATCCGCGGCCGACCCCATCGATTCCGCCGACGAAGCCCACCACGGCGGCCAGTTACGGGGACCGGACCGGGCAGCTCGCCCGCTGCCTGCATCTGTGCGGGCTGCACTGAACCTAGACCAGGCGACCGATCACATGGGATCCCCGCCTACCAGGAATGACGGGACAACGAGGTAGTCAGCTTCGGGGCCCAGGTTCCCGTTCTTGCCAGTCCGCGATGTGAGTACTGGTGAGCCGCCTCTCATCATGGTCAAGACCGAGTTCGTCCCGCGCTGCGTCTAGGAAGGGATCGAAATACTCTTTAACGAACTGCCAGATGTCGGTGCCGTTAGGAAGTTCTCTATAAATAGCTCTATGAAGGCACCGCACATAGGCTTGACTTTTCTCAATAACATCAGCTGTGTTTACCAACATGATGCACCGATTTTGAAACCACATGTCATGTACATGGATCGCGAAGTTGTCAGGTAGCTTACCGCTTGCGTAACGCTCTTCTGCAGCCCGCTCGACACGCTGAGTCGCTTCGAGGAATGCCAAGAGAGTGCTCTTTCGTTCGGCTCGAATCGCCACACTTCTATCTTTTTCGGCTTGCTGCTTACTGACACGAGTGCTGAGATACTGCGCTGAGAGCACACCCAACGCACCAACAACGACACCGATCAACGGGATCACAACAGAGGTTAGGGTTGACATTTTTATCTCCAACAGGGCACAGAAGATCGGTGCGGGACGGTTCACATCAATAGTGACAGCAACCCCATCACACCGAGCCGATTCATGATCCACCATGGCACATAGTGCTCGATCGGTCGGTAAGAACCAGCAGTTACGGTCACTCACGGCCGCGGTGTTCATGTGTTGACACGTGAGCGTCAAACGTAACGGCGGCCTAGTCCCAGACCTCATGGCTCTCAGTAGCTGCGAACTCCGCGCCTGGCGGCCAGGTTCAGTCAAGGGTCTGCGGCGAAGCCGACGCCGTAGGCGCCCTTGACGGGTTCTGGCCGGGCCGGACAATGCCAGGTTCGGGAGCAGGCCTGCTCCCGATAGCTGCCAAATCCGGCCCACCCGGTCGACGCCCTGGGCGATGGATACTGCGGTATGCCAAGGCGGCCCTTATGGTCGTGGTCTTCGCGCCAGCCGCCCGGCGTTGGGGCCGCCCGGCATGGGAGCTCCAGCGGTAGTGCCGGGCGGCCGCCGCGTCGGCGGCGCGAGCGGCCCCGCGGGGCCGCCTTGAAGACGTAAAGAAAGTTCTCACGGATCGGGCTTAAGGCACGTGTCCGACTCCGGCTGATGGTTGACACATTGGCTTCACCTGATGCTTGACACGGCCCGCCCGGGCATGCCCCGCCGTGAGGTTGATCGCGGCAGGGGGTGGCCGGGCCATGCTCGTGGAGTTGAGTGTCATGGAGCAGCGCTATCACGCCGTCATGGAGGTCGTCTCCGGGGCACCGGTGAGCGAGGTGGCCCGCCGGTATGGGGTGTCCCGCCAGGCGGTGCATGGCTGGCTGGGCCGCTATGAGAGCGACGGCCTGACCGGGCTGGCTGATCATTCTCACCGTCCGGTTCATCAGCCCCGCCAGCTGGATGCCGGGATCGAGGCGCTGATCTGCCAGTGGCGCGGGGCGCACCCGCGGTGGGGCCCACGGCGGCTGTTGTATGAGCTGGGCAGGGCGAAGGTGAGCCCGCTGCCGTCCCGGTCGACGATCTACCGGGTGCTGGTGCGCCATCACCTGGTCCCGGCGCGTAAGCGTAAGCGCCGCCGCCAGGACTACAAGCGCTGGCAGCGCGAGGAACCGATGCAGCTGTGGCAGCTGGATGTCACCGGCTCGGTGTTCCTGGCCGATGGCACCGAGTGCAAGCTGATCTCCGGCCTGGATGACTGCTCCCGGTTCTGCGTGATCGCCAAGGTGGTGCGGCGGGCCACTGCCCGCGCGGTCTGCCGGGCCTTCATCGCGGCCATGCTGGCCTACGGGATACCCGATGAGGTGCTGACCGATAACGGCAAGCAGTTCACTGGGCGGTTCGGCAAGCCCCGCCCGGCCGAGGTGCTGTTCGAGCGGATCTGCCGCAAGAACGGGATCCGCCAGCTGCTGACCAAGCCATTCTCGCCGACCACCACCGGGAAGGTCGAGCGCTGGCACCAGACCCTGCAAACCGATTTCCTCAACGATGCCGGGCCATTCGAATCCATCGAGGCCGCGCAGGCCGCGGTGGACGCCTGGCGGCACGAATACAACCATGACCGCCCGCACCAGTCGCTGGGCATGGCCACCCCAGCCGACCGGTTCCGGCCACGACCGCCAGAACCCGGCGATGCGCTGAGCTTGTGGGCGCCCGCTGACCTGGAACCACTCGCCAGCCCGCCGCCAGCAGCCGATGGCACAGCTGCCGCCCCGGAGCCCGCCAGCTGGCCGGATGCGGTCGAGGTGGACCGGGTGGTGCCGCCGTCGGGGAACATGACCGTCGGGCCGCAGCAGTTCTGGCTCAGCCCCGCCCGTGCCGGGCAGATGGTCACCCTCTGGATCGACACCACCACCGTGCACCTGAGCATCGGCGGGTGGCGGATCAAGACCGTGGCCTCCCGGCTGACCGGGGTGGACCTGGCGAGACTGCGTAACGCTGATGCCCGCCCCGCAGGCCCGCCACCCGCAGGCCCCTCACCGGGTGCTCTGGCCGCGTCCCGGTGCGTGGAGGTGGACCGGCTGGTCAACGGCATCGGCGGCATCACGTTGCTGAACCGGCTGATCCTGGTCGGCTCCCCGCTGGCCGGGCAGCGGGCCCGCATCCGCCTCGACGGCCAGCTGATGCACGTCATCACCCAAGATGGCAAGCTGTGGCGCACCCTGCCCTGCCCGATCCCGCCCGGCCAGCGCCACCGGCTGCAGGGCGTCCGCCTGGCCGGGCCTGCCCCGCTGCCCGGCACCGCCATCACGGTGCAGCGGCGGGTATCCAGCCGGGGCGGCATCATGGTCGCCAAGCAGAAGATCCAGGCCGGGATGAGCCACGCGGGCAAGATCGTCACCGTGGTCTGCGAGGACAACAGCTTCCGGCTGGTCATCGACGGCGAGACCGTCCGCGTCGTGCCCCGCACCACCGGCCAGGAGATCGGCCGTTACAAGGCCTACGCCACCCGCCCCGGAAGGCGGTGATAGGAGCAAGTCATGGCGATTCCCTGCGGCCTTCGTGTTGAGTCACTTGCTGATCACCCTGAGCTGGTGGAACAGGTTGGTCTGCTCCGGTGGAAGGAGTGGGCATACGGGGCCCAGGACCCGGCTCCGTTCATCGAGGTCACCGCCAAGGAGGCAGGCCGGGGCGGGCAGCTGCCGATGACGCTGGTCGCCATCGACGTGGCCGGTGGTGCTGTCGGAGCTGTGGGGCTCGACCGGATCGATGACGAGCTCAGCGCGGCCGAGCGCGCTGACCGGACGCCCTGGATCGTAGGCATGGTCGTCCGCGCGGAAAACCGGAGGCGGGGGGTGGGCCGTCAGCTGCTGGAGAGCCTGCAAGATGCCGCCGCGTCACTTGGCCACCCCCGGACGTGGGTTGCGACCGGCGACGAAGCGGTTGGGTTCTATCAGCGCTGCGGCTGGGCGGCCATCGAGCACCTACGGCTGGAGTCGACGGGGATCCCCACGACCATCCTCATGAGACCGGCCAAGGCAATCGCGGCCGGATGAGATCCCGTCCAGCGGCCTCCCACCCTCATGAACCTGCCAGGCTCCCGGCCGCCCGAGGATACGCCGGGCCTTACCGGCGTCAACGTCGTTCGTCCTCGCGCTGGCGCGCTGCGGGCGCTCCACGTTGACCCCGCCGCGGCCCCGGCGTTGACTGGCACCTGTCCGGGAAGCTCGGCCACTCCGGGCCTGCCTGCCCGGACCCTAGAAACCGTCAAGCATCACCTGAAGCCGAAACGTCAACGATCAGCTGAACCTAGGCACGGGCTTAAGGCAGGTGAGCTCAAGGCAGGGCTCAAGGCACTGGGTTGGCACTAGGCAGTTGGGTTGGCACACTGGGTCGGCACACTTGTGGGGGTCGCAAAGTGGGGGATCGCACTAGGCCGGCCAGCTGGGTCGCCTAGCCCGGGCGCCCAGCTCCACGGGCTCCAAAGACGCTAGGCAAGCTCCCCGACCGCCGGAGGGACAACGTTGGTGGGGGTCGGCCCATGCTGGCGGACCCCTGATGCGGTCCAGGTCGTCGTGCCCGAGCGCCTGTCGGCCCTGCTCCAAGAGAACTGTCTGGGAGGTCTCCGCGTACTTGGTATCCGACAGGTCACCTTCTCGTTCTCTCAACCGTCATGGGCTCGGGTCTGGTTCGCATAAGTTGGTCGGGGAAGGATAGCTTGTTGTTTAGGACTCAGAGTGGTCTCGTACCGTCGAGCAACAGCGACAAGGGTCAAGTGTTTACACCAGAGAGCACAAAGGTAACGCTTCGTCAAGCGTGCAACGTGGTTGGCCTCGATCCGACCGACGCTAGATTGATGAGACTTGGGACAAACGCAGTCTTTCGCCTCGTTGATCCGGTGGTCGTAAGAATTGCAAGGCTTGACAATCTGGATGAGATGACTCGGACGGTCGAAGTCGCGCGCTGGCTTGAGTCTGATAGCTATCCAGCGGTCCGGGCGTTGGCATTTGACCAGCCTGTTGTCATCGACGGCAGCGCGGCTACGTTCTGGGAAGCGTTGTCTGACGGGGAAACATATGCCTCGGTTCCGGAGGTAGCAGATCTACTGTCCAGGCTCCATGCGCTGACACCGCCCGAAGAGTTGATCCTGCCTAGCTTTGACCCATTTGACCGCATCGAGAGACGTCTTGTTGTAAGCACATGGCTAACCGATGAAGACCGGATATTCCTTGAGGAACTTCTCGGGGACCTGCGCGAAAGGTACAGCCGACTGGACTTTGCACTCGCGCCGGGCGTGATTCATGGTGATGCTAATGTAGGAAATGTTCTCCGCGACAACAAGGGCCACGCGGTAGTAATCGACCTGGACGCTTTTGCTATCGGGCCCCGGGAGTGGGACCTTATCCAGACCGCCATCTTTTATGATCGATTTGGCTGGCATAGTCATGAAGAGTACAGGTCATTTGTAAAAATTTACGGATTCGACATAATCCGGTGGCCTGGGTACAAGGTGCTCCGCGATATCAGAGAGCTTCACATGGTTACGTGGCTTATCCAGAACGCCAACGACAGCGATGAAGTGGCGGAGGAAGCCCGTAAGCGCATCAGGTCACTTCGAACTGGTACGGGCTGGCGAGAGTGGCAGCCCTATTAGGACTTCCGATCTGAACTCAGGCGCCAGAGTCTGTACTCTCTTGCCGACTCCTCAAGATCTGAACTAACTGCGTCTGAGCTGGCACTTGCGAGCAGTCCGCGAAATTCGCGAACATAGCTGACACAACGGGCTGACCTCAACTGTTCGCCGAGCTTCAACGCTTTGGTCAAACTAGCGCACGCAGGGTCAATTTCACCAGCGGATAGATACGCGTCGGCGAGTACCATGTAGGCGAAGAACTTGCTTCGTGGGGAACTTGCGGCGTCGAGCAACGCTAGACACTGAGCCGCATGTTGAACTGCATCAATCGGGCGTCCCAGATCGCGGAAGCAATGACCGATCTCGGCAGATAGCTCAGCTTCATCGAAGTAGCGAATCCACTCAGGGTCATTGTCAATGTTGCGTTGATCAAAAAGCTTAGTTGCTTGGGTAAGTGCTGAGTCGCAAGCCTTTGCATTACCGATGCGCGCGTGTGCACGCGCCTCCATGCTATAGAAGTGGGCGGTCTGTGTAGGGGTGGCTACACTTATCGTTCCGGTCCGCGCCGCCTGGGCAAGATTGGCGGCGTCCTGGTACCGGCCAACGAAAGTGGCCTGATGGCTCATGGCATCCAAGATGCTCGCTCCTAGCAGACGGTTTTCACCGGCATTTGCCAGAGCTAGGGCTTGAATGAAGTATCTCTGTGCGATGCCGCTACTCGGTGCACTGTCGTATGACATCCATGCCGCTAGAAGCGTGGCTTCTGATATAGCCGAGAACAAGGACTCTCCTACGGTATCGGTGAAGCGTCCACGTAGAAGCCGTTCTCCATCTGTAGCGAGATACTGAATCAAAGCGCTCCGGCAGTGCCCGCCCCCGAAGCGATCATCTAGTTGGGCGAACATTCGTATAGTCTCTTTGAAGCGTTCGACATCCGATGCGCCGATTCGCGGGGCAGGGGTAACGACAGTGTTGCTTTGGCTGCCGTGAGCTATCAGCCATCGAAGCGAGGCTTCGGTCCACGCACTGGCATCAACATGCGCTTGGCTGATCTGGCTTGCCTGGTTGAGATCAGCATGCCACAGACCAGTGATGTTATCGGTTGCGACTTCCACTGTGTCTGGGTAAGCCAAGCCGAGGTCAGGGCTCAGAATCACTGCACTGGACGCCATGCCGATCTCAGCTAGCGTAACCTTCCGGCCTAGCTTCCGGCCGAAAGCCGCAGCGATGATCATCGGTTTGGCGCCTCTCGGAGTCATCCCACTGATCCATCGCGCAACGTCAGTGTGATCACATCGCCGGAATGGCCCGTTGACCAGCCTTGATTCTTCCAGCACCGCCCTGGCAAGAGACTTGTGAGACGTGAACCCAGCTTCACGCATCAAGCGGTCAAGCTGAGCGTTAGTTTCCTTAGTAGGCATCTCGCCTCCCTAAGCGCACATCTGCGCCCCCTCGTGCGCCCTAGTGTACGTGCATTTGGTAGGCGAACCTGTCTGGTGTCCGAAGCAACCGCAAAGAGCGGAACTGCCATTCGATCGAAGGGAGAGCTTGATGAAGCTCTACGTGGACACCAGCACCAAGCAGGTGACGGTTTCGAAGGAGTCGGTCGAGAAGACGGATCAGAACGGCCGTCAGAGGACTGAGCGCGGGACGGGTCGGCTGATGTGGTCGACGCAGGTGTTCGTCCTGGACGACGACGGCGGTGAGGTGATCAGCCATCACTACGGCTGGTGAGAAGCCGAACGTGAAGGTTGGTCAGCCGGTCACCGTGTCCAAGCTGGAGGCCCTGCCGTGGGCGACCAACGGGCGTAACGGCGTGGCGTTCCGCGCTGAGGAGATCAAGGCGTCGCTGTCCTCGGTCAAGAGCCAGGCTCAGTAGCCGGGTTCCTGCTGCCTGATCACCTGGGCACGTGCACGGTGTCTTGACGCTAAAGCGTCAATCCAGGCATTCGCCTAACCGGAGCGGACTGGCACAGGCTCGTATGCCTGCCAATGTCCCGCATGTTCCCTCATGGAGGGAGGGAAACAGCACGTGAAACAGCTACGCGAGCTCCTGGCGATGATCCAGGAGGACGCGGCTGCCCTGCCACGCGGCGAACTGAAGCAGGAGATCCAGATCAACCTGGAAATCCTGTCGGAATACCTCGAGGACGTCCAGAAGATGCGGCCTGACGCCGCAGACGGAAGACAAGATCAGCGCAACCGACAACCTGCTGGTTGCCGCGCTGGTGACTGCCCTGTATGTCCGGGAGCTGACCACACGGCCTGTCGAGCGCCAGTTCGCCCGGGTCCGCATCAGCTTCAACTAGCCGGAAGTGCCGGGCCAGAAGAACCCATATTTCCTCTGGCCCGGCCCGCGGGGCCGCATGTGGGCGTCATCAACGCCCGGGCCCTGCTTCACCCCAACGAACCCCCTGGATTGGAGGAGGTTTCGTCATGCCTAATTCTAATGGCCGTCCTGCCTTCGGCAGAAGGTCTGGCACCGTCACGGTGATCGAGGAACCGGTCCGCCGGAACGCAGCCCGCACCGCGAAGATCGTCTTCTACGTGGTCTGGATCACCGTCGGGCCTGCTCGCCGCCACCGTCGCGGCCAGCAAGTGGCACCCCATCATCGCCCTGTTCGTGGGCGCGGCCATCGGCGCAGCCACCGGGCTGATCGCCGCCGCGTTCATCATCGCCTGGCCCGTGCTGCGGGCCATCTGGTGGTGGCTCCCCGAGCTCCTGATAACCGCCGGCCTCATCTTCGGCTGGATCCAGCTCGCCGCCCACACCACCCTGGCCATCCGCCTATGCGCGGTCGCCGTCATCACCGGCGTCCCAGCCGCCATCCCCCAGGTCCGCCGCTACATCATCGCCGCTGGCGTGGTGCCTGATCATCCGGCACCGGCTCCGGACCTGCTTCAACGAATTCATCATCACCAACCGCACCGGCAGCCTGCCCCTGATCTTGTGGGCACATCCCACCCCCGCCGGGGTACGTACCTGGGTCTGGCTCCGCCCAGGCCTGGCCCTGAGCGACATGCAGGACCGCCTGGACCTGATCGCCGTCGCCTGCTGGTCCGCCAGCGTCACCGCCGAAGCCGCCTCCCAGACCAACGCCGCCTACATCCGGCTGGACATCAAACTGCCGCGACGCGCTCACCGCCACCATCAAGTCCCCCCTGCTGGGCCTCATCCACGGCCCAGCCCCCGCCCCGAAACGGGATGACACGCCAGTGCCCACCGCACTGGACCTGCCCGACGTGGCCGCCACCGACGTGGCCCCCGCCAAGCCATCCCGCGCCGACCAAGGCACCGGCTCCCATCCCGGCCATCAAGCCGGTCAAGACCAGCGGCCCCGGCGATGACATCGAGGACTGGATCTAAGCGCTGACGCGCACTGGTAAGCGCTGCGCTTTACACCAGGGAGCCGGGCCTGGGGACTTATCCTCCCCGGCCCGGCCCGCCGGGCACTACGTACCCACGCAATCGGCCTTGCGCGGCTACACGGCCCACATTACCCGGCAATCCCTCCGCCCTAAAAAGGAGCAACATGCCATGTTCACGTTCGGGTACGGGCAGCCGGACACCTATCCGGTCGGCCCGGTCCTGTCGATGTATGACCCCATCTACCTGGGCGTCGATGAATTCGGTGAGCCGGTCTATATCCGGATCATCTACCGGAACATCCTGGCGGGCGGCGAGCCCGGCGGCGGGAAATCCGGCCTGCTGAACATCATCACCGCCCACGCGGCCCTGTCGGTGAACACCCGGCTGGTGCTGTTCGACGGCAAGCAAGTCGAACTGGGCATGTGGGACGACATCGCCGACGAGTTCGTCGGCCCCGACCTGGGCCACGCCATCATCACCATGCTGCGGCTGCAGAAGGTCATGGACAACCGCTACACCTGGCTGCGCGCCCACCGCCGCCGCAAGATCGAGCCCCGCGACGGCATCAAAGTCATCGTCATCGTCATCGACGAGATCGCCCTGTACTCCGCGACCCTGGGCACCGAACAGGAACAGAAGCTGTTCACCGCCCTGCTGCGCGACCTGGTCGCCCGCGGCCGGGCCGCCGCCATGCCCGTCATCGCCGCCACCCAGCGGCCCAGCGTGGACATCATCCCCAAGAGCCTGCGCGACCTGTTCGGCTACCGGGCCGCCTTCCGCTGCACCAGCTCCGGCAGCTCCGACATCGTCCTGGGCGACGGCTGGTCCGCAGCCGGATTCTCCGCCACCGACCTGTCCAACACCAACCAGGGCACGGCGTTCCTCATCGCCGAAGGCGGCATCCCCCGCCGCATCAAAGTCGCCTACCTGTCGGACTCCGACATCATCGCGCTGGCCGATTACGCGGCCTGGACCCGCAGGCCCGCCAGCACCGCTACCCCCACCCTGGCGGCACACGTCGCCTGACCACAACCCTGGAAGGAAAAGGACTATGCCAATCACGATCTTGGACTATGTGAAGTCCATCGTGGGCGAAAAGGACTCATACCCAGCCGAAGATTTCCGCAGCTTCGGTGTGGACCTCATGGGCGGCTGCGAGATCTGCTGCGCCACCATCGCTGCCTACAACGGCTACCCGTCCCGGTCTGGCTACTGGCGGTGCGCCGACTGCATCGGCGGCGACGGATTTACCAGCGTCGAAGAGTTCGTGAACTTCGAGAAAGACGCGTACCGGGAATGAACACCGAAGCGGTCGAATGGCTGGAAGCCAGATTCGACCAGATAGCAGAGAACCTCTTTTTCGGGGAACCCGGGACTGGCCTGGCGCCTCACCGGTCCGCCCAATGCTTGAGTTTCTGCCGACGATAGACGACGAATGGACCGCAATGGAGGTCACCTCGGCTGACTACCTGGATTCTGGCCGGTGGTGGCTGTGAAAACCAGCCAGAAAGACTACTACGCCATCCTCGGCGTCCCGCCCACCGCGACATTAGCCGAGATCAAGAAGGCATACCGCAAACTCGCCAAGCAATACCACCCCGACGTCAACCACGAAGTCCCGACGCGGCCGAGCGGTTCCGCGAACTCACCGACGCCTACGACACCCTCACCGACCCCGACCGGCGCTGCCGCTACGACCGGCTCCACGGCACCCGCGGCAGGACCACCGGAACCGGTGGCGGCCGGTCCCGGCATGGCCGGTCCAACGGGCGCACAGCCGGGAACGGCTCTACCGGCAGCAGCCCGCAGGCGGGCAGCCGGATCCTCAAAGTCCTGGAAGACATCTGGCTGGAGATCCGCCGCCGCCACCCCGAGATCCCCGCCGTCGTCATCATCATCGCCAGCGGCACCGGCGGTAAGCACACCCGGCTCGGCTACCACGCTCCTGGCCGGTGGAACGTCGCCGGCGAGCAGCGCACCGAAATCATGATCAGCGGCGAAGGACTGCGGCGCAGCGCCCGCGAAGTCCTCGGCACCCTGCTGCACGAAGCCGCCCACGCCCTGGCCGCCGAACGCGGCATCCAGGACACCAGCCGCCAGGGCCGCTACCACAACACCCGCTTCGCCCAGCTCGCCCAAGAGCTCGGCATCGAGGTCGGCAAGAACCCCTCGCTGGGCTGGAGCCTGACCACCGTCCCCGACTCAACCGCCCGCGACTATGCGGCCCAGATCCGGGCCCTGCAGGACGCCATGATCTTGTGGCGGCAGGCCGAAACCCCCACCGGCACCACCCGGCGGGCCAGCAACGGATTCATCGCCGCCATCTGCCCGTGTGGGCGGACCATCCGCGCCGCCGCCTCCACCCTGGCCGCAGCCCCCATCACCTGCGATGCCTGCGGCGGCTGCTTCGAGCCCAAAGCCTCCTGACATTTAAGCGTCAACTCCTGGCGCACCGGAGGCCCACCACATCGCGCGCAACCTTTCTGACTGCCGCGCGCCAATTTTCACCCGGAAATGGCACGGGGCCGGTCTGCCTTCCCAAGCGCCCGGCCCCTGCCTATCCACCCCTCACCAAACCCAAGGACGTGGATATCCATGCACCCTAACAGCACCCCTGCCCTCGCCCGCCGCAATGACCGCCTGCTCCGGCAAGTGCACGAGCAGGAGACCCTGCTGCGGCGGGGCTGGTTCATCGAGTTCTACGACCCGCACGGCACCCGTCACGGCATACCGACCTACCCCTTCCACTGGGCTCCCTCCGGCCTGCTCACTGTCCGCCAGCTCCGCGCGAAGGGCCTGCGGCCGGGCGGCCAGGACGTCATCGCCCAGATCCTATGGCGGCGCGGCAAGCGTGTCGCCTATCTCTACCGCGAAGATCTCGCGCTGCCTAAGCGGCAGGCCACGCCCGCGCAGCTGCTCGCCATCGCCAAGGCGCTACGCGCCCGCCGCACCTGCCCCACCTGCGGTACCGAGAAGACCTACTACATCGCGCGCTCAAAAGGCGAATGCAACGACTGCGCAGCGAGGTGGGCCTGATGACCACCGCGCCCCGCCATCTCCCGTCTGTTGTCAACAGGGCCTTGACACCAAAACGGGCACGGCGCGTGGTCGAGAACGACGAGTACGCCGCATTCCTCCGCCGCGTCATACGCGCCTACAGCCGCCGCGTCGCCACCGGCGACATCGAAGCCCTCACCGACATGGCTGACATCGCCGACGAGATCGACACCGCCATGCGCGAGGCCATCACCGGCCTGCGCGCCCGCCACGGCTACAGCTGGGCCGACATCGCCGCCCGTCTCGGCGTCACCCGCCAGGCCGCCCAGCAACGCTTCGGCGGTGAACCCCAGTGACCACACCACAGCACAGCCGCGCCGAGGGCATCGTCCAGGTCATCATCGTCCTGGCCATCGGCGGCATGGCCGGAGCAGCCTCCTTTACCCACGTTCACGACTGGACCATGCACCACGTCCCACCCGGAACAAGCGGATGGTTCGGCTGGGCCAACGCCATCATCTCCGAACTCACCCCCACCGCCGCCGGCCTGGAAATCCGCCGCCGCAAACGCACCCACCGGCCCATCGCCTACCCCGCCACCGTCCTGGCCGCCGCGGCCGCCCTGTCCCTCACCGCCCAGGTCGCTGAGGCCGTCCCTAGCCTGACCGGCTGGCTGGTGGCCGCCGTCCCGGCCCTGGCCTTCCTCGCCCTCACCAAACTCGTCCTGTCCCGCACCCCAGCCCAGCAACCCACGGCGCTGGCGGGCACACCCCACGACAAGCCCATCCAGGCTGACCCCGGATCGGCTGCCGCATCGGCAGCATCACAGCCGCTGCCCCCGGAACTGGTGACCGGCGCCCGCATGGCCGCCTTCACCCACCAGCAGGCCACCGGCCAGCCCATCACCACCGCCACCCTGGCCGACCACCTGGCCATCCCGCCCGCACTGGCGGGCCAGCTCCTCCACGCCCTGGGCGACACCGTCACCACGGGTATCCCGTCGTCCGACGTCACGGCGGTCAACGGCACCGATCTAGGCATCGGGGGCCGCCCGTGACCACATCCAGCCCGACGCTGGCTCTCGCGCCCGGAACCACCACGGTCCTGGGCACGGGGGCGAACACCGGCCTGACCTTCTACCTCGGCACCCACCACCCCGGCTGGCTACGTGCCACCCGGATTCCGCTGTTCATCTCCGACCGCCGCCTGCGCGGCTACAAGCACCTCCCGCACGCCGCCAGCCCGTGGGCGCTGGACTCCGGCGGCTTCACCGAACTATCGGCCTACGGCGCCTGGGACCACGGCCCCACCCCCCGCCAGTATGTGAGCCGCATCCGCCGCTACCGCGACGAGATCGGCCAGCTGGCCTGGGCCGCACCCCAGGACTGGATGTGCGAACCGTCCATCACCACCCGCACCGGGCTATCCGTTGCCGAGCATCAGCGCCGCACCGTCACCAACCTCCTGGCCCTCCGCGACCTGGACCCCGCCCTGCCCGTCATCCCCGTCCTGCAGGGCTGGACCATAACCGACTACCTGCGCTGTGCTGACCACTACGAGCACGCCGGGATCAACCTGGCCGCTGAACCACTGGTCGGTCTGGGCTCCGTCTGCCGCCGCCAGGCCACCACCGTCGTCCACACCCTCATCACCGTCCTGCACGAACGGGGCATCACCCGGCTGCACGGCTTCGGGTTCAAAATCGCTGGCCTGACCCAATCCGGCCACCTGCTGGTCTCAGCCGACTCGATGGCCTGGTCCTACGCCGCCCGACGCCACCCCCCACTGCCCGACTGCGAAACCCGGCACATCAACTGCGCCAACTGCCCCCGCTACGCCCACCAGTGGTACGCCCACGTGCGCGCCGCACTCACCCAGCCGCGCTACACCCAGCCCACCCTGCTCACCGCCGAAGGTGGTGCGGCCTGATGACCATCTTCACCGCCACCGGGACATCCTCGCCGTGGGCCGCCGACAGCGCTCTTGCCCGGGGCGGGGACGGCTACTTCGGCTGGCTGGATCACATCTGGTCTGCCGCCGGGTGCTCCCACCCTGTCCGGCTGTACGGAGACCTGCGGATCATCGACCCGCGCACCGGTGAGCTGCTGCGCTCGGTGTCCACCCTCGGCATGCCCGACCGGGTGATCTACAAAGCCTGCGGCAACCGCCGCACCGCGGCCTGCCCGTCCTGCGCCGAAACCTACCGCCGCGACGCCTACCGACTCATCCGCTCCGGCCTGGTCGGCGGCAAAGGCGTCCCGGAAACCGTCGCCACCCACCCGGCCGTCTTCGCCACCCTCACCGCCCCCTCCTTCGGCACCGTCCACACCCGCGTCATCCGCCACCGCAACACCTGCGCCGAGCGCTCCCGCTGCACCTGCCGCCCGGAACCCTGCCACGCCCGGCGTGACGCCACTCCCTGTGAGCACGGCCAGCCGACCGCCTGCTTTGCCCGCCACAACATGGATGATCCGATGCTGGGTCGGCCGCTGTGCATTGACTGTTACGACTATGCCGCGCACGTCGTGTGGAACAACGCCGCCGGGGAACTGTGGCGGCGCACGAAGCAAGCCATCGAACGCTACGTAACCTCGCTGGCCCGCCACCGCGGCCTGCCCCTGGTCCGCATCCCCCTCGGTAATGGCAAGTACCGTCTCATCTCACCGGTCCGGGTCTCGCACGGCAAGGCCGCCGAATTCCAGGCCCGTGGAGCTGTCCACTTCCACGTGCTCTTGCGCCTGGACGGCGTCAACCCGGGTGACGCGGAGGCGGTTGTCCCGCCGCCTCCCGGAATCACTGCAGCAGACCTGGACGGTGCTGTCCACTATGCGGCACAAGCTATCCAGTTGACCACACCACGGCATCCCGTCCAGCCAGAAGGTTGGCACATTCAATGGGGTGACCAGGTAGACGCACGGATCATTACCATGCGCGGCAGCAACCCCGTCACTGACCTCATGGTTGCCGGGTACCTCGCCAAATACTCCACCAAAGGAACCGAGGGGACCGGCCACGTTTCCGCCCGCATCACTGATGACACCATCGATCTGTACGCCGACCCGGACGGCAGCCACACCGAGCGACTGATTCACACATGCTGGATCCTCGGCCGGGAATCCGAGTATCAGAAACTACGGCGCTGGGCACACATGCTCGGCTTCGGCGGCCACTTCCTCACCAAAGGACGCCACTACTCCATCACCTTCGGAGCTCTCCGCAGCGTCCGTATCTTCTACCGGCGCAACGAAACAACCGGGCCACAGCATGGCCCGATACGCACCGCCGACCACACCGAAGAAGAAACCATACTCGTAATCGGCAACTTCCGCTACGCCGGAACCGGTTGGAAAACCACCGGAGACGCACTCCTCGCGAACACCGCCGCCGACCTCGCGCGCAGACGACGTGAGGCTGGACGCGAAGACCTCGCCCACGAGGAAGGGGTTGGCGTCAATGCTCAGCGCCCAGCCGCTTGACGGGTTTGACGTTTAAGCGTCAACGGTCAAAAGCTATTCCCTGTAAGGGGTTCAATGCTGCAACGTGATACCGTCCGGTATACGGGCAATGCTATCGAACCTAAGTGGTACACCACCGCTCAGGTAGCCGGCATGCTTGGATACGGGCTCACCAAGACCAAGCATCTCGTCCTGTCCGGGCAAATACGGTCAATAAAGGATGGCGGGAACCGGCGCATCCTCCCTGAATGGGTCGATGACTACATCCGCCGCAAGGCAAAGGAGGACGCCGGATGAGCAGACGCCACAACGGCGAAGGATCGATCTACCCGGTGAGAGATGGGTACCGAGGATACGTCTGGTGCACAAATCCTGCCGGGGAGCGCTACCGTAAGTACGTTAAAGGCAAAACCTATGACGCCACCCAGCGGGCATGGCTCAAATTGAGAGACGAAGCGAATCAGGGGCCGGTCGCATCCGACGTTCCTACTCTCGAGAGATTCCTTCATTACTGGCTTGAAGAAATAGTTCAGCCGAACCTGGCGCCTAAGACATATGAAAAGTACGAGCTATTCACCCGGATACACATCATTCCGTATCTGGGAACCAAGCGGCTGGACAAGCTCCAGGTCAAAGACATCCGGCAATGGCTGAACACGCTCAGCCGCATTTGCCAGTGCTGCGCCCAGGGCAAGGACGCGACCAGGCCAGTAGGCAAGCAGCGCTGCTGCGCCATCGGCAAATGCTGTCACCAGACCCTGGGTGCCGGGACCCGCAAGGACGCACGGAACGCGCTGCGAGCGGCGCTCACGTGCGCCGTAGAGGACCAGGTCATCACACGCAATCCAGCAGCTGTCTTCCGGCTCCCTAACCGCCGGGATCGCAAGCACAAGCGCGGGTCCTGGACCGCCGATGAGGCCCGCCAGTTCCTGGAGTCCGCCCGCCGTGACGACGACGTCCTGTACGCGGCCTACGTCCTGGTCCTCGTTCTCGGCCTGCGCAGAGGGGAATTGCTCGGGCTCATCTGGGACCTGGTAGACCTCGACGCTGGCGAGCTGTATGTCGGCCAGCAGGTACAGCGCGTCAACCACCAGCTCTTGCGCCGCGAGACCAAAACTGAAACCTCTGACGCGCCACTTCCCCTTCCTGACCTCTGCATCACCGCACTCAGGTTCCGCAAGGAGCAGCAAGACGCTGACCGTGTCCGGGCCGATGGGGCCTGGATCGAGACCGGTCTGGTCTTCACCACCCGCCACGGCACGCCCATCGAGCCGCGTAACTTCAATCGCAGCTTCGACCGGCGGATCGGGCTGGCGAAGGTCTTCCGGATTCCAGTGCACGGCGCGCGCCGGACGTGCGGATCGCTGCTTGCCGCCCTTGAGGTTCACCCGCGGGTCGCTATGCAGATCCTGCGGCACAGCAAGATCGCCCTGACTATGGAGATCTACACCGAGGTGCCCTCGCCAGCCACACGTGCCGCGCTCAGGAAGCTCGGCCAGTGCCTCGACGCCTGAGCGTTACTGCACCGGCCCGGCTGCTGCACTTTGCTGCTGCACCAAGATCCGAAAGGCCGGTCCCATGATCGGAACCGCCTTCTGACCTGGTGGGCGCAACTGGGCTCGAACCAGTGACCCCCTCCTTGTAAGGGAGGTGCTCTACCACTGAGCTATGCGCCCCGCGTCTGCCCCCGGGAGCAGACCGGCCCTCAGCGTACCGGTTTCTGGTTACCGCCGAGATGTCCCGCCGCCGAGATGTCGCGCGGCCAGCCGGGCCACGGTCTCGCTCACCGCGATCCGGTTCCGCAGCCGTTCCAGCCGGATGTCCATGGCCGGCCCCTGCACCCCGTCGGCCAGGGCCTGCTCGAAATGGATGGCCCCGGCGTAGGCCGCGCCGAACCTGACCGCGGGCAGCAGTAGGTCCCGCTCTTCCGGGGACAGCGCCCGCCGGGTGCTGTAGCCCACCGCTACCGCCGCGATCCGGCCCTCGTCGGGCTGGACGTTCCAGGTGCCGGGACCGGTTCCGGCCGGCGCCGCGTCCAGCAGGCACTCGAGCAGGCAGTTGCCGAGATCGAGGACCGGGAGGCCCAGTCCGCTGCACTCCCAGTCGATGAGCATGACCCCGGCCGGGCCGGTCTGCACGGCGTTGGCCGCCCACGCATCACCGTGCACCAGGCCGCGCGGCAGCAGGCCCTCGTGCTCGCGTACGGCCAGCACCGTCTCGCGGCACGTCGCGTACATCTCCGCCCAGCCGGGTGGCACCAGCCCGGCGACCCGGTCCAGCCGGGCCAGTGTGACCGGAATCGCCTCCTCCGGGTACCACATGGCGGGCCCCAAGCCCGTCTCCCCCGCCAGGCCAACCGAGTGCAGCCGGCCGAGCGCGGTCCCCAGCATGCGCAACTGGGGTTCCGACGGCTGCAGCACCGCACCCTCGACGTAGCTGGTGGCCATGGTCAGCCACACCCCGTCCACGCCCACCGCGTCCCCGGACCGGGTACGCACCACCCGCGGCGCGGGATACCCGCTCTGTTCCAGGTACGACAGGGTGGCCGCCCGGGTGATCAGCCAGTCCAGTGGCGTTCTAGCGGATGATCTCCGGAACTGGACCGGTACCGGCGCGTCCGCGCGCCAGGCGCTGACCACGAGGCGCTGCCCATCAGCGGCAAGGGCCAGATAGCTCACGCTGTCCCCGCGCACCGTGCCCGCCAGCCGCTGGAAGCTGCCCGGGTCGATGCCGCGCTGGTGGTACTCGCGGAGGATGCGCTTCGCTACCGCGGCATCGCCCACTGGCTGGCCGTCGCGTTCAGCGGGAGTCGGCACCGGTCCGGGGCGCGCTCTGGCTCACCAGGCCGCGGCCGAGCACCCGTTCGAGCGCCCGGGCGACCTCTTCGGACAGGTCGGGGCTTGGGCCGCCGGCCACCTCGGTCAGCGCGACCTCGCCCCCCAAGGCCTCGCCCCCCAACGCCTCGCCCCGCAAAGGGTCGCCCCCCAGGGCCGGGCCACCCAAGGTCTCGCCACCCAAAGCCTCGCCCGCCAAGGCCTCGCCGCCCGGAACCTCGCCCGGCCCGGCCGACGGCGGCACGATCGTGCCGCAATCCCGGCATTCCACCTCACCCAGCCGCCGGACCAGGTGCACGCTGCCGCACCGCGGGCAGCGCGCCAGGTCAGCCATCCAGTCGTGGCTGGCCTGGCAGTGTGGGCAGATGAGCACCTGGCTGTCCCGCCGCACCCCTCGTTTCCACGGGCTCTGCCCGCGGCTGGGGTCGGTCTGCCGAACGCCGCATCGATAGCAGGGCATCCTCGTCTGCTTTCGATCCTCTCCGGGGGCTGGCCCGCCGCCGCGCGGGGCGCCCGGGCCTGCTTCAGCTGAGCTCGGCGAGTACTTTCTGGTACTCGGCGATGTCCCGCGCCTGCGGGATGGGGTTCACCACTTCCCACCGGACCAGGCCGGCCTTGTCAATGATGAACGTGCCGCGTGTTGCCACGCCCTTGTCCTCGTCGAACACACCGTAGAGCCTGGCCACCGCGCCGTGCGGCCAGAAGTCGGACAGCAGCTGGAAGTCGAAGTGATCCCGGTCGGCCCAGGTCCGCAGCACGAAGGTGGAGTCCACCGAAACGGTGAGCAGCACCACGTCGTCCCTGGTCACCTCCGGGAAGTCATCGCGCAGCGCGCACAGTTCGCCGGTGCACACTCCGCTGAACGCGAGTGGGTAGAAGACCAGCACCACGTTCTTCTGGCCCCGGAAATCGGACAGCCGCACCGGGCTGCCGTGCTGATCCTTCAGCTCGAAGTCGGGCGCCTGCTGGCCAACCTCAACTGCCATCGACTGGGTTCCTTTCCACCCGCGGATAACCCAAGTCTGCCACCCGGGCCGGACAGTCCGCGCACCTTGGCGCAACCTTCACCAGAGCGCAACCAGAGCGTCCCTCAGCGGCGTGCCTTCGGCGCGACCAAGCGGGTGCCCAGCCAGTCCCGCGCCGCGCTCACGCTGGACGTCTGGGACAGCCCCGCGGTCGGCGCGGACTCGCCGATATCGGTCGGCTCCACATGCCCGGGCCGCCCCGCCTTGGGCGTGAGCAGCCAGATGTATCCCCCATCGGCCAGTGGTGTCAGCGCGTCCATCAGCGCATCGACGAGGTCACCGTCCCCGTCCCGCCACCAGAGCAGGACCACGTCGACCACGTCGTCGTAGTCCTCATCGACGAGTTCCACGTCCTGCAGGCTGGCGATCGCCTCGCGCAGCTGTTCGTCGCAGTCATCGTCGTAGCCGAGTTCCTGCACCACCTGACCCGGCTTGATGCCGAGTCGCTCGGCCAGGCCAGGCTGATCCTGGGCCTGGCGCGCGGTCGCGCTCACTGACGTCCTCCTCTTATCCCTTCCCGCGGCCCCGCATCAGTTCCGCGTAGGCACCACTTGCTGGGACAGTTCACACTGGGTCGGCCCCCCGCGCAAGTGCCAAATGCCCCTGGAAGCGAAAACCATGTCACAGTTTGATCTTCCCCGGCTACCGCTGGGGCTACCCGAGGAAGGAAAGTCTTATCTGCCTGTCCGGATTATCCACATTAAGATCGACTAGGGCGATTGATTGCCAGGTGCCCAGCGCCAGCCGGCCCCCGATGACCGGGACGGTCAGGAACGGGGTTACCAGCGCCGGCAGCACGTGGCTCCGCCCGTGCCCACGCGACCCGTGCGCGTGCGTCCAGCGGTCGTCCGCGGGCAGCAACCGGTCCAGCGTCGCGAGCAGGTCCACATCGCTGCCCGAGCCCAGTTCCATCAGCGCCAGGCCCGCGGTGGCGTGCGGCACGAACACATGCAGCAGCCCATCTTCGCGGCCGGCCTCCGCGGCCAGGAATTCCGCGCACTCTCCGGTGATATCCCGCACCGTCTCGCGCCCACCCGTCCGCACCCGCACGATCAAGGTCTTCATACCGAACGAATGTGGCCTGGCCAGTCCCACCGCGCAAGTGCCCGGGCCGGGCCGGTGGCGGCTACTTCTTCGGCTTGGCCGCGGCGGTCTTCCTGGCCTTGGCCTTCGGCTTTGGCTTCGGCTCGACGACGGCGTCCGGGCCCGGGTAGCACAGCCCGGTGTGCCCGTCGTCGAAGCGCACCAGGTAGGGCGGGCCGCCGGCCGCCCCATGCACCTCGACGATCTCGCCCATCTTGTCCGGGTGGCCGACGACGTTGCCGTGAACGTGCAGCCGGTCACCTACCGCTGCCTGCATGCCAGCACCTCCTCGTGCCCGTTAGCCCCGGCCGCGGCTGAGCGCATACGCTGGAACCGCGTCGGAGCGCGCTTACGCTCACCGTGTACCCAGCCTGGCACCGGGCACTACCGGGCACCAGGGGCAGATGTCCTGTCCCGGTGCAAACGGTTCCCGGGACCGGTTACCTGCAGGTAGGCAGGTGCGTTTCCGGAGCGCAGGCACCAGAATTGGTCTGGACCAACCCTGCACAACCGGGCGGTGACCAGCCGCCCGGACACTGCGGACATGGCGGCCAACAGCCGCCCGACCTGCGAAGGCGAGGAAAACCCCGTGGCTGCCGGACGCCAGCGTTTCTCCATCATCAGCGACGGGCTGCCCACGCAGCTGCCGGACATCGACCCGGACGAGACCCGGGACTGGGTCGACTCGTTCGACAGCGTGGTGCGCACCAGGGGCCGCGCCCGGGCCCGGTACGTGATGCTCCGGCTGCTGGAGCGGGCACGTGAGCATCAGGTCGGTGTGCCCGGGCTGCGCAGCACCGACTACATCAACACGATCCCGCCGGAGCGCGAGCCGTGGTTCCCCGGCGACGAGTACGTGGAGCGCCGGATCCGCGCCTACATCCGGTGGAACGCGGCGGTCATGGTGTCCCGGGCCAACCGGCCCGGCCTCGGCGTGGGCGGGCACATCGCCACCTACGCGTCCGCGGCCAGCCTGTACGAGGTCGGCTTCAACCACTTCTTCCACGGCAAGGACCACGGCGAGTCCGGCGACCAGGTGTTCTTCCAGGGCCACGCGGCGCCGGGCATCTACGCACGCGCGTTCCTCGAGGGCCGGCTGAGCCAGCACCAGCTGGACGGGTTCCGCCAGGAGCTGTCCCACCCCGGCGGCGGGCTGCCGTCCTACCCGCACCCGCGGCTGATGCCGGACTTCTGGGAGTTCCCCACCGTCTCGATGGGCCTCGGCCCGATCAACGCCATCTACCAGGCCCGGTTCAACCAGTACCTGCTGGCCCGGGAGATCAAGGACACCAGCCGCTCGCACGTCTGGGCGTTCCTCGGCGACGGCGAGATGGACGAGCCAGAGGCGCTCGGCGCGATCGGCCTGGCCGCCCGTGAGGAGCTGGACAACCTCACCTTCGTGATCAACTGCAACCTGCAGCGGCTGGATGGCCCGGTGCGCGGCAACGGGAAGATCATCCAGGAGCTGGAGGCGTTCTTCCGCGGCGCCGGCTGGAACGTGATCAAGGTCATCTGGGGCCGGGACTGGGACCCGCTGCTGGCCCACGACGTGGACGGCGTCCTGGTCAACAAGATGAACAACACCCCGGACGGGCAGTTCCAGACGTATTCGGTGGAGCCGGGCTCCTACACCCGGGAGCACTTCTTCGGCACCGACCCGCGGCTGCGCAACATGGTCGAGCACCTGTCCGACGACGAGGTGCGCAACCTGTCCCGCGGCGGGCACGACTACCGCAAGGTGTACGCGGCGTTCAAGGCGGCGACTGAGCACGTCGGCCAGCCCACCGTGATCCTGGCCCACACCATCAAGGGCTGGACGCTGGGCCCGGACTTCGAGGCGCGCAACGCCACGCACCAGATGAAGAAGCTGACCGTGGCCGAGCTCAAGGAGTTCCGCGACCGGCTCTACCTGCCCATCCCGGACGCCGCGCTGGAGGCGGCGCTGCCGCCGTACTACCACCCGGGCGAGGAGTCCGACGAGATCCAGTACATGCGCGAGCGGCGCGCGGCGCTGGGCGGGTACCTGCCCAAGCGGGTGGTCCGCGGCAAGCCGCTCAAGCTGCCCGGCGACCCGGTGTACGCCGAGCTCAGGCGCGGCTCGGGCAAGCAGCCGGTGGCCACCACGATGGCGTTCGTCCGGCTGCTCAAGGACCTGATGAAGGATTCCGGGATCGGCGCCCGGTTCGTGCCGATCATCCCGGACGAGGCGCGGACGTTCGGCATGGACTCGCTGTTCCCGACGGCGAAGATCTACTCCCCGCACGGGCAGACCTACGAGGCGGTGGACCGCGCGCTGCTGCTGTCCTACAAGGAGTCCGAGCGTGGCCAGATCCTGCACGAGGGGATCAGCGAGGCCGGCGCGATGGGCTCGGTGATCGCGGCCGGCACCTCATACGCCACGCACGGCACCCCGATGATCCCGGTGTACGTGTTCTACTCGATGTTCGGCTGGCAGCGCACCGGCGACCAGATGTGGGCGCTCGGCGACCAGCTCGGCCGTGGCTTCCTGCTCGGCGCGACGGCCGGCCGGACCACGCTGACCGGTGAGGGCCTGCAGCACAACGATGGCCACTCGGTGCTGCTGGCCTCGGTCAGCCCGGCCTGCGTCGCGTACGACGCGGCCTGGGCCTACGAGCTGTCCTACATCGTCAAGGACGGGCTGCGCCGGATGTACGGGCCGACCGAGGGCCACCCGGACGGCGAGGACGTCTTCTACTACCTGACCGTGTACAACGAGCCCTACGTCCAGCCCGCCGAGCCGGCCGACTACCCGGGCGGCCCGGAGGCGCTGGAGCAGGGCGTGCTGCGCGGGCTGTACCGGTACGCGCCTGCCGGGGCCCCGGCGGACGACTCGCAGGAGCCGGGTGAGCACCCGCGGGCGCAGATCCTGGCCTCCGGCGTCGCCATGCGCTGGGCGCTGGACGCGCAGCGGCTGCTGGCCGAGGACTGGGGCGTGGCCGCCGACGTGTGGTCGGCCACCTCCTGGACGCAGCTCCGCCGCAACGCGCTGTGCTGCGAAGAGTGGAACATGCTGCACCCGGACGCGGAGCCGCAGGTGCCCTACGTCACCCAGGCGCTGGACGGGCAGCCCGGCCCGGTGGTGGCGGTCAGCGACTGGATCCGGGCCGTCCCGGACCAGATCGCCCGCTGGGTGCCGAACTCGTTCAGCTCGCTGGGCACCGACGGCTACGGGTTCTCCGACACCCGCGCCGCGGCCCGCCGGTTCTTCCACGTGGACGCGGAGTCGATCACGCTGGCCGTGCTCAGCCAGCTGGCCCGCCGCGGCGAGGTGAAGCCGGAGGTGCTGAGCCAGGCCATCGAGAAGTACGGGCTCGACGTTCCGGTCAGCACGGCACTGGCCAAGGACCGCTGACCGGACAGCACGGCCGACGAGGCCGCAGCCGGCGTTTTGGCTGGTTGCGGCCTCGTTGCTGTCCGCTCGTAGCACGGCCAGGTCACGAATCGCAGCCTTTTCGCTAATCACGTAATACATCCATAAGGATTGCTGACTAACCGCACATCGCTTAACGCTCGGTGTAACATCCCGCCGCCTACAAGGCTGTGACAGCGGCGTCCGGAAGCCCCTTACGGCCCATCACAGTTAGATCTCGCTTCGTAGTCGCGGGGCCCAGGATGCCCGGCCAAGCTTGGCATCTGCGCTGGCCAGAGCTCTCTGCACCAGTTCGTCAAAATACGTTTCGCTTTCATTACGGTTTTCCTGAATTTGACTCTCAACGGGGCTAACGTGACCGTCCGAAGGCATTTGCGGCAGGGCAGAACATGGAGGCGGACACAAAATGCAGGTCTGGCGTAGTGCTGCGTGGCGGAGAACATCAAGGACACGCCCAGCGCTGATAGCCACGCTCATCGCCCTGCCGCTGGCGGTCGGGATCGTCGTCGGCGTCAAGGTGGCCGACCACCCCGGCCAGGCCGGCCTGAACCTGGCCGCGAACGGGTCCGGGTTCCGGCACCACCACGGCCATGGGGGCCAGGCCACCGGGCCCGACGGGGCGGTCATGAACCTGCACCAGACACCAGCCGAGGCGGCCGACTCCACCAACTGCACACTCCAGGTGCCGGCCAACCCGCTCAGCGCGCGCGGCCTGGCCACGCCGTACGTGCTGGGTGACGGCTGCGAGATGTCCAACCCGGACCTGCAGGCGTTCGTCGAGGCGGACATCTTCAGCCCGCGGACCGGCAGGCTCAAGGTGTACAACCCGCTGGTCATCACCGAGGGCACCCAGCCGGCCGCCAAGCCGGTGCCGCCCCGGGTGCCGCGCGGCGACGTGGTCGCCATCATGTTCGGCTTCAACGGCACCAACCTGCTGCTCACCGGTACCGGGAACGCGCTGCAGCAGGGCAACTGCGTCAACGGTCTGGGCGGGTCCCTGTTCAGCCAGGTCGCCTACTGCAACAGCCCGGCCTTCTACCGGGCGGCCAACCGGGCCATCGCCCGCGGCGTGCTGAAGATCCCGCCGCTGGCTACCGGCAACGACGGGCAGCCCTGCCCCACTGTGCGCGACTTCGCCGTGGTGGACCAGGACCAGAGCGACAACGTGGTCACCACCTACCTGCTGACCGCGAACGGGCAGACCGCCCAGGACTCGCCCGGCAACGCGGCGGCGCTCGGCGGCGGGGCCGCGCCGATCAACAACGGCAGCGACAACGCGCTGGTCAACAAGTTCATGGACCCCGCACTCGGCTGCACCCCGTATGAGTTCCACGACAAGACTGCGCCCGGCAAGATGTCCGGCTCGCAGATCACCGACGAACTGCTGGCCGCGGCCGACCAGACCGCGCCGATCGCGGTGATCCCGCTGAACGACCCGATGACCCTGGTCAACAACCAGTTCAGCGCGGCCAAGACCAACCTGTTCCGGATCGGCGTGAACCAGCCCGCGCTGGGCACCGGCCGGGACAAGAACGCGTCCACCCCAGCGAACTACTGCAAGCACATGATGCAGGTCGGCATGCGGCGCATCCAGCTGGACGAGAAGCAGTTCAGCAACTTCGCCACACCGGTGCCGGGCACCGGCAACAACCTGTTCACGTTCATGGCCGCGCGCCTGTCCGGGTCGTTCGACAACCTGGGCTGCGGCAAGCTGCTGAACGCGCCCAACCCGGTCCACCTGACCCTGGACACGAACGGGGTGGCCACCGCGGCCAGCTTCAGCCCGCTGGCCATCGGCACCCTGCCCGGCGGCGTCGAGCCGTCCGCCTCGGCCAGCGCGACCGCGACCCCGTCCACCCAGGCCCCGGCTTCGGACACCGCCACCGCGACGCCCACGCCAACCCCGACCGACACGGCTACTGCCACCCCGACCCCGACTGGCACCCAGGGCGGCATGTAACACCCGTCCCCTGGGCCACAGCTCCCCCGCTGGCCCCGGCCCAGCCCCCGCCGCACTTCGTGATCATGGCTTAGGTAGCACTAGAACCCCATCTAGTCCATGATCACGAAGCGATCGGCGGAGCCTGGCCGGGGCCGGGGACCGACCGGCCCGCAGCACAGGTCCGGAAGGCCGCGGCACAGCTCAGGTGGCTAGCTGGGTGGCCAGGTCGGTGAGGTCGGCGGCCACGATCGTGTAGTCGCGGGCTGGGCTGAGGTTGGTCTGCTGGTCCGGGCCCCATTCGGCCGGGCGGGGCACGAACGCGGTGGCCAGGCCCAGGTCGGCGGCCGCGCACAGGTCGTCGTTGTGCGCCGCGATCAGCATCAGCTGGGCCGGGTCCAGGCTGAGCAGCTCGGCCGCCCCCAGGTAGGTCTGCGGATCGGGCTTGTACCGGCGGAACAGCTCGGCGCTCAGGATGACGTCCCAGGGCAGCCCGGCCCGCCTGGCCATGTTCACCAGCAGCGCGACGTTCCCGTTGGACATGGTGGCCAGCACGTACCGCTGCCGCAGCCGGGTCAGCCCGGGCACCGAATCAGGCCATGGGTCGAGCCGGTGCCAGCAGCTGTTCAGCCAGTCCAGCTCGGCCGCGGGCAGGCCGGCCAGGCCGGACTCGGCGGCCAGCGAATCGAGCACCCGGCGGTGCAGGTCGTCCAGCTTGGTCCAGGGCAGCTGCCCGCTGCGGACCAGGTCCATGGCGGGCCGGTAGCCGCCCCGCCACTGGTCGGCGAACTGGGCCGCGTCCACCGGAACGCCGGCCCGCCCGGCCGCGGCGGTGACGTCGCGGATGACCCCGCCGCGCCAGTCCACCACGGTGCCGAACACGTCGAACAGCAGCGCCTTCACCTGCTCCGCCACCGCGCCTCCTTCGGGATCAGCGGGCCCGGTGGGCCCATGCACCAGTACCAGCGTGGCACGCTGGGGGAATGACGGCGGCGGACCAGAAGGCGGGGCGCGGTGGCGCGGCACCGGCCAGCCGGGTCCGGCCGGAGACCGTGCAGCGGCTGGAGCGGGCCATGGGCTCGCTCGGCACGGCCGCGATGGCCTCGATGGACGAGCGGCTGTCCTGGTTCCGCTCGATGTCCGCAGAGAACCGGTCCTGGATCGGCCTTGTCGCCCAGGCGGGCATCGCCGCGTTCGTGGACTGGATCAAGCACCCCCGCCGCGGCCGCCCGTCGGTGGCGGTCGAGGTGTTCGGCACCGCGCCCCGCGAGCTGGCCCGCGCGGTCACCCTGCAGCAGGCGGTGGAGATGGTGCGGGTGACGATCGACGTGGTGGAGGCCCGGGTCGACGAGCTGGCCGCCCCGGGCGGCGAAGCCGAGCTGCGCGAAGCGGTGCTCCGCTACACCCGCGAGATCGCGTTCGGCGCCGCCCAGGTCTACGCCCGGACCGCCGAGGCCCGGGGCGCCTGGGACGCACGGCTGGAAGCCCTGGTGGTGGACTCGCTGGTACGCGGCGAAGTGGGCGAGGGCCTGCAGTCCTGGGCGTCCGCGCTGAACTGGTCGCACGCGCCGGTGGCAGTGATGGTCGGGCACGCGGACGGCGGCGAGCCGGAAGGCGTCATCGAGGAGCTGCGCTCGATCGCCCGCCGGTCCCGGCTTGACCTGCTGGCCGGGGTGCACGGCGACCGGCTGGTGGTGGTGCTCGGCGGCACGGATGACCCGCTGACCGTGGCCGGGCAGATGGCCGGGCGGTTCGGGACCGGCCCGGTGGTGGTCGGCCAGCCCGTGCCTGACCTGCGGGCGGCGACGGAGTCCGCGGCGGCGGCGCTGGCCGGCCTGCGGGCCGCGCCGGGCTGGCCGGACTCGCCGCGGCCGGTGCTGGCCTCCGAACTGCTCCCGGAGCGGGCCCTGGATGGCGACGCGCTGGCCCGGGAGGAACTGATCCGGGAGCTGTACGAGCCATTGCGCCGGGGTGGCGCGGCGCTGCTCGAGACGGTGAGCACCTACCTGGAGCAAGGGTCCTCGCTGGAGGCCACGGCCAAGCTGCTGTTCGTGCATCCGAACACGGTCCGTTACCGGCTGCGCCGGGTAACCGAAGTGACCGGGCTGGTGCCCTCCGATGGCCGGGCCGGATTCACCCTCTGGATCGCGATCGTGCTCGGCCATATCGCACACAAGCGCACATAGTTTGTAGCAGACCTACAGACCGCGCCACCCAAACTTCGTACTCTTCTTTACCCATCTAGCGGACTTCTACAGTGCAGGCTTAGGAGCATGCTCGTCATCACTGCCCCCGGCCAGGGCGCGCAAGCGCCTGGCTTCCTGTCCCCGTGGCTGGAACTCCCCGGTTTCGAGGGTCGCCTCAGCGCCTGGTCCGAGTTGGCCGGCGTCGATCTGATCCGGTGCGGGACGACCGCCGCCGCGGACGAGATCCGGGACACCGCGGTGGCACAGCCGCTCCTGGTGGCGTCCGCGATGGCCGCGGCCGAGGCGCTGTTCGGCGGCCTCGACCAGGCCCGGGCCCAGCTCGGCGCGGTGGCCGGGCATAGCGTGGGCGAACTGGCGGCGGGTGCGATCGCGGGCGTGCTCAGCCCGGCGGACGCGATGCGGCTGGTTGGGGTGCGCGGCCGGGCCATGGCCCAGGCCGCGGCTGAGACGCCCACCGGGATGACCGCGGTGCTCGGCGGTGAAGAGGCGGTGGTGCTGGCCGCCATCGAGGCGCACGGGCTCACCCCGGCGAACATCAACGGCGCGGGCCAGGTCGTGGCCGCCGGGACGCTGGACCAGCTGGCGAAGTTCGCCGCCGAGCCGCCGGCCGGCGCCCGGCTCCGCCCGCTCCAGGTGGCGGGCGCCTTCCACACCCAGCACATGGCGCCCGCGGTGGACGCGCTGCGCGCGGCCGCCGCCTCGGTCCAGGTCAGCGACCCAGCCGTGCTGCTGCTGTCCAACCGGGACGGGGCCGTCGTCCGGTCTGGCGCCGACTGGCTGGAGCGGATCGTGACCCAGGTCAGCGCGCCGGTCCGGTGGGATCTGTGCATGCGCGAGATGGCCCGGCTCGGTGCGGGGGCGGTCATCGAGCTGCCGCCGGCCGGTACGCTGACCGGGCTGGCCCGGCGGGCCCTGCCCGGGGTGGCGCTGGGCAGCCTCAAGACCCCCGGCGACCTGGCCGCCGCGCGCTCGCTGATTGGCGAGCACGGCACGGTTGACCCGTACCAGGGCGGGCAGGTGCCGGAATGGCGGCTGCTGGTCGCCCCGCTGGCCGGCACGTTCCGGGCCGCCGCGGCCGGAACCGGGGCAGGCGGAACCGGGGCCACGGTGCCGTCCGGGGCCGAGATCGGCCATGTCGAGCAGCGCGGCGGCCGGCACCCGGTCACCCTGCCGTTCCCGGCCACCATCATCGAGTGGCTGGTGGAGGACGGCGATCCGGTCAGCGCGGGCCAGCCGCTGATCCGGCTGCAGCCCGAGCAGGCCAGCTGACCGGCACGGGCAGGGTTGGACCTGCCGGGTCGCGGGCAGCTACCGCGCACGCATCGATAAGACGAGAACGCTCGATAAGACGAGAACACCAGGCGGAACGGGAAGGAAGATCGTGATGCGACTCGCCGAGGGCACTCCGGGTGCCCGGATTCTGGCGTTCGGCGGGTATCAGCCGACCCGGGTGGTCACCAACGACGAACTGGCGCAGACCGTGGACACCACGGACGAGTGGATCCAGAGCCGGGTCGGCATCGCCGAGCGCCGGATCGCCGGGCCGGACGAGACCGTGGCCGACATGGCGGTCGCCGCGGGCGGCAAGGCGCTGGCCGCGAGTGGCCTCGGCCCGGCCGACATTGACCTGGTCATCGTGGCCACCTGCACCCCCGAGGCGCCCATCCCGAACGTGGCGGCCACCGTGGCCACCCGGCTGGGCATCATGGCCCCGGGCGCGTATGACCTGAACGCCGCGTGCGCCGGATTCTGTTACGCGCTGGGCACGGCGGCTGACGCGGTGCGCGCGGGCACCTCCCGGCACGCGCTGGTCATCGGGGCCGAGAAGCTGTCCCAGTGGGTGGACTGGACCGACCGGTTGACCTGCATCATCTTCGCGGACGGCGCGGGTGCCGCAGTGGTCGGCCCGGTCCCCGCGGCTGAGGCCGACGCGGGCCCGGGCATCGGCCCGGTGGTCTGGGGCAGCGACGGCGCGATGGCCGACAAGATCTTCATCAAGGACCGCGACTCGTTCATTGTCCAGGAAGGCCAGGCGGTGTTCCGCTGGGCCACCACCGCGCTGCACCCGGTGGCCAAGCAAGCCTGCGAGCGGGCCGGGGTGGACCCGTCCGAGCTGGCCGCGTTCGTCCCGCACCAGGCCAACCTGCGGATCATCGAGGCCATCGCCCGGAAGGTGGGCGCGCCGCAGGCCATCGTGGCCACCGACATCATCCACTCCGGCAACACGTCGTCGGCCTCGATCCCGCTGGCCCTGTCGGCCATGATCGAGCGCGGCGAGCTGCGCTCTGGCTCTGCCGTCCTGCTACTCGGCTTCGGGGCCGGCATCAGCTATGCGGCGCAGGTCATCACGGTACCCTGACCGCGCCGTGGCCCGGGGGCAGCCTGCCGCCCGGGCCGATCACCCACAACAAAGGAGAACACGAGCAGATGGCTATGACTGACCAGGAGATCCTGGACGGCCTCGGTGAGATCGTCGACGAGGTCGCGGGCGTACCCGCCGACCAGGTCACCCCGGACAAGAGCTTCGTCGACGACCTGGACATCGACTCACTGTCCATGGTCGAGATCGCGGTCGCCGCGCAGGACAAGTTCGGCGTGGAGATCCCGGACGATGAGCTGAAGAACCTCAAGACCGTGCAGGACGTCGTGAACTACGTCCACAACGCAGAGGTGTCCGCCTGAGCCAGCGCGGCGACCGGCCGCGCCCCGCGCGCGGCCGGCCCCCGCCGGGCAGGCAGGCAGTACCGATCACTGAACAGTAAGCAAGAGGAGCGATTCACAGTGCGGGCAGATCAACCACGCGTCGTCGTCACTGGGCTGGGCGCGACCACGCCGCTCGGCGGGGACGTCGCCTCGACCTGGGAATCGCTGCTGGCCGGCCGGAGCGGCGCGGTCCGGCTCCCGGATGACTGGACCAACGTGCCGCTGCCGGTGCAGATCGCGGCGCCCGCCGCGGTCGACCCCACCACCGTTCTGGAGCGGGTGCAGGCCCGGCGGCTGGACCGCTGTGAGCAGTTCGCCATCGTCGCGGCCCGGGAGGCGTGGGCCGACGCCGGGTCCCCGGAGGTGGACCCGGACCGGCTCGGCATCGTGCTGGCCAGCGGCATCGGCGGCGTCGCCTCCACCATCGCCGCCTACGACACGATGAACGAGAAGGGCTGGAACCGGCTGTCCCCGTTCACCGTGCCGATGCTGATGCCGAACGGCTCGGCGGGCTGGCTGGCCATCGAACTGGGCGCGCACGCCGAGGTGCACACCCCGGTCAGCGCGTGCGCGTCCGGGGCCGAGGCCATCGGCTACGCCATGGAAATGATCCGGTCCGGCCGGGCCGACGTGGTGCTGGCCGGCGGTACCGAGGCGGCCATCATCCCGCTGAACGTGGCCGCGTTCGCGGCCATGCGCGCGCTGTCCACCCGCAATGACGAGCCGGAGCGGGCGTCCCGCCCGTTCGACCGGGGCCGGGACGGCTTCCTGCTCGGCGAGGGGGCCGGCGTGGTGGTGCTCGAATCGGCCGAGCACGCCGCCCGGCGCGGCGCGACCGTGCACGCGATCGCGGCCGGGGTGGGCTACTCCTCGGACGCACACCACATCGCGCAGCCCGAGCCGGGAGGCACCGGGCTGGTCAAGGCGATGCAGCGGACGCTGGCCGACTCGGGCCTGGACGCCGAGCAGTTCGTGCACGTCAACGCCCACGCCACGTCCACCCCGGCGGGCGACGTGGTGGAGGGCCAGGCCATCGCCCGGGCGTTCGGCAGCGCCGCCGCCGGGATCGTGGTGTCGGCCACCAAGTCGATGACCGGGCACCTGCTCGGCGGGGCCGGCGCGGTCGAGTCGGTGGCCACCATCATGGCCCTGCGCGAGCACGTCGCGCCGCCGACCATCAACCTGGACGACCCGGAAGAGGACACCGGGGTGGACATCGCCACCGAGCCGCGCAAGCTGGCCGCGCACACCAGTGCCCCGATGGCCGCGCTGAACAACTCGTTCGGCTTCGGCGGGGCCAACGTGGCGCTCGCGTTCACCACCGCCTGAGCCGGCCAGGAGACGTCTGTGACCATCGTTGAGAGCCGCGCCGCGGCTGAGCACCCTCCGGCTGAGCAAGCCGCGCCACCAGCCAGCCCCGCACCGGCTGCGACCCTGTCCCGTGACCCGGAAGTCAGGCTGGCCAACCTGTTCGACGAGGGCTCGCTGCGCCTGCTCACCCCGCACGACACGAGCGGGGTAGTCGCCGCCACCGGGACCATCGACGGCATGCTGGCGGTCGCGTTCGCCAGCGACGCCCGCGTCCAGGGCGGCGCCATGGGCAGCACCGGCTGCGCGGCCATCGTCACCGCCTACGACGAGGCGGTGGCCCTGGGCGCGCCGGTGATCGGGCTGTGGCACTCCGGCGGGGCCCGGCTGCGCGAGGGCGTGGAGAGCCTGCACGCGGTGGGCACCGTGTTCGCCGCGATGACCCAGGCTTCCGGCGTGGTGCCGCAGATTTCGGTGGTGCTCGGCGCGGCGGCCGGCGGGGCCGCTTATGGGCCGGCCCTGACCGACGTGGTCATCCTGTCCGACCACGCCCGCATCTTCGTCACCGGCCCGGATGTGGTACGCAGCGTGACCGGCGAGGACGTGGACATGGCCCGGCTGGGCGGCCCGGAGCCGCACAGCCGCCGGTCCGGGGTGGTGCACCTGGTGGCGCCCACCGACGCCGACGCGCTCCGCCGGGCCCGGGAACTCGCGCTGCTGCTCGGCCAGCAGCAGGAGACGGACCTGGACCTGGTGACCGGCGGCGAACCCGGGGCCGCCCTGGACACGCTGCTGCCCGCATCGGTGCGCCGGGCCTATGATGTGCATCCGCTGGTGGCCGGGCTGCTCGACGAGCCGGGCATCGAACTGCACGCGCGCTGGGCGCCGAACGTGGTCACCACGCTCGGCCGGCTGGCCGGCCGCACGGTGGGCGTCATCGCCAACAACCCGCTCCGGCTGGGTGGCTGCCTGGACGCCACCTCGGCCGAGAAGGCGGGCCGCTTCGTCCGGATGTGCGACAGCCTCGGCGTGCCGCTGGTCGTGCTGGTGGATGTGCCGGGCTACCTGCCCGGGGTCGGCCAGGAATGGGACGGGGTGGTGCGCCGCGGCGCGAAGCTGCTGCACGCCTTCGCCGAGGCCACCGTGCCCCGGGTGACGCTGGTCATCCGCAAGGCCTACGGCGGCGCGTACATCGCGATGAACTCCCGCGCGCTGGGCGCGACCCGGGTGTTCGCCTGGCCCGGCGCCGAGATCGCGGTGATGGGCCCGGTGGCCGCGATCCGCATCCTGCACCGGCGCACACTGGCCGACGTGCCCGCCGACCAGCTCCAGGAGACCGAGGCGAAGCTGGCCGCGGAGCACCAGCAGGAGGCCGGCGGCCTGGACCGGGCCCGTGAGCTTGGTGTGGTCGACGAGGTCATCGACCCGGCCGCGACCCGGGCCGCGCTGGCCCGGGCCATCGCCGCCGCGCCCCAGGCGCGCGGCCAGCACGGGAACATCCCGCTCTGACGTGGCGACGACCGACCGCCTGCTGATCGTCGAGCACGAACGCGACGCCCCGGCCGGGTTCCTCGGCCCGTGGGCCGAAGCCCGGGGCCTGGCCCTGGACACCGTCCGCCCGGCCGAGGCCGACGCACTGCCGTCCAGCCTGGCCGGCTACACCGGCGTCGTCGTGCTCGGCTCCGAGCAGACCGCCTTCGACGACTCGCTGCCCTGGCTGGCCGGCGAGCTGGACCTGCTCGCCCGGGCCATCGGCGGCGCCGTCCCGGTGCTGGGCATCTGCTTCGGCGGCCAGGTGCTGGCCCGCGCGCTCGGCGCCCGGCTGTACCGGCTGCCCGGACCGGAGATCGGCTGGGTGCCGGTCAGCAGCCAGCATCCGGGCCTGCCGGCCGGGCCGTGGCTGGCCTGGCACCGGGACGCCTTCGAGCTGCCCGCGGGCGCCCGCGAGCTGGCGACGGGCGGCGCGTCCCGGCAGGCGTTCAGCTATGGGCCACACGTGGGCCTGCAGTTCCACCCCGAGGCGACCGAAGCCATCACCAAGGACTGGATGCGGGGGGTAATCCCGGCGGTCAGCCCGGCGCAGGCCAGCCAGCTCCGGGCCGGCTGGGCGGGCGCGGCGGACCGGGCCGCCGCCGACGCGGCCACACTTTTTTCCGCCTGGCTGGATGGCGACCTGGCTACGGTAGGTAATCAGCCCAGTTCAGGTACGGTTCCGCTGCGCGCCCGCTAATCACCGCAAAAATCCGCGAAGTGGGGCAAATTTTGCATGCCATCAGGCCTTACGGGTAAAGGTCTGCCCAGTAGTGAGTAATAGGAAATTCAGGCAACCGATTGCAAATTCTGCCCGATCGCCGTACTCGCAGGCCGGGCCCGACGTAGCATCTACCACCTATGCCTCCTGACGATCGGCCGGAACGCCTGGCCCAGCAGACCGGAATCCCAGCCTCGCCAGCCAGCCCGGCGGCCGACCCCGCAACCGGGGCCGGAAATGGCCATCAGGCGACGGCCGGAAACGGCTCCGGCACCACGGCCCCGGCCCGCCCCAGCCCCGGCAG
>CAVWWE010000021.1:0-113034 GCA_963758575.1 uncultured Actinomycetes bacterium
CTCCGGCTGCGCCCCGTCGTCCACGATGGCCGGGAAACTGCCGGTGTTGGCCTCGGCCACCGGCGGCACCGGGTCAGGCAGCATCTCGCGGATCCGGTCCCGGATCTCCCGGCTGATCTGGTCGGCCGGGCGGGTCGCGTCCAGCACCAGGTAGCGCTCGGGCTCGGCGCGGGCCAGGCTGAGGAAGCCGTCGCGGACCCGCTCGTGGAAGTCGAGCGGCTCGGCCTCCAGCCGGTCCGCGGACCGGGCCCGGCGGCCCAGCCCGCCCACCGGCGGCAGGTCCAGCAGGACGGTGAGGTCGGGCACCAGCCCGCCGGTGGCCCACCGGTTCAGCTTGGCTACCTCGCCCGTGGGCTGCCGGCGCCCCCAGCCCTGGTAGGCCAGCGACGAGTCGACGAACCGGTCGGTCACCACGACGGCGCCGCGGTCCAGCGCGGGGCAGATCACGGTGGCCACGTGCTCGGCCCGGTCCGCCGCGTAGAGCAGGGTCTCGGCCCGGGCGGACAGGCCTGCGTGCGCGGTGTCCAGCAGCACGGCGCGCAGCCGCATGCCGATCTTGGTCGCTCCGGGTTCCCGGGTGGTGACCACGTCGTAGCCCTGATCGCGGAGCCAGATGGCAAGCAGCCGGGCCTGGGTGGTCTTGCCCGCGCCCTCGCCGCCCTCCAGCGCGATGAACACGCCGCGGCGCGGCGCGTACTCCTCCGGCTGATGGCCGTTGACGTGCCCGGGCACCGGCTGGAATTCCTCGCCGCGGGCCACCGACATCAGGTCGTCGCGCAACGGCACGCCGCGCCGGTCGTCCATGTGCCGGTAGGACAGCCAGCCCACCCACAGCGCGATGACCGCGGCCAGCAGCATCACCAGGTTGTAGCCGATGCCCTGGTAGGAGACGTGGGCGATGTGCAGGTTCCCGGTGCCGGAGATGCCGCGAACCAGCGCGGTGAAGCCGGCCGCCACGAACGGGGCCACCGCGATGACCGCGAACAGGATGACCCGGATGGCGGAGTAGAGGAACGCGAACGTCCGGCCGCGGGTGTCGTCGTCCACCTCACGGCCGACGATCGTGTACCCGGTCACGTAGGCCACCCCGGCGCACGCGCCGAGCAGCACGACCAGGACCACGACCACAACCAGGTTCGGGATCAGCGCGATCAGCGCGAGTGGGATGGCCGAGGCGGCGATGCTCAGGCCGAACAGCCGCCGCCGGCTGAAGCCGCGCAGGATGCGCAGGCCGAGGAACATGCCGCCGGCCAGCCCGACGAAGATCGCCGCGAAAACGACGCCCCACCCCGCATCGCCGCCGTTCAGCGTGTGCTTGATGTACGGCTGGCCGAGCCCGACCACCACGCCGCCGGCCGCGAACGCGCCGACCATGCCGATGACCAGCCCGCGGACCACCTCGGTGCGGCCGATGAACTTCCAGCCTTCCCAGATCGTCTTGGCCACCGAAGGCGCCGAGATGTGCGCGCTGAGCTGCCGCTTCGGGATCTCCCGGAGTGCGTAGATGGTCACCGCGGACACCACGAACGTGACCGCGTTGAAGTACAGTGCCAAGTTCACCGGGTTGGTGGTGAAGTAGTGCGAGATGTTGCCCAGCGCCCGGCTGACCAGCGACAGCAGGCTGAAGATCGAGCCCGGCGATGGGTGCGGTGCCGAACGTGGTGAACAGGCTGTACTGGTTGGCCTCCTCCAGCTTGTCCGGCGGTACCAGGTTCGGGTATCGAGGCGTCCTTGGCCGGCGTCCAGAACAGCGACACGCAGGACGCCACGAACTGCACCACGTAGACCCAGGTGAGTGTGTTGACGAAATGCAGCGACAGGTCCAGCGGGATGGACAGGTAGAGCACCGCGCGGAGCACGTCGCCAATGATCATGTTCAGCCGCCGGTCCATCCGGTCCGCGACGGCGCCGGCCAGTGGGCCGAGGATCAGGGCCGGCAGCAGCGACGACAGCCAGACTCCGCCTACGGCGCTGTACTGGGCGGCGGCCCCCGGCCCGGCCAGTGCGGACGCCAGCGCGGCCAGCGCGACGAGGCTGAGCCAATCCCCCAGGCTGGATAGCGACGTGGCAATCCACAGCCGACGGAACGGCCTGATGGACAGCACACCGCCGTCGCGGCTGCGTCCATCAGGAGAAGGGGATCGGAGGTTCACGGGGTCAGAGTACCGATAGAGATGCCTGTCGCATGGCGGCAAGCTCGCGAAATGTCCGGCAGGTACGGCACCAGCCGGTGTCTTTTGATCTTAAGCCGGCCGCGGCGGCCAAGATCCATGCGACACGCGCCTACGGCCGTGAAGTGGGCTTCTTGGCCGCCGGCTTCTTCGCGGAGGTCTTCTTGGCGGCTGGCTTCTTGGCCGTGGTCCGGCGGCGGCCGCCAGACGGCGCGGTGGCGCGCCGCTCGGCCAGCAGTTCCGCGGCCCGCTGCGGGGTGATCGACTCGACCGCGTCGCCCTGGCGCAGCGATGCGTTGGTCTCCCCGTCCGTCACGTACGGCCCCCAGCGGCCATCCTTGATCACCACGGGGCGGCCGCTGGCCGGGTCTTCGCCCAGCTCACGCAGCGGCGGCGCGGCCGCGGCCCGGCCCCGGCCACGCGCCTTGGGCTGCGCGAACAGTTCCTTGGCCTCGGCCAGGGTCAGCGTGAACAGCTGCTCCTCGGACTCCAGCGACCGGCTGTCCGTGCCCTTCTTCACGTACGGGCCGTACCGGCCGTTCTGCACGGTGATCGGCTCGCCGTCCAGCTCACCGATCGTGCGCGGCAAGGTGAGCAGCTTCAGCGCGTCATCGAGCGTGACCGTGTCCAGCGACATGGACGCCAGCAGCGAGCCGGTGCGCGGCTTGCCGGTCGCGTCCTCCCCGAGCACCTCGGTGACGTACGGGCCGAACCGGCCCGCCTTGGCCACGATCTCCAGCCCGGTAGCCGGGTCGGTGCCCAGCTCACGCTCGCCGCTCGGCTGGGCGAACAGTTCCTCGGCCTTCTCCGGGGTGAGCTCATCCGGGGCCAGGCCCTCGGGCACGTTGACCCGCTGCTCGCCGCGTTCCAGGTAGGGCCCGTACCGGCCGACCCGGACCACGATGTCGGAGCCAGCCAGCGGGAACGAGCTGACTTCCCGGGCGTCGATGTCGCCCAGGTCGCTGACCAGTTCCTTGAGGCCTTCCTCACCGTCCTCGCCGAAGTAGAACCGGCGCAGCCAGGGCACCCGGCCCGCCTCGCCGCGGGCGATCGCGTCCAGCGCGTCTTCCATCCGCGCGGTAAAGTCGTAGTCGACCAGCTGGCTGAAGTGCTGCTCCAGCAGCGTGATCACGGCGAAGGCCAGGAACGAGGGCACCAGCGCGGTGCCCTTCTTGAACACGTAGCCCCGGTCCAGGATCGTGCCGAGGATGTTCGCGTACGTGGACGGGCGGCCGATCTCCCGGTCTTCCAGCTCCTTGACCAGGGTGGCCTCGGTGTACCGGGCCGGCGGCCGGGTGGCGTGCTCGGCGGCGGCCAGCTCCAGCGCAGTCAGCGGGTCACCCTCGGCCATCGGCGGCAGGCGGCGCTCCCGGTCGTCCCGTTCCGCGTCGTCGTCCGCGTCTTCCACGTAGGCCTTGAGGAAGCCGTAGAAGCTGATGATCTTCCCGGACGCGCCGAACTCGGCCTCCTCGCCCGCCGAGGACCGGCCGCTGACCCGGACGGTCACCGACTCGCCGGTGGCGTCCTTCATCTGCGAAGCGACGGTCCGCTTCCAGATCAGCTCGTACAGCCGCAGCTCGTCGCCGGACAGCCTGACCTGCGCCGGAGTACGGAACGAGTCGCCCGCCGGGCGGATCGCCTCGTGCGCTTCCTGCGCGTTCTTCACCTTGCTCGCGTAGACCCGCGGCGCGTCCGGCACGTACTCGGGCCCGTACAGCTCGCGGGCCTGGCGGCGGGCCGCGTCGATCGCGGTCTGGGACAGGATCGTCGAGTCGGTCCGCATATAGGTGATGCGGCCGTTCTCGTACAGCCGCTGGGCCACCGACATCGTGTACTTGGCCGAGAAGCCCAGCTTGCGCGACGCCTCCTGCTGCAGCGTCGTGGTCCGGAACGGCGCGTACGGCGACCGCCGGTAGGGCTTGCGCTCGACCGACTTGACGGAGAAGTCCGCGCCACGCAGCCGGTCGGCCAGGTCCGGGGCGGACAGCTGATGCACGACCCCGGGCGGCGGCGCGCTGCCGGCGGCGGTGGCATCAGCTGGCGTTCCAAAGAGATAAAGGGTGTCCGGGTTGCGAAGTTCCCCGGATGGTGCGAAGTCCCGGCCCTGGGCAACCCGGCGCCCGTCCACCGAGATCAGGCCGGCCGGGAACGAGGCCGCGTCCGTGTCGGCGCCGTCGGTGCGGGCGAAGACGGCCTGCAGGTCCCAGTACCGGGCGGCGCGGAACGCGATCCGCTCCCGCTCCCGGGCCACCACCAGCCGGGTGGCCACGGACTGGACCCGCCCCGCGGACAGCCGGGGCATGACCTTCTTCCAGAGCACCGGCGAGACTTCGTAGCCGTACAGCCGGTCCAGCACCCGCCGGGTCTGGTACGCGTCCACCAGGCCGTGGTCCAGCTCGCGCGGGTTGTCCACGGCGTGCGCGATGGCCTCGGGAGTGATCTCGTGGAAGACCATCCGCCGGGTCGGGACCTTCGGCTTCAGCTCTTCCAGCAGGTGCCAGGCGATGGCCTCGCCCTCGCGGTCCTCATCAGTGGCGAGGAGCAGTTCGTCGGCGTCCTTGAGCAGCGTCTTGAGCTTGCTGACCTGCGGCCTCTTGTCCGCGTGCACCACATAAAGAGCCTCAAAGCCGTGGTCCACGTCAACGCCGAGCCGGGCCCACGGTTCCTTGCGGTATTTCGTCGGGATCTCGGCGGCCCGGTCCGGCATGTCGCGGATGTGCCCAATGCTGGACTCGACGACGTATCCCTTGCCCAGGTACCCCGCGATCGTGCGCGCCTTGGCCGGGGACTCGACGATGACGAGGCGGCGGCCGCCGCCGTTCGCCCCGCTGCGGCCCGTCCCGCCTTTCGCGGCGGGGGGTGTCCTTGCTGCCACGCACTCACCTTCTAGTAGCCCGGTGCCTCAGCCCGGCCTCTTCATGTTGCCCGGCTCGTGCTGCCGGGCGCTGTGCTTGCCTCGTCCTACTCCGCGGCCCAACTACTCTCAACTCCCGGCCGTGGCGCGGGTGTTCCCTTACCCGCTGCGGAGCCCCCTGGGACAGGCCGGCGGCGAATATTTCACCACTGCCGATTGAACCACTGGGATCACCGCGCAGAATAAAGGGTGATGGCTGAGTACTCCTACCTCGTGCTGTATCTGCCGCGAGGAACGTCGCGTGACGCTGCAACGTCACGCGACGCTGCACGGCGCATACTGACGGACCACGCTGAGTACGGTGACTGGGAACTGGCCAGACTCCGGCTGAATGCAGACGGCAGCAGGAAGGCGACCCTGCGCCGGCCGATCATACGCCCCGTACTGACCCTTTGACCACTGGTGCCCTAGCAAAGGCATCCTGACCTGCTGGTTCGGCGGACGAGCCCGTGCACGGCCCCAGGTCGTTATCCGGCGCCGGGGCGACGGTGCCACCTGCCTCGCCGCAACCGGTGCTGTGCGGGCTGGCACTGCCGGTCCGGGCAGGGGAAGCTGCCTGGATAGTGACCAACCTCACACAAGGGGTAACCATAGCACTACCCAGTGTGCTGATCCGGTGATTTGCTGAAAACGCCCGCGCTGGCCGCTGTATTCCTGGGTAAGCAGCATTCCCGGGTCAGCATGCCGGGGTCAGCAGCGGTCCAGGAAGCCGTCCAGGACCCGGCTGCCGAACTCCAGCGCGGTGACCGGCACCCGCTCGTCCACGCCGTGGAACATGCCGGAGAAGTCCAGGTCGGCGGGCAGCTGCAGGGGCGCGAAGCCGAAGCACCGGATACCCAGCCGGCTGAACGACTTGGCGTCGGTCCCGCCGGACAGGCAGTACGGGATGACGGTGCCCTCTGGATCCTCGGCCAGCAGCGCCGCCGTCATCGCGTCGCACAGCGGCCCGTCGAACGTCGTCTCCAGGGCGATGTCGTTGTGGATGAACTCCCTGGTGACACTCGGCCCGAGCAGGCTGTCCACCCCGGCGTAGAACTCCGCCTCGTGACCCGGCAAAAATCGGCCGTCCACCTCCGCCGTGGCCACCTGCGGGATGACATTGACCTTGTATCCGGCGTTCAGCACGGTGGGGTTGAGCGTGTTGCGCAGGGTGGCACCGGTCAGCTTGGACATCGAGCCGACCTTGTCCAAGAGCTGGGGCAGCGTCTCGGGGCTGTACTCGACGCCGAACGCGGCGCAGGCGGCGGCCATGAACTCCTCGACCGCGGGGGTGAGCCGGACCGGCCAGTCGTGGCGGCCGATCCGGGCCACGGTCTCGGCCAATTCGGTGATCGCGTTGTCCGGCTGCAGCATGGAGCCGTGCCCGGCGGTGCCGTGGGCGGTCAGCCGCATCCAGGCCATGCCCTTCTCGGCGATCTGGATCACGTACAGGCGGCGGCCGGCCAGCGTGACGCTGAACCCGCCGACCTCGCCGATCGCCTCGCTGACGCCCTCGAACAGGTCAGGGTGGTTGTCCACCAGCCACCGCGCACCGTAGGAGCCGCCCGCCTCCTCGTCGGCCAGGAAGGCGAGCACCACGTCGCGAGGCGGCCGCCGGCCCTCGCGCATCCGCTGCCGGACGACGGCCAGCATCATCGCGTCCATGTCCTTCATGTCCACGGCGCCGCGGCCCCAGACGCAGCCATCCCTGATCTCCCCGGAGAACGGGTCCACCTGCCAGTCCGGCGCATGGGCGGGGACCACGTCCAGGTGGCCGTGGATAAGGAGTGCGGGGCGGGTTGGATCCTCGCCGGCTATCCGGGCGATGACGCTGGCCCGGCCCTTGTCCGATTCCAGGATGGTCGGCGCGATGCCGACGTCGGCGAGGAGGGCGGCAACGTGTTCTGCTGCCTGGCGCTCGCCAGGGCCGGAGTTGTCGCCCCGGTTGGACGTGTCGATCCGGATCAGGTCGCTGCACAGGTCGGCGACTTCGTCCTGGGCGGTCGGGGTGGCTGGGTTTTGCGTCATCAACCCATGGTCGCATCCGTCCGCTGATCGCGGCCGGCCGGTGCCAGCTTGCTTTTTAACGCCAGTGCCTGGCCGGTGCCGTGCGGTGTGGTGCGGTGTGGTGCTCGGGGAGTTGGGCCAATGCTTCGGCAGCTGGCGCTGGCGTGCTGCGGGTGGCGTGGTGTCGGGTGGCTGGGTGGCTGGTGTGGTGCGGGTGGCCGTGCATGGCGGGTCGTTGGGGGTGGGGTTCGACGGCGGTCGGGTTTGCCGGGCGGGGGCCGGTCGCCGGGGCGGGCGACTGGCTAGGAGGTGGGCAGGAGCATCGACTCTCTTCGCCGGAACGGGCCGGATTTGCTATCGTGAGGCGGCCGGTCCGGTGGATACCGTGGCCTGGCGGACGTCCGGGTGGCGGAATAGGCAGACGCGCTAGCTTGAGGTGCTAGTGCCCTGAAAGGGGCATGGGGGTTCAAGTCCCCCCTCGGACACGACCCGTATCCCCACATTGCTCCGCATGCTCTATATGGTTCTCCGGGCCGATGGTCACTTCGGCCCGGATTCTTTCTTCTCCGGGCTCGAAGGTGACCTCGAGGTCGAGCTGGTCGTAGATGGCTGCTTTCTCGGCAGGCTCGGCGTCGCGGATGGCGTCGTGCAAGTGCCGAGGGCAGCGATGAGGGCGCGGATGTCGTCGTCGGTGAGCCGGCGGCTGGCCTGGCGGCAGTCTGGCTGGCGTCGCGGGCCAGTGCTGCAGCGCGCTCGGCTTTGACCTGGCGGGTCCATTCGGCGATGGCCTGGGGGCGGCTCCGGCGTCGAGGGCGGCCTGGTAGCGGCAAGGCGTGCGTCGCAATCGGCAAGGGCAGCCAGTGTGTCCTGGGCTGGCGCAGCGGGCTCCGGGGTGGCGGCCGGGTCTGGGCTGCTTGCATCTCGCGGATGGTCGGGGTGAGCCGGGGCGCGAAGATAACGGCGAGCCATCCGTCGATGACGTGCAGGACGTCGGCTTCGCGGAGGTAGACGTTGCCGGGGTGGCTTACGTGCGGCCGTGATGATCACTGGTCATGTTCTTGCGGTTCGCCTTCCTCCTGATCACGCGGGTTACTTCATGGCTGCGGCTGTCCCGGCGCAAGGAGGCGTGGAAGACCGCAGAGATCTTGATCCTGCGCCACCAGCTCGCCGTCCCGCAACGGCGGCCGCCCTGCCGCCCGCGCCTGACCTGGGCGGACCGGGCCCTGCTCGCGACCCTGCTCAGCGTGATACCCAAAGCGCGGCGCCACGGGCTGGCGAACTGGCCGGCCTGGGAGTGAAGATAGCGGCGCCGACGGCGTGGGAGATTCTGAAGAATGCCGGCATCGGCCCCGCACCGCGCCGAACCGGGCCGCCCTGGTCACCGTTCCTGCGCTCTCAGGCGGAGGCGATCTTTGGCCTGCGACTTCTTCACGGCCGGCCTGCTCGATGGCACCCAGGCCTATGTCCTGACCGTGATCGAGCACGCCACCCGGCGCATCCGCACCCTCGGAGTCACTTTGCATCCGACCGGGGAATAGACTGCCCAGCAGGCCCGCAACCTCCTGATGGACGTCGGCGACGAGGCGCACCGGGCCAAGTTCATGATCCGCGACCGTGGCTCGAACAACACCGCCGCGTTCGACGCGATCCTTGCCCGCGCCGGGATCCGGGGCCCTGCTCTGCAACGTCTGTACGCCTCGCATGAACGCGATCGCCGAACGCTGGATCGGAGGATGCCGACAAGACAGGCTCGCGTCGGAGGCCTGATCAACGAATATCACCTGGTCGCATGACGTGGACGAGGTTTCCGGCACCCACGCCTTGGCGCATCGGTGTTTACCTCGCTCTCGCCGGCTGTCTTGCCGATGCGCGCTGACGCCGGGCGAGCGCGCACCGCAAGGCGGGATCAGTTACCCGGTGGCAGAAAGGCGCAGGTCCAGCCCGCCGAGGGGGCCGCCCACTTGCTGGAGGCGAGAACCGGTGACCAGGTCTCCGAGGTCGATGACGGCGAAGTTGTCCGCTTCGAGTACTGAGCGAAGGCCGGCCTTGGCCGCGGCGTCGTCCCCGCTGACGAACAGGACGTGCTGCTCACCGTCGGGCAGGGGCGACAGCAGCCGCATGAACGGGACGTGGTTGAAGGCCTTGACCACGCTGGCGCCGGGGGCAAGCGAGGCGACGACTTCGCTGGATGTGCGGTCGCCGAAGTCGAACAGTTCGACCGTCGGCGGGTTGAAACCTTGAACGCGTTCGTCGCGTTCGACGAGGGTTTTCCCTGACCAGGAAGGCAGTGCCGCGAGGGCGTTCTCGACCGAGGTCCACGGTGTTGCCAGCACGACGAGCGGCGCTTGAGCCGCCTGCGCGGTTGTGCCCGCTCCGGCGCCGGCTCCGAGTTCGGCGATCAGCTCGCCGAGGCTGTCAGGACCGCGGCTGTTGCTGATGACTACGTTCCTGCCCGCGGTGAGGAAGAACCGGGCGACTGCCTTTCCGGCAACCCCTGCTCCTAGGATTCCGACGGTTTCTGTCATGTCGATTTCCTCTCGATGGGTCATGAGATGTTCGGTGCACGGCCAGCATGCGAGGGTGGAATCGGCGGCGATTGGGCGCCGGCTTGGCGCCGGCTTGGCACCGGCGGATTACCCCTGCCCTGAGCAGTGCCCGGTGCTGGTGCCAGGCGGCCGCTTGGGCAATGGAGTGGCAGCGGCGCTGTACAGCATCAGCGTGGCTGCTGGCCTGCGGCGTTGCAGGCGGCCGGGGGGTCGCCCGGGGAGGTGGCCGGGCGTGCTGCGGGCATTGGGCGCCGCCTGGCCGTAGGCCCGCCCGCCGGCCGCAGCCCCGGCAGGTGCGGGGGGTGGCAGGGCTGGCCGAGCTCGCGATCATGCCCGCCGGCCCCGGCCCGGTTATCGGAGCCTGGCTTGCAGGGCGCGCAGCTGCGGGTCGTACACGTGCTCGCCCAGCCGGTCCGCCTCCTGTGTGGCCAGGCGCAGCGTGTCGCCGGCCTCGGCAAGATGGTCGGCCAGCAGCTGGGCCTCGACCAGCAACCCGAGCGCGAACGGGCGGAGCCATTGGGTTCTCGTCGCGTCCATCTCGGCGAATGCGGCCCGGATCCGCTGTTCGCCGCGGCGGGGTCGCCGCTGCGGGCCTCCGCCCACCCCTGGAAAAACGGCGGGGTCGCCCAGCGTTGCCGGAACCGGTGCTTGGCGATGAGTGCCGCTGCTTCTGCCGCAGAGTCCAGGACCCGGGTGACCTCTTCGGCAACCTGCAGGCCGCGCCCGCGCGGGCGCAGCGGGCCGGGCGGCACCAGCTCCAGCCACGGGCCGTGCCGGCGACCAGCAGGCTGGCCAATTCGGCCAGGGCCAGAGCATGGTGGCGGGCCACCGCGTTGACCACCGCGGGCAGCCGCCACAACGCCGCAGCCACCGCGAAGGTGGCGAAGAATCCCGCGGACCGCATGAACGACCGGTGCCGCAGCCGGCGGCCGCGCTGGAAGTCCCGTCCGTGGTGCTCACCTCGCGCCCCTCCAGTTCGCTCACACCCGCGCCGGCGGTGATTCACCCGAAGGCCGTCGGCCTTCGGGCAGCGGCCGCGAAGCCGTGATGATGATCTTGGTTTAACGTGTGGATTGCAACATGGGGCGCAGGGATGCTGACCTGGTATGGCGCGACTACTTCGCATCCCCGCGAGCGGCAATAACCCGCCCTTCATACTTAACGCCCATGCGTGGCGCCTCGCGCACCCAGGCAGTCAGCCGTCGGTGCTGGCCGACCCCCTTGAGGATCTTCAGCCTGACCGCCACTGGTCGCGTACTCAGGCAACGCCCACCCGGAGGGCCAACTCCACGAGGTCGTTCTTGCGCTGGACCGAAGCAGGTGGCCAACGACTTCCCGGGCCGCCAGATTGATCCGGGTCTTCTGCGGTGCCATCCGGTCCGCCTGCAAGATCGAACTAAGGGCGCGATCCCGGTCAGCATGGCTTTGGGTGGGCGCGCCCGACGTCGATCCAGTGCCGGGACAGCCGTTCCCCTGAGTACCGGCCTGGTGCGATGGTTACCGCCAACACGGGCGCGCCGAGTAGTGGATTGACCTGCCGGACTCTGGCTACGGCCGCGGTGCCGTCGAGCATTTCCACCGGGAGCGCAACCGACCTGATAACCACCATGCTCGGGCCGAACACCAGCGGCTCATTCAGATCCCGGCCGATCCGCTCACTCATGGCGGGCGCCCGCTCCCGGCGTTGCGGTGAATGTTCCACGCGACCGCCGTAACAAACAAGAATGATGTTTAAAAGTCGCTTTACGAACAACTTGTGTGTTCGTTCCGGGTGGTGTTCAATCGCGGCATGAGCAACGCAGACCGGCACCGACTGATCGCCCAGGCTGTGAAGGACTCGGGCAGTGCCACGGTCCCGGAACTAGCCGAGTTGACCGGCGCCTCGGAGATGACCATCCGGCGCGATCTGGACGACCTCGCCGCGCAAGGCGTCCTCGAGCGATTCCGCGGCGGGGCGCGCACCCTGCTGCTGCGGGGCGAGGAGCCGCCCTTCGCGCTGCGCGCCCACGAGGCTGTCGACGCCAAGCGCCGGATCGCCGCTGAGGTCTCCCGACTCATCGCGGACGGCGAGACCGTCCTGCTCGACAGCGGCACCACCTGCCTGGAGGTCGCCCGACTGCTGCCCGGCCGACAGGTCACCTTGATGCCCCTGTCGTTGCAGGCCATCCACACGCTCAGCGACGCCTCCGCCCCGACCACCCTCATGGTGCCGGGTGGACGGCCCCGCAACGGTGAGGGCGCCCTGACCGGCCCCCTCACCCTCGCCTCCCTCGCAGCGCTGCGCTTCGACACCGCGGTCCTCGGCTGCTGCGGCCTGAGCGCCGCCGAGGGTTTGACCGCTTACGACCTCGACGACGCGGCGGTGAAGAAGGCGATCATCGCCTCCACGCGCCGCATCATCGCCGCCGCCGACGGCAGCAAACTCGGCCGCACCGCCCACGCCTACGTCGGCCCCTCCGCCCTCGTGCACACCCTCGTCACCGACACCACCGCGCCCGCCGACGAAGTAGCAGCGCTCGAAGGAACCGGCACCGTCGTCAAAACCGCCTAGATCCGAGGGGTCTCCTCCATGCCATCCGCACTCGCCGCTGCCGAGGTTGCGACCACCCCGTCTGCGGCGCGCTCGGTCTGGGCCTCGCCGCTCTACCGCGGAGCGACCGTCGCGCTGTTCCTCTCCGGGCTGGGGACGTCCGCCGCCGCGCCGCAGATCACCCTGTTCCTGGTCAACGACCTGCACGTCTCGCTGACCACGGCCGGGCTGTTCTACCTCACGAACATCACCGCCCCGCTCGCCGGCTACCTGATCGGTGCACGCTCGGACCGCTCCGGAAAGCGGCTCGGGCTGTTCCGGTGGTGTGCTCTGGCGGGATTCCTCGGGTGGGTCGCGATGGCCTTGGCCGACCAGGTGTGGATGCCCTTCGTGATCAGTGCCGTCGTCCTGGCCTTCTCGGGCGCCGCCGGCTCGCAGCTGTTCGCCGCAGTCCACGACGACCTGCAAAGGACCGCGAACCCCGTGGCCGACGGGGTCGTCTCCATCGTACGGATGGCGTTGACGGCCGGATGGGTCGTCGGCCCCGTCCTGGGCTCGATCCTGGCGACTGCCGCCGGTTCGCGCGTGATGCTCGCGGCCACCGGGTCGTGCGCCCTCGCGCAGATCGTCCCCCTGGGCTTCGCGCGCACCGGCTCAGCTCGGCCCGGCGCGCACACCGCGTCCGGGTTCGAAGTGCAGGCCAAGCGCCTCGCACAGCGCCCGAAGCTCCGGGAGATGCTGCCGCTGCTCGCGTTCACCGGGCTGTACGTGTTCGTCTACGCGGGTGAGCCGATCAAGTACGGCTACCTGCCGATCTACATGCGCGACGACATGCATCTGCCGACGGCGGTCAGCGGCGCGGTCATCGGCATCCAACCTCTGATAGAGCTGATCCTGATGCCGGTGGCCGTGCTCGTCGCCCGCCGTATCGGCATGATGCACCTGATGATCCTCGGCGCGGCGTTCGGCGTCGGCGCGAATCTCTGCTTCGCTCTGACCGGCGACGCCGCCGGAATGTTCGCCGGGCAGATCCTTATGGGCGGGGTATGGGGTGTGTTCGCGGCCCTGGGCATCATCGTCGCCCAACGACTGCTGCCCCAAGCCGTCGCGACCGCCTCAGCCGTCTTCATGAGCTCCACGGCGATCGCCAGCGCCCTCGGAGGCCTGACCGGCAGCCTCGGCGTCAGCGTTCTCGGCCTGCCGCATGTGTTCTTCGCCCCGGCTCTCTACGGACTCATCGCCACCAGCGGGATCGCCGTCATGAGCCGCTTCCGGTCCGCCGTGCACTAGCCCGGACGTCGAGGCGATCACGTCAGGAAACCTCAGCCACCGCCGAAGTCCCGTGCAAAGCAGGCGCATCCCAATCGATCTGATACCGCTGCTCCCGCCCCATGACCTTCTCGAAGTTCATCACCTTGAAGAAGATCGGCATCAGCGCGTGCATCGCCTTGCGCCCCACGGGTCCGGGCGTCTTAGATGGCAGGAGGCGCGCCGGGAAGTCTGGTCGGCATCATTTGTGGAGGTCGAGCAGGCGGGGGAAGCGGACGTGCGCAGCAGTGAAATCGTCCTGGCTCTCGTCGCACTGGGCGCGGTCGGCGCGGCGTTTGCGAACCGGCTGCGGGTCCCGCCGCCATCTCTTCTCGTACTCGCAGGCCTGATTGTCGGCTTGCTGCCGGGGGTCCCCGCGGTGCGGGTCAGCCCGGATGTGGTCAGTTTCGTCGTGCTGCCGCCGCTGCTGTGGGCGGCCACTGACGATCTGCCGTGGCGTGACTTGCGGGCGGTCTGGCGGCCGGTGACCGTGCTGGCGGTGGGCCTGGTGCTGGCCTCGGCTGGGGCGGTAGCGGAGGTACTCACCGCGCTGACCGCGGTGCCGCTGTCCATGGCGTTGGTCCTAGGCGCGGTGCTGGCCAGCACCGACCCGGTCGCGGTCAGCGCTCTTGGGCGGCGGCTTTCGCTGCCACCCCGGGTGCAGGCGCTGGTGCAGGGGGAGAGCCTGTTCAACGACGCCACCAGCCTGGTGCTGTTCCAGATCGCGGTGTCCTTCGCCGTCGGCGGCTCGGCCAGCATGGGCCCAGGCGGTGTGCTGTGGCATGCCGCCGCCCAGTTCGTGCTGCTGGCTGGTGGCGGCGCGGTGGCGGGCGGGCTCGTCGCCGGCGTGGTCATGCTGGTGCACAGCCGGATCACCGACCCGGTGCTTGAGTCTGTGGTCGCGCTGATCACGCCGTATGCGGCCTACGTGGTCGGCACCGCGCTGCACGTATCCGGGGTGACCGCGGTCATCGTCGCGGGCCTGATCATCGGCACACGCCGGGCCCGGTTCACCACGGCCGCCACCCGGCTGCAGGTGCATGCCGTCTACCAGACGGTGATCTTCCTGCTGGAGAGCGTCGTGTTCAGCCTTATCGGACTGGAACTGCCGACGCTGGTCAGCGACCTGGGCCACGCCGGGCCGTGGCCGCTGGTCGCGCTCGCGATCGCCGCCGCCCTCATCGTCACCCGCGTGCTGTGGGTGTTCCCGTTGTGGGCGGGCAGGCAGTGGCGGCAGGGCCGGCGCCGCCCGTCGTGGGCGATCCCGGCCGTGATCTCCTGGGCAGGCACTCGCGGGGTCGTGCCGCTGGCCGCGGCCTTGTCCGTCCCGCTGACCACCGACAGCGGAGCGCCGCTGCCGCAACGCGACCTGCTACTGGTAGTCGCGGTCACGGTCATTGTCATCTCGCTCATTGTGCAAGGCCTGACCCTTGAGCCGCTGGTCCGGCGCACCGCGGTCGCCCAGCCAGCGGCCAGTACCCAGCAGGAGGAGGCTGCGGCCCGGCTGCGGCTGGCCGAGGCCGGCATCGCCCGCCTCGACGAACTTGCGGCCAGCGAAGAAGTCCCGGACGTGGAGATCGACCGGATACGCCGCGCCCTGAACGCCCGGATCGGGCAGGCCCGGGCCCGCCTCCACCAAGACGCCGACGCCGCGCAAGACGCCCGGTCCGGGCGGGACATCCACCGTGACGTGATCGCTGCGGAGAACGCCGAACTGGCCAGCTTGTACGCCGCAGGCACCATCACCGCAGCCACCCGGCAACGGCTCCAGCATGCCCTTGACCTGGAACTAGCCCGGCTCCGCAGCGAAACAGACTGACTACTGGATCGCCCCACGGGCACTGCTGATCTTGCTGTACTTGGCAGGGGCCCGGGTGCGGTCTAGCATCGTTGCAGGTGTGCCGGGAAGCCTGGTCGGCGATGTTCATGATCTTGGAGCTCGCAGGCTTGGAGGCACACAATGGTGCCGGGCATAAGCCGGCTGATCGTCGGCACCAGCGGCTCACCGAGCAGTCTGCGGGCTCTTCGCTATGGGGAGTTCCTGGCCCGTGCGCATCAGGCAGTCTTGATGCCGGTCATCGCCTGGGAACCGCCCGGTGGCGAGCGGGCCGAGCGGATCACGCCGTCGGGGCCGTTGCGGGAGGAAGTCCGCAACCAGGCCTGCCAGAGGCTCAAGGATGCGCTTGCCGCGGTGTGGGGGGAAATCCCCGACGACCCGATGGTAGAGCCGCACATAGAGCGGGGTCCGGCCGGGTGGGTGCTGGTCAGCCTGGCCTGCCATCCCGCGGATGTGCTGCTGGTGGGGGCCGGCCGCCGCAGCGCCGCGGGCTGGATGACATCTTCCAAAGTGACCCGGTACTGCCTGGCCCACGCCCAGTGCCCGGTACTGGCCATCCCACCACCCGAGCTAGCCCGCCAACTGAAACACGGCCGCCTTACCCGGATGCTGCGCCACCGGACACTGACTGCCGAACAGGTCATCGGTGACCAGCCCAGCCCACCCAGTTGAGAGAAGAGTCGTGTGACCGGCGCCGGTTCTCGCCGGCTGGAACGGCTGGCTCGGTGGCCGACTGCCCCTGAGCGTGGCCTTCGGCGGATGGTGGCTGTGTGAGGCCTGATATGACCGATGAGCATTCCGCCGGCCCGGCTGGTCCTCTTTCCGGGCGGACGGCGTGGGCGCGGAATCTGCAGACGCCGCTGCGGGTGTTCCTGCGAACCGAGACCGGCAGCGCCGCGATCCTGGCCGCGATGGCCGTGGCCGCCCTGGCCTGGATCAACATCAACGCCTCCTCGTACCACAGCGTCTGGGGGACGCAGCTGCCGGTCCGGGTGGGGGATCTGGGTGTATCGCTGGATCTGCGGGGCTGGGTGAACAGCGGCCTGATGACGTTCTTTTTCTTCGTTTTCGGCCTGGAGGCCCGCCGCGAGTTCGACATGGGTGAGCTGCGCGAGCGGCGCCGGGTGGCGCTGCCGGTAGCAGCCGGGCTGGCTGGCCTCGACCCCCGAGCTGGCCCGGTCCGCCGCCACTGGGCTGACCTCGGCGCTGTCGCCGAACGAGCGGCTCCAGTTGCTGTACCACCCGTGGTCCAGCTATGTCATAGTGCCGCTGTTCGCACTGGCCAACGCAGGGATCGTGATTACCCCCGGATTCCTGGCCCACGCTTACACCTCGCCGATCACCCTGGGCATCCTGCTCGGCTATGCCCTGGGCAAGCCGCTGGGTATCGCTGGCGCGTCCTGGCTCGTGACCCGGCTCAGCCGGGGCAAGCTCCGCCCACCGGTCGGATGGGCGGCAGTCACCGGCACCGGCACCATCGCCGGGATCGGCTTCACCGTCTCCATCCTCATCGCCACCCTCGCTTTCACCGGCCCCCAGCTGCAGGAAGCCAAGCTCGGCGTGCTCAGCACGGTGTTCGCCGCGACCGCGATCAGCTGGCTGCTGTTCCGCGCCACCGCCCTGCTGCCACCGCGGCTGCAGATCCGCGCCCTGCTGGGCAGCGCCGAGACCATCACCGACCTCGCCGCGCCCGTCGACCCCGCCCGGGATCGCATCCGCGGCCCGGCCACCGCGCCGGTGACCATCGTCGAATACGGCGACTTCGAATGCCCCTACTGCGGCCAGGCCGAGCCGGCCATCAGGGACCTGCTGGCCGGCCACGGCGACGTCCGCTACGTCTGGCGGCACCTGCCGCTCAACGACGTGCACCCGCACGCCCAGCTCGCCGCCGAGGCCGCCGAAGCCGCCGCCGACCAGGGTGCGTTCTGGCCCATGCACGACCTGCTGCTGCGCCACCAGAACGCGCTCCAGATGCGCGACCTGATCGGCTACGCCAGCGACCTCGGCATCGACACCAGCAGGTTCCGCGGCTACCTCAGCGGCCGGGCTGGCGCCGCCCGGATCGCCGAGGACGTCAACTCCGCGGACCTCTCCGGTGTCGCCGGCACACCGACGTTCTTCATCAATGGCCGCAGGCACTACGGCAGCTATGACATCAGTGCGCTCACCGAGGCCGTGCGAACCGCCAAAGCCGCCACCCTGCGCTCCCAGGCAGTCGCCAGAACCCAGCCCGGCGGATGACGACGCGCCGCTGCCCGGTGCGTTCCGATGAAGGTCAGCTCGTGCACGGCGCGCTGGGCCTCGCCCCAGCGCGCACCTACTCCCGGCGCATCGCTTGTGTGGCTTTATGGCGCGGTTTAAAGCCGTGCCTAGGTGTGCCGGGAAGCCTGGTCGGCGATTCGTGATCCTCGGAACTCGTGGCCAGGAGTAACAATGACCATCGACAGCACCCCGGCAAGCGGTTCAGACCCCACCGCAATTACCCGGTAGGCCTGCCTGCCCGGTCAGCGCCGCTGTGTCTGACACCTGCGGCCAGGCGCGTCCTACCCCAGGTCAGTCCAGTACCCCGCACGCGCGAAGGGTGGATATGCCGCGTTCGGTGTGGCGCACGACGGCCCGGCCGCTGATACCCATAGCCGCGGCGATCTGGGCGTCGGGCCACTCGGCGTAGTACTTGAGTACCAGCGCTTCGCGCTGCCGGGTGGGGAGCGCGTGCAGTGCCGCCCCCAGGAGCGTTCCCGGGATGCTGTCTGGCCAGGAGGCATGCGGCGCGGCGCCCGGCCGGCCGGGCGAATCGGCGGGGGTCGCGTCATGGGAGCGTGTCCCGCTGACTACTGCCCCTCTCAGGTAGGCCAGGGCCGTGTCTCTGCCCGCTAGGTGCGGCCATGCGCGGTGCAGCGAGACGAAGGCGGACTGGACGATTTCCTCGGCTACCGCTATGTCGCTGACGAGGAGCACGGCGATCCGGGTGAGGGACAGGTAATGCGCGCGATACAGCCCGGCCACCACCTGATCCGTCTCAGCCGCTGCGCGGTTACGCCGATGCGCGGCACGGTCACTGGGTCGCCTGCCCCGGTGCCGCCACCCTGATGCCGGTGGCATGGTTGAGCCCCCCCGTTGCTCCAGCCTGGTCAGACGGGCACGAGGGTGTGGGAGATGTTCCCGTACCCCTCGCTTGCGGCTTCGACCAGCTGGCGGAGCACGGTGGTGAGCTGGGCCCGGCTGGCCGGCGGGAGCCGCCGCAAGATCCGGGTCAGCTCTTGCTCCCGCCAGGTGGCGACCTGGCGGACCAGTTCGTGGCCGGAGGCGGTCAGCTCCAGAGTGACCACGCCTCGGTGCCCGCGCTCGCTTCCCCGGGCCACGTGGCCTGCGGCGACCATCCGGTCAGCCAGCCGGGTGACGGTGGAGGCTTCCAGCCCCAGGGCCCGGGCCACCTGCACCGAGCGGGCGCGGCCCAGCTGCGCAAGCACGGCGAGCATCCGGAGCTGTGGCAGCGTCACTGCTCCGTTGAGGACATCCACGCTGCGCAGCGCGACGCCCGTCAGGACGCGGGTGGCCGCCTGCAGGGTTTCGATGCTGCCGGGCGCCAGTTCCGGCTCGTCCGCAGCCGCCCTTGAGGACGTTCCCATAGCGAAGTATTGTATGAGGAAATATTTGCTTCCTGCAAGGCTGCAGCCGCGCCTGCCAGCGCCTGCCATCAAGGGATTCCTGGGCCGCTCGCGGTAGCGATGTGCAGCCGGGGAAGAAGGTGCAGGCTGTGCGGCAATACAAATACCGGGCGGTTGTCTCCCTGGACGGCGCCGCAGGCAACGCGCCCGCCAGGGAGTACCCAAGCGGAACGCACGCCGTCATGATCCGGTGCAGCAACTGCGCGACGCCGGCTCAGCGCCGGTATTTTCCCGCTGCGATCTACCGGCCGGATGACCGGCCGCTGGCACCGGGGGAGGCCGGTGTGGTGGTGACCATCGAGGTGGCCGATGACCAGGCCAGCGCGTTCCTCGGCCCAGGCCGGCACGTCACCTTGTGGAATGGCCACGACATCGGCCACGGCGTGATCTCCCGCCGGGTGTTCTTCACCACCGCGCCGTAGCCAGCCAGGCGATGCCCTAGCGTGAGCACGGAATCCGGGGGACAGGCCCGGCCCCCTGGGGCGGTGGGCGCAGATGAGACAGGTGGAGGTGGGGAAGTCGTCGCCGCGAGCGTGGTCCGGGCGATGACCCTCGGTGATCTCCCAGATGTCGCATCAGTGATGGACGCCGCGTTCGCGGCGCTGCATCCCCGGGACGGCCGGGCGGACCCAGCCGCGGCCGCGATCCCGGCCCTGCTGATCAGGACGCGCCTCGTCGCCGACCCGGCTGGATGCTTCGTCGCCGTCAGCAAGCGTGACCCAGGGCAGGTGACCGGTGCGCTGCTGTCCATAGCGCGGGCCACACTCGGCTGGTTCGGCCCGCTCGCTGTGCACCCGCAAGCCCAGCGCTGCGGTGTGGGTACGCGGCTGGTCGCCGCGTGCGTGGACAGCTGGCGGCGCCGTGGCGTGCGTCTGATGGGGCTGGCGACGTTTCCGGGCAGCGCATTGCACCGGCGCTTCTACCGCAAGATGGGGTTCCGCCCGTCCGGCGGCAGCATCGGGTTCCGCACCCACCTGGCCACCACCAGCATGCCTGACGGCATCCAGCACGGCGGCCAGGTGGCCGACCTCAGCTTCCTGTACCCGGGCCTGGACGTGTCCGGTGAGGTGGCCGCCGCGTATGCGTGCGGGGCCGGGCTCGCGCTCACCGCTGCCGATGGCGTCGCGATCGTGCACCTGGAGCCGACCGTCCAGCCCCCCGGCATGGGATATGTGCCGTTCCTGGCCGCCGCCACCCGCACCACGCTCGGCAGGCTGCTCGGCGCGGCCGAGCACCTCAGCCGTGAGCGCGGGAAGACTGCCCTGTTCACCCGGGCGTCGAGCTCCAGCTGGCACACCATCGACGCGCTCACCGAACGCGGCTACCAGCCACTGGGGCTGATGATGCGGATGAAAGCGGGCGAGAACCCCAGCTACGACCATGCCGACTGTTACTACCTCGACAGCTGGCTGTAGCACAGGCTTCTCCGCTAGCCGGCCGGGTGTCTGCGGCTGCGGGTCCTGACCTGGAAGATCATCAGGCCGCCGGCGGCGAATGCGGCGGCCCAGGCCAGCCCGAAGACCAGGTGCCCCCACAGGGCCTGGTGCCCGAATGACCCGCCGACGGCGAACTGCATGGGGCCGAAGGAGGGAAACCATTCCAGGATGGGCTTGTTGGCCAGCGGGTTTCCGAGCGGGTTTTGCAGGAAGGTGTCCATCAGCCCGCCCATGATGATGAGGAAGAATCCCTCCAGGTCGTTTTTGACCAGCACGCCGAGCAGCAGCCCGAGGGACCCGTAGGTGAGGGCGATGACAGTAAAGCCAGCCACGATGGCCAGCCAGCCCGCCAGGCCGGGACGCCAGAACGCCAGCAGCACGACCGCCGTGTAGCAGGCCACCGCAGTGGCGAGGATGGCGATGGCCAGGGTCTTGGCGGCGATCAGGGTGGCCTGCCGGTAACCCGCGAAGACCAGGCGCTTGTCGAAATCCAGTGTCTTGCGGATAGCGGCGAAGACAGCGAAGCCGACGACGATGGTCAGCGAGTTCAGCCCGGCACTGATCAGGGTCAGGTGACCACTATCGACAGTGAGGACCTGGCCGGTGGCATACAGCCGGAAGGCCAGCGGCTGGTGCCCAGCGATAGCCAGCATCAGCAGGTACCAGACCGGGACGAAGATAGCCAGCAGCAGCGCGGCCAGCCGGTTGCGGGTCTGGTTGCGCACCGCGAACCGCCAGGCCGTCGGGAACTGCCTGAACGCCGGGCGGGACGGGCCGGGCGTGGGCGGGACCGGGTGGGCCAGGTCAGCTGCTGACACGGGATTCCCCCTTGGCTGGCTGGCGGCGGGCGAGCCGGCCCTCGGTCAGGTCAGCAAGCACGTCGAACCGGTCCTGCTCGAACACCAGATGCGTGATGATCACCACGGCCTTGCCGCGGCTGCGCAGGTCGCTGACCACATCCCAGAACCGAAGGTAGGTCTCCCAGTCAAACCCCTGATAGGGCTCATCCAGCAGAAGCACATCAGGGTCGTGCAGCAGCGCCAGGGTCAGGTTGAGCTTCTGCCGGGTGCCGCCGGACAGGGCGCCTGCCGTCTCGTTGCGGTACCCGGCGAAACCGAGCAGGTCGGCGAGCGCGTCGGCCCGGCGCAGTGAGGCTAGCCGGTAGGCGGCCGCGAAGTACCGCAGGTGCTGGCCGACGGTCAGGTTCTCGTTGACCACCGGGTCCTGCGGGCAGTACCCGAGCGTCCCGGTAAGCCGGACCTCGCCCCGGTCGGCGGCCAGCGTGCCGGCCAGGATCTTCAGCAGCGTGGACTTCCCGGCCCCGTTCTCCCCGACCACAGCCACCAGCTGCCCAGGCTGGACGGCGAGCTCCGCGCCCTTCAGCACCTGGTGCCTGCCGTAGGCCTTGTGCACGTCCCGCGCTTCCAGCACCGGTGCGCCGGCCGCGGTCACCGCGCACTCCTGCGGGCAGCCAGCCGTCCTGCGCTGTGGCCTTGCGATGTCATCGGTAGCTCCTTCCTCTGGTCGTCGGACACCGACGCGGCAGGCCAACCCTCAGGTGCCCGGGGGCGGCGCGAGGAGCCCGGCGCCGTAGATGACGAGCATTTCCTGGCCCCACCGGGCCATCCCCTCCCCGGACAGCGGGTCGGTGCCGAGCGCATCGGTCAGCTGCTCGCGCAGCAACAACACGGCCAGGTCATTGCTCAGCAGGAACGCAGCGCGGACCGCTGGGTCAGCGCCGGGTGCGGCCAGGCCGCCGCCACCAGCGCATCCAGGGTCCGGCCGCTCAGCGCGAACAAGCGGCGGAACAGCACCCGGCCGGCCTCGTCCCCTGCCAGCAGCAGGCGGCGCAGATAGGCCGGCACCGGCGAGTCCGCCGGCAGGTGCCCGGCGATCGCCTCGGCCAGCGACCCGGACGCCGCCGGGTCAGACAGGTCCGGGGCGGCCTCGCCAGTCAGCTCCCCCAGCATCAGGTCAAACAGGCCCAGCACATGCTGATCGACCGCCTCCCGCAGGCCTGCTTTCGACCCGAAGTGATGCAGCACGAGGCCCGGCGAGATCCCGGCCGCCGCCGCGATCTGCCGCACTGTGACCGCATCCGGCCCCCGCGCCGCGAACAGCCGCAGCGCCTCATCCCGGATAACCGCCCGGGCGGTCCGGTCATCCGGCATTGAACGCATGATCAGTATTCTAAACAAATGTTCAGAGACGGTCCAGCCTGGACCGATTTCAGCTCCCGGTGGGCCTTCACCTCACCCGGCCAGTTAGCTCTTTCCGGCACGAGGCCCGGGAGTGCGGTTCACCACTCTTGACGGTGTGCGCCGGCCAGGATCCAGCCAATCTGGACCTGTCTGCCCAGCGACCACCCCGATGAGGAGCTTGCTCATGCCGTTGCTGCACCCCGGTGACACCTTCCCGGACCTGACGCTCACCGTCCCTGGCGGGCAGACCGTGCTGCTGCCCGGGGCATTCGCTGGCCGGTTCGGCGTGGTGCTGTTCTACCGGGGCTCCTGGTGCCCGTACTGCAACGCCAGTTGCACGCCTTCCAGCGGGCCAGCGCGACCCTGGCTAGTCTTGGTGTCCAGGTCGCCGCCCTGTCGGTCGATGACGAAGCCAGCACCGCCGACCTCATCGCCAAGCACCACCTGACCTACCCGGTTGGCTTCGGCGCCGACGCCCGCGCGATCGCGGACCTGACCGGCGCCTTCGTCAACCCGGACCCGGTATACCTGCAGTCCACCGGCTTCGTCCTCGACCCGGCAGGCGACGTCGTGGTCAGCGTCTATTCCAGCGGAGCCATCGGCCGGCTCGTCCCCGAGGACGTCGCCGGCCTCGTCCGCTACCTGCGCGACCACGCCGCGGCATCGGCCTAGGAGGCAGGAATCTCATACTGAACGCCAGTGCCTCGCGGCGGCCGCCGGTTGCAAGCGGAAAGTGCCGGTCATCGAACTAGCGTCGCCCGGGGTTCCGGCCGGGCCATCTATCGCGCCGTCGCCTCACGGTAAGCCCGCTCCACCGGGAGTTCCGGGGGGCGCCTCCGTCGGTTGAAATGCCGGAAAAACCAGTAGGTGCCGACGGTGAACGCCGGGAGCAGCACGATGACGGGGATGGCGGTCCACAGCACGATGACCCAGACCTGGCTCATGATGACATGCCTCCTAAGGCGTGCGGGCCAGCCGCGACCGCCGGCCAGCACACATGCGGCCACGCCGCCGGGCAGTGAACTTGCTATAAGCAAGTGTTGTTGATAACAATACTTGCCTACAGCAATGTTGCAACCGCCGGGCCGCCTCTGCCCGGCGGCCACCTGGCCGGCCAGGGCAGGGCAGGTCACTTACCAGCACAGGCTGATAGACTCCTAGGGTAATAGTCGCACTATGCAAGGAATTGGGTGGGCTGTGAACCGGGACCCCGTGGATGAGGCGGTGGTGGACGCGGTGCTGACGGCGAGCCGGACGCTCATCGCGGTGGCCACCCAGTCCCTGGGGGCGACGGCGGAGGAGACCACGATCGCCCAGTACCGGGCGCTGGTGGTGCTGGCGTCCCGGGGTCCGCAGCGGCTGGTCGATCTGGCTACGGCGCTGGAGGTCACCCCGTCAACCGCTGGGCGGATGGGTGACCGGCTGGTGCGTAAGGGGCTGATCCGGCGGCATCGCAGCCGCGCGGACCGCCGGTCGGTCCAGGTGACCATCACCCCCGCTGGGCGGCAGGTCGTGGATCAAGCGACCGGGCGGCGCCGCGAACTGCTGACCCAGATCCTGGGCAGGCTGCCCGCTGCTGAGCAGGCCGCGGTGGCCGGCGCGCTGGACGCATTCTCCGCCGCGGCCGGCGAAGTGCCGGACCGGCTGTGGCCAGCCGCGCAACCGGACCTGCCTGAGGGCAGGCCGGCCGGGACGGCGCCGGGCCGGGCGGCCGGGCCTGCCCGCGCTGCGGTGGGTGGACGGAAATGACGGCAGGCCCGGCCCTGACGGGGGCGCCGGCCCAGCGGTGGACCGCCCGGACGGCCGGCTGGCTACGCGCCACCCGGTTCGGGCTGTTCGTTATCGCCGTGCTGACCGGCGTGGGGGCCGGGCTGGGTGCAGTGGTGTTCCGCTACCTCATCTACTTCTTCACCTGGCTCTTCACCGGTCACGCGCAGTTCGGCCAGGCCGGCTACACCGGCAGCGCGCACCTGCCGTGGCTCGGACTGGCGTTCTTCGTGGTGGTCCCGGTTATCGGCGGGATCATTTACGGGCCGCTGATCTACCGGTACGCCCGCGAGGCACGCGGCCACGGGGTGCCCGAGGTGATGCTGGCCGTCGCGGAGAACGGCGGGCGGATCCGGCCCCAGGTCAGCGTGGTCAAGGCGGTCGCATCTGCGTTGTGCATCGGAACCGGCGGGTCGGTCGGCCGGGAGGGCCCGATCGTGCAGATCGGCTCCGCGCTGGCCTCCAGCCTCGGCCAGTGGGTGCGGATGCCGGAGAACCGGATGCGGATCCTGGTCGCCTGCGGCGCCGCGGGTGGCATCTCCGCCACGTTCAACGCGCCCATCACCGGCGTGTTCTTCGGCGTGGAGATCGTGCTGCGCGAGTTCTCCATCGACGCCATGTTCACCGTCCTGCTCGCCGCCATGCTGGCCGACATCACCGCCATCCCCTTCCTCGGGGACCGCCCATTCCTGCACGGCCTCCCCTCGGGCATCGCGCTACACCACCCGCGCAACTACCTGCTGGTCGCGGTCCTGGCGGTAGTCGCCGGCCTGATCGGGCTGGTGTTCAAGAACGTCGTGTACAAGATGGAAGACCTGTGGGACCTGGCCTGGAAGAACCGGCCGGAGTGGGCTCGGCCCGCCATCGGCGGCATCGCGCTCGGGCTGGTGCTGCTGGCGCTGCCACAGATGTACGGCGTCGGCTACCCCATCATGTACAAGGCGGTGGCCGGTGACTATGTGCTGTGGTTCCTGCTGGTGCTGGCGGCCGGGAAGATCCTCGCCTGCAGCCTGACCCTGGGCATCGGCGGCTCGGGCGGCGTGTTCGCGCCGTCGCTGTTCGTCGGGGTCACCTCCGGGATGGCGTTCGGCGAGATCGCCGGGCACATCTTCGGCCCGGGGGCAGGCCAGCCCGCCCTGTACGCCGTGGTGGCCATGGGCGCTGTGTTCACCTCCGCCGCCCGGGCCCCGCTCACCTCGGTGGCCTCCGTGGTCGAGATGACCGGCGACTACGCGCTGACCCTGCCGGTCATGCTGGCCGTCGCCATCGCCACCGCCACCTCCCGGGCGCTTAGCTACGGCACGATCTACACCACCAAGCTGCTGCGCCGCGGCTACGACGTCAACCGGGCCGCACCATGGCGGGCATTCGCCGACATGACCGCCGCCGACGCCATGCGCCCGTTCCCCACGCCGCTCACGGTCACGGAAGGCCGGGACGGCCAGGCCAGCCGCACCCGTGACGGTGACCGGGCAGCCGCAGCCAAGACGCCGCTGCCTGGCACGATTACCTACCGCAGCGACCCGCAGGCCGTGTATGCCAGCGAATCGCTGACCCAGACCCTGCGCCAGCTAGCGGCGTACGGCCGGGACGGCCTGCCCGTCCTGGCCGGCGACGGCGGCCAGCCAGCGGGCTGGATCACCAACGACAGCGTGCTGCGCGCCATCGCCCGGGAAATGGGCACCGCCCCACCGCAAGCCGGCACACCCGCTGCCCGGGCCCCAGATGCCGGCCTATCAGACCAGGCCACGGAACCACCCACCCCGCTTCCCGGCTACCAGGTGCTGGAAATCACGATCGGCCCCCGCTCACCAGGCGCAGGCAAAGCCATCGGCACCATCACCTGGCCCCCCGGGTACCTGCCGGTCTCCGTCCTGCACCGCAGCACCCTGCACGAACCCCACCCAGACCTGGTACTCGCCCCCGGCGACCGGATCAGCCTGCTCACCGCCGCGGCGCCCGGCAACGGCACGGACCCGGCCGGGACAGCCAACCACAGCACCAGCCCGAGCTAGCAGGCCAGCTCGCGCCAGACGGACGGATGCGCCGGAACGCGGGCAGGCCCGCGGGCCGGGCAGACTGGGGCCGTTCGGTAGCTGAAGGGGCACGTCATGCTGGTCGCGTTCGACATGTTCGGGACACTGGCCGACACCGCCAGCGTCATCTCGGAACTGACCCCCGTCTGCGGGGACCGGGCCAGTCAGGTAGCGCTCGCCTGGCGCGGCAAGCAGCTCGAGTACATGTTCCGCGTCACCGCCATGGGCCAGTTCCCCCCGTTCGGCGAACTCACCCAGTGGGGCCTGGCCGCCGCGCTGGCCGAATCCGGGTTCTCCCTGCCGGAATCACAGCTCCGCGCCCTGGCCGGCGCCTACCAGCGGCTCCGGCCCTTCGACGATGCCCGGCCAGCCCTCGCCGCCCTGCACCAGTCCGGGCACACGATCGTGGTGTTCAGCGTCGGACCGCGGGCCTGGCTCGAAGAACTCACCAGCAGCTACCGCGAATTCGTGGACGCTCTCATCTCCGCCGAGGACGCGGGCGTCTATAAGCCCCACCCCGGCATCTACCAGCATCTGCTGGCCACGATGAAAACCGGGCCCCCGGCCGCGCTGCTGGTGTCCTCCAATCCCTTCGACCTCATCGGGGCCAGCGCGGCTGGGCTGCGCACCGCATGGTGCAAGCGCCAGCCGTCCGCGCTGTTTGACCCCTGGGGGTCACCGCCAGATCACGTGATCACCGGGCTGGACGGCCTCGCTGGCCTGCTGTCCCCCGCCAGCTGCTGACCGCGCCGCTGGCCACCAATCCGGAACGGCTGGGGTACCGAATAACTCCTGGCGCCAGCGATTCGCGGCCGGGAGCCTTCACCTTCCCTGCCGAATCGCACGCTGGCGTCGCAGTTGCCCGGCAAAGACCGTAATGGGCGGACTCTCGCCGGGACTGTCAGGCACGCAAGCCCAACACCTACCCAGGGGGAACCATGAGGATTCCGAAGCCGGGCCCGATTCTGCTCGGCCTCACCACGGCGGCCGCACTCGCGGCCGTCACCGTCTCCGCCTCCGCCTCCGCCTCGACCCACTGGTCGCCGGTCGTCGGACACGTCTACGTCAACGACAACACAGCTGGCACCAACACGATCGGCGCGTTCGACCGTCATGCGGACGGATCACTAACTCGCGAGGCCGGATCGCCGTTCGCCGCCGGCGGCGCGGGAACCGGAGCTGGGCTGGCCTCGCAAGGCGCACTGCAGATCTCGCCGGATGGCCGCTTCCTGATCGCCGCGGACGCCGGCAGCAACCAGGTCTCGGTGCTGCGGATCTCCCGCCACGGTTCGCTCCGGCTGGTCCACGATGGTGTGGTGTCCTCCGGTGGTGTCCTGCCGGTCAGTGTGGCCATCCACGGGAGTCTGGTGTATGTCGCGAACTCCGGTAACGCCGGCAGTAACTACACGGGGTTCCGGTTGCACCGCGACGGCCGGCTTGAGCTGATCCCCGGCTCGGCTGCCGCGCTGCCCAGTGGTTCTCAGCCGGGCGACGTGCTGTTCAACGGCAATGGCAGCAAGCTCGCCGGGACCCGTGTCGGCTCGTCGATGATCGACAGCTTCACGGTGGGCCGCGACGGGCGGCTGACCGCCGCCCCCGGATCACCCTTCCCCGCGCAGGGCCTGGGCCCGTTCGGCAGCGAGTTCCGCCCGACCAACCCTGATCAGCTATTCGTGTCGAACGCCCACAACACAGCGGTGGACAGCGGCACGGTTTCGGCGTTCCGCGACTCAGGCAACGGGGTGCTGTCGTCGATCGGGTCCTCCCCGTTCGCGGACCAGCAGATGGCTCCGTGCTGGGTGGAGATCACCCATAACGGTCAGTTCCTGTTCACCGTGAACACCGCGTCGGGCACGATCTCCCGCTACTCGATCACCCCGGGTGGCACGCTGACGCTGCTCGGCAGCACGCCGGTCCGCGCCAGCGGCGGTATCGGCGGTATCGGCGCCGTCGACGAGCGGCTGAGCCCCGGCGGACGCTACCTGTACGTCGATGAGAGCAAGATCGGCGCTGTCGGCGCGTTCGCCGTCCACGGCGGCAACCTGACCGAACTGGCCGGCTCCCCGACCTCACTGCCCACCGGCGCCACGCCCGCAGGCATCGTCGTCACTGGCTGATCCACCAGCGCATCTCGGAGCCGGGGGCAGCGCGCCCCCGGCTCCGGTCATCCTGGCCCCGCGGCCGACCGTACCTCGGCGGTCTAAAGGCCGCTGGGCCCCAGCGGTCAGGTTCTGCGAGCGGGGCGTGTCTTACGTGTATGTACATCGCTTACGTTGTAGTCACGATCGTCGTGGCGCTCGCGAACAGCTACGCCGCCGTTTTGAACTTCGCCGGGGCAGGGTCTGTCAAGGTTGTCGCCGACGAGGTGCGGGTGTCGCAGAAGTGGATGGTTCCGTTCGGGATTCTGCTGGCCTGCGGGGCGGCCGGGCTGCTGGCTGGGTTCGCCGTGCCGGTGCTCGGCACGGCCGCCGCGATTGGCCTGGCCTTCTATTTCATCTGTGCTCTGAGCGCGCACATCCGGGTGCGCGACCCCAAGGTCGCCGGTGCGGTTAGCTTCCTGGTGATGGCCGTCGCCGCCCTGGTCGTGGGCCTTGGCTACCGCGACCACTGGTGATGGGGTCCTACTCCGCGGGCTCCATCCCCATCCGGCCATGGCCACTGGAGCTAGAAGGGGAGCCCTATTGCCAAAGCAGCCTGTGGTCCCGGAGTTTCCCGTGCTGGCCGTCGTGGCGCTTCTGACCTCTGAGCTAGCCAGTGCGGGAACGTCACGGCGTCGGAGCGCGGCGCTCGGCTTCTCCTCCATCGAGTTCGATCTCGCTGCTCCGGCTCGCTCAGGGACTGGAGGGACGCGCTGGTGATGGAGGAGCGCGAATGGCTGACGGAGGGCTTTCAGCAGCACCGGTCGCATTTGCGCGGGGTCGCCTACCGGATGCTGGGGTCGGTGAGCGAAGCTGACGACGCCCTCCAGGAGGCCTGGCTTCGGACCCGCGACCAGGATCCGGGGAGCGTGGAGAACATGCAGGCCTGGCTGACCACCATTGTCGGGCGGGTGTGCCTGAACATGCTGCGCGCCCGGCGAGCACGGCGCGAACAGCTTTCGGACGTCTACGTGCCCGACCCCGTCGTCAGCCTCGATGACAGCGCCGACCCCGAGCAGGAGGCGCTGGTTGCCGACTCGGTCGGGCTCGCGCTGCTGGTGGTGCTCGACGCGCTCAGTCCCCCCGAGCGGCTGGCGTTCGTACTGCACGACGTGTTCGGCGTGCCGTTTGCGGACATCGCGGCTGTCCTCCATCGTTCCGAAGCCGCCGTGCAGCAGCTCGCCAGCCGGGCGCGGCGGCGCGTGCACGGATCGCCCAAGCCCGACCCTGACCTCGCCCGACAGCGCGAGGTCGTCGGCGCGTTCTTCGCCGCCTCGCGCGATGGCGACTTCGACGTCTTGATCGCGGTGCTAGATCCCGACGTCGAACTGCGGATCGACGGCGGCGTGCTGCGCGAGGAAGCCTCGCTGCTTCTTCGCGGCGCGCAGGCCGTAGCGGCCTACTCCTCCACCTACTCGAAGCTCTACCCGTTCATCAGACCAGCGCTCGTCAACGGCGCCGCAGGAGCCGTGGTGGCCCCCGCTGGACGAGTGTTCTCCGTGATGGCGTTCACCGTCACAAACGGAAAGATCACCCAAATCGATGCCCTCGCTGATCCCGAGCGCCTCGGACAGCTCAGCCTCGGCATCCCGCCGCTCGAGGAACGACGGCGGTGACGTCACCCGAGCGCAGCACCAACGCATTGAGCGCTTCGGACCTGCGGAAGCAGCCACTGCGATCACTTCGCGTGATTGAAGCTCGGAGAGGTGCAGGGCTGGGGTAGTTGCGTCATTGCCACCAAGCTGGGGCCGGATGGCTGTGGTGAATCGGGGGTGTTGGCGCGGATGCGATTCCGCCTATCCTGGCGGCGGCCCGGGCCGCCGGCTGGGCTCGTCCAGCCAGGGAAACGTGGCCTCGTGAGCGGCGGCTACCCGGAACGCGGCGACGTCGTCGTAGGTCTTGCCGACGACCGACAGACCCGTCGGCACGCCGTCGCGCGACAGCCCGGACGGCACGCTCAGCACCGGGCAGCGGCTGGCGATGTTAAACGGCAGCGTCATCATGGCGTCCATCCAGTGCGCGGTCGGCTCGCCATTGATCTCGACCGGGTCGCCGACGTCGTAGGTGGCTGGCAGCGCCGGGACCGCGAACGTCGGGCAGATCAGCGCGTCGTAGTCCTCGAGCAGCGCGCCGAGCGGTGCGTAGATCCGGCCTTCCAGGTCCAGCCCGGCGATCAGGTCTTTCTTGGCGATCTTCGCGGAGTCCTCGACGAGATACCGGGCGTAAGAGGTGAGGTCGGCGCCGTGCTGGTCGTACAGCTCGCGTATCGACGGGCCGAAGATCATGCCGAAGTGGATCTCGGCCGCGCGCTCGATGTCGGCCAGCCGCCAGGGCAGGCTGACTTCCTCAACGATCACGCCCGCGGCGCGGAGCCGGTCGGCCGCGGCCAGGGTGTTGGCCACGACGTCCGCGTCGACGCGGTAGCAGCCGAGGTCGGCGCTGAGCGCGACCCGGGGTTGTGCGACCGCGAGGCCTAGGTCAGCCGGGATCACGAGCTTGGGCCTGATCGACGCCACGTCGCTCGGATCGGGTCCGGCGATCACGTTCTCCAGCAGTGCACAGTCCGCGACCGTCCGGGCCATCGGCCCCTCGTGGCAGTAGTGGTCGAGGTTGAACACCTCGACCTCCGGCACCCGGCCATACGGCGGCTTGAACCCGACGACTCCGCAGAACGACGCCGGAATGCGGATCGACCCACCGATGTCCGAGCCCGTCGCGAGTGTCGTGCTGCCCGCGGCCAGCGCCGCACCCGAGCCGCCGGACGACCCGCCGGGCGAATAATCCGGGTGCCACGGGTTGCGGGTGACGCCCCACAGCTTCGTCCAGGTCACCGGCGCGCAGGAGAACTCCGGTGTCGTGGTCCGGGCATGCACGATGCCGCCCGCGTCGAGGATCCGCTGCACGAACACCGCTGTCTCCGGCGCCACCACGTCGCGCAGCGGCAGTGACCCGAGCGTGTTGAGCTGCCCGGCGATCGGGGCCTCTTCCTTGACCGCGACCAGCAGGCCCTCCAGCGGCCGCGGTGGGTCACCCTTGCCCGCGTAGCGTTCGGCGGCCGCCCTGGCCTGCTCCAGCGCCTGCTGGTAGTAGGTTGCGGCGAACGCGTTGATAGCAGGCTCGACTGACTCGGCCCGGGCTATCACAGCCTCGGCCAGCTCGGCCGGCGACAGGTCACGGGACCGGAACAAGCGCAGCGCGGTCGTCGCCGACAGATAGCAGAGGTCGTCGGTCACGTTCGCTCACCTTCGGTGTCGGCGGGCACCAGCTGGCGCCGCACTGGTTTCCAGCCCGGCCGCGGCACGCTCGCGCGCAGCCGCTGCGTGTAGGGATGCTGCGGGTCGTCGAGGATCTGCGCGGTCGGCCCGCGCTCCACCGACTGCCCGCGATGCATCACGATCGCTTCGTCGGTGAGCTGGCGGACAACCGCGAGGTCATGGCTGATCAGCACGTAGGAGACGGACGTCTCGTCCCGGATGTCGGCCAGCAGGTTGAGCACCTGGGCCTGGATCGACACATCCAGCGCGGCCACGGACTCGTCCAGGATCAGCACGCGCGGTTCCGCGGCGAGCGCCCGGGCAATCGCGACCCGCTGCCGCTGCCCGCCCGACAAAGCCCGCGGCAGCGCCCTGGCCTGGCGCGAGTCGAGCCCGACGAGTTCGGTCAGCTCCGCGATCCTGGCCCGGCGGCGCTCGGCCTCGTACCCGTGGTGCAGCCGCAGGATCTCGTCGATGGCGTGCTCGGCGGTCTGCCGGGGATCCAGGCTCGTGTACGGGTCCTGGAAGACGATCTGCACCTCGCTGCCACGCCGCCGCCGGTCCCGGGCTGACCGCGCGGGCCGCGACCGGTCCCGGCCGCAGGCCGTGATCGAGCCGCTTGTCGGCCGCTCCAGGCCGACGATCATCCGGGCGATCGTCGTCTTGCCGGAGCCGGATTCCCCGACGATCGCCAGGGACCGGCCGGCCGGGATCGCGAACGAGACGTCGTCGACTGCGACCAGGCTGCGGAACTCCTTGCGCAGGCCGTCAACGGCCAGCACGGGGTCGGCCTCGGCGAGAGTCAGGGCGGCGCCGTTGGGCTGAGTTTCCTCCGGCCGCACGCTTACCTCGGCTGCCAGCTCGTGCTCATGCATGCGCTGTCTCCAGCTGCCCGCGCAGGTCGGCTGCCCGCAGGCAGCGCGACCGGCCGCCGCCGAGCGCCGCCAGGTCCGGCACCGATTCCGTGCAGGCTGGCTCGGTGTAGGCGCAGCGCGGCGCGAACGCGCAGGCTGCCGCAGGTGCCTCGAAGGCCGACAGCGGCCGGCCGGGGATGGCGCGCAGCCGGCTGGCCTTCTGCGCGATGTCCGGCCGGGCCGCCCCGAGCGCCGCCGTGTACGGATGCAGCGGATCGCTGTGCAGCAGCTCCGACCGCCGCTCCTCCACGATCTGCCCCGCGTACATGACGATCGTCCGGTCGCAGATCGCCGCGGCCAGGTCCAGGTCGTGCGTGATGAACAGCATGGCCAGGCCGTGCGCCTGCCGCAGCTCGTCCAGGATCGCCATGACCTCGGCCTGCGTCGTCACGTCGAGCGCAGTCGTCGGCTCGTCGGCCAGCAGCAGCGCCGGGCCGGTCAGCAGCGCGGCCGCGATCATGACCCGCTGCAGCATGCCACCCGACAGCTCGTGCGGGTACTGCCGCAACCGCCGTTTCCCGTCGGCGATGCCGACCTCGCCAAGCATGCTGGCCGCGCGCTTGCTCGCCTCCGCGGCGGGGACGCCCAGGTTGGTCCGCAGGGCCTCAGTCATGAAGTCGCCGATCCGCCGGACCGGGTTCACGTGTGCGCGAGGATCCTGGAAGATCATCGCGACCTTGTTGCGGTAGCCGCGCAGCGCTGCGCCGGTCAGCGTCGCGACGTCCACGCCGTCGAACCGGATCTCGCCCTCGACCTGCGCGCCCTTCGGCAGCAGCCGGTCGATCGCGCGGGCGGTCATCGACTTGCCCGAGCCGGACTCGCCGACCAGCCCGACCGCCTCGCCCGGCCGGATCTCCAGCGACACGTCCCGCAGCACCGCGCGCTGGGCGCCCTCGACCGGCAGCGTGACGGTCAGGTCTTGCACCGAAAGGAGCGCGTCGCGCTCCGCGCCTGCCGCCCCAGCCGCGCTCATCGCCGCACCGCCTGGGCCTGCTCGAACAGCCGCTCGCCGAGGATGTTGAACGCGATGACCACGCCGACGATGCAGACGCCCGCGGCCAGCGCCGGGAGCGGGTAGCCCTGCAGGATGCCTGGCTGGTTCTCCGAGATCATCACACCCCAGTTCGGCGCGGGCGGCTGCACCCCGAGGCCGAGGAACGAGATCGCTGCGAGGTCAACCATCGCCCAGCCGAACAGGATCGTCGCCTGCGCCACGATCAGCGGCAGCATGTTCGGCACGATGTGCCGCAGGCAGATCGAGGCGCCGCTGACACCCTGCACCTCGAGGGCGGCGGCGTAGGGCTGGCCACGTTCCCGCAAAGCAGCGCCACGCAGCACTCGGGCCACGTACGGCATGTACGCGATGGCGAGCGCGACCGCGGCGGCCGTCAGGCCGGCGCCGAATACCGCCGCAGCGAGCACGGCGAGCAGGATGCCGGGGAAGGCGAAGAGGATGTCGAGGCCGGACGAGGCGACGGTGTCGGTGAGGCCCTGGCGCCAGGCGGAGACGACCGCGATGAGCGTGCCGAGTACCATCGCGCCGACGACGACGGCGAGCGGGCCGATCATCGAGGACTGCGCGCCCGCCAGCAGCCGAGACAGCACGTCGCGGCCCTCGAAGTCGAAGCCGAGCAGGTGCCCGCCGACCGGCCCGACCCAGGCCAGGCTCAGGTTCGGCAGGTCCGGGTTGTAGGGCGCGATCCACGGGCCGATGATCGCCAGCACTATCGCGATCGCGATCACAACGGCCGAGATCATGCCGCCGGCCCCGGTCGCACGCAGCAGGCCGAGCACGCCCGGCCGCCCTGCGCGCCGCCCGGCGGCCGGGGCGGCGGTAGCGGCCGGGACGCCGACAGCCGCGCTCACCGTGCACACCTCATCGGAGCCCCTCTCACTGTGCCCTGCTTCCGAGCGCGACCCGCGGGTCGAGCACCGCGTACAGCACGTCGACCAGCGCGTTTATCAGCACGAACGCAGCGACCAGGACCAGCGAGATCCCCTGCACCACCGCCAGGTCCTTGGACTCGGCCGCCTGCACGAGGTACGCGCCGAGCCCGTTCAGGCTGAACGCGGTCTCCACCACCGCCGCCACCGCGATTAGCGAGGCGATCGTGATGCCCGACACCGTCGCGATCGGGATCGCGGCGTTGCGCAGCACGTGCCGCCGGATGAGCTGGCGGCCCGGGATGCCGCGGCTGATGGCGGTCTGGACGTGCTCGCGGTCGGCCTCCTCGCGGACCGCCGCCCGCGTCACCCGCGACACGATGGCCAGCGAGGAGATCGCCAGTGCGATCGCGGGCAGGGTGAGGTGCTGGACGTTGGACCAGAATCCCGTGCCGTTGCCCAACGCCGGGAACCAGCCGAGCTTCACCGAGAACAGCAGGATCAGCACGATCGCCGCGACGAACGACGGCAACGCTGCGGTGACCGCGGTCGAACACCAGCACCGAGTTGTCCGCCCAGCCCGGCCGCAGCGCCGCCACGACCCCGCTGCCGATCCCGACGATCAGGATGATGATTGCGGCGTAGAGCACGAGCCCGCCGGTCGTCCACATCCGCGCGGCGATCACCGAGGACACGTTCTCCTGCAGCGTGATCGAGATGCCGAGGTTGCCGTGCAGTGCGTTGTCCAGCCAGTACCAGTACTGGGCGAAGAACGGCTGGTTGAGGTGGTAGCGCTGCTCCAGCACGTGCAGGCTCGCGGGCGGCAGCGCCCGCCCGCCTGACAGCGCGCTGATCGGGTTCCCCGGCGCCAGGTACAGCGCGCCGAAGATCACGAAGCTCGCGATCAGCAGGCTAGCCAGCAGCATGGCCAGCCTGCGGACCAGGAATCGCCAGCGCACCGGGCTAGCCCTTCCCGCCCAGCGTATTGGCCCAGGGGGCGAACATGTACGAGAACGACGCCAGGCGCCCCCGTCAGGCTTCTGCTCAGCATGAGGACGTTGGTCGGCTGCACGTTCGGGATCCACGGCAGCAGCTTCGCCGCGAGTTCCTCGGCCTTGGCGACCAGCTGCGCCCGCTGATCCGGGTTGGCGGTGGTGCGCGCGCTTTCCAGCAGCGAGGTCATCTGCGGGTTGCTGAAGCCGTCGTAGTTCTGGTCGCCGCCGGGCAGCGCCAGGGTCGACAGCAGCGCGGCCGGATCGGCGTAGTCGCCGTAGTTGACGGTGATGAACCCGTCGATGCCCTTGCGCGCGGCCGCGCTGGTGAAGAAGTTGATGTAGTCAGCCGCCGACACCGACTTGAGCACCACCTTCAGCCCGATCGCCTCGGCCGCCTGCTGGTAGGCGCCAGTCTCGGCCGAGATGCTGGCGAGCTCACTGGAGGTGCCGATCGTGATCGTCTGCCCGGCGACGCCGGCTTCCTTGGCGAGCTTTTTCGCCTGGGCGAGGTTCTGGTTCAGCACCGGCGAGCTGTCGTAGGCCGCGTCGAACACCGAGGTCCCGTAGCCGAACGTGCCCGGGTTAGCCAGCCAGCGCGGCATCAGCGCCGCGCCGTCATAGACGTTGCTGATGATCGCCTGCCGGTCCAGCGCCATCGACAGCGCCTGGCGGACCTTGGGATTGGTTAGCGGCCCGCTGGTCGCAGACACGACGAACGCGTCGGTCATCTGGCCGGGCCCCTGGTAGACCTTGACGGCGCTGCTGGACTCGAGCTGCTTGAGGTTGGACAGGCCGAAGTAGTACGAGCCCTGGATCGCGCCGGTCAGCATCCCGGAGGTGAACGACGCCGCGTCTGGCACGCCCTTGATCACGATCTGCTTGACCAGCGGCTTGACCGCGGGGTTCCAGTAGTGCGTGTTGAGGTCGGCGGTGACGCCCGCGCCCGCGGTCCAGGACACGAACTTGTACGCGCCGGTACACATGATGCCGCCGGCCGGCGTGCCGTAGTTCTTGCCTTCCTTCTGCGCGTAGCTCTTCTGGATGATGATGCCCGCCATCGAGGACAGCTCGCCCTCGAGCCAGTAGTCGGGCTGCTTGAGGGTGATCGTGACCTGGTTCGATCCAGTCGCTGTGATCGACTTGACCCGGTCGAAGACCTGGCCGTAGAAGCCGCCGTAGGCCGGGTCCATCTGCCGCTGCAGGCTGTAGATCACATCAGCGGGCGTCACCGGGTCACCGTCCCAGAACTTCACGCCGTGCCGGAGCGTGAAGACCATCTTCGTCGGCACTGGCGTCGACACGGTGGCCAGGCCCGGCTTGATCGACCCGTTCGGCTCCTGCAGGAGCAGCGACTCGCACATCAGCGAGATCGCGGTGTTCTCCGGGTAGTCGAAGGCGAAGATCGGGTCGAGGGAGTTCACCGGACGGTAAACCGCCCAGGTCACCGAGGCGACGCTGGACGTGCCCGCCGGGGTGGAGATCACCAGGCCCTTGGTCGGGGAGACCTGGCCGGAGCCGCCACTACCGTTGCCGGAGTCGCTGCTGCCGCCCGTGCCCGGGGCGGCCCGGCCGCAGGCCGCCGCCAGAAGCGCGCAGGCCGCGAGCGCGGCCGCCGTCGCTGAAGTGCGCCATCGAGCGCTCATGCTGTCCTCCTGGAATGCCAGGCCTGCTCACCACGGATCCATGTCTGCGTGACTGCCGCCTGGCCGATGTCATGGCTGTCGATACGGGATAGGTCGGCGTCGACCACTGCGAAGTCGGCGTCCAGGCCGGCGCGGATCGCGCCAGCCTGGTTGGCGCGACCGTTGATCCGGGCACTCCCGGAGGTGTAGGCGGACAGGAATGTGGTGAGATCCAGCCGCTGCTCAGGCAGGAACGGGTCGTCACTGCCGTGGCCGTGCCCGTCCGGCACGACGCGGTTGACCGCGACGTGCGCGGCCGACAGCGGGTTGGGGCTGCTGACCGGCCAGTCGCTGCCGCCACACAGGGCCGCGCCCGAGTCGTGCAGCGAGCGGAACGGGTACTGCCAGGTCGAGCGGCGCTCGCCGAGGAACGGGACCGTCAGCTCGTCCATCTGCGGTTCGTGCGCGGCCCACAGTGCCTGAATGTTGGCGGTGGCACCGAGTTGCGCGAATCGTGCGACGTCGTCCGGGTGGACGACCTGCAGGTGGGCGAGATGGTGGCGCTGGCCGGTGCCGTCGCTGCCGCCGCCGTTGGCCTGGCGGGCGGCCTGGATGGCGTCGAGCGCATTGCGGACGGCGCGGTCGCCGAGCGCGTGGAAGTGAACTTGGAACCCGGCCTGGTCCAGTGCGGTGACAAAGCGCGGCAGCTCGGCCGGGTCGATGAAGTCGAGGCCGGTGACCTCGGTCTGGCAGCCGTGCCCGTCGAGGTAGGGCTCGAGCATGGCGGCGGTGTGGTTCTCGGCGACGCCGTCGAGCATCATCTTGACACTGGTCGCGCTGAACCGGCCGTCCGGCGCGAGGCCTCGCTCCTCGATCAGCTCGGCGAGCTGGTCCAGGCCGCGGTGCCGGTCCCACCACAGCGCGCCGACAACCGTGGCGCGGAGCGTGCCGCGGTCCGCGGCACGAACGTAGGCCGGGAGCGGGTCGCCCGACTTGTGCGAGCGGCCGATGATCGCGTCCTGCCAGCCGGTGATGCCGACGGCCAGCAGGTGCTCCTGGGCCAGGTGCAATGCCTCGTCGCGGTCCTCCTCGGTCAGCGCGGGCAGCAGCCGGGAGACTAGGTTCTGCGCGCCTTCCTGCAGCATGCCGACCGGGCTGCCGTCCGCGTCACGCTCGATCCGGCCGTCCGCTGGGTCGAGGGTGTCGCGGTTGATCCCGGCGAGCTGGAGCGCCTTGCTGTTGACCCAGGCGCCGTGGCCGTCGCGATTCGGCAGGTAGACCGGGCGGTCCGGGGCAATCTCGTCCAGCGGCGCGGCTGTCGGGATACCGCCGGGGAACGCCTCCATCGACCAGCCGCCGCCGGTGACCCAGCCGTCGCCGGGGTTGCGGTCGACGTAGTCGCGGATGATCGCGAGGTACTCCGGCAGCGTGACCGCGCCGGACAGGTCGCACCGGCGCAGCTGATCGCCCGCGAAAACCGGATGCATGTGCGCGTCGATGAAGCCCGGCAGCAGCGTGCCGCCGGCCAGGTCAACGATCTCGGTGCCGGGGCCGGCGGCGGCCCGGGCGTCCGCGTTCGGCTCGGCCGCGACGATGCTCGCGGCCCGGACCCGCACGGCCGTGCCGGCCGGGAGGAACTCGTGGCCGTCGAAGATCGTGCCGTTGCAGAAAATCAGGTCTGCGTCACCTGGCACCGGGACCTCCCGTCCGTGGCGAGTTGCCCGGTACTCAAGCACTTGACAAAGCTCTTGTCAATGCCTTTGACTAACCGAACTGGTGTTAGGCTTCCGACGAATTCTGGGGGAGGCCACGCCCTGAGCGGTGGGAGGAGGCTGGCGTGTCTGCTGCGCCTGACGTGCACCCGAAGTCGGCGCCGGAACCGTCTCGGCGCGGGCTGCGCCGCGGCAGCCTCACCAAGGAGATCATCGTCACCGAGAGCCTGCGACTGCTCGACACCGGCGGGCTCGACGGGTTCAGCATGCCCAAGCTCGGCCGCGCCCTCGGCGCCGACCAGACCGCCGTGTACCGGCACTTCGCCAGCAAGGACGACCTGATCCTGGCGATCGCCGACCGGCTGATCGAGGAGGCGACAGCCGGCCTGGAGCCGAGCCCGTGCTGGGTCGACACACTCACTGACCTGGCGCGGCGCCAGCGGGCGACCTACCTCGCGCATCCGGCCGCCGCCTCGATGTCCGCGTACCGTACGACGCAGGGCCCGGCCGAAATTGCGGCTGTCAACGTCATCCTCGATGCGGTCCATGCGGCTGGCTTCGAGGGGGCGCAGGCGGCGCTGACGTACCGGACGGTGGGCGACTTCGCGCTGGCGTTCGCGGGCTTCGAGGCGGCGTTCCTGTCACTGGACACGAAGGCGCAGCAGAACGACCGAGCCGCCTGGACGCAGGCTTACCTGTCCGTCGACCGCGGGCAGTTCCCCGCCGTCTGGCAAGTCAGGACGCTACTGCCCGAGGTCAACGACGACGACATCTTCGAGAACTTGCTCGGCCTCGTGATGACCGGCCTGCTGCAGTCGGCCCCGCACCCCTGCGACTGTCACCGGCCGGCCGGCAGTTAGCTGCTCACCTCGGGTAGAAGCCGCGAAGCTCGCTGGCGGCGCTGGCGGCATGGGTGCGGTAGATCGGTCACTTCGGCACTCTGGCTGATCCACCCAGGCTCTGGCTGGCGGCGGTTCTGGCCGCTGAGGGACTGTCCGAGTTGGCGTTGCTGGAGGGGCCGGGTGAAGGGCTCGGGTTGGCACTGTTGGGCGACGCGGTCGGGCTGCTGGGCGACGGGCTCGGGTTCGCGCTGCTGGCCGGCAAGCCCGAGCTCGTACTGCTGGACGACGGGCTCGGGCTCGTACTGCTGGGCGACGGGCTCGTACTGCTGGGCGACGGGCTCGTACTGCTGGGCGACGGGCTCGTACTGCTGGGCGACGGGCTCGTACTGCTGGGCGACGGGCTCGTACTGCTGGGCGACGGGCTCGGGTTGGGGCTGCTGGCCGGGCTTGGGCTGGTGGCCGCCGGGCCAGTGGTCAAGGTCGCGCAAGCCGTCGGACTTGGACTGGCGGTCGTCGTCGCGCTGGTGGCCGGGCTCGTCGGTGTGGTCGCCAGACCCGGTTGCTGCGTTGTGCAGTTGGCCGAGTTCGGCTGCTGGTGATTTCCGGTACTAGGAGCTCCCCCGTTGGGGAGCAACTTTCCGCCATGACCGGTCACCGGCTGGCGGCCGGTGGACCCAGAGCCGCCACTGGTGATTGAGCGGATGAGCAAACCTGTCTGGACTATCGCGTGCCGCACCGGGGGAGTCATCGCGCCAACGCCTATTGCCACCGCGAGAGCAGCCCCGGTCAAAGCAGCGGTAACGACCATCCGCGGCGAACGTTAACGCGACGGGCTCGGCCGCATCACCGGCCGGCCCTTATGCGCTGGGCTGGGTACCGACTCCAGCCACGTTCGGAGGGAACTCAGCCCGCCCAGTGTCCACCTGGCCACCTGGGACCAAACGGCCATCATCCATGCCACGGGCAACGGGTATGGGGTGGTCAGCCGGCCCCGGATCCGCTCCAGGCCGTCTGGGGACGGCTCAACCGAGCCGGCTGCAGAATGCAGCGCCCGGCGCAGCAGGTCCTCAAAGTCACGATCGTGCTGGCTCATGCTTCCCCCGCCAGCATGGCCCGCAGGGCCGACATGGCCCGTGAGACATAGCGTTTGACGGCGCCCCGGGTAATTCCCATAGTCGAGGCGATCTGAGCCTCCGACAGCCCAGCGTAATATCGCAGCACCAGCGCCTGGCGCTGTCGCGGAGGAAGCCGCTGCAGCGCGGTTATCACCGCGGAGCGGCTTACCAGCTTCATCGCTTCTTCCTCTGCGCTCGGCACATCAGGCAGCAGTTGCTGCGCATTCCGGTTAACGACTCCTCGGTGCCGCAGCACCGAATGGGACCGATTAACTACACACTGCCGCAGATACCCCGCTGCCTTGTCGATGTCCTGGAGGCGGCGCCAGTTGGCGTGTATGGCGATGAAGGAGTCCTGCACGACCTCCTCAGCCGTTGCCATGTCGTCCACCAGCAGCGCCGCCAGTCGCACTAGCGATCGGTAGCGCTCGGCGTACAGCGCACTGACCGCGCAGTCAGCCTCGCGGTCACTCCCTGCCTCCGTGCCCCCCAGGACCTCAGGCCCGGGAAAGGGAAATTCCGCCACATCGCCGGATTGACCCGCAGCCATCGCAGAGGTCGGCGGCACGGTACTGCGCTGCCTCAACAACCGTGCCATCCCCCGACCTGCCCTGACCTGCCCCGCCGAACCCCGCCCTGCCGAACTATCCTCGCCGTCCCCACTCGGGGCAGCGTGAAACCAAGCGGCGCAGACATTTACCAGGTCCCTGGGGCGCGTGATACCAGAGGAACAAAAGTTTCCTGATTCCTCGGAATGACTAGGCAGCGGAGACACGTACACCAGCGCTCAAGACGACCGGCCAGCACTGCGCCTCCCTGCTGGACAGATCGACGTACAGCGCCTGCAGGCCTTAGCCATGCCTCACCCGAAACGGCCAGTCACAGGCTCGGCCGCGGGCTCACCGGAATCAGCGACTGCTGGCAACCGCTCCGTGACCTCCAGCCCCACGACGGAGACCGTGCCGATTAGGCCCCGATATCGCGACCGCAGCTCAAGCCGCACCGATCAACGATCGCGCCTCTGCTGGGCCGACTATCAGGTCGTGCAGGTCGCCGCCCACCTCGAGCCGACTCGATTGTCCGACACCGCCGATCTTCACCGGCTCGAAGCCGGCCGTCCGGATCAACCGCTCGACTTCCTGGCCGCCCCGGTCATCGTCGGTCGCGTAGAAGAGGGCCGCCTGCTCCGGCGACCGGTTGCTAGCGGACTCGAAGAGATCGGCCGACATGCTCCCAAACGCCATGGCCAGGCGCGCCGGCGGCGGCAGCCAGCCGGCTACCACCTCGCCAGAAGACTGCCCATCCGGCAAGAGACGAAAAACCTTACCCTGCGCGTCCGTGCTGAGCGGGTTGCTCGGAACGACCACGACCTGGCCGGTCAGCGATTCGGCGATCTCGTCTATAACGCTCTTCAGCACGGTAAAACGCAGGGCGACGACGACGGCATCGGCGTCCTGCAACGCGTCACGGTTGTCGGCGGCGACGACCGCAGCGCGACCGATCTTTGCCGCCAGCGTTCGTGCCGACTCAATGTTGGCGCTCGAGAGCCGCAGAGGCTCACCGCCCGAGGCGAGCTGCCGGGCGATAGCCGATCCGAGCCCTCCAGTGCCGATGATCGCGGTGGTCACTGGGAATCGCCGGCGCGCGTACTCGGCGGCCAGTGAGCGGGCGTCCAGTCCCCATCCGGGTCCGTGGTCTGCCCCACTTCGATCAGATAACCGTCGGGATCGCGGATGTAGCAGCGGATCTCGTACTGGTGCTGTTTGGGCGGCGTCAGGAACTGAGCACCCCGCGAGCTCCACTCGGCATACACGGCGTGGATGTCTTTGACCCGGATGTTGAGGAAGCTGCTGACCCGGTCGGGATCGCGCGGCGTCTCAAGGGTGACCGACGGCTTGTCGTCGGTCGGGCCGCCACCGACATTGATGATGATCCAGGTGTTGGCTAGCGCGACATAGGTCAGCCCGCCGCGGCCGGAGAAGATCACCCTGCCGCCGAGTACCTCAGTGTAGAAGCGCCGGGAGCGCTCGACATCGTCCGACACGATGAAGTGGGCCAGCACGATTCCCTCTGGCGGTGGTGGGAGCTCAGCCATCCGGCACCTCCACTGGTGCAGCCGCGCACCTCGCTCACGACGGGGGCCTGCAGCCGATGTTAAGGGAACCGCGCCTCATCACCGCGACGAGGGCCAGGAGATGACGAGGGCCAGGAGATATAGTCGGCCGTCCCCGCATCAGCGAGTCCACAGACCCGGGGGGTGGCGATGACACCGGAGCGCGCCGGCGGAACGGACCCCGTCACGACCGCGCTGCAGCAGCCGGCGTGGCCCGATCATGATCGGCTTGATGCCGTCGTCGAGAGACTGGGAACCCTGCCTCCGCTGGTGTTCGCCGGGGAGTGCGACCAGCTCAAGGAGCGGCTGGCAGCGGTAGCGCGGGGGGAGGCGTTCCTGCTCCAGGGCGGCGACTGCGCGGAAACGTTCGCCGGGACAACTCCCGCCGGGATCCAGGGGAAACTGCGGATGCTCCTGCAGATGGCGGTAGTCCTTACCTACGCCGCCAGTGTGCCGGTGGTGAAGGTCGGCCGGATGGCGGGCCAGTTCGCCAAGCCCCGCTCGGCCGCGACGGAGGTCAGGGACGGTCTGGAGCTTCCGGCCTACCGGGGAGATGCGGTGAACGGACTGGAGTTCACCGCGGGAGCGAGGACCCCCGACCCGGGGCGGCTGCTGGAGGCCTACCACTGCTCAGCCGTCACGCTGAACCTGTGCCGGGCCTTCGCAGGCGGCGGGTATGCGGATCTGCGGCAGGTGCACGCCTGGAACCAGGACTTCGTCGCGGCCAGCCCGGCCGGGCAGCGCTACGAGCGCCTGGCGGGCGAGATCGACCGGGCGATCGCGTTCATGCATGCGTGCGGCGCCAATCCTGAACAGTTCCGGGCGGTCGAGTTCTACTCCAGCCACGAGGCCTTGCTGCTGGATTACGAGCGGGCTCTCGTCCGCCTCGACTCGAGCACCGGCCAGCACTATGACCTATCCGCCCATCTGCTGTGGATTGGCGAGCGCACCCGCGACCTCACCGGAGCGCACGTCGCCTTCGCGCGTTCCATCCGCAACCCGCTGGCCGTGAAGATCGGCCCTACCACTACGGCAGCAGACGTCCTCGCCCTAGCCGAGGCACTGGACCCGGACCGCGAGCCTGGGCGCCTTACCCTGATCACCCGCATGGGCGCGGACCGGATCGTTGATGTGCTACCGCCTCTCGTCGAGGAGGTCACCGCTCGCGGCATCCCGGTCGCCTGGGTGTGCGATCCGATGCACGCCAACACGTCCATCACCGCCAGCGGCCAGAAGACCCGTGACTTCGACGACATCCTGGCCGAAGTGGCCGGCTTCTTCGAAGTCCATCGCGCCCTGGGCACTCATCCCGGTGGCATCCATCTCGAATTCACCGGGGATGACGTCACCGAATGCACTGGCGGCGGGCACCGACTCAATGAGAGCGACTTGGGTCACCGCTATGAGACCGCGTGCGACCCGCGCCTCAACCGGAGCCAATCCCTCGACCTGGCGTTCCTCGTCGCTGAACACTACAGCCAGCACACTGCCGTCCACCCGGCGCCCGCCGCCAGCCCAGCCTGACACTGCCACCGCTCTGTGGATCAGCTGGCGTGGCCGGGGCGCACGATGCCGTGCTCGTAGGCGTAGACGGCGATTTGCACGCGGTCGCGCAGGCCGAGTCTGGCCAGGATCCGGGTGATGTGGCTCTTGATGGTGGCCTCGCTGAGGTAGAGCTGGGATGCGATCTCGGCGTTCGACAGCCCGGTTGCGACCAGCCTCACCACCTCGCGCTCCCGCTCGCTCAGGCCGCCTGCGGCGCTGCTGGCCGGGGTGCCCGGTGCCGGGCCGCCGCAGAAGTCTTCGATCAGGCGGCGGGTGATGGCCGGGGCGAGCAGGGTCTCGCCGCGCAGACCGCGCGGATGGCGCCGGTCAGCTGCTCGCGGGTGGCGTCCTTGAGCAGGAAGCCGCTCGCTCCGGCCTTCATGGCGTGGTAGACGTACTCGTCCAGGTTGAAGGTGGTCAGCATCAGGATCCGCGCCCGGGAACCGCTCTGCACCAGCCGGGTGGTGGCCTCGATCCCGTCGACTCCGGGCATGCGGACGTCCATCAAGATGACGTCCGGGTCCAGGTTGCGTGCCTGGGCCAGTGCCTGGCTGCCGTCGCCCGCCTCGCCGGCGACGCGGAAATCTGGTTCGGCTTCCAGCAGCATCCGAAGGCCCTTGCGGATCAGGTCCTGGTCGTCGGCGATGAGGACGCTGATCATGACGGCTCGCCGGTCGGCAGCCGGGCACGGACGGTGAACCCGCCGCCGGGACGTGGCCCGGCTCGCAGGTCACCGCCGAACAGCCCCACCCGTTCGCGCATGCCCACCAGTCCCTGGCCCCCACCCACGAGCCCCTGGACACCCACCTCCCCTTCCCCCTGCACTGCCGGGGGCGCTGGGTTCCCGGGGCCGTCATCGGTGACCTCGATGGTCACCACGCTGTCCGTGCAGCCGACCGTCACCTCGGCGTGGGCCGGGCCCGCGTGCTTGAGCACGTTGGTCAGCGCCTCCTGGACGATGCGGTAGGCCGACACGTTCACGGCCGGCGGCAGCGCCGGGTGATAACCGTCAATGGCCAGGCTGACCTCCAGGCCTGCGGCGCGCAGGCTGTCGGCCAGGGCCGGCAGCTCACTGATCCCCGGCTGCGGGGCACGGCCGGTCTCCTCATCCGGTTCGCGGAGCACGCCGAACAGGCGGCGGGTTTCGGTCAGCGCCCGCCGTCCGCTGTCCTCGATTTCCGCCAGGGTCGCTGGGTCCGCCCCGCCCGAGGCCCGCGCCCCGGCGGCGTGCAGCACGACCACGCTGAGGTGGTGGGCGACGATGTCGTGCAGTTCCCGGGCGATCCGGGCCCGCTCGGCCGCCGCGGCCTGCTCGGCCCGGCGCTGCATCGCCGCGTTCCACGCGGCCAGCAACGCACCCTGCCTGCGGGCGCGGACGAGCACGCCAGCCAGCAAGAACGCTGCCAGCTGGAACATCGACAAGGCCACGCCCGCCGGGCTGCCGGTATCCGATGAGAAGGCCAGCCCCAGCCCGCCGTGCTGGCTGAGCACGACCACGACCGGGGTGGCGACGACCAGCCCAGCGGCCGCGCGGCGGAAGCTGGCGTGCGCGCCCAGTGAATAGGCGGCGGCGAACAGCACGAACGTGAGGGGTATGGGTGTTTCGGGGTCCGGGCCAAACGCCAGGCTCTCCGGCCGGTAGCCGCTGAGCAGGTACAGCAGCACAACGGCCGCCCAGATCGCCGTCCACATCAGCAGCGGAGCGCGGCGGCGCAGCAGGAACGGCGCGCCCAGCAGTAGGGGCAGCAGCCCCAGCAGCCACGAAGGCCCGGCGATCGGGGTGCCAACCAGGCCGGGGCGATCGGGCGCCCCCCACGCGGCGAGAGCGGTGAGCCCGGCTGCGGCAATCGCCATCCCGGCATCGACGATGACTCCCGGGTCACCGCCTGCCAGCCGCCGGACCGCCTGCATGCTCCCGAACGTAGTGCCTGGCCAGGCCACGCGCATCAGACGTGAGTTGACCTCGATTCCGACTTGCGGTTGAACCAGTCGGTACCGGGGGCCGCAGACAGCCGGGCCGGGATCCAGGGACAGTGAGCGGCGACCCCGGACTGCGCATGGAAGGAGACCGATGAACATCGTGGAGGCCAGCGGCCTGGGCAAACGCTACGGCGGTACCTGGGCGCTGCGCGAGTGCACACTGCAGATCCCCGCCGGGCGGGTGGCCGCGCTGGTCGGGCCGAACGGGGCCGGCAAGAGCACGCTGCTGAACCTGGCGGTGGGCCTGTCGGTGCCGTCGGCCGGCGCAGTCACCGTGCTGGGCGGCCGTCCGGCCGGGTCGCCGGCCGCGCTGGACGGGATCGCGTTCGTGGCCCAGGACACGCCGCTGTACAAGAACCTGTCGGTCGCGGACATGATCTACGTGACCCGCAGCCTGAACCGGCGCTTCGACCAGTGCTACGCCAAGGCCCGGCTGGACGAGCTCGGCATCCCGCTAACGCGGAGAGCCGGAAGGCTGTCCGGCGGCCAGCAGGCTCAGCTCGCGCTGACCCTGGCGCTGGGCCGCCGGCCACGGCTGCTGATCCTCGACGAGCCGGTGGCGATGCTCGACCCGGTCGCCCGGCACGACTTCATGGCCACGGTCCTGGCCGCCGCGGCCGCCGACGGGATGTCGGTGCTGCTGTCCTCGCACGTGCTGACCGAACTGGAGCGGGTGACCAGCTACCTCATCTTGCTGGCGCGGGGCCAGGTGCGGCTGGCCGGGGAGGTCGCTGGCCTGCTCGCCACCCACGGCCAGGCCAGCCTGGAAGAACTGGCCATGACCTACCTGCTTGAGAGCCGGACGTCGGCGGTGCCGCGATGACCGCGCTGACCATGCCCGCCCGCCCAGACAGGGACGACGCCAGCCCGCGGCCGCTGCCGTGGCGGCGGATGGCCGGGGTCACCTGGCGGCAGCACCGGATCGCGCTGGCCGCCGTGGCCGTGCTGCTGGGCGCGCTGGCGGTGTGGCTGTGGATCATCGGCATGCCGCTGCATCACGCCTACGCGGCCGCGGTCGCCTGCCACCCGGCAAACTCGGCCGCCTGCCAGAGCCTGGCCGGCACGTTCAGCGGCATGAACGACCGGATGGCGGGTGGGACCACCCCAGGGGGCGTATTCCTGCAGCTGGTGCCCGTGCTGATCGGGGCGTTCGCCGGGGCGCCGGTGCTGGCCCGGGAACTGGAGACCGGCACCTTCCGGTACGCCTGGACACAGGGCTTCGGCCGGTGCCGCTGGGCGCTGGCCAAGCTGGTACTGCTCGCGGCCGTGCTGGCTGCCGCCACCGGCGCGGTCGGCGTGCTGGTGTCCTGGTACTACCAGCCGTACTTCGCCTCGGGCAGCCAAGCCCTGCACCTGAACCAGATGTCTCCGTTCGAAACCCTGTTCACCCTGCGCGGGCTGGCGTTCCCCGCCTGGACAGTAGCGGCCTTCACGATCGGCGCCCTGGCCGGCATGCTCATCCGCCGGGTCGTCCCCGCGATCATCGCCACCCTGGCCGTCTATGCCGGGCTGGCCGTCGCGACCGCGGGCCTGCTGCGCGAGCACTACCTGACCCCGCTGCTCACCAGCAACCCGAACCCGCCCGGCACCGCGTGGACCATCAGCCAGTGGTGGACCAAGGACGGCAGGTTCGCCTTCGCCAATCCCCCCTTCAACCTCATCAACCGGTTCTGCTCGGCCCCGCCGACCGGGAAGGGCAGGAACGCTCCGTTTGGAACGTTCGCGCAGTGCCTCGCCCCGCACGGCTACACACAGTGGACCAGCTACCAGCCGGCCAGCCGGTTCTGGCCATTCCAGTGGATCGAGGGCGGCTGGGTGCTGGCCCTGTCAGCGCTACTCGTCGCCGCGACCATCTGGCTGGTCCGCCGCCGTGCCGCCTAACGCACCAATGGAGAGACGCGAGGCACCGGTGCACGCTCGCCGGCACTTCTGCCCCTTATTTCTTTGAACGCCAGTGCCGGGCCGGTCAGGCTTGTCCGGCCGCACGGCCGGCCGCCAGAGTGCCGGGAAGGGCTGGTCGCGTATCAGCCGCGTCAAGCCTGCGTGTCTCCTGGCGGCCAGGTGAGCCGGGTGCCGAGCGCGGCGGCCAGCCGGGTGATTGCCTCCCGCGCGAACGGCCTGCCGACCTGCCCGGGGAGCCACGCGCAGGCGAACGATGCCGCGACGACATCTGCGCTAGCGGTGATCGCGGTCAGGCAGTTCCCGACGTCGCCGAGCGTAGGACCAGGGCCCGCGGGGAACCGCAGCCCGGGCACCTCGGTGCTGTCCAGGATGTCGACGTCTACATGAAGATAGACCGGCAGGCCGCGGAATCCGGGCAGCACAGCCTGGAAGTCGCCCACCGTGGCGGGGATGCGGCGGACCTGGCTGGCGGCGAGGGCGTCGCGCTCGGCGGGATCGAGGTCCCGCGCGCCGGCCAGCACGATGTTGCGCTCCGGAACCGGCCGCAGCCCGAGCGGACCCGCGAACAGTTCGGGTGCGCGGCCGGTCAGCATGGCCACCGGCATCCCGCCGAGATAGCCGGAGATCGTGATGGCCGGGGTGTTGAAGTCGCCGTGCGCGTCCAGCCATACCACGGCCATCTCGCGATGCCGCCGCTGCAGCGCAGCGGCCACGGCGAGAGCGGCTGGGCAGTCCCCGGACAGCAGCAACGGCCGGGCCACCCCCGCTACCGCGTCGGCGACCGCCCGCTGGAGCACATTCACCCGGCGGGGTACGGCACCGTCCGGCAGCGGCGGATCAACGGTCGCGACCGTCCCCGCCGGGACCGGGAAGTCCGGGATGTACTCGTCCAGGTGCCAGGGACTCGCGATCAGGTCCCATGTACCGCTGGTGTTATCCGGCATCGAGAACATTCTCTCAGCGCCAGGTCCCGGTCGTCGTCCTGATTTCCGGCCAGCTGGCGTGGGATCCGCATGTCCTCACCCACACCATTTAGCTCAACGCCAGTTGCCCGTGGCAGCCGCCGACCCAGTCCGCTGCGGTACCGTGCGGCCGATGGAGCGGGATCGCGGTATCACGGTAGCTATCGATGGGTTCTTCGCGATGGCGTGGTTCGGCTGGGGTCAGTCCTCGGCTCCGGCTCCGCTGGCGGCAGCCCTGTGGGCAGGCCTGGGGCTGGCCGCGTTGTTCACCATAGCTGGGGTGGTCCTGACCAGCCGGGCTACCGGCCGGCCGCGCCTGATGACCGACCGGGTAGCGCGGCGCCGGTACGGCATCATCGTCGGGCTTGAATTCACTGTGCTGGGTGCTGGTGCCGCGGTCTTGGGCGTGACCGGGCAGTACCGCTGGGTTCCGGTGCTGATCTGTTTCGGTGTCGGACTGCACTTCTTCCCGCTTGCTCCCGTGCTGGAGAACCCCACCCTGCGCCCACTGGGAGCACTGCTCGTACTGGTGGCGGCCGTGGCCGCCGTGATTGGCTTCACTTCCGAGATCATGCTTTCCCTGATCGTCGGCCCTAGTGCCGGGTTGTGCCTGCTCATCTTCGGGGTTGCGACCGCGATCGCCGGTTACCGGGCGCGAAAAGCTTAACTACATAATTGCCTCAGCCCACCGCTCCCACCGCGACGCCGACTGCAGCGATGATCGCGCCACCGAGCGTTATATAGAGGAAAGAGCTGAGGAAGCCGGCGCCGAAGAAGCGCCGGCGGATGCAGGCGAGGGCCAGCAGCTCGACCGTCATCGCCACGAACGCGAGCAGTACCGCGGCGCGGTACTGCGGGATGAGGAACGGCAGCGTGTGCAGCACGCCGCCGAGGAACGTGCCGAAGCCGGTGATCGCCCCGCGGAGGTAGGGGCGGCCGCGGCCAGTCAGATCGCCGGTGTCGGACAGCCCTTCGGAGAAGGCCATGCTGACGCCGGCGCCGATCGCGGTGGCCAGCCCGGCCAGGAATGCGTCGTGCGGCTGGTGGGTGGCAAAAGCGACGGCGAAGAGTGGGGCGAGCGTCGACAAGGACCCGTCGATGAGCCCGGTCATCGCTGGCTGGGCTCGCTGGAGCAGGAACGATCGCTGGTCTCGTGGCCGGCAGCTACGTGCCAGTGTGGTTTCCATACCAGCGATGCTGCTGGCCGGACGGCCCGCTGTCGTCGGGCGGAGGAAGCGACTTCTGGCTGGTCAGCGGGGATGCCGCCGGGCCACGGGATACCACGTGGGGAGTAGCCGGGCATAGCTGCCGCCGGCGGATGCTCTGGTGGCGAAAGCCTTAGCCCGCGATCGGAGCAGCAGCGTCCGGGTCAGCTCGGCGCGGGCGGTGGTCATGGCCAGCTCGACCAGGCGCTTGCGGGAAGGCTGGTGCATCTGCCGCAGGCGCAGGATCGCGAGCCCGTCGAGCAGGGCGGTAAAGCAGGCTGGCGTCGGGACCCCCGACGGCACCGACGTCACCGGCCGCATCGAGCCGCTGGCGACCGGCCGCATCCTCCTGGAACGCGTCTTCCACAGCCTGCGGCCGGCCGCCCTGGCGCACGGCGTCTCCACTGAGGCGTGCAGCGCGGCCGCGCTCGCCGCGCTTGACCGGGACGCCAGCCGCTTCGCCGGCCACCAGATGCTGTGGCCGCTGCTGATCGGCGCGTGGAAGCAGAAGGAGCAGGCATGACCCCCCTGCCCCGGCCGGCCATCACTTCCGGATGGCGGCGGACCGGCTGCCAGGATCTGGACCGGGCCCGCTGCGACGTGACCCGGTTCCGCGGCTAGCCCGGGTGCACGCCAGCCAGGATCCCGGCGAAGAAGGCAACCAGTTCATCGGTTGCGTCCAGCGGCAGCACGTGTGCGACGTACTGGTCCGGGCGGACGACGACCAGGCAGCCGGTGACCCGATCGATGCCCCGCAGATCGAAGACATCGCCAGCCGTGGGATCGGGGCAGAACGCTTTCTCATAGTCGATCAGGCCGAACCTGCCCTTCCTGGGCAGCAGGACTGCTGGCACGGAGCTGACCGTCAACTCACGATGCCCCTGCTGGAAAACGGCGCGGACGTCGATCACCGAGTCGGGCTCGGCACCGGCGGGCGTAAACCGGGCGATCGGTGACTTGTCCGAGGCGAGGAAGCCGCACAGCTGCCGGGCCCGCGAATCCGGGCTGGCCGGGTCGCCACGGTCGGCGAAGACATAGAGACGCCAGGCGCCGTCGGCCCGGGCGACGTGGCCCAAGTGCATGGGCTTGGCGTCGGCCAGCCGGACGACCGGGGCGGAGTGGAAGCGCATCCCGGCCGGGAATCCCTTGGCCAGGTGCTGGTGGGCCGTTTCGGCGGTGATCATCGATGGGATGTACCGGGTCGCAACGCCCGCGGTGAAGCGGCCCTGCTGGACGAAGTGACGGTGGAACTCCTCCGGAACGATCCCCTCGCCGTCGGCATCCGAGGTCTCTTTCGGTGGGGCGCTGAACATCCGGGCGAACTCGCGGTCGAAGTCAATGAGCTCCTGGGCGACCCGCTGCCGCTCGCTGGAGTAGGTGTGCAGCAGCTCCGGCTTGGCGGTCCCGCGGAGTACGGTTGCCAGCTTCCAGCCGAGGTTCCAGGCGTCGGCCATGGACACGTTCATGCCCTGGCCGGCTTTGGCGCTGTGCGTATGGCACGCGTCGCCGGCGATGAAGACGCGGGGCAGGCGCGTGGCCGGCACCTCATCCCCGGTCACCGCCACCTCAGCGTCGATGGCCGGCACGTCGTCGAACTTGTCACACAGTCGCTGGCCGATCTCGTACACCGACCACCATCCGACGTCTTTCACCTCCAGGGTGTACGGATGCAGGATCCGGTTGGCCACCTCGGCCAGCTTCTCCGGGGTCACGCTCCGGTTGCGCAGCATCTCCTGGTCGTGCACCTGGTCCAGTTCGATGTAGAACCGGGCCAGGTACCCGCCCTCACGCGGGATGATCAGCAGGTTGCCCTGATTCGCCGAGTGGATGACGCTCTTGAGGCGGATGTCGGGGAAGTCGGTGACCGCCAGGACATCCATGACGCCCCAGGACTGGTTCATCGGATCGCCGGCCAACTGGCGGCCGATCGAGGTCCGGACAACACTGCGGGCGCCGTCGCAGCCGGCGACGTACTTCGCCCGGACGGTCGAGGCCTTGCCGGTCGGCTGGAATCCCTCGACGTGCTGCAGGGTGACCGTCACCGGGTATTCCGCCGACCCGCTGGTGTCGACCCGGACATCGGTCGCGTGCAGGCCGTAGTACGGCCGCAGCCTGCTGGCCGACCGCTCCATGTGATCCCGGAGATAGGCCAGCATCCGCGCCTGGTTGACGATGACGTGCGGGAACTCCGACAGGTCGTCCTCGACGTCCTGCACCCGCCCGGTCCGGGTGATCCTGGACCGGTCCTGCGGGTCGGGCCGCCAGAAAGAAACTTCGTTGACCCAGTAGGCCTCGGCGACCAGCCGGCCGGCCAGCCCGAACGCCTCGAAGATCTCCACGGTGCGGCACGCGACCCCATCGGCCTGGCCCACCTCGAGCGGACCGTCCCGGCGGTCTACGACCACGGTGTGGATGCCGGGGAAGTTGGCCAGCTGCGCGGCCAGGACGAGGCCGGCTGGACCGCACCCGATGATCAGCACGTCGGCCTGCTCCGGGAGATCTCCCGGAACAGGCCGCGCGGCGACGGCCGGATCGGGGTCCTCGATCAGCGGGTCACCGGTCTTGTAACCGTCCACGTAGAACTGCATCGCTCGTCCTCTTCACCCTGGAGCCCGCCGGTCGCGCCCACCGCTGCCCGGGAACGCGGCACCTCTCCTGACGGTGCCACACCGGCTGCTTCGCGAGAACCGCCGACGGTCAACTCCCTCCTCTCGACGGTCCCGCGCAGGTCAGGCGTCCCGGGTGGTCATCTTCCAGGCGCCGATAGCCAGCCAGCCGGCCAGCCAGCCGACGATGACGGCGGTCATCGCCCAGGTCGGCATCGGCGGTATGACCAGCCCAACGCCGCCGGTCGGGCCGACATGGGTGCCCCCGGCCAGCACGGCCGGCTTCAGCTGGTCCATCGCGACCCCGACGAACAGCCGCTCGCCGTTGACGAAGTACGGCAGCGCGTGGTCGGCCAGCGCCGGGGTGATGATGATCTGCAGCACGATGAGCAGCACGACCGGCACCGTCCGCTGGCCCATCAGCACGCCAAGGCCGAGGCCGACGATGAACCCGATAACCAGATAAAGCTCCAGCCACAGCCCGGCACCGGCCAGCGCGCTGGCCGACGGGGGGAGCGCGCCTGCCGGGTGCGGGCTGCTGAGGAACGCGGTGGCCAGGCACGCGACGGTGAAACCAAAAGCGGCCAGCGAGAGCAGAATGGCCAGCCCGGCCGGGACGCGGGCCAGGTAGAGCGCGAGCCTGGACCGGCCAGTGATCACGAGGTTGCGGAACATGCCGTCGGTCAGGTCGTCGGTCCCCGCCGTGGCGCCGAGGACGGCGGCCACGATGAAGCCGAACTCGGCCAGCAAGGTGCCGATGGTCGCGAACGCACTCGGCGTCGGCCGGCCCGTAGCGCGCCGGATCGCTCAGGTGGTAAATCGCCCTGATGCCGTAGAAGAAGACCGGCAGGCCCACCGTGAACAGCACGGTAACCGTCATCAGCACGCTGCGTTTGCGCAGCTCCAGGAGCTTGGCGCCGATCAGCTGGGTCATTGCTGTCCTCCGAAGCGGCTTGTCACGGACAAGAACCAGTCCTCCAGGCGTTCGCCAGTCCTGCCGGTCAGCTCGCCGATGGGCCCCTGGCGGATGACCTGGCCGTGGTCGACGATGGCCACCTGGTCACAGGTGCGTTCCACCTCATCGAGCAGGTGCGAGGACAGCAGCACGGTGCGCCCTTCGCCGGCCAGGCCGCGGATCATCTCCCGCATCTCGCGCATGCCGGCCGGATCCAGGCCGTTCATCGGCTCGTCCAGGATGAGCAGCTGCGGGTCGCCGAGCAGGCAGGCGGCCAGGCCCAGCCGCTGGCGCATGCCCATGGAATAGGCCGAGACCTTGTCGTCGGCCCGCTGGGTCAGCCGGGTCCGGTCCAGCGCCGGGCCGATCCGCTGCCCGGCCTCCCCGCCCCGGGCGGCGGCGAGGATCTTCAGGTTCTCCCGCCCGGTCAGGTGGCGGTGGAACCGTGGCTCGTCCACGATCGCGCCCACCCGGGCCAGGGCGCGCCTGCGCTCGGCCGGCACGGGGCAGCCGAGCAGCGCCATCGTGCCGCTGTCGGCCCTGGTCAGGCCCAGCAGGACCCGGATCAGCGTGGTCTTGCCTGCCCCATTCGGTCCCAGGTAGCCGAACGCCACGCCCCGCGGGACGAGCAGGTCGACGTTATCGACGGCGGTGTGCGCGCCGAACCGCTTGGTGAGCCCGTGCACCTCGACGGCCCATTCGGTCGTAGTAGCCATGTCGCCACCGTCGCTGAGTCCCCGCCACCGCGTCTGCGGCCACGGGAGCGAACCGGTTCATCCGTGCGGATGAACCGGGCACCGCCGCACGGCGGATGCACACGGCCTGGCCGGGCGCTACGTTCTGGGTATGCAGGCAGTTCGGCGCCTGGCGGGCGGTGACCCGGGCACGCTCGTGGACGCCGGGGTGGCGATCACCGGGGCCGGGCTGACCGCCGTCGCGGCCTGGGACCCACGCGTTCTGGCGGGCACCGAGGCCGCCGGGCCGCTGTGGCTGCGGGTGCTGCTACCGCTGCTCGTCGGGGCGTCGCTGGCGCTGCGCCGCCGCGCCCCGCTGGTGATGTGGGCCGGCATATGGGCGGCCATCGCGCTGCAGAACCTGGTCACCCGGCACCCACCGTCGGGCCTGGAGTTCTTGTTCGCGCTATTCGCCGGCGGCTACGCGGTGGGCGCGTACGCCACCCTGCCCTGGGCGGCGGCTGGCCTGGCTGCCACCGCCCCGGTGATGGTGCTGCTCAGCCGGGTGGGCGGCGTCGGCCTGGGCCTGTCCGCTCATCCCGATCCTGGCCTGCTGGCTGGCTGGCGTGCTGGTCCGCGCCCGCCGGCGGGCCGCGTCCCTGGCCGGGCGGAACGCCGCGCTGCAGCGGCAGGCCGAGCAGGCGGCAGCGGCCGAGCGGGCCCGGATCGCCCGGGAACTGCACGACATCGTCGCCCACCACCTCAGCGTGATCGTGCTCCAGGCGGCCGGCGCCCGGGCGTCGGGCCAGGCGGCCGGGGCGACGCTGGAGAAGATCGAGAACAGCGCACGGGAGGCGCTGGCCGAGACCCGTCGCCTGCTGGGCGTGCTGCACGACACCGGCGAGGAGACCGGGCTCGCCCCGCAACTGGGCATCGGCGAGCTTGACGCGCTGGCCACCAGCCTCCGCGCGGCCGGGCTGCCGGTGAACCTGGTCATCAGCGGTGACCGCGCGGCGGTGCCCGCGGCCGTGGATGTGTCGGTCTACCGCATCGTCCAGGAGGCGCTGACCAACGTCGTCAAGCACGCCGGCCCGGCCCGCGCCGACGTGACGATCGGCTGCGCGGCTGAGGCGGTCACGATCGAGATCACCGACGATGGGACGAGCGAGCCCGGCAACGGGTCCCTGGCCGGCGGGCACGGGCTGGCCGGGATGCGCGAGCGGGTGGCCATCTTCGGCGGTGAACTGCGGGCCGGGCCCCGGTCCGGCGGCGGGTTCGCGGTGCAGGCCCGGCTGCCGCTCGGTGACGGGCTGCCGCTCGGTGACGGGCTGCCGCTGGGCGACGCGCTGGCACTGAACGACAAACTGCCACACCGCGAGGGGACGCCGTGATCAGCGTCCTGATCGCCGATGACCAGGACCTCGTCCGCGAGGGCCTGCGGATGCTGCTGGAAGCCGAGCCGGACCTGGCCGTCGCCGGGGAGGCCAGCAACGGCAGCCAGGCGCTGGCCCAGGCCCGGGTCCTGGACCCCGACGTGATCTTGATGGACGTCCGGATGCCGCAACTGAACGGCATCGAGGCCACCACCCGGCTGGTGCAGAGCGGTTCCCGGGCGCGGATCCTGATGCTGACCACGTTCAATCTGGACGAGTACGTCTACCACGCGCTGAAGGCCGGGGCGAGCGGCTTCCTGCTCAAGGACGCCACCCGGGAGCAGCTGACCGGCGCGGTGCGCGCGGTGGCGGCCGGCGAGACCCTGCTCGCCCCGGCCATCACCCGGCGGCTGATCGAGGACTTCTGCCGCGGCCCGGCGCCCAGCAGGAATGCCGCGGCTGAGTCGCTCAGCGCACGCGAACTCGACGTCGTCCGGCTGGTCGCCCAGGGCATGTCGAACGCCGAGATCGCCGCCCGGCTCTACCTCAGCGAGGCGACCGTCAAAAGCCACATCGCGCGCATCCTCACCAAGCTCAGGCTGCGCGACCGCGTCCAGGTCGCCGTCTACGCGTACGAACACGGCATCGTCCGGCCCGGCGACCGCATCCCGCCCGAATAGCGCGCGCCCATTCCGGCAACGCATTCTTCTGCTGAACGCCAGCGCCTGGCCGCTCACTTCGCCTCGGTCCGACGTCTGCGGAGCAGCGTCTAACGCAGCCTGGATCGCCGCCGTGTCATCCGTGGCGGAAACCATCAGCCCGCCGCCGTCACTAGCTGGCGCGTGCCCGTCGCGCCGTCACATAACCGCGCCATTCGGGTTCAGCGCCGCCCGTTGGCGGAGGCTTCGTACTGCTGAACCACGCTGGCCGGGATGCGGCCGCGCTCGCTCAGCGCAATTCCCTGCGCTTTCGCCCAGGCCCGGATGTCCCCGCTGCGCTGCCGGCTGGCCGGCGTGCGAGCCCCCCGGCGGGACTGGACCCGCCCTGCCTTGCGGGCGTGCTCGACGAACTGCGACAGCCCCTTCCGGAAGGCGCGGGCGTTCTTCTTGCTCAGGTCGATCTCGTACTCGGCGCCGCCGAGCCCGAACCGCACGGTTTCCGCCGCTGGGCTGCCGTCAAGGTCGTCTTCCAGCGCGACACTTACTTTCTGGGCCATCTCATCCTCCGTGACAGCGTGAGACTAGGCGCACCATACACATTGATTTCGGAGCCGCCCTAACCGCAACGCCGCCGGTCATCCACAGTCTTTACTCAAATAAATTCGCTGGGCGGATGACTTATTCCGCTAGCGCCGACCGTCATCGGATGCCTGGTCACCGGTGACCAGGCTGAACCCCCCCGCGACCGTGATGACTCATCAGCGGCAGCAACAGCGCAGCGGCGGGCTCGAATCCCACCCGGCCAACCGCCATTGGCTACATCAGCGCCCCCTTCGAGAGCGAAGACATACCCGAATCACCGGGAGACTGAATCACGCCCTCTACTAAATTTTCCGTATAGAGCGGGCGATCGCTCCGGACAGGATGGGGGCTTATGTCAGTCACCGTGATGCCGGCCTACGCGGCACCGGCCTGGGGCGGCTTCGCCACCGCCGTGGCCGCCGCCACGGCCACCCTCACCGGGCTGCTGTTCGTCGCGGTATCCATCAACCTGCAGCGGATCCTGCAGTACCCGAATCTGCCCGGGCGCGCCGCCCAGACGGCGGCCAGGATGACCAGCCCCGCGCCGAGGTCGATGAACTGGGCGATCCCCCGCTCCGCGGCCAGCCGGGCCACGCCGGTCACGAACTCCCGATTGTCCCGGACCCTGTCCCGCAGCCCGGGGTCCTGCTCCATCATCCGGCCGGCCACGTCGCGATCGATGCCGTAGTTGTCCTTGCCGCCCAGCCAGTAGTCGTAGACCCGCGCGATGTTCGGTTTGGACGTGTCCATAGCTGGCCTTGTCAGTCACCCCAGCAAAGATCTTGCAATCGGTTTCAGAACACCTACCATTGTGGGCAAGCTACCCAGATGGTGCTGTTCCGTTCTTCGAAGACAGGCGATTTTGCCTGCCATTTGCTGCCGCAAAGGCCGCCGCTAGGGCGGCCTGCGCGCTCCGGCTGACCAGGTCCAGGTCCAGGCAAGCGGCATCGAGAAGGAGCACGACATGACCACACACGACGAACCGGCCCTCACCCCAGGCCCAGCGGTCGGGCCCGCCACGATCGCCTGGGCCCCGGGGCCGGGCCACGCATACCCGGCCACGGCGCCTGGGGTTCCGTTATCAGCCTTCGCCTTCGCGTTCGCCGTCACCATGCTCGGCTTAGTCCAGACCGGCATCCTGACCAGCGCGGCCAACGACATCTTCATCGCCACCTGCTTCGGGATCGGCGCCGTCGGGCTGCTCATCGGCGGCCTGTGGGAGTTCCGCAGCGGTGAGCTGTTCGGCGGCACGTTCGGCGTCGGGTACTCGGGATTCCTGATCTCCACCGCGCTGATCCTGAAGTTCTTCGCCGGGCCAATCATCGTCGCCAGCGGTGCCCTCGGGTTCGACCACGCGTTCGCCGCGTGGCTGATTCTGTGGGCGCTGTTCACCGGGGTGTTCGCGATTGGCGCGTCCAGCATCAGCCTGGCCGCCTTCGCGCCGTTCACGCTGGCATTCGTGGTGCTCATCCTGTCGGCCATCGCCAACCTCGGTGGCACGGCCACCTGGACCAGCGACGTCACCAGGATCAGCGGCTGGTTCGCCCTGCTCGATGGATTCGCGGCCGGGTACCTGGCCGCCGCCATCGTGCTCAACGTGACCCTCGGCCGGGAACTGCTGCCGATGTGGCCGGCCAGGTCCCGGCCGAAGACCGCGTAGCCCGCATCCGCGGCCGCCCCGCTCAGTGCACGGCCCCAAGCGTGATGGCCAACTGAGCGGGGCTGCCGCTGGACACCGCCCCCGACTGGTCAGCGCCGCCAGTCGGGGCCACATCCTCGTACGGGAACGCATAGCCCCGGCGAGGACCGGTTCGAGCAGGCGAAGCATCGGCAGGCAGAGATCCTTCCAGCCGTCCAGCAGGACGAGCCCGACCGGGCCGGGCAGGCCGGCCAGCGTCTGCCGTGCGTCGCCGGTGAGCACGGTGACGGCGGCGCCAACCCCGGCCTCCCACAGGTTCGCCTCGGCGGCCGCGGCTTCTTCGTGCTCAGTTCGGTGCTGACGACGCGACCGGTGCCGTTGTCGGTGACCGCAGCCGCCAGGTAGATGGTCAAAATGCCGAACGACGTGCCGAACTCGACCACGGTTTCCGGCCGGATGGCCCGGGTGAGCGCGTACAGCAACTGGCCGGCCTCGGCCGAGATGGGCAGGTAGGCCTCCTGGTAGGCCTCGGCCCGCCGCAGCGGCGAGGCGATGGCCAAGCTGCGGCCCGGCGGCGGCGCGGGCTCGCGGTCATCGTCGTGAGCCGCCGCGGCGAACAGCCTGCCGAGTACGGCCTGGACTTGCGGTGAGCTGAGCGTGTTAGCCGGTGCTGCGCCTGCTGCGCACGGGCGAGGAGTCATTCGACATCCCGCACGGCCCTGAGCAGCCCGGCCTGGCCCACATGAACCGTAACGTTGCCGGAACGGCTTTGCCGTACCTTACCTAGATGAGGGCAGGCACGGTTAACGAGGATGCCGCGCACGTAGCGGCCGGCTGGCGCCGTTCCCGGCTGGCGTCACCAGCCGTGGCAGACGCGGTGGCGGTGCTGGTACTGCTGCTAGCCGGAGCGGTGGTTCCGCTCAGCGTGCTGGCCGGGCACGACGTGCTGGGGAACGCGGCGCAGCTGCTAGTAGGCCTGCCGATCTGCGCGGTGGGCTTGATCGTGGCCCGGCGCCAGCCCGGCAACCCGATCGGCTGGCTGCTGCTGGCCATCCCAGTTGGTGTCCTGCTCAGCCTGGACGCCGGCCCGTACGTGTGGCTGGTGTACCGCATGGGCTATCACCTGCCGTTCGGCCCAGCAGCGGTGCTGCTGGAGGCGGCCTACTTCCCGGTCCTGCTCGTCGCGCTGCCGACGGTGTTCCTGCTGTTTCCTGATGGCGTGCTGCCCTCGCCTCGCTGGCGGTGGGTGCTGTGGCCCTATCTGGCCGCCGCCGTCGGCGCCGTCCTGCTGGCCTACGCCGCCATGGTGAGCGTCATCGTCACCCAGGGCATCCGTATCGACGCCAGCGGCGGCCTGGCTGGATTCGATAACCCGTCAGGCTCAACGGCCTGGATCGCCCACCTCAACCTGCTGTTCCTGCCCTTGCTGGTCTGCTGGCTGGTATTCGCCGCGCGCCTGCTGCTGAGCTGGCGGCGGGCCGACGGGGAGCGGCGGCAGCAGCTGAAATGGCTGATGACCGGGTCCGCGGTCGCGGTAGCCGGCTTTCTCGTCAGCAACACGGTCCCCGCCCTGGACCCCACGGCGACCGCGATCGGCGTTGGTGTGGTGCTGCCGGTGTGCCTCGGGGTGGCCATCCTCAAGTACCGGCTGTATGACATCGACCGGATTATCTCCCGCACCCTGGCGTACGCGATCGTCACCGGCCTGCTGGTCGGGCTGTACGCGGGCCTGGTGCTGCTGGCCACCGGGGTGCTGTCCTTCCACACCTCGGTGGCGGTGGCCGCCGCCACGCTGGCTGCGGCGGCGTTGTTCAACCCGCTGCGGCGCCGGGTGCAGCTAGCCGTGGACCGCCGGTTCAACCGGGCCCGCTACGACGCTGAGCAGACCGCGGCCGCGTTCGGGGCGCGGCTGAAAGACGCGATGGACCTGGATTCACTCCGGGATGATCTGGCCCACGTCATCCACCAGACCCTGGCGCCCGCGCACATCTCGGTATGGTCAGCCGCCCCGGGGCGCGTACTCGATCGAGTGGAATGGCCAGTCGCGGTCCAGCCAGTCGCGGACAGTGTGGTAGAGCACTGAGTCGAGTTCCGCGTGGTCCGCGCGTACCCAGGAACTGACGTCCGCACCCTGTTCACCGCCGCTGGCGCCGCCGTGACCTGCGCTGCGCAGCGGATAGATGTACACGCAGCCGATGACCTCACCGGTGCTGGTGCTGAGCACGGTGTAAGTGAATCCGCGGCGTTCGGTGAAGTCCTGCGCGTGGCGTTCGAGGTCGCGCAGGTTCTCCGCCAGGCTCATCTCGTGCGGCCAGCCTTCCCCGGCGAATCCCGGCGTCGCCTGAATGTGGCCGATGCTGGTGGTCCATGCGGCGTAGTCGGCCGCGTTGTGCTGGGGCCCGAGCGGTTCCAGCCGGAACTGCTCAGCCGTGAGCCCGCCAGGTACCGCGAAATCTGCCGGAACGAACAACTGATCACCCATCAGGCGATGGTACGGCTGGGCTGGCGAGTGGGTGTCAGCCTGCGGGCCACGGCCGGAGCTTGTCAGGATTGCGGATGGCCCAGATGTGCTTGATCTTCTCGCCTGCGACGTCGAACGCGAACACCGTCGTGGTGACGCCGTCGTGCTGGGCGACCAGGCCAGGCTGGCCGTTGACCGTGCGCTCGAGCAGCGTCAGGCCAGGTTCCCGGCTGGCGATGCCCGTGTAAAAGCGGGCGACCTGCTCGGCGCCTTCGATCGGCCGCAGCGCGGCGGTGGCCAGGCCCCCGCCGTCTGCGGTGACGGTGGCACCGGGGTCGAGCAGGCCGACGAGGGCGCTGATGTCCTTGGCTTCCCAGGCCCGCTTGAAGTCCCGGACCAGGCGGGCCTGCCGGGCGGTGGGTGTGGCGGGAGGCTGCGCGGAGCGGACACGGCGGCGGGCTGAGGAGGCCAGCTGGCGGCAGGCCGCCGGTGTCCGGCCGGTGACCTCGGCTACTTCGGCAAAGGGGTAGCGGAAGACGTCGTGCAGGATGAACGCGACGCGCTCAGCCGGGGTCATCGACTCGAGCACGATCAGGAAGGCCATGCTGACCGACTCATCCAGGGTGACCCGATCGGCCGGGTCAGCCGCGGCACCCGGCCGCCAGCTGGACCACTCCGCCGGCTCGGGCAGCGGCTCGGGCAGCCATGCGCCCACGTAGCGGTCCCGCCGCGCCCGGGCCGAGCCGAGCACGTTAAGGCAGATGCGGCTGGCGACCTTGCTCAGCCAGGCGCCTGGGTTCTCGATGCCTTCCCGCTGCTGTACGGGCAGGGCATACCAGCGGGCGTAGGTCTCCTGCACGGCATCCTCGGCCTCGGCCAGCGAGCCCAGCAGCCGGTAGGCGAGGTTGATCAGCTGATGCCGCTCGCTCATGATCGCGCTCAGCTCCGGGTCAGGCTGGCTGTGCCCTGGCCCGGACGGGGTACTCATGGTGCCGTCACCTTCCCTGACCGCAGCTGCCCTCACCAGGTTGACAAGACAGCGCCCCCGAATGTGAGGCCAGCGCGTCGCCTCACATTCCCGGGGGCTGGATTGTCGTACTGCTGAGACGCCATGAACACCACGCCGACTGAGAGGGAAGACCAAACCATGTCCACGCCCACGACGACCAGCCCAGAAGACCTCCGGTCGCGTCTGCCCGACCCCAACCAGTTCATCCCCGAGTTCGCAGAAATCGCCGGAGCCATGTACAAGGCCACCGGGAACGGCTCGATCCCGCAGACCACGATTGGCCTGGTGCAGCTGCGCGCCGGGCAGATCATCGGGAACACGTACCACACCGTCCGGTCAACCGATGCCCTCCGCAAGGCCGGGGAAACAGAGCAGCGCATCACCGCCGTGGTGTCATGGCGGGACGCCCCGTACTTCACCGATGCCGAACGGGTCGCACTGGAGCTCATGGAGGCCGTCCTCACCCCGAATCCGTCCGGGGAGCGCGTCGGCGACGAGCTGTCCGCCAGGGCGTCCGCCCACTACGACCACGCGGCGCTTTGGACGCTCACCATGGTGATCGGCCAGATGTGCTTCTTCATCCCCGTCGCTCTCATCGGCAAGCCGATCCCTGGCCAGGAACCGCATTGGAGTAGGTAACGCGGTCCAGAGAGCTGCTTTCAGGCGTTGAGGTAGGCCAGCACGGCTAGCACCCGGCGGTTGCCGTCCTCGTCGGGATAGAGGTCCAGCTTGGTGAAGATGTTGCTGATGTGCTTGTTGACCGCTTTCTCGGTGACGACCAGCCGGACGGCGATGCCAGCGTTGGTCCGTCCCTCGGCCATCAGCGCGAGTACCTCGCGTTCTCTGGGGGTGAGACGGCTCAGCGGCTCGTCCCGGGCATGCCGGGCCAGCAACTGGGACACGACCTCAGGATCCATGGCGGTGCCGCCGCCGGCCACGATCCGCACCGCCTCGATGAACCGGCGCACATCCGACACCCGGTCCTTGAGCAGGTAGCCGAGGCCACCCCCCACCGTGGACAGCAGTTCCCTGGCGTAGAGCGGCTCGACGTGCTGGGACAGGACGAGCACCGGCAAGCCCGGTACCTGAGCCCGCGCCTCGATCGCCGCCTGCAAGCCCTCGTCGGTGAAGCTCGGCGGCAGGCGCACATCCACCACGGCCACGTCGGGCCGGTGGGTGACCAGGGCGGTCAGCAGATCCGGACCGTTGTCCACCGCTGCCACGACGTCCATGTCGTACGCGGTGAGCAGCCGGATCAGCCCGTCCCGCAGCAGGGTCAGGTCCTCGCCAAGGACAACTCGCACGGCAGCTCCATGGTGACGACGGTCGGCCCGCCGACCGGGCTGGTCAGGGCGAGGACGCCGTCGAAGGCAGCCAGCCGGCGCTCAACGCCGCGGAGCCCGCCGCCGGGCCGCAACGTGGCGCCGCCGGTGCCGTTATCGCCGACGATCGCGACCAGCCTGCCCGAATGGTATTCCACCTGCACCCAGGCCCGGTTCGCCGCGCTGTGCTTGATCACGTTGGCCAGCGCCTCGGCGATGGCGAAATAGACGGCCGACTCCACCGGCGGGGACGCCCGGCCGGCCAGCTCGATATGCAGGTCCACCGGCAGCGGCAGGCTCAGCGTGAGCGCCCGCACCGCCCCGTCGAGGCCACGCTCGGCCAGCACCGGCGGGTGGATGCCCCGGACCAGGGTGCGCAGCTCGGTCAGGGCCTGCCCGCTCGACGCGCGGGCCTCGGCCAGCAGGTTCAGGGCCAGGTCGGGGTTTTCCCGGAGCACCTGCTCGGCGAACCCGATGTTCATGCCCAGCGAGACCAGCCGCGCCTGCGCCCCGTCGTGCAGGTCACGCTCGATCCGGCGCAGCTCGGCCGCGGAGGCATCCACTGCCTGGGAGCGCGACTCGGCCAGCTGGCCCACCTGGGTGGCCATCGCCTCCCGGGTCGGGGCCAGCAGCGATGCCGCGGCCCAGGCATGTGCGCGCAGCAGCAGCGGCCCAGCGAAGGGAACCAGTGACAGCATGCCCAGGAAGAGCACCTGCCCCCAGAAACCTGGTGGTGCCGTGCTCCACAAGCCGAAGAGCCACGCCCCCAGGTCGGCCACCACCGTCCAGATACCGGCCACGACCATGAAGACGGGCAGCAGCCCGAGGACCACGCTCACCGGGACGCCGACCAGCGCCCACAGCAGGTCCCGCCAGGTGGCCGGATCGGTCAGCAGCCACTTGCACCGCTGCAGCCGCCCGATCAGCCCGTTGGTGAGCTCCACCGGCCGGGGGCGGTACGGCGTCGCGATCGTCACCCCCGACCACTCCCGCGCCCAGCGGCGCTGGGTGCTGACCAGTCCCCGCAGGGTCAGCAGGGTCCGTGGCGCGAGCAGGATCCCGATGCCGGCGGCCAGGGTGAGCAGGGAGAGCAGGGAGGCAACGAAGAGCAGCAGGCCAACCAGCGAAACCACCGCCTGGACCATCCCGCGAACGCAAGCCACCAGGGTCAGCCTGACCAGCCGGCCGAAGACGCCGCCGTGATGACTCATCCGTACCTCCCGCTCCGGACCCGTCCCAGCGACTCCATCATGTCGGGCCGGCGGCCCACATCTCGGTGGAGCTAACACCACTTTGTGTGACCACGTTTCCGCACCAATCATGTCGCGGCCGGATGTATCTGGCGCCCAGGCAGGCCCTCTGTCCCTGCTCCGGGACGAGGGATTCACCAGTTTCAGCACGCGGCGGGCCAGTCACGACGTGACGCTTACCGCGGCCAAGGGCGAGACCAAGCTGGTCACCCACATCAGCGACCGGGTGTCCGTGCCGTCCCGTGCCCAGCCGCACGAGGACGTGCCTGACCCGTCGGTGATCGCGGTGCGCCCGCAGGTTCCCGGCGTGCCAGCCGACCCGGTGACCGGCAGCCCAGGCCGGGCCGGCGGTAGCGGCGGGGGTGTCAGCCCGGCCCGCTGACCGCGTTAGTGGGCCCGCCCGGCTCAGCCGGGCGGGCCCACGTCAAATCAGGCCCACGTTAGATCAGGACGCCGCGAGGACGATGGCATGCAAGGCCAGCCCGACGGCCGCGCCGACCACCGTGCCGTTGATCCGGATGTACTGCAGGTCGCGGCCGAGGAGCAGCTCCAGCTGGCTGGACGTCTCGGCCGCGTCCCAGCGCTCGATGGTCCCGGTGACCAGCCCGGCCATCTCGTCGTGGAACTGATCGGCCAGCGCCCGGGCCCCGGACTCGATCATCCGGTCCAGGCCCTGCTGCAGACGGCGGTCTGAGCCGAGCCGCTGCCCGGCCGCGGCCAGTGCCTCGGTCAGCCGGCGGCGCAGCTCAGAGCCGGGGTCAGCCGCCTGGGCCCGCAACCCCTCTTTGGCCTGCTGCCACAGCGGGGAGGACCAGTCCCGCAACGCGGCGCTGCCCAGCACGTCGCGCTTGAGGCGCTCGCCGCGCGCCCGCAACTCCGGGTCGGTCTCCAGGCGGGCTGGCAGTTCGGCGATCCACGCCTCGAATTGCTGCCGCGCCTGGTCGTTGGGATCGTCGGCCATCGCGAGCAGCCGCTGGCGCAGCCGGATGTACAGGCGGTCGAAGGCCCGCCGGTAGACGGCTTCCGGTACCCAGCGCGGCCGCTCGGTCTCGAACAGCTCGCGCAGCTCCTCGTAGTGGCTGCCGATATAGCCATCGGCACCGGACAGAATGGTGTTGAACAACTCGCCGTGGTGGCCTTCGGCAATAGCGACCCGCAGCACCCGACCGGCCAGCGGCGCCACCTCGACGGCGTCAACGGCCCGGGTCAGCTCGGCGGTGATGATGCGCTGGACATCCTCGTCGCGGAGCGTCCCGGCCACGGCGACGGCCGCATCCGCCAGGTAACCGGCGAAGCGTTCGGCATTGGCCTCGCTGGCCAGCCAGGCGGCCAGCCGGGGCACCAGGTGCGCGGAACGGATCCGCTCGGCCAGCACGTCGGCGGACAGGAAGTTCGCCTGGACGAACTGGCCCAGGGTGGCCGCGAACTGGTCCTTGCGCTCCACGATCAGCGCGGTGTGCGGTATCGGCACGCCCAGCGGATGGCGGAACAGGGCGGTGACCGCGAACCAGTCGGCGATGCCGCCGACCATGGACGCCTCGGCCCCGGCCTGCACGTAGCCGAGCAGCACCCCGTGCGCCCCGACCGCCGTCACCACCGCAAACAGAACCGTTGCCCCGGCGAGCAGCGCGGTGGCCCGGCGCCGCGCCGCCACCAGCCCGCGGGCCCGCAGCGCGGGGTCATCTCTCGACGTGGATATCGGCGCAGCAGACCTCGCTTCGGTACGTACCATCTGGCAGCTCCCGGATCAGTCCGCGGTAACGACGATCAGACCCGTCAACGATATTGAGCCTGCCGGGCCGGTCTGGCCGGTGATCCCGCTGCGTAGTCTCGGATCTGCCTCAACCGCCCAACGAAGGGCAGCCGGATGAGCTCCTCGCTTGCGCAGAGTCAGGTGAGCCTGATGTATTCGGGCTGTCCCCTGGACCGGGCCAGCTACCGCCGGGCCGATCCCAGCTGGATTGCGGGGCTTCTCGGCGACGCTTCGACGGCCCGGCTGATACCGGTCTGGCGAGATCACTGCCTGGTTTCCGGCGACCCGCCAATGCCGGTAATGTCCGCCGATCCCAGCCGCCACGCCACATTGCGCGAATTGAGCGCACCCGTGTTCCTCGGCCTGGACGGAGCGGCCGGCGTCTTCGCCGTGGATTTGTCGTCACTCCCGGAGGAGCGCGCCCTGCGCGCGGCCGGGGCCGAGCGGACGCTGGATGTGCGCCGCCTCGTTGGCCGCGTGTCCCCGGCCGAAGCGGCGATTCTCGGGTATGCGCGTGGGCTGCTGTACTGGCACCGCTGTCAGCAGTTCTGCGGTGTATGCGGGTCCCCGACCCAGCCGCAGCAGGCCGGGCACATCCGGGTCTGCCAGCGGGACGGTTGCGCGCAGACCCACTTCCCACGGATCGCGCCTGCCGTGATCATGCTGGTCGAAGCGCCCGGGACGCCGCGGCGGTGCCTCCTGGCCCGGCATCGCGGCTCGGCCCCGGGAGGGTACTCCACGCTGGCCGGATTCGTGGAAATCGGCGAGAGCCTGGAGGACGCCGTGCGCCGTGAGGTGGCCGAGGAGACCGGCGTTCCGGTCGGGCCGGTCAGCTACGTGGCCTCGCAGGCCTGGCCGTTTCCCGCCGGGCTGATGATTGGCTTCCGGGCCAGCGCGGAAGACGACGCGATTTCCGTTGATGGCGAGGAGATCATGGAAGCTCGCTGGTTCACCCAGGCCGAACTGGCCGAGCGGGCTGCTTCCGGGCACCCATTCGGCCGGCCCGACTCGATCGACCGTCATCTGCTGCAGTCCTGGCTGGCCGAACCGTAGTCAAGATGTCACGGCTCCGGCCCAGGGTGCGGAAAGGCGGTAACGTGATATAGGGCGCGGATGCCGCTCCGGAGGGGGCACCATGACAGCCGCAGAAGCTGATCCGGGGTCGAGGACGTCCCGGCGACGACGCCGTGAGCCGCCCAGCCGCCGTGAACCGGCCGGCCAGACCCAGCCGCCCGGCCCCCCCGATCTCGATGTCGGCATCCTCATCACGATCCGCTCCCTGCTCCCGGACCTGGCCCCGGTCGAGCAGCGGGTCGCCCAGGCCGTGCTGGACGACCCGGGCGGGGTGGCCTGGCGGAGCATCTCCGAACTGGCCCGGTCCTGCGGTACGTCGGCCACCAGCGTGGTGCGGTTCTGCCGGGCGATCGGGCTGCGCGGCTACCCGGAACTGCGCCTGGCGCTGGCCGGCGCGGTGGCCCACGACGACGCGTCGGCGGTCGCGGCGGCGTCCAGCGACATCGACCCGGACGACGACCCGGTGACGGTGATCAAGAAGATCGCCTACGCGGACGCGGCCGCGGTTACCGAAACCGCCAGCCGCCTGGACACCGGCACGCTGGTCCAGGTGGTCGACGCGCTGTCCACGGCGGGCCGGATCGACATCTACGGCGTCGGGGCGAGCGGGTTCGTGGCCGTAGACCTGCAGATGAAGCTGCAGCGGATCGCCAAGCCGGCGTTCGCCCTGCCGGACCCGCACCTGGCCATCCAGTCCGCGGCGCTGCGCAGCCCGGGCGATGTGGCGATCGGCCTGTCGCACACCGGCACCACGGTAGACACCATCGACGCGCTGGCCGAGGCCCGGGCGCACGGCGCGACCACGGTCGCGGTGACCAACTTCCCGTGGTCGCCGATCTCCGAGGTGGCCGACTTCACCCTGCTCACCGCGGCCCGCGAGACCGCGTTCCGGTCCGGCGCGATGACCAGCCGGATCGCGCAGCTGACCGTGGTGGACTGCCTGTTCGTCCTGCTGGCCCGGCGCGATCTGCCGGCCACGATGGACGCGCTGGAGCGGACGTTCGCCGCGGCTCAGGACAAGCGGGTGCGCCGCCCGCGCCAGGCACGGCCGTTAACCCCGGAGCCGGGCTGGCCGCGCAAGCTCAGCCTTTGACCGCGCTCAGCCTTTGACCGCGCCGGCGATCGCGGTCCGGATGATCTGCCGCTGCGAGACGGCGAACAGCAGCACGACCGGCAGGCTGACGATCACGATGCCGGCCGCCAGCAGCGTCCACTGGCTCTCGTTGGACCCGAAGAAGTTGTAGATGCCCCGGGTGACCGGGAACAGGCTCGGGTCGGCCAGCAGCACGACCGGCCCGATGATGTCGTTCCACACCCCGAGCAGCCCGTACAGGAACGCGATCAGCAGCGCGGGCCGGGTCAGCGGCACCACCACGCGGAACAGATAGGACAGGTAACCGGACCCTTCCATCCAGGCCGCCTCGTCCAGCTCAGCCGGGATCGAGCTGATGAACGCGGTCAGCAGCAGCACGGCCAGCGGCAGCCCCGGCTCGACGTGCAGCAGGATGTATCCCGGCCGGTTGTTGTACAGGTGCAGCAGCCGGGCCTCGGCGAACAGCGGAATGACCGAGAACGGCAGGAACAGCCCGACGAACAGCAGCGTGTACAGCCCGGAGTGGCCGCGGATCAGGCGGCGCGCGATCGGGAACGCGATCAGCAGGCCGAGCACGGTGGACAGCGCCGCGGCCACCACCGAGTAGAGCACCGTGTTGAGCAGCTCGGTGCCCAGGTCAGCCTGGGACCAGGCGCCGCTGAAGTTGCTCACGGTCGGCGAGCCCGGCGTCAGCGGGGAGTTGAGGAAGTGCGACGGTGTCTCGAACGCCAGCATCACCGCGTACAGCACCGGCAGCAGGAACAGGATCACCACCAGCAGCCCCAGGGCGATCCCGCCGATCAGCCTCGGACGCCGCACTGCACCCTCTCCTTCCGGTGAACCACGGGCACCTTCATCCGAGCAGCCGCCGCTCGCGCAGCCGGAGCACCACCATCAGCGGCAGCGCCACGATCAAGGTCATGATGAACAGCACCACGCTGACCGCCGCGCCGTAGCCGAGGTTGGCTTCGAACGAGCCGAACGCCACGTTGTACGCCAGCATGCCGAGCGTCTGGGTGCCGTACTGGCCGTCGGTCAGCACGTAGATCAGGTTGTAGGTGGTGAACGCGCCGACCACGGCCAGCAGCACGTTGGCCGTCACGGCTGGCGCGAGCAGCGGGAACGTGATCCGGCGCAGCCGTGGCCAGGCACCGGTCCCCTCCACGCTGGCCGCCTCGTAGATCTGCGGGTCGATGGCCCGCAGCCCGCCGATGAACACCAGCGTGGAGAACCCGGCGTTCTGCCAGATCTGCACGAAGATGACCAGCACCATGGCCCAGTTGTCCGCGCCGAAGAACGCGGAGTGCACGCCGAACAGGCCAAGGAACGACTCGGCCGGCCCCTGCTGCGGGTTGAAGATCAGGATCCAGAGCAGGCCGACGACGGTGACGCCCAGCGCGATCGGCAGGAACACCAGCATCCGGCCGGCCGCCGCCGCCCGCCCATCCCCGGACAGCCGGTGCGCCAGCAGCAGGGCCAGCGCGTTCTGCCCAAGGGTCACCCCGAGCACGAAGACCAGCGTGGCCACCACGCCCTGGTCGAAGCCAGGCGCATTGCTGGAGAACATCGAGCTGTAGTTGGCCCAGCCGATGTTGTGCACCGGCGCCCCGGGCAGCGCGGTGTAGTCGGTGAACGAGATGACCAGGTTGCCGATCATCGGAACGAGCCCGAACAGCGCGTACACGGCCAGCCCGGCCAGCAGGCCGCCCCACATGGCCAGCCGGGAGCCACGGCTGAGCAGCCGTGCCGGGCGGCGCCGCCCCGGTCGGCGCCGGCCAGGCCCGGCCCTACGCGGCACCCAGCGCCGGGTGCTACGCCCCTGCTGGGCAACCGGGGTCCCGGCGGCAGGACCGGGCCCCGGTAGCGTCCGCGGCGTGCTCACGCCGCTACCCGAGTGCGGGCTTGGTCACGGGGAGGTCTTCCAGTCCTTCTGGTACGTCGCCGCCGCCTGCTGCGCCGACATCTTGCCCTGGATGACCTGGAGCTGCAGATCCGGCCAGTTGGTCTGCTGGTCGTAGTAGCCGTTGTTGGGCGACAGCACCGGGTACATCACGTTCCGGTTCACGCCCTTGCCGAACCACGACCCCATCACGTTGGCCGCGTACCCGTTGAACGTCCCGCCCGACTGGCTCGGCGAGATGCCGGTGATCTTCACGTACTGCGCGTACACCGAGGGGCTGGAGTAGAACGCCAGCCACTTCATCGCGGCCGCCTTGTTCGGCGACGAGTTCAGCACCGAGAACGTCAGGTCGTCCTGCGCGTAGGCCTGGTTGTCCGCGGCGGTGTTGCTGAACGGCAGCGGGAAGTAGCCCACCTGCAGCTTGGGATTGGCCTGCTGGATCGAGGCCAGGTCCCAGGAGCCGTCGAGCAGCATCGCGCCCTGGCCCTTGGCGAAGTCACCGGGCATGGCCTCCCACGGCACGCCGGTGTAGTTCGGCTCCAGGTACTGCCCGACCGCCTTCTCCTCGTTCATGGCTGTCACCCAGTTCGGGTCGGTCCACTTGACGCTGCCGTTCTCCAGCGCGGTGGCCAGGTTCCCGTTCGGCGCGTGCGGGTACCACAGGTCAACCATGGCCTCGTAGTAGATGAACTGGAGATACACCGGGCCGACGTTGCCCAGCGCGGTGAACAGCGGCTGCACGCCGTGCGACTTGAGCGTCTTGCACACCGCCAGGAACTGGCTGTAGGTGGTCGGCACGCTCAGGTGGTACTTGGCGAAGACGGCCTTGTTGTAGAACACGCCTTCCTGGTAGTTCCCCGAGACGATGCCGTACGTCTTGCCGTTGTAGGTCTCCGCGTCCAGCGCCGACGACGTGTAGCCCTTCAGGAAGGACTGCCCGTTCAGCGGGGCGAACGCGTTGTTGGTCAACCAGTACTGCCACGGGGTCTCGTTGGCCCGGGACGGGTGCAGCGGCAGCGCCTGCAGCTGGGTCACCGACGTGACGATGTCGGCGCTGCCCGCAGTGACCGTCTGCTGCAGCAGCGTCTCGTACGGGCCGTTCACGTTGACCGCGGTCTGCAGCTTGACGTTGATGTTCGGGTACTTCTTGTGGAACTCGGCGTCGATGGTGTTGATCGCCTTGACGGCAGGCGGGTTGACCCAGGTGATGATCTTTAACGTGGTTGACCCGCCGCTGCCGCCGGACGAGCCGCTCGAGCAGGCCACCGCGGTGCCCGCCACTGCGAGGGCTAGTAAACCGGTGACAAGCTTGCGCACAGGCATGAGCCGCTCCCTTGTTGTAGAGCCGTCCGTCGGTAAAGATCTTACGTTGATTGGGTAGAAGAGGGAATTTCCTTACCCAAAACGTAACAACGCCGTACCGGTTACGCCTGGCCCGCGCCGTCCGGATCACGGCCGGCCAGCCGGCCCGCGGCCCAGGCGAGCTGCTGGCCACGGACCGTGGCCAGCAGTGGGAGCGTGTAGTCGGGCAGCCCGCCGGGCAGCCGGACCGTCGCATCCGGCTGCGGCGACAAGCCGAACCAGGCGGCGCCGCGGCGGCCGGCCTCCTCACGCAGCGTCGCGATCCCCGGCGGGCTTCCTTTACTGAACGCCAGTACGGCGAGCCCAGGTGCCAGCGCAGCCGCGGGACCGTGGCCGAACTCGCCGACCGGATACGCGGCCGTCAGCACGGACGCGGCCTGGGTCAGGGTCAGTGCCGTCACCCGGGCCGCCGCCTGCAGCGGGCCGTCGGCCAGGCAGACCACCCCCCGGGCTACGCTCAGCACAGCCGCCGTGGCCGCCGCCGGGACGTCATCGAGCGTGCGGGCGACCTGATCGGCCACGGCCTGCAGCGCGGCCGCGCTGACCGCTTCCGGGTTCAGCGCGCGGGCCAGCAGGGCCAGCGCAAGCAATTGCCCGGTCAGCGTCTTGGTCGCCGGGGCGGCCCGCTCCGGCCCCGCGGCCAGGCTGAGTACGGACTGGGCCACGTCGGCCAGTGGGCTGTCCGGGTCGTTGGTGAGCGCGACGCCGTGCGCCCCGGCGCGCTGCAGCCGGTCCAGCGCGGCGGCGACCTCCGGGGTCTGGCCGGAGCGGCTCACCGCGATGGCCAGGTAGCCGCGGTAACCGTGTTCCGGGTGCTCGATCCGCTGGGCGGGCGGCTCGTCCAGGCCGAGCCGCCGGACCGGCAGCCCGGTGCTGGCCCGCAGCACCGCGCGGCCGTAGCTGGCGGCGTGCCCGGAGGCGCCCCGGCCGAAGACCAGCACCCCGGCCGGCGCCGGGCCGGCCACCAGCCGGCTGATCTCGTCCGCCCGGGCGGCCAGCGCGCGCAGCACGGCGGGCTGCTCGGTCATGTCGGCCGCCATCAGCTGCCCACCGGCTGGCGCGGCCGGCCGCGGGGCGGCGCCCAGCCTGCTCAGCGCGCCGCGGACGCCGCCATCACCCGCGGTGAGCGCCTGCTGCGCGGCCGGCCCGGGGGCGCCGCCGAGCAGCATGACCATGGCCACCCGCAGGTCGCCGCCGGCCTGAGCCAGCGCGACCGCGCAGGCCTCCTCGCCCGCGCCGGACGCGTCGGCCAGGATCCGCAGCGTCCGGCTGCGCAGCTTGCTATTGACCGCCCTGACCTCGACCATCAGGTTGGAGTAGGTCTTGCCGAGGCGGATCATCAGCGCCGTCGAGAAGCTGTTCAGGATGAGCTTCAGCGCCGAGGTCGCCTTCAGCCGGGTGGAGCCCGCGATGGCTTCCGGGCCGGTCTCGGCGGCCAGCACGGCCTGGGCCAGGGGCTGCAGTGGTGAGCCCGGGTTACAGGTCAGCAGCGCGGTGAAGGCGCCGCGTTCGGCCGCGGCGGCCAGCGCGCCAGCCACGTACGGGGTCCGGCCGCTGGCCGTCATCCCGATGACGAGGTCGCCGGCGGTCACGCCAACGGCGTCCGCGCGGCCCAGCGCGTCGTCGTCCTCCGCACCCTCCACCGGGCGGGTCATCGCGGCGTCGCCGCCGGCCAGGTGTGCTACGACGATGCCGGGGGCCAGGCCGAACGTGGGAATCAGTTCGGCCGCGTCGAGCAGCGCGATCCGCCCGGAGGACCCGGCGCCGAAGTAGTGCACCCGGCCGCCACGGCGGATCCGGCAGGCTGCCTCGTCCACCACGGTGGCCAGCGTGCCGAGCAGCGGCCGCACCGCGGCCGGCACGAGTTCGTCCTCCTGATTGAGTAGCCCGAGGATGGCCCGCGTCGGCAGCAGGTCGATGTCTAGGGTGCGCGCGTTCCGCTGCTCAGTTGGCGCCGCGGCATCAGGGAATTCGATCATCGGCTGTTACGATATGACAGAAAGCTTAAGAGAAACGTACATGAGTGACATCCCCTCCCACATGCCTAGAGACACCCGGGCCAGCCCCCAGCCCGGGGAGATCAGTTCGCCCAGATTCCCCCACCCTGCGAAGATCATCAGCGCCGCTGCGGCCGGTAGGCAAGTCCCCGGCGCGGTCGCAGCGGTGGGCCGCGGGCCAGCCACGATGGCCACCTGGGTGGCGGGCCAGGCCGACAGCACGCCGGGCCGCTCCCGGGCGATGACCGCGGGCACCGTGTTCGACCTCGCGTCGCTGACCAAGGTGGTGGCGACGACGACGGCCACGCTCGCACTGGCCGGCCAGCGGCGGCTCGGGCTCGGCGACCCGGTGACGCGCTACCTGCCCGCGTTCGCCTCGTTGGCCAGCCAGGCCAGCCCGGTGACGCTCTGGCACCTGCTGACCCACACGGCCGGCCTGCCGGACACCCGCAAGTTCTACAAGTGGTGCGGCACCCGGGAGGAACTGCTGCGCGACCTGGCCGCCACCCCGCTCAGCGCGCCGCCGGGGACCCAGGTCACCTACTCCGATCTGGGCTTCATTGCCCTCGGCGAGATCGTCGCCCAGGTAGCCGGCCAGCCACTCGACCAGGCCGTCCGGCGGCTGGTCACCGAGCCGCTCGGGATGACCGGCACCGGATACAACCTGGTTCTCCCGCCGGACCGCTTCGCCGCCACCGAACGCCGCCCGGGCGGCACCTGCTGGACCGGGATCGTGCACGACGAGAACGCGCGGCTGATGGGCGGCATCGCTGGGCACGCCGGCCTGTTCTCGACCGTGGCCGACCTGGCCCGGTTCGCGGGCTGGTGGGTCAGTGCCGCGGACGGCCCAGTGCCCGACAGCCCAGTGCCCGACAGCCCAGTGCCCGACAGCCCAGTGCCCGCGCGGCTGCGCCGGGCGGCCGAGTCCAGCCAGACCGCCGGGCTGGGCGGCTGCCGCGGGCTGGGCTGGGTGTGCGCCGGGGACCGCTTCGACATCCTGGGCGGGCACTGGCCCGCGTCGGCCGTGTGCCACACCGGTTTCACCGGGACCAGCCTCGCGCTGGACAGCCCGAGTGGCGCCTGGGTCATCCTGCTGACCAACGCCGTGCACTTCGGCCGGGACAACACGGCCATCAAGGCGCTCCGCCGTGACGTGCACGGCGCGGTGGCAGCGGACCTCTTCGGCGACGTCCCGGCCGCACACGCCTAACAGCACGGTCATAAGTCACATATTTACATGACTGTACGCGGTTTCGTGAGAACCTGACCTTGGTCTCCAGCCAGGTACCAGGCACGCTACTGTCATGCCCAGGAGCACTGCTCACCAGCACGACCGCGCCGACCAGCTATGTCAACGCCGACGCCCGGGATACCGGCAAAGTCCTCGCCGCCGCCGCGCAGACCCTGGACCTGAGCCAGCCGGTCGGCTTGATGATGATCGCCGTGCTGCACTGCATCCCTGACGACAACAACCCCTATGGCCTGGTCAGCGAGCTGCTCGCGGCCCTGCCCGCCGGGAGCTACCTGACCATCTCGCACCCGGCCAGCGACATCAATACCGATGTCATGCCAGAGACGCTGGCCCGGCTCAACGCGATGATGCCGGACAAGCTCACCTTCCGCAGCCACCCGCAGGTCGAGCGCTTCTTCGCTGGGCTGGACCTGGTTGACCCCGGGGTGGTCCGGATCCCGGAGTGGCGGCCCGACTCAGACCTGGACCGGGTCAACCCGGCTGAGGTGTGGGGTGGCGTGGCCAGGAAGCCGTGACACGGGCTCGGCCGGGGCGGCTGGGCCGTCTGGTGCTGCCTGCAGCCCCTGCTCGATTTCCGCCACGAGTTCCTGCTCGCGGACGGCTACCGGACTATCCCCGGCTGGGGTCCAGGGTCAGCGCCTGCCGCCGACCGTGCACGGTCAGATAGGTCAGCCCCTGCGGGCCCGCACTGATCTGGCGCCGGGACCGCCGCGGCAGCCAGGCGAGCAGGCCGGGCCGCAGGTCAACGGAACCCCGCTCGGTGCCCAGCTGGCCGGTGCCGTCGAGGACCAGGAGCAGCACGTCGAGGTCCGGGCCGAGGTGGCTGTCGATGCGCTGGCCGGGGGGCAGCCGGATGACGTTGGAGTCCAGATCACGCTGCCGCATGGCCAGCTTCCACACCGCGCCAGCGGCGTCCGGAGCGCCGTCACCGGCGGTTAGCTGGCCGGTGTCGGCGAGGATCCGGGGCAGCGCGGTCGAGCTGAGCCGGCTGATCCGGATCCGCCACACCGGCCCCCGGTCCAGGTAGTCCCAGCCGTAGCTGCCTGGATAGTCGGCCTCGAACTCGTCCCGCAGATGCCGCGGGTCATGGTTGTTCACCAAGATGAAGGATTCGCCCACCGCCAGGCGGTCGAACGCGCGGAAGATGTGCGGGTGCTTGTCCGGCTTGGCCAGCGGCCGGACATCGACTTCCTGATCTGACATGACCTCTTTTATACAAGCTATCTTGTGTAAACTCAAGACAGGTACCCACGGTGCGGGAGCGGTAATGAGCACAACGCTGGCCGCCGCGACAGCGGTGACGTTCGTCTGGCTGGGCATGGTGCTGGCCATCTCGTTCCTGGAGGCGCCGCTGAAGTTCCGCGCCCCCGGCGTCGATCTGCGCACCGGGCTGGCCATCGGCCGGCTCGTCTTCCGGGCGCTGAACATCATCGAGCTGATCTTCGCGGCCGGGCTGGCCGCCGCGATCCTGACCGCCAGCCCGCCCGCGGCCAGCCGGATCGGCGCGGCCGTGGCCATCCTGGTGCTGGTCATCCAGCTGGCCGCCGTCCGGCCCTGGCTGACCCGGCGCTCTGACCGGATCCTGGCCGGCCAGGACGCGCCCCGGTCGGCCAGCCACTACGGCTACATCGGCCTGGAGATCGTCAAGGTGGCCGCGCTGGTGGCCACCGGCGCCACGCTGCTGGCGGCCGGCTGAGCTTAGGCGGGCGCGGGGAGCGTGGTCAGCTCGGCTATGCACAGGCTGGGCTCGGCGAACGGGTGGATCTGGGTCGCGGTGACCGGTGCGCGCAGCTGCTCCAGCACGCCTTGCATCAGGCCGAGGTGCAGCTGGCACACGACGTCGCGGCGGTGCTCCGCCACCTCACGGAACGGGCACCGGCGCAGCCATACCTCGCGCTGCGAGCCAGCCGCCCCCGGTTCCGGGACGAACTGCTGCGGTCCAGCCGGCCCGGTTTCCGGGACGAACTGCTGCGCGCCAGCCGGCCCGGTTTCCGGGGCGAAGCCGATCTCGGCCAGGACGGCCAGCAGCCTGCTGATCGCCTCGGCCGCCGTGATCCGCTGGTAAGGCGCGGGCCGCTCGGTCAGGTACCGGCCCCACTCCCGGCCGGCCTCGGCGGCCGCCTGGCCCGGGTCGGGCAGCAGGCCTTCGATCAGGCTGCCCAGCATCTCGGCCAGCAGCCGGTACTGCCGGTGGCCGGCCGTGGCGGCGTGCGCCGTCGCGCGGTAGGCGAAGCTGGGACGGCCCGGCGTGGCCCGGGCCTGCGCCTCCCTGCTGGCCAGGCCGGCCTCGACCAGCGCGTCCAGATGGAACCGGGCCGTGTTGGCATGCACCCCGGTCCGGCGGGCGACCTCCTGGACCCGGAGCGGCTCGCTGGCCGAGCGGAGCACGTCGAGCACATCGGCCCGGCGCTGGCCGAGGGCCGGCCCGGAACCGCCAGCGAGCAGGCCCGTCACATCCACCGGGTCAGTTTATCTGGGGCCGCTAGTAGAAACTAGTTTTTACAAGCTAGCCTGTAAGAAAGTCGCGGGCGGCCAACGAGAAAGGACCACCGGATGACCTATGTGATCGGCGAGCCCTGCGTGGACGTGCTGGACCGGGCGTGCGTGGACGAGTGCCCGGTGGACTGCATCTATGAAGGCGACCGCATGCTCTACATCCACCCGGACGAATGCGTGGATTGCGGCGCCTGCGAGCCGGTGTGCCCGGTCGAGGCGATCTACTACGAGGACGACCTGCCGGAGAAGTGGGCGGGCTACACCGGCGAGAACATGCGCTTCTTCGCCGAGCCACTGCCCGGCCGCGACCAGCCTCTCGGCTCGCCGGGCGGGGCGGCTGCGCTGGGCCGGATCGGCGCCGATACCCCGTTCGTAGCCGGGCTCCCGCCCCAGCGCTAGCCAGCCCAGAGGCAGATTCACGCAGGCTGGGAACCGCTTGTGATCAAGAATTTCGCGGGCGTAACGTCCCGTCTGGCGGGGGCCGTATGACCACTGATATGGCGGACAAGTCATGACATCCGACGGTTCGCCGGGAACGGGGTAATGCATGCCGGACACGCCGTCGCAGTTAGTCACGCGTCCTGTAGCCGAACTGTTCGGCCGCCACGTCGGCTACGGATTCGCCGGGCTCGGCGTCAGCACCGCGATCGGGAACTACACCGAGACTGACGCCGACCTCACCTTCCCCGACGGCCTGCTCGGACTGCTGGACTGGAACCGGACGTACAACTCGCTGAGCAGCGCGGCCGGGAGTCTCGGCCAGGGCTGGGCCACTTCGTTCAGCGCCAGCCTCGACATCAGCCAGACAGGCGGGCCAGTCCAGTTACATGATGTGGACGGCCGGGTGCTGCCGTTCACCCCGGCGACCAGACCAGCTACCGCTACTCCCCGGCTGGCCTGCTGCAGGAGCAGACCGACGCGACCGGGGCGTCGGTCAGCTACGAATACGGCCCCGCGGGCAATCTGACGAGGGTCACCGACGCGCTGGGCCGGAGCACCAGCTACGGGTACGACGCGGACGGCAACCAGACCTCGGTCACCGACGCCGCGGGCGGGGTCACCCAGGTCAGCTACGACGCGCTCGGCCAGATCACCAGCATCACCGGCCCGACGGGTGACGTCACCACATTCAGCGATGACGCGGACGGCCGGCTCATCACTGAGCAGGACGCCGCCGGGACCACCCGGAACAGCTACGACCAGCGCGGCAACGCAACCGCCGTCACCGACCCGACGGGAGCCACCACGCACTACGCGTGGGACGGCGCGGACCGGCTGACCAGCGCGACCGCGGCGGATGGCGGGACGTGGCAGGTCAGCTACGACGGCCGCGGCAACCCACTCCAGGTGACGGATCCCGGGGCGGCGTCCGCGGTGCACGCCTGGACGCCGGGCGGCAACCTCGAGTCGGTGCACGATCCGCTGGGCCGGAAGACCTCGTTCACCCGCGACGCGGCCGGCCGGCTAACGCAGGTCACCGACCCGGCCGGCGGGGTGACCGGAACGGGCGGCTCACCGGCCTGCACGACTCCAGGGCCGGGGACGCGGTCTACGCGCTCGACCCGGATGGGCGGCTGCTCACCGAAGAGCTCCCGGGCCGGGCGGCCCGCCGGTACCACTACGAGCAGGGGCTGCTGCACCGGTTCCTGGCTATCCGCGACGGAGTGCCGGTCAGCTCGGCGACCTTCAGCCATGACCCGGATGGCCGGGTCAGCTCGCAGCTACGGCCGGACGTTCGCCAGCTCGCGGGATGGCGCGGCCAGCTTCCACGCCGACGCCTACGGGTCCGCGATCCGCACCGAGGACACCGCCCCCTGGGCCCAGGCCGAGGACTACCAGGTGTTCGGCGCCCCGGGTGGACGCCGAGCACGACGACGGGGGGCGGCCCAGCCATCCGGATCACCCCGAGCGCCCCGGCCTGGACGCGCCGGAACTGCCCCGGTTCGGGTACCGCGGCGAACTGGCCCTGGGACCGCTGATCGACTTGCGGGCCCGCAACTACGCTGCCGGGGACGGCCGGTTCACCACCCGTGACCCGGTGCCGCCCAAGGCGGGCAGCCCGCCCAACCCGTACGTCTACGCCAGCAACGACCCGCTGAACTCCACTGACCCGCTCGGCACGCTGCCGTTCGCCTTCTCCGTGCCCGGCCAGGTGGCCAGGCTGGCCGCGCCGGCCGCCGCCCAGTCGCCCGCGGCCGGCGCCACCGCCTCGGCCACGACCATGCTGGCGGCGGCGGCCGGCAGAACCAGGCCACCTATGAGGCTCTCTACTACATAGGCTTCTACAAGCCCCGGCATCCGGGGGTCATCGTGACGCCGGGAGAACCGTTGGCCGTGCCGGTCGGGGTGATCGGGTTCCCCACCTACGAGGTCTACTCGCCGGGCCTGAACACCGGCGGTGCGATCCTGTACCGGGACGTCCCGACCCCGCCGCGGCCGCCGGTCCCGGTACCGGTCCCCGTTCCGCAGCGGCAGGCCCAGCCGCGCCAGGTGCACTCACCGGTGCGCGCGCCGGTGTCGCTGCCGGCCCCGGCCCCGGTGCCCAGTCCCGCGTTCGGGCAGATCGTCGAGGGTGTGCTCGTTGTCGTCGCGGTCGTCGTGGTAGTGGCCGCGTTCGCCACCGGGGTGGGCGAGGTGGCGACCGGGGTCGCGGCGGTGGGGGCCGCGCTCGCGTCGATCTTCTAGCCAGACAGGAGCGGGACCACGGCATCATGGGAGCTGCCCGCCGGCCTGCCGCCGGGCCACCTGGTCAGCCCCGGGCGGGAACATGCCCGGGACATCGGCGAGGAACCGGTATCCGGGCCCGCGCTGTGGGTGACCGACGATCCGGTCCCGGCCGCCGGGCCGCTGGCTGCCGGGACACTGACTGTCGGGAGACTGTGGGCCGGACTGCTGGCCGCGCACCCCCGCACCGGCCTGTGGCCGCTGCTGCTGACCGGGCTGACGCCGCCGCCGGACCCCGGCCAGACCGGGCTGTACGCGGAGAAGCAGCGCGACGACGCGCACCGCCCCTGGCACGTGGGCGAACTCGCACCCATCCCGGCCGGCCGGATCGACGGCGAAGACCCCGCCCAGATCCTGGCCGCGCAGTGGGCGGACGTGGTGCCCGGGCGAGACTACGGCCCCGGCGAGGAAGAACCCGACCCGGTTCCCTACGACTCCTGGCCGGGCCTGGCCGGGCCGGGGGACGGTGCCGCCGACCCGGATCAGGCGGCTGCGGCCATCGCTACCGCGCCGAGTGGCGTGCAGCGCCTCACCGGCCACGATGAGGACCCCTACCTCGGGCTCACCCAGGCTGCAGACGGGGCGGCCGCGATCACGGCCACCGGCTGGATGCCGCCGGCCAATGCGGCCGAGGAGATCGCCGCCGTGGTGCGGTCCTGGCAGCAGCGGTTCGGGGCCCGGCTGTGCGCTCTCGGCTTCGACACGATCGGGCTGGCCGTGGCGTGGCCACCCCAGTCCGCGGACCACGCTCAGCGCGTCGCGGCGGAACACTTCGCGTTCTGCCCCGATCTCCGCAGCATGACCACCTTCAGCGAGTACGCCGGGAGCCTGGTCGGCAACCAGGTCTGGAACTTCTGGTGGGACTAGCCGCGGCGCCCTGACGGACGGCCTCCACACCGCCACCACGCGCATTTCACGCTGATCGCGTCTCCAGCCGGTTGACTGACGGCACGAATCGGCAACGAGCGTTCAGAAAATTCGGGAGCGGTGCCATGACCGGTAGCGACCTGCTCATCCTCACGCCGTGGCTGGTGCTGGCCGCGGCCCTGGTGGTGATGGGCGTCAAGCTGCGCAGGTCGCGCCGCACCCGGCGGTAACGAGATTGCCGGGGCGCTCGGCGCCGGGGCGGCGGCGAAATGACGGGCCAGTTCCGCGTCGAACTCCCGGGCCCGCAGCGGTGGCGAGAAGTAGCACCAGGCCGGACTGGTTGAGGTTCATCGGCCCGGAGGTAGCCGCGGCGTAGACATTGAGCGCGCCGTGGCCGTCCACGAACGGGTTGCCGACGGGGCCGGGGTTGGTGTTGCCGAGCAGTCGGGCCTTCACCTGGTCCGGGGTGAGACCGGGTTGTCCGCCAGGATCAGGGCCACCGCCCCGCTGGTGATGGCAGTGCTGAACGAGGTGCCCGAGCCGGTGATGTTGGCCGTGCCGATCTGCGCCGACGGATATTCGCTGACCAGCGTCAACCCGGGTGCGGCCAGGCTGACTACCGACCGGCCCGAGGTGACCAGGTCCGGCTTGACCCAGCCGTCCGGCCAGGTCGGCCCCGCACTACTGAAGTTGGTCATCTCGTCACCGCTGATGGACTCGGTCGCCGCGCCCATGTCGTCCAGCGCGCCGACGGTGATGACCAGCGGGTCATCACCCGGGGACAGGATGGTGCCGTTGAATGGGCCGACGTTGCCGGCCGAGGCCACCACCGTGATCCCGGCGTTCCACACCGCCGACACCGCCAGGTCCAGCGGGTTGATCACGGTGGACTCGTTCGACTGGAAGCCCAGCGACAGGTTGAGCACCTTGATCTGGTAGAGCGCCTGATGCTCGACGGCCCACTGCAAGCCCTGGATGATCGTGCCCAGGTCGGTCAGCCCGTTCGCCCCGGCAACCTTGATCGACACCAGGTTGGCGCCCGGGCCTCGCCGGAGTACTGGCCATTCGATGAGGCGCCATCGCCGGCGCTTTTTGCGACTGCCGAGCCGGGCCCGGTAGCCGGCATTTCTGCCGAACAAGACATTCCGCCACATTGGGCAGCCCCTCCCCTAGCATGCCTTTTAGTCGTACCAACCGTACGCTGAGGAATCGGCTCCGGGAGGAAATCTGAAACACCGGCACACGTTCCAGGGATAACTATTTGATTTCCATTGACGCAATTGCGTGTGTTTACGAAAATTACTTAGTTAATTAGTAGCGGTGGGCGCGCGGCGGCCTTTCTCGGCCCGGGGCCCGGCCGTTTGGGACGGGGCCAGCCGGGGCGGGGCCTGCTCGCGGGAGCACCACCAGGTGGACCGGCCGCCGACAGTACCGTGCACCATCGGCGCGCCGTCGCGCGGGCAGGTACCGCCGGGATGCCGGGCCGCGATGACCTCACCGGTATGCGCGCCGCCGTTGGCGATGGCGGCGGCCAGCGCGGACTTGAGCGCCCGGTAGAGGCGGTTGACCTGCGCCGGGGTGAGGGTATCGGTCGGCGCCAGCGGTGACACCTTGGCCTGCCAGAGGATCTCGTCGGCCAGCAGGTTGCCTACCCCCGCGATCTTGGACTGGTCGAGCAGCCGTGCCTTGACCGCGATCCGGCCCTTGGTGATCAGCGCGCGGAACTCGGCCGGGGTGACCTGGGCCGCGTCCGGGCCGAGGGCGGCGAGGTCGGGGTTGAGCCGGACCCGGCCGAGCCGCCGCGGGTCCTGCAGCACCAGGCGGCCGCCGTCCGCGAACGTGAGCGTGAACCGGTTCCACCGGGCCGAGCGGGGCCCGGTGTAATAGCGCCGCTCATCGCCGGCCTCGGTTACCGCGCCGTCCGGCCCGGTGACCTGGACGCGGCCGCTCATGCCGAGGTGGATGCCGAGCTCGGGTCCGGGCGGGCCGTCCGGGTCGCCGGACGGCGAGGTGTCCAGCCAGATCATCTTGCCGCGGCGGTGCGCCCCGGTCAGGGTGCGCCCGGTCAGTGCGCTGCGCAGTTCACCAGCGGCATGCGGGCGGCTGACGTAGCGGTCCGAATCATCCACGTCCGCGATGGGCCGGTGCAGGGCCCGGTCGGCGATCAGCCGCCGGGCCGCCTCAACCTCGGGAAGCTCAGGCACCTACCCGTTGTACCCGGTGCCCGGCCGGCCGCATCAGCCGGCACCCCCGGCGCGGGCAGCGTGGTTGTTCCGCGCTGCCCGCGCCAGGGCACCCGGGGCAGGACGCCGCCACCGTCACCCGCGCCCTCTCGGGGCGCCGCAGGGTGGCCGGCGCTGCCATCACCCCGGCGCGGCCTTCAGCCCGCCGGAGCGCCGCAGCGGATACTCGGGGGATGCCCAGAAAGGCATGCGATAAGGGGGCGGCAGGCTGGAGATGACAGCGCTGTTGTCACTGGAGATAGAGGACTTTGCCGAGCGGCCGCTCGTTCAGCGGGGGCCATGCGAGCAGGCCGGGCAGCGCGTATGCCGCCGGATACGATCGCGGTTAATACATAAAGGGCTTGGGCTTGGACGTCAGGGTGATGTGCGTCCGGTGATCGTGACTGCGGCCCTGCTGATGCGCGGTCACCTGCGCCGGGTGACCCGCACTATGCCCAGGCTGGGCCAGCACAAAGGCGGCGATACCGCCGCCCAGGACGAGGGCCGCGGCCAGAATCCCGCGCACCACACGGACACGAACGGTCCCGGTCGACGGAGCCCGGCGGTGACTGCCCGCCGCCTTGCTGCCGTACCTTAAACTATGATTGGCCATCGTAGATGTTCCCCTCATTAGCGGTTTGACGTGTGGCCATCTGAGACTGGAGACCATCCGAGACTGCGAAACTACACCAGCCCGCTTCGCCGTATATGGCATTTGCACAAAATCTGGTCATTCTTAATTTACGAAGAATGGTCGTAGAAAGCCCGCGGCGGGTCCAGCCAGGGTGGTCCCGCACCCAACCGCCGAGGTAGCCCGGCCCGCCGCCCGCAGGCTGACCAGCAACGGGCCTGCGTTCGTGATCATGAGTTTGGTGTCCGGTCGCCCGGTTCCTCAGCCGCCTCGGGCAGACCGGCAGCACCATCAGCCACGCCCGGCCGCGAGAACTTGTTACAGCACACCGGTCTCGGAAGTCACGGTAATGGGCTCACAGAATGGCATTCCCGAGTTAGTGGAACTCGCGTCTTTACAAGGTGCAAAGCAAATTGCAAGACCGCGGCATCATTTTCTGTCCGGCCACAGTCCTTCTAGAATTTGCGATGAGGGGTGCTTATAACGGGTATTAGCTTTTTAACCCAGCAGGTGAGCTGGCCCCCCAGCCAGAACGCATGAAGGCGATCATGGAATTCCGGGTGCTCGGGCCCATTGAGCTTTGGTCGGCCGGGCAGCAATGCGATCTTGGGCCGACCAGGGCGCGCTGTGTCCTGGCCATCCTCATGCTGACCCCGCGCACAATCGTGCCGACCGACGTGCTTATCGACCGGATCTGGGACACCGAGCCGCCGCCGAAAGCCCGGGAGAGCCTCTCGGTCTACATCACCCGGCTGCGTGCCTCGCTGCGCCAGGCCCTGGGCGAGAGTGTCCGGCTGGTGGGCCGGTCCCGGGGTTACGAACTCGACGTCAACCCCGATGTGATCGACCTGCACCAGTTCCGCCGCCTGCGCCGGCAGGCCGACGCGCTGGCGGGCAATGGCGACACGGAGCATGCCACATTACTGCTGCGCGAGGCGGACCGGCTGTGGCGGGGCCAGCCATTCGCCGGGATCCGCGGCGACTGGATGGCGCGGATGCGGGCCAGCCTGGAGGAGGAGCGCCGGGCCGCCATCCTCAAGCGGGTCGAATGCGAACTCGAACTCGGCCGGCACGCCGACCTGGTCGGTGAGCTCGGCAACCTGCTCGCGCAATACCCGCTGGACGAAGCGTTCGTCGCGCACCAGATGACCGCGCTCTACCGCAGCGGCCGGGCCGGCGAGGCACTCAGCCTGTACCGGGACACCCGCAGCCAGATCATCGACGAGCTGGGCACCGAGCCCGGCCCCGCGCTGGCTGAGCTGCATCAGCGCATGCTCAGCCATGACCCTGAACTGATCGCCACGACCGGGCTGGTCAGCCCCAGCCGACAGCTGAGCCGGACGGCGCCGCCGGACACGCTGCCGCCCGAGATGGTGGAGTTCGTCGGCCGGGACGAGGAGCTGAGCCTGCTCATCGGCAGCGCTGGCGCCGGCCCGCGGATCAGGATCATCGAAGGCATGGCCGGGGTCGGCAAGACCGCGCTGGCGGTGCATGCCGCGCGTACCGTGGCCGACCAGTACCCGGACGGCATGTTCTACCTCAACTTCCAGACCCACGATCCTGGGCTGCCGTCGCTCGACGCGGCCGAAGCGCTGCACCGCCTGCTCCGGATGCTCACCGCGTCCGCTACCCGGATCCCGGACGCCACTGGCGAGCGCGCCGCGCTGCTCCGGGCCCAGCTGAACCGCCGCCGCGCGATCGTGATCCTGGATGACGCAGCCGGGCCGGAGCAGATCCAGCCGCTGCTGCCCTCGTCCGGCCAGAGCCTGATCCTGATCACCACCCGGCGCAGGCTGTCCGGGCTGGCCGGCACGCATGGGCTGACCCTCGATGTGCTGCCGATGGCCGACGCCGTCGCCCTGTTCCAGCGCGTGGCCGGGCAGAGCCGCGCCCGCGACGAGGCCGCCGCGGCGGCGGCCGTGCAATTGTGCGGCAGGCTGCCGCTGGCCATCCAGCTCGCGGCCGGCCTGCTGGCGCACGACTACCCGCCGCGGCTCGACGACCTGGTCGAGGAGCTGTCGCAGGCCCCGGTGCCCACCTCAGGTGCGGCCAGCCCACAGGTGATGTCGGCGTTCGACGTGTCGTACCGCTCGCTGGAACCCGAGCACCAGCAGTTCTTCCGGCGGCTCGGGGTGAGCCCGTGCGCCTCGATCAGCCAGCAGGCCGCCGCCGCGCTGGGCGGGGTCACCCTGGCCGAGGCGCAGCAGGCGCTGACCGCGCTGCTCGATCATCACCTGCTGGCCCGGGCCCCCGGCGGCCAGTTCCGTTTCCATGACCTCATCCGTGAGTACGCCGCGGCACGGGCCGCGCGTGAGGATCCCAGGGCGGAGCAGCGCCGCGCGATCGGCCGGTTGCTCGACTACTACCTGGTCAACGCGGACCAGGCGGAACGGGTGCTGCACCCGTTCCGCCGCCCAATGCCGGCGCCCACGCACCAGCCCACGGCCAGCGTGGCCCTGGTCGCGCAGGACGGCGCGGCCGGGTGGCTGGAGACGGAGTGGCGCAACATCCTGCAAGCCGCGCAGTACGCCGGGCGGCACGAGTGGAAGCAGAAGTGCGCCGACCTGATCCATGTGCTCGGCGGCTTCCTGGAGGTCAGCGCGAACTGGGATGAGGCTATCGCGGCGCACACCCTGGCCCTGCAGGCGAGCCGCGACCTGGTCGATCCGGAGCGGGTCGCGCGGGCCGCGCTGGAGCTGAGCGAGGTGTGCCAGCAGACCGGCCGGCATGAGGCCGCACTCCCGCTGGCCGAGGAGGCCGCGGAGATCTACCGGTCGCTGGCCGACCGGCGTGGTGAGGCCGACGCGCTGGACCAGATCGGGCTGGCCCACCAGCGCGCGGGCCGGTCGCGGGAGTCACTGGCCTATTTCGCTGAATCGCGCGCGCGATACGGCGACACCGCGGATCAGCACGGGGTCGCCACCACGCTGAGTCATTCCGGGATCGCGGCTTGGCAGCTCGGCCGTTATCCGGACGCGATGGAGAACCTGCGGGACGCGTTGCTGCTCTACCAGGCGGCCGGAGACCGGCGCGGCGAGGCCAAGACGCTGAACAACCTGGGCCGGGTCCAGCTGAACTTCGGCTACCACCGGGACGCCCTCGATGGCTACCAGAAGTCGCTGGCCATCTTCCGCGAGATCGGCGGGGCGCAGAACGAGGCGATCCTGAGTCACAACATCGGTGCCGTCTACTACTACAAGGGCAGCTACGACGAGGGGCTGGCCGGGTACCGGCGCGCGCTGACCATCTACCGAGAGATCGGCGACCTGCCCAACGAAGCGGCGGTGCTCAACGACATGGGCGCCCTCTACCAGAGCGCGGAGTGCTACGACGAGGCGCTGATCTGCCACGACAAGGCGAAAGAAATCGCCGGGGAAGTAGGGAACCTGCCGCAGCAGGTGACTGCGCTGCGCGGGATAGCCGGCGTGCGCCGCGGCTGCGGTCAGTTCGGCGAGGCGTTCGATCTGTACCACACCGCACTGAAGCTGGCCCGGGAGATCGGTGACCCCTATGAGGAGGCCAAGATCCTCGAAGGCATCGCCGAGACCACGCTGAACACGCTGCGGCCGGATGCGGCCCGGATCGTGTTCCGGCAGGCGCTGGACATCTTTGAGCGGCTGGGCGTGCCCGAGGCAGAGTCGGCCAAGATTCGCATCGAGGCCCTGGATCCCGCCTACAGTCTCGGCGCATAACCGCTGCCGCCACCCGTCCTGACCTGGGCGGCAAGGCAGGCATCAAGGCGGCTGCAAGAGCCCCATCCGGGTCGGCGCCACACACTGGTACCGACATGAGATACCTGATATCGCCCACCGCTTGGGGCATGCTGACCTCACCCACCGGGTGGGGCCTGCTGGCCGGGCTGGTCGGCCTGCTCGGGTACCTGCCCTACCTGCGCGACGCGTGGCGGCGGACCAGCCAGCCCGATCCGGCCGCCTGGCTGATCTGGACGGTCGAGTACAGCGTGCTGCTGGTGGCCCAGGCCGCGCAGCATCCGCCGTGGGCCGCGCTCTGCCTGGCCGGGCTGCAACTGGCGGGCACCGTCGCGGTACTCGCCGTGCTGGCCGCCCGCGGCGAATGGCGCTGGGGCTTCGGCCGCGGCGTGCTGCTCGGCGGCAGCGTGGCCGTGATGGCGGTGTGGCCGTTCACGCACACCCCGGCCGCGGCGATGTGCCTGGTGCTGGCGGTCGAGGGAGCCGGCATGATGCTGGTCATCCTCGGCGCGTACCGCCGCCCAGGCAGCGAGACCCCGCTGACCTGGAAGGCGTTCACCCTGGCCGGGCTGCTGGACCTGCGGGCGCTGAGCGGCCACGCCACGCCGCTGCTGTACGCCTACCCGGCGTTCTTCGTGGTGATGGGCAGCGCGGTGCTGGCCGCCGTCGCGCTCGGCCGACGGCGGGCCCGGCGGGCAGGCCGGCTCGCGCTGCAGCCCCAGGACGTCACCGACAGCCTGATCACCGTCTGCCACGAGGCCCATGGCGCGCGCAGCCACTGGGTCCTGGAAGCACCCCGGCCGCGGCTTGCCCCGTCCCGGCCGGGGCTCCCGGCGACCACCGGGACGGCACCCCCGGCGGCCGCCCCCCAGCCTGTCCTCCCGGCGACCACCCAACGGCATGCCATCCCAGCGGTCCGCCCGGTTCCCGTGCCCCGCCGCGCGTGGCCCGAGTCCGACCCCGGATGGCCGCCGGCGGAGCCGGTCCGGCTCGAGCCCGAGCCGGCGCTGCCCGCGGCCGGACTGGGATGGCCCGCGTCCGGGCCGGGCCGGCGGGTGGCCGGGCCGGCCGTGCCCGGCACCTGGCGGCGGCACCCGGCGGAAGCGCCCCCGCTGCGCCTGGCCGAGCGCCGGGAACGGTCCCGCTGAGGGTCACGGGCCGAAAACGACGGCTCCCCCGCCCGGGCCGAACCCGGGCCCCTGGTTCTGATTGCCGCTGGGCAGCGGGTTGCCCAGAACGGCCAGTACCACGCGCTGGCCGGCCCGGAGGCCGGCCGTGATCCGGGTCCGCAGCAGCCCCTTGGTCCCGACGGTCACCTTGACGGTGCGGGCCTTGCCCGCCGCGTACACGATGACCGTCGCGCCGTGCTTGCCGTAGTGCACCGCCGAGGTTGGCACACTGACCCCACGGCTGTGCCCGGTGCTGATGGTGACGCTGGCGAAACCGTCCGGGTGCAAGCCTGACGGCTGCCCGGCGAGGCCGATCGTGACCGGGTAGGTCACCGGCGAATTGCTGGTGTCCGGGGTCAGCCCGATTGAGATCACCGAGCCAGTGAGCGGGCTGGCCAGCCCGTCCGCCCGCACGGTGGCCCGCTGGCCCACCTTGAGCGCGGGCAGGTCCGCGACCGGGACCTCGGTCTGCACCTGATAGCTGTCCAGCCCGGCGATCTCGAACGCCGTGCTGCCCGCGGTGACCGCGGTGCCCGGGCTGACCGCCACGCTGACCACGGTGCCGCTGATCGGGCTGCGCACGATGGCGTTGTCCAGGTTCTGCTGCGCGACGGTGAGCTGGGCCGCGTCGGCATCCGCCGTGGCCTGGTCGGCGGCCAGCTGGGCCGCGCTGCCCGGCCCGGACGAGTGACCAGTGCCGGCTGGACCGGACGAGCCGCCCGCGCCCGCCTCGGTCCCGCCGCCGCCGCTCGTCCCGGCGCCCCGGATCGCCTTGGCCAGTGCCGTGCCGAGTGCGGACAGCTGCCGGGACAGCGCCTGCTGGGCGTGCAGCACCGCGGTCTCGGCCGCCAGCACCTGCTTGATGGCGTGCGCACAGTTGCCCGGCGCGGACGTCGGGGTGGGCGCCGGGGAAGGGCGCCCACTCTGGGCCGGCGACGGCGAACCGGCCGCCGACGGCGTTCCGGGCAGCGACGGCGTCGCACCAGCGGACGGCGCCGCGCCGGGCACTGGCGTTCGGCTAGCAGAGGGTGTGCCGGAGGGCGACGGCGCCGGGCTGGTGCACACCTGGCCAGCCTGGGCAAGCGCTGCCCTGGCCCGGGCCAGCGCCTGGTCGGCCCGGCGCTGGGCGCGCAGCACGGCCCGCTGCAGCGGCCGCAGCGCCGCGCTGGCCGAGCCACCGGCCGAGCCCGAGCCGGATCCCGACCCGCCGGAGCCCGAGCCCGAGCCAGAGCCGGAGCCGGAGGCGGCCTGGTCCTGGCCGACGATGTCGTGCGACACCTGCAGGTTCGCCTGGTCCAGGGTGGATTGCGCGGTGGCCAGCGCGGCCCGCAGCGACGGCTTGCTGAGCGAGCCGAGCCGCTGCCCGGCGGTGACCCGCTGGCCGGACCGCACCGCGACCGTGGCCACCGTGCCGCTGACCGGGAACGGGACGTCGGCCTGCTGCGCCGGGCTGAGCGTGCCCACCACGTCGATCGCGGCGCTGACCTGCGCCGGGATGACGGTGGCCAGCCGGTAGCGCGGCCCGGGCGTGGACACCGTGGCGTAGGCCGTCCCGGCGCCCGCGAGGACGGCCAGGGCGGCGAGGCCCAGCGCGGTGCTTCGCCGGGGCCATCTAGGCATAACTGTGGCTCCTCATTCGGTCCGCAGCGCATCGATCGGGGCCAGCCGTGCGGCCCGGCCGGCCGGGTAGACCCCGAAGACCAGGCCGATGACGACGGCCACCGCGATCGAGCCGGCCACCGCGGCGGGCGAGATCGTGATGGTGTCCGGGAGCAGGTGCGGCAGCACCCCCGCGCCGGCCAGGCCGACCGCCGCGCCGAGCACCCCGCCGGCCAGGCCGAGCAGCGACGCCTCGACCAGGAACTGCCGCCGGATCACCCGGGGGGTGGCGCCCAGCGCCTTGCGCAGGCCGATCTCGCGGATCCGCTCGGTGACCGAGACCAGCATGATGTTCATCACCCCGATCCCGCCGACCAGCAGCGAGATCGCGGCGATGCCGGCCAGCAGCCAGGTCAGCGTCTTGTTCACCGAGGAGGCGGTGGACAGCAGCGACTGCTGACTGTTGATGGTGAAATCCGCGGTGGCCGCGCTGACCCCGTGCAGGTTGAGCAGCAGCGTGTCCGCCTCCTGATAGGCCGCGGACAGGGTGGCAGGCGAGGTGGCCTCGACGAAGATGGTGTCCACCGAGGTCCGCGACCCGCCGATCTGCTGCTCCATGGTGGACAGCGGGACGAGCGCCTGATCGTCCTCGTTGGTCGCGCCGGCCGACTCGCCCACCGATTTCAGCACGCCGACCACTTCCAGCGGCACGCCGTTGACGTCCACCGTCTGGCCGAGCGGGTCGCTGGCGCCGAACAGCTTGGCCGCCGTGGTCGGCCCGAGCACGGTCACGTCGGCCACGTTCCGTTCATCGGCCGCGGTCAGCCACCGGCCTCCGGCGATGGCCCGGGCCCGGGTGCGCAGCCAGCCCGGCGTGGTGCCGACCACGTTGGTGGACCAGTTCCTGGTGCCGGCGATGAGCGTTTCCGGGGCCGCCGACGTGGGCGCGACCGCGGCGATGTCCGGTGCGTCGGCCTTGGCCGCCAGCGCGCCGGCGTCCTGCACGGTCAGCGTGGTCGCCGAGCCGAGCGGCCCGTTCACCCCGCCGGAACTGGTCGCGCTGCCCGGCGTGATGATCAGCAGGTTGGTGCCCAGCGAGTTGATCTGGGCCTGGATCTGCGCGGACGCGCCTTCGCCCAGGCCGACGGTGAGGATCACCGCGGCGATGCCGATGAGGATGCCGAGCATGGTCAGCGCCGACCGGAGCCGGTGCGAGCGGACCGCTTCCAGCCCGGTGCGCAGCGTCTCGCCCCAGTTCACCGTGCCACCTTCACGGGGCCACCGCCGGAGCCGTTGTGTCGCCGGACACCAGGCCGTCGAGCATCCGGACAGTGCGCTGCGCCCGCCGGGCCACGTCGGGCTCGTGCGTGATCACCACGATGGTGCGGCCGGTCGCGTGCAGGTCGCCGAGCAGGGCGAGGATGTCGGCCGTGGACGCGGAGTCCAGGTTGCCGGTCGGCTCGTCGGCGAGCAGCAGGTCGGGCTCGGTGACCAGGGCCCGGGCCACCGCGACCCGCTGCTGCTCGCCGCCGGACAGCTCACCCGGCCGGTGCTGGATGCGGTCGCCGAGGCCGACCCGGTGCAGCGCGGTGACGGCCCGCTCGCGGCGTTCCGCCCGGCCGACCCCGCTGTAGCTGAGCGGCAGCTCGACGTTGCGCCAGGCAGGCATCGTGGCCAGCAGGTTGAACTGCTGGAACACGAAGCCGATCCGCCGGTTCCGGATATCGGCCAGCTGCTCCTCCGACATCGCGCCGACATCCTCCCCAGCCAGCTGGTAGCGGCCCTCGGTGGGCACGTCGAGGCAGCCGAGGATGTGCATCAGCGTCGACTTGCCGGACCCGGACGGGCCCATCACGGCGACGTACTCGCCGGCCGCGATGCTCAGCGTGACGCCGCGCAGCGCCGCGACGGCCAGGGCCCCGCTGCGGTAGGTCTTGTGCACCCCGGCCAGGTCGATGAGGCTCACCGGTCAGCCGCCCGGTTTCTGCACGAAGAAGCCGCCCCCGCCCGGGCCGCCCTGGATGTTAATGACCCGGCCGCGCGGCCCAACGAATGTGCCGCCGCCGTTGCCCGCGTTGCCGGCGCTGATCTTCTGGAACGTCACCACTACCCGCTCGCCCGCACTCAGGCCGCTGGTGACCTGGACCAGCCCGCCGTTGCTGAGCCCCAGGGTGACGTCGCGGGCGACCCGGTGCCCGCCGGACAGCACGTCCACCACGGCGCGCGTGCCGTCCTGGTGGATCGCGGCGGCCGGCACCACGAGCGCGTTGCGGACCTGGTGGTAGATGATCGAGATGGTGGCCGACGCCCCGGCGTACAGGCCGGATGGAGTGCCGGTGACGTTGACGGTCACCGGGAACGTCGCCACCCCCGAGCTGGTGTCGGCGATCAGGCCGATCGAGTGCACGGTGCCGGTGACCGGGCCGGTCGCGCCCTCGGTGCTGATCTGCACCAGGTCGCCGGTCTTGATCCGGCCGATGACGCTGGCGTCCACGCTGGCGTTCACGATGTCGTTCGCGCTGGCTACGGTGATCTCGCCGGTGCCGCCCGAGCCGGAGCCGGTGCCGGTGTCACCGCTGCCCGATCCGCTGTCCCCGGACCCGCCGGACCCGCCGGACCCGCCGGACCCGCCGGACCCGCCCGAGCCGTCCGAGCCGCTACCGGAGCCGGACCCGCCCGACCCGGAGCCGGACCCGCCGCTGCCGCTGACCTGCTGGCCGATGGCCAGCCCGCCGGTCCCGGTCACGATGCCGCTGAACGGCGCGGTCAGCGTGGCCCCGCGCAGCGCCGCGTTGGCGCTGTTCACCTGGGACTGGGCCGCGTCCACCGACGCCTGATCGGCGGTCAGCTGGGCGCTGGACGCGCTGCTGGCGGCCTGGTCGCTGGCCAGCTGGGACTGCGCCGCGGCCAGGCTGGCCTCGGCCTGCGCGGCCTGGGCTTTGAGCGTGGGCGAATCCATGCTGGCCAGTGGCTGGCCCTTGACCACCCGCTCACCGGCGCTGGCTTCCACGGCGGTGACCTGGCCGGCCGCGCCGAAACTCAGCGTGGCGCTTTTCTTCGGCTCGATGGTGCCGGTGGCGGACAGACTCTGGCTCAGCGTGGTCCGGACCACCGGCACGATGCTGGTGACGGTACCCGGGGAGCCGCTGGGCCGGGTGAGGAACCAGGCCGCGGCGGCTGCGCCCAGCAGCACGACGGCGGCGACCGGCAGCGCGATTCGCGGCCGCCGCAGCAGCCGCCGCGGCGCGGCGAACCCGCGCGGTGGCCGGACCGCGCCGGGGTAGGTGACTGGGCCGCTCATGTCGAGGTCACCCCTGTGTCCGGGCATGGCGGCACAACGTCCTCATGGCAGAGCATCCTGGCCCTGGCCGCGGTACCCCGCTATGGACCGATACCCACAACGTTGGTCGGTGTAGGCCTACCTGGACTCAGGCCCACCACATATGTGGGTGTGGGTCACCGCTAATCGGGGTCTCAGTCCATAGCGCACCAGCAAATGCGGCGGTCAGGATTTGAGCTGCCAGTTCTTTGCGGCCGGATGTCCGGCACCCGCAGGCCCTGCTTTCCCACCATGAAGAGGCCGCTTTGCCTATGCCCGTACGGCTCCGGCCGGCCGCCATTGCGGCCAGGTGCGCGGAGGCGCTGCTGGCCGGCGGCCTGGCCGCGGCGGTCTCGGCGGCCACGTTCGCGCTGATGTCCTGGGCCGAAACGCCGGCCCTGGCCACGCCGTCCGCGTGGACCGTGCAATTCAGGCGGGTCAGCTGGCCACCGGACGACAGCCCGCGGCCGCTGACGCATGCCCTGGCCGCGCCAGCGGCCAGCCATCGGCACCGGGCCTGCCCGGCACATGCCGCGCAGGCCGCGCACGCCGCGCTCACCGCGGCACTGGCCCCGGTGCTGCGCAGCCAGACCGGCTACCTGGCCGTTGCTGTGACCGACCTGACCAGCGGGGTCGCCGCCAGCTACCATCCGCACCAGCTGTTCCACACGGCCAGCATCGTCAAGGCCGACATCCTGGCCACCCTGCTGCTCCAGGCGCAGCGGCAGCACGCCGGGCTGAGCCTGGCCGAGCAGCAGCTGGCCACGGCGATGATCGAGGAGAGCGACAACGATGCGGCGTCCGCGCTGTGGGACACGATCGGGGCCGCCCCGGGCCTGGCCGCCGCGGACCGGACTCTCGGGTTACTGCGCACCGAACCAGGCCCGGGCGGACTGTGGGGCCTGACCGCTACCACGGTCACCGATCAGCTGGCTCTGCTGGCCGCGCTGACCTCGGCCCATTCGCCGCTGACCGCGGCCTCCCGGCATTACGAGCTGGGCCTGATGCGGAGCGTCGAGCCGGGCGAAAACTGGGGCGTGACGGCGGCCGCCGATCCAGGCAGCGGCCCAGCGGTGAAGAACGGCTGGCTGCCCGACGGCAGCCAGTCGGGATTGTGGGTGATCAACAGCATCGGCGTGCTGCGCCATGATGGCCAGCGGCTGCTGGTCGCCGTGCTGTCCAGTGGACAGCCCACCGAGTCGGTGGGCATCAGTCAGGTGCAGGCCGCCGCCAGAGCAGCGGCGGCCTCGGTGACCCAGCCAGCGTGCCCCAGCTAGGGCACGCTGACCTCGCGCGAACCGGTCAGGAAGAGACCGAGTCGGCGCGGTGCGGCAGCTTCCAGTTCGGCCGCACGTAGTGGCAGGTGTACCCGTCCGGGTACTTCTGCAGGTAGTCCTGGTGCTCCGGCTCGGCCTCCCAGAACGGCCCGGCCGCGGTGACCTCGGTGACCACCTTGCCCGGCCACAGGCCGGAGGCGTCCACGTCGGCGATGGTGTCCTCGGCGACCTTCTGCTGCGCCTCGCTGGTGTAGAAGATGGCCGACCGGTAACTGGTCCCGATGTCGTTGCCCTGCCGGTTCAGCGTTGTCGGGTCGTGGATCTGGAAGAAGAACTCCAGCAGATCACGGAACGAGATCTGCTCCGGGTCGAAGACGATCTCGACGGCCTCGGCGTGGCCGTGGTGGTTCCGGTAGGTCGCGTTGGGCACGTCGCCGCCGCTGTACCCGACCCGCGTCGAGATGACGCCGGGCAGCTTCCGGATGAGGTCCTGCGCCCCCCAGAAGCAGCCGCCCGCCAGGATGGCCTTCTCGGTCTGGCCGCTCATCGTCATGAACTCCCCTTCTCGGATTCCCCGCTGTCCTCCGCTGCGCTGTCCTCGAACAGCGCGCGGAACTCGCCGTAGCCTTCGCGCTCCAGGTCGCCGACCGGGATGAAGCGCAGCGCGGCGGAGTTGATGCAGTACCGCATCCCGCCTTCGGCCGCCGGCCCGTCCGGAAAGACGTGGCCGAGGTGGCTGTCCCCGTGCGCCGACCGGACTTCGGTCCGGATCATCCCGTAGCTGTTATCTGACCGCTCGACCACGTTGCCCTTGTCGATGGGCACCGTGAAGCTAGGCCAGCCGCTGCCGCTGTCGTACTTGCTGACCGACGCGAACAGTGGTTCCCCGGACACCACGTTGACGTAGATGCCCTGTTCCTTGTTGTCCCAGAACTCGTTGCGGAACGCAGGCTCGGTAGCACCCTCCTGGGTGACCTGGTACTGCTTGGCGGTGAGCTTGGAAATCGCCTGCGCGTCCTTCTGGTAGCTGGTCGCCACCTCAGCTCCTTCGCTGATCGCGGGCCCCGCCGGGCGGGGCCTTCATGACCCCGGATCGCGGGGCCGTCCATATATCACAGCACCCGCAGAGCCTCAACTATTTCCTATCCGACCGGTTCCGAATCAGCGCTCAGGATGGAGTCGATCAGGCCGGGAAACCGCTGGTCAAGGTCGGTTTTGCGCAGGCAGGTGTAGCCCCGGGCGCCCTCGATCCGCTTGGTCAGCACGCCCGCCTCGCGCAGGATCCGCAGGTGGTGGGAGAACGTGGACTTGGTCATCGGCAGCCCGGTCTCCTGCATGACCTGAGAGCACCAGGACTCGCCGTTCGAGGCCACGAACCGCACCGTGGCCAGCCGGTGCGGATCGGCCAGCGCGGCCAGCACCCGCGGCAGCTTGAAGTCCTCCGCCGGGGGCTCGATCACCTCGTCCACAGGGCGAGCATAACCCAGGGTTGTGAGTTGTTCGATGGATGTAGTACGTTCGACAACTGTCGAACGGCGCCCGCCGCGGCCGAGCAGCTCACCCCGGCCGAACCGGCGGAGGCTCGGTAACCTGCTGCGCATGGACCAGCCCCCGGATACGAACGCCGCCATCTGGCAGTCGGCGGAGATCACCGCGACCTGGGCCGCCGAGGCGGGCCGGCATGAGCACGCTCATTCCGGCCCGCTGCGCTTCCTGGCCGGCCTCCTGCCGTTCGGCGAGCAGGACGCGTTCACCGTGCTGGATCTGGGCGCGGGCACCGGGGCGGCGTCCCGCGCGGTACTCGGCCGGTACCCGCGGGCCGAGGCGATCCTGGCCGACTTCTCGGCCGCGATGCGCGGCATGGGCGAGCAGGAGATGGCCCCGTTCGCCGGGCGCTACCGCTACGTCGAGTTCGACATGTCGGGCGGCGACTGGCCCGCCGGGATCCCCGCCGCCGTCGATGCCGTGGTGACCTCGCTGTGCGTGCACCACCTGCCCGATGACCGCAAGCAGGGCCTGTTCGCGGAGATCATCAGCCGGCTCGTCCCGGGCGGCTGGTACCTGAACTACGACCCACTGCGGACCGACGACCCCGTGGTCGCCGCGGCCTGGGACCGGGTGAACGACGAGCACGACCCGGCCGCGGCGGCCCGGCGGCAGCACCGCTCCCCGGAGGAGCAGGCCCGCTGGGACAACCACGTCCGGTACCTGAGCCCGCTGGCCCCGCAACTGGCCTACCTGCGCTCGGCCGGTTTCCACGGGGTCGATGTGTACTGGAAGCGACTCGACTACGTGATCTACGGGGGCTGCCGCCCATATTGAACGCCAGTACCTGGCCCTGCCGCCCGCCCGCCGCGCGGTCTGCGGTGGCCGGTCAGGCCGTCCGGCGCCGGGTCGCCTCCCTGAGCAACCGCAGATCCGCCGGGTGCTCGATGGAGGCGAACGGGGTACCCGGCGCGCTCACGTCGAACCGGCCGCTGTCCGGTACGTAGTCCCGGCCACGGGCGATGACCCGGCGCAGTGCGCCGAGCGCCGCGATATCGGCCAGTGGGTCGCCGTCCACCACGATCAGGTCGGCCTGGTAACCCGGCGCCAGGCGGCCGGTGACGCCGCCGACGCCGAGCGCGGCGGCCGCCTCGGTGGTGGCCATGGCCAGCACCTGCTCCGCCGTGAAGCCCAGCGTGACCAGGTACTGCAGGGCGCCGAGGTACTGGTGGTGCGGGGTGTTGTTGACCCCCGCGTCGGTGCCCACGATGATCCGCACGCCCCGGTCGTACAGCGGCTTGACGTGCTGCCCGACGCTGATGCCGGTCAGCTTGGCCACGTAGGGGGCGTTCACGTTGATGGTCGGGCAGACGATGATGCCCCGTTCCGCGATCTGGTCCGCCAGCGGCTCGCTGAACTGGCGCTCGTTGGTCTCGGTCACGAACGAGCAGTGCTCCAGCGTGCTGACCCCGGCGTTGACGGCCCGCTGGATGCCCTCGATGCCGTGCGCGTGCGCGGCGACCGGCTTGTCCACCCGGGCCGCCTCTTCCACGATCACGGCCAGCTGCGCGGTGCTGAACTGCGCGTACCACGGCGCCGATCCGGATGTCATGAACCCGCCGGTGGACATCACCTTGATCAGGTCGCAGCCGTGCTTGTGGTGGGTGCGGACCAGCCGGCGCAGGTCGTCGTCGCTGTCCGCCTCGCCGCCCATGAACCAGCAGTGCCCGCCGGTCACGGTGACCGGGCTGCCGGACACGACCAGCCGCGGGCCGCGGGCCAGATCCGCGGCGATGGCGTCGCGTACCAGCACCGAGAGGTAACCCCGGCCGCCCAGGTCGCGGGCGGTGGTCACGCCCACGCCGAGCAGTTCCCGGGCACTGCGCAGCATCAGCAGCAACTGCTGCTCGTCGGTCTCGGCCCGCATCCGCGCGGCCGGGGCCGGCCCGCCGTCGAAGGCGAGATGCACGTGGCTGTCGATCAGGCCGGGCAGGATCGTGCCGCCCGGATAGCCGGCCTGCGGCAGCGGCGCATACTCGGCAGGCAGCGCGGCGGCCGGCCCGGCCCAGTCCACCGTTCGGTCGCCGAGCACCACCGCGCCGTCGGTCAGCACGGCGTCGCCGGTCAGCACCCGCGGCGCGGTCAGGACTTCCGGCTCACCGTTCACCCCGTCCAGTGTTGCAGGATAGCGACGTGCCAGAAAGTCTCCGCGATGTCATCGACAGCACGACCGTGGCCACGCTCCGGGCCCGGGGCAGCTTCAAGTGGACCGCGCCTGGACCGGACGGGCTGGGCGCGGCCGTGGCCGAGATGGACTTCGGCGCCGCGCCGCCGATCCTGGACGCGCTGGCCGGGCTGTCCGCCACCGCGAACTTCGGGTACCTGCCGCCGCCGCTGGCCGACGAGCTGGCTGCCGCCTGCGCCGAGTTCATGGCGCGGCGGTACGGGTGGCAGGCCGACCCGGCGGACATCCACCCGATCCCGGATGTGATCAAAGGGCTGGAGCTGGCCATCACGCAGTTCTCCCGGCCCGGCTCGCCGGTCATCCTGCCCACCCCGGCCTACATGCCGTTCCTGATCGTGCCGAAGTTCCTCGGCCGGGAGATCATCCAGGTGCCGATGCTGGACGACGGGACCGGCTTCTTCACGTTCGACCTGGACGGAATCGACGCCGCGTTCCGGGCCGGCGGCCACCTGCTGATCTTCTGCAACCCGTACAACCCGCTGGGCCGGGTGTTCCGCGCCGACGAGATGACCCAGCTCACCGAGCTAGTGGACCGCCGTGGCGGCCGGGTGTTCGCGGACGAGATCCACGCCCCGCTGGTCTATCCGGGGCAGCGGCACATCCCGTACGCCACGACCTCGGAGACCGCCGCCGGGCACACGCTGACCGCCACCTCCGCGTCGAAGGCGTGGAACCTGCCCGGGCTGAAGTGCGCGCAGGTCATCCTGACCAACGAGGCCGACCGGAAGCGCTGGGCGGACATGGGCGTGTTCGCCTCGCACGGCGCGAGCAACCCCGGCGTGGTGGCCAACATCGCCGCGTTCCGGCACGGCGAGGCCTGGCTGGACGAGATCCTCGGCTACCTGGACGACAGCCGCCGCCTGCTGGCCGGCCTGATCCGCCGCCACCTGCCCGGAGTGCGCTACCGGCCGCCGGACGGCACCTACCTGGCCTGGCTGGACTGCACGGCGCTGGACCTGCCGCAATCCCCCGGCGAGCTGATCACCGACCGGGCCCGCATCACGGTCGTCGATGGGCCGGCCTTCGGCACTGGCGGGGCGGGGGCGTTCCGCTTCAATTTCGCCACGCCCCGGCCGATCCTCGCGGAGATGGTGGGGCAGATCGCGGCCGTGCTGACCGGCGGGTAAGTTCCGCCACTGGCCGGCAGATTACTTCCTTAGCTGCCCCAGGATGCGGGCCAGGTCGGCCTGATCGGCCGGGCTGAGCTGGCTGAACAGCCGCTCCGTCTCGGAGCCGCGGGCCGCCCGGATGGCGTCCAGCACGCTGCGGCCGTGCTCGGTGAGCTGCACCAGAGTGGCCCGGCGGTCGGTGAGGTCAGGCTGCCGTTCGACCAGGCCGCGTGACTCCAGGGCGTCGGTCACTTCGGTGGCCGAGCGCGGCGCGATGCGCAGCTGATCGGAGAGCCGGGACAGCCGCAGCGGGCCGTGCCGGCTGAGCACCCGCAGCGCACGCAGGTGCGCCGGGGTGATGTCCCACGGAGCCAGCGTCTCCTGGGATGTCTCGCGCATCTGCCGGGCCACCGACCAGAACATGTCAGCCAGCGACTCCGCACCGGCTGACTCACGCCCGCCGCCATCCCGCGCGCCGCGCTCGGCCTGATCCGGATTCACCGGAATAGCGTACCAAGACTTTGCGTTGTAGCCTCATAGTGAGGTAACCTCAGTATAAGCTTGAACCCTCTGTATCCCCGACAGAAGCGAGAAACTTCTTGGCTGCACCAGACACGAACCGAGACACCAGCACTGGCACGGGCACCGGCCGCGGAAATGGACGCGGGCCGCGCACCGTCACAGCGGCCGAGCGGGCCCAGGCCCGCGACGTGTCGCTGCGCCGCATCGGGCGGCTGTTCATCCCCTACCGGTGGCCGCTGGCCATCGTCACCGCCATCATCGCGGCCTCCTCCATTGTGGGGCTGGCCTCACCGTTCCTGCTCCGCGCGGTCATCGACACCGCGCTGCCGGAGCGGAATGTGCGGCTGCTCGTCCTGCTCGTCGCGGGCATGGTCGCGGTGGCCGCGGTGACCTCCGCCTTCGGCGTGGTCCAGACCTGGATCAGTACCAAGGTCGGCCAGCACGTCATGCACGAGCTGCGCACCAGCGTGTTCGCCCACCTGCAGCGGCAGTCGATCGCGTTTTTCACCCGCACCCGTACCGGCGAGGTCCAGTCCCGGATCAGTAACGACATCGGCGGCATGGAATCCGTGGTCACCTCCACCGCGACGTCCATCGCCAGCAACCTGACCACCGTGGTAGCCACCGCGTTCGCCATGGCTGTGCTGTCCTGGCGGCTGTCGCTCATCTCGCTGGTGGTCATGCCGCCCGCCATCTTCCTGACCCGCAAGGTGGCCAAGATGCGCCGGGCCATCACCACGGAACAGCAGCGCGAACTGGCCGACCTCAACGTCACCGTCGAAGAGGGGCTGTCGGTCAACGGCGCCCAGCTGGCCAAGACGATGGGCACCGGTCCGGCCCTGATTCAGCGCTTCACCGCCTCCTCGGCCCGGCTGATCGACCTGGAGCTGCGCTCCCAGCTCGCCGGGCGGTGGCGGATGGCCTCGCTGAGCATCATCTTCGCGGCCATCCCGGCCGTCATTTACCTGGCGGCCGGCCTGCCGGTCAGCGCGGGCACCGTCAGCATCGGCACCCTGATCGCGTTCACCACTTTGCAGAACACTCTGTTCCGGCCGATCACCGGGCTGCTCAACACCAGCGTGTCGGTGATCAGCTCGCTGGCCCTGTTCGCCAGGATCTTCGAGTACCTGGACCTGCCGGTCGAGGTGGCCGATCCGGCCCACCCGGTCGAGGTCAACCCGGCCCAGGTCACCGGGCACGTGCAGATCTCTGACGTCAGCTTCGCCTACCCCGGCGCGGACCGGCCCGCGCTGTCCGGTATCAGCCTGGACATCCCGGCGGGCGGCACGCTGGCCCTGGTCGGCGAGACCGGCTCCGGCAAGACCACGCTGGCCTCGCTGGTCGCCCGGCTGTATGACCCGGGCAGCGGCAGCATCCGCATCGACGGCGTCGACCTGCGGGACATGCGGCTGACCGACCTGGCCGCGATCGTGGGCGTGGTCAGCCAGGAGACCTACCTGCTGCACACCACGGTGCGGGAGAACCTGCGCTACGCCCGGCCGGACGCGACCGACGATGAGATCGAGGCGGCGGCACGGGCCGCGCGGATCCACGACCTGATCGCCGGGCTGCCGGATGGCTACGACACCATGGTCGGCTCTCGCGGCCACCGGTTCTCCGGCGGCGAGAAGCAGCGCATCGCGATCGCCCGGACGCTGCTCCGCGACCCGCAGGTGCTGGTTCTGGACGAAGCGACCAGCGCGCTGGACACCGAGACCGAGCGCGCGGTGCAGCAGGCGTTCGACAGGCTGGCCCAGGGCCGGACCACGATCACCATCGCGCACCGGCTGTCCACGGTGCGCAACGCCGACCAGATCGTCGTGCTGGACCACGGCCAGGTGGCCGAGACCGGCACGCACATCAGCCTGCTGGCGGAGGACGGCCGGTACGCCGCCCTGGCTGCCTGAGCCGGCCCTAGTCGCGCCCGTGCGACAGTGCCCCGTGCGACACTGCGCTGTGGCAGGTTGGGTCGTATGCCGACACGACTGGTTCATCTGGTGTGGGACGCCAACGACCCGGCGGCGCTGGCCCGGTTCTGGGCCACCGCCCTGGACTGGGTAGTCGCCGACGAGGCCGAGGATGAGGTGGACGTCTGGCCCGAGGGGTACAGCTACCCCGACCCGGCCGCCCTGCCGCTGGTCTTCGTGCCGGTGCCCGAGCCCAAGACCGGGAAGAACCGGGTGCACCTGGACCTGGCCAGCAACTCGCTGCCACACCAGGCCAGCCTGGTCACCCGGCTGTGTGACCTGGGCGCCAGCCCGGTCGATATCGGCCAGGGCGAGGTGCCCTGGGTCATCCTGGCCGATCCGGAAGGCAACGAGTTCTGCGTGCTGGAGCCGCGGGACACCTACCGCGACACCGGCCCAGTGGCGGCCATCCTGACCGATTGCGCCGACCCGGCCACGCTCGGCCGGTTCTGGGCCGAGGCGGCCGGCTACCCGGTCGCCTACGCCAACGAACACATCACTGGCCTGCGCGCGCCCTCCCGGGTAGGTCCATACCTGGAATTCCTGCGCGTCCCGGACGCGAAGACGGTGAAGAACCGGCTGCACCCGGACGTGGCCCCGTATCCAGACGACGACCCGGCCGCCGAGGTGGCCCGGCTGCGCGGCCTCGGCGCGATCCCGGCCGACGTCGGCCAGGGCGAGGTGAATTGGACCGTGCTGGCCGACCCAGAAGGCAACGAGTTCTGCATCCTGTCCCCGCGCTAACCGTCTGCCGGATACGTGCAAGCTCCGGTCCGGGTGTCTTCCACTACCGGGCCGCAGGCTGCATCCTGGGAGATGCGTTGCTGAATGCGGGCAGCGGCTTGGACCGGGGTTCTCATCACGGTGAACTACAACCGCATGGCCAGGCAATTGTTACCCAATGCCGTCCCTTGTGAACCGATCGCATATACCAGGCGTGACGTATATGTGGGGATCGTTGCGGGCCGGCTCCTGCGCTGGGCGCCGGCACGACCAGGATGGGGACGGGGCTGATCATGCCAGCCTGGCGGATGACGGGCCGGGCGGCGGAGCTAGCCCAGCTCGATGCGGCCATCGGAGCAGGCGGCCCGGGCGGCATAGTGCTGGCCGGGACGGCTGGTGCCGGCAAGACACGGCTGCTGCGCGAGGCACTGCACCGGGCCAGCCGGGACGGCCGGGACGTAGCGCAGGTCGCGGCTACCCGGTGCACGGCCGCGATACCGTTCGGCGCGGTGGCCGGCCTGCTGCCACCGGGTGGCCCGGCCGCCGGGCCGCCCTGGGAACTGCTCCGCCGGGCTACCGATCACCTGACCCGGCCCACCTCGCAGGCCCCGCTGGTGGTCGGCGCCGACGACGTCCACCTGCTCGACCCCGAGTCGGCGGCACTACTGCACCACCTGGTGCTGCACGGCGCGGTGTTCCTGCTGGCCGCGGTCCGGGCGGGTGCAGCCGGCCCCGGACGCCGTGGCCGCGCTGTGGAAGGACGGGCTGGCCGGCCGGCTGACCGTGCATCCGCTGCCTGCGGCGGCCATGGACGACCTGCTGGTCCAGGCGCTCGGTACGGCGGTGCAGGACGGCGCCCGGCAGCACATCCAGTGGGTGACCAGCGGCAGCCCGCTGCTGCTCCGCGAACTGCTGGCCGGCGCGCTGGACGAGGGCGCACTGGTCCGGCAGGAGGCTGGCTGGGGCTGGAAGGACCAGCCGTACTACGGGGCCGCGCTGGTCGAGGTGGTGGACGGCTGGCTGGCCGCGCTGGGCGACGGCAGCCGGACCGTGCTGGAGGTGGTGGCCTGCGCCGAGCCGTTGCCCGCCGAACTGCTCAACGAGCTGGCCGACCGGGGCGCGCTGGACCCGGCCGCGGTGGAGACGGCCGAGCGGCGCGGCGTGATCAGCTCCGGGTATTCCGGCTCCCGCCAGGTCATGCGGCCGGCCCACCCGATCTACGGCGAGGTGATCCGGGCCACGCTGCCGCGCGGCAAGGCGCAGCGGATCGCGGGCTGGCTGGCCGGAGCCGGGGCCGGGGCTGGCACCCGGCACCGGACCGGGACGGCACGGCCGGCCCAGCCGCCGCCCCGCCGGTGGACGGGCTGCCGCTCACCCGCCGGGAACACGAAATCGCGCTGCTGGCCACGTCCGGGCTGACCAGCAAGGCCATCGCGGCCAGCCTGCACCTGTCGGTGCGCACGGTGAACAACCACCTGGCCCGCACCTACGCCAAGGCCGGCATCTCCTGCCGCGCCGAGCTGGCCGCCATCATGACCCGGACCGCGTTGGCGGGCAGCCTGGCCTCGCCTGCCGGACTGCCCGCAGCACCGTACGGCCCGGCCGCTCCGCCGGCCGGGCTCCCCGCCGAAGGCGCCGCTTAACTTAGGCGCGCCGTTTCTCCGGTACGTGCCTACCTGGCCGTTTTTGCAGGTCATCCCGAAATGATCAGTATTGACGGTAAAACCCCATTGCTTGACAATTGCCAAGGTATGGCGCGGTGCCGGACCACGCCTGGGATGCTTGTCAGCCGTGAACAGTCCAACCCCGCAGGAGGATTCACGTGACCACCGCAGGACCCCGGGCCGGTGCTCATCCGCCCGCCAGCAGCCGGAACCTGTTCGTCCGCAACGCCACTGGCTTAGTTCGTGAACTGAGCGCGTTCGACGCGTTCAACCTGGTGTTCTCGGCGGTGCTGATACCCGTCGGCATCACCGAGGTAATGGCGTTTGCCCCCACGTTCTGGCCGCACGCGAACTTACTGCTGGCCTTCTTGCTGGCTACTCCGCTGGTCGCCACGACCGGCCTGGTGTACCTGTACTACACGGTGATCATGCCGCGGTCGGGCGGCGACTACGTCTGGGTATCCCGGACAGTCAGCCCGTTCTTCGGCTTCTTTGTCAACTTCTCGCTGACGTTCGTGTTCCTGACCTGGATCGCGTTCAACTTCACCTACATGCTGGGCACGATGGGCCCGGCCGCGGCGTACGTGGCCGGCTGGCACTCCACCGCGCTGACCGCACCGAGCAACGGCGAGATCATGATCATCGCGACCGTGCTGACGGCCTTGTTCACCGTGCTGATGATCCTGGGCGTGCGGGCCGTCGCCCGGTACATGCTGGTCACGTTCGTCATCGTGTGGGCCGGCATGCTGGTCTGGCTGGTAGCCATGCTGGTCGGCAGCCACGGCCACTTCGTGCACAGCTGGAACACCACGTCCGGCACGACCTACGCGAAGGTGCTCGGCTCGGCCAGCCACCTGGGCTTCAGCGCGGCCGGCCCGATCGCGTGGGGTGCCACCCTGTTCGCGATGATCTACTCGTTCCAGGTGTACACCGGGTTCCAGTGGACCGGGTATTTCGCTGGTGAGATCCGCAACGTGCGGCGCACCGCGACTACCTCGATCCTCGGCGCGCTGCTCATCTCGGCCATCGGCTACGTGGTCGCGGTCGCGCTGATCTACAAGTACTACGGCTTCAACTGGTTCGGCGCGGCCGTGTTCATGGGCCTGGGCGGCGGCTCGGCGCACTGGAACCTGGCGTTCAAGCCGTACCTGCCCGCGCTGGTCAACTTCCTGCCCGGGCCGCAGTGGCTGCTCATCTTCGTCGCGCTGTGCTTCGTGCTGGCCATCCTGTGGTGGACCCCGACCGGCTTCATGCTCGGCACCAGGAACATGTTCGCCTGGTCGTTCGACCGGCTCGCGCCAGAGAAGCTGACCCAGGTGTCGGACCGGTTCCACACCCCGGTGATCGCCACCATCACCGTCGGCTGCATCGTCGAACTGCTCAACTACCTGAACATTTACCAGGGCCTGGGCGCCTACCTGCTGAACGTGATCGCGGTCATGGCGCTGGCCTTCATCATCGTGTCGCTGTCCGCCGCGGCCACCCCGTGGCGGCGGCCGCAACTGCACGCGCAGGCGCCCGGCTGGGCCCGCGCCAAGCTGCTCGGTGCACCGGTGGTCACCGTGGTCGCGGTGATCTCCGCCATCTCCTGGATCTTCGTGATCTACGTGGCGTTCCACACCGGGTTCGGCGGCACGCTGGGCGTCAAGCCGATGGTGGAGGCGTTCACCGCCCCGCTGATCGGCATCATCTACTACATCGGCATCCGGCTGTACCGGCGCAGCCAGGGCATGCAGCTCGGCCAGACATTCGCGGAGATCCCGCCCGAATGAGCGATGGGAGTCCGGTAACGGAGGGCAATCCGGGGGGAGCGGGCCAGACCGCGCCCGGCCAGCCACCGAGCGCAGGCGAGCCTGCCATGGTGGCGGCCGGCCGGGCCATCGTGGCCACGGCCGCGGCCCGCTCCATCCCGGTCCGGCTGGTCGGCGGCGTAGCCATCTATCTGCGTGGCTCGCCGCCGGCCCGTGCGGCGCTGGGCCGCAGCTACCCGGACATCGACATCGTTGCGCACAAGAAGCAGTCCCGCGCCCTGCGCGGGATCCTCGAAGAAACCGGGTTCGAGCCGGAGCGGGTGTTCAACGCCACGCACGGCGCGCGGCGGCTCCTCTACCACGCCCCGGGCGGCTGGCAGGTGGACGTGTTCCTGGACACCTTCGAGATGTCGCACACGCTCGACCTGGGCCGCCGGCTGGAAGCCGAGCCGGAGACGCTGGCCGTGGCCGAGCTGCTGCTGACCAAGCTGCAGATCGCCGAGGTCAACCGGAAGGACCTGTCGGACACGGCCATGCTGCTCTGGGATCACCAGCCGGCCAGCCAGGACGGCCCCGGCCTGCTCAACCTCACCGCGGTCACCAGCCGGTGCGCCACGGACTGGGGGCTGCACACCACCGTGACCGACAACCTGGCCGCGTGCGCCGGCCTGCTCGGCGAACTGGTCAGCGACGAGACGCACCGGGACCGGATCGCCGCCCGGATCAGCCAGCTCAGCCAGGCCCTGGACGGCGCGCCCAAGTCGATGGGCTGGAAGGCGCGAGCCAAGGTGGGCCGCCGGATGCGCTGGTACGAGGTACCCGAGGAGGTCACCAGGTGACGATGCGGATCTACTTCGCCACCGACATCCACGGCTCGGAGGTGTGCTGGCGGAAGTTCCTCAACGCGGCCAAGTTCTACGACGTCAACACGCTGATCCTGGGCGGCGACGTGTCCGGCAAGGCGGTGGTCCCGGTGGTGGCCCACCCCGGCGGCGGCTTCCTGTGCCGCCAGTTCACCGGCGACCGCCACCTCACCCCGGAGGAGACCGCGCAGGCCGAGACCCGGATCCGGGACATGGGCTTCTACCCGTACCGCACCACCGACGAGGAACTCGACGCGACCTGGGACCGGCCCGAGGCGGTCGACCAGGTCTTCCTGACCCTGATGCGGCAGACCCTGACCCGGTGGCTGGACCTGGCCGAGCAGCGGCTGGCCGGCACCGGCATCCGGCTGTACGCGATGACCGGCAACGACGACCCGCCCGAGCTGCAGCAGATGCTGCGCGAGGCGCCGGTGCTGACCGAGACCGAGGACAACCTGCTCGACCTGGGCGAGGGCATCCAGATGATCTCGTTCGGGTACTCCAACCCGACGCCCTGGAACACCCCGCGAGAACTGGACGACGACGAGATCGAGCGGCGCATCGAGAAGATGGCGCTGCGGGTGGACCGGCCCGAGCGGGCCGTGTTCAACCTGCACGTGCCGCCCGCCCGCACGTCCATCGACAAGGCACCGGCCCTGGACGCCTCGCTCAAGCCGGTCGTCAAGGGCGGCGCCATGGTGATGCAGTCGGTCGGCTCCGAGGGCGTCCGCCGCATACTGGAACGGCACCAGCCAATGCTCGGCCTGCACGGGCACATTCACGAGTCCCGCGGCGCGGTCCGGCTCGGCGGCACGCTGTCCATCAACCCGGGCAGCGAGTACGGCGACGGCATCCTGCGCGGCGCGGTACTCGAACTCAATGGCAAGCGCGGCGTCCGGCACTACCAGCTGCCGTCCGGCTGAGCCGGACAGTCCGCCCCAACCACACCGGCCTAAGGGAGAGTCAGTTGGATCAGCGGGCGTTCAATAGCAGGCTGCTCAGCCAGCGCGAACGGATGCACGCGAGCCCAGAGCAGCTGATGGAGCGCGTGGCGCGCTCCGGCTACGGGCCGGCCAGCCAGGAGATCCTGCGCGAGCAGGTCCGGCACGAGTTGACCGGCCAGGTCGGCTTCGCGCTGTTCGACTGCCCGCCGGCCATCGTGCGCGGCCGCGGCGCGCTGGTCTGGGACGCCGACGGCAAAGAGTACGTGGACATGCTGGCCGGGTTCTCGGTGTCCAACACCGGGCACTGCCACCCAGCCGTCACCGCCGCGGTCACCGAGCAGGCCGGCCTCATGCACTACTTCGACCTGCCCGGCGACCAGCGGGAACGGCTGGCCGGGCGGCTGGCCGCGCTGGCCCCGGGCGTCCGGCCGCGGCGGGTCGTGTTCGGCACCACCGGCGCCGACGCGGCCGAACTCGCCATCCGGCTGGCCCGCTGGTACACCGGCGCGCCGCTGATCCTGTCCGCCTACGGCGGCTACCACGGCACCACCGGGGCGACGATGGCGACCACGGCCAAGGGCGGCATGTGGGCGTTCTACTACCCGGTGCTGCCGGCCGACTCCGGGCACGCCAAGATCCCGTTCTCCTACCCGTACCGCTGCCCGGTCGGCGCGGCCCCGGAGCAGTGCGCCGAGGCCTGCCTGGACTTCACCCGGCGGATGCTGCTCGGCAAGGAGTCACCGTTCACCGAGCACCGCGCCGGGGTGTCCAACGTGGCCGCTGTGCTGCTCGAGCCGATGCAGGCCAGCGCGGGCTACATCATCCCGGGCGACGGCTTCCTGGCCGGCATCCGGGAACTGTGCGACGAGTTCGGCTTCCTGCTCATCGACGACGAGATCCAGGCCGGCATGGGCCGCTCCGGCCGGATGTGGGCCTGCGAGCACGAGTCGGTGGTGCCGGACATGATCCTGGTGTCCAAGGGCCTGGCCAGCGGGCTGCCGGTGTCCGCGGTCATCGCCGACGACGAGATCGCGGCGTCCTGGGGACCCGGGGCGCACGTCGGCACGTTCAGTGCCAGCGCGCTGGCCAGCGCCGCGGCCAACGCCACCCTGGACGTGTACGAGTCCGAGCACCTGGTGGACCGGGCGTTCGAGGTCGGCGGCTACTTCGCCGACCAGCTCCGCGCGCTGCAGGAGCGGCACCCGATCCTGGGCTGGATCGATGCCCGCGGCCTGTTCGTCGGCCTGGAGTTCGTCAAGGACCGGGCGACCAAGGAACCGGCCGCCGAGGAAGCCGCCTGGATGCTCGACTTCTGCGTCCGCGAGGGCCTGCTGTTCGAGAAGGGCGGCTACTACTACAACCGGTTCCAGCTCATCCCGTCGCTGGTCATCGAGAAGGACCTGATCGACCGGGCGGTGGACATCCTGGACCGCGCGATGACCATGGCTGAGGCCCGTTCCGGGATTTCTTTTACTTAACGCCAGTACCCGCCCGGTGGCTCTGACCTCTTCATTCTCCACATCCGGCCACGACCTACGGACGAGCGGCCCGAGTGCCGCGGAAGCGAAGCGCTGAACTTGCAGCGAGGGAACGCGGAGGCCACGCCAACCGCCGCGGCCATAACGCGATACATATGCGGCGAGTGCGCGCTCCTTCTGGCCATCCGACAGCGAGCCGGGATCGCCGAGGTCCAGCATGGCTGCCGGGTCGCGCTCGACTACTGCGGCAAAGATACTTTCGTTCTCAAGGGCGAGCCAAGCCGCGACGGGGCGCATGGCCGGCCTGACCGCCTTCTCTCCTTGGGCTGTCTCGACCAGCAGAAGGCGCTTTACCGTGGCGATGGGGCTTGCCGGTCGCTAGGTAATGCGCGAGCCGGCGGGCGGCGAGTAACTTTAAAACGGACCGGTGGTGGAAGCGGACCCGCCCGTAGCTGGCGAACCCGAAAAGGGAGCGTTCGAGCAGGGTCCGGCGCTCGTCCGCAGTCCAGTCGAAGAGAATATCGGCCGGGTCGATCGCCGTGCCGGCAGCTCCCCCGATATCCGCCTCGCGACTGTGCCGGAAGGTGAGCCGGCGCATCAGCATCGCCGCGAGGGCGAGTCTGCTGGCTCCCTCGTTTGCCCGTGCCGGCGACAGCTCGATGCGCTCGCGCCGATCTGTGCGGGATCGGAGCTTCGTCTTGATCGCGCTAGCCACCTGTTCACTGTGACTGCGGATTCCCTGCCGTTCCTGCCATTCCGCGCACAGCTCGATGAGGTCCTGCGGCCGCTCCGCAAACTCCCTGACGCCCCGACGGCGGATTTCGGCAAGGAACGTCTCCGGATTGTCGACGCCTTGAACGGACGCGAACAGCGCGATCTGCTCATCAGAGAGCGGAACGAGTTCGACGACCCGAGTGTTGGGCACCTCTTCAACAGCTTCCTCCTTCTTGGTTGCGCCCATTGCGAATGCGGCAAACTCATCCGAAGAGAAGCGTGCGACGTAAGGGGGCGGCACCGGCAAAATTGCGGTGACCAGCTCGCGGTCGAACGGGACCGGCCGACTGGTGAGGATCACCCGCGCGCGGCCAAGGCGGCCGTCCAACTCTTGTGCCAGCTTGGTGAGCGCGACCCGAAGGCTCCCGTGGGTAAGCTCGAGTTCGTCGACGGAGTTGAGAAAAAACGTCGCGGCGTCGACATCCGACAAGCGCCACTGCTCCAGGCGGCTCTTCTCCTCGGGGGTCAGCTGATCGCCCATGCTGCCTCTCGCGAGCTCGGCAAGCTCAAGCATGAAGGCAGCTCTCCCCTCGGCCCAGAGCAGGCGCTGCTGTGCCCGGCATTCAAAGGTCTTCCCAGTACCGGCCTGCGAGATGATGAGGATGCGATCCGACTTCAGCAGATCGGCCCATACGAAATGGGAATATGCCTGACGGTGTCGAGCTGACCGGTCCGCATCCGCCCGGTCCAGAGTCTCCGTGTTGAGCATAATGAACGAGCGCTCAATGCGCTCATGTGATTGGAACTCTTCAGACGCTTTGGCCATCGTCGCTGGACTTAACCATATCGCCGTGGGAAGCATATCAATCACGCCCCCTGGTGCGGCTACCAGCTCAGCATTCAGTTCCGCTCCCATGGAACTCAGGATCCGGCCCCCTTGGGACGAGCCGGTCGCGCTAAATTTCCTTCAGCCAGTTGGCAAACCGGCACGGGGCCAGCGTGGGCCCGTTCAAAAAAGAGAGACTCAAAGCATTATGGACTCGGTCTGGACCGCTGCCTGTCGTTGAGGGTGATTGTAATCCTCGATTACGGCTTCTGGCGTCGTTCTGATCCGGATCGGGCACGGCGATTCGTTCGAAATTGGGGCGGTGCTTCTTCTATGGCGCTCGGACTGCTCCGGTGAGGAAGCTCAGGCGCGCGTGCGCTCCGCAACCGGGCTGATCATCGGAGCCTGCATCGCGTCGGCCACATTTGACATGCTGAAGAACCGGCTCGAACCCCTCTCGAGCGCGTTGAAATTCACACGCTCCAATTCGCGCCATATGGGTCGCTCTGGATCGCGGTCCGGTCGGCTACGCCGCTACATGTCCGAGTCTGCTTCCCACACGACTCTTCTCCGGACCGGACTGTCCGTTGTCGGCCAGTTTCGGCTGGTTAGGTTGCCACGGTGGAGAACTGCCTCGGTTCGAGTACGACCATCAGTCTCATCGACGACGACGCCATTCCTGATGACCTTCGACGCTCGGGCTCCGTTCTGCGCCAGGGCTGTGGGCTGCGACGGCCTCAGGCATAGTGCTCGCGGAGCGCGTTGCGCGAACTTGGCTTAGCTCGGCAGCCATTGCTTGGCGGCGATTGAGTGGAACCGGCATCCCCGCGACGAACGCCCGAATGTCCTTCGCGAGTTGCCGATCACTCGCCGCGCCCCGTTCCAACTCCTCCGCATGGGCGAGATAGGCGGTGCGTATCGCGCGCTGACGGTCCTGGATTGCGGGCTCCCAGATAGACACTGCGGATCGCTCCGGCTCCTGCACATCGCGATGTACTTCGGCTCGCCGGCGTTCTGCCACGACAGATTTGCCGCCCCGCGATGTGATCCGATGGACGGGCGACACATCCTGTTTCCGAACGATCCCGCGTGCCTTTCGCGGCGTTGCCTCCGCTTCGACCCCGAGGCGGCGCAGCTCGCGCGCGAACGTCTCTCGCCAACGCTGCAAATCTGCCGGTCCCGGCG
>CAVWWE010000022.1:0-27438 GCA_963758575.1 uncultured Actinomycetes bacterium
CGGCAGCCAGCCTGCCACCAGCCAGCCCAGCACCGCCGTGCTGGACCAGCCCGTGCTCGATGATCCGGAGCTGGGCGACCCGGCGCTGGGCGGCTCGGGCGAGCCTGCGCCGGATGCGCGCCGGCCGACGGATGCGGCCCCGGCCCCAGCGGATGCGGCCGCTGGGGCGGAGCCAGCCGCTGCCACGGAGCCAGCGCCGGACGCGGCGGCTACCTGGACTGCGGAGCCGGCCTCGGCCGTGGACCCCGCCCCGGCAGCGGCGCCGGACGCGACGCTGATCCGGCGACGTGCCCGTGGCGGATGCCATCCCGGCCCCGGAGCCAGCCCCGGTGGTACCGGTTCCGGACACAGCGCCGCCCCGGCCGCGGAGGGCGGCCAGCCGGATCCGTTGGCCGGCCGGGAGCCCATCGAGCCAGGTCCGCAGGACTCGGGCCGCCCGGAACCGGGCGGGCAGGAACCGGGCCCGGATGGGCCCGGTGTCCCGGAGTCCAGCCCGTACTGGCCCTAACCCCAATGCTGGGGCGCGCAGCGGCGGGGACGAGGAGCGGTGTCTGTCTGATAACCTGTGTGGTCGGCGCACAGAACGGATCCGGGGCGGTCATGCCCAGGGTGATGTGTGCAACGCAGGCAGGCCCCCTCGTGATGCCCCCCGCTGCCGCGGGTGGTGCAGGGTGGGCCCGCGGCAGGCATAACCCGAACAGGCGCGGTCTCTGGCCGTGCCGCCTGAGGTAGAGAGCGAGTTCTCGGTGTACGCGATCGTGCGCTGCGGTGGCAGGCAGGAGAAGGCGGCGGTAGACGACGTGCTCACCGTCGACACGCTGTCCGGTGAGGTCGGTGCCAGCGTTACCCTGCCGGCCCTGCTCGTGGTCGATGACGGCAAGGTCATCAGCAGCCCGGCCGAGCTCGGCCGCTACCGGATCACCGCGGAGATCCTTGGCCCGGTGGCCGGCCCCAAGATCAACATGATCCACTACCGGAACAAGACGGGCTACCGGCGCCGTCTTGGTCACCGGCAGCATTACACCCAGGTGAAGATCACCGGCATCAGCACCGCGAAGGCCGGGGCCGGGAAGAAGAGGGACTGACGTGGCACACAAGAAGGGCGCATCGTCCAGCCGGAACGGCCGTGACTCCGCGGCCCAGCGGCTCGGCGTCAAGCGCTTCGGCGGGCAGCGAGTGAACGCGGGCGAGATCATCGTGCGCCAGCGCGGCACCCACTTCCACCCCGGGCCAGGTGTCGGGCGGGGCACCGATGACACGCTGTTCGCGCTGGTCAGCGGTACCGTTGAGTTCGGCAACGTGCGGCGCCGGCGCGCCGTCAGCATCGTCGCGGGGCCAGGGCCCCGGGACGTGGAGCCGGCCGCCAAGTAGGCCGCCGGAGCGCTACACACGGGCAGGGGCGGACCTGGTTCGGTCCGCCCCTGACGCATGTCAGAGCCCAGGGAAGGAGGGCCATGGCTGAGTTCGCGGACCGGGCACTCCTGCGGGCCAAGGCAGGCGATGGCGGCCACGGCTGCGCCTCGGTGCACCGGGAGAAGTTCAAGCCGCTGGGCGGCCCGGACGGCGGCAACGGCGGCCGCGGCGGCGACGTCATCCTGGAAGTCCACCCCAGCATGGCCACCCTGCTCGACTTCCATCGCCGTCCGGTCCGCCGGGCGGCCAACGGCAAGCAAGGCTCCGGCTCGAACCGGAACGGCGCGGCCGGGGCGGACATAGTTATCCGGGTGCCGGACGGCACCGTGGTCAAGACCGAGGACGGCGAAGTGCTGGCCGACCTGATCGGCGCCGGGACCCGGTACATCGCGGCCCAGGGTGGCCGGGGCGGGCTGGGCAACGCCGCGCTCGCCTCGACCCGGCGCAAGGCCCCCGGGTTCGCGCTGCGCGGCGAGCCCGGCGCGGAGATCTCCTTGGTCCTCGAGCTCAAGACGGTGGCCGACGCCGGCCTGGTCGGCTTCCCCAACGCGGGCAAATCCTCACTGATCGGCGCGCTGTCCGCGGCCAAGCCCAAGGTCGGCGACTATCCGTTCACCACGCTCACCCCGCACCTCGGCATGGTCGAGGCCGGGGACACCCAGTTCGTGGTGGCCGACGTGCCCGGGCTGATCCCCGGCGCCAGCCAGGGCAAGGGCCTGGGCCTGGACTTCCTCCGGCACGTGGAGCGGTGCGCCGTGCTGGTGCACGTGCTCGACTGCGCCGCCCCGGCGCAGGACCCGGACCGCGACCCGGTCGCCGACTACGAGGTGATCGAGGCGGAACTCGCCGCCTACCAGGACGACACCGGCGCCGACCTGAGCGGCCGGCCGCGGATCATCGCGCTGAACAAGATCGACGTGCCCGAGGCCCGGGAGATCGCCAGCCAGGCCCGGCGGGCCTTCACCGACCGCGGGCTGGCCGTGTACGAGGTCTCCGCGGCCACCCGGGAAGGCCTCCGCGAGCTGGCCTTCGCGCTGGCCGCGGTGGTGGCCGAGGTCCGCGCGGCGGCCCCGGTGGCCGAACCCAGCCGGGTGGTGATCCGGCCCCAGCCGCCGGCGGCCCTGACTTCGAGATCGAGCGGACCGGCGAGAACACGTTCCTGGTCCGCGGGGACAAGCCGTGGCGCTGGGTGCAGCAGACCGACTTCTCGAACGACGAGGCCGTCGGCTATCTGGCCGACCGGCTGGCCAAACTCGGCGTCGAAGAGGCGCTGACCGAGGCGGGCGCGGACGACGGGGCCGAGGTGCTGATCGGCAGCGACGACGACGCGGTCGTCTTCGACTGGGCCCCGGACGTGCCCGCGGGCCCGCAGCGCGGCCGCGGCCCCCGCGGCACCGACCGGCGGTTGTCCCGATGACCCCCCCGCCCCGAATCCGGCCCCCCGATCCGTGATCAAACGATTGCGTCGTTATAGCAACACCAATCGTTTGATCACGCGCGATGATCCGACGTGTGACCGGCCGTGTGATTAGCGGGACGGAGCGGCGGCGCGGCGACGGATATCGCTGCGGCCACTCGGGTCGTCGTCAAGGTGGGCTCGTCGTCGCTGACGACCGCCGAAGGCGGCATTGACGAGGACCGGGTCCCCGCGCTGGCTGACGCGCTCGCCGCGAGGGCCCGCGGCGGGCAGCAGGTCGTGCTGGTGTCGTCGGGGGCGATCGCGGCCGGGCTGACCCCGCTTGGGTTGCCGCGAAGGCCGCGCGACCTGGCTACCCAGCAGGCGGCGGCGAGCGTGGGGCAGGGGCTGCTGGTAGCCACGTACAGCGCCGCGTTCGAGCGGCATGGCGTGCGGACCGGGCAGGTGCTGCTCAGCGCCGACGACCTGATGCGCCGCGGCCACTACCGGAACGCCCAGCGGACGCTGAGCCGGCTGCTGGAACTGGGCGTGCTGCCGATCGTCAACGAGAACGACACGGTGGCCACCGACGAGATCAGGTTCAGCGACAACGACCGGCTGGCCGCGCTCGTCGCGCACGTGGTCCGGGCGGGCGCGCTGATCCTGCTGTCCGACGTGGACGCGCTCTACGACAGCGACCCGCGGCGGCCCGGCGCCCGGCGGATCCCCGAGGTGCGCAGCCGGGCCGACCTGGCCGGGATCACCCTGGGCAAGGCCAACGCCAGCGGGACCATCGCGGTCGGCACCGGCGGGATGGTGACCAAAGTCGATGCGGCCATGATCGCCACCGAGGCGGGCATCCCGACCGTGGTGGCCGCGGCCGCGGCGGCCCCGGCCGCGCTGGCCGGGCAGCCGGTGGGCACCTACTTCGTCGCCCCGCCCGGGCGGCGGCCAGGCGCCCGGCAGCTGTGGCTGGCCCATGCGGCGGTGGGCCACGGCCGGCTGCTGCTCGACGACGGCGCCGCCGCGGCCATCCGTTCTGGCCGCGCGTCGCTGCTGCCTGCCGGGATCACCGGCGTCGAAGGCGGGTTCGACGCCGGCGACCCGGTTGACCTCTGTGATCCGAAGGGCCAGGTCATCGCCCGCGGGCTGGTCAACTACGACGCAGCCGAGATCCCGGCGATGATGGGCCGGTCAACCCGCGACCTGGCCGCGCAGCGGGGGCCCGAGTACGAGCGCGAGATCGTGCACCGGGACGATCTGGTGCTGCTAGCCAGGTCGCGCCGGGCTTAGTTGTCGCTGCCGCCCGAACCGCCGCCGCGGCGGCCGAAGATGCCGTCGAACAGGCTTTGCCCGGCGCCCGCCGCGGTCTCCGCCGCCGACTTGACCAGGCCGATGAACGGGTCCTCGGACCGGTTCCAGGACTCCTGGTAGGACCTGGCCGCGGCCAGGAACTCGTCGCCCATCTTGGTCTGGCTGTCCTCCTCGCGGCGCGGGTAGTTGCCCGCCAGGATGTCCTGGTACGCGCCGTCGGCCACCCAGCGGTCCAGCTCGGCGAACCGGATCACCGCGAACGGGTGCGTGGTGCCCTGCATCTGCAGCAGCTTGAGCAGGCCCTCCCGCACGTCCGGCACCGCGTCGTACTCCTTGGCCTGCTGCAGGAACGCGTCCGGGCTCAGCTCGGAGATCCGCGACCCGCCGGCCACCTTCATCAGCGCCCGGCGCGCCGCGGCCGGGTCCTGGCTGGCCAGCACGCCGGCCCGGTCACAGGACAGCTCGGACTTGCGGTACCACTCCTCCAGCCCGGCGATGATCACCCGCAGGCCGATGTAGCCGATGGCGAACCAGGCCAGCCGGGTGGCCAGCCGGGTCAGGTGGTACAGCATGGTCCGGTACACCGCGTGCCCGGACAGCACGTGGCCCAGCTCGTGCCCGATCACGTACCGGTGTTCCTCGGCGTCGAGCAGGTTCAGCAGCCCGGTCGTGATCACGATGAACGGCTTGTCCGAGCCGAGCGTCATCGCGTTCGGCATCGGGTCCTGCTGGATGAACAGCTCGGGCACCTCGGGCAGGTCCAGGATGGCCGAGCCGTCCAGCAGCAGCTGGTACAGGTCCGGGAACTGCTCAGTGGACGCCCGGACCGAGCTGGCCAGGAACATCAGCCGCAGGCTCCGGTCGCTGAACAGCGAGGCCAGCCGGCGCAGCAGCGCGTCGAAGCCGGTGAGTTTGCGCAAAGCTACCAGCGCCGACCGGTCGGCGGGATGCTCGTAGGCACGCGAGCTGATCCCGGGCAGGCGGACGCGGGCACGATCCGGCACAGAGGTCATGCAGCCATGCTAGGTCGTGTCCGGACCAGCGTCGGCCGGCGTAACCCCCCAATTGACTGAGCAGGTGGGCGGCTGGTCCATTTTTCGGCTGGTTTACCGGCCGGGCCCGGGCCGATGGTGGCTGGGCGGGCGCTGGCGTTATGCAATAAAGGTCTTGAGGTTGGTTGTGCGAAGGAGAAGAACGATGATGTTCCAGCCTGACGCCGAGGCAATGCCGGTCGAGCAGCGCGCCAAGCTCCAGGAGAAGCGGCTGCGCGGCCTGGTCGACCGGCTGCTGGCCGCGGCCGGGGTGCAGGCGGAGCGGCTCCGGGCGGCGGGCGTGACCGGCGGCGCCGACGTCGGCCTGGCCGACCTGCCCCGGCTGCCGTTGACCGAGAAGAAGGACTTGTGGGCGGCGTATCCGTTCGGCATGCTGGGCGTGCCGCGGTCCGAGGTGGTCGTCTTCCACGGCTCCAGCGGCACCGGCGGACGGCCGACCCTGGTCGGCTACACCCGCCATGACCTGCAGGTATGGGCCCAGGTGTGCGCCCGCGCGCTGGCCGGCGCCGGAGCCGGCCCGGGCAGCATCATGCATAACGCCTACGGCTACGGACTGTTTACCGGCGGGCTCGGTTTTCACCAGGGGGCGGTCGAACTAGGGGCAGCCGTGGTGCCGGTGTCCGGCGGGATGACGCCGCGGCAGATCACCCTGATCCGGGACCTGCAGCCGGACATTCTGGCCTGTACCCCGTCGTATGCCATCCGGCTGGGTGAGGCGCTGGCCGACGCGGGCCTGCGGCCGGGTGCCGGGCTGACGCTGCGGGCCGGGTTGTTCGGCGCCGAGCCGTGGACGGCGGCGCTGCGGGCCCGGATCGAGGAACTGCTCGGGCTGCGCGCGCTGGACATCTACGGGCTGTCCGAGGTGATCGGGCCCGGGGTGGCGGCGGAGTGCCTCGAGGCGGCGGACGGGCTACACGTCAACGAAGACCACTTCCTGGCCGAGACGGTGGATCCGGTCACGGCCTCACTGGTGCCCGAAGGGACGCCGGGGGAACTGGTGTTCAGCACGCTGACCCGGGAGGCGGGGGCGGTGCTCCGGTACCGGACCGGCGACATCGCCGCGCTGCGCCGGGAGCCGTGCGCCTGCGGCCGCACGCTGGTCAAGATGAGCAAGATCACCGGTCGACGGGACGACATGCTGGTCATCCGCGGGGTGAACATTTACCCCAGCGAGGTGGAACGGGTGCTGCTGGGCGAGGGTGCGCTGAGCCCGGATTACCTGCTGGTGGTGGACGAGCGGGGAGATGGACGGGAGTTGCTGGCGCTGTGCGAGTACCGGGCCGGGGTCTGGGCCGGCCTCCGGCTGACCTGGAGGCGCGGCTGCGCGAGGTGCTGGGGGTGCGGGTCGGGGTCCGGGTGCTGCCCGCCGGGGGCGTGCCGCGGACCGAGGTGGGCAAGGCGGTCCGGGTCGTGCGGTGGACGGAGGGCGAGCCGCCCGTGCCTGGGCTGGTGTGATCTGGCCTGATTTGATCTGGGCTAACCGGAATGCCCGGCTTGGCGGGTGATTGGCGGCGGTGCGCGCGGCTGGTCAGCGGGTGCGGATTAGAGTCAACGGATGAGCGAAGGTTCGACGTCGGTGCCCGGGTCCGGCCAGCCGGAGCTGTGCCTGCCGGATCCGGCTGCGGGCCGGGCGCCGCGGCTCGGGGTGATGGGCGGCACGTTCGACCCGATCCACCACGGGCACCTGGTCGCGGCCAGCGAGGTGGCACACTTCTTCTCGCTGGACGAAGTGATCTTCGTGCCCACCGGGCAGCCGTGGCAGAAGGATGGCCGGAAGGTGTCGCCATCCGAGGACCGGTACCTGATGACGGTGATCGCGACCGCATCCAACCCGCGGTTCTCGGTCAGCCGGGTGGACATCGACCGTCCTGGGCCTACCTACACCATCGACACGCTGCGCGAACTGCGGGCGCTGCGCGGCGAGCAGGCTGAGCTGTTCTTTATTACTGGCGCCGATGCACTGTCCCGGATGATGTCCTGGCAGGACGCAGCGGACCTGTTCAAGCTGGCTCACTTCGTCGGCTGCACCCGGCCGGGGCACCGGCTCAGTTCTAAGGGGCTGCCGAGCGACGAGGTCAGCCTGATCGAGATCCCGGCGCTGGCCATCTCGTCGACCGAGTGCCGGGAGCGGGTCGCCGCGGGCGAGCCGGTCTGGTACCTGGTGCCGGACGGGGTGGTGCAGTACATCGCCAAGCGGCGGCTGTACTGCGCGGACCCGGGGGTTGTGCGTGGCGGATGAGCCCGGGGGCACGGGTGGCTGGTGAGCCCGGGGGCACGGGTGGCTGGTGAGCCCGGGGGCACGGGTGGCTGGTGAGCCGCGGCGCGGTGGTTGTGCCTGGCGGGCTTTGTCGGGGGGCTGGGTTACCCTGAATTGCCCCACTGCCCTGTGTGACGGGGACGTGAGACGCTTAGGGCAAGGGTCCCTAGCTTAGGAGGACGAATACCACACGTGACTGCCACCACCAGGGCCGTCGAGCTGGCGGAACTCGCCGCCGAAGCCGCGGCAGACAAGCTCGCCAGCGACATCATCGCTTACGACGTGAGTGAGCAGCTCGTCATCACCGACGTGTTCCTGCTCTGTTCTGCTGCCAACGACCGCCAGGTAAGGGCGATCGTCGACGCGATCGAAGAGAAGCTGCGCAAGGCCGGCGCCCGGCCGGTACGCCGTGAGGGTGAACGGGAAGGCCGCTGGGTGCTGCTGGACTACCTGGACATCGTGATCCACGTTCAGCACGCCGAGGAGCGCACTTACTACGCGCTCGAACGGCTGTGGAAGGACTGCCCGCGGATCCAGCTACCCGAGCCGGTCGGGGCACGCCCCGGCGGGCCAGCCGGTCCCGCTGGCGGAGATCTCCGCTGACCGCGGGCGGGGACCCGGGGGAGCGCCATCTAGGGGAGCGCCGTCTGGCGGCGGCCGGTGCCGGGCCGGCCGGAGTCCGTCCCGGGCAAGCTGGAGTCGGTGCCGGGCAGGCTGGGGCGGCTGCCGGGGAGGCTGGGGCGGCTCTAGGGGAGGCCGGAGCTGCGGCCGTGGCGGCCGGGGGTGTGGCTCAGGCGGCGCATGAGGAGCGGGCTCGCGGCGGCACCGAGGCGGCCGGGCCGGACAGCCGGATCCGGTTGCTGCTATGGCGGCACGGGCAGACGGCCTGGAACGTGGAGGGCCGGTTCCAGGGCCAGACCGATATCCCGCTCGACGAGATCGGTGAACAACAGGCCGAGCGGGCCGCCCGGCTGCTGGCCGCGCTGTGCCCGGACGTCATCATCTCCTCGGACCTGGGCCGGGCGATGGCCACTGCTGCGCCGCTGGCCCAGCTCACCGGCCTGACCGTGAGCACCGACAAGGACCTGCGGGAACGGCACGGCGGGGCCTGGGAAGGCCTCACGGACGTGCAGATCCGCACCCAGTACCCGGTCGAGCACGCGCAGTGGATGCCGCCCGGCGGGGAGTCGACGGCCACGGTCGCCGAGCGGGCCGGGGGGGCACTGCAGCGGATCGCCGACGGCCTGGCCCCCGGCTCACTGGCCGTGGTGGTCAGCCACGGCGCGGCGCTCCGCCTTGGCGCGGCGCGGCTGCTGGGGCTGCCGGAGGAGCTGTGGGGCATCATCGGGCCGCTCGCCAACTGCTCCTGGTCCGTCCTGGCGCGGCGCAGCCGCCGGTGGCGGCTCATCGAGCACAACGCCGGTACATTGCCGGAGCCGGTGCTCAGCGACGACCGTTGACGGGTGGGTCGGCCTGGCCGGCTGTTCACCGTGGTAAGTGGGCTGGGGCGGTGTGGCGGGGCGCTCGTGCTTAGTTGGGCGCGGCGGGCTCTGGCGGGCGGTAGGGGGAGCGGGTTGGGTGTGGATGCGCTGATCTGGAAGGTTTGACGTGGTCTGCGGTGAGCCGGAGGATGCGGCTTGGTTCGAAGGCGGTGCCGAGAACCGGTATGCTGTCTGCGGCTCACATGCTGATGGGCGTGGGAGCGGTGCCGGGGCTATAGCTCAGTTGGTAGAGCGCTTGCATGGCATGCAAGAGGTCAGGAGTTCGAATCTCCTTAGCTCCACCTGGTCAGAGGAATAATTCGAACAGATCGAACAGCGAGTACAGCAGAAAAGTACAGCAACGGCGGCCCTGTGGGCCGCCGTATGTGTGTTCGGATCAGGCGGCTTCAACCGCCAGGGGCTGCTGGCAAGTCAACTGGTCCGAGGCGCAGGATCGGCATTGATCAGGCTGCCAGCTGGGCAAATCCCAGTCTCACTGGTCCAATGACCCTTGCCGTCTGGCCATCAACCCGGCCCTCTTTAGCGTAACTTTCCGCAGTGACTGTTGCCGTATTTGCAGTGCCTTGCCAGGCGATGATCCTGCCTGATCAGCACCGTCGGTCTGCCCGGCGCCCCCGGCGCGTACTGGCGCCAGGGTGAACTACGGCACCATCGGGCGGACCGGGGGTTATCCCCCGCCCGGACCGCGGGCCAACCTGGGGGGCCAGGACGCCAGCTGGCCACATTTTCCGCAGGCCACGAGCTTTCTAGCGTGGATGGCACAGGGCACGCAACGGGCGCGCCCGGCCAGGGAGGCGTCATGATCGAGGCCCGCGGCCTCAGCAAGAGGTACGGCCCGGTGCGGGCCGTCGACAACCTCAGCTTTACCGTAGAGCCAGGCTCGGTGACCGGGTTCCTCGGTCCGAACGGCTCGGGTAAATCCACAACGATGCGGATGATCCTGGGCCTGGACCGCCCGGACGCCGGCCGGGCCACGATCGGCGGGCTGGTCTACCACGATCTCGCCTGGCCGCTGCGGGAGGTGGGCGCGCAACTCGAGGCCCGCGCATTTCATCCGGCCCGCTCGGCGCGCTCGCATCTGCGGGTGCTCGCGGCGGCGGGGAATATCCCGGACTCCCGGGTCGACGAGGTCCTCGGCGCGGTCGGCCTGTCCGATGCGGCACGCCGCCGTGCGGGCAAGTTCTCGCTCGGCATGTCCCAGCGACTGGGCATCGCTTCGGCCCTCCTCGGCGACCCCGGGGTGCTGATCCTGGATGAGCCGGTGAACGGCCTGGACCCACAGGGCGTCCGCTGGATCCGCACCCTGCTGCGCAACCTGGCGGCGGAGGGCAGAACCGTGCTGGTGTCCAGCCACCTGATCAGCGAGATCGCGCTGGTGGCCGACCACCTGATCGTCATCGGCGGCGGCCGCCTGCTCGCCGACACGACAGTCACCGACCTCTCTGCCCGCTCGGGATCCCTCGAGGATGCATTCCTCACGCTGACGTCCGGAGGTGCCGCATGACTACCATCTCGCACACAACCAGGCGGCCGACTACCCACCGATCCGCCGTTGGGTTCCGGCAGGCCGCGCGGATGGAGCGGATCAAGCTCCGTACGCTGCGCTCACCCTGGGTAACGCTGCTCATCACTGTCGCCGGTGTGGTCGGCCTGGCCACCGCGGTCGGCCTCAACTCCAAGGACACCCATGGCGACATCACCAGCAATGTCCTTGCGGGCGTCGCACCTGGCCTGCTCGCCTTCGGCGTGCTCGGTGTGCTGGTGATGACCAACGAATACTCCTCCGGCCTGATCAAGGCGACGCTCGCCGCGGTGCCACACCGGGGGACGCTGCTGGCGGCGAAGACGGCGGTGTTCGGGGCCGTTGCGCTGGCGGTTGGTGAGATCGCGTCGTTCGCCGCGTTCTTCGCCGGGACGGCGGCCCTGCCTGCCGCGTTCCACGCACCGTCGCTTAGCGACCCGACGGTGCTGCGGGCGGTACTGATGGTCGGCGCGGCCTACCCGCTCATCGGGCTGCTTGGCCTGGGCATCGGCACGATCGTGCGGCACGGGGCCGCGGCCACTGGGGTGGTCATCGGCGCCGTGTTCGTCGGCGCGCAGGCGCTCGGGGCGCTGACCCACTCGCTCGGCGCCTACGCGCCGATCACCATCGTCTCTGACTCGCTGTCTGCCACCCAGGCGCGACAGCAGCAGGCTTCCCGGCGCTCGGGCCCTGGGCTGGACTGGGGATGCTCGCGCTCTACGCGGCGGTGGCGGTGGCAGCCGGGGCGGTGCTGCTCGCACGGCGCGACGCCTAGCGGGGACACTGGACTCATGAGCAGCAAGGTGGGGCCGCGGGCCAAGGAGGCTGGCTTGCGGCCATCCGCCGGAGGCGGGCCGCGCCCGGCCGGCGGTGCCGTGCGCACCCTGCTCGGCGCGCCGTTCACCCGGCGGGCCTGGCGGGAGCTGCTGTACGCGGTGGCCGGGGTACCGCTGGGCGTGGCGGGGTTCGCGCTCACCGTTCCGTTTCTCGGGGCGGGGACCATTCTGACGATCTCCCTCGCCGGTACCGTCCTCGGCCTCGTGCTGCTCATGACCGGGCTGGGCATTGCGCGCCTGGTGAGCGCGGCGCAGCGGGCGCTGGCCGGGGGCCTGCTCGGCGAGCGGCTGCCACAGCTCCCGCCGCACCGGCCGGCGCACGGCGCGCTCCGCCGTGTCGATGCCCGGCTGCGGGACGGCCCAGGATGGCGGGCGGTGGCCGCCGCCATCCTGGGCCTGCCGATGGCGGTCGCCAAGTACATCGCGGTCCTGTGGTGGGCATACGGGGTGTTCAGCGTGACTTCTCCCGTGTGGTGGCTGATGTTCCGCAACCATCCGGCCGGCACCGCACCTGAGCCCGGTCCATCTCGGCGGCCTTGCGGTCCAGACCTGGCCAGGGACCTGGCTGGCGGCCGTCGCAGGGGGCGCGATACTGCTGGTGGCGCCGTGGCTGGTACGCGGAATCGTTGTGCCGGAACTGTGGTTGTTGCGCCGGATTCTTGGGCCTGGCGAAATGGCGGCGCGGGTCGCCACTCTCGAGCGGTCGCGTTCGGAGGTGGTCAACGAGGCGGCGGCGCTTGTGCGGCAGATAGAACGGAACCTCCACGACGGCGCCCAGACCCGGCTGGTGACCCTCGCGCTGCACCTAGGGATGGCGCGGGACAAGCTCGCCGCAGGGGGCCCGGACGAGGTAGCGGCGGCGCGAGACCTCGTGGAGGCGGCGCATGCCGGGGCGAAGGAGGCGCTCGTCGAGTTGCGGGACCTCTCCAGCGGCATCCATCCGCCCGTGCTCGACAACGGCCTCGGGCCGGCCCTGGAGACCCTCGCCGCCGACAGCGCGATCCCGGTCCGGATGACGGCGCACCTGATGGAGCGACCCTCGCCTGCGATCGAGACGATCGCCTACTTCAGCGCTGCCGAGCTCCTGGCGAATGCTGTCAAGCACAGCAGCGCCAACCTGATCGAGATCGCCGCTGTGTCACCGCCCGGCGGGCCGTTCGTGCTGACCGTCAGCGACGACGGCCGGGGCGGCGCCGACGAGTCGGACGGCTCGGGGCTTTCTGGCCTGCGCCAGCGGGCGCGCACCGTTGATGGCACCCTAACCGTCACCAGCCCGCCCGGCGGACCGACCACCGTCAGCGTGGAGCTTCCCCTGCACCCCTGAGGCGACGTCGCCCAGCGCTGCCCATCCTCTGCCCCACCCTGTGCCGCTCACCCTGTGGCGCCGCAGCTGCCGCAGGCCGTGGGACTATGGCGGGCATGCGGGTGGTAATCGCGGAGGACTCCGCGCTGCTGCGGGAAGGCCTCGTGCGGCTGCTTGAGGACCGGGGGTACGAGGTGGCCGTGGCGGTTGCGGACGCCGGCTCGCTGCTCGCTGCGGTCGCTGAGCACCATCCGGATGTGGTGGTGACCGACATCCGGATGCCGCCTACGCACACCGACGAGGGCCTGCGAGCCGCGGCGGAGCTGCGCAAGCATCACCCGGAGGTCGGGGTCCTCGTGTTGTCCCAGTACATCGAGACCACCTACGCGACCGCGCTGCTCGCCGGGAACGCCGGGGGCGTCGGCTACATGCTGAAGGACCGGGTCGCGGACGCGGCGGAGTTCGCCGACGCACTCAAGCGGGTCGCCGCCGGCGGGACCGCGCTCGACCCTGAGGTGGTCACGAAACTGATGCGGGCAAGCCGGCAGATCGGCGGGCTCGGCGGGCTCACTCCGCGGGAGCGTGAGGTCCTCGAGCTCATGGCCGAGGGGCGCTCCAACGCAGCGATCGCCGAGGCAATGGTGATCTCGTCCGGAGCCGTGGAGAAACACGTCGCGTCCATCTTCGGCAAGCTGGGGCTGCCGTCGTCCGAAGCCGACAACCGGCGGGTGCTAGCCGTGCTGCAGTACCTGCGAGCCTGACCCACGGCCGGGTGAGTTCGCAGCGCTTCCTTGAGCTGGTCACCACCGGTGGCATATGCCGCGCCTCTAGGACCGATACCGCGAAAAGGCCGGTTTGCGCGGACCCTGGCCGGCAGGCCATCAGGGCCGGACTGGTTGACGAGCTGCAGCTGTTCCTGGTTCCCATCGTCGGAGGTGGCAAGCGAGCGCCCCCAGCGGGGTCCGCTCGGAGTTGCGAACGCGCGGTCATGTATGAATTGAGTGCATTGCCTGCTGCTTATACCCGATCGACGTGTTCAGTCACGAGCGCGAGAGCGGGTCGGAGACGGCGACGACCGGCAACTCAGCTTCGTTGTTCGTGTCCGCGGCAGGCTTGCCGGGTGTGCGCTCCAGCTGAAGCGAGGAGCGATCAAACTGCGTTTTCCCGGAGCGCTTTGGCATGTGAGCGCAGCGCCGACACGACGGGTTCAAACCGGCGGTCGCGCCGCATCTCGATCTCCGCTTTGGCCGCCGCGTCGGTGAGAAGCTCCGCACCAATGAGCCAGGCTGCTTTGCGGTGCGGGAGAAGGTAGTCAGGCTGGTAGAAGAGCTCGAAGGTCGCTCTTGCGGTACGTCCTGGATGTTCGGGTCCAACAGGCATGGTGCTGAGGATGCCGGCCAGTGGCCCTACAACGTCGTTCATGATGCCTACGGTCACCGCCGCGAGAATGCCGATCTGATCTGCCGACTCGTCGATGCGGCTCATGAGCCGGTAGAGCAGGTGAAGCAGCACCTCGTAGGTGACGTTGCACAGATCGGCAACGCGTGCGGTGGCCGGGTCGGTGATCAGAGTCACCTGCTCGCCGGTCTCGGGGGGTCGCACGAGCACTGGAAGTACCGGGCGTGCGACCTCAAGGCCGGGTGCGTCCTCCATCATCTGGAGGTACTCGCTCAGCACCGACAGGAAGCGGCCGAAGTGAGCATTGCGCCAGTCACCGCGAGGCCCTTCACCCTGCTCCACGATCGCCTCGATGGCGCGTACCGCGTCCTCGGTGGTCGAGATCGGCGCAAGCTCCTTCCAGCCGAACAGCTCACCTCGGGTCTGCGATCGGGCCGGGCCGAGGAAGAGATTTTCCTCACCTATCTTCTCCGCCAGGTGGCGGAAGCCCGCTTCGATCGACCTGTACAGGTGGCCGACGGTGCGGAACTCCTGCAGGTGAGGCGCGATCTCCTCCTCCCCCATGACCGGGATCGCGTGTTCCATCGCGGCCAGCCCGTCGGCATCGTTCAAATCCATGCCTTCGGGCCGCTCGAGGAACAGGAAGTGGCGAAGTGCCTGCTCACCGAACGGAAGCAACTCGAGGCGCACGCCACTGGGATAGTGCCGGGCCGGCTGGGGCAGGTTGGGCCGCGACAGGTGGGGACTGACGCCGATGGACGTCAGCAGGTTGCAGGCGATGGCCAGATGGAGCATCTCCTGCTTGGCCACCGTCAGGATCGTAGATCGCCACCGCTCGACGGCCGCGAGTTGCTCGTGTGTGAGCCCTTCATCGGCGGAGCGTTTAAGCGAGAAGGCCGCGAACAGGTACTCGCACATGAGCGCGTGCTCAAGCTCTGCGGCCGCGCACAGCATGTAGATGAGCGGGCTGCGATGCTCGATGACGATGGCTCGCTCGTCCACATACTGTTCACTGCGCAGGTCGAGGACCCTACGCAGCCCACCCTCGATCGCCTCGACGCTCGCCGCCGGGGCCCCGTCTGGCTCTGCATGTGCGGCCGCCGCGGCGGCCGGATCAGAGGCTGTTTCCCGCATCCCCGTGTCCATCCACCGGCGGAACAGCTCGACGCGGTCGGAAGGCCAGGCGCCGTCGCACGGCATGGCGCCCGAGCTCAACTTCTCGAAGATCGCGGTCACGTTGGCCGACACGTCCTGGTATGACCACAAGTCGAACGCGAAACGCATTGACTCGCGGTCGCTTTCCCTGAACAACGGCCTGATGTGCTCGCCGTAGCTGACGGGTGCACCCGGCTTGGAGATGCCAGCGCTCACCTGTCAGCTCACCTACCAGGACGCGTGCGGGACGGCCAGGGCCTGGACTCGCGTATGCGTGGCAAGCGTAGGACTCATACCCGGGGCGCTCAAGTGTGGGCCTGGCATGACCTGTACGCGCTCATCATCAAGACCGTGGCGGGTTCAGGGGCGTCACGATGAAACTGGACCGAAGCCAACGGCGAGCTCTCCGCGAAATCGAAAAGGCCCTGGCTGACTCTGATCCGCGTCTCAATGAGCTTTGTGGTAGCGGCGCGGGGACGCCGGGCCAGTGGCCGGTACCTGTACCCGCAGCGGAAGGTGGCCTCGGTCGGCCACGTAATCGCCCTGGCTGGCCATGTGTGTCCTTCCCCGGGCTTTCGTCGGTCGGGTCTCCCCCCAGCGTTACGGACGGCGCGCGGTGGGGTGTTCGATCGTCATGTCTGGCCGTCGGCTCAGTTTGCGGGGTGGCGCGCGGGCGTGGCGCGGCGGGCTAGGGCTCAGCGGCTGGCATGGCAGCCTCGGCGGGGCCGCGGGCCGGCGACAGGGTCTGGATGGTGAGGTAGGCGACCACGACGGCCACGATGATGAGCGGGGCGGTGGCGATTCCGGCTTTGGAGGTCAGCAGGAGGGTGATGACGGTTGCTGAGAGGGGGAGTCTGAGGATCGACGCGGCCCCTGCCGCCATCAGTACGGCTACGGCCGGGGTCTCAGAGAACCCTGGCAGGTGCGCGGCGAGCAGGCCCCCGGCCGCGCCGAGGAACAAGGCCGGGAATGTGGGACCGCCGCGGAAGCTGCCCAACGAGATGATCCAGGCCAGGCCCTTGAACAGGAGTAGGAACGCCAGGGTGGACAGGGCCAGGGTGGGGCCTTGTTTGATCAGGGAGGCGAAGGCGTCCTGGCCGGAGAACAAGACGGTATCTGCTGGCTGGTGGGTGATCTGGGCGAACGCGATGGCCAGGCCGCCGACAGTCAGGGCTGCCGCCGGGAGGAGCAGCCACGGCTGCTTGGCGACGGTATGGGCCGAGACTCTTGCCCCCTTGATGATCACGACGGTAACCAGGGCGACGGTGAAGGCGAGCGCGATGGCCCAGCCGAACTCGGCGACGGTGAGGGTGGAGAACGCGGGCAGCGAGAAGGGGCTCAGTGCGTAGGCGCTGGAGCTGAGCCCGGTCCAGTGGCCCATGCCGATGAAGACGACCGAGCCGATTCCGGCCGACATCAGGCCGGGCAGCAGCACCAGTGGCAACATCGGCCCGCCGAGCCCGGCGGCTTCGATGAGGATGATCGCGCCGATGACGGGCGAGCCGAAGATGGTGGCGATCGCGGCAAACGCCGCGCTCGCGGCGAGCACGGCCATGACCTGATCAGGAGTGTCTTTCTTTACCCGCCGCACGGCTACGATGGCCAGGCCGGCGCCGAGAGCGATGAGCGGGGCCTCCGGTCCCAGCACGAGACCCAAGCCCAGGGTGGCCAGCGCCGCGAGCAGGATGCCGGGCAGTTCGGCTGGCTTGGCGGTCCCCGCCTTGATCCCCTCGTAGGGGATGTGACCGCCGCGGCCAGGCAGGCGCACGATCGCGACGGCGGCCAGCAGCCCGGCGACGGCGAGTATGGGCAGCGGCCACCACCAGGGGACGGGGTGCAATCCCAGCCCGCTGGGCAGGCTCTTGTACACCTCTTGCTGGATCCAGTGGACCAGTTCCAGGAAGCACCATGAGGCGAACGAGACCAGCACGCCGATCAGCGCGGCGAAGACGAGCAGGACGCGATAGCTCTTGCTCCGGATCAGCGCGCCCGGATCCGCCGGGGGAGCAGTCGTCTCACTCACCGGGGTGCCTGCCTAGGCCGCGGGGTGCCGGGTCAGATCTCGGTGGCCGCCTCGGCTCTGCCGTCCTTGACGGCGGCCTGGAGGGCGGCGTAGTCGCGCTCGTTCTGGTCGGCGTAGGTTTCGGCGAAATCAGCGATCGCCTCGTCGAACTTGGACGAGCCGCCGAGGTAGGCGGCCAGGGCGACGCGGTCACCGGAGCGGGCATGCGCGCGGGCCAGGGTCCACCCGCACACGCCGGCGTAGACGGCCATGCCCGAAGGGATCATCAGCTCGATGGGGAAGGAGAACTTCCAGTCCTTGAGCTGGCGGGCGTAGAAGTCACGGTCCACCTTGTCCGGGCCCGGGACGCGGGTCCAGCCGAGGAAGATGTCGCTTTCGGCCTGCATGAGGTGCTGCCCGGCGACGACCCGCTCACCTTGGTTGGTGTACTTGCTGCGCCCGCAGTACCCGGCCAGGACGGAGGGCTGGGCCTCTTTGGCCTGCAGGAACAACGGGTCGGTTCCGTCCCCGGCGTCCATCAGCAAAATCCAGGCGCGGGTGCCGACGCTGCCGACCCCGACGACCTTACGGGCCACCTGGACCAGCGTGAACTGCTCGAGCAGATGCCGGCGGTCAGACTGCAGGGTCCGCCGGTACTTGCCCAGCACTGTGCGGATCTGCTGGTAGATCGCGTCGGCCTGGACCTCGGCGAAGACCTCCTCGATCGGCATGATCATCGGGGGCTGGCTGATGATCCGCCGCTGCCCGTTGACGACGGTGGTCAGCTTGCGCTGCGCCTTCGTGCTGTCGGCGGTGTGCGCCTTGGCCAGCAGCGCCTGGGCCTTCTTGAACCTCTTGGCCTTGAGCTGGGACTGGAACTGGCCGATGGCCTGCTCGATGTCCAGGTGGGCGTACCACACGTCCAGCAGCGGCTGGTCGGCGAAGCCGCGCATCGCGGTCCGGTACCCCTCGGCCGCCGCCAGGACGATCTTCCGGCGGGCCTTGGCCGGGAACCCGTTGTCCCGCCCGGCCACAGCCAGGCTCGCGGCCAGCCGCTTGATGTCCCACTCGAACGGGCCGGGAAGGGTCTCATCGAAGTCGTTGACGTCGAAGACCAGCCGCCGCTCCGGCGAGGCGAATGCGCCGAAGTTGGCCAGGTGCGCATCCCCGCAGAGCTGTACCCGCAGCCCGGAGGCGGGCGTGCTGGCCAGGTCGGCCGCCATTGGCAGCGCCGCCCCCCGGTAGAACGTGAACGCCGACACCAGCATCCGCCCGTGCCGCACCGGCACCAGCTCCGGCACCCGCGACTTCGCCTGTTCCAGCAGCAGCCCCACCGGGTCCCGCGACCTGGCCGGGGTGAATTCGCCATGCGACTCCAGCGGCGCTATCGCCCGGGCGTCCTTGCCCCGGGCCACCCGGTCCGCACGGCTCAACTGCTCCGCTGTTCCCGCCCGTGCCTGGGCTGGGCGGGATGCCCGCAGGCCGGACCTCGCTGCCCCGGTCCTGTCAGCTGTCACAGTCATGACCCCTCCGTCCGCGCCACGGCGGGAGCCCCGGATACCACGGATCCGGTGTTATAAGCGACGTCTTCGTCTCGGCCAACGCCAGAGAGACTGTCCGTCACGTCACCTGCCTAGCGTGCGTGGCGCTCCCGCCACTATCGGCTGCGTGGGATACCCCGAGCATCCCCCCGGCAGGGTGAATGTGATGACCTCCGGCCGGCGAAAGGGTGCCGCTCACCAGGTCGCCCGGGACGATATCGATCCAGGCCGGGGTGCCGGCTCGCCACCAGCCTCACTCAGCGGTGGCCAGCCATGGACAGTGACGCAGCGCTGACCCTTGTCCGGGACCGACAGGGTCGAGGGCTAAGAGGCCAGGACCACCAGCAGGGCTCAGGCTGGGAAGTTCATGTGGCTGTGGGCTGCCCCCGGTGGGCGGGCCAGTGACGCGGGGGCCATCCCCAGCAGGCGGCCGGCGAAGGGCTGCCGCGCGGGTGCGGCGTCGTCTGATCGTGGCAAGCCTTCGGCAACGACAACAAGCTCCCCGAGCTCGCTGGGCACCAACCTTACGGGGTGGTCATTGCCACTGGCTACTTGGCTGGATAGGCGCGTGGTGAGAGCGGCTCTTGGCAGGCGGGACTGAGTTGCCATTGTGTCACTCATTCTGGGTGATGCCGGTGATCCGCACCCACGCGGATACTGATCCTGCTCGAGCGCGGGACCCGTGAGGCGGCTGCCACCGGCAGCCTCCTGTGAAGGAGACGAAATGTCACTGGCCGATTCGTCCTACCCCTTGCTAAACCTTTTCTGGACGATGTTCATTTTCTTTCTCTGGGTGATCTGGATCTGGATCTTGATCTGGGTGTTCATCGACATCTTCCGCAGCCGTGATCTGTCCGGCTGGGCCAAGGCCTTGTGGTTCTTGTTCGTGCTGTTGATCCCGCTGATCGGCGTGCTGGTCTACCTGATCGCCCGCGGCGGCTCGATGCACGAGCGGGCCGTGCAGGATGCTCAGCAGCAGGACGCGGAGTTCCGCAGCTACGCCCAGGAAACCGCGGCGAGCGCATCGGCCAGCACAGCGGACCAGCTGGCGAAGCTGGCCGACCTGCGCGACCGGGGAGTCATCTCGGCCGAGGAGTTCGAGCGCGAGAAGGCCAGGGTCCTGGCAGCCTGACCCGGCCATACCCGGAGCAGATCATCCTCCGCGCGGGCGTCGCGCCGGGCCGGTGGGCCGATCCGTAGGAGCCGGGTGCCGCCCGGCGGCGCTTCTTCGTCTTCCAGCTCCGCAGGATCCACTGGTGGGCGGTGGCGGTGCAGCTTGTGGGGAGCCTTCTGCGTAGTTGCGGGTTGTATCTACGTGCTGGCCGTTAGCTTGCGCGGAGGGGAAGGCGCCGGGCCTGCCGTTTGGCTTTGCGCTCAAGGAGCTGGACCTGCCGTTGATTCCAGGCAGCCAGGCGCTCAAAGGTATTGGCCCGGTTCTCCTGGCCCAGCCCTCGCAGCGCCGCCACCACGATGGCGCCGACAGCCACCCGCTCATAAAAGCGGCGGCTTCCCAGCATGTGAATCAGCACAGCAAGCCCGATGAGCCGCACCGTCGGCTGATCGTCAGGACTTGAAGTCCGCGGACTCCGTGCCAGCCCGCTGCTGCCTGCCGGAGGCATCGCTTCTGCCGACCTGCGGGCATCCCGCCCTGATGATGTCATGTCGCCTCCCTGTACCCCGGCCGGGCATGAGCTTGGTTAACCCTGCATGCCCCAAGCTGCACAGGCCAGCCTGGCCTTGGCCGCGTTTGGAGCCGACATCAGCCGGACCTCAGCGGCGGCGAGCCCTGTTCGGCCACGAAACCTCGGGCCCGGTCGGCCGGGCATCCCCCGATTTGGGTAAACGCGCCTGCCAGCACGAATCCGCCCGTTTAATGGGCTCAGCCGGGGACGCACCGGTTCCCCCAGACGTCCCGGTCTCCAGCCGGGCCGGGGCCGCTGGTACGTAGCCGTTGCATGCAGGGGTGCTGGGGGTCGTCGAGGACCCGCGGGGTGGGGCCGCGTTCGACCACCATCCATGGTGGTGCCCACTGTTTCATCGGTGCATCACGCTAAGGCCGGTGATTTCGAGCAGCGGCGCGCTAGCCGCGGCCGCGGGGGACTGTGTTGCGGCGGCCTCCGCCGGGCCGTTCATCCGCGGGGCGCCTGGCCGTATTCGAACAGCCGCTCGCCCACTACGTTGACCGCGATCACAACGGCCACGATGCACACCCCGGCGGCGAGCGCGGGCAGCGGGAAGCCCTCCAGGATGCCGGCCTGGTTTTCTGAGATCATCACGCCCCAGTTGGCGGTGGGCGGCTGCACTCCCAGGCCCAGGAACGAGATGGCCGCCAGGTCCACCATGGCGTAGCCGAACAGGATCGTCGCCTGGGCCAAGATCAGCGGTGCGATGTTCGGGACCAGGTGCCGCAGGCAGATCGCGGGGGCCGGTACCCCTGCACCTCCAGCGCCGCGACGTACGGCTGGCTCCGCTCCGTGGGCGCTGCACCACGCAGCACCCGGGCGACATAGGGCAGGTAGGCGACAGAAAGAGCGATCGTGGCCGCGGGCAGGCCCGCCCCGAACACCGCCGCCGCGAGCACCGCGAGCAGGATGCCGGGGAACGCGAACAGGATGTCCAGGCCAGAGGAGATCACGGCGTCGGCCATACGGCGCCGCCAGGCAGCAGTGACTGCGATCAGCGTGCCCACGGGCACGCTGATCATGACGACCGCCAGTGGCCCGAGCATCGAGGACTGCGCACGAGAGTCGGGAAGCACGTCGCGGCCTGAAGTCATGCCAAGCACGTGGCCGGCACCGGGCCCACAGGCAGCGAAGGTTGGGCAGGTTGGGGTGTGGGAGGAGAGCGGTGAAACCGCGAAAGTGGCAAGTACGAGGACGGCCGCCGACGCGATACCGGCCGGGCCGATGGAGCGCAGCAGGGCCAGCCCCCGGCCAAGCGTGGTGGCCTCGTCAGCCAGCGGGACCGCGCTCACCGGGTGCGGCTTCCCAGCGCGATTCGCGGGTCAAGCGCCGCAGAAAGCATGTCCACCACCATGTTGATCACCACGAACGCGGTGACCAGAACAAGTGAGATGCCCTGGACGACGGCGATGTCCTTGGACTGCGCCGCCTGGACCAGGTAAGAGCCGAGCCCGTTCAGGCTGAACGCGACCTCCACCACTGCGGCGACCGCGATCAGCGACGCGACCGTGATGCCGGTGACCGTCGTGATGGGGATGCTGGCGTTGCGCAGGATGTGCCGCCGGATCACCCACCGGGCCGGGATCCCGCGGCTGACCGCGGTCTGCACGTGCTCACGGTCGCCTTCGGCGCGAACCGAGGCCCGGGTGACCCGGGCGACGATCGCGAGCGACGCCGTGGCCAGCGCGATGGCCGGAAGGGTGAGGTGCCTGACATCACTGAGGAAGCCGGTGCCGTTGCCGAGCGCCGGGAACCAACGGAGCTTCACCGCGAACAGGATGATCAGCACGATCGCGGCGACGAACGCCGGGATGGCAGCCGAGACCGCGGTCACCACGAGGGTGCTGGTGTCGAACCTGCCGTGCCGCAGCCCGGACACGACGCCTAGGCCGATGCCCAGCACCACGATGATGAGGGACGCGTACAGGACCAGCTCGGCGGTCGTCCAGATCCGGGACGCGATCAGCGTGGACACGTCCTCCTGCAGCGTGATCGAGATCCCCAGGTTCCCGTGCAGTGCGTTGTCGAGCCAGTACCAATACTGGGCCAGGAACGGCTCGTCCAGGTGGTAGCGCTGCTCCAGCACATGGACGCTGCCCGGCGGCAGGGGCCGCCCGCCGACGGCGCCGCGATCGGGTTCCCCGGTGCCAGATACATCGCCGCGAGGATCACGAAGCTCGCCACCAGCAGGCTGGCCACCAGCATGACAGCCGGCGGCCAAAAACCGCCAGCTTACCGCTCAGCCGACCCCGCCCAGGCCGTCAGCCCAGGGGAGAACAGGTAGGCGGTCAACGACACCGCGCCGGTCAGGCCCTTGCTCAGCACCAGTACGTTGTTCAGCTCGACATCGGGGATCCAGGGCAGCTGCTGGGCGGCGAGGTCTTCGGCTTTCGCCACCAGCGCCGCCCGTTGGTCCAGGTTCGCCGTGCTGCGCGCCTGCTCCAGTGCTGCGGTGATGGCCGGATCGCTGAAGTTGTCGAGGTTCTGCGACCCACGCGGGAGGACGACCTGATTGAGCAGCGCTGCCGGGTCGGCGTAGTCGCCGTAGTCGACCCCCACGAAACCGTCGACGCCCGCCCTGAATTTGGGATCGACGAAGAAGTCGATGTAATCCTGGGCGGGCACCGATCTGAGCGCCACCTTCAGGCCAATCGCCTGCGCCGCCGCCTGGTAGGCGCCCGTCAGCGCGGCGATGCTCAGCAGCTGGCTGGAGGTGCCGATCGTGATCGTCTTCCCGGTGGCTCCGGCCCGCTGGACGAGCTTCTTCGCCTCCGCGATGTTCTGGGTCAGAACCGGCGAGCTGTTGTAGGCCTTGTCGAACACGGACCTGCCATAGCCGAACGTGCCCGGGTTCGACAGCCACCGTGGCAGCTGCGCCGTGCCGTCATAAACGGAGTTGATGATGCCCCGGCGGTTCAGCGCCAGCGACAGCGCCCGGCGCACGTTCAGGTTTCCTAGCACACCTTGAGGCTGGCGATGGTGAACGCGTCGGTGGCCCAGCCAGGGCCCTGGTAGACCGTGACGCTCCTGCTGCTCTTCAGCTGGTCCAGGGTGGAAAGCCCCAGGCTGTAGTCCCCTTGGATGGCGCCGGTCAGCAAGCCCGCAGTGAGGGCGGCGATGCTCGGAACGCCCTTAAGGGTGATCTGGCCGACAAGGGGGCGGACCGAGGGGTTGCCGTAGTGCGGGTTGCGGACCGCTACCACGCCCACGCCCGGCGTCCAGGACTTGAATATGTACGCACCCGTGCACATGATCGATCCGGCCGGGGTGCCATAGTTCTTGCCCTGTTTTTCGGCGAAGCTCTTCTCGATGACGATGCCTGGTATCGAGGCGAGTTCGCCTTCCAGCCAGTAGTCGGGCTGTTTGAGCTTGATCGTCACCTGGGACCGGCTGGTCGCGGTGACCGAGGCCGCCCTGTCGAAGTCCGCCACATTGAACCCGCCCAGCCGGGGATTCATCTGGCGGTCGAGGCTGGACGCCCGTCGGCCGAGGTCACCGGATGGCCGTCCCAGAACTTCACTCCCGGCCGGAGTGTGAACACCATCGTGGTGGGCGACGGATCGAAACGGTGGCCAGGCCAGGCTCAAGTGCGCCGCCCGGTGCCTGGCGAAGCAGCGACTCACACATCAGCGAGTCAGCTGTGTACTCCGGGAAGGCGGCCGCATGAATGGGATCAAGCGATATCACGTCCCGGGTGGTGGCCCAGACCATGGCGGACACCGGCTTGGTGCCCGCGGGAAGGTACGATACCAAGCCCTTGAGCGGTGAGACATCGCCTGGCGCCGTGGGGGGGACCGCCCACATGCTGAGGCCACCAGCACGCCCGCCGCGGCGACGGCACCTAGCATCCACCTGACCCGAGCTGGAGGTGGGCACACTACCTCCCCGACCGGCGTACGACCGATCCCCGCCCCCTCCAGGCCCCGCAGTTCAGGTCGGCCGTCACGCCGAGCAACGAAATTGTACGCTCGTCAGCCTCGTCAGCCTCGTCGGCCTGTCACCCGGTTCATGCCTGGACTCCTTGCAGCCTCCCGGCCATGTTATGTTCGAAGAAATTTACTTGCCGGGCGCAGCCGTCGCTTGACCTGCTTTACCGCTCCGGCTGGCCATGGGGCAAGCTTTCCGAGGTACCCGTCTGGACATGGGCGTTAGTGAGGCGCGGCAACGGGTCAACCGCTCGCAGGATGCGGGCAGGCAGGTGTTCGACCTCACGGTCTCCAAGTTGCTCCGCCCGCTGGTGCGGCCGGAGACCATCCAGCGTTCGCCGTTGATCGAGAGACTGGTCAATAGCAACGGCGTTCCGATCGTCTCGGTGGCGGCGGGGGCGGGCGACGGGAAGACGACACTGTTGTCACAGTGGGCCGACCGTGATCCACGGGCCTTCGCGTGGGTGTCGGTCAACAAAGCGGACAACGACCCGAAGGTCCTGCTCACCTATGTCGCCGAGGCGCTCGACGCGGTGGAGCGCGTGGACAAGCGGGTATTCGATGCGCTGGCCTCGCCGGTAAGCTGGGTGCCCGGCTGGATGCTGCGTCCCGCGGCTGGGGTCGGCATTCGCGTCGATGACCTCGCCGGTAACGCTGGTCCTGGATGACGTGCACGTGCTGCATGACTCCGAATGTCGTGCCGCGCTATCAGTGCTCGCCGACCACGTGCCCAGCGGGTCACGGCTGGTGCTGGCCGGCCGGGCCGAGCCGCCGCTGCGGACCGCGCGGCTGCGCGCCGAAGGAAAGCTTCTGGAGATCGGCGCCGGTGACCTGTCGCTCACGGTGGAGGAAGCAGCATCGCTGCTGGGCGCTGCCGGGGTGCAGGTCGGCGACGAAGATGTTGCTGAGCTGCACCGGCGGACCGAAGGGTGGCCGGTCGGGCTGTACCTCGCGGCGCTGTACCTGCGGGAAGGCGGGTCGCTGCCGGGCACGGCGGCCACGTTCGGGGGGGATGACCTGTTCGTCAGTGAGTACGTGGAGTCGGAGTTCCTGGGGCGGATCTCGCGGCAGCAGCGGGCGTTCTTGATCCGTGCCGCGGTGCTGCGGCGGATGTGCAGGGCCGTTGTGCGAGGCGGTGCTGGACCTGCCCGGGTCCGCCGCGGCGCTGGCAGATTGCCGGCCCGGTCGAACCTGCTCCTGGTGCCGCTGGACCGGCGCGGACAGTGGTACCGCTACCACCACCTGTTCCGCGACATGCTGCTCGCGGAGGCCGGGACGCCTGGAGTCCGGCCTGATCCCGGTCCTGCGCCGCCGCGCCGCCGCCTGGTACCTGCGCAACGACCTGCCCGAGGAAGCGCTGGAGTACTCGATGGCTGCCGGGGACGTTGACACGGTGGCCCAGCTGGTGGAAGAACTCTGGCTGCCGACGTCCCGGCGAGCCAGGATCGCCACCCTGCAGCGGTGGTTCCAGTGGCTCGATGACCGGGGCGGGTTCGAGGACCACCCGCGGGCCGCCGCGTACGCCTCGCTTCTTGCCCTCATGACCGGGCGGGCGGCCGACGCCGAGCGAATGGCTGATGCCGTGGAACCGCTGGCGCTCCCAGGACGTGGCCCAGGCAGGCCACCATCTCATCGAGGGCCTCGCCGCTGCGCTGCGCGCTTTGCTGTGCCGCCATGGTGTCGAGCAGATGCACTCGGACGCCGATGAGGCCGCACGACAATTCGCGGCGGCGGGCATCGTGCGCCCGATGACCGGGCTCCTGCAGGGGATCGCACACGTCCTCTCCGGCGATCTCGACAGCGCGGATGCCGTCCTTGACGAGGCCGTCAGAGCCGGACAGGAAATCGGCACGCCCGATACGATCGCGCGGGGTACTTTGCCAACGGTCGCTGGTGGCGATGGCACGCAACCAATGGAACCGGGCCGGGGCGCTGGCAGGCCAAGCGCGCTCGGGGCTGGATCGGGCCGGGCTGGAGGACGCTACCGTCTGCGCGGTGCAGGCCCGTGTGGCCCTGCACCGGGGCGATGTCCCGGCGGCGAGGCGCGAACTCACCAGCGCTCAGCGGCTGAGGTCCTTGCTGACGTACACGGGGCCCACCTGGCCGTTCAGACCCCGGATCGAGCTCATCCGTGCCCATATCGCCCTTGCCGACATCAGCGGGGCCTGGACCCTCATGCGGGAAGTCGATGAGGTGCTCCAACTTCGGCCCGGGCTGGGGGTCCTTGGTCGGGGAGGCCGAGGCGCTTCGGGCCCGGCTTGCCCAGCAGCGTGGTTCGGCCGTCCCTGGAGCATCGGCCCTGACCGCCGCCGAACTCCGCCTGCTGCCGCTGATATCCACGCACCTGACGGCCCCGGAGATCGCTGGAAGCTGTATCTCTCCCCGCACACCATCAAGTCGCAGCTGACATCGATCTACCGCAAGCTGGATGCCTCCACCCGGACCCAGGCCGTCACCCCGGGCCCGTGAACTGGGGCTCCTGGAAGGCTGACGACCGCCTTGCCGCCATCCGTGGGATGAAACCCACCCCGGCGCGAGGTGGACTGAGTTAGTCGCGGTCACCGTGCGGGAGGTTATGACGGTGGATTGCCGAGCAGCGCCGGCCAGGGTCGCCGGGACGCGGATTTCACCCGAATCGTCTGATGCGTGGCCTGGTCGGATGGCATTCGGTAGTGGGGAGAGGGCGGGACGCCCTCTAGCGCCGGGCGGGCAGCCCGCGCGGCATCCCACCATGTCATCCCTCACGGCGGGTGGCCCAGGCTGCCGGCCGGGGGGCGGGGAGGTTCCCGTGGCGATATCCACTGCCAGGCGCGCGATGGCCCGGCCAGAGCCGGGGTCAGTTCCGGCTGACAATCCAATCCTGGAATCTAAGGTCACCGTGCCCGATGTGCCGGGCTGGGCGATCCAGCGCCCGCGAATCACCACGCTGATCACCCGGGGCACGCGGCGGTGCCCGCTGACCGTGGTCACCGGCCTGCCGGGGGCGGGCAAGACGATGGCAGTGACCTTGTGGGCGGCGGCCCGGCCAGGGGCTGTTGCCTGGCTCTCCCTCGACGAATATGACAACCGGCCCGCGGACTTCTGGTTGTATGTTGTCGCGGCGCTGCGCCGGTCCGGCATTGCCGTTCCTGACGCACGG
>CAVWWE010000023.1:0-10906 GCA_963758575.1 uncultured Actinomycetes bacterium
CGCCGCCCAGGTGCTGGCCGCGCTGGCTTAGGGTTCCAGGTTCACGCTGAAGTCCGCGCCGGTGCTGTCCAGCCCGGATGGCGCCGCCTCAACCACGCTGCCCGGCCCGGTCATCTGCACCTGGCTGGCCGTCCACCAGGAGTCCAGGGTGGCCGTGTGCCCGGTGTAGCTGGTCAGCGAGGTGCCGGTGAAGGCGGCCAGCTTGACCGCTGTCGCGGGCGGGCTGTACGTGGGCGCGCTCCACGGCGTGGCGCCGAACTCCGCCCCCACCCGGGCCTGGGTGAACGACACGCTCGCGCCCACGTCGTAGGTGAACCCGGACGAGGTGCCCGCGGTGTCGTCCCGGACCACGAAATGCACCGTGCCCAGCGACTTGCTGTAGGACACCTGCAGCGTCACCGTGTCCCCGGCCGGGTAGCTGACCGAGCCACTGGTCCAGTTGGCTGGGGTGCCCGGGCATTCCTGCGCCCCGGATCCGGCGGTGCTGCAGGTCAGCGTCTTGGTGGCTGGGTTGAACACGGCCGCGGCTGGGCTGAACGGGCTGGCCGAGGTGCTGTCCGAGACGCCCAGCACCATTAATTGATTGCCCATTGGGTATGCCTTGGGCTGGGCGGACGATCCAGCGGCACTGACCCGGTGGCCCTGACCGGATAGCCTGGGATACGTGTTCGAGACTCTCTCCGACCGGCTGACTCAGGTCTTCTCCAATCTGCGCGGGCGCGGGCGGCTGTCCGCCGCCGACATCGACGCGACGGCCCGCGAGATCCGCATCGCGCTGCTCGAGGCAGACGTCGCGCTGCCTGTGGTGCGTGAGTTCATCGCGCGGGTCAAGGAGCGCGCGTCGTCGGAAGAGGTGTCCCAGGCGCTGAACCCGGCGCAGCAGGTCATCAAGATCGTTCATGAGGAACTGATCGGGATCCTGGGCGGCGAGGCACGCCGGATCCGGTTCGCCAAGGTGCCGCCGACCGTTATCCTGCTGGCCGGCCTGCAGGGCTCCGGTAAGACCACGCTGGCCGGCAAGCTGGCGCTGTGGCTGAAGGACCAGGGCAACACGCCCATGCTGGTCGCGGCCGACCTGCAGCGCCCCAATGCCGTGCAGCAGCTGCAGATCGTCGGGGAGCGGGCCGGCGTTCCGGTGTACGCGCCCGAGCCCGGCAACGGCGTGGGCGACCCGGTCCAGGTGGCCCGGCAGTCGATCGACGAGGCGCGCCGCCGCCAGCAGAACGTGGTCGTCATCGACACCGCGGGCCGGCTGGGCGTCGACGAGGAGATGATGCGCCAGGCCGCGGACATCCGGGACGCGACCGACCCGGACGAGATCCTGTTCGTGGTGGACGCCATGATCGGCCAGGACGCGGTGGCCACCGCCCAGGCCTTCCTGGACGGCGTCGGCTACGACGGCGTGGTGCTGACCAAGCTGGACGGTGACGCCCGCGGCGGCGCCGCGCTGTCCATCGTCCAGCTCACCGGCCGCCCGATCATGTTCGCCTCCTCCGGCGAGAAGCAGGAAGACTTCGACGTCTTCCACCCCGACCGGATGGCGTCCCGCATCCTCGACATGGGCGACGTGCTCACCCTGATCGAGCAGGCCGAACGGGCGTTCGACGAGGACCAGGCGGCCAAGATGGCCGGGAAGCTGGCCTCGGGCGACGGCTTCACCCTGGAAGACTTCGTCGAGCAGCTGGCCATGGTGCGCAAGCTCGGGCCGATCGGCAACCTGCTCGGCATGCTGCCCGGCGCGGCGCAGAACCGTGAGCTGCTCAATCAGATCGACGACAAGGACCTGGACCGGGCGGCGGCCATCGTCAACTCGATGACCCCAGCCGAGCGTCGCAACCCGAAGATCCTGAACGGGTCCCGCCGGGCCCGCATCGCCAACGGGTCCGGGGTCACCGTCGGCGAGGTCAACAACCTCGTCGTCCGGTTCCAAGAAGGCCAGAAGATGATGCGGCAGATGATGGGCGGCGGCGGGATGCCCGGCATGCCGCCCATCCCGGGCATGCGCCGCGCGGTCAGCAAGAGCGCCAAGAAGAAGACGAAGAAGAAGCCCAAGGGCGGGCGGCCTGGCGGCAACCCGGCCGCGGGCAAGGCCGGCGGCAAGCCAGCCGCCGCCCCGCACGCGGGCAACGGGGCTGGCCAGGGCGTGGCCGGCGGGCTGCCCAGCTCACCCGAGGACCTGGCAGCCAGCCTGGACGCGCTGAACTCCAACCCGGCCCTGCGCCGGGCCATGCCGGACCTCAGCAAGCTGCCGTCGCCTGACGGCACGCCAGGCGCCGCCACCGGCCCGGGCAGCCTCCCGGCCGGCTTCGGCCTGCTCGGCCGGCGCCGCCCCAAGAAAGACGACGACGAGTAGCGCTGCCCGATTCGTGATCATGGCCTTGGTGGTAGTGGGGACGAAAGCAAAGCCATGATCACGAGCCTGAAGGGTCGGTGTGGGGGCGGCGGCGCGATTCGGTCGCGATTACGCCCCACCCTCGTGTGTCTGGCACAATGTCTGGGACACTTCCCGGTCTGGCGACGCCCTCTCACGCTCGCCGGCCCGGGATACGAGCGGGCCGACGCGGTGGTCCCCACCCGGCGCGAGCGTTGCCTGCATCCGAGCGTTCTGGGAGAGACCACACCCGTGGCTGTCAAGATCAAGCTGAAGCGCATGGGCAAGATCCACGCGCCGTTTTACCGGATCATCGTGGCCGACGCCCGCACCAAGCGGGACGGCCGCGCGATCGAGGAGATCGGGAAGTACCACCCGATGAGCGAGCCCTCGCTCATCGAGGTGGACTCCGAGCGGGCCCAGCACTGGCTGTCCGTCGGCGCGCAGCCGACCGACCCGGTGCGCAAGATCCTGGAAGTGACCGGGGACTGGCAGAAGTTCAAGGGCCTGCCCGGCGCCGAGGGGACCCTCAAGACCGCCGCGCCCAAGGCCGACAAGAAGGACGCGTACGCGGCCGCAGTGGCCGAGGCGCTGGGCACCGGCGATGGCGGCAGGGGCAAGGCGGCGGCCGCAGGACGGCCGGCAAGGGCGCCGACGACCAGGCCGACGGCGACGCCAAGGCGAGCAAGCCAGCCGGCCGGGCGGGCGGCAGGCAGGCCAGCGGCAAGGCCGACACGGCTAAGGCGGACTCGGCCAAGGCCGATACGGCGCCAAGGCCGGATACGGCCGGCCAAGGCGGATACGGCCAAGGCGGACACCGCCAAGGCCGATACGGCCAAGGCGGACACCGCCAAGGCCGACTCGGCTAAGGCCGACACGGCCAAGGCGGCCACGGCCAAGGCCGACACGGCTAAGGCGGACACGGCCAAGGCGGACACGGGGCCAAGGCCGACACGGCCAAGGCGGACACGGCCAAGGCCGACAGCACCAAGGCGGACACGGCCAAGGCGGACACGCCCGCGCCAAGGCCGACACGGCCAAGGCGGACACCGCCAAGGCGGACACCGCCAAGGCGGAGCCAAGCGGACAGCGCCAAGGTCGACACCAAGTCGGACGCGGCCAAGGCGGATGCCAAGGCGGACAAGGCCAAGGCGGACACCGCCAAGGCGGACAAGGCCAAGGCCGAGCCGGCCAAGGACAAGGACAAGGCCGCGGACGAGGCCGCGGACAAGGGCGCGGACAAGAGCGCCAGGGCTAGCGCCAAGAAGGACAGCGCCGCGAAGGCCGAGCCGGCGGACGCTGGCGAGGCAGCGGAGGCTGCGGCCACGGAGCAGGGCAACGGAGCCTGACATGCTGGAAGAGGCCCTTGAGCACCTGGTGAAGGGCATCGTGGAATACCCAGACGACGTCCGGGTGAACAGCCACGGGCTGCGCAGGGGCCGGGTCCTGGAAGTGCGGGTGCACCCCGAGGATCTGGGCAAGGTCATCGGCCGCGGCGGCCGGACCGCCAAGGCGCTGCGCACGGTCATCGGCTCACTGGCCGGCGGCAAGTACGTGCGGGTCGACCTGCTCGACGTGGACGAGGTCCGTTAGCTCGTCATGCAGCTGGTCGTGGGCCGGATCGCCCGGCCGCACGGGGTGCGCGGCGAGGTGTCGGTAGAAGTGCACACCGATGAGCCGGAGCGCCGGTTCGCGGTGGGGTCGGTGCTGGCCACCGACCCGGCCGAGGCCGGCCCGCTGGCCGTGGCGACGGTCCGCTGGCACACCGGGCGGCTGCTGGTCGGCTTCGACGGGATAACCGACCGGGATCGGGCCGAGCGCCTGCGCGGGGTCTGGCTGACGCTGGATTCCGCCCAGGCCGGGTCCTCGGACGACCCCGACGAGTTCCACGATCACGAGCTGATCGGGCTGGCCGTGGTCACCGTGTCCGGTGAGCCGGTCGGCCGGGTGACCGACGTCCGCCACTTCGGCCAGGACCTGCTGGTGATCGAGCCAGCCGGGCGGGCCGGTGCCGGGCCGGCCAGCGCCGGGCCGGCCAGCCGGGCCCGCGGGCCCGGTCCGGCCGGGCCAGGCTGTCCAGCCGGCCGGGCTGCTCGTCCCGTTCGTGGCCGCGATCGTGCCCGAGGTTAACGTGGCCGCCGGGCGGCTGGTCATCGACCCGCCGCCGGGGCTGCTCGAACTCGGCGCCGCGGAACCCGGGCCCGGGTGAGGTGACCCAGGTGCGCATCGACATCATCACGATCTTCCCGGAGTACTTCAGCCCGCTCACCGTGTCCCTGCTCGGCAAGGCGGCCGCCCGCGGCACCATCCAGCTGCAGATCCATGACCTGCGCCGGTGGACGCAAGACGTGCACCGCACCGTGGACGACGCTCCGTTCGGCGGCGGCCCGGGCATGGTCATGTCGCCGGAGCCGTGGGGCGAGGCCCTGGACGAAGTGACCGGGAGTGAGCCGGGCCAGCCCCGGCTGGTTGTCCCCACTCCCTCAGGACTGCCGTTCAGCCAGGCGGCAGCGGCCGGGCTCGGGCGTTCAGCATGGCTGGTCTTCGCCTGTGGCCGGTACGAGGGGATCGACGCGCGCGTGGTCGCGGACGCCCGGGAGCGGATGCCGGTGGACGAGCTGTCCATCGGGGACTACGTGCTGTCCGGCGGCGAGCCCGCGGTGCTGGTCATGATCGACGCGATCACCCGGCTGCTGCCCGGGGTGCTGGGCAACGCCGGGTCCGCGGCCGACGACTCGTTCGGCGGCGGCGCCGGGCCGATGGCCGGGCTGCTGGAAGGGCCGGCGTACACCAGGCCGCGGGTGTGGCGCGGCCGCGAGGTGCCGCCCGTCCTGCTGTCCGGTGACCACGCCGCCATCGCCCGCTGGCGGCGCGATGAGGCGCTGCGCCGGACCGCCGCGTTCCGCCCGGATCTGGTCGCCCGGCTGGCCGCCGGGACGCTGGATCGCCGGGACCGGGAGGTGCTCCTGGACGCTGGCTTTCCGGTCAGTGCCAAAGATATGGCACACTGATAGTCCGCCACCCACATGAGGCCGACGCTGAGGGTGCGCGTCCTGGCGCCCGCCGCGGCCCGGGACACCGACTAGACCGATGCCACGCGTTCGCTGGCCTGTGCGCGCGTGAGGACAGCTGAGGAACCTTTAGCCATGCACACCGCGATCGCCGAGCTGGAGCAGGCTCAGATCCGCTCTGACATCCCCGACTTCCGCCCCGGGGACACGCTGAAAGTACACGTGCGGGTCACGGAAGGAACCCGGTCGCGGATCCAGGTCTTCCAGGGCGTCGTGATCCGCCGCCAGGGCGGCGGGGCCCGGGAGACGTTCACCGTCCGCAAGATCAGCTATGGCGTGGGCGTGGAGCGCACGTTCCCGGTGCACAGCCCCTCCCTGGACAAGATCGAAGTGGTCACCAGGGGCCAGGTCCGCCGGGCCAAGCTGTACTACCTCCGGTCGCTGCGCGGTAAGGCCGCGCGGATCCGGGAGCGCCGCGAGCCGGCCCGCTGACCGCTGCATTCGGTGGCCGGCAGCGACGACGGCGGGCTAGCCGGAGGGCGGCCGCGGGCGCGACGCAGCCTGCGGGCACACTTCCCGGCACCCCGGCGCTAGGGTTGACGTAATGAATGATGACCGGGGCATGGGCGATCCGCCGCTGAGCGGCGCACCGGGAGCGGGCGGGTCTGGCCAGCGCGGCGACGCCGTGGGCGCGGACCAGGACCCACCGGGCGCCGAGACGATCACCGGGTCGCCCCACCGCGGCACAGCGGGCGCGGATGGGCCGGCGGCCAGCACCGCCGCGGCCAACGGCGACGGGCAGGCCAGCGGGACCGGGGCAGCAGCCGTGACCCGCCGCGCCGCGGTGCAGGCCCGGCGGCGGCGCCGCGTCTCCTGGTGGGTGGAGCTCATTGCGCTGTTCGCGTTCGCCCTGGTGATCATGCTGGTCATCAAGACCTACGTGATCCAGGCCTTCTACATCCCGTCCTCGTCGATGGAGAACACGCTCGACATCGGGGACAAGGTCCTGGTCAACAAGCTGATCTATCACTTCCGCCCGATTGACCGCGGGGACGTCATCGTGTTCAACGGGGAGGGCTCCTGGGATCCGCCCAGCCCGCCCCAGTCCAGCGACCCGATCGTCCGCTGGGCCAGCGAGTTCGGCCACGCGGTGGTCGGCCTGTTCGGCATCTCCCCCGGCGTGCACGACTACATCAAGCGGGTCATCGGGCTGCCCGGCGACCACGTCGTCTGCTGCAACGCGCAGGGCGACGTGACGGTCAACGGGGTGGCGCTGCACGAGAAGTCGTACCTGTACCCCGGCAATCCGCCATCCCAGACCAAGTTCAACATCCGGGTGCCACCCGGGCGGCTGTGGGTGATGGGCGACCACCGCAACGTGTCCTACGACTCGCGCGGCCACATCGGCGATCCGGGCGGCGGCACCATCCCGGAGAGCCAGGTGGTCGGCCGGGCGTTCCTGATCCTCTGGCCGCCGAGCCGGTTCCGGGCGCTGCCCATCCCCAGCACCTTCAACAAGCTGAACGCCACCAGCACGGCACTCGGCGCACTGACCAGCCCGGCCGCCCCGGCCGCGGTGGCGGGCGCCGCCGCGGTGCCGCTGCTCATGCTGGAGCGCCGGATCCGCCGCCGGAGCGGGCGACGGGTAGCCGCGTGGCTGCGTACCCGGCGCGGGCGCAGGTGAGCCCATGGCAGCGCCAGAATGGCGGCATCCCGGTTACACCCCCCGGCGTGCGGCCGGACTGACCGGATACGAGCGCGTCCTGATCCGCGCCGGGCTATCCCCGGTAGCCGGCATCGACGAAGCCGGCCGCGGCGCCTGCGCCGGCCCACTGGTGGTCGCCGCGGTGATGCTGAACCCTGCCAAACTCTCCGGGCTGACCGGCATCGCCGACTCCAAGCAGCTCACCCCGGCTGCCCGGGAGGAGGCCTACCAGGAGATCACCCGGACCGCGCTCGGCTGGCACCGGGTCATCATCCCGTCCCGCGAAATCGATGCCTGCGGGCTGCACGTGTGCAACATCGAGGGCATGCGGCGCGCCCTGGCCGGGCTCACGCCCCGGCCCGGATACGCGCTCACCGATGGGTTCCCGGTCCGCGGCCTCGCCGTGCCCGCCCTGGCCATGTGGAAGGGCGACGAGGTGGCCGCGTGCGTGGCCGCCGCCTCCATCGTGGCCAAGGTGACCAGGGACCGGATCATGACCGAACTGTCCGGCAGCTACCCGGAATACGGGTTCGCGCAGCACAAGGGATACTCCACCCGGAGCCACATGCGCGCGCTGGCCGAGCACGGGCCTTGCGCCGAGCACCGGGCCTCGTTCGCTAACGTCATGAGCCTGGCCCAGCGCGGTGGCGAGCCGCCGGATGGATGGGAGGAGGACATCCCGGCGGAGGATGACCTGGCCGCCGCAGTTCCGGAGCAGCGGATTGCCGTTCCGGAGCAGATGAGGTCCGGGGAATTGCTGGACGGAGAATTGACCTATGGTTGATGCTGGCCAGATCGGACCTCCCGACGTCTGAACGGAGGGGGAGCAGATGAGCGCAGAGGATCTCGAGAAGTACGAGACCGAGATGGAGCTGCAGCTCTACCGCGAGTACCGGGACGTCGTGGGGCTGTTCACCCATGTGGTCGAGACCGAGCGCCGGTTCTACCTCACGAACCAGGTCGAGCTGAACGTGCACAGCTCCGAGAACGGTGAGGTGTACTTCGAGGTCATCATGCAGGACGCCTGGGTCTGGGACATGTACCGCCCGGCCCGGTTCGTGAAGAACGTACGGGTTGTCACGTTCAAGGACGTTAACGTCGAGGAACTGGCCCGCGCCGAGCTCGAAGTGCCTGACAAGTAGCCACCCCCGGCCGCATTTAAGCATCCAGGGCCGACAAATCGGCCCCGTTATCCACAGTTCCCCGGCTTCGCGCCGCCTGTCCACAGCGCCGTGATTGACCGTGGGCGCCCGCCGCCATCTCCGGCAGCGTTTGGCATCGGAGGTGATGCCGGATGGCGGAGAAGGATGACCTGGGCCGGCTGGGCGAGCAGCTGGCCGCCGAGTACCTGCAGCAGGCCGGGATGCGGATCCTCGACCGGAACTGGCGCTGCGCCGAGGGCGAGCTGGACATCGTCGCGGTCGAGCGCCGGGTGCTCGTCGCCTGCGAGGTCAAGACCCGGTCCGGGCTGGGCTTCGGCAGCCCGCTGGAGGCCATCAGCCGGCGCAAGCGGGCCCGGCTGCGCGGGCTGGCCATCAGCTGGATCCGGGCCCACGGGGTGCTGTTCGACGAGGTGCGGATCGATGTGATCGGGCTGGTCCGGGACCGGGCCGGGCACTTCACCATCGACCACGTCCGGGGAGTGGGCTGACGTGCCGGTCGCCCGCACCCACGCCATCGCCCTGGTCGGCGTCGAGGGTCACGAGGTGGAGATCGAAGCCGACATCCAGAACGGCCTGCCGGGCCTGCTCCTGATTGGGCTTCCGGACACAGCTCTGCGCGAGGCGAGAGACCGGATCCGGGCTGCGATCGTCAACAGCCACGAGCAATGGCCGCAACGCCGGATCACTGTTGGCCTGTCACCCGCCAGCCTGCCTAAGCGGGGCAGCGGATTTGACCTGGGCATAGCCGTCGCAATCTTGAGCGCAGCGGACGCGATCCCGGCTGCAGCCCTGGAGGGCGTGGCATTCCTCGGTGAACTTGGACTTGACGGCCAGATTCGTCCGGTTAGAGGGGTGCTGCCTGCTATGGCCGCTGCGGCCGCCAGCGGATTCCGCCGGGTCGCTGTGCCGCATGCCAACGCTGCTGAGGCGGCGCTGGTACCTGGACTTCGTGTGTTGAGCGCTAAGTCCCTACGCGGCCTCCTTGGCTGGCTTCGCGGTGAGGCTATGGGAGAAGAGGCGGATCCGGTTCAGATCACAGAGGGTGGCACAGAGCCGAGCCTTACCCCGTTGCGCACTGGGCGGTTGACCGGCTGCAGGCTGGATCTGGCTGATGTGCTGGGTCAGCCCACAGCGCGCCGGGCCGCCGAGATATGCGCTGCCGGCGGGCATCATCTCTCCATGCTTGGGCCACCGGGGGCGGGCAAAACCATGCTGGCGGAGCGGATTCCAACTGTGCTACCAGGCCTTGACAGGACGGCAGCCCTGGAAGTCACTTCGATCCACTCGGTGGCAGGCGTGCTCCCTGATGGAAGCCCGCTGCTGACGGAGCCGCCCTTCTGCGCGCCGCACCACACCGCGACTAAGGCGGCGATCGTTGGCGGTGGCAGCGGCATGATCCACCCTGGGGCTGCGTCGCTGGCCCACCGGGGCTGCCTCTTCCTCGACGAGGCCCCAGAGTTCGGCCGGGACGTGCTCGACGCATTACGCCAGCCTCTCGAGTCGGGAGAGGTTGTGGTGGCCCGCTTAGGTACCATTGCGCGCTTCCCAGCTCGCTTCACGCTGGTACTTGCCGCTAATCCCTGCCCATGTGCGAAAGGGTCCGGTGGGCGGGCCGCCTGCGAATGCTCTCCTGCGGAACGTCGTAGATACCTGGCCAGGTTGTCTGGGCCACTGCTGGATCGGGTTGACGTGAAGGTCGAGTTCCTCCCGGTGAGCCGGAGTGAGCTGCTCAGCGACAGGAAGTTCGCCGAACCCAGCGCGAAGGTGGCCGACCGGGTTGCTGCAGCGCGGGAGCGCGCGGCGGATCGCCTGCGAGATACCCCGTGGCAGCTCAACGGGGAGATCCCTGGCAGCGAATTACGCGGGCGATTCAGGCCAACCCCAGGCGCGTTCGCCCCTCTGGAACGAGCCATTGATCTCGGGCAGATTAGTGCCCGCGGATTCCACCGGGTACTCAGAGTGGCCTGGACACTCGCTGACCTGGCCGAGGTATCCCGCCCGACTGCCGATCACACCAGTTACGCACTCGGCCTGTGGCTAGGGGTGTCCGGATGACGCGCCTGCCGGACCGCTGCGGGCCGGGGTCCGTTGGGGCTGCGGAACCGGACCGGTACGGGCCGGGGTCTGCCGGGCCTGCGGGGCCGGGCGGACCGGCTGCGGGGCCGGACCGGCTGGCCCGGGCCGTGCTGAGCTGGCTGGCCGAGCCGGGTGACCCGCAGTTGACCGCACTGCTGCGGACCTACTCGCCGGCCGCGATCGTGACCGCGCTGGCCGACGGGACGTGGCCGCCCGGCGACGATGGGACCTGGCCACCGGGCGGCGCGCCCGGCCCGGCTGTCCCCGGCCTGAAAGCCGCGCTCAACCGCTGGACCGCCCGGCTGGGCGACCGGCCCACCCAGCGCACCCTGGACGGCTGGGCGCGGGCCGGGATCCGTCTGCTGTGCCCCGGTGACCCGGGCTGGCCCAGCCAGCTCGCCGTGCTCGGCGACAGCAGCCCGTGGGCGCTCTGGGTGCGCGGCTGCGCCGACCTCAGGTTCGCCTGCCTGCGCTCGGTCTCCATCGTCGGCACCCGGGCGGCCACCGGCTATGGCAGTCACATCTGTGCCGAGCTGGCCGCCGCCCTGGCCGAACGCGGCTGGGCGGTGGTGTCGGGCGG
>CAVWWE010000024.1:0-31641 GCA_963758575.1 uncultured Actinomycetes bacterium
TCGTCAGCTGCTCGGCACCGGCCAGCACCGGCTGCTGCTCGCCCTGCGGCTGGCTGCCGTTGGCCGGGCTGGCGCCGTGGGCCGGGGCGCTCCCGTTGGCCTGGACAGCCCCGTTGCCACGGCCCTCAGCGGCATCCTGCGCGGCCACCGGGACCGCCGGGTCAGAACCGTTTGCGGCCGGCTCTGCGTCGCTCTCAGCACCGTTGGCGGGGCGGGGGGCGGGCGGCTCCGGCGCGGCCAGCGGGACCGGCACATCCGGGCCGTACTCGGCGACCAGTGCCTCGGTGGCCACGCCGAACTCGTCGGCCGCGCGGGCGCCCATCTGCTCCAGCCGCATCCGGTGCTCGGCCCGGGCCAGCTCGGTGCCGTGCGCGGCGTCCACCACCCGATCGAACTCGGCGGCCAGGTCGCGGACCGCAGCCCGGACGTCCTTGAGCGCCACGGCGCGGCCCTTGCTGGCCTGCTCGGCCGCCTGCCGCTGCTCGGCCGCCGCGGCCAGCGACTCGGTGAGCCGGGCCAGGGCCACGGTGGCGCCCCCGGCCACCGCCTTGGCCACCGCGGCCTGGCGGGCCCGGCGCACCCGGCGGGCGGCGGCCTGCTGGGCTGCCTGGCGTTCCGCGGCGGCCGTGGCGACCAGGGCATCGGCCCGGCCGGCCATGGCCCGCAGCCGTTCTTCGGCCGTCCTGACCTCCAGCCGGGCGTCCATCTCAGCGTTGCGCCCGGCGCTGACCGCCGCGGTCAGCGCGTCCCGGTCGGCGGCGCTGCTTCCTTGCGCCTCCGGGGGCCCCACCCGCCTCCCCATTCCCCCTTCACTGGCCGAGCTTCCCTCGTCGCTCGCTGCCTCCCCATTCCCGCTTCGCTGTCCAGTCGGCGGCGCGCCCCCTTCGGCGCGGGCCAGGCTGGCCTCGAGCTCGCTGACCGAGGCGGCTCCGGCTTCCTGCGCGCGCTGCGCGTTGGTGATGGCCGCCGCCAGCCGCTGCGCCTCCTCGCGGGCGGCACGCGCCGCGCCGGCCAGCCGGCCCAGCCCGCCGGAGATCTCCGCGGCGGCCGCGTCGGCCTCCTGGATCTTGGCCTGGGCCGCGGCCAGCAGCTCGCGGGCCTCGTCCTCGTCGGCCACCGCGTCGGCCAAGTCAGCCGCGGCCTGCTCGCCGCGGCGGGCCACCTCGTCCAGCCCGGCGGCAGCCTCGTCGGCCACCCCGCGCAGGGTGAACTCGCTCGGCGCCTTGGCCGACCCGCCGGAGGCCCAGTGCGTGCCGAGCACGTCACCCTGCCGGGTGACCACCCGCACCTCCGGATAGGCCCGGACCAGATCCCGGGCCTGGCCGAGATCCGCGGCCACCAGCACGCCGGCCAGCAGGCTGGCCAGCGCGGCGGTCAGTTCCGCCGGGCCGCGCACCAGATCGAGCGCGGGCTGCACGCCGTCTGGAAGGTCAACCCCGGGTGGCAGCGCCGGGGCGGGGGCCAGCTCTGACGCGATGATCAGGCTGGCGCTGCCCGCGTCCTCGCCCTGCAGCGTCTCCAGGATGGCCACCGCGGCGGCCAGGTCGGACACCGCCACCGCGTCGGCCGCGCTGCCCAGCGCGGCGGCCATCGCCTCCTGGGCGCCGTCAGCCACGGTGACCAGCTCGGCCACCGCGCCGAGCACGCCGCCGAACCGGCCCGGCTCACCGAGCAGGGCCGCCGACGCGTCCTTGCCAGTGCGCAGCGCGTGCACTCCCTCACGCAGCGCCTGCACCCGGGCGGTCAGCGCGGCCCGCTCGGCACTGGTCTCCCGCTCGGCCGCACGCAGCTCGCTGACCCGGGCCGAGGCGCCGCTCAGCTTGGCCGCGGCCTGCTCGTGTTCCCAGGCCAGCCCGGTCCGGTCGTCGTCCCGGCCAGCGCAGGCGTCCTGCAGCTCCTCGTATTCGCGCTCCGCCTCGTCGGCCCGGTCCCGGGCCGACTCGAACGCCTCGGCCAGCCCGGCCTCCTCGGCGGCGGCCGCCGCCTTGCTCCGGCCCGCCTCGACCTGGGCGCGCAGCCGGGCCAGCTGTTCCGCCCGCTTGGCCTCGGCCCGGGCCGCGAGGGCCAGCCGGCGCTCCTCCCCGGCCAGCGCGGCCTCGGCCGCGCCACGCTCCGCGGTCACCGCGGCCAGCTGCTCGCGTGCGGTCTCCAGCCGCTCGCCGAGCACTGCCTCCTGCTCGCGCAGCGTTTCCGCTTCCAGTTCCAGCTCGTCCGGGTCCCGGCCCGGGCGCGCAGCGTCCGGCTGCGCCACCAGGTGGGCGTGCCGCTCCTGAGCCAGGCTGGCCACCCCGCGGAGGCGTTCGGACCACGCGGAGAGGGCGAACCAGGCCTCCTGCGCGGCGGCCAGCCGGGGCGCGTGCTGCTGCTCGTCGCCGTCCAGCTCGGCTTCACGCTGCCGGGCCTGGGTCAGGGTCCGCTCCAGCTCGGCCCGGCGGGCCTGCGCGGCGGCCTCGTCGGTCTCGTCCCGCTCCAGCGCGGCGGCCGCGGTCACGTAGTCGTCGGCGAGCAGCCGGAGCCGGGCGTCGCGCAGGTCGGCCTGGATGACCGCGGCCTTGCGGGCGATCGCGGCCTGGCGGCCGAGCGGCTTGAGGCGGCGGCGCAGTTCCGCGGTCAGGTTGACCAGCCGGGTCAGGTTGACCTGCATGGCTTCCAGCTTGCGCAGCGCCTTTTCCTTGCGGCGGCGGTGCTTGAGCACGCCCGCCGCCTCCTCGATCAGCGCCCGGCGGGCCTCCGGCCCGGCGTGCAGCACCTGGTCGAGCTGGCCCTGACCGACGATCACGTGCATCTCCCGGCCCAGGCCGGAGTCGGACAGCAGTTCCTGCACGTCGAGCAGGCGGCAATGATCGCCGTTGATGAAGTACTCGCTCTGCCCGGACCGGAACAGCAGCCGGCTGATGGTGACCTCGGTGTACTCGATGGGCAGCGCACCGTCGCTGTTATCGATGGTCAGGGTGACCTCGGCCCGGCCGAGCGGCGGCCGGGACGCGGTCCCGGCGAAGACCACGTCCTCCATCTTGCCGCCGCGCAGGGTCTTCACGCCCTGCTCGCCCATCACCCAGGAGAACGCGTCCACCACGTTGGACTTGCCCGACCCGTTGGGGCCGACGATGCAGGTGATGCCCGGTTCGAAGCGCAGCGTGGTGGCGGACGCGAACGACTTGAACCCGCGCAGGGTGAGAGTCTTCAGGTACACCTGCAGGCTCCCCTCCCCGCGATGGGCTCGATCCGGCCTGTCCGAACTTTATCGCGCGGGGCCGACGAGCCCGGGCATTCGCGGGTTTCCCGGCAGTTCACGAACGGGCTCCGGGCAGGCCGGAAGGCTGCGGTCAGCCGAGTGACACAAGCGGCTAAAGCGACGTGACTGACGTACGAGGCGTAAGTGACAAGGCGCAAGACACACGAAGAGGGACGCCGGATGCGGCGTCCCCGTTTCGTGGTGACAGTTCGGCGCGTCAGATCAGCGCCGGCTCGCGCTCCCGATCTGTGACGAGCAGTTCATGACCGGCTTCCGCAGACAGAGCATCGTTCTCGTCCTGGAGCCTGACCAGCTCGGCTTCCAGGTCGCGTACTCGCTGCTGAAGGCGGCGCATCTCTGAGACCATGCGGGGATCAGGCCCGCCGACGTGGCCGAGTAGAGCCTTCGCCATTGTAGTGGGTCCTCCACACTGAGTGACCAGGGTGGGCGCACACGCGAAGACTCGCATGAGTGCGCGCAGGTGACACTCCTAGGGTCCCACCCCGCGGGATTTCGGTCAAGTTGAGCGATCATGCAGGTCACGATGGCGGCGTGCGGACCGTGGCCGGGGCTGGCAACGCGGGCAGCTGTAAGCGGATCTGTTCATGAACGGATCGCGCCGGATCGGCGTGCCGCAGCGTGGGCACGGTTCACCCTCCCGGCCGTATACACACAGTGACCGGGAGAAATACCCGCTTTCCCCGTTGACGTTCACATACAGGCTGTCGAACGAGGTTCCGCCGGATTTGAGGGCATCCAGCAGCACCGCGCGGACCTCGCCCAGCGTCCGGGCCGCCTCGGCCCGGGTCAGCGTGTCGGTGGCCCGGGCCCAGTGCAGCCGGGCCCGCCACAACGCCTCGTCGGCATAGATGTTGCCGACCCCGCTGATCAGCGACTGGTCGAGCAGGGCCCGCTTCAGCCCGGTCCGGCGCAGCCTCAGCCGGGCCAGGAACGCCGCGTCGTCGAACGCGGCCTCCATCGGGTCCGGCGCGATGTGCGCGATCAGCGATGGCAATTGCGCGCCGCCCGGCGACCAGACCAGATGGCCGAACGTCCGCTGGTCGCTGAACCTGAGGTCAGGGCCGGCATCGGTGAACGTGAAGCGGACCCGGACGTGGCTGGACAACGGCTGGCCCGGCGGGCCCACCAGCAGTTGCCCGCTCATGCCCAGGTGGGCCAGCAGCGCGTCGTCGTGCATCGGCAGCCAGAGGTACTTGCCCCGGCGCCGGGCCCCGGTGATGGTCCGGCCGCGCAGCACATCCTCGAAGTCGGCCTGGCCGGCCACGTGCCGCCGGATGGCGCGCGGGTGCAGTACCTGGGCCTTCTCGATCGTGCGGCCCACCAGATGGTCCGCCAGGCCGGCCCGCACGGTCTCGACCTCGGGGAGTTCCGGCACCGGTCAGCTCCCGGCCGGCTCGTCCCCGGGCGCGGCGGCGTCCCCGGGCCCCGGCTCCGGGCCGGCGGCTGGGGTCACCCCGTTGCTGCCCGCGGCGGACTCGTGACCGTTGCTGATCGCCTTCCAGGCCGCCTCGGCCGCCTGCTGCTCGGCTTCCTTCTTGGACCGGCCGGAGCCCGTCCCGTAGCTGCGGCCGCCCACCTTCACCGTGGCCCGGAAGAACTTCTGGTGATCGGGGCCGCTCTCCTCGACCTGGTACTCGGGCACGCCCAGGAACCCGGACGCGGTCAGTTCCTGCAGCGACGTCTTCCAGTCCAGCCCGGCGCCGAGCCCGGCCGACCGGTTGATCACCGGGTCGAACAGCCGGTGCACCAGGCCGTCCGCCGTGACCAGGCCCAGCTCGAAGTAGACCGCGCCGATCAGGGCCTCCAGCGTGTCGGCCAGGATCGATGACTTGTCCCGGCCGCCGGTGCCTTCCTCGCCCCGGCCAAGCTTGACGTAGTCGCCGAGCTTGAGCTCACGGGCCACGTCGGCCAGCGCGCGCATGTTCACCACGGCCGCGCGCAGCTTGGCCAGCTGGCCCTCGGGCAGATCCGGGTAGGAACGGAACAAGGTGTCGGTGACGATCAGCCCGAGCACCGCGTCGCCGAGGAACTCCAGCCGCTCGTTGGTCGGCAGCCCGCCGTTCTCATATGCGTAGGAACGGTGCGTGAGGGCGCGCTCGAGCAGCCCTGGGCTCAGCCCAGCGTCAATGGTGTGCAGCAGTTCCGCGCCGTCCGGCCCGTCTGCTGCACCGCTGCTTGACCCGCCTCGCACGCTGTGGCCCCTTCAGCGCATCAGGTGGGTGTGATCACCTGACGGCGGTTGTACGTCCCGCACGTCGGGCATGCCGTGTGCGGCAGCTTGGGGTCCCGGCACTGCGGGCAGCGCACCAGGCCCGGGGCGGACGTCTTCCACTGCGACCGCCGTGACCTGGTATTGCTCCGCGACATACGCCGCTTCGGTACTGCCACCTAACTCTCCTTCATCGTCTGAGCTCAAGTCATTCGCCTGCCGGGTCCGGCCCGTCTGACCCTGGCCTGTTCAGCTGCTGCAGGCCGGCCCACCGCGGATCGACGGCCGGCCCGTGCCCGTGGCCGGGGCCCGCCTGGGCGAGCAGCGCACCGCATTCCGCGCACAGCCCCGGGCAGTCCTCCCGGCACAGCGGGGCCAGCGGCAGCGCCAGCACCAGCGCGTCGTGCAGGGCCGGCTCAAGATCAAGCAGGTCCCCTTGCAGAGCGTACCCGTCCGCGGCGTCCTCGCCGTCGTCCGTCGCATATCCGAAAAGCTCTTGCACCTTAACGTTAACCTGCTGGTGCACGGGTTCCAGGCAGCGCGCGCACTCCCCGGTCACCGGCGCGTGCGCGGTAGCGGTGACCAGAACACCCTCCGACACCGCCTCCATCCGCACGGATAGCTGCACGTCGGCGCCTTCGGGCACGCCAGCCAGCCCGGCCTGCACATAGGCCGGGGCCGGGACGGTACGGGTCTGCGAATGCTCCGAGCCCGGGCTGCGGCCCAGGTCAAGGACGCTGAAGACCAGCGGCTTGCGGTGATCGAGGCGCGCTGTGTAGTGCTTTCGTGACTGTGGCATGGCAAAGGACTGTGTTCGGCATGGTTGAGACGGTCAGCCTACCGGCCTGCAACCGATTTCCCCAACTTAACGGGGTCTTCCCGCCCCAGGGTGGTTCAGCCGGCCGCCAGCCGGGCCTTGAGCCGCTCCAGCACCGGCCCGGGGACCAGGGACGAGACGTCCCCGCCATACCCGCAGATCTCCCTGACCAGGCTGGAGCGCAGGAAGCTGTACACCGGGTTGGCCGCGATGAACAGCGTCTCGACTTCGGCCAGACGGTAGTTCATCTGCGCCATCTGCATCTCGTATTCGAAGTCGCTGACCGCGCGCAGGCCCTTCACGATGGCCGGGATGTCGTTCGCCCGGCAGAAGTCCACCAGCAGCCCGCGGAACGTACCGACCTCGACGTTTTTCATGCCGGCCGTCACCAGGCGGAGCATCTCCACCCGCTCGTCCACGGTGAACAGGCCTTCCTTGGCCTGGTTGGCCCCGACCACGACGATCACCTCGTCGTGCAGCCGGGCGGCCCGGCTGATGATGTCGAGATGGCCGTTGGTCACCGGGTCGAACGAGCCTGGACAGGCGACTCGACGCACGCGGTCACGCCCTTCCTGGGGGACATCCACCTGCGGCGAGACCGTACCAGAACGTGGTATCGCCGTAGCGCCGGGACCGGTCCGGGGTGTACCCGGCCGGCCAGACCACCGCGCCGGACCGGGTGTCCCGCTCCACCGCGGCCAGCGCGCCCGGGGCGAGCCAGCCGCCGCCGGCCAGCGCGGCCAGCATCCCGGTCACCTCCTCGCCCGGGACAGCGTAGGGCGGATCGGCCACGGCCAGGTCGTACCGACCCTGGCCGGGGCCGCGGGCCAGCACCCGGTCCACCCGGTCGGTGACCAGCTCGGCGCCGGGCAGGCCGACCGCCTCGATGTTGCCCCGGATCACCCGGGCGGCCCGCGCGTCGGCCTCGACCAGCAGCGCATGCCCCGCGCCACGGGACAGCGCTTCGAGCCCCACCGCTCCGGAGCCCGCGTACAGGTCGAGCACCCGCAGCCCATCCAGACTTCCGCAGAACGCCAGTACCGTGCCGAACAGGCCCTCCCGAGCCCGGTCGCTGGTGGGCCGGGTGCCCCGGCCCGCCGGCACGGCCAGCCTGCGTCCCCCCGCCACCCCTGCGATGACCCGGGTCATCAGGCCTTCTCGAGGAACTCGGCCTGTTCCTCGTCGAGCAGGGCGCTGATCGCGGCGACCAGGGCCGGGTGGCTGGCCAGCGCCGGGTCGGCGTCGACCAGGGCGGTGGCCTCCTGCCGGGCCTGGCCGATCAGCTCCTCGTCGCGCAGCAGGGTGAGCATCTTCAGGCTGGACTTGCGCCCGGCCTGGGCCGCGCCCAGCACGTTGCCCTCGCGGCGCTGCTCCAGGTCGAGCCGGGACAGCTGGAAGCCGTCCAGCGTGCTGGCCACCGCGTCCAGCCGGGCCCGGGCCGGGCTGCCCTCGGGGCTGTCGGTGACCAGCAGGCACAGCCCGGGCTTGGCGCCGCGGCCGACCCGGCCGCGCAGCTGGTGCAGCTGGGACACGCCGAACCGGTCCGCGTCCAGGATGACCATGATGGTGGCGTTCGGCACGTCCACGCCCACTTCCACCACGGTGGTGGCCACCAGCACGTCCACCTGGCCGTGCGCGAACCCGCGCATGGTGTCGTCCTTCTCGTCCGCGGGCAGCCGGCCGTGCAGCACCCGCAGCGACAGCCCGGCCAGCGGCCCGTGCTCGAGTTCCGCGGCCATCTCGAGCACGGCCCGGGGCGGCCGCCCGGCGGCGTCGGCCTCTTCCTCGTATTCACCCGCGGCGTCGTCGGGGTCGGTCGGGTCGAGTTCACCCGGCACTGGCGTTAGATCAGAAACGTCGTCGTCCAGGCCAATGCGGGGGCACACGACGTAAGCCTGGCCGCCGCCGTCCACCTCCTCGCGGAGCCGCTGCCAGGTGCGCTCCAGGAAGCGCGGCTTCTCCGCGGCGGGCACCACGTGGCTGGTGATCGGCGTGCGGCCGGCCGGCAGCTCGCTGAGCGTGCACACGTCCAGGTCGCCGTAGACGGTCATGGCCACCGTCCGCGGGATCGGGGTGGCCGTCATGACCAGCACATGCGGGCGGCTGCCATGCGCCCGCTCGCGCAGCGCGTCGCGCTGCTGCACGCCGAACCGGTGCTGCTCGTCGATCACCACCAGGCCCAGGTCCTTGAACACGACCTGGTCGTCCTGCCGGGCCCGGTGGTAGAGCAGGGTGTGCGTGCCGATCACGATGCCGGCCGCGCCGGAGGCCACGTCGTCCAGCGCGGCCCGGCGAGCCTTGGCGCTCTGCGAGCCGGTGAGCAGCGCGACCCGGGTGGCCTGCTCGGCACCGTCCAGCTCACCGGCCCGGCCGAGCGGGCCGAGCAGCTCGGTCAGCGACCGGTAGTGCTGCTGGGCCAGCACCTCGGTCGGCGCGAGCAGCACCGCCTGGCCGCCGTCGTCCACCACCTGGAGCATGGCCCGGACCGCGACCAGGGTCTTGCCCGAGCCCACCTCGCCCTGCAGCAGCCGGTGCATCGGGTGCTCCCGGCACAGCGCGGTCATGATTTCCTCGCCCGCGGCGCGCTGCCCGCCGGTCAGCTGGAACGGGAGCTGGGCGTCGAACGCATCGAGCAGCCCGCCGCGGTGCGGGATGCGCGGGGTGGCGGGCAGCGCGTCCTCGGCCCGCCGCCGCTGGGCCAGCACGGCCTGCAGCGCGAACGCCTCGTCCCACTTCAGCCGCAGCCTGGCCCGGTCGATGTCGGCCCACTCCAGCGGCCGGTGGATGCCGAGCAATGCGGCCGCCTGCCGCGGCAGGCCATAACGCTCGCGGACCGCGGCGGGCAGCGGGTCGTCCGCGAGGTCCAGCGTGTCCAGCACGGTGCGGATCGCCTTGGCAATCTTCCACGAGGGCAGCTGGCTGGTGGCCGGGTAGACCGGGATGATCTCCGCGGCGTGCTCGGCGGCCAGCTCGGTCCCGGGGTCGGTCTCGCCGAGCAGCTCGCAGTCGGGATGGATGAGCTGCCGCTTGCGGCCGTAGCTGGACACCTGGCCGGCGAACAGGCCGTGCAGGCCCGGCTTGAGCTCCTTCTCCCGCCACGGCTGGCGGAAGAAGGCCAGCGTCAGCGTGCCCCGGCCGTCGGTGACGGTGACCTCGGTCAGCTTGCCGCGCCGGTTGCGCATCGCCCGGGTGGTGACCGCCTTGATCTGCGCGAGCACGGTGACGTGCTCACCGTCGCGCAGATTGGCCAGGTCGGTCAGCTCGCCGCGCTGCTCGTACCGGCGCGGGTAGTGCCGGAGCAATTCACCGACCGTGTGCACGTCCAGCGAGCTGGCCAGGACCTTGGCCGTGCGGGGATCGAACACCCGGTCGATCCGGTCGTCAAGCCTTGCCATGGCCTCACAGAATAAGCCTCACTCACGACGATTCGCGTTACCAGCCGGTGGTCGGATAGTGTGTCCTGGCTGCCCTGGGCGTGGCTGAGTGGTGCCCGCCCCCCGTCAGGGCGCATCGGCTAGCGCAACCGCCTTCATGCAAGGGAGAATCCCGTGGCTGCTGTCTGCGAGATCTGCGGCAAGGGGCCGGGATTCGGTAAGAACGTCTCCTTCTCGCACCGCCGGACCCCGCGCCGCTTCAACCCCAACATCCAGATCCGGCGCACCACGGTGGGCGGCAATAGCCGGCGGATCCGGGTCTGCACGTCCTGCATCAAGGCCGGCAAAGTCACCCGCTGAGCTGTCAGCTCTGACCCCGCACCGGGCTGCCGCCGTCAGGGCGCGCCCGGGCTGCTGAACGTGCACGGGCTGCCGTCGAAGTCGCAGCCCACCGGGGCCATCGGCGGGCCGTCCAGCACGATGGTGAACTGCACCCACGAGGAACCCCGCTGGCTGGGCTGGCTGCCGTCGCCAGCTGGCCCGCTAGGCGCGCCCGGCGCCGGCTCGGCATAACCCTCGGCCACGCCAGCATCCGGGCTGGTGGCCTGCCACTGTGCGCCCTGCACGTTGGTCACCTGGGCGCCCGGGTAGCCGAGGGCCAGGCTCCAGGTGCTGCGCCGCGCGTTCATCCCGGTGATGCTGATCTGGTCGATGAAACCGCCCGGCCACTCGTGGGTCAGCTGGTAGGTGACCGTGACCCGGGCGGCTGAGCCGGACGACCGGTCTGGGTCGGCACCGCGCCGGTCCGCGTGGCTGCCTGAGGCGGCCCCGGATGTGCCGGGCGAGGATGGCGAGATGTGCACGCCGGGGCGGGCCGAGGCGAGCGTGCCGCTGTTCGGTTCCTCGGTCGCGCATACCCCGGCCGAGCACTGAATGCCGGGCACCGGGGAGCTGAAGTGCAGCACCGTCCGGGGCATGTTGGCGGCCAGGCCGGCCGCTACCAGCACGCCCAGGCCAGCCGCGAACGTGGGAGTCACCATCAGGCGGCGGATGGCCGGGCCGAGCTTGTGCCCGGCCGTCCGGGACCGTCGTGTGCCGCCGCGCCGGCCCGGATGCCACGCGCTGGCGAGCGCACGCCATCCGCCAGGGCGGTCAACCCCGTCCTCGGCAGCGCCGGATGGCGCCCGGTGGCGGGGCGCTGCTCTCTTGCCCGGTGATCGCATTTGGGGGGTTTATACCTAAGGACGGGGCAGGCTAACTATAGTGACATAGCTGTAATTTACCGAACACGCTCAGTGAGGGGCGTTCGATCCACGAAAATGAGTCCATCCGGACAGCCTCTCGACTCGCCGTGAATCCACCCAGACCCCCTGGCCGTCACGGACCCGTCCAACGACCGTCCAGCGCCCGGACAGGGCTGCTCGCGGCGGGAAAGTTGCGGCCAGGGCATGATCCTCCCCGCCGCTGAGAATCCAGTCAAGCGAGTCCGGCCGGCCCACCGCCTCCGCCGCTATCCGGAGTGCGTCATCACGCGGCAGACGCACAGATTCCAGGTCAATGCGCACCCCGCTCTGCTCGGCCAGGTGTCCCACATCCTGGACCAGCCCGTCGCTCACGTCGATCATCGAGGTGGCGCCGAGCCGGGCCGCCTCGGGCCCGGCGGCGTAGTCCGGATGCGGCCAGCGGTGCGCGGCCAGCAGGCTGGCCGGCCGGTCCAGGCCGGCCTGCAGCAGCGCCAGGCCGGCCGCCGAGCGCCCCAGCTGGCCGGCCACCGCCAGCACGTCCCCGGGCCGGGCGCCGGAGCGGGTGACCGGCGGCTGGCCGGCCAGGTCACCCAGGGCGGTGACGGCCAGCATCAGCACCGGGCCGGCCGAGATGTCACCCCCGGCCACGCCGGCGCCGACCCGGGCGCATTCCTGCGCCAGGCCGGCGGCCAGGTCCTCGGCCCAGGCCACCGGCAGGTCGCCCGGCGTGGCCAGGCCGATCAGCAGCGCGGTGGGCACCGCGCCCATGGCCGCGATATCGGCGAGATTCTGCGCGGCCGCCTTACCGCCTATTTCGGTGGCCGACGACCAGTCGCGCCGGAAATGCCAGCCTTCGACCAGAAGATCCGTGCTGGCGACCACCCGGCCGTCCGGGGCGCGGACTACGGCCCCGTCATCGCCGATGCCCACGAGCAGGGCCTGGGTGCTTGGCAGCCGGGCCGCCAGCGCCGCGATGAGGCCGAATTCCCCCAGGTCTGCGACGGTAATGGGGCCCTCCCAACTGCCGAGTTTGCTTTACGGTAGCGTGGCCATTCCGGCCGCAGGCGATGAGGCCCCCGGGAGGGACGCATGGTTCAGGCGTACATCCTCGTACAGACGGAAGTGGGCAAGGCCGCCGAGGTCGCCCGCCGCATCGGGGCCATCGAGGGGGTGACCCTGGCCGAGGACGTGACCGGGCCATACGACGTGATCGTGCGGGCGGAGGCGACCAACGTCGATGACCTGGGCCGGCTCGTGGTCGCCCAGATCCAGGGCGTCACCGGCATCACCCGGACGCTGACCTGCCCGATAGTGCACATTTAGGGGCCACTCCCCTCGTATGAGCTCGGCGTTGCTGGGTAGCTGCATGCCCAGTCGACTATTCGGGCGGAGGGGTCATGTTCGAGGCAGCGGATATCCGGGAGTGGCGCGGCCACGACGTGGTGGATGACGCTGGCCACAAGGTCGGCACGCTGGAATCGGTCTACGTGGACACTGCCACCGACCAGCCCGCGTTCGCCACCGTCACTGTCGGCCTGCCGACCCGGCGCCGATTGGTCTTCGTGCCCCTGGACGGAGCCACCGTAGGCCCGGGGTACCTGAAGGTCACCCGGCCGAAGAACCTGGTCCGTGACGCGCCGTCGATCGACACCGACGGGGAGCTGCCGGCCAGCCAGGAGGCAGCCGTCTTCGAGCACTACGAACTGGCCTACCAGCCCGGCGCGAGCGGCGAGCGGCGGCTCGCCCGGCGCTGACACGAGATTGGAGGGCCGTATGGCGCTGTTCCTGCTGTTCATCATCGTGGCCATCGCCCTGGGCATCGTGGGGGCGGTGGTCAAGGGCCTGTTCTGGCTGCTCATCATCGGGGTGGTAGTGATTATCGTGGACCTCGTGCTGCTGGGCGTCCGGGTCGGACGCCGGAGGAACCGGGTGACGCGCTAACCGGTGCCTGGACTCAGCTGAGTCGCGCGGCCAGCACAGCGGTGCGCGGGCCAAGCCCCAGCGTGGTGGCATGCCGCAGGTCGGCCGCGGTGTCCACGTCCGAGCGCAGGCTGGGCACGTCGGCCAGCAGGATCTCGACCGCCCCGCCCGCGCGGTACCGGCCGGCCGAACCAGCGCCGAACCGGGGCCGGAACGGCGTCCCGGGCCGTGCGGCGTACAGCGTGGTGCCGGTGCCCGCGGCGTCCGCGACGAACGCCTCCGGCCAGCGGGCTGCGGCACGCAGTCCCCGGTCCAGTTCCGCGGGGCGCAGCGCGGGCAGGTCCGCGGCCAGCCCGGCCGTGCCCGAGCTGGGCCAGCGGGCGGCGGCCAGCGACGCGCCGTGGGCCAGCGCCGGGTTCAGCCCGGCGGCCGGCTCGTCCGGCACGATCACCGCGCCCAGCTCACCCAGCGTGCTCGCGGCAGCCGCGTCGTCGGTCACCACGAGCACGGCCGCCACCACCGGGCAGGCGGCCGCCGCGCTCACCGTGTCCGCCGCCATGGCCAGGGCCAGCTCCTTCCGGGCTGGTCCAGCCAGGCCGGCCAGCCGGGATTTGGCGCGGGCAAGTACCTTGACGGGGATCACCAGCGACCAGCTGAGCGGGCTCTCGGTCACACCGGCGACCATACTGTGCCCGCGGGCGGGCGGACCGACCGGTGGTTGCGCAGGGTCATGGCCATGCCTCGACACGGCGATGGGCGGAACGGGAGACTGGCAGCAATGAGAAACCTCCTGAGCGCGGGCGGGAGAGCGCACCGATGAGCGGACAGCAGCGGGGCCGGCGCTACTCGGCCGCCTGGCGGACCGGGACCACGGTGTTCTTCCCATCGCTGATCAAAGCGATGATGAAGCGGGACTGGCGCGGCTACCAGCACTTCCCCCGGCAGGGCGGGATGCTGGTGGCAGGCAACCACCTGTCCTACGTGGACTGGGCAGCGATGGCGCTGTTCGTGCATGAGGCCGGGCGCTACCCGGGGTTCATGATCAAGTCCTCGGCGTTCGACGTGAAGGGCATCGGCGCGCTGCTGCGCGGCTGCGGCCAGCTGCCGGTGCGCCGGGGGGAGGCGGACGCGGCCAACGTACTCAAAGTGGCTGAGCAGGCACTGACCGACGGCGAATGCGTGGTCATCTACCCGGAGGGCACCGCGACCCGGGACCCGGAGCAGTGGCCGATGGTGGCCAGGACCGGGGTGGCCCGGCTGGCCCTGGCCACCGGGGTCCCGGTCGTCCCGGTGGCCACCTGGGGGGCGCAGGTCATCCTGCCGTACGGGACGACCAAGCCGCACCTGTGGCCACGGCACACGGTGCACATGCTGGCCGGGCCGCCCGTCGACCTGACCGAGTTCGAGGGCAAGCCGTTCACCCGGGACGTGCTGCGCGGCGCCACCAACAAGATCATGCGCGACGTGGCCGGGCTGCTGGCTGAGCTGCGCGGCGGGCAGCCGCCGGCCGAGCCGTACCACCCGGCGGCCGCCCGCCGGGCCGCCCGCCAGGCGGCCCGGGAGGCGGAATCCGCGGCAGCCGCGGGCCCGGATGGGCCGCCGCAGCCCGGCCCGGGCGCCGACCCCCGTGAGGCGACACCGACATGAAAGCCGCAGTCATGGGGGCGGGCATGTGGGGCACCACGTTTGCCCAGGTGCTCTGCGACGCGGGTACCCCGGCGACGCTGTGGGGCCGGCGGCCCGACCTGGTGGCGACGATCAACGAGCGGCACGAGAATCCGGACTACCTGCCCGGCATCACACTGCCGCCCGGGCTGACCGCGACGGCCGACCCGGCCGGCGCGCTGCGCGGCGCGGCCATCGTGGTGCTGGCCGTGCCCGCCCAGACGCTGCGCCATCACCTCGAAGCCTGGCTGGGCCTGCTGCCGGCTGATGCCGCTTTCGTCAGCCTGATGAAGGGCATCGAGATAGGCAGCCACGACCGGATGAGCCAGGTGATCGCCGAGGTCACCGGGGCCGGGCCGGAACGCATCGCGGTGGTGTCCGGCCCCAACCTGGCCCGTGAGATCGCGGAACGCCAGGGCGTGGCCGCGACGGTCGTCGCCAGCGCCGATGACACGCTGGCCAAACGGCTGCAGCAGGAGTGCCACACGCCGTACTTCCGGCCGTACACCAACCCGGACGTGACCGGCTGCGAGCTCGGTGGCGCAGTCAAGAACGTGATCGCGCTGGCGGTCGGCATCGCGGTCGGCATGGGCTGCGGGGACAACACCCGGGCCACGCTGATCACCCGCGGGCTGGCTGAGATCGCCCGGCTGGGCGCCGCCCTCGGCGCCGACCAGCACACCCTGGCCGGGCTGGCCGGGCTGGGCGACCTGGTGGCCACGTGCAGCTCGCCGCTGTCCCGGAACCGGACGTTCGGCGAGATGATCGGCCGGGGCATGCCAGTGGCCGACGTGGCCGCGGTGACCACCCAGGTGGCCGAGGGTGCCAAGTCGGCCCGGCCGGTGCTGGAACTGGCCAAGGCGCTCGGCGTGGAGATGCCCATCACCGAGGTCGTGGTCGGGGTGATGAGTGAGCAGATCGACGTGGGCCAGGCCGCCGCGCTGCTCACCTCCCGCTCCGCCAAGCCCGAGCGCTATGGCATCTGACCCGCCCGAGCGGGGGGAGAACACCCGGGCGGTGCATCTGCCCGCGCCCCCGCCGCTCGCGCAGCAGCCACTGGCCGTGCCGGTCTACCGCAGCGCGGCGTTCGCGTTCCGGTCCAGCGCCGAGTACGCGGCGCTGCTCAACGGCAGCGCGGCGGGCTACAGCTACAGCCGGATCGACAACCCGACCGCGGACAGCTTCGCCGCGTCGGTGGCCGCGCTGGAGGCGGCCCGGCTGCGCGGGCCGGCCGTGGCCCAGCCGTTCGCCTCCGGGATGGCCGTGATCAGCGCGGTGTTCTGGACGTTCACCGAGGCGGGGGCGCACGTGCTGGCCCCGGCCGCGGTGTACGGCGGGACCTACGGCTTCCTGCGCGACGTGGCGGGCAAGTTCGGCGTGCGCACCGACTTCATCGACGTGACCGACCTCGATCAGGTGCGGGCGGCGCTACGTCGCCAGACCCGCATCGTCTACGCGGAGACGGTGGCCAACCCGACCACCGCGGTGGCTGACCTGCCCGCGCTGGCCGACCTCGCGCACCAGGCTGGCGCGCTGCTCGTGGTGGACTCCACGCTGGCCCCACCGCCGGTGTGCCGGCCGCTGGAGTACGGCGCCGACCTGGTGCTGCACTCGGCGACCAAGTACCTGGGCGGGCACTCGGACGCGACCGGCGGCGTGGTGACCGGCTCCCCCGACCTCATCGCCCGGATCCGCGCGGTGCGCATCGACACGGGTGGCTCGCTGGCGCCGGACGAGGCCTTCCTGCTCCGCCGCGGGCTGGAGACGCTGCCGCTGCGGGTCAGCCGGCAGTGCGCCACCGCGTTGGCCTTCGCCACCGCCGTGGCCAGCCACCCGGCCGTGCGCCGGGTGGACTACCCCGGGCTGCCCGGGCATCCGGGGCACCAGGTGGCCCGGCGGCTGTTCGATGCCGGCCCGGAGGGCACCCGGTATGGCGCTATCGTCACGGTGACCCCGCATGGCGGGCGGGCTGGCGGGTACGCGCTGGCTGACCGGCTGCGGGTGGCCCAGGTGGCCACGTCGCTGGGTGGCACGCATACCAAGGTCAGTCATGTGGCGTCCACCACGCACCGGCAGTTCGACGACGCGGCGCTGGCCGCGGCCGGGATCGATCCGGGTGCGGTCCGGTTCTCGATCGGCCTGGAGGACGCCACGGATTTGATCGCCGACGCGGCGCAGGCCCTCGACGCGCTCGGCGGGATACGAGAGGAGCGGGAGTGAACCAGCAGCGCAAGATCAGGGTGGCAGTCGTGTTCGGCGGCCGTGGCCCGGAGCACGCGATCTCCTGCGCGAGCGGCGGGACGGTGCTGGCCGCCCTGGACCGGGACCGGTACGACGTCATCCCGGTCGGCATCCTGCCGGACGGCCGGTGGGTGCTGACCGCGGACGAGCCGGAGCGGCTGGCCATCACCGAGGGCAACCTGCCGTCGGTCGAGGCGGTGGCCGAACCGGGTGGCCAGCTGCTGCCCTGGGGCTCCGCGGAGCCCGGCGCACTTACCCTGGCCCAGCCGGGTGCCATCCCCCGGGAGCTGGGTGAGGTGGACGTGGTGCTGCCGATGCTGCACGGCCCGTTCGGTGAGGACGGCACCATCCAGGGTCTGCTCGAGATGGCGGGCATCCGTTACGTCGGCGCCGGGGTGCTGGCCAGCGCGGTCAGCATGGACAAGGAGTACATGAAGCTGATCTTCAAGGCGAAAGGGCTGCCGGTGGGCCCGTTCGTGGTCGTCCGCGACCAGGACTGGCAGCCGGCCGGGGACGCGGCCAGCGAGCCGGTGCCGGTGACCGCGGAACGCAAGCGGGTGCTGGACGCGATCGGCGAGCTGGGCTGGCCGCTGTTCGTCAAGCCGGCCCGGGGCGGCTCGAGCATCGGCACCTCCAAGGCGGCCGACGTGGCCGGCCTGCACGAAGCCATCGAGACCGCGCGGAGCTACGACCGCAAGGTGCTGGTGGAGCGGGCCATTCCCGGCCACGAGGTGGAGTGCGCTGTGCTGGAAGGCACCGGCGGCGGGCCGCCCGACACCAGCCTGCCCGGGCAGCTCATGGTGGACGGCGGCGAGGAGTTCTTCGACTTCGAGGCGAAGTACCTGGACGCCGTCAACAACATGGTGATCCCGGCGCCGATCCCGGCCGAGCACCTGGACGAGGTGCGCCGCCTGGCCGCGGCTGCCTTCGAGGCGGTGTCCGGCGAGGGGCTGGCCCGGGTCGATTTCTTCTACACCCCGGACGGCGAGATCCTGCTCAATGAGATCAACACCATGCCCGGGATGACAGCCGCGTCGTACTTCCCCAAGATGTGGGCCGCGGCCGGGCTGTCCCTGCCTGATCTGCTGGACCGGCTGATCAGCACCGCGCTGGGCAAGCGGCCCGGGCTGCGCTGAGCGGGCCTGCGGTGCAGGCGACCGTGCGCAGCTACGACGGCAGCACCCGGTCGGGCAGCGTGTTCACCGACGACGGGACCGTGCTGACCTTCGGTGCCGACGCGCTGGCCGCCTCCGGCCTGCGCCTGCTCCGCCCCGGCCAGCGCGTCCAGTTCCGAACCAGCGGCGACCCGCCTCGCATCACCGCCCTGACCTTGCCTACGCTCCCCCTGCCGTAGGAAGGCCGGGTTTCCGCGCGATCATGGGATTGGTGCTGCTAGAACGACACCAATCCCATGATCACGACTGGAAAGGCGTTACCGCTTCTTGGCGGCCGCGACCTTCTTGTCGCCGTTGACGACGGCCTTGAAGTCCGCGCCGGCCCGGAACTTGGGCACCGACGACTTCGGCACCCGGATGGTCGCTCCGGTAGCCGGGTTGCGCGCCGTGCGGGCGGGCCGGTTCTGCTTCTCGAATACGCCGAACCCGGTGATCGAGACCTTGTCGCCCTTGGCCACGGTGACTTGAATCGTGTCGAGCACCGCGTTCACGGCCTCGGTCGCGGTCTTCTTGTCCCCCAGCCGGCCGGAGATCGCATCGATCAGGTCACGCTTGTTCATGTATCACTCCTGCGGTTCCCCCTGACGGGAGGTCGCGCGGACAGGGCAGCCGTAACCGCGACCTCTGACCTGCCCGAAATTAGGCGATCCAGCGCGCTGGCACAATCACCTGAGCGTAAAAACACGGCGTGTCGCGCTCCGGACACCCAGATTTCCAGTCCTGCAAGCGATTTCAGTGCACCGGATCGGCCGTTGGCAGCCAACTCGGCCGGTGCTCCTCGAAGCTGGTGATCTCGTCCGCATAACGCAGTGTCAGGGAAATATCGTCGAGTCCCTCCATCAGCCGCCACCGGGTGTAGTCGTCGATCTCGAACGGGCCGGACAGCAGCACCTGCCCTGTCCCGGGGGCGGCGGCGCGCACCTCACGGGCGGTCAGATCGACGGTTACCGCGGCGTCCGGGTTCGCCTCGATGACGTCCTGGAGCTCGGCCGCGAATTCGGCGGTTACCCGGGCTGGGAGCAGTCCGCCCTTTGTTGAGTTATTGCGGAAAATATCGCCGAATCGCGCCGAGATGACGGCCCGGAAACCGTAATCACTGAGCGCCCAGACCGCGTGTTCCCGCGATGATCCGATGCCAAAATCGGGACCCGCCACGAGTATGGTCGCGCCATCCGCGACGGGCTGGTTGAGGATGAATTCCGGGTCCGCCCGCCAGGCCGCGAACAGGCCGTCGGCGAAGCCGACCCGGCTGACCCGCTTGAGGTACTCGGCCGGGATGATCTGGTCGGTGTCCACGTTGCTGCGGCGCAGGGCCAGCCCGCGGCCGGTGTGCGTGGTGAAGGGCTCCATCGTCGTTCCTTCCAGCTCAGAGGTCAGCGGGGGCGGTCAGCCGGCCGGTCACCGCGGTGGCCGCGGCCACCTGCGGGGACACCAGGTGGGTGCGCGCGCCCTTGCCCTGGCGGCCTTCGAAGTTGCGGTTCGAGGTGGAGGCGCTGCGCTCGCCGGGGCCCATCGTGTCCGGGTTCATGCCCAGGCACATCGAGCAGCCCGCCGACCGCCACTGCGCGCCGGCCGCGGTGAACACCTGGTCCAGGCCCTCCTCCTCGGCGGCCACCTTGACCTGCATGGAGCCCGGTACGACCAGCATCCGGACCCCGTCGGCCACCTTCTTGCCGCGCAGCACGTCGGCCGCGGCCCGCAGGTCCTCCAGCCGGCCGTTGGTGCAGGAGCCGACGAACACCGTGTTCACCGCGATGTCGGTGAGCTGGGTGCCGGCGGACAGGCCCATGTAGCTCAGCGCGCGCTGTGCCGAGGACCGCTCTCCCGGGTCGGTCATCGCGTCCGGATCGGGCACCGCCGAGTCCAGCGGGGCGGCCTGGGCCGGGTTGGTGCCCCAGGTCACGAACGGCTTGAGCACGGTCGCGTCAAGGGTCACCTCCTTGTCGAACGTCGCGTCCGGGTCGGTGGGCAGCGACCGCCAGTAGTCCAGCGCCACCTCCCAGTCCGCGCCGCGCGGCGCGTGCGGCCGGCCTTCCAGGTAGCGGAACGTGGTGTCGTCCGGCGCGATGAGCCCGGCCCGGGCACCGGCCTCGATGGACATGTTGCAGACCGTCAGCCGGCCGGACATCGGCAGGCCGCGGACCGCCTCGCCGCGGTACTCGATGATGTGCCCCACCCCGCCGCCGGTGCCGATCTGCGCGATCACGGCCAGGATCAGGTCCTTGGCCGTCACCCCGTACGGCAGCGCGCCGGTCACGTTGACCGCCATCTGGGCCGGCTGCTGCTGCGGCAGCGTCTGGGTGGCCAGCACGTGCTCCACCTCGCTGGTGCCGATACCGAACGCGAGCGCGCCCAGCGCCCCGTGCGTGCTGGTGTGTGAGTCACCGCAGACGATCGTCATGCCGGGCTGGGTGAGCCCCTGCTGCGGGCTGATCACATGCACGATGCCCTGCCCGGCGTCGCCCATCGGGTACAGGCTGACGCCGAACTCGGCGCAGTTCTTGCGCAGCGTCTCGACCTGGACCCGGGATACCGGGTCGGTCACCGGGCTGCCCGGGCCGATCAGCGGCAGCCCGGGGCCGGTCACGCCCAGCGTGGGCACGTTGTGGTCCTCGGTGGCCACGGTCAGGTCGGGCCGCCGCACGCCGCGGCCGGCCAGCCGCAGCCCGTCGAACGCCTGCGGGCTGGTCACCTCGTGGATCAGGTGCAGGTCGATATAGAGCAGGTCAGGCTCACCGTCGGCCCGGTGCACCACACGTGAGTCCCAGATCTTCTGCGCGAGCGTACGTCCCATCCGTGTGCCCCTTCCGCGGCGCGTCATCGCGATCCGTCCGGCCGGGCGCCCGGTCACTCTCCGAGGCCTGCCTATCGTTCGCTTGCGTCTCGCATTTCGAGACGGCAATATCGGACCATGGACAACTCTAGCGGAGTCGGGGTGCTGGACAAGACAGCGGCCGTGCTCAACGCCCTGGAATCGGGTCCCGCCTCACTGGCCCAGCTGGTCACCGCGACCGGGCTGGCCCGGCCGACCGCGCACCGGATCGCCGTCGCCCTGGAGCGGCACCGGCTGCTGGCCCGGGACTCCCAGGGCCGGTTCATCCTGGGCCCGCGGATCGCGGAGCTGGCCACCGCGGCCGGCGAGGACCGGCTGCTGGCGGTGGCCCAGCCGGTGCTGGTCGCGCTGCGGGACCTGACCGGGGAGAGCGCGCAGCTGTACCGGCGGCAGGCGGACAGCCGGATCTGCGTAGCCGCCGCGGAGCGGGCCACCGGCTTGCGGGACACCGTGCCGGTCGGCTCGGCTCTGCCGATGACGGCCGGCTCGGCCGCGCAGATCCTGCTGGCCTGGGAGGAGCCGGAACGGCTGCACCGCGGGCTGCGCGGGGCGAAGTTCACCGCCGCCGCGCTGGCCCAGGTGCGCAGGCGCGGCTGGGCGGCCAGCGTGGCCGAGCGCGAGGCCGGGGTGGCCTCGGTGTCCGCGCCGGTCCGCGGTCAGGGCGGGAAGATCATCGCGGCCGTCTCAGTATCCGGGCCGATCGAGCGGCTCACCCGGTCGCCGGGCCGGCTGCACGCCAACGCCGTGGTCACCGCGGGCGATCGGATTACCAGCGCCCTCCGCCGCGCCAGCTAACGCCTGCTGCAGCGCCACGCCGAACGCCGCATTTCATGAGCGCGGTGAGTTTGTGGTCACCGGCGACCACAAACTCACCGCGCTCATGGTTTTTGGGGGCGCGCAGCCCGTCTCACCCGTGCGGGGGAGCTAAGGGGTGGGCTATATCGTCGATACTAGAGAGCAAAGGTGATCTTGTGCGATCATGCCCGAAGGTCCCCCGTGCGGCGGGACGGTGGCCTCTGACCGCCTCTTGCCGCGTGCGGACGAGGCTACTTCGAGGCCACGCCCCAGACATCGTGAGGTCGCGCCCATGAAGGTAGCCGTCGTCAAGGAAACCGCGCCTGGCGAACGCCGGGTCGCGCTGATCCCCGAGCTGATCGGGCGGCTGCGCGGCGCCGGGCTCGAGGTACTGGTCGAGTCGGGCGCGGGTGACGGCGCCTGGTTCGCGGACAGCGCCTACGCGGACGCCGGGGCGAGCGTGGTGAGCCGGGCCGAGCTGCTGGCCGACGCCGACCTGATCCTGACCGTCGGGAAACCAGACCTCCAGCTGACCGACGCGCTGCGCCCGGGCCAGGCCATCCTGGGCATGCTCAACCCGCTGGCCGACCCCGGCCTGGCCACCGCGCTGGCCGCCAAGGGGGTGACCGCGATCAGCCTGGACGGGCTGCCCCGGACGCTGTCCCGGGCCCAGTCCATGGACGCGCTCAGCTCCCAGGCCAACGTGGCCGGGTACAAGGCGGTGCTGGTGGCGGCGGAGGCATTCGGCCGGTTCTTCCCCATGCTGACCACCGCGGCCGGCACCGCTCGGCCCGCCAAGGTGCTCATCCTGGGCACCGGGGTGGCCGGTCTGCAGGCCATCGGCACCGCGCGGCGGCTCGGCGCCGTGGTGTCCGCCTACGACGTGCGGCCGCAGACCAAGACCGAGGTGCAGTCGCTCGGCGGCACGTTCATCGAGCTCAAGTCCGTGGCCGACGCGGCCGGGACGGGCGGCTACGCGCGGGCGCTGACCGACGAGGAACGGCAGGCCCAGCAGGCCGAGCTGGCCGGGCATATCGCCCGGCACGACGTGATCATCACCACCGCGCAGGTGCCCGGGCGCAAGCCACCGCTGCTGGTCACCGAGGACGCGCTGAAGGAGATGATCGCGGGCGCGGTCATCGTGGATATGGGGGCCGGCCCGCTCGGCGGCAACGTGGCCGGGTCGGTGCCCGGTCAGACGGTGGTGACCGGGAACGGGGTCACCATCATCGGCGCCGGGAACCTGGCCGCCACCGTGCCCGGCGCGTCCTCCGCGTTCCTGGCCCGCAACATCAGCACGCTGCTGCTGCACCTGGTCAAGGACGGCGCACTGGCCATCGACCCGGCCGACGAGATCCAGGCCGGGGTCGTCATCACCCACGACGGCGCGGTGATCCAGCCGGCCACCGCCGCCCTGCTCGCCGACACCAGCCCCAGTGCTACCAATCACAGTGTTACCAACCACGGCGGGGACCAGCCCGGAGGTGCTACCTCGTGACCCCTGTACTGCTCACCGACATCACCATCTTCGTGCTCGCCATCCTGGTTGGCTTCGAGGTGATCAGCAAGGTGCCCGCCACCCTGCACACCCCGCTGATGTCGGCGGCCAACTCGATCCACGGCATCGTGCTGGCGGGCGCCATGCTCATCGCGGTGACCGCGCATGACGCGCTCGGCTACATCCTGGCCTTCATCGCCTGCGCGTTCGCGGCGATGAACGTGGTCGGCGGGTACGTGGTCACCGGGCGGATGCTCAAGATGTTCAAGCGGACCCGGACACCGGTGCAGGCGGCAGACAGCACCGCAGCGGTCAGCGGCAACGGGCAGGCCCCGGCCAGCACCCAGCCGAGCGGCCGGTCATGAGCGCCTTCGACTGGATCACCCAGCTGCTCTACGTGGCGGCCGCGGTCTGCTTCGTGCTCGGCCTGCACCTGATGAACTCGCCGGCCAGTGCGCGGCGCGGCAACCAGGTGTCCACGGCCGGCATGACCCTGGCCATCGCGACCACGTTCGCCCTGGTCATTCACGCGGGCACGGTCACCGCCACCGGGTGGACCGTCATGCTGCTCGGCACCCTGGTCGGCGCGGCGGCCGGTCTGTGGGCGGCGCGCACCGTCGAGATGACGGCTATGCCGCAGCTGGTCAGCCTGTTCAACGCGGTGGGCGGCGGCGCCGCCGCGCTGGTGGCCATCAACGACTACGTGCATGTCACCGGCTCGACGGCGGGGGTGGCCGAGTCGGTCACCATCTTCACCATCCTGGACGTGCTGATCGGCGCGGTGACCTTCTCCGGGTCGATCATCGCCGCCGGGAAACTGCAGGGCCTGATCGACGGCGCGCCGATCACCTTCCCCGGTTCCCGGGCCGTCAACTTCGCCGCGGCCGCGGTTGGCGTCGGCGGCGGCATCTACCTGCTGGTCAGCCCGAGCGTCCCGGTGCTGATCATCATCATCCTGGCTGCGCTGGCGTTCGGCGTGACGATGGTGCTGCCGATCGGCGGCGCGGACATGCCGGTGGTGATCTCGCTGCTGAACGCGTTCACCGGCACAGCGGTGGCCATGGCCGGGTTCGTCATCGGCAACTGGGCGCTGATCATCGCCGGTGCGCTGGTCGGCGCGTCCGGCTCCATCCTGACCAAGCTGATGGCCGACGCGATGAACCGGTCGCTGACCAACATCATGATCGGCGGGTTCGGCACCGGCGACACCGGCCCGGCCATCGAGGGCCCGGGCGGGGACGTCCGGTCCATCCAGGCCGACGACGCGGCCATCCAGCTGGCCTACGCGCAGAAGGTCATCATCGTGCCCGGCTACGGGCTGGCCGCCGCGCAGGCCCAGCACCAGGTGGCCGAGCTGGCCGCCGTGCTCGAAGAGCGCGGGGTGGAGGTCAGCTACGCGATCCACCCGGTGGCCTGCCGGATGCCCGGGCACATGAACGTGCTGCTGGCCGAGGCCAACGTGCCGTACCCGCAGCTGCGCGAGATGGACGAGATCAACCCGGAGTTCCCGCGGGCCGACGTGGCCCTGGTCATCGGGGCCAACGACGTCACCAACCCGGCCGCGCGGCGGCCCGGCAACCCGGTCTCCGGCATGCCGATCCTGGATGTGGACGCGGCCAAGAGCATCATCGTGATCAAGCGGTCGATGGGCCATGGCTACGCCGGCATCGACAACGAGCTGTATGTCAACCCGAAGACCAGCATGTTCTTCGCGGACGCGAAGTCCGCCCTGGCCGAGCTGACCGGAGCGGTGAAAACCCTGGTCGGCTGAGCTGAACAGCCGGACAGGATTTAGCCCAGGTTGATAATCTGCCCGCAAGGGGGTCAGCGGGGTGGGAATCAGCACCGGAGGCAAGCCGGTGGGGGAACAGTGGTTCACGGCCATTGAGGCCACGGCCGACAGGCCGGCGCAGCTGGATACCAGCACGGCCAACCCCGCCCGCGTGTACGACTACTGGCTGGGCGGTAAGGACAACTTCGCCGCCGACCGGAAAGCCGCGCACGACGCGATCGCGGCCAACCCGGGAATCCTGGTTGAGGTTCGCGCCAACCGGGGCTTTCTCGGCCGGGCCGTCCGCCTGCTGACGGCCGAGGCCGGGATACGGCAGTTCCTGGACATCGGCGCCGGGCTGCCCAGCGGGGACAATACGCACGAGGTGGCGCAGCGGATCGCCCCGGACAGCCGGGTCGTCTACGTGGACAACGACCCGATGGTGGCGGCGCATGCGCGGGCGCTGCTGACCAGCAGCACCGGCGGGGAGACCTGCTGCCTGGACGCCGACCTGCTCGACGTCGGCGAACTGCTGGACCAGGCCCGGCAGAAGCTGGACTTCGGTCAGCCCATCGCCGTCATGATGCTGATGCTGCTGCACATGATCCCGGACAGCGAGCAGCCGCACGAACTGGTGAGCCGGCTCATGGCGGCGGTGCCGTCCGGCAGCTCCCTGGTCATCTCGCATCCGGCCAGCGACATCCGCGCCCAGTCCATGGCCGACATGGCCGAGCTGCTGACCCGGCTCGGCCCGCCGATGGCCCCCCGCAGCCACGCGGAGGTGTCGCGCTTCTTCGACGGCCTGGACCTGGTCGAACCGGGTGTGGTGGCGCTGCCCAACTGGCGGCCGGATTCCGCCGACGTGCCAGCCGAGTACGCCACCGGCTGGTGCGGCGTAGCCCGCAAGCGGTAACCGCGCCGCCAGCTAACCCCGGCCAGCTCGCGGATCCGCAGCACCGATGCGTAGCTGCGCGACTCCCCGGCGTCCAGCCAGATCATGCTGCCGTCGGCCCGGGCCGCGGCCTCGCCGGTCACGTTGTGTGTGCTCGGCTCGAACCCGACCGCATACGCACCCTCGCGCAGGTGCAGCCACTGGAAGAACGCCGGGAACTGGCGCTGGTCATACTCCAGCTCGAAGGCCAGGCCGAGCCGGTCGTTGACCAGGGCCGCCCGGACCAGGCCGTCCGGGCCAGAAACCAGAAACCCACGCCATGCCCGGCCTTCCTGCAGGTCGTGATCATGGCCTTGGTGGGGTTCTAGTACCACCAACCCCATGATCACGAACCGATTTGGGACCTGCGTGGCTGCTGGGGCTACCTGAGCAGGGCGGGGAGGGTATCCACCGCGGACCAGAGGTCGTCGGGGACCGGGGTGGTCAGGTGGGCCAGCGTGGTCTTGGCCTGGGCGGCGGTGCGCATGCCGCTGACCACCGAGACGACGGCGGGGTGGCGGAGCGGGAACTGGACGGCCACAGTGGGCAGCTGCACGCCGTGCTCGGTGCAGATCCGGGCCAGGTCGCGGGCCCGGTCCAGCAGGGCCGGGCCGGCCGGGCCGTAGTTGAAGTGGGCGTCGTCCGGCGGCCAGGGCTGGGCCAGCAGGCCGGAGTTGAACGGCGCCGCGGCCACCACAGACACACCCCGGGCCGCGCACTCGGCCAGCAGCGGCCCGCCGGACCGGTCCAGCAGCGTCCACCGGCCGGCCAGCATGACCACGTCCAGGTCGGTCTCGCGGACCATGCGGAGCGGCGCCTGCCACTGGTTCATGCCCACCCCGGCCGCGCCAATGATGCCTTCCTCGCGCATCCGGACCAGTTCCGGGATGGCCCCGGCGATGGCCTCGTCCACGTGATCGTCGGCGTCGTGCACGTAGCCGATGTCCACCCGGTCCAGGCCCAGCCGGGTCAGGCTGTCCTCCAGGCTGCGCCGCACCCCGGCGGCCGAGTAGTCGAGCCGGCGGCGCAGCCGGTCCGGCACCGCGAATCCGCCCGCGGCCAGATCCGAGCCGGCCGGCGACGGGTTGTCCTCCAGCAGCCGGCCGACCTTGGTGGACAGCACGAAGTCCGCACGGGGCCGGGACCGGAGCGCCTCCCCCAGCCGGGCTTCGGACAGGCCGAGACCGTAGTGCGGCGCGGTGTCGAAGTACCGGATCCCGCCGGCCCAGGCCGCCTCCAGCGCGGCCGCAGCCTCGGCGTCGCTGGTCTCCCGGTACAGGTTGCCGGCCGACGCACCGCCGAAGCCAACCTCGGTCACCAGAACAGACGTCTGGCGCACCCGCCGCCGCGGCAGTTCCGGGCCGGTCACGACCGGGGCCGGGGCCGCAGGTGGGACAGGCCGCCGTCCACTACGAACTCGGCGCCGGTGGTCGAACCGGCCCGGGGCGAGGCCAGGTACACCACGGCCTGGGCCACCTCGTCCGCGGTGACCAGCCGGCCGTGCGGCTGCCGGGCGGCCAGCGCGGCCCGCTCCGCCACCGGGTCGTCGGCCGCGTCGAGCAGCCGGGCCACCCAGGGCGTGTCGGCCGTGCCCGGGTTGACCGCGTTCACCCGGATGCCCTCGGCCAGGCCGTCGGTGGCCATGGCCCGGGTCAGCGCGGACACCGCGCCCTTGCTGGCCGAGTACACCGCGCGCTGCGGCAGGCCGGTGATGGCCGCGACCGAGGACGTGTTCACCACCGCGGCGTGTGGCGACTCGCGCAGGTGGGGCCAGGCCGCGCGGGACACCCGGGCGGTGCCGATCACGTTGACGTTGAGCACCCGGAGCCAGTCCTCGTCGGTGCTGTCCACGACGCCGCCCGCGGCGCCGATGCCGGCGTTGTTGACCAGCACGTCCAGCCCGCCGAGCCGGCCGGTGGCCGCGGCCACCGCCGCCTGCACCGCCGCGCCGTCGGTGATGTCCGCAGACACGTAGCCCGCGCCGGACGGCAGGTCAGCGGGCGTCTCAGCCGGCACGTCGAGCACCACCACGGCCGCGCCCGCGTCGCGGAACGCCCAGGCGATCGCGGCCCCGATGCCGGAGGCCCCGCCGGTGATCAGGGCGCGCAGCCCGTCCAGTTCGCTCATCTCAGGCATTCCTCATCGTCTGCCGCTGCTGGCCCAGGCCATCGATTTCCAGCTCGACCACGTCTCCGGCCCGCAGATAGGGCCGCCGCTCCGGATCGCCAAGCGCGACCCCGGCCGGCGTCCCGGTGTTGATCACGTCGCCGGGGTACAGCGTCATGAACTGGCTGATGTACCAGACCAGGTAGTGCACGCCGAACACCATCTTGCTGGTGCTGCTGTCCTGGCGGACTGCCCCGTTCACCGACAGCCGGAGGCCGAGCTGCTGCGGGTCTGGCACCTCGTCCGAGGTGACCAGCCAGGGTCCGAGCGGGTTGAACGTCGCGCAGTTCTTGCCCTTGTCCCACTGCCCGCCACGCTCGATCTGGAAGGTCCGCTCGGACACGTCGTTGCTGATCACGTAGCCCGCGATGACGGCGGCCGCGTGCTCCGGGCTGTCCAGGTAGGCCGCCTCCCGGCAGAGCACCACGGCCAGCTCGACCTCGTAGTCGGTCTTCACCGAGCCGCGCGGGATGAGCACCTCGTCGGCCGGGCCGACCACGGTGTCCGGCGCCTTCATGAACAGGATGGGCTCGGCGGGCAGGTCCGCGCCGGTCTCGGCGGCGTGGTCGGAGTAGTTCAGCCCGACACAGACGATCTTGCCGGCCGGCGCGAGTGGCGGCCCGAAGCGGGCCGGGTTTTCGGCCGGCGGCAGCTCACCCTCGTCCAGGGCACCGCGGGCCCAGCTCAGCCCATGGCCGGTCAGGAAACCAGGATCGATGTCCGCGGTAACCGGCCGGAGGTCATGCCACCGGCCATCCGGGCCGGCCACGACCGGGATCTCACCGCCGGGTGGTCCGCTTCGCGCGAGTCGCATGGGGTACTGGTCGTCCTTCCTGCTGGGGCGGGCGCCGGTGTGGCAGCGGCGGCCACAGCGGTCGGGCTGGGCGCCAGGGGGTGCGCACCGACGGCGGGCGGACCTGGGTCCGCAGCCGCAGGGTCAGCGTAATCTCCGCGCGCCGGCTGGGCGGGAGTGAGCAGGTACTGGCGTTCGACAAAATAGGGGTTATGAGCACAGTTGACGCGGACGTGACGGTCCCGGACGCGGCGGAAGCGGAACTGACCCTGGCCCGGGTGGCCCGGGTCGGTGACCTGGAGGTACGGCGGCTGATGCCGCGGCGGCGCCGGCGCAGCGTCGGGGCCTGGTGCTTCGTGGATCACTACGGGCCGATGTCGGTGGACGGGGTGGCCGGCATGCAGGTGCCACCGCACCCGCACATCGGGCTGCAGACCGTCACCTGGCTGCTGGCCGGGAACGTGCTGCACCGGGACAGCCTGGGCAGCGAGCAGCTGATCCGGCCCGGCCAGCTGAACCTGATGACGGCCGGCCGCGGCATCGCGCACTCCGAGGAGTCACCGCAGGACCATGACCCGGCGCTGCACGGCGTCCAGTTGTGGCTGGCCCTGCCCGATGCGGACCGGGCGGTGGCCCCGGCGTTCGAGCATCACACCGAGCTGCCGGCCACCCGGCTGGGCGGGTTCGAGATCACCGTGTTCGCCGGGTCGCTGGCCGGTGTGCGCTCGCCGGCCACCGTGTTCTCCCCGGTCACCGGCGCGGAGCTGCGGGCGGCCCGGCCAGCCAGGGGCCGGCTCGGCCTGGACCCGATGCACGAGCACATGATCTTCACGGTGACCGGTGCGGCCCGGGCCGGCGGTACCGAGCTGTCCCCCGGCCAGCTGCTCTACCTGGGCACCGGCCGGGATGGCGTGGACCTGGCCGCGGCGGCGGGCAGCACGCTGCTGCTGCTCGGCGGCAAGCCGCTCGGTGAACCGCTGCTGATGTGGTGGAACTTCGTCGGCCGGACCCCGGAGGACATCATCCAGGCGGCCCGGGACTGGACGCAGAGCACCCGGTTCGGCCAGGTGAGCGGGTACCACGGGCGGCCGCTGCCGGCCCCGCCGGTGGACCGGATGTCACTGCTGCGGCGGTGAGCCGTCGGCCGGCCCGCCCCCGATCCATAGCGCGTCGATCAGCGCGGTGTAGGCGGTGCCGGCGACGGCCTGGTGCTCGGCCGACCGGTCGCCGGACAACCGCTGCGGCGCCACCGACAGCGCGACGAAGAGCAGCCCGGCCAGCGCCCCGGCCACGGTCACGCTGCCCAGGTAGAAATTCGTGTAGTCCCCCACCCCAGCTGGTGTTTCCTTGATCAACGGTCGTGACACCCAGGTGCGGGTTAGCTATCCCTCACAACGGGTGATGCCGGGGGCGAAGCCGCGGTCCATGATGGGACGCGTGGGTGAGAGAGGTCGGCTTTGGGTACTTGTACCTCCGGCAGCAGGACGCCGCGGTACTCCATGCGGAGGCCGGCCCTTCCCGACGGACCTGCTAAGGGGGGTGCCGAGCTGAATCAGGATCTGGCGCTGCCGCGCATCGTGGTGGGAGTGGACGGATCGACGGCCTCACTCGCCGCGCTGCGCTGGGCAATTCGTGAAGCAGGCTTGCGGGAGTCCGCCTTGCAGGCCGTCCGGGCCTGGGAAGACGTGGCGAAGCGGGTGGCACCGTACGCCTCACATACCCGCCTGCCGGGCGGCGCGGAAGACCATCGCCGTGCCGCCGACCGGCTGTGGGCCGACGTGGCCGGGGCGCTCGGCCCGTCCCCGCTGGTCCCGGTAGCGGTCCAGGTCGCAGAGGGACTCGCGGCCCGGGTCCTGCTCGACCACGCCGCCGGTGCGGACCTGCTGGTGCTGGGCAGCGCGACGCGCTGCGCGCCGGATGGCATCGGGCCGGTGGCCCGGGCCTGCCTGCGGCATGCGCCGTGCCCGGTGGTCGTGGTCAGCGACGCGATGACCGACCTGCCCGTGCCGGCCTGAGTGGACCGTGCCGGCCTGAGTGGACCGTGCCGGCCGAGTGGACCGTGCCGGCCTGAGTGGACCGTGCCGGCCTGAGTGGACTGTGCCGGCCTGACCGGCTGAGGGGCCAGCGGCAGGCTCAGCGGTGGCTGTTCCAGCGTGGGCCGGCGGACCGCCAGTCGGCTGCCCAGGCAGCCAGGCGCCGCCGGTCCAGGATGTAGACGGCCAGCGATACCGTGCAGAGCAGCACCGTGCCCAGCGCGAACGGGGCTAGCACGGCGGCCAGCGCGGCCTGGCCGGTGGCCTGCTGGGCGCGCAGCGGCGGGCCGGTCTGCGCGCCCGACTGGTTAACCCAGATGCGCACCGTGTTGCCGGCCTGGGCGCTCTCCGGGGCGGGCACGTCACCGGTCCGGGCCGTCCCCTCCGGGGTCGTCCACCGGGCCGGTACCTCGGACCCGGCTATCCCGCCGTAGCCGATGTCCACCACCGGCCGGGCGTCGGCCAGCAGCAGCGCGCTGACCTGATGCCAGGCCGTCTGCTGGCGCTGCTGCACGCGGTGCGCAGCGCTGTCGGCCCAGTGCCAGGCGAACAGGGCCAGCAGCGGCGCGCCGGCCAGGAACAGGATCAGCGCGGCAGCGACAATGGCCGCCTCGACCCGGTCCGAGGTGCGGCGCAGCGGGTTGTGATCCGGCCACCGCCCGCGCAGCCAGAGTGCGCGCGGCGGCCGCGGCTGCGTGGCCCGGCTCTGCCTCATCGCGATCCCTCTCCTGCTACCAGTGTGCGCGCAGCCGGAGACAGGATTGAGCGGCACCCGGCCTGAACGGGCGGGACTTTCGTCTTACCCTGCTTGCTTTGCGCCTCCGGGCGCGCTGAACCCGCCTCCTTCCCTCGTCGCTCGGTCGCTCGTTCCTCGCTCCCTCCCTCCTCAGTCCAGTTCGGCGGCGCGCCCCCTTCGGCGC
>CAVWWE010000025.1:0-125312 GCA_963758575.1 uncultured Actinomycetes bacterium
GGCCGGGTCGGCCTCGATGGCCGCGGAATACTGCTGGGCGTAGTCCCAGCCCTCGGTGGCGCAGCACTCCGCTCGGGTACCGAGGTGGGCGGCGGCCAGCGCGTGGCCGAGGTAGGGCATGAAGTTGGCCGTCTGCGTGGGGCTGAGCAGCATGCTGTCGTAGCCCGGCCCGATGTTGGCCTCGTTCTCCGGCCCGACGTAGCTCAATGGGATCCCGGCGGCCGCGTAGTCCCTGGCGTACTGGGTCAGGTAGGTCGCGTAGGCCTGGCGCCAGTCGCCGCTGGTGCAGTCGGCCCCGGGGACGCCGCACAGCGTCCCGCCGTTGTCCACCGAGTCGTTGGTCTTCATGAACGCGGGCGGGCTCCACGCGTCGGCGAACACGTCGCGGACCCCGTAGCCGGCCCGGATCTGCCGGGCGAACCAGAGCTGGCCCTGATCCTGGTTGATGGCGGACAGCGGCAGGTACGACGGGGTGGCGGTGGGGCTGGCCGGGGCGGCCGGCTCGATGGTGCTGCCCTGGTCGGCGCTGATCTCGTTCCGCAGGATGGTCAGCCCCGCCCCGCTGGCCGGGCTGTACAGCAAGCTCAGTGCCTGCTGCTGGACCGCGGCCGGGGCGTTCATCACGGTCTCCGCCTGGCCGAACGCCTCGGAGGCGCCGAACCCGGTGATGACCTGGTGCCGGATCGCGCCGTTGATGACGGCGGTGTGCCCGTCTGCTTCCCCATTCTGGGCGGATGCGGGTGCGGTGGCCGCAACGGTCAGCATGCTGGCGGCCAGTACGGCCACCGCTGCGGCTAATGGCGCACTGGGGTAGCGCTGGTTGATTCTGCGCACAGGACTCGTTCCTTTCCTGGATAGTGCGGGCCTGCCCCGCGCCCCGGGAGGGGGATGACGCGGCGGGACGCAGGGCAGGCCGTTGGGAACGGCGTCAGGTGGTGCAGGTGGCGCCGTTCAGGGTGAACGCGGCCGGGGCCGCGTCACTGCTGGCCCAGGTGCCCTGGAAGCCCACCGAGGTGGACTGCCCGGCGGCCAGGGCGCCGTTGTAGCTCGCGTTCGTGATCGACACGGTCTCCCCGCTCTGGCTGGCGGTGCCGTTCCACGCGGTGGTGATCTTCTGGTCGCCGGGGAAGGTGAAGCCCAGCGTCCAGCCGTTGATCGCGGACGAGCCGGTGTTGGTGATGTTGATCTGGGCCACGAAGCCGCCGGTCCACTGGCTCTGCGTGCTGTACACGACCTGGCAGGCCGCGCCACCTCCCCCGCCGCTGGACGAGATCGCCCAGCTGAACGTGGCCGACCCGGATGCCCCGGTGCCGTCGGTGGCGGTGACGGTGACGGTGGACGTGCCGGCCGCGGCCGGCGTGCCGGAGATCAGCCCGGTCGAGGAGTTGATGGACAGCCCGGCGGGCAGCCCGGTCGCGGCGTAGCTCAGCGTCTGGCCGGAAGCCGAGTCCGACGCGTGCACCTGCACGCTGGCCGCGGTGCCCACGGTGCCGGTCTGGTTGCCCGGGCTGGTGACGGTGACGGTGTTGCCGCCGCCGCTTCCGCTGCCGGTGCTGCCGAGCACGTAGGTGACCAGCGAGCGGGCCGGGATCGAGGCGCTGAACGAGCCGCCGCTGACGGACGTGGTGGCCTGTGCGGCCACGTCGCTGCTGCCGTTGGTCAGGTACGGGGTGACGGTGGCCCCGTTCGGCGTGCCGGTGCCGGACACCGAGTAGGTGATCGGGTCCGCGCTGGTCCCGGTGTTCAGCGCGACGATGGCCACCGTGCCATCGGTGTTCTTGAACGCGGCCAGGTCAACCGCGCTGTTGGAACTGGTCGCGGCGATCCGCACGGCGCCGGGGTGCACATAGCGGCTGTAGTTGGCGAACGCCCACAGCCGGCCGGATGCGGTGACCGTCGAGCCGTTGATCTGGATCAGGCCCTCGTTGTCCCCGTTCTCCGCTGGGGTGGTGGAACCCCACCAGTACAGGAACGCGTTCAGGTTTGCCCCGGTCAGCCCCTGGTAGATGTGCTGGGCCCAGGTCAGCCCGGACGCGTCCGTGCCGTCGTCCCAGGCCGGGTCCCAGCTCTCGAACGTGGACCACTCGGTCTCCCAGGCCGGCTTGGACCAGCCGGACAGCGGGGTGGTCGGCGCCTCGGTGTAGCCGTGGCTGGTGAACACCGCGGTGTCCGCGCTGGCCGTGGGGTCCGCCTCAATCGCGGCCGCGTACTGCTGGGCATAGTCCCAGCCCTCGGTGGCACAGCACTCCATCTTGGTGGACAGCCCGGACGAGGCCAGCGTGGGGCCGAGCACGTCCAGGAAGTTGGCCGTCTGGGCCGGGGTCAACTGCATGCTGTCGTAGCTGGTGGACAGGTTGGCCTCGTTCTCCGGGCCGATGTAGCTCAGCGGCACCCCGGCCGCCGCATAGTCCTTGGCGTACTGCACCAGGTAGTTGGCGTAGGCCTGGCGCCAGTCGCCGCTGGAGCAGGTGGCGCTGGGCGTGCCGCACAGCGCGCCGCCGTTGTCGGTCGCGTCGTTGGTTTTCATGAACGCGGGCGCGGTCCACGCGTCGGCGAACACATTGGTCACGCCGTAGTCGGCCTTGATCTGCTGGGCGAACCACAACTGGCCCGCGTCCTGGCCGGTGGAGGACATCGGCAGGTAGGTCGGGGTGGCGGTCGGGCTGCCCGGCGAGCTGGGCTCGATGGTGCTGCCCGAGTCGGCGCTGATCCAGTTGCGCAGGATGTTCAGCCCGGCCCCGCTGGCCGGGCTGTACAGCAGGCTGAGCGCCTGCTGCTGGACCGAGGACGAGGCGTTCATCACGGTCTGCGCCTCGCCGAAGGCTTCCGAGGCGCCGAAGCCGGTGATGGTCTGGTAGGTGGTGGCGCCGTTGATGGTCGCGGTGTCCGCGGCCAGGGCCGGGATCGCCGGGGCCAGCAGGCTCAGCGCGGTGACTGTCAGTAATGCGGTGGCGGCGGCTAACGCGGCACCGGCCGGGCGCCTGATGCGGTCAAGCACAGTAACTTTCCTTCCTTGATCTCGCGCAGCGCCCGGCTTCCGGGACGCTCCGCGTGGTAACAGGTGCTGGACTGCCCTCCTCTCGCTGCGCAGCCGTCGCGTCCGCCCGCCGCTGCCCGGCCTGGGACGGCGAACTGGACCTGTCGGCAGGTGGCTGGCCAGGGTGGCTGTCACCTGGTGCTCTTCCGACAGCCACGGAGCCGGGTGGCGCTGCGCAGGCCGCCCAGGAGCGGGCCAGGCGCGGCGCTGAGGGCTGCTCCGCATGGCTCATCTCCTGACGATGCCGCCCTGGTGTCGCCACCCGGGCGCCGCGCCGGCCTGCTCCGCCCGGCTCGCCGCAGAGTCTGACCCCGTGTCCGGGGCAATGTCAATCGTTGTCGATAACGTTTTATAGCGCTATCCTCCCGGCGTGGAGTCAACCCCGTTCGTCACTATCCGCGACCGCGCCAAGCGCGGTGCGGGGCGGCCGCGGTCCCGCAGTCCCGGGTGGCCGGGGCCGCGCGGTGCGGGCCCGGCCCGGTCCCGCTGCCCGCCCTGGCGACGCCGCCCTGGCCTGACCCGCTGACCCATCAGGACGACGGACGGACCGCACGTGACCATTGAGCGCAGCCTCTCCACCGAAACCTGGCGCGACCCGGCCGCCGCGACCGCGGACCGGGTGCGGGATCTGCTGGCCCGGATGACCATCCGGGAGAAGATCGCCCAGCTCTCCGCGCTGTGGGTGAACATGGGCGCGGCCAGCGCCGCGGTCGCGCCCCATCAGCACGAGTCCGTCAGCTCGGCCGGGCCGTGGGCCACGCTGATCAGCGACGGGGTGGGGCAGCTGACCCGGCCGTACGGGACCGCGCCGGTCAGCCCGGCCGACGGGGCGCGCACGCTGGCCGGCCGGCAGCGCCAGATCATCGCGGCCGGGCGGCTCGGCATCCCGGCCATGGTGCACGAGGAGTGCCTGACCGGGCTGGAGGCCTGGCAGGCCACCGTGTTCCCGTCACCGCTGTGCTGGGGGGCGAGCTTCGACCCAGGGCTGGTCGAGCAGATGAGCGCGCACATCGGCGCCGTCATGCGCCGTCTCGGCGTGCACCAGGGCCTGGCGCCGGTCCTCGACGTCGTGCGCGACCTGCGCTGGGGACGGACCGAGGAAACCATCGGCGAGGATCCGTACCTGGTCGGCCTGATCGGCAGCGGCTACGTCCGCGGCCTGGAGTCGGCCGGCATCGTGGCCACGCTCAAGCACTTCGCCGGCTACTCGGCCTCCCGGGGCGCGCGGAACCTGGCCCCGGTCTCGATCGGCCCGCGCGAGCTGGCCGACGTGCTGCTGCCCCCGTTCGAGATGGCGCTGCGGGCCGGCGCCCGCTCGGTGATGAACTCCTACACCGACCTGGACGGCGTCCCGGTGGCCGCCGACGCCAGCATGCTCACCGGCTTGCTCCGGGACGGCTACGGGTTCACCGGCACGGTCGTCTCCGACTACTTCTCGGTCGCGTTCCTGCACACCCTGCACGGCGTGGCCGGCACCCGGACCAGCGCCGCCCACCTGGCCCTGCAGGCCGGCATCGACGTGGAACTGCCCATGGTCGACTGCTACGGCGAGCCGCTGCGCTCCGGCATCGAGTCCGGCGTCATCGACCTGGCCCTGCTCGACCGGGCGGTGGCCCGTGTGCTCAGCCAGAAGTGCGAGCTCGGCCTGCTCGACCCGGACTGGGACCCCGGGCCAGGCCCCGATGGCACCAACGTGGACCTGGACGACGCCCAGTCCCGTGCGCTGGCTGGCCAGCTGGCCCGCCGGTCCATCGTGCTGCTGCGCAACGAGGGCGTATTGCCGCTCGCCCCGGGCCAGCGCATCGCGGTAGTCGGCCCGCGGGCCGACGACCCGGGCGCCATGCTCGGCTGCTACTCGTTCCCCCGGCACGTGGGCGTGCACTACCCGGACGTGGCGCTGGGCATCGAGATCCCCACCGTGCTGGCCGCACTGCGCGCCGACCCGGCCGGGTACCTGGTCAGCTACGCACCCGGGCTGCCCGGTCCTCGGCGGCACCGACGCCGATATCGCGGCCGCCGCGCGCACCGCCGCCGACGCCGACGTGTGCGTCGCGGTCCTCGGCGACCAGGCCGGGCTGTTCGGCGTGGGCACCTCCGGCGAGGGCTGCGACGCCGCCGGCCTGCGGCTGCCCGGGCGCCAGGGTGAGCTGCTCGGCGCCCTGCTGGACACCGGCACGCCGGTCGTGCTCATCCTGCTGGTCGGCCGGCCCTACGAGCTCAGCGAGCAGGTGGACCGGCTGGCCGCCGCGCTGTGCGGGTTCTTCCCCGGCGAGGAAGGCGGCCCGCGCTGGCCGACATCCTCAGCGGCCGGGTCAACCCGTCCGGGCACCTGCCAATCAGCTTCCCGTCGGCTGGCGCGACCCAGCCGAGCACGTATCTGGCACCCCAGCTTGGCCAGCGCAACGACGTCAGCATCGTTGACCCGACCCCGGTGTTCCCGTTCGGCCACGGCCTCAGCTACGGCCCGGCCAGCTGGGTCGATGTCGCCCTGGCCGGCTCCGCCGAGTGGCCCACCGACGGCACCTGCCAGCTCGCCGTCACGTTGCGCAATGACACCGGCCGGCCCACCACCGAGGTGGTCCAGGTCTACCTGCATGACCCGGTGGCCGAGGTGGCCCGGCCCACCCAGCAGCTCATCGCGGCCAGCCGGGTGGACCTCACCCCGGGGCAGATTCGCACCGCGGTGATCACCCTGCACGCCGACCTGACCTCGTACACCGGCCGGTCCGGCCGCCGCCTGGTCGATCCGGGCGCGGTCGAGCTCCGGGTCGGCGCATCCAGCGCCGACATCCGCGCCACCCTGCGCTGCACGCTGACCGGCCCGCCCCGCCACCCCGGCGCGCACCGCGCCCTGGAACCCGGGATCAAGCTGACCTGACCCGGCGACCGCCCACATCGCGAGCCAGCCGGTGTCTAAACCGGTGCCCGGCGTGCACCGCTTGGATTCCAGGGCAAGGAGTGATCATGGCGAAGGTCGCTTTTGGCAATCATTCGGCGGTCCGGGTTTCCCGGGCGGAACGAGACGGAGTTCGCAGCTTCTACCGTGATGTGCTGGGCTGCGAGATCACCAGGGAGGGCGACCGCAAGGACGACTTCCGGCTGGGCGACGGCTTCTATTTCGCGTTTCTCTACGAGGACGAGGGTGTCGCACTCGATGAGAGCGGCTTTCTGCGGGCGATCTACCTGGAGCTGAAGGCCAGCGACGTCGAAGAACTGCGGCAGCGGATCGTCGCCTTCGGCGTCCGGGTGCTCGACGTGCCGGATCCGCATCTGTACTTCCAGGCCCCGGGCGGGCAGGTCTTCCGGCTGGTCGGGGACGACGAGGACCTGGCCAAATATGAGGGGACCGAGCACGGCGAACAGAACGTCGGCCGGGCGTTTGACTAGCCTGGACGGGATGGCACGAGCACACACCCCGGCTGACGATCCGTTCGGTGGCCGGGCGCCAACCAGTCACGAACGGATGACCGGCCTGCCCTGGGACGCGTCGTACCAGGACGGCCCGGCGCCGTGGGATATCGGCCGGCCACAGCCGACGGTAGGGCGGCTGGCCGCCGGCGGCAGATTCGCCGCGGCGGTGCTCGATGCGGGCTGCGGGACCGGCGAGAACGCGCTGCATATCGCCGCGCTGGGCGTGCCGGTTCTCGGCTTCGACGTGGCCGAGACAGCCCTGGCGATGGCCCGGGAGAAAGCCGCCAAGCGCGGGATCGAGGCCGAGTTCGTGGCGGCCGACGCGCTGCACCTGGAGCGGCTGCGGCGCAGGTTCGCGACGGTGCTGGACTGCGGGCTTTTCCACACCTTCGACGGCGCCGAGCGCCCGGAATACGTGGCGAGCCTCGCGTCGGTGACCGAGCACAGCGGAACCCTGTACGTGCTGTGCTTCAGTGACGAAGGACCCGATACCGGCCCACACCCGGTCAGGAAGGACGACCTGAGAGCGGCGTTCGGCCCGGGCAGCGGATGGACCGTCGCCGCCATCGAACCGGACCGGGTCCAGACCAGATTCCACGACGCCAACGGCGCCCCGGCCTGGCTCGCGACCATCGAGCGGATCTAGACGGCCGGACGGGCCGGCCTGGCCCGCGGCCAACCTAGGCCATCAGCCCAGGCCAGACCACAGGTACCGGGCACCGATGGCCAGCACCAGAACCCCGACTAGCCGGCGGATCAGGACATCTGGCAGCCGCGCCTGGATCCTGGCCCCGGTGTACGCACCCGCCAGGCCGCCGACACCAAGGGCGATGCCTGTCGGCCAGTCCGGCGCCACCGGGCCATGCGTGTGCGCGGACAAGACGGTAAACGTGATGACGCCAGCCACCGAGGTCACGAACGTCGAGGCCAGCGCGGCCGGGGCAACCTCCGCCGGCCGCCGTCCGGAGCCGATCAGCACCGGGGCCAGGATGGATCCGCCGCCGATCCCGTAAATCCCACCGACACACCCCACCACCGCGGCCAGCAGCACCAGCGCCGGCACCGGGATCACCCGCACCCGCCGGCCGCCCGTGCCCTCCGAGAAGCCTGCGTCGTGCGGGGAGCCCGCCCGGGTCAGCGCCAGCCACAGCCCGAGCGGCACCAGCACTCCGGCTACCACCAGGTCAAACAGCCGGGCGCCCGGCAACAACTCGACCCGGATCACCGAACCCGCGACCACCCCCGGCAGCGTCCCGGCGATCAGCACCAGGGCCAGCTGCCCGCCGGTCTGCCCCTGCCGCCAGTACCGGTAGAGCGCCCCCGGCGCCGCCACCACGTTGTAGAGCAGGTTCGTCGGAGTGACGGCCGGGCTGGGCGTGCCCAGCACACCCACCTGGAACGGCAGCAGCAGCACCGCGCCGGACACCCCGGCGGGCGTCGCCAGCACCGCGATCACAAACGCAGCCGCCAGCGCGACCAGCTCAGTCCAGCCCGCCCCCAGCACCCGATCACGCTAACCAGCCCCTGACCAGGCCACCAGCCGATGCCCGGCTAATTGCGCGGCGCAACCCCCCACTGCCCCCGGCGCCAGCCGCCGCTACGCACCACGTCGCTGAAACTTCGCTGCACACCTGAATACAGCGATGTTTCAGCGACGTATTGGCACGGAGGTGCCGGGGCACCCTACTGGTGTCAGTGCACCGGGGGCGGGTGGCTGTCGGTCGTGGCCACCAGGGCGGGATCCCAGCCGCTGACCACGCATACCTGGCGGAACGCGGTCCGGGCGAACTCCAGCGCGGTCCCGAATGGGTCGCCGGCTTTGCGCACGTCGTCCCAGTCCAGGATGAACTCACGGAGCGAGGGGTCCCAGCGGGCGGCGGGCGGGGACAGGGTCAGCGTGCCGCACCCGTCCGGCGTGGGATGGGCATAGGCGTAGAACGCGGCACGCGGATAGCGGCCGTCGCCCGGCCACCAGCCGAGCGCGACTTCCTGGGAGTCCATCGCGTTGCGCATGATGAAGTCGGTGGACGGCGGATCGGCCGGCGCTCCGGAGAACAGGCTGACGGCCAGGTCGAACGAGCCCCACCAGGCGTTGACCGGGGTGGACCGGCCGCGGAACGGCGCGCGGTAGGCGGCCAGCACCAGGGCGGCGTGGGTGGCGGCGGCGAAGTACGCGCCGACCTGGCTGGGGTCGTATTCGTGGTGCTCGGTGTCCTGGTCGAGCGGAATGATCCAGGGCACTTCCTGCGGGGTGGGATCGATCTCCACCGGGCCGCCGAGGCGGCGGACGGCGGCCAGGAGTTCCTGGGCAACGTCGCCGACCGGGCGGCTGGGGGTGAGCGGGACGCGGCCGGCCCGGCCGTCCGAGTGCTCCACGACCGCCTCATGCCGGTGCAGGTCTAGCGCGGCGACCAGGGCACCGGAACCATCCGGGGCGGGCAGCGGGGCGGTTTCCCAGCCGCGCGCGGTCAGCCGGAGCGCGGCGTGCTGCAACTGCGGCTCGGGCGGGGCCAGCCGGGCGGCCAGCTTGCCGAGCACCTGAGTATGCGCATGCAAGGTGTCACAGGTCGCCTGCCAGTCCTCATACGAGCACGCAGGCCAGGTCGCGGGCATGGCAGCAGCCTAAATCGGCCGCCACCGCCAGGCCCAGCCGGGCCGCCCGGGAGGCGGCCGCGCCGCGGGTCGGCGCGCCGAGCTTGGCCAGCACGGCCGACACGTGGTGGTCCACGGTCTTGGCCGAGATGAACAGCTGCTCGGCGATCTCCGCGTTGGTGTGGCCGGCGCAGATCAGGCCGAGGACTTCCTGCTCGCGGCGGGTCAGCCCGAGGGGGTGATCACGGGTGGTGGCGCGCGGGCCGGCCGGGATGGACCGGATGCCGAGTTCGCGCATGCGCTGCCGGGTGAGCCGGGCGGTCGCGGTGGCGCCGAGGTCGGTAAAGATCTGCAACGCGGCACGCAGCGACTCCTCGTCGGCCGCGCCAAGCAGCGCCAGGCCTGCCTCGTAGCGGCAGCCCAGCTCGGTCCACAGCCGCGCGGCACCCACCCAGTCGCCATCAATCAGCCGCCGGTAGGGCTCGGCGATCTGGCCGCCTGCGAGCCCGGGCTCAGCCGAGCGGCCTGGGCCAGCACCGCGTCCCGGGCCGAGGGCGGCACGTCGCCCATCCCGGACTGCAGGACCTCGGTCACGTAGAACGGGTTGCCGCCGGTCAGCCGGTACAGCGCCGCGGCTTCCAGGCCGGAATCTGCGGCCAGCAGGCCGACCGCGTGCTCGGTAAGCGGCGCGAGCCCGATCCGCCGGGTGCAGCGCTGGGTAGCCAGGTCGCCGAGCGCGACGCGAAGCGGATCATCCGGGGTCAGCCCATCATCCCGGTAGGTGGCGATCAGCAGCACTGGGGCGTCGCGCAGCCGGCGGCCGAGGAAGCGGAGCAGATCCACGGTGGCTTCATCGGCCCAGTGGACGTCCTCCATGACCAGCACGTGCAGCTCGGCTGACTCGCTGATCTGGCGGAGCAGCGCCTGGAACAGCTCCTCCCGGGACGCATCCGCCTGGCATAGCTCCAGCAACTCGCCGCCAAGCTTGCTGGCGATGTCGAACAGCGGGCCGAGCGGGCGCGGGGTGAACAGCCCGTCGCACGCGCCCCACAGCCACTGCGCCGCGGGCACATCCCGCTGCGCCTGCTCGACCAGCGCTGACTTGCCGACCCCAGCCTCGCCTCCGACGAGCACCAGCCGGCCGTCCCCGTGCCGCGCTTCCTCGGCGTAGCCCGTGAGCGACGCCAGTTGCGCTTCCCGTTCCAGCAACGCCACCGTAACGGTGTCCATGACTGAACCCCCCCAGCACTACCAGGCATAACGCCCGAACCGGGCAACTGGCTCAGATTGGGCGGCGGGCGGCGGAAATGTAGGTGGCCGAAACCGGAAACTGGGTAACCGCTCCCGATTCGGCGAGCTGGCCTGCCGCCATACGGTCACGGTGACTCGAAAACCACGACCGGGAGGCAACATGCCGCTCTACATGGATGTACACAACATCGACGGGGGTGTCTCGTGCGACGACGTCGCCCAGGCCCACCGGGCCGACGTGCAGACCCAGGGCGAATACGACGTCCGCTACCTGCGGTACTGGGTCAACGAGCCGGAAGGCAAGGTGTTCTGCCTAGTTGAGGCCCCCTCCGCGGAGGCCGCCGCGGACGTGCACCGGAAGGCGCACGGCCTGGTGGCCGACTCGATCTACCTGGTGCAGGAAGGAAGTTAGGAGACTCACCATGATCCGAATTCGCCGTTACGCCGCCTGCCTGGTGGCCATGCTGGCCGCCGCGGCGGCCAGTGCGCTGGCCGCGCCGGCCGCATTCGCAACCATTGCCCCGCCAGATCCGCCGGGGCCGACCGGGCCCGTCACCGGCGCGATTACGGGGCACTCACCCGCCGTGCACACCGTCGTGGTCGGCGGCATGCCGGGCTGGCAGATCGCCCTCATCGCGGCGGGCGCCGCGGTGCTGGCCGCGGCACTGGCCGTGGTCGTGGACCGGCTGCTGTCGGCCCGGCGGGCCAGCGCCACCCGGGTGGGCCACCACCCGGCCCGGCTGGGCAGCGACACCGCCGCCTGACCGGTCACCAGAGCGGCTGCGGGGACACCGGGGCGGACCCCCCTCCCGGTGTCCCCGGGTGCCTGCCTGGCCAGCGTGAATCCGCGGGTCTAGCCTGGTTTCGGGCCGGTTTAGCGGAGCTGAACTGCGGAGATACCGCAAGAAGGGCCCCCCGCGCCCACGCTCATCATCCGCGCTGCTTCGGGGGGTGCGTTGGCCACGATGAGCCTGCAACCGCCGGATCGGCCGGAGCCCGAGGAGCTGCGGGAGCTCAAACTCATCTGCATGCGCAATCTGCTGTCCGCGACCGAGGAACGGGTCTATTTCAAGGACCTGATGAGCCGGTTCCTGTTCGTCAGCCAGGGCTGGATCGATGCGTACGCGCCCGGCCGCAGCGCCGAGGAGCTGATGGGGAAGACCGACTTCGACGTGTTCAGCAGCCAGCATGCGGCGGCCGCGTTCGCCGACGAGCAGCGGATCATCCGCACCGGGGAACCGATCGCCGGCCTGGTGGAACGGGAGACCTACAGAGGCCGCGCGGACGCCTGGGTGTCCACCACCAAGATGCCCCTGCTGGACACGCATGGCCAGATCATCGGCACGTTCGGCATCTCCCGCGACGTGACCGCGCAGATCAGGGCGGAGCAGGCGCTGGCCCAGCAGACGGAGGAACTGAGCGCGCAGAACGAGCAGCTGCGCGAGCTGGACCGGCTGAAGGACGAGTTCATCGGGCTGGTCTCGCACGAACTGCGCACCCCGCTGACCTCGATCATCGGCTACATCGCGCTGCTGCGCGACGAGCGGTCCAAGGGGCTGAACGCGGACCACTTCGCCGAGGTGATCGAGCGCAACGCGCAGCGGCTGCTGCGCCTGGTCGACGACCTGCTGTTCCTGTCCCGGATCCAGTCCGGGCAGCTGGCCATGGAGCTGCGCGGCACCGACCTGGCCGCTATCGCGGCCGACACCGTGGCTGAGTTGGGGCCAGAAGCCCAGCGCAAGAACATCAGCCTGGTCCTGTCCAGCGGCGACACGCCCACGTTCGCCGCTGACCCGACCCGGATCGCCCAGTTGCTCAGCAACCTCATCTCCAACGCAGTGAAGTTCACCCCGGAGGGCGGCCAGATCGAGGTCAGCGTGCGCACCGACGGCGACCACGCGGTGCTCGCCGTGACCGACACCGGCATCGGCATCCCCGCCACCGACCAGGAGCGGATCTTCGAGCGGTTCTTCCGGTCGGCGTCGGCCACCCGGCAGGTGATCGCCGGCACCGGGCTGGGGCTGACTATTACCAAGGCCATCGTGGACGCGCATCACGGCTCCATCAGCGTGGACAGCCAGGAGGGCAAGGGCGCCGCGTTCACCGTCCGGCTGCCGCTGCTGGCGGTGCCCGCCGAACCGGAGCGGGGGCAGGCGGCGCGGTCAGCCGGGGTGGGTGATCCGGCGGCCGGCGATGTGCGTGGGCCGGATCCGCATGTACAGGTCGCGGACCCCGCCGACCCACGGGGTTACCCCGGCCTGGACCACTGACGATCGCTCATCCTCGTCCGTGACGTGGTGCGCCGATCCGTGGATGAGCACGCTCCAGCCTTCCTGGCGGTCCGGGTCCAGCTCATCGATCTCGAACGCGATCAGGTATTCCGCGTCCGCGATCCCGGTGGTCAGGTCCTCGTCCATGGCGCTGCCCTGCACGGTCCGGAACACGATGCTGTCCTCGAACAGCCGGTAGTTCACCGGGAGCACCATCGGGCCGAGCCGGCCGTTGTACGCGACCCGGCCGATCTGCTGGCCCGAGCCGCAGGCATTCGGCCGCGTCAAGTTCCTGCGCCACGCCACCGTGTTCCCCGACACCGTGCGCCCCGTCACCCTGCGCCCCATCAGACATGAGGCATTCCTCCAGTTCCGCGCGTCAACGCCAGAAGGGCCCCAAGGACCAGCCTGACACAGCGCGATTAACCGGAGGTGGTGACCTCGTGCCAGAGGCCGCCGTTCAGGTTGAGGTTGTTGCCCCGGGCCTGGCCGGGTGCTGAGTCGCCGACGTAGGTGTACAGCGGGTGGCCGTCGTAGGTCGCCTGGGTCGAGCCGTCCGCCCGCTTGATCGTGCCGAGCTTGCCGGGTATCCCCGGCCCGGCCGTCACCGGGCCCTTGACCGGCGGCCAGTAGACGGCACAGGATCCGTTGCACACCGACTTGGTGGTGGTGTCCGGCGCAAACCAGTACAGCGTGAAGCCCTTGGCGTTGGCCAGCACGCTCGCCCCGCCGATGTGCTCTACCTTCAGGCCGCCGCTGGACGCCACCGTGGTGGTGCTGCCCGCCGTGCCCGCCGCCACGCCGAGCAGCACCAGCGCGACGACGGACACCCCCGCGATCAGGACCCCGGCCGCCGGGATGGCCGCCACCAGCCGGTCCAGCGGGCTGGCCTGGGCGGGCTGGCCGGCGGCCGGGGCCACGGTCATGAACGCGAGCACCGCGAACGCCGCCACCTCGATGATCCCGGCGACGATCCCGGCCGTGGTGCGCACCTCGATGAACCCGAACAGCCCAACCCAGATCGACAGCAGGTAGCCGGCCAGCGTGGCCAGGGCGAACCCGGCGCCCGCCGCCGCGGCCAGCCGGCTGCCGGTGAGCAGCACGGCGAGGGCCAGGCCGAAGGCCGCGATCACCTGGAGCAGGAACAGCCAGCCGATGGTCGGAATCGTCCGGTAGCCGGTCAGGTACAGATCCAGGTGGATAGCCCCGGTGGCGATGAGCAGGCCTCCCCCGGCCACCCGCAGAATGAGCGGCCACGGCCGGGTGAGTTGCCGAGATCGAGATAGCGTGTGGGCCATAGGGCGCCCGCCTTCTGCTCAGGGGACGGACTAGTACCCGCCGCCACCAGACGAACTGGACGCCGGCGCGGCCGAGCCGGATACCGTGATCACGTGCCACACCCCGCCGGACAGATTGAGGCCGTTGCCCTTGTCCTGCCCGGGCGCGGTATCGCCGACGTAGGTGTACAGCGGATGACCGTTGTAGGCGGCCTGCTTGGACCCGTCGGACCGGGTGATCACGGTCAGCTTGCCGGTCACACCCGGGCCGGCCGTGGCCGGGCCCTTGACCGGCGGCCAGTAGTGGGTGCAGGACCCGTTGCAGTTTGACTTGGTTGACGTGTCCGGGGCGAACGAGTACAGCGTGAAGCCCTTGGCGTTGGTGAGCACGGTGGCCCCGCCGATCTTCGCCGTCTTCAGCGCCGAACTGGACGAGGTTGTGCCGGCGGAGGATGAGGAAGCGGCGCCGGACGAACTGGACGGCGCCGAACTGCCGCACGCGGCGGCGATCAGGGCGAGGCTGGCCAGGCCAGCTGGCGCCCACCATCTACTACGCATCACAACCTCCCGCGGCAACAGTTCACGTACTTACTCTGAGCACGTAGCCCGGGGCAGGTCCGTTCAGGCGGGAACCAGGATCCCGGATGTACCGCGCCGGGGGTGGCCGTGCGTGCCATACACGCAGGCCTATCCGGCCGGCCCCCCGACATGCCGGTTCCGTTTGCTCTCTCATGCCCGGTCGCGGCCGACTGACTCCTCGCAACTCACAGCATTTTTTGCCTGCGCGCGAGTAGGTATTTACGTGCCCGTGGTACCGATGGTTTAGGCAGATTCGGGCGGTGCGGGCTGGATGACGCTGAACATGGCGCCCTGCGGGTCACAGGCTACGGCGATCCGGCCCACCGGGCTATCGAACGGCTCGACCAGGATCGAGCCGCCCAGCTCGGGGATCTTCGCCGCGGTGGCGTCCGCATCGTCCACCGCGAAGTACACGTGCCAGTGGTTGGGCACGCCCGGCATGGGCGGCGGGATGGTGCCGCCGACCATGTCGCCGCCCACGTGGAACAGGGTGTACTCGCCGGTGCCCATGTCCATGGTTCGACGTGGTCACGCCGAGCAGCCGGGTGTAGAACTCAGCCGCCTTGGGGTCATCGGTGATCAGCTCGTTCCAGATCAACGCGCCGGGCTCGTTGACCAGCGTGGCGCCGATGTGCTTGTTGGCCTGCCACAGCGCCACCGCGGCGCCGGATGGGTCGATGACGAAGGCCATCCGGCCGGCGTCCATGACGTCGAATGGCGCCATGGCGAGCTGGCCGCCGGCCGCTTCGACCTGGGCCGCGGCCTGGTCCACCGAGTCGACCGCGAGGTAGGTGTTCCACGCCGGCGGCATGCCCGCCGCCTTCGTCTCCGGTGACTGCGGCGCGATCGCGGCCACTTGCTCGCCGCGCAGCGTAGCCATCGAGTAGGCCCCACCCTGGGGCATCGGCTGGTCGTCGTACTCCCAGCCGAACAGGCCGCCGTAGAACGCCTTCGCGGCCTGGGTATCGGTGGTCTGCAGGTCGGCCCAGTTCGGCGTGCCCTGGGCATAGCTGGTGCGGTTAGGCATGACTCCCCCTGTATAGCGAGTGCAGTTGCGCTTACTCTCGGTGCATCATCGGCGCAGGCGCATTACTGCCCGTCCTACCCACCCGACGAACATGCTCGCCGGAAATCGACAGGCCGGTGCGGCCGGGACAGGCCAGCCGCCGGGCCACTGGTAAGAGTTAAGCCATGCGGATTCTGCTGACCGGGGCGGCCGGGCTGGTCGGCCGGGCCGCCGCCCCGGTGCTGCGGGCGGCCGGGCACGTGGTGATCAGCACCGACCGGCCCGGCCTAGGTGCTGATCTGGACGCCCAGGCCGACCTGGCCGATGCGGCGCAGGCCGCCAGCCTGATCGGCGGTGGCCGGTTCGCCGCGGTGGTACACACGGCGGCCATCCCGCGGCCCGGGCAGCACCCTCCGGACGTGCTGCTGTGCAACAACCTGATGGCGACGTTCAACGTGATCGAGGCGTGTGTCGGCTCCGGAGTGGGCCGCCTGGTCAATATCTCCAGCGTCGGCGTGCTTGGCCTGCACTACGCGCAGCGACGGCTGCTGCCGGACTACCTGCCCATCGATGAGGATCACCCGCTGCGCCCGCAGGATCCCTACGGGCTGGCCAAGCTGTTCGGCGAGCAACTCTGCGACGCGGCCGTGGCCCGGTCTGAGCTGCGCTGCATCTCGCTCCGGCCGGCCTGGGTGCAGGACGCCGCCAGCTACGCCACCGACCTGGGGCCGGTCATCCGGGCCCGGCCGCCGCGCGGGGTGGCCGGGCTGGCCCTATGTGGACGCCACCGACCTGGCCGGCGCGATCCGGCTGGCGGTCGAGAGCGACCTGCCCGGGCACGAGGCTCTCTTCATCGCGGCGCCGGACACGATCGGCGGCTGCGACCTGCACGCAGCCTGGCGGGCCGCGAACCCGGGCTCGGCCACCGAACTGCGCCCGGTGCCCCGGCCGGACGCCAGCGGCATCGACTCGGGCAAGGCGCAGCGCCTGCTCGGCTGGCGGGCCGCCCGCGGCTGGCGGGACTACCTGACCGAATCCGGTGAGCCACGGTAGCTACCGGCGGCCGGTCCGCTTGCCGTGCTTGCGGTGCACGGTCTGCTTGGTGACGCCCAGCCGCTCCGCGATCTCCTGCCAGGACCAGCCGAGCTTCCGCGCGTTCTCCACCTGGAGGATCTCCAGGCGTTCGGTGAGCGCCCGGAGCGCGGCCACCGCGCGGAGCCCGACATCGGGGTCGTTGCTGGCGGCGCCCTCGGCGATCTCCAGTGTGGACTGCATTGCGTCAGCATATGCTGACACGGACCCGGGCATCAACATGCGCTGACGGCGCCGGCCGCTAGCGTGGCGGTCATGGATGAGAACCAGACGGACGAGCACGGGCGGCCGGAGCCGCCGCACGACGGGGGCGAGGCGGCCACGCTCACCGGCTTCCTGGACTACCAGCGCGGCACGCTGGCCTGGAAGTGCCAGGGGCTGAGCGACGAGCAGCTGCGGGTGGCACTGCCACCGACCACGATGACGCTGGGCGGCATGCTCAAGCACATGGCCTGCGTCGAGGATGGCTGGTTCACCGAGGTGGCCGCCGAGCAGCCCATTCCCGAGCCGTGGGCCAGCGTGGACTGGGACGCCGACCCGGACTGGGAGTGGCGCACCGCAGCCAGTGACCCCGGCGACGAGTTGCGCGCGCTGTGGGCGGAGCGGGTTGACCGGTCCCGGGCCGTGCTGCAGGAGCAACTGCGGTCCGGCGAGGACAAGGCGCTCAGCCAGACCCACCCGGCGTGGGGCGGCCGGGACCGCGTCTCGCTGCGCTGGATCCTCACCCACATGATCGAGGAGTACGCCCGGCACAACGGCCACGCCGACCTGATCCGCCAGTCGCTGGACGGCGAGACCGGCGAGTAAGGCGCATCACTGCCCGGGGCTGGCCGGGACCAGCTGGACCTGGATTACCTCGGTCCTGGCCACGACCTGGTCCCGCTGGGCGGCTAGCGACGTCCGGCGGCCGTCCGTCATATAGGCGTCGAGCGCGGCGGCGGACGGGAACTGCAGCACCTGGATCTCCAGCGGCTGCCCGTCCGCCCCGCTGCCCCGGGCCCGCTGCACGACCCGGCCGCCGTGCCCAGGAACCAGATCAAGGACCTGGTCCTCGTACGCGATCAGGCCATCCTCGGCCCCGGGCCGCGCCCAAAGCAGCACACACAGCGTGACTGTCACCCCGCCAGGATGCCGTACCAGCCGCCGGCGGTGGCGTGGTGCCAGCCTGCCCGGTCGCCGTCCTGGCAAGATGGCGGCATGGAACGCGTGCTTGGCATCGGCGGGTACTTCATCCGGGCCGCCGACCCGGCCGCCCTGAGCGCGTGGTATCGCGATTGCCTGGGCCTGGACGCCGATGAGAACGGCCTGTGGCGTCAGGGAGCCGGCCCGACGGTGTTCGCGACGTTCGAATCCGAGACCGGCTACTTCGGCTCGCGCGCCCAGCAGACCATGCTCAACTTCCGGGTCCGCGACCTGGACGCGATGCTCGCACAACTGCGCGCCAAGGGAGCAGCCGTGGCCGGGGAAACACAGGATATGGAGGGTGTCGGCCGGTTCGGCTGGGTCACCGATCCTGAGGGCAACCGGGTCGAGCTGTGGCAGCCCGCCTGAGCGCGTCTGCACGCACGCGGTGGCGCGTGATTACCGGGCAACGTTATGGGACCGGGACCCACAGCTCGATCTCGTCGTGCCGCCGGTAGTACTCGACCAGTGGGCGGCCGGGGTCGGCGGGCAGGGCCAGCCGGGTCAGCGCCTGCATGGCCGGGGCGATCCGCGCGTACAGGGCGGGCGGGTCGCCGGCGATCAGGGCTCGCAGGTACCAGCCGCCCGGCAGGGTGCCGGTCTCCAGCCCGAGCCGGTCCGGGTCGTCGTCCTCCCGGACTGGGGTGCACGCAGCATACGTGCCGGCCTGGGTGTCGACCATGGCGTACATCTTGCGCCCGCGCAGCCCGACCAGTTCCTCGAACCGGGGCCAGAGCCGCTGGATGTCTGGCAGCTCATCGCGGGTCCGGTCGAGCATTACCGGCATGTCGGCCCGCATCATCCGGGCTGGGCGTGAGTCGAACAGGTCAGCTGCCACGGCAGCACGGTAGCGGGCGGCACCGTCAGTGTCCGGTAGCGGCGCCGGTGGCCACGTCCAGGTCAACGTCGGCAGCCCGGCCGGCCCGCCAGGCGATGTGCTGGTCGGGGCGGACCAGCAGGTATTCCTGGTGCCACGGGTAGGACGGCGGCGGCTGCACCACGGCCAGCGGGATGCCCCGCTGCCGCGCCCGGCTGAGCAGCGCGGCCACCTCCGGCGCACCGTCGTGGGCCGGGCCGACCAGAGTTAACCCGGCACCCAGCCGGTCATACAGCGACGAGCCGTCGGGCAGCCAGTGGTGCGGCAGCCGGGCCCCCGGGGTGGCGTCCGGCGTGTAGTCCGTGACGTCAGGGTCGGCGACGTCCGGGACCGCGGCAGCACCGGCGGCACCGGCCGCCGGGCCGCCAGCAGGCTGGATGACCGGCGACCCGGCGTACGAGTAACCCAGCACCAGGCCCAGGCTGTGGAACTCGGACCGTTTGGCCCGCCGGATGGCCTGCTCATCCGGGGGCAGGTCATGCGCCAGGTTCTGCATATTGGCGGCCGCGCTGGCCACGGTGTGCTCGACCACGCGCCGGCGTTCTGGCTCGTAGCTGGCCAGCAGCGCGGGTGGTGCCCAGCCGTGCTCCACGGCCGCGATCTTCCAGGCCAGGTTGACCGCGTCGCCGACCGAGGTGTTGAAGCCATGACCGCCCCACGGCGGGTTGACGTGGGCACTCTCGCCGACCAGGAACACCCGGCGGTCGGCGAACCGGTCGGCGACGAGCATCCGGGCCAGCCACGGATCGGACGCCAGGACCTGGTGCTCGACCGGCGCCCCGACCAGGCCGGTGATCAGGTCGGCGGCGTGCGCCGTGCCGTAGTCCGGCTCGACCCCGGGCAGGATCGCCCACCAGGTCCCGGCCTGGTCCAGCCGGCCGATCAGGCCCGGGACGGGCGCATTCAGTACCCAGTACTGCACGGCCGGGCCGAGGTGGGTGTCCAGCGCGGGCGCGTGGAACACCATATTGAAGTTGGGCCGGGGATCGGAGTACCCGATGTACCGGGCGCCGATCTGGTTCCGGACCACCCCGGCCGCGCCGTCGCAGCCGAGCAGGTAACGGGCGCGGATCTGGTAAGCGGTCCCGGCCAGGTCCCGTGCCGTCACGATGACCGCGTCGTCGCGTTGCTGCGCGGCGATCACCAGGTGGCCGAGCCGCAGGTCCACGCTGGGCTGGCCGGAGATGTGGCCGCGCAGCACCTCCTCCACGACCGGCTGCGGAACCTGCTGGCCGGGCTCGGCGAACCGCTCGTCCCGCTCGGTAGTCAACCCGAACGCGCCGTCGAAGTCGGTGATCCGGGCCCCGGACAGCGACTCACAGAAGGTGACCCGCTGCGACCAGGCGACCGGCAGCGGCGCGGCCGCTCGCAGCGTGTCCGCGATCCCCCACCGGCGCAGGTGCTCCATGGTCCGCACGCTGGTCGTCTTGGCTCGCGGCCGGCGATGCGAGACGACCGTCCTGGGCTCGAGCACCACGCAGGTCACCCCGTGCAGGGCCAGTTCGGCCGCGGCGGCCAGGCCGGCCGGGCCACCGCCCGCCACCAGCACGGGCGTCTCAGCCATAGCCGCTTTGTCCGTCTTAGCCACGAAATGCATGATCTGGTATCTGGACTCGGCTGTACACCGTGTACGGGTAATCCGCGATGGCGGAACCATGGTTGCGGCAGGCCCGTCCAACCTGGCAGCAGAACCGCCAGGAGGATCCGTGAAGCTAGCCCAGGCCGTCGGCGGCGTCGCCGCACTGCTGCTGCTCACCGCGTGCGCGGCGGGCTCCGGTCAGCACGCCGCAGCGGGTGCCGGCCGGGACCCTGCGCGCGGCACCGTCACCGGCCGGCTGGTTCGCGAAGGCGGGCCGCTCGGCCCGGGCGGCCAGCAGCCAGGCGTGCACCCAATCCCGGGGACGATCAGGTTCACCGCCGGCCAGCACCGGGTGATCATGGTCCGCACCAGCCGCGCCGGCACGTTCTCGGTTCAGATGACCGCCGGGAAGTACCAGGTAGCCGACCGCTCGCCGCGGCTGCTCCTGGTGGCGGCCAATGGGATCGCCCGCCAGACCTGGTCCCGCCCGGTGCCGGTGACCGTCACCGGGCACCACGTCACCAGGATCACCCTGGTCATCGCCGTGCCCTGAGACTTTGGCGGCTTGACGGGCGAGGGCCAGGGGACGTACCGGGCGATTCTCAGCCAGGTCTGTCAACGCCAGCGTAATGCTGCTCAGCGGTTCTCATTACCGCGCAGGTAAACTGCTGCGAGGCGATCCTGAAGGCGGACATGCCGGAACTGGTAAGCCGGCCCGACCATACGCAGGACGTTACGATTTCTAGCATCCTCCAGGAAGCCCATCAAATTGATGGGAGTACCCCATCTTATTGCCAGCTGGACACAAGCAAGAATCGCATCCCAGGTGGCGGAAAGTAGCAGGCCAAATAGCGTCCCAATTGCGATCGTGGCGAGCATTAGAGCGATCACGAATCGGGGACTTAGATTTAACCCGAGTGTGGGCAAGATCAGCGTGGCGACGGCTGCTGCCGCTGCCGCCTCCACACCAAAACCGAAGCCGTACAAGAGACAGTGGGCCCGGTCGTTGCGCCATGACTCAAGCGGGCTCAGCGGACTGTGACCAGCCGTGCCACGTTGCCGGAGGACGGACGGGAGTCCGAGCGCCGGGACAGCCGCCACACTGACGATGGTGCCAATACCCACGCCGACCAGAAGGCCTCTCAGGATATCTACCGCGAGTCCGGCCAGGAACCCAAGGGCCAGACTCGCCAAGAGGATCTTCATGAGCAGTCGAGGGCGCAGTGCATATTTCCACTGCATGGGGCTCAGCCGTAGCGGGGGAGCGCCGTCAGTCCTCCGGAACACGCTCATGAGACCGGTAATGATGCCCATCGGGATACCAAATGCAGGACTGACGGTCACACTCGCTACTAGCCCGAGCGAGAGGCTGACCACGAGGCCCAGCGCGAATCTTGGGGCACCTGGCGTCCACGACGGAATATCCCACCAGCACAGATCCCGGGAGCCGCGCTCCTTCATCTGGACAGCGATCCTGGCCAGTGCGCTCTCAGCAGTGGGCAGGCCGTAGCGTTCTGGTGGTCTACCCGGTTGCGGGTCATAAGCTGCAGGCAGTACTCGATCCAGAAGATAGTCCGTTATTTCGGCCTGCGCGTCTGTCAGACTTGGCGAATCGGAAAAATCTAGCAGTTCACAAACGTCATCGCGATGGCGGTAGATGTCGCGAACCAACGTCAGTACCAATGGATTGCTGAGCGCACAGGCGATAGGACTGGAAGGTTCCGTACAAAGCCGGTCGATCAGCGTTTTCCAGCTCGAGGGTGGCGGGTCGAGTTGCACCCGCTGCAGATACTCCGAGGCACTTAGCGGCCCAACGCTCTGGAGCTCTATGACGGCAGCGCTATCCAGCAGGTCATGTATGACAGCCTTTGCCATTTCTTCGGTGCGGGAAATCAGGACCAGCCGGAAATTTGCTTGCTGGCTAAGTGCGCGCAGCGCGGTCGGGCGGGTAGCCTCAGGGATGCCGTCGAGTCCATCTAGGATTACCGATATCTTTCCTCGGTTCAGGAGAGCGACTACATTCATTCGGTCCCGGCGGGCACCGAGCAGGGGGTAGGCCCTTTGCAGGCGGTCAGCTAGCCAATCCTGGACCAGTTGCGAATCCGGGTCCCAGCCTTGCATGTTGAACAGAACCGGAACCGGGACCTGGGGACGCTTTTCGGGTTTCACCCGCTGCCGGTGTTTGAGTGCCGCCAGCGCAAGCAGCAACGCCGTACCCGTCTTACCCGACCCTACCGCCCCGGCGATCACCAGGCGGCCTGATCCTAGGCCGCCATATAGCTCATGCAAATCATCGATCTGCCCGCCTTCCAAGTCTTCCGGTTGCACCACAGCCAACATCGGCAATGGACGGAACCGATGGGTGGCGGTAGCGGCGGCCGGCGGTCCAGCCAACGCGGCCGATGGCGGGCCCCACCGCAACGGGATGGGCGCGGGCGTGAGCAGCCGCTCCTCATCTGCCATACGTGTCCACTGCTCTGTCACCACTTGGGCCAGCGAATCAGCCAGCTTGTCCAGCTTCTGCTCCCCCGCCGCAGCCAGCTGCCAAGCGCCGGCCCGCCATAGCCAGCCGCACAGAGCGCAGACGGCAAGTAGTACGGGGACGGCTCCGTCACCAAGCGTGGTCAGGTCAGCGCGACTCGGTGAGAGCCAGATCAGGCATATGCCCGTGGCCGTGGTGGCCACGAGAACCAGCGCTGCTGCCTGGAGGCCGAAACGTCGCATGCCGGTCATTCTGGCAGCGGCCAGAGGCCACAGTGACCCGCTAAGAGCACATGAGTCCAATCGACCGCGGGCCGCTTCCGCGAGGTTAGCGACTGGAACGGCCGGAGCGGTGCCCAGGATACGATGTTCAGCAAGGCGAGTCCGATAAATGTAACTTTATGGTAACAAGTGATGGGTCGCCCCTCGCCGGCACCTAGCATCGATATGCCGCGAGTGGGACTCAAGCCCCTTTTCGGTCGGGCCGAAAAGGGCGGCGGTAAATTCTGTCAGTCGCAGCATGATTCAGCAGGCTTCACGACTGGAAACTTGTTGCCATGGGGAATGACGTTAAGCAACATGTCTGGTCAACTGATATGCGCTGGATGTGGTTATAGTGCAGGCCCGGCTGAAGCCGTGTGCACTTCCTGCGGGCGCCCACTGCGGGTCAGCAAACGCGATGGCTTAGCGTCTCCCTTCCTGCCGGCAGTAAAAAATGCCTTGAAGATGCTATCGAGTTCTTCGTTCCGCCACCGTCTCGTCCCAGTAGCCCTCCTGGTGGTCGTGGTTATAGCTATGGTTGGGCACCCGCCCACCGGAACTGAATCGGGTGCGTACACCCTTGACGTGCCTTCGGGTTATTCGACACCAATCACTCCACAAAAGCCAACGCAGGCTCAGTTTTCACACCGCCTTAACGGTGATCTATGGGTGAGCAATTCAGGTATCATCCAGCCTGTCAACAACGATGAGCTCAGCGCAGCCTTGTCCGCAAAGCCGACGTACCGGCTTTGTTCTGGCCGCACTGGCTTTGCGGCACACCTACGGATAATCTCCGGAACTAGGTTCTGCCTTCGCGAAAGCCGAAGCCACCTGATAATTGGCGTCACAATAGTCGCCTTCAGGCTGGCACGTCCATCTTTTGTCACACTGCGCATCACGGTCTGGCAAGCCAGGCAAAGAGCTTGAGTTCATCGGCTGCGGCGTGCCCCTGTGCGCGCGTCCGCCACATCATCAGGGTTACCCTGACCAGCATCGTCCGGTGAACGACTCGACCGGGGCGCTAGCTAGATCTCCCCGCGCTCATTCAGGAACGCGCGGAATTCGTCTATCGCCTGCTCGAGATCGGACCCGAGCTCCGGGACCTGGACCGCTTCGGTGCCGGTCCAGTAGACGCCGGTGTACTCGGCGCCCTCGGCTAGCTGCACGAGCAGCGGGCTGTGCGCGATCTTTATGTGATCCTGCACGTCTGCCCAGGAGGCGACCCCGGGCACCAGGCCGATCGCCGGGGATTCGAGGTCGTCGTATTCCAGGTCGTTGAGCAATGCCGTCTCCTGCTACGCGTGCACCGTGCCCTGGCTCTCGAACGTCATCGCGCGCTGCAATGCGGCCGCGCGCAGCCCGGGCGGGATCTCGGCCGGGCCACCCAGCGCAGCCGCGTTGATGCCCGCCTGCGCCGCCTCCTCAACCACGCCGCCGACCAGGATGGCCAGCTCCGGGGTGCGGTGGAAGACCAGCACGCCGTGGTTGGCCAGCAGCACGGCCGGGACTCCCGGGGTGACCGCGGCCCGGATGCCGGCGATCGCCTCGGCCGAGCCGCGCGGCCCGTAGCCGGCCACCGGCACGCCGGATGCCAGGCCGAACATGGCCAGCGCCTCCACCCAGCAGCCGATCGGCCGCCTGGCCACCGCATACGCGGTGGCGTATGGCGAATGCGTGTGCACCACGCAGCCGACGTCCTGGTGGTCGGCGTACATGGCGGTATGCATGGCTACCACGGCACCCTGGATGGGTGGCAGATCGCCTTCCAGCAGCGTCCCGTCCAGCCCGACCCGGACCACTGCGGAGGCCGGATGGTCGTGCAGCGACGGCCCGGCGGTGAAGTACATCTCCTCCGCCCCGGGCACCCGGAGGCTCACGTTGCCGTGCCCGTTGGCCGAGATCGCCCCGCTGGCCACCACCCGCCGGGCGACATCCACTACCTGGTCAGCCAGATCCCTGTCCATGACCCCATCCCCCCTCTGGATCACAACGGGGCAACGGTATCCGAGCCGAAAGCTCACGGCTAGTGCGATGGTCAGCCGCGGTGCAGGCCGCGAAGCACGCAGACCGAACGCGGGCCGACCATGACCCGATCACCGGCCTGCAGCGGCCCGGCTGACCCATCCGCCTCCGAAGAGGTCAGGTCGTAGCTGTCCAGCACCGGCCGCCACTCCTGCCCGTCCCGGGTCCCCGCGGGGATGACGAAGTCCAGCGGCTCCCACCACGCGTTGATCAGCACCAGGAAGTCGTCATCCAGCATCAGCGTGCCGTCCTGGGCGCGGTCCGGGGCGTCCGACCCGTCCAGGTAGATGCCCAGCGACAGCGCGCTCTCGTCGGCCCAGTCGGCGCCGGTCATCGGCGTGCCGGCCACGGTGAACCAGCCGAGTTCGGCCGCCTCCACCCCGGCCAGGTAGCGGCGGCGGCGGAAGACCGGGTGCTCACGGCGGAGCGCGATCAGCCGCCGGGTGTAGTCCAGCAGTTCCCTGTCCTGGCTGGACCAGTCGAGCCAGGTGATCTCGTTGTCCTGGCAGTAGGCGTTGTTGTTGCCCTGCTGGGTCCGGCCCGCCTCGTCCCCGGCCAGCAGCATCGGCACGCCGAACGACAGCAGCAGCGTGGTCAGCATGGCCCGGGACTGCCGCTCGCGCAGCGCCAGCACCGCCGGGTCGGTAGTGGGGCCTTCCACACCGCAGTTCCAGGACCGGTTGTCGTCCGTCCCGTCCCGGTTCGATTCGCCGTTGGCCTCGTTGTGCTTGCCGTCGTAGGAAACCAGGTCGCGCAGCGTGAACCCGTCGTGCACGGTGATCAGGTTGACCGACGCGGTGGGCCGCCGCCGGGCCAGCCCGCCGCCGCTGTACAGATCGGCCGAGCCGGCGAACCGGGTGGCGAACTCGCCGATGCCGACCGGGTGGCTGCGCCAGAAGTCGCGCATGCTGTCCCGGTACTTCCCGTTCCACTCCCGCCACAGCGCCGGGAACCGGCCCAGGTCGTAACTGTCGAACTGGCCCACGTCCCACGGCTCGGCGATGAGCTTGACCTGGGACACCACCGGATCCTGCGAGACCAGGTCGAAGAACGCCGATACCGTCTCGAAGCTGCCATCCTGGCGGGCCAGCGTCGGGGCCAGGTCAAACCGGTAGCCGTCCACGTGCATCTCGATGATCCAGTAGCGCAGCGAATCCATGATCAGCTGCAGCGTCCGGGAGTCCCCGGCGTTGAGCGAGTTCCCGCAGCCCGTGGTGTCGATGTACTGGCCCCGGTCGGCCGGGTCGAGCCGGTAGTAGGCCGGGTTGTCCAGCCCGCGGAAGCACAGCGTGGGACCCGTCGCGCCGGCCTCGGCGGTGTGGTTGAACACCACGTCCAGCAGCACCTCGAGGCCGGCCGCGTGCAGCGCGTCCACCATGGCCTTGAACTCAGTGACCTGGCCGCCGGGCCGGCCTGGCCCGGACCGCGGCCGAGTAGCCGTGGTGGGGCGCGAAGTAGCCGATCGTGTTGTAGCCCCAGTAGTTGGTCAGCCCGCGGGCGGGCAGGAACGACTCCGGCACGTTGTGGTGCACCGGCAGCAGTTCGACGGCGGTCACCCCCAGGCCGGTCAGGTAGCTGAGCGACGCCTCGTGGGCCAGCCCGGCATAGGTGCCGCGCAGTTCGGGCGGCACCCCCGGGTGCCGCATCGTGAACCCCTTGACGTGCATCTCGTAGATGATCGTGTCCGAGTAGCGGCGCCAGCCCCGCGCGGCATCCGTCCAGCGGAACGCCGGATCCACCACCAGGCTGCGCGGCACGTGACCGGCCGAGTCCAGTGTGCTGGCCGTACCCAGGTCACCGTCCGCATAACCGAACACCTCGTTGCCGAACGCCACTGCCCCGCTGATCGCTTTGGCGTAGGGGTCGAGGAGGAGCTTGGCCGGGTTGCAATAGAGGCCGTGGGCCGGGTCATAGGGCCCAGCTACCCGGTAGCCGTAGGCTTGGCCGGGACCGACGCCGGGCACGAAGCCGTGCCAGATGCCGGCGTCGTAGTCGCGCAGCGGGACCCGGGTCTCCTGGCCCGCGTCGTCGAACAGGCACAGCGTCACCGCGTCGGCGATGCCGGAGGCCACCGCGAAGTTGGTCCCGCCCTGGCCCGGGGTGGCGCCGAGCGGGAACTCGGTGCCCGGCAGCTCATTCCGGGCCGGCGGGCTGGCCACGGCGGTCATTACTTGGCCTGCGATCGGAGCTCACGGACAATGTCGCCGACCGGGCGGATATCCCCGTGCCGCCGCCGGATCAGGTCGGCCACCACCCCGGTCCAGCCGGTCTGGTGCGACGCGCCGAGCCCGGCCGCGTTGTCGCCGTGGAAGTACTCGTTGAACATCAGGTTGTCTTTCCAGGCCGGGTCGTTCTGCAGCCGGTCCACCCAGCCGAAGCACGGGCGGCGGCCGTCCGCGCCGGTCAGGAAGATCGAGATGAGCCGGGTCTCCAGGTCAGTGACGATGTCGTTGAGCGACCGCCGCTGCCCCGACCCGGTCGGGTACTCGAACGTAAGGTCGTCGCCGAAGAAGCGGGCGTACCGCTCCAGGGACGCGCAGATCAGGTAGTTGAGCGGGAACCACAGCGGCCCGCGCCAGTTGGAGTTCCCGCCGAACATGTCCGTGGTCGACTCGGCGGGCTCGTAGTCAATGGTGGCGCTGAACCCCTCCACATCCAGCTCGTACGGATGGTCCCGGTGGTAGGCGGACAGTGCACGCAGCCCGTACGGGGAGAGAAACTCGCTCTCGTCGAACATCTTGGTGAAGAGCTTCTCCAGGCGGTCGATGCCGACCACGCTGAGCAGCAGCCGCTGACTGCCCGGCTCCCCTCGCATCAGGCCGGTCTCCTGGAGCTTTTCGCGGTCGTGCAGGCCACGCCGCTGTGCGTAGTCGGCGAACTGCCTGCTGATCATGAGCGCGCGATCGAGCATCTGCTCGTCGGCCACGGCGGCCGCCAGCATCGGGATGATCCCGACCATGGACCGGACCTTGACCGGGACCGCGCTGCCGTCCGGGGTGTTCAGCCGGTCGTAGTACAACCCGTCCTGCTCGTCCCACAGCCCCTGGCTGTCGATCGCGTCGCTGATGGCGGCGAAGTGGGCCAGGAACTTGAGGATCAGATCGTTTCCCGGCCGCTGGCCGCTCCAGTTGAGCACGATCGCGATGGCGGCCATGGCGATGGCGTAGAACGCCATCCAGCCGGTCGCGTCCGACTGCTCCAGGGTGCCGCCGACGGGCAGGTGGGACCGGTCGATCGGGCCGATGTTGTCCAGCCCAAGGAACCCGCCCTCGAACAGGTTGTTGCCTTCGGCGTCCTCCCGGTTCACCCACCAGGTGAAGTTGACCAGCAGCTTGTCGAAGACCCGGCTCAGGAAGGCCAGGTCGCGCGCGCCGTCGATGGCGAACACTTCCAGCGCGGCCCAGGCCTGCACCGGCGGGTTCACGTCGCCGAAATCCCACTCGTAGGCGGGCAGCGCCCCGTTCGGGTGCTGGAACCACTCCCGGCACAGCAGGACCAGCTGGTACTTGGCGAACGCCGGGTCCACGTGGGCCAGTGCGACGCAGTGGAAGGCCAGGTCCCAGGCGGCGAACCAGGGGTACTCCCACTTGTCCGGCATGGACATGATGTCGAAGCTGCTGAAGTTGCGCCATCGTGAGTTGCGGCCGGTCAGGCGGCTGGCCGGCGGGGGCGGCTGGGCCGGGTCGCCGTCCAGCCAGCGGGCCACGTCGTAGTAGTAGAGCTGCTTGCCCCACAGCAGCCCGCCGAACGCCTGCCGCATGACCTCGGCCTCGTCTTCGGAGGCGGTGCGCGGGGTCAGCCCGGCGTAGAACTCGTCGGCTTCCTTGCGCCGGGTCGCCATCGTCCGGCCAAACGTCTGGCCGAACGCCGCGGCGGCCCGGGCCTTGCGCGGGCGCAGCCGCAGCCGCAGCTCAACCGTGCCGCCCGGCGCCACCTCCACCCGGTACCAGGCCGCGCACTTGGTGCCGCGCCGGTCCGGGTTGACGGTCGGCGCGCCGTGCAGCACGTGGTCGTTGATCCCATCCTTGGGATAAAGCGTCTCCGGCGCCGCGCCGAACAGCCGGGCCACGTTGGTCTCGTTCTCGCAGAACAGCAGTTCCGGCTCGGCGCCATCCGGCCCCTTGTCGGCCAGCAGCTCCAGGGCGCCCAGGAACGGGTGCTCGACCTGGACCGACGCGTTGCCGCTGGCCGCCATCTCCGGCTTGGCCGCGCCGGTGTCCCAGGACCAGGTATTGCGGAACCACGCGGTGGGCAGCACGTGCAGCGTGTCGGTGTCCTGGCCCGCGTTGGTCACGCTGATCACCATCAGCAGGTCGGTGGGGGTCGCCTTGGCGTAGTGCACCTCGGTGATCCAGTAACCGGCGTCGAACACCCCGGTGTCCATGAGCTCGTACTCCGGGTCGTGCTTGCCCCGGCGGCCGTTCTCTTCGCGCAGGTTCTCATACGGGAAGGCCTGCTGCGGGTAGTGGTAGCGCCACCGGTTCCAGGCGTGGCTGGGCAGCGCATCCAGGTACCACCAGTACTCCTTGACGTCCTCGCCGTGGTTGGCCTCGGCCCCGGTCAGCCCGAACATCCGCTCCTTGAGGATCGGGTCCCGGCCGTTCCACAGGGCCAGGCCGAGGCACAGCCGCTGCTCGACGTCGCAGAACCCGGCCATGCCGTCCTCGCCCCAGCGGTAGGCGTGCGACCGTGCCCAGTCGTGTGGCAGGAAGTTCCACGCCTCGCCATCCGGGCTGTAGTCCTCGCGGACCGTGCCCCACTGCCGCTCGCTGACATAGGGGCCCCACAGGTACCAGTCGCCCGCCTGCCGCAGCCCGTCCTCAAGCCGCCCAAATGAAGCGACTCGGTCATTTTCAGCACTCATCACTCGCGCCCCGGGAATCTCGTGCTTTTTCGGAAACGTATGCCGCCCAGTCTTCGCCCGCACCTAGCGAGGCGCTTCACCCGGCAGGGATGAGGTCCCCAGCCAGGAAGATGCTGAATCCGGAATGACAAAAACTTCCGGCGTCTGTTATCTGACTTTCCGGTGAACATCGCTTCGGATAAACCGGGTCGCGGGTACTGGCGTTCGGTAAAGAAAGGCCCTATTCAACCCAGGTGCTGCTGGATGCGGGCGGTAGCGGCGGGAGGGCCGCAGGATCGCCAAAAGCGGCGCCCGGCTGGATGTGGAAGCCGGGCGCCGCTCGTGCTGGCCGTGCTGAGACCGGCCGGCCAGCATCTCCCCGCTGGGATGCTGGCCGGCCTGCCGGTCTGTTACGGGTTGTACGGCTTGCCGTCGTAGCGGTTGCCGGACACCTGCGGGTGGATGGCCGCGGCGAACGAGTAGATGTCCACCGGGCGCACCCAGGCCGGCTTGGGCGCGCAGATTTCCAGAACCGACTGCGGCACCTGGCTGGAGGTGTCCGTGGCCTGGCAGTTGCTGGTGGACCCGGCCGGAGCGGCCAGCCCCTCAATGGTGACCCGGCCAGACCGGGGTGCGTGCGTGACGTTCAGGCTCTTGGTGATCGTAACCTGCTCCTGGTAGGTGCCAGGACAGATCTCGATCGTCGGCGCCCCCGCGGTCTTGGCGGCTTCCGCCGCCGTCACGGCGGACTGCACGGTGCTGTACCGGGCGGTGGCGCAGTCGGTGTTGGCGTTGCTGGCCGAGCCGGTCGCGGCCACCTAGTACTTCGGGGATGGCGCGCCACCGGAGGTGGCCGCCGACGCGGCGGCGGTGCCGCCCAGCGCGAGCACGGCGGCTGCCGCCACCGCGATCACTCGTTGTATTGCTGACCCTGGCAATATCCCTGACCTTGGCACCCGCGGCTCCTTCGCCACCTGAAAGTTCTTCTGGGTGAGAGACGCCAGATGGGGATGGGCGGTTTACGGGACAATCGTGTGCACACGGCTGACTAGACCCCGTTTATCCGCTCTTTGCCTGCGTTTGGCATAACCATGTGGTTTCCCGTCCATGCCACGCCGGTAACGTGCAGATATGAGCAAGGCGTCGCGAACCAGGCAGCAGAGCGCCCGGGCCCGGATCGCCGAGCAGCGCGCCGCGGCCCGGCGCCAGCAGATCCGTAACCGGATCCTCCTCACCGGCGGCATCATCGTCCTGGTCGTCGTCGTGGTCGTGGTCTTCATCGTGGTCAGCGCCGGGAAGAAGACACCCAAGGCCAGCGCGCCGGGGGGCACGGTGCTGCCTACCAGCGTGGCCCGGCTGGTGACCAGCGTGCCGGCCAGTGCGCTGGCCACGGTGGGCAGCGGCTCGGTCCGGTCGTACAACCCGGACCCGGTGAAGGCGATCTCCGGCACCCCGCTGACCAGTAACGGCAAGCCGGAGATGCTGTATATCGGGGCCGAGTTCTGCCCGTACTGCGCCGAACTGCGCTGGTCGATGGCGGTCGCGCTGAGCCGGTTCGGCTCGTTCACCACGCCGCTGCGCGGCATCCACTCCTCTGGCACCGACGTCTACCCGAACACCGCGACGCTGACGTTCTACCGGGCGGGCTACACCAGCAAGTACCTCACGTTCACCCCAGTGGAGAACGAGACGGTGAACCGCACGCCGCTGCAGCCGACCACCAAGCAACAGCAGGCCATCTGGGACAAGTACGACGCGAACTCCTACCCGTTCATCTATTTCGGCGGCAAATACGTGATCACGTCGCCGATTTACGATCCGCAGGTGCTGCAGGGCAAGACCTGGGCACAGATCGCCGCCGCGCTGCACGACCCGTCCAGCGCGATCGCCCAGGGGGCGCTCGGCGCGGCGAACTACATGACCGCGGCCATCTGCAAGATGACCGGCAACCAGCCAGCCAGCGTCTGCTCCTCGTTGCCCGTCAGCACGCCCTAGCCAGGCCAGCAGAGCCGAAGCCAGGCCAGCAGAGCCCGCCCGGTCCGGTGCGAAGCGGCCTTTATCTTGCTGTTATCAGAGGCGGGACTATGGCCCGGGCCGTTGCGCCTGGCTCGGCTGGGACCTGGCTGGAAATGGCCAGGGCAGAATTCCCCCGGCCCGGACGGGTCGCAATCCTCTGGGGCACATGGTTATTTCTTTAAACACTGATGGCATGGCAAAACCCGCGCTAAATCATCAGGAGAAGCCATGCCTTCCACTACCACGAATTCCACCCACCTCCATTCCGCGCTGTCCCGTATCCGCAGCTGGCGGCCGCTGGCCAAGGTCACCGCCGTCGGCGCGGCCGCTGCCATGGCGGGCGGGGTCACGCTGAGCATGCTGGCCGGCGGGGCCGCATCGGCGGCCACCAAGCCGGCCTGGTTCATGACCGCGGCCAACGTCCAGTCACTGAGCGGGATGGACTCGGCCACCGCGGCGCACTTCTTTAACACGGCTACCGCGTACGGGGCTGTCCGGCGGCGTCGCGAACGCTGCCACCAAGCCCGCCTGGATGATGACCGCCAGCAACATCCAGTCGCTGAGCCAGACCGACTCAGCCACCGCGGCGCACTTCTTCAACACCTCGACCGCGTACGGCGCCGGGGCCAGCCCGGTCAAGACGCCCGTGCAGGCCGGCTACGCCACCACACCCGTGCCGGACTACACGTCCTACGCCCAGTTCAGCTCGGACGTCTCCAGCGGCGCGATCACCTACCCGTACAAGTGGGTCATGTACGACCCGGAGGACTGGGCACAGACCCCGGTCAACGAGCAGCAGGACCCGGTCAAGTACATGGAACTGACTTCACCGAACTGCAGTGGATCACCACCCGGGACGGCACCGGCAGCTACCCCATCTAGTCGCCTAGTCGTTGGTGGCCAGGATCACCTCTGACGCTTTGATCACCGCGGTGACGTCGCTGCCTTCCTTCAGCCCCAGCTGGCGGACCGCCTCCACGGTGATCGACGCCACTAGGCGGGTCCCGTTGGCGTCGAGTTCGACGTTGGCGATGGCTTCGCCGGAGGTGATGCCGGTGACCCGGGCCGGGATCTGGTTACGCGCGCTGAGCTTCATGGCGTTCCTTTCCTCGATGATCACGGTGGGTAGACCGTGATCGCGGATGGCTGGACGGTGGCCCATAGCTCGCCCCCGTCGTCGAGCTGCAATTCATCGACCGCGCTGGGTGCCACCTCGGCGGTGATGCCCGGCGTCCCGTCGATCCGGACCCGGACCCGGTCGCCCATCAGGTCGACCGCGCTGATCTGCCCGGGCCAGATGTTCTCTTCCTTTCCATCGGGCCGCTGCCGGGAAACCGACACGCCAGGCGGGGCGAAGGAGGCCAGCACCGGCCCGGTCGCCGGAGCGGTAGTGACGAGCTGGCCGCCGCCGTCGAGGTCCAGCACGGTGCCGCTGGCCATCCCCGGAGCAGGTTGACGCCGACCAGGTCGGCGACGTACTGCGAGCGGGGGTGCGCCGTCACCTCGGCGGGCGTCCCCGTCTGCACGATCCCGCCGTTCTCCATCACGACCATCCGGTCGCCGAGCGCCACCGCGTCGAGCAGGTCGTGGGTGACCAGGACGTTCGCCGCCTGGGACTGGCGCAGGGTGCCGCGCAGGACGCGGCGCGCGTCCGTTTTAGTCGAACACGTCGAGCGCGGCCAGCGACTCGTCGAGCAGCAGCAGCTTCGGGTCGGTCACCAGGGCCCGGGCCATGGCCACCCGCTGCTGCTGGCCGCCGGACATGGCGCCCGGACGGGCCCCGGCCAGGCGGGCGTCCAGATCCAGCCGGCCCATCGTCTCCGCCGCCTCCTCCCGCGTGGTCTTCTTGTCCGTGCCCCTGGCCCGCAGACCGAACGCCACGTTCTCCAGCGCGGTCAGGTGCGGGAACAGCAGGTAATCCTGGAACATCAGGCCGATCGGCCGCTTCTCGGGCGGCACCTTGGTGTGCTGGGCGGGGTCTTCCAGGACGGTTCCGTCGAGGACCACCCGGCCGCCCGCGAGCGGGAGCAGCCCGGGCCTAGCTTCTGCCCGTAGCAGAGCCCGAGTTCGGCCTGACCGCTCTCGGTCTAGCGTTGGCGGGATGGACGTGGTGGAGCTGGTGGCAGGCTTGTTCTTCCTGCGCTTCCCGGTCGGGCACGCCTATCTGAGCGTAGATCGTGACGGCCTGACCCTGATCGACACCAGCCTGCCCGGCTCCGCCCCGCGGCTGGCCGCCGCGATCCGGCAGATCGGCCGGCACCCCAGTGAGCTCCGCCAGGTCGTACTCACGCACGGTCATCCCGACCACGCCGGTTCCGCGGCCGAGGTCAGCGCGTGGACCGGCGCGGCGATCCTGGCCGGCCAGGCCGACGCACCGTTTCTCCGGGCCGGCGCGCCGCTCCCGGCGCCGGACCTGGCCGACTGGGAACGGCCGGTCTACGACCAGGTCACCCGGCAGCTCCCGGCCACCCCGGTGCCGCCGGTCCGGGTCGATCAGGAACTGCGCGACGGCGACGAACTCGATTTCGGCGGCGGTGCGGTCACCATCGCCGTGCCCGGTCACACGCCCGGCAGCATCGCCTGCTACCTGCCCCGGTCCCGGGTCCTGATCGCCGGGGACACGATCGCCCGCCGCCCGGACGGCCAGGCCATGCTGGGCGTGTTCAACGCCGATCCGGCCCAGGCCGCGGCCTCGTTCCCCCGGCTGGCCGCCCTGGACACCGAGATCGTCTGCGCTGGTCACGGGGACCCGATCAACGGGGACGCGGCCGCGTTCCTCCGCGCCGCCGCCGAGCAGCTTCGCTAGGCACCGCTGCTACGGCCGGGGGGTGCTGAGGTTACTGCGTCACTGGCTGGCCAGCAGCGCGGCGTTCATCATCGGCACCATCGAGATCCTCGGCACCCTGAGCGACGAGATCCACCTGCACGGCGCGTTCTGGAATCTGGTGACCGGGGTTCAACATCAACCTGGCCGGGTTCTGCATCGCCAGGCCTGTTCGTCCTGGTCTGGGCGGCGGCGCTGATCTACTGGCGGTTCGGCAGCGTGGAAGACCGGTGGTCGTCCGGGGTGGCGGCCGGCCCGGCACCGGCGCCCGGGGCCATGCCTGAGTCGTAGCGGGCACGCCGGGGCCGGGTCCGGCGCAGGCCAGGGATCAGGGCCAGGGTGACGGCCAGCGAGGCGCAACCCATGACGCCGATGGCGGTGGCCGCGGCGGCCGGCCCGCCGTGCAGCCGCTGGGTGAGCAGGCCGGCCAGGACGGCGCCGACGCCTTGCATGGCTGTCACGCCGGTGGAGTTGAGCCCGAGGACCTGACCACGGACCTCGGCACCGGTATGGCTGATCAGCCGCTCCTGGAGCGGCAGGCTGGCCGCGTAGCCCGCCGACGCGAGGAAGCCGAGCACGGCGGCCGGTGCCAGCGCCGGGTGCAGGAAGAACAGCAGGTAAGGCGCGGCCAGCAGGAAGCGCAGCGGCTCGACCAGCCAGGTGCGGGCCGCCGCGGGCAGGAACCGGCCGACCATGATGTCGCCGGTGAGCATCCCGGCCGCGGTGGCGGCGAACAGGTAGCCGGCCGAGCGCCCGGCGAACGGCACGAACAGCGACTCACACCCCACGATCAGGCCGTTGGGCACCCAGGCGGCCAGGAAGACGGGGCGGAGCAGCGGCGAGCCGAGCAGCATGCGGTTCACGGTGCGGGCCCGCCGCACCAGCTGGCCGGCCGACCGCGGCGGGTGGCCGCCGACGCCCCGGACCACGAGCAGGAAGGCCAGCGCGGACGCGGCGGCGGCACACAGGAACAGTGCGGACGTGTCCAGGTACAGCAGCAGGATCCCGCCGAGCGCGTAGCCGACGATCTGCATGCCGCCCACTGCGATGTTCAGCGTGGCGCGGCCGAACACGTAGCTGCCGTCCGGCAGGATGTCCGAGACCAGGGCCAGCATGGATCCGCCGGCGGCCGACATCGCGATCCAGGGCAGGGCCAGGATCACGAACCGCAGCCCCCACGGCATCCCGGGAATGGCCTGCAGCAGGTCGGCCGCGCAGCCTATCGCGGCCACCGCGGCCAGGGCCTGGCGCGGGCGCAGCAGGTCCGAGGCGGACAGCAGGAACCACGAGGCGGCCAGCCGGATCAGCGGGCCGCCGAACATGGCCAGGCCGGTGAGCAGCGCGTTGTGGGTGGCCGAGTAGGTGATCGTGCCCAGGGCCAGGCTCCCGATGGAGGCCGCGGCCACGGTCAGGCACTGGGTGCCGAACAGGGCACGGAACTCGGCGACGCCGAACAGTTGCCGGTAGGTGCGCATGCGGCGAGTCTCGGCCAGGATGACCGTGCCGCGCGAACATTTCGCGGCTACGCGAAAGATGGCACAGTGAGTGCATGGGGACCTGGCAAGTTTCGTCCGACCTGCTGGCCCAGGCCCGTTTCGCTATGTCGCCGATGGCCGAGGTAGTGACCGCGCTCTCCGCGCTGCTGCACCCCCGGGATCCGGCCGAACGTGCCTTCTACGCCGCACACCATGCCGCGTTCGAGACCATGCTGACCAGCTTCCCGTTGCGCCGCGACGTGCTGGCCCGCAGCTTCCGCCCGCGGCGCGGAAGCCTGCCCGGTTGGACGGCCGGCTATCTCACCAACCCGCCAGCCGGGCCAGGCGTGACATTCGAGGCCGAACTGGCGGCGGTGGCCGCCATACCCAGCGAGGTACTGCGAGCGGACCTGCAGGAGACCTCGCTTGCGGCGCTTCCCGGGCACATGGTCTCGGTGAATCTGGCGCAGGCCGCCGCTAGCTTGCTGGACTGGGTGTGGACGCACACCGTGGCCACCGACTGGCCCCGGCGCGAGCGGCTCCTGCAGGCCGACATCGTCGCGCGGACCGGGCAGCTGGCCAGCCAGGGCTGGGCGGCGGTGCTCCGCGACCTCGGCGGGGACCGGGAGTGGGCCGGTGCGGGCCAACTGCGGATCAACCGCTACGAGCTGCCTACCCGGGTGCTCCCGCCCGGCGCGCAGCTCTACTTCATCCCAGTGACGTCGTATTCGCGCTGGGTCGGCTGGGACGAGCCGGCCAGGTACGCCATCTACTACCCGGTCACCGGCCGGCTCGCCCCGGCCGACGGGCAGCGCCGGGACGGGCTGAACCGGCTGCTCGGCACCAACCGCGCCAGCCTGCTGCGCCTGCTCGGCCAGCCAGCCGGCACCACCCATCTGGCCGCCCGCTCCGGGTTGCCGATCGGATCGGTCGGCAACCACCTGCGCGTCCTGCTCGACGCCGGCGTAGTCGCCCGCCGCCGGTCCGGACGGCACGTGCTGTACTGGCGCACCGCACTCGGCGACGCGCTCATCGCCGCCGACGGCCCCTGACATGGCCAACCGTTCAGCACGGGTTGCCGGTGCAGCGCTGTGCTCGATGCACCGGCAACCCGGCCGAGCCCCCCGGAGGGCCGGTGCCGCGTCAGGTGGTGCGGGCGGGTTCCGGAGATGTGGCCGGCCGCCGCGTGCTGAGCCGGGTGGCGAGCAGGTAGTACAGCGGCACGGTTACCACCAGGCCCACGATCCACGACAGGTCCGTCCCGTTCATCGCCTTGGCGGCCGGGCCGGTGTACAAGGTGGTTGACATGAAAGGCACCTCGACGAGGATGCCGATGAGGTAGGCGGTGACCCCGATCCAGCCGATGCGCCCGTAGGGTCCGCCGCTGGGGTCGAAGAACGCCTCGACGTCGTAGTGGCCGCGGCGGATCAGGTAGTAGTCCACCAGGTTGATCGCGGTCCACGGGATGAGCACGTACAGCAGTAGCAGGATGAAGTTTGTGTAGTTGGTGAGGAAGTTCGACTGCAGGCCGATCGCCAGAATCAGGGACAGGGCCACGATGGCGACGGAGAGGATGGCGCGCACCCGGGCGCCGGGTATCCAGCGCCGGGCGAAGGTCTGTCCCGTCGTGATCGAGCAGAGCACGCCGCCGTAAAGGTTGATCGAGTTGGTGTCCATGATCCCGAGCGCGAAGACGATCATGACCAGCCAGCCGATGCCCCCGCTGAGGATGCGCAGCTCGGCGATCTGGTTCGGGTTGCTGGACGCGGTGCCCACCACCACGCCGAGAATCATGGGCAGCACACTGCCGAGGACGGTTCCCCAGTACGACATCCAGAAGGTGGAACTTGCCTTGGTGCTGGGCGATATATAACGCGAGTAGTCCGAGACATACGGCGCGTACGCGATCTGCCAGAGCACGCCGAGCGACATGGACGACAGGAAGCCGCCGGCGGTGAAGTGGCCGGTGGACAGGAAGTTGGCCGGCAGGCCGTGTACCCCGGCAATGAAGATCAGGCTGAGGATCATGACGCCGCCGAACAGGACGGTGGCCCACCTGTTCACGGCGTGGATCATGTCGTAGCCGAATATCGTGATCACCAGGCTGACCAGGGCGCAGATGACGATGCCCCAATCGACGCTGACCCCGCTGACCAGCTGATTGATGCTCTGGCCGCCAAGCACCAGGTTGGACGCGAAGAAGCCGATGTACATGACGACCGCGACTAGGACGACCAGCAGCGCGCCGAAGTAGCCGAACTGCGCGCGGCTCTGGATCATCTGGGGTACGCCGAGCCGTGGTCCCTGGGCCGAATGCAGCGCCATGAACAGCGCGCCAACCACGTTGCCGAGCACGATCGCGACCAGGCTCCACCAGAAGCTCAGCCCAAAGACCACCGGTGCAAGCGCGCCGGTCACGAACGTCAGCGGCATGATGTTGGAGCTGAACCAGATCGTGAACAGGTCGCGTGGTTTCCCGTGGCGTTCTTCCAGCGGGATGATGTCAATGGTGCGGCGCTCCAGCGCCGCAAGCTCGGGACCCTGGCTCATCAGATTTACTCCGTCCTTGAGGCCGGTAGTGGTGGGGAGTGGACTGGCGCTTCGGCTGGGGCCGCCCATAGCAGACTGGCCGCGGCGGCTGCGGCGGCGAGTTCGCTGTCAACGGCGATATCGAGGACAAGCAATTCGGGTACGGTGACGGCATCGCGGTGTCGCGGCGCGGCGGCGACGATCCGGCCGTCCGGGGCGATGACGCGGCTGCCGCCGAGCATGCGGTCGGCCGACGTACCGCCGTGCTGATTGGCTGAGATCCACCACTGGCCATTGCACAGCGCGTGAGCCGGGTAGATGGTGTCCCACCATCGATCCACGGCAGCCTCGTACGCGGAGGGGTGCAGCACGAGGTCGGCGCCCGCCGCGCGCAGCGCGCGTGCGGTCTCCGGGAAGTCGCCGTCGAAGCAGACACACAGGCCGACGCGCCCGATACCGGCGATGTCACCGACGGTGACCGTGTTTCCGGGCTGGAACACCTCGGGCTCGGCCCCGTACAGGTGGGCCTTGCGGTGGCGGAGCAGCAGATCGCCCGCTGGCCCGTAGACGACGGCGGTGTTGAACAGCTGCCCGCCGTCCAGCTCGGGGAAGCTGCCAGCGCACAGCACCAGGCCGGTGGCCCCGGCCAGCGCGGCCAGGTGCCGCTGGACCGGACCGCCGATCGGCTCGGCGGCGGCCCGGACGTCAGCTGCCAGCGTTGCCGCGCGGTACCCGCACAGCCACAGCTCGGGCAGCACGGCGAGCTGGCAGCCGCGCCGGGCGAGCTCCCGGACCGCCGACTCGGCCGTGCGCAGGCTGATGTCCCGGTCGTAGCCGGGTGTCCACTGGGCGATACCGACCCGTATGTCCCCGCTCATCGGGCCAGGAACCCGCCGTTGACCGGCAGGGCCGCGCCGGTGATGAACGATGCCTCGTCGCTGCACAGGAAAGCCACGGCACTGGCTACCTCGTCGGGCCGACCGAGCCGCCCGAGCGGGATCGCCGCGGCCAGCTCCGCCTTCGCGGCCGCCGGGTCCGCCTCCTTCGCGACCAGGGCGTCGATCATCGGGGTGTCGCAGTCGGACGGGCAGACGCAGTTGACCCGCACGCCGTGGCCCGCGTAATCGAGCGACATCTGCCGGGTGAGGTTCACGATGGCCGCCTTGCTCGCGGCGTACGCGCACTCGCCGGGCAGGCCGCGGAACCCGAACACCGAGGACAGGTTGACCACGGCTCCGCCGCCCGCGGTGATCAGGTACGGGAGCACGTGCCGTGCGGTGAGGAACGTGCCGCGCAGGTTCACCGCCATGACCGAGTCCCACTGCTCCGGGGCACAGTCGGTCACGCCGCCCTCGGCGGGCGCGATGCCGGCCGAGTTGACCAGCAGGTGCGGGCCGCCGAGTTCGCTCGCGCACTGTTCGGCCATCCGTGCGATGTCATCGTCACGGGTGACGTCGCAGCGCAGCGCCGCCGTGTGTCCGCCCTGGGCGGTGATGGCGGTGGCGACCGCCTCGGCCGCATCGGCGCGCCGGTTGACCACGGCCACGGCCGCACCCTCGGCGGCGAGCCGGGCGGCGCACGCGGCGCCAAGGCCGGACCCGCCTCCGGTGACGATGGCGGTCTTGCCCGCCAGGCCGCGCATAACCGCGCCATCTCGGACGGGCGCAGCGCGCGGCTGACGTAGGAGGCCGCCTGCGGCTGCCAGTCCTGCCAGAGCCGGGCCAGCTGCCCGACCGGCTCGTCGTGCCAGTCGACGCGCAAGTCGGTGACCGGCCATGGCTCGGCCTCGGCGATCAGCATCCCGGCCGAGCGCACCGGGGAGATCTCGCCGCCCGCGGCCAGGCCGGCCTGCAGAGCAGCGATGAGCCGGGTGCCGAGGTCATGGCCGGCCTGGTCGTGAAAGGCTGCGAGCATCGCCGCGGGCACGCCACGGTCGGCCAGCAGGTTCCCGGCGGCGGCCGCGCCGGGGCCGTGCACGTCCGTCGCCTCGCCCAGCGCCAGTTCGCCGGAGTAGCTCGCGGCACGGCCGGCCGCGTCGACGACCGCCAGCTGCCGGTATGCGATGTCCGCCGTGCGATCGACGAGCGCCGCGAGTGCGGCACTGGCGGTGGCACCACTGGCCACCGCGTCCAGCAGTTCCCGGCGCAGCCGGGGATCGGTCGTGCTCTGGCTGCACACCGCCCCGACCCCGGCCCGGGCGGCCGGGCACCGCGCCGCGACCGCCATGCTCGCGGAGGCAATGACGGCACCGACCGCACCCGTGCGCTCGCACCGGCCCACCAGCGAGAACGTCATGGCCTGACCGCCACGACGGTGACCTCGACCAGCCATTCCGGCCGGGCCAGCGCGGACACGACCAGGCCGGTGAACACCGGATAGACGCCCTTGAGGTGCCGTCCGAGCACGCGGTACACCGGCTCGCGGTGGCGGATGTCGGTCAGGTAGACGGTGCAGCTCACCACGTGCTCGATGGACGCCCCGGCCTCCGCGAGCAGCGTCGCCACGTTCGCCATCACCTGCTCGGCCTGGCCGGCCGGGCTCCCGATGTGCACGCTCTCGCCGGTGTCCAGATCCTGCGCCACCTGACCGCGCAGGTAGATGGTCTGGCCGGCCACCACGGCCTGGCACAGGTCGTTGTCGAGACGCTGCTCCGGATAACTGTCCGCGGTATTGAACGGCCGGATCCGCCGGTGACCGCCGACGGTGATGGACCCCCCACCCACCTCCCCTGCCCCCTTCACTCCCCTGCCCCCTTCACTTGCGCACCTCGTTCGCTACCTCGGAGTACCGGGCCACGACGTCGAGCGGGCCGCTGAAGTCGTAGTTGTTGTAGACCGCCAGCAGATGCGAGAACGGTGGCGACTGCGCGAAGAGCTGGAACGTCAGCCGGTGCCCGGCGTAGTCGGAATTGAGCAGGTCGCGGGCCAGCGCGAACAGCTTGCGCCGCTCCTCGGCCGGGATCTCGCCGATCGTGAAGTACTTCCGCAGCCACTCGCTGGCCTCGGGGCTGTCGAAGGTGGCCTTGCTGGGCATCAGGCTGACCTGGCAGCCGCACAGATCCCGGACGATGTGCATGACCGACGGCAGCTGGGTGGACGCGAAGACCCGGGCGGCGTACATCATCGACTGGTTGGGCATGAGCAGCCCGCCCGGGCTGGGCTGGGCGAGCTCAATCGCCGCGGTCAGGTGCGCGTTGATGCTCTCCCGGTAGCACGCGATCTGCGCGATCTTCTCCCGCACGCCCTGATGCATCGTGACCCCGGTCGACTTGGCGCTGGCGTAGGCGACGCCGAGGAGGAAGTCGGCGAAGCGGGCGTAGCGCTGGACGTACGGGTAGATGCTGTACCGGTGCAAGGTCGCGCGGATGAACGCGGCCGCCTTGGTGTGCCGGTAGAAGAAGACGTTCTCCCAGGGAATCTCGACGTCGTCGAAGATGATCATCGTGTCGATCTCGTCGTACTTGCTGGTCAGCGGGTATTCATCCGGACTGCGCCCGGCGGCGAAGGCCGACCGGCAGATGTGCTTGATGCCCGGCGCGCCCATGTCGGCGAGGAAGCCGACCGCGTAATCGCTGAGGACCTGGTTGTCCCAGTCGCCGATGGTCGGCTTGACGAACGCCTGATTGGCGTAGGCCGCCGCGGTCTCGAACTTGGCCCCGCGCACCACGATGCCGCTGCCGGTCTCGCCGGCCACGTGCAGCAGCACGTCGGGGTCCTGGTCCTGCGGCCGGACCGAGCGGTCGCCCTTCGCGTCGGTGTTGGCCGAGACGTGAAACGGGTCGAGCAACTGTGCGCGGCGGACATGCTGAGCGATGTTCGCGGAGAACGCGGGGTCGATCTCGTTCAGCACGTCCTGCCCGTCGAACAGGGACCACATCTCGCCGACCGTCTCATCGCCCACCCGGGTGACTACGCCGCCGGTGTCATCGAGAATGGCGTCAACCGCCGCCCGCTTGGCCCGCCAGTCGTCGCGGCTGTGCGGCGGCCGCGAAGTGGTGGCGCATCGCTCGGCCGACTGCTCGTCGGTGTAGGTCAGCAGGTCCCTGGTGGCGGCCTCGTGACCAAGGTCGTAGATCCGCGCGCGCAGGTTGACCATCGGCGCGAAGGCCGGGTGCGTCGCGACGTCGGTGACCCGCTCACCGTCGATCCACACCTCCCGGCCGTCGCGCAGCGACTCGATGTAGTCCTTGCCGGTTCGCAGCACTGTTACGTTCCTCGGCTTCCGGTGTTCTCTGCTCAGTTCCTCGCGGCGCGAGGGGTGAGTTCCAGGGCTTCCTGGAGGACGGCGCGCAGTTGCCTGGCGCCGGTGACGATGGAGCCAGTACGGATCCGCTCGCTCGGCGCGTACCGCGCAACCCGCCAAGCCCCTCCTCGCCGACGGTGAAGACGATGGCCAGCGGCAGCGGTCCGGGCAACGCGGCCGCAGCGAGACCCTGCTCGATAAAGCCATGCTCGGCGACGGCGACACAGGTCGCGACCGCGATGGCGTTATCACCGATCCCCGGGCCACATAGCCAGCCATCCCGCTGGGTGACGGTCCGCGCCGTGCCCTCACCGAAGACATCATCGACGTGAACGAGCACGGCCAGCCGGTACGGCGGTGGGCCGAACGTCCACACCAGGTTGCCGGCGCCATCGACGCGCCGGCTGCCGGGCGCCTCGTGCAGGCGCCGCAGCAGCCAGTCGATCCGCACCTGCTCGCGGCCAGCGCCGCCGTCCAGTTCGGCCAGCGCCACGGCGTCCGCTGCGATCGCCGCAGGATCGAAAGCCGTGTCTGTCATGTCACTCCGGCCAGCCAGCGCTCGTGCCGTGCCGCGCAGACCCGGGCACGGCGTACTATTTTGTTGGACCATTGATATATTTCGTTGGCATGGAGAGTCAAGAGCCGGAACAGGCTTTCGCTGACCTGGGGGAGGTCATCGGGGCGAACCTGCGCCGGCTCCGGACGGCCCGCCGGATGTCGCTGGTCACCCTCGCGAACCGCGCGGATGTCGCGAAAGCCACCCTGGCCAATCTCGAGCAGGGCCGGGGCAACCCGACGATCGAGACGTTGTGGTCGCTGGCCCTGGGGCTCGGCGTTGCGTTCAGTGACCTGCTCGAGGACCGGAGCGAAACCACCACCGTGGTCGTCCGGGCCCAGCAGGGCGCGCGGGTGCGCGGGTCGACACAAGGCGGGAAGCTGGACCTGCGGCTGCTGGACCGGGTAGAGCGCGGCGGCCTGGTCGAGGTCTTCGCCATGTTCCTGCCGGCCAGGACTGAGCACCTGGGCAGCTCGCACGGCAGCGGGGTGGTCGAGCGGGTATTCGTGCACGAGGGAACGATCACGGTCGGCCCGGCCAGCGATCCCCTTACCCTCGGCCCGGGCGACTACGCCCGGTACAGCGGTGACGGCCCGCACGTCTACCGCTCCGCGGACGCGGACTGCTACGGCATGTTGCTGGTCGGATACCCGCCTGCCTAGGGAGTGCCGGTGACCGAGTTCGATTATCTCGTGGTCGGCGGCGGCACCGCCGGCTGCATCGTCGCGACGCGGCTGGCCGAGGACTCCGCGGTCTCGGTCGGCCTCATCGAATGGGGTCCCAGCGACGAGCATGAGCCGCGAGCCCGTTCCATCCGCCGATGGGCAGAGATGCTGGAAGGCGAGTACGACCTCGACTACCGCTCGGTACCCCAGGAGCGCGGCAACTCCGGCATCCGGCAGGCGCGGCTGCGGATCCTCGGCGGCTGCTCCACCGCGAATACGATGATCTCCTGGCGGCCCCGGGTGGCCGATCTGCAGGAGTGGGCCGACCTCGGCGCTCGCGGCTGGGACGCGGCCACGGTGCACCCGTACTACGAGCGGTTGCAGGCTCCGATCACGCCGGTGCCGCCGCAGGACCAGAACCCCTTCGTGGCCAGCGTGATCAGCTCAGCGAGCTCCGCGCTGAGCCTGCCGGTCCGGTCCACCTGGAACGACGAGGTTGTCATCGAGGGCACCGGTTTCTTCGAGATCGGCTACCGCCCGGCGACCAACACGCGGTCGTCGTCGTCCATCTGCTACCTGCACCCGGCCCTGCGCAGCCGGGTCAGCCTGTCCGTGCTGCTGCAGACCCGGGCCCTGCGGCTGATCCTGGACGGCGCAAACCGGGCGGTCGGCGTCCTCGTCCGGTCCGGCGACGGCACGACCTCGGAGCTCTTGGCCAGCCGGGAGGTAGTGGTCTGCGCCGGGGCTATCGACTCGCCCCGCCTGCTCCAGCTGTCCGGTATCGGGCCGGCCGCCGCGAGGTATTCCCTGGCCCGCAGGCGACGTTGGATGCCGACATCTCGGCCCTCGCCCGCGCGACGCACCAGACGGTCTACCACGTCAGCGGAACCTGCCGGATGGGCGCCCCGGACGACGCGCTCGCCGTTCTTGACCCGGAACTGCGGGTGCACGGCGTCCAGGGGCTGCGGGTGGCCGACGCGTCGGTCTTCCCCACCATCCCGTCGGTCAACCCGGTCGTGACCGTCATGATCACAGCCGAACGCGCGGCTGCCCTGATCAGCCAGGATCCCTGATGGCCAGCGCGGTCAGTTCGCGGCGGAACGGCACCGGCTCACCGCGGGCGGGCGTGTCCAGTTCCTCGGCGTACCGCCGCCCCGCCCAGACGGCCGCCGCGATCGTGGCCGGGGCCCAGGCGTCCCCGATCGCATACACCGAGGAGATCCCGCCCTGCGCCCAGTCCGGCTGCCTGGCCTGTAGTTCGGTATAGAGGCCGTCCTCCGGCAGCCGGGCGGTGACCAGGACCACCGCGTCGGTTTCGGTGGGCGTTTCTTCGCCGGTGAAAACACAGCCGGTGATGGCGCCGGAATTTTCGAGGCGCAGGACGGTCGTGTTGGGCTGCACGGTGACCCCGGCTTTTATCAGCCGCTGCCGTATCTTCACCAGCTCCAGGGTGTTGGCGGTCCAATCGGAGACGCTGGCGGCCGGGGTGACGAGCTGGACCTGATAGCCCTCGGCGGCCAGCAATTCGGCCAGCACCCCGCCGAGATAGTAGTGATCGTCATCGAAGACGAGCACGCGTGATCCGGTGGGCCGCTGCCCCGCCATCAGGTCGTCCGGCGTGAGGACCTGCGGCGGCCGTTGCGCCGGCATTGGGTGCGTGTGCCAGCGTCCCACTCCGTCGCGCCGCCACGATGCGCCGGTGGCGACGGCCACATGGTCGAAGCCGTACTCGAGGATGTCCCCGGCGCCCATCTGGCTCTGCAGGTAGATCTCAACGTTGGGCATCCGCCGCAACTGCTGCTCGCGGTACTCAACGACGCGTTTCCACGCGTGCAGGCCCGGCAGCCGCGACTCGGCCGCGACCCGGCCGCCGAGCTCCCGGCTGGCCTCCGTCAGTACGACTTCATACCCACGCTGGCCAAGCGCGCGGGCGGCCTCCAGCCCAGCCGGGCCCGCGCCGACGATCAGGATCCGGGCTCTGGACTGTCTGGGCCTGATCCGCTCGGGGTGCCAGCCACGGCGGAACTCCTCGCCCATGGCCGGGTTCTGCGTGCACCGGATGGGCGACATCGTGAAGTCGCCGGACACGCAAATGTTGCAGCCGATGCACTCCCGGATGTCCTGCACCTGGCCTTGCTCGATCTTGCGGGGCAGGAACGGGTCGGCGATCGAGGGCCTAGCCGCGCCGATCAGGTCGAGGACGCCGTCCCTGATCTGGCGGGCCATGGTGTCGGGTGAGGTGAAGCGGCCGACCCCGACCACGGGCTTGGTGGTGAGTTTCTTCAGGCCGCGTACGTAAGGTTCCTGCCCCGCCTCCGGGCCGAACCGGGAGGTAACCGAGTCCTCTTCCCAGCTGCCCAGCACGAAATCCCAGAGATCCGGGAGCTCGGCCAGGTCACCAATGATCTCCTCTATCTCGGTACGCGTGATGCCGGCCTTCCCGATCAGCTCGTCAACGGTGATGCGGCAGGCCACGGCGGCCTTTCCCGCGGCCTCCTCGCGCGCGTCGGTCAGCAGTTCGCGCAACAGCCGGGCCCGGTTACGCACGCTGCCGCCGTACTCGTCGGTGCGGGTGTTGTACCGCGGCGACAGAAAGTACTGGATGCCGCTGAGCGCGTGTCCGGCGTAGACATAGACCAGGTCGTAGCCGACGGCCAGGGAGCGCCGCACCGCATCCCGATGCCAGCGCCGCATCGTGGCGATGTCGGATTTGGTCATGGCCCGCGCCTGGACCGGGTCGTGGCTCCAGGTGGCTACGGGAAGGTTGACCGGGCCGAGCGGCGGTTCCCTGGTGGTGAGGTTCGGGCTGTTCATGCCGTTGTGCGCAAGCTCGATCCCGGCCAGGGCGCCACCGTCATGGATCGCCGTCGCGATCCGCTCGAGCGCCGGAAGGTCCTGGTCGTCCCAGATGCGCAGCTCAATGAATGGAGTGATGTCCGAGGTCGGGTGAATCTCCACCTGCTCAGTGCACACAACAGCCCAGCCACCCTCGGCCTTGACGCGCCGCATGGCGGCCTCGGCGCTGGGGTCGCGATACCCCATGCCGCTGCAGTGCGGCACCTGGAAGAACCTGTTCCGGGCGGTGACCGGCCCGATCTGCACAGGTTCGAAGAGGACGTCATGCCTTGGGTCGCGCACGTTCTGTCCCTCCGTAAACGCCGGGCCTGTCCGCCCGCGTTCTGCGTGACAGTAACGCCGCGATCTCGCCGTTCACAAGCGAGGAGCAGGCGGCACCCCGCTCGGGGCTATTGCTCTCGTTCATCGCGGTCGGTCCAGGTGGAGACGCACACCTCGTTACCTTCTGCATCCGCCAGGACCCAAAATGACCGGGCGAAAGTATCGTCGAGAAGCCGGCCGCCGGCGGCCAGGGCCGCGCACACCCGGGGCTCAGCCTCGTCGTGGGCCACCGTGATATCGAAATGCACCCGGTTACGCTGGGGGCGCGGGGCATCCATCTGCTGAAACCAGATGGCCGGAAGCTGGCCGGCCGGATCGACTATGCCGCCTTGCGGACCCTGGCTGCCCGGCTCGTCCACGTAGGCCAGCACCGCTTTCCAGAACGGCCGGATCGCCGGTATGTCCATGGCGTCAATGGCCATTTCCAGCATCTGGACGGGCCGCCAGGAACCACCGGACGTCGCGCCCGCACGGGTAAGCCCGAGTCCCGTCATGGCCTCATCGATGCGATACGCCAGCCGGGTGTCCCGGCTGGTGACAGCGCCCAGCGCTCTGGTCTGCACGGACAACTCGACCCGGTCGGGGCGCATGTCCACCCGCAGGTGACCGTCCGCGTCGTGCCCACTGGCCGCCACCGCAGCGGCCGCCGCCGCGCTGGCCTGCGCCAGTGACCGCACCGGTACCGAGACGGCCAGTGTGCCCAGGAGGTAGCGCCAGCCAATATCGGCCACCGCCGCGGCAGCAGAGGTACGGGACAGCGGGGTGTCAAGATCCGGCTTGCTCACCTACCCAGGATGCCAGCAAGGCCCGGCTCCCCTGGAGCGGGAACTGGGCCTGCTGGTCCGCGCGAGCGCCATCGATGAACGTACTAGTGGTGGTACACAGTCTCAGACTGAACCACAGGCCAGAGAAGCGAAGGAGTGGCGAATGGCCAAACCTGCGGTGGTGATCGCCGGCGGAGGCCCGACAGGAATGATGCTGGCGGCTGAGCTGGCCCTGGCCCAGGTCGATGTCGTCATCGTTGAACGACGCGCCACGCCGGATCCCGACCGCGCACGCGCCGGCGGTCTGCACGCGCGCACCATCGAAGTGCTCGATCAGCGCGGCGTCGCCGATCGGTTTCTCGAGGCGGGGACGGTGATGCAGATCCAGGGATTCGGCCGGATCCCCTTGGACATCAGTGATTTCCCATCCCGCCGCAACTATGGGCTCGCCCTCCCGCAGATTCAGACTGAGCGTCTGCTGGCTACCTGGGTCCAGGAGCTCGGGGTGCCGGTCACGCGCGAGCGTGAGGTGACCGGGTTCGCCCAGGACGGCACCGGCGTCGATGTCGCGCTGTCCGGCGGCACGTCGATCCGGGCGGACTATCTGGTCGGGTGTGACGGGGGCCGCAGTGTGATCCGGAAGGCGGCCGGTATCGAGTTCGCCGGGTGGGATCCATCGACGAGCTGGCTCATGGCCGAGGTCGAGATGGCCGGGAAGCCGGAGTTCGGCCTGCGTCCGGGCGGTGGGATCGGCCCGGCCGGGGGCGGAGACCGGATTCGGGTCGTCCTGGCCGAACGCCAGGTCGAGCACACCAGCCAGCCCACCCTGCAGGACGTCGAGGACGGCGAGCATGTAGTGGGCGACGTCAGCGCGGGGCACGGACCGGCCGCCGCGCACGTTGCGCCCGACCGCAGTGCGGTAGCGGCCGGTGAGCGGCTTGCCGGTGAGCTGCGGCGGCCGCAGCACGGTCCAGTCCAGGCCGGAGTCGCGCAGCACGTCTTCCATCAGCGCGAGATCCTCGTATACCTTGCCGAACAGAGCTCGGGCGATCCGCACGCCGACGTGGCGCATGAAGAACCCGTCGCCGGGGTCGTACCGGGGCGGATCCGGCCGTCCTGGGGAGACCTGTGTGCCGACCGGCGAGGCGCTGATCGCCACGATCCGCCGCACGCCGGCCGCCGCCATCGCGGCCGTGACGGCCCGGGTGCCCGGCGCGGCGATCCCCGCGTCGGAGTTGTTGTGCGGGCCGAGGGCCGACAGCACCGCGTCGGCCCCGGCGACGGCCGATCCGAGCACCTGGGGGTCGGGCGCGGCCAGATCGGCGGCGACGATCATCGCGTCCTGGACACTGTCATCTCATTCGCGCCTGAGGCCAGGTTCTTCCGGAGCGCATTAGTAGGCCAGTTTGCCGCGCCTTCGCGGAGGCATGGCGGCACCGCCGGTCACCGGGGCCGCGCCACGCGCAGGCAGACCTTGATCGCCAGGCGGGCCATGGTGAATTGTGAGTGTCATGCCGGTGAACTTCCGGTGACGGACCAGCTCAGTGGAGGTGCCATGTTCAACGTGCGACGACGCCTTAGCCAGATGCCCATCGCAGCGCGCTACGGCGGCACCTTAGCTGCCGCCCTGGCCTTGTGTGCCGCGGTTCTCGTCCCGATCACGGCTGACGCGAGCCCCGCGGCAACTTCTGCGGCGGGCAAGCCGGCTGGCCTGGGCTGGAGTGGCGCACCGCGGCTCGATCATGTGTTCATCATCATGCTGGAGAACCACGAGGCCGATCATGTGATCGGGGATCCCAACACGCCGTTCATCACGTCACTGGCGCACCAGTACGGGGTGGCTACCAGGTACTACGGGGTGACCCACACCAGTGAGCCCAATTACATCGCAGCCACCAGCGGGTCAACGTGGTGGAACAACGACGATGACGGCTGGTACACGGGCAATCACTATCCCAATCCCAAGATCGCCGGGAACCATTTTCCGCACACCAACATCGTCACTGAGATGGAGTCTCGCCACATCCCGTGGGACGCGTACATGGAGGCCATGCCGAGCAGCGGCTACTTTCCGGACAGCTGGCCAGACACGTCTGGGGCCAGCCCGCTCTATGTGAGCAAGCACAACCCGTTCATCCTCTACAACGACGTCCGCTTCAATCCCCAATGGCGTGATCACATCAAGCCGTACCAGGACATGACCGCGGACCTGAACGGCCCAAACCCGCCCCGGTACGTGTGGATCAGCCCGGACCTGTGCAACGACATGCACGGCGGTGTCACCACCGCGATCAAGGGGTTCCCGGAGACTCCGTGCCCCTATTCGAACGTGGCCGGTGACCACAATGACGAACTGCTGAAGGCGAAGGCCGACGCCTTCGTGAAACAGGCTGTCCACACGATCATGTCCAGCCGGGCCTGGTCAGGCAACAGCGTCATCTTCGTCACGGCCGACGAGTCCGACTATGACGGCTCCGACTCGGCCGACAACTACTACCTGTCCACGGCTGGGTGCTGTGACTCGCCGTACCTGCCGGCCGGGGATCCAGAGATCAGCCCGAACTGGCCGGGCGGCCTGTACGGCGGCGGCTCTGCGCCGATGATCGTGATCAGCCGGCTGGGACCGCGCCATGTCACGGACTCAACTCCGGCCAACCACTACTCGATGCTGCTCACCATCGAAGAGGGCTTCGGGCTATCCGAACTCGGCTACACCAGCGACGCGAGCCAGGTGCATCCGCTCTGGCCGCTCATCGTCAGCCATAGCTGACCCAGACAGCGCGGGCGCGCCGCCATCACCGACATCGGCCGGCGGCGGGCCCGGCATCTGTCCTGGCCGACGACTCGGTGCTAGTCGTCGATCGCGTTGGCGTCGCTGGTCAGAACCGCCTCAACGTCCGCCTGCTCAGAGAGCACGGCGGCCAGTTCGTTGACGGAATTCTTGCCATGAACGTGAAGGGTGACTTCCACCATGCGCCGCTCCGAGCGCGTGTCCTCCGGATTTGATGGCCTCCGGTAGCCGAGGGCCTCCGTGGCGACATCGTCTATGGCGAAGCCGCGGTTGGTGGCTTCCCGAAGCACGTCGCGCAGGATACCCCGGCCGTCGGGATAGCGAACCCGCAGTGCGGAGATGGCAGTTGCCGATCTGGGCAACTGGCGGGTTACCACGGGGAACACCACCGCTACCAGGAAGTAGATGACGGTGGTCAGCACAGCCAGCACGGGCAGCCCGGCACCTGACGCCGACCCGATGGCAGCCGTGACCCAGATGGCCGCAGCGGTGGTGAGGCCGCGCACTGAGTCACGCCGGACAAAGATGAGCCCTGCGCCCAGGAATCCCACACCGGTGACGATCTGTGCAGCGACCCGCGAGGGGTCCAGGACCACCAGGCGGGGCTCCAGCACATCAGTGAATCCGTACTTGCTGATCAGCATGAACAGTGCCGCGCCGACACCCACCAGAGTGTGGGTTCGCAACCCGGCGTTCTTCTGCCGGACCTCGCGCTCCAGCCCGATGGCCGCCGAGAGCAGCAAGGCCAGGCCAAGCTCGCCAGCCTGAAGCCAGCCCTCGCCGTTCAGCGCGTGTGCTGCCCCTGTCGCAGAGCCCAGTGCGTCAACTGCAATCATCCGGCCAGGCTAACCAGAAGATGAACAAAAGATGAACAGAACAAAGCGTGATAGTGAACACAATGGCATTTGGACATGGGACTGGCCAATCTCTGCTCATCCAGGAGGTCAGCGCCTTAAGCCTGCTGCTAAGGAGCGCCCTGGTGCTGGAGTAGACGCATGGGGCTGGTGCGGGCCCACCACCCGCACCGCGCCACCCCAACGCCGGCCTTGAGCACAGGCTTTATTAGGCAAACAATTAGCCGACGATCTGGCCAGGACGTATATCCCACGTAACATAGCGCAATGGGTGATACCCGGAGCTGCGAGCAGTGCGGGACACTGTTCACGCCGCGGCGCGAACATGCCCGGTTCTGCTGTTCCCGCTGCCGGGCGGCATGGAACCGTGCGCACGTGGGGGATCCACTGGCCGGTGCCAGTGCGCTGATGTGGTCGATCACCGCGATGAGCGACACCACCAGCCGGCTCGCACGGGTCAGGGCGGCCGACCAGCCGCGGGCGTTCGCGGTGATCGGGGAAGCGGTGTGGTGGATCACCATCGTCGATGCCACGCTGGTACGTCACCACCCCCAGCCCTACGACAGGGTGATCGCGGGCCAGCCCCGGGCGGAGCGCCAGGTGATCGAGGAAACCCTGGCCGGGCTGCGATTCGTCCGGAACAGGATCGGCGACGAAGTCGATCTTGCTGAGCTCATCGACCCACGCTGGCCCGGTCCCGGGACGGGGAACAAGCCAATCACCGCGTGGCTGTGGAAACCGGCGCCGCAACCTCCGCTCGAGTCACTGTCAGCCCGCGGGCGGGCCTGGGAGATGTCGCGGTATCAGGCGTACCAGGCGCGGCTGGCGGGCCACACCATCGGGGAGATCTTCGCGCGCGCCGCGGCATTCCTCAAGCTGGCCGCTGCGGACTCGCCGTCAGCCTTGGACATCAGCGCTGATGCCGCACGGTGAATAGAGCCCGCGCGGCCAGCGTTCAGAACCAGGATCATCAGGTCGTGGACGCCTGGCCGGCCACCCGCAGCGGCTGGACACTCAGGTCCGCAGCGCCGGTGGCCGCCATCTCCTCCAGGCTGCGCCCGGCAGGCTCGGGCAGCACCAGAGTGAGGGCGAAGCCGAGTACGGCCACCCCAGCGGTGAGCAGCAGCGTCCCGCGCAGGCCCAGGGAACTGTTCAGCACCGGGAACAGGAACACGCCGATGAAGGCGCCGAGCTTGCCGACACCCGCCGAGATCCCGTGCCCGGTGGCGCGCATGCTGACCGGGTACAGCTCGCTGGGCATGACGAACGTGGTCATGTTCGGGCCGAACTCGGTGAAGAAGTAGCTCACCCCGTACACCAGCAGGAACGGGACCACCACGGTCGTCATCCCCGGCACCACAGCGATGACAGCAAAGCAGAGCGCCATCATCGCGAACCCGAGCAACTGCAGCCGGCGGTGCCCGATCCGGTCCAGCCGGGCGATCGCCAGCACGTAGCCGGGCACGGCCGCGACCACGAAGATGGCCAGCTGGAGGGCGATCTTGTCCATGGTGGAGGCGTGCGGCGAGATCAGGCCGAGGATCTGCGGGGTGGAGATCGTGTTCCCGTAATAGGCGTAGTCGAGCAGGAACCAGGTGCCGGCCGTCCCGGCCAGCAGGATCAAGTAGCGGCGGTTGGTCAGGAACGCCCGCAGCCCCATCTCCTGGTGCACCACACCGGACCCGTCGCCGCCGACTTTCCCGCTGGTGAAGTCAGCGAGCTGGCTCGCCGCCCGGGCCGCCTGCCCCTGCACCTGGGCCTGGTAGCGCGGCGATTCCGGCATCAGGCAGCGCAGGTACAGCACCGCGGCGGCCGGCACCGCGCCCAGCCCGAGCAGGACCCGCCACACGACCTCATCGCTGGTTCCGCCGCCGAGCAGGGCCAGCGCGATGAGCGGGCCGACGATGAGCCCGAGTGCCTGGGTGCCGAACACCATCCCGACCAGCTTGCCGCGGTCCTTACGGTTGGCGTATTCGCTCATCATCACCGCGCTGACCGGGTAATCACCGCCGACCCCGAATCCGAGCACGAAGCGGAACGCGATGAGCGACCAGAACGACGGCGACAGCGCCGATCCCAGCGCGCCCACGATCATGATCGCGGCGACCATCCAGTACACGCGCTTACGCCCAGCCACATCGGCGAACCGGCCGAACACGAACGCCCCGAGGAAGGCCGCCGCCAGCATCGTGCTGTTCAGCAGGGCGAGCCTGGCCGAGCTCAGGTCCCATTCCTTGGCGATCAGTGCGGACGCGATCCCGATGACGAACAGGTCGTAGGCGTCGGTGAAGAACCCCATCCCCGACACCAGCACCGCCCGGAGATGAAACCTGCTCAGCGAAGCCTCGTCCAGCTCGGCGATCAAGTCCCTGGCCCCGAACTCGGTCATGGCACCCCCGACGCTCATGCCGCCTGCTCGCCGCCGGCCGCTCCAGTGCTTTTGGAGCGAAACGTATCTGGCTCAGGCAACGCTCAACCGACCGAGAGATGAACGAAAGGTGAACAAGCCCGATTGGCCCGATCCCCGGATGTGCGCCACGAGCCGACAGCAGGCGGGCAGGCACCATGGGGTGGGTACGTGACATGTTCAAGGACCGGGACGGGGCGCAGCGGATGCTCCACTCGCAGAGCAGATCGCCGCGCTCGAACTGGCCGTACAGCGCAACCCGGTTGCCGCGGACATTCTTGACCGTGCTCAGGAGCTGAACCTGCCCAACCCTGTTCCGCCCGGCCTGTCCAGGCCCTGACGAACATCTTTCCGTGGCGCCCGCTGCCATCGGAGGCCACACGATGACGGCAGAACTCGATGACAAACCAGTGACAAATGATCAAGGCCCGGCTCCCCTGAGCGGGAACCGGGCCTGTGAGCTGCTACTTCCATCAGTAGCCCCGACCGGATTTGAACCGGCGCTACCGCCTTGAGAGGGCGGCGTCCTGGGCCGCTAGACGACGGGGCCAGAACTGCGTTTGCCAGACACTGCATGGTAGGGCACCGCGAACAGTGACGCCAAACCGGGCGCGGCGCCCTGGTCCGGGCGGCCGCTTCCAGGTTTCTGGAAGCTGCCGCGCCGACCGCATGCTGTCCGGTTATCCGGGTAGTTGGCAGCCCATGTTGGCATTCATTGTTGTTCTGCTGATCGTGGGACTGATCGCCGGTGCGCTGGCTCGCCTGCTGGTGCCCGGCCGCGACCCCATCGGGTTCCTCGGGACGATCGTCCTGGGCGTGCTGGGGTCCTTCCTCGGCGGGATAGTGCTGAACCTGGTCGAGTACCACAAGGTGTTCACGCACTCGATCCGGCTGGCCGGCATCATTGGCTCGATCATCGGGGCCATCATCCTGCTGATCCTGTACCGGCTGTCCGGGCACGAGCGGGGTCACCGGCGCAGCGGCTACCGCCGCAGCTACCGGCGCTCCCGGAGTTGGCGCTGACCGGCCCAGACAGGGTGCCTGGCCGTCGCTAGCCGCCAGGCACCGCACCGCGCGGCGGCGGCGCTGCCCGGTGACGGCCGCGCGGCAGCGGGATGGACCGGCCACGGACTGGCGTTCGGCAAAGTATGGATGTTGCCGAAGCGGTGCGGGCGTGGCAGTTGCAGCCGCACCCGGAGGGCGGGTTTTTCCGCGAGACCTACCGGTCGGCGCTGAACACAGCCCCAGCGGGCTGGCCGGGGGAGCGGGCGCTGGCCACCGCGATCCTGTACCTGCTGCCGGCCGGCCAGCGGTCGGCGTGGCACCGGGTGCGCGGTGACGAGCTGTGGCTGTGGCAGGGCGGCGCGGCCATGGAGCTGCGGATCGCCGGGGAGACCCAGCTGATCGGGCCGGACCCGGCGGCCGGGCAGCAGCCCCAGGTCCTGGTGCGCGGCGGCGCCTGGCAGTCGGCCACGCCGTGCGCCGGACCGTGGTCACTGGCCGCCTGCCTGGTCACGCCGGGCTTCGACTTCGCCGACTTCGAACTCCGGCAATGAAAAACCGGCAGGCCGCTGACCTGCCGGTTTGGTACTGCTGGGGTACCAGGACTCGAACCTAGACTAACGGGGCCAGAACCCGTCGGGCTGCCAATTACCCCATACCCCATCGCGGTGGGCGATGCTCCGCCGCGCGTTTGTGCAGTGTAGCCGAAACCGGGACCCTCCCGCGAAACAGCACCGGATCAGGGGAGAGGCCCGGTCGGCGACGGGACGAGCAGCCGCCGGGTGGTCTCCAGGCCCCACGTGTCCAGGTTGGGCAGCCCGTCACCGGATGAGCGCAGGCCACCGTACCCCTCGACCAGCGCGGCCCAGTCCTCGCGGCGCTGCACGCCGGGCCGGGCCAGCAGGCAGTCCGGGTCGTTGACCCAGAACCGGCCCTGCTGCCAGGCCCGGGCCACCGTGTTCCGGGCCGCGCCGCGCTGCGACGGCAGCGACGGGTTGCCGTCGGCCGGCTCGTAATCGGTGGCGATGTCCGGGCCAACCCGCATCGCGTCGACCAGGCCCACCGAGGGCAGGATGGGTGCCCCGCAGCCGAGCAGCAACGCGTCCGGGCCGATCGCGTCCCGGATCAGCCGCAGCCCGCGCTGGTAGGCCCGCACCCCGGTGACGTCCTCGTGGCGGCGCCCCTCGATGGCGGCCGCGTACATGAAGTCGATCTTGAAGTAGTCGAAACCCCAGCCCCGCATGGTGCGCAGCACGCGGCCCAGGTAGGCGGCCGCGTCCGGGTGGGTCACGTCCAGCGCGGTGCACTCCTGGCGGCACACGTGACCGGCCGGCACCGGCTCCCCGGACGGATCGCGGACCACCCAGCCGGGGTGGTCGCGCAGCAGGTCGCTGGACCGGCCGACCAGCATCGGCGCGATCCACAGGCCGGCCCGCCGACCCGTGTCGCGGATCTGGCCGGCCAGCCCGGGCAGGTCCGCGAACCGGCCTGAGGACTGGAGCCAATCTCCCGGCGCGCGCTGGTACCCGTCATCAATTTGCAGAACGCCAATGCCTAGTTCGAGGTCGTCCATGGCGCGCAGATTTGCCACTACGTCGTCCTCGGTGGCCGTGTCGAAGTACTGATACCAGGAGCACCAGACCGGGGGAACCGCGCGCAGCCCAGCCGGCGGCACCCCGGCCTGGCTGGCGAACTCGGCCGCCCAGCGGCCCAGCGCGCCGGTCAGGCCGCCGCCGCCGGCGTCGGTGCGCCGGGTCACCGCGCCGTCCGCGGACACGATGAGATAGCCGTCGCACACCCGGGCCTGGATCACCGGCACCTGCTCGGCCACGTTGACCGCGGCGAAGATCTCCACCGGGCCTTCGTCGCCCGGGTCGATGGCCAGCAGGCCCGCCCCCTGATGCACGCCGGGCGGGGCGGCGGTGCCGTACTGGCAGTCGATGGCCACCGATTCCGGGGCGGTCACCGGCTGCGGCCTGGCGGTGGGCGGCCGCTGCGCGACGGCGCTCCAGGACTGCCAGCCCTCGGCGTACAGCGTGCCGCGGCCTGGTTCGGCGGGCACGCAGGCGATGTCGCGCTGCGCGGCCAGCGCGAGGCCGGTCACGCCGCGCCCGCGCGGGTGGTCGGGTCGTACAGCCAGCACAGCGCCTGATGCCCGGGCCCGATAGGCGCGTCGGGCGGGCTGGTCTGGCACACCGGCATCGCATGCGGGCAGCGGGTGCGGAACCGGCAGCCCTGGCCGAGCGCCGACTCCCTGAGCTCGGCGGTGCGTGCGGCCCGGGCCGCCTGCCGCTGGCGGCGGGCATCGGCTAGCGCCTGCCGGGACGCGGCCGGATCCGGGGCCGCGCTGGCCAGGATCCGGGTGTACGGGTGCGCCGGGCGCAGGATGACCTCGTCGGCCGGGCCGTGCTCGACGACCTGGCCGCGGTACATGACCATGATCTCGGCGGAGAAGTGCCGGGCGGTGGCCAGGTCGTGCGTGACATACAGCATGGCCAGGTTGCGGTCCCGCTTGAGCCGGTCCAGCAGGTTGAGAATCTCCAGCCGGATCGACACATCCAGCATGGACACGGGTTCGTCGGCCAGCAGCACGTCCGGGTCGGTGGCCAGGGCGCGGGCGATGGCGACCCGCTGGCGCTGCCCGCCGGACAGCTCGTGCGGGTGCTTGGCTGCCACTTCCTCCGGCGGGGTCAGGTTGACCGAGCGGAGCAGTTCATGGATGGCCTGGTCCAGCGCCGGGCCGCTCGGGTGCGGTGGCCGCAGCAGCAGTGGGCGGGCCAGGTGGTGCCGGATGGTGTGCATCGGGTTCAGCGAGGCGAACGGGTCCTGGAAGATCAGCTGCACCCGGTGCCGGTAGCCGCGCAGCGCGCCGCCGCGCCGGGCCGCGGGCTGGCCGTCCAGCAGGATCTGGCCCGCGGCGCGCTTCTGCAGCTGGGCCAGCGCGCGGACCACGGTGGACTTGCCGCTGCCGCTCTCGCCGACCAGGGCCAGCGTCTGCCCGGCCCGCAGCGTGCAGGACAGATCATCGACCGCCCTCAGCTTCGCGCCACCGCGCTGGCCGAACTCCACGGTGAGACCGGTGACCTGCAGCACGGTCACGTGTCACCTCCGCTGCTCTCCGCCCCCACCTGTGTCTCTGCCCTCACCACGTCCGCGGCGGGCGCTCCGTTCAGCCCGGGTGGCGGGCCGTCCGGCCGGTACACCGGGTCCTGCAGGTGGCAGGCCACCCGCCAGTCGCTGACCTGCGGATCCGCTGCGGCCGCGGCCCGGCCGGCGGGCTCGCGGAGCACCGGGTGCCCGGTCCGGCAGGGCTCGAAGCGGAACTCGCAGCGCGGCTGGAACGGGCAGCCCGGGAAGTCATTGCGCAGGTCAGGTGGGGTGCCGGGGACGCCACGCAGCTCTCGGCGGACGCTGCGCATGTCCGGGAAGGAGCGCAGCAGACCGAGCGTGTACGGGTGCGCGGGGGCCTGTGCGACCAGCTCGGCCGGGGCCCGCTCGATCACCTCGGCGGCGTACATCACGGCCAGCCGGTCGCTGATCTCCAGCAGCAGGGACAGGTCGTGCGTGATGAAGATCACGCTGAAGCCGAGCTCCTCGCGGAGCCGCTCGATCTCGTCCAGGATCTCCCGCTGCACCACCACGTCCAGCGCGGTGGTCGGCTCGTCCATGATGATGATCTCCGGCTGCAGGGCTAGTGCCATTGCGATCATCACGCGCTGCCGCATCCCGCCGGACAGCTCGTGCGGGAAGCTGCCGATCCGGGCCGGGTCGATGCCGACCATGTCGAGCAGGTCCCGGGCCCGTCGCTGCCGGGCCGCGGTGTCCAGGTCCGGGCGGTGTGCGGCGAACAGGTCGGTGAACTGCCGGGCCAGACTGGTCACCGGGTTGAGCGCGTTCATCGCGCTCTGGAACACCATGGCAATCTTGTTCCAGCGGAACTGGCGGAGTTCTTCATCCTGGAGCGCGAGCACGTCCACCGGTGCGGCTTGGGCCGGGAAGAACGTGATCGACCCCCCGGTCAGGTAGGCCGGTGGCTTGAGCATCCGGGTCAGCGCGTAGGCCAGCGTGGACTTGCCGCAGCCGCTCTCCCCGGCGATGCCGAGCACCTCGCCGCGGCGCAGTTCGATGGTGACGTCGCGGACCGCCCGGGTCGGCCAGCGGCAGGCGTACTCGACGCTGATGTGCTCGGCGCGCAGCACCAGGTCGTCGCCGGGTTCCGGGGTGCTCACCGGGCGGCTCCCGGTCGGCGGTCGCGGCGGTCCCGGTACACCCGCAGCCGCGGGTTGAGCAACTCGTCCAGGCTGAAGTTGATCAGCGCCAAGCCCATGCCGAGCAGCGCGATGCACAGCCCGGGCGGGATGAACCACCACCACGCGCCGACCGATAGGGCCTCGTCGTTGTACGCGATGTTGAGCATGTTCCCCCAGGTGAGAAGCGTCGGGTCGCCGAGGCCGATGAACGCCAGCGCGGCCTGGGTGAGGATCGCGAAGATCACCGCGAAGATGAAGTTGGACACGATGATGGGCAGCTCGTTGGGCAGGATCTCGACGAATACGATCCGCCAGGCCCGCTCCCCGGCGGCCCGGGCGGCCAGGATGTACTCCCGGTTGCGCACCGACAGTGTCTGCGCCCGGAGCACCCGGGCCGACGCCGCCCAGCTGGTCAGCGCGATGACCACGATCAGCGGGCCGAGGCCGTTCGACTTCAGATCGGCGATGATGATGATGACCAGAGGCAGCGTCGGGATGACCAGGACCACATTGGACAGCAGGCTGAGCGCCTCGTCCAGGAACCCGCCCGCGTACCCACCGCTGATACCGACCACGATGGAGATCAGCGTGGCCAGCAGGCCCGCCCCGATACCGATGGCCAGCGAGGCCCGGGTGCTGACCACGAGCTGGGCGCACACGTCCTGGCCGATCTGGGTGGTGCCCAGCCAGTGGCTCAGCGACGGCCCGGCCAGCTCGGTGTGGCTGAGCGCGTCCGGGTTGCCGGCGAAGAACGGCCCGACGATGCCGAGCAGCACGAAGAACCCGACGATGGTGGTGCCGGCCACCAGCCGGGGCGACCGGAACGCCGCGCGCAGCCCGGATAGCCGGCTGGCGCCCGGGGCGCCGGTCTCCGCCGCGACGGTGGCGACGACGTTCGTCGCGGTCACCGGGACAGCCTCGTCCGCGGGTCGATGAAGCCGTGCAGCAGGTTGACCAGGAGATTGGCGCCGAGCACAGCAAAAGTGATGACCAGGAAGATGCCCTGCATGAGCGGGTAATCATTGTTGTTGACCGCCTGCACGAGCTTCTCGCCCAGCCCGGGATAGGAAAAGACGTACTCCATCGCGATGGCCCCGCTGACCACGAAGCCCAGGGAGATGGCGAATCCGGAGACGCTCGGCAATACCGCGTTGCGCGCCGCGTAGCCGGTCATTATCCGGCGCTGCGGCAGCCCTTTCGCCTCGGCGGCGACGACATAGTCGTCGGACAAGGTGGAGACCATCATGTTGCGCATGCCGAGCAGCCAGCCGCCGACCGAGCTGAGCACGATGGTCAGCGCGGGCAGGATCGCGTGCTGCACGGCTGAGGCGAGGAACGGCAGGTTCCAGCCCGGTGCCAGCTCGGAGTTGGTGTCGTAGCCCTGACCCTGCGGTAGCACGTGCCAGACGTTGCTGGCGAACACGTAAAGCATGATCAGCGCGAGCCAGAAGTACGGCATCGCGGTGAGCAGCGTGGTGGCCGGGATGATGCTGTCCAGCCGGGATCCGCGCTTCCAGCCGGCCAGCGCGCCGAGCACGATGCCGAGCAGAAAGCTGAGCACGGTGGCCGTGCCGACCAGGATCAGCGTCCAGTAGATGGACTGGCTGATCTCGGTGCTGACCGGGGTCGGGAAGTTGGCGATGGACAGGCCGAGCCGCAGGTGCACCAGGCCGTCCAGGTACTGCCAGTACTTCTGGAAGATGTTGCCGGTGCCCAGGCCGAGCAGGGCGGTGAGTACCCTGGCCTCGTTGGACGGCACGGTGCCCGACTGGTTCATCCGGCCGATCAGCGCCTCCACCGGATTGCCGGGAATGAGCTGCGGCAACAGGAAATTGATGGTGAGCGCCACCCACGCGGCGATTAGGTAGAAGCCAAGCTTCCGGGCCACATAGCGCAACGCCCACGCCTCCTTTCTGGCCGGCCTCTATGCGCGGCCGTCCGGCCCCGGTGACCCCGCCGCCCGGCGGCCGTCCGGCCGCCGGGCGGCGGGGTCACTTGTTCACCGGGGTGAGCCGGGCGGAGATCCAGCCGATGTCTGGCTGGATGTATACCGCCGGGGCGCCGTAGGCGTTGGACACGGTCGGGATGTTGCCGACGAAATGCCCGTTGAACTCGATTTCGTTCTGCGACTCCCACATCGGGATGAGCGGCATGTCCTGGGCGAAGATCTTCTCGATCTTGTAGAAGTCGGGCTTCTGCACAGCCGGGTTGGTGGTCGAGCCGATCTGCGCAAGCAACGAATCCACCTGCGGGTTCTTGTACCGCTCGAAGTCGCCGACGGTGTCCGCCGAGCCGATCGGGCGGGTGACCTGGCTGTCGATGATCGAGTAATAGTAGGACCACGGGTCCGGGGTGTACCCGAAGCTGTCCAGCAGCAGCTGGAAGTTCCCGTTGTCCTGGTCGGAGATGAACGCGGTGTACGCCTCCTGGTCGATGGACAAATTGATCCCGGCCGGCTTCAGCTCCTGCTGCATGATCTGCAGGTCGCTGAGGTAGTCGGTGTAGCCGGCCACCATCTTGACGGTGAGGTTGAGCGGGGTCTTGATGCCCGCCCGGGCCAGGATGGCCTTGGCCGTCGCCGCACTGGCGGCCGGGAACTTATCGCCGGACAGCGACGGGTCGAGCACGGAGTTGTAGTTCGGCGTGATCAGCGCCTCCGGGTTGGTGGCCGGGGCGTACCCGTTGTACACGGTGTCGCTGATGTAGCTGCGGTTGACGGCGGCGCTGATGGCCTGCCGGACAGCCAGCTTGGTGGTTGGCCCGGTGGCCATGTTCGTGACCAGGAACGTGGTCGCCAGCGGGATGTCGCTGACCACGAACTTCGGGTCTTTGGCCAGGTAGACCTTCTTGATGTTCGGGATGTAGGCGCCCGTCCAGTCCAGCTGGCCGGCCTCGACGGCCGCGTCCAGCGTGGTGTTGCCGCTGTAGGAGATGAACCGGACCGTCTTGAAGTGCGGCAGCCCCGGCAGGTAGTAGTGCGGGTTCGCGGCCATCTCGAAAGCCTGCGGGCTGAACTTGCTCAGCATGTACGCGCCCGTGCCGACGGGGTGCTCGTTGAGGAACGTAGCCGGGTTCTTGACCGACGCCCAGATGTGCTCGGGCAGCATCTCGACCCGGCCCAGCGCGTAGTAGGCGTCGGTGTAGGCGGACTTGGTGAAGTTGATCGTGACGCCGTAGGTGCCGTCGGCCTTGACGCTGGCCAGCGGCAGGCCGAACTTGTTCAGCGCCGTGCTGTGCAGCGCCTGGTTGAAGGTGAACACCACGTCGGTACTGGTGAACGGCTTGCCGTCGGTCCACTTCACCCCGTGCCGGAGCTGCACGGTGAGCGTCTTGCCGCCGTTGGACCACGCGTAACTGGTGCCCAGCCAGGGCTTGATGGCGCCCGCCTTGGCCGTGTTGTAGAAAAACAACGGCTCATAGATCATGCCGTTGGTCGCGTCCTCGGCGTTCGGCGAGTACAGGTTGAAGTCATCCGGGTAAGAGGTCGCGCCGGTGGCGACGCTGAGCACGCCGGTAGGCCCGGACGACGATGAGCTGGAACCGCTGCCGCTGCTGCTGCAGGCGGCCAGCAGACCCACCGCCACAATGGTGGCGCCGGCGGCGGTCACACGATCGCGCCAGGGTCTCGACGACATTGGAGATTCCCTTCTTTCTTTAATGCCCTGTTCCCATCGCTGGAATACCGAGGCGGAACATCACCTCCGTAGCGCGCAGGCCACGGAGGCCCTGGCCGCCAATGAATCGGCGTGGCTGTTCGGTTATCGGCCCGGGTGTGGCACGTAGCGGCTGTTGCCCGGGATCACCGGTGTGTTGACTGAGCGAAGCACTATACCGGTTAAGTGTCAACCCTCTGTTGGCCCAGGTGAAGGCGCGGCCGGGTATCGGAAGGGTTTCGATCTCATGTCGGGACGGTTGCACGGCCCCTCATGGCAGGTCAGCCCCGCTGATGGAGGGGCGGGCTGGGTCAGACAGGCTGGGCCGGCTGGGCGGCCACCCGGGGCGCCGGCCCGGTGCTGCCCCTGACCGTGAGCACCGCCATGGGCTCCGCCGAGCTGCCTACCTCGGCGCCTGCCGCCGCCCGCACCAGAGCCCGCGCGGCGTGCCCGCCGTAGGCGGCCACGTCCCTGGTCAGCGCGCTCAGCGGCGGATGCAGGACCTCGCAGAACGCGGAATCGTCCCAGGCCACGATGGACAGCTCGGCGGGCACCTCGACACCCAGCTGCTGGGCCGCACTGAGCCCCGACACCGCCATCAGATCGTTGTCGTACAGGATGGCGGTAGGTGGCTCGTTGCCGTACAGCAGTTCACGGGTGACCGCGGCGCCGTTCTCCCCCGTGTAGTCACCCTCCCGCAGGACGGCGTGCACGCCGACGGCGCGGGCGGCGGCGCGGAACGCGTCGGTGCGGATCTTGGTGTGCCAGAGCCGAGGCGGCCCGGTGACCCGGGCGATCCGCCGGTGCCCAGCCGCGGCCAGGTACTCCACCACGTCCCGGACGGCGGCGGCGTCGTCCTGCCATATCGCGGGCAGCGAGCCAGCGCCCGCTGGGTCGCCGATCACCACGGCAGGCATCCGGAGTTCCTCCAGGATGGCCACCCGCCGGTCGCCGATCTGCAGGTTGACCAGGAACACCCCGTCCACCCGGCGCTGTGCCCACCAGGACCGGTACAGGGCGATCTCCGCGTCTTGATCCTCGGCCATGGTGAACAGCAGGGCGGTGTGGTCTCCGGACAGCTCGGCCTGGATGCCCGAGATGAGCTGGGTGAACCAGGGCTCGACGCCGAGCGTGCGGGCCGGCCGGTCGATGATCAGCCCGAAGGCGCCGGCCCGGCCGTCGGACAGCGCGCGCGCCGCGCTGTTCGGCTGAAAGCCGATCTCCGCGGCGATGGCCAGGATGCGCTCCCTGGTGGCGGCGGAGACGCCGGGCTGCCCGTTCAGCGCGAACGACACCGCGGCCTTGGTCACTCCGGCACGTCGCGCGATGTCCGCGATGGTCGGACGCTTCACGTGTGCCTCCCAGCGGCCACCCGGCCCGGCGTTCTGAAGCGGGGCCGCCTCACGGCACAGGCGCGGAGCCCGCGCTCGCGTTCCCCCGGCCGCGCGGACCGCGCTCGCGTTCCCCCGGCTCCCTGCGCTGGCCAGTGTAGCCAGCAGTCAGCTTGACGTCACCGCGACTCCAGCCCGGCTGGCCGCTGGCCACTCGGTGTGACCTCCGCGGGCAATTAAATGAACGTTGACACTTAACCGGTATAGTGCTTCGATCACACTGTTTCTGAGTGCGTGCGCCTAACCAGGGACCAGGGAGAGGAGCCTTCCGTCATGCAGAGGAACGCCGCCAGGCTCACGGCGGGCGGGCAGCCAGTCAGTTGGCTCGGGGTCAACTTCTGGTCCCGCACAGGCGGCCCGCTGATGTGGCGGAACTACGACTCCCAGGTGATCCGTGACGAGCTGCGGCTGCTCCGCGAGCACGGGCTCACCATGACCCGGTCGTTCTTCTACTGGCCGGACTTCATGCCGGCCCCGGACCGGGTTGACGAGCAGATGACCGCCCGGTTTGCCGACTTTCTGGACCAGCACAGCGAGGCGGGGATGACCACGGTGCCCACGTTCCTCGTCGGCCACATGTCCGGGGAGAACTGGGACCCGGCCTGGCGGGCCGGGCGGGATCTGTACTGCGACGTCTGGATGGTCGCCCGTGAGGCGTGGTTCGCTGGCGAGATGGCCCGCCGGTTCGGCGCCCACCCGGCGGTGTGCGGCTGGCTGGTGTCCAACGAGATGCCCATCTACGGTGGCGAGGACCGCCCCCGCGAGACCATCGCGGCGTGGGCGCAGCTGATCATCAGCGCGGTGCGGGCGGCCGGCGCGACCCAGCCGGTCTCCCTCGGGGACGGCGCCTGGGGGCTGGAGGTGACCGGGGTGGACAATGGCTTCTCGGTCGCGGACAGCGCGCGGCAGTGCGATTTCCTCGGCCCGCACGTCTACCCGGTCGGCGACGACGTGATCCGGCAGCATTACGCGGCCGCCTGGGCCTGCGAGCTGTCCTCGACCTATGGCACCCCGGTGATCCTGGAGGAGTTCGGGGTCAGCTCGGATTTCACCGCCGATGCGAACGCCGCGATCTATTACCGGCAGGTCCTGCACAACTCGCTGCTGGCTGGCGCGACTGGCTGGGTGGCCTGGAACAACACCGACTACGACAACCTGCCCGGGCAGGACCCGTACCGGCATCACGCGTTCGAGATGTACTTCGGGCTGACCGACTCGGCCGGACGGCCCAAGCCGCAGCTCGGCGAGATGGCTGCCTTTGCCACGATCCTGGGCCAGGTGGGCAGCTCGCACTGCGCCCGTGCGGACAGTGATACCGCGCTGATCGTGCCGTCGTACCTGGACACGGTCTACCCGTTCACCCAGCCAGCCGACCGTACCTACCTGGCCCAGGTGCTGAGCCAGGCCTACGTCTCCGCCCGCCTGGCCGACTTGCCGCCCGCCCTGACTAGGGAAAGCGACGGCATCGGCCACGACGCCCGGCTCTACCTGGTGCCCTCGGCCAAGCAGCTGCTCAGTCCCACCTGGCACGAACTGGAGGAACTGGCGGCGGCCGGCGCCATCGTCTACGTGTCCTACTCACCGGGACCGCACGGGGTGCACGCCGGGCCCTGGTATGCCCGGCTGAACGGCATGTTCGGGGTCGAGCACCAGCTCGGCTACGGCGCACCCGCCCGGGTGGACGGGCCTGACGTGACGTTCACGCTGACCCAGGACTTTGGCGGCCTGCCGGACGGCGCGCAGCTGACCTTCCCCGCTGCAGGCACCGGACGCAGCCGCAGCTACCTGCCGGTTCGCCCGGCTGGCGCCGAGGTGCTGGCCACCGACGGAGCGGGCCGCCCGGCCTTGCTGGCCCGCCGGACCGGCCCGGGCGCACTCGTCCTGTGCACCTACCCGGTGGAGTACATGACGGCGCTCACCCCCGAAGTCAACCCGTCCGCGGTCAGCACGCTCTACGACGCGCTGGCCACCTTCGCTGGCGTGCACCGGCCGCTGACCGTGGATGACTCCCGGATAGCCGCCGACGTGCTGGTGCACGCCGACGGGAGCCGTTTCGCCTGGCTGGTCAGCCACGCGGCGGAGCAGGTCACGGTCAAACCGCAGCTCGCCGCGGGGACGCGGCTGCGCGCTCTGGATAGCGCACCGGCTAACGGGACCATTACCCTGGCCCCCTTCGGGGTTGGTGTCTTCCGCATCGAGAACGGGGACCCCGGACCCCAGCAGTGACGTCCGTCCCGGCCTACGTTCTGCGGAGCAGCTATGCCCTGGTTCGACCTCCCGCTGCCAGACCTGCGCAGCTACCACACCGCGACCGAGGAGCCACCCGGGCTGGACGAGTGGTGGCAGAGCCAGCTGGACCAGGCGCGATCCCTGGCCGAGCCGCCCATGGTGACCAGGTACGAGGCAGCCGGGTATGGGCCAGCCGAGGTCTACGACGTGGCGTTCTCTGGCGCCCGCGGTGACCGGATCCGGGCCTGGTATATCCGCCCGCCGGCCAGCGGGGACCGCGCCACCTCCGTGGTGGTCAAGTTCATTGGCTACGGCGGCGGCCGCGGGCTGCCCGCAGACCACATGCTGCTGCCCGCTGTTGGCTACCCACTGTTCGTGATGGACAGCCGCGGCCAGGGTGGCCGGTGGACCATCGGGGCGACCGGGGACCAGCCCGGCGGTGGCCCGGAATACTCGTCGGTCATGACCCGCGGGCTGGATGACCCGGATGGCTACTACTTCACCCGGCTGTTCACCGACGCGGTGCGCGCGGTGGAGACCGCCGCCGAGCTGGCCGGGACCGGCCTGGGCGGCCCGGGTGGCGGGACCGGCCGGTCACCGGTCGCGGTGACCGGCGTGAGCCAGGGCGGTGGCCTGGCCCTGGCCACGGCCGGCCTGCTCGGCGACGCCGTCGCTGTGTGCCACGCAGACGTGCCGTTCCTGTGTGACATCCACCGCGGTGTGACCGTCGCACCGGACATGCCCTACGCCGAAGTGGCCGAGTTCCTCGCCCACCAGGTGGACTACGAGGCCACCGCCCTGGACACGCTGCGCTACGTGGACTGCGCACTGCTGGCTCGCCGGATCACCGCCCGGTGCCTGCTCAGCGTCGGGCTGATGGACACCGTCTGCCCGCCTTCCACGGTGTTCGCGGCGTACAACGAGATCACCGGGCCCAAGGACATCGCGGTGTTCAGCTTCGGAGTGCATGCCGTGCCGCCTGCCCACCTGGAGCGCCAGCTCCGTCACTTGCGCACGCACCTCCCCGCCTGACCGCGACCCAGCTGGGTCAGCTCGCGGCGGCCATCGCCTTGGCGTGCGCGCTGAGCAGCTGCGCCGCGGCATTGGTGCTGTTGCTCGGGTCGTTGTCCCAGATGATCCGGTAGCCGTCGTAGTCGGGATAGAACGACCCGTCATCCACCCGGGAGGTGAGCAGCCAGAACTGGTCGCCAGCCCGCCGTTGTTCAGCACGGCGGCGGTCCAGGCCCGGTAGCCCGCGTCACGGGCCGCTTCGTCGGTGATGCCCTGGGCCGCGTTGATGGCCAGCCCGTACTCCTCGATCACCACCGGCTTGTGCAGTGCGGCGCCGTCTGAGAGGTGGTCGGTAATCCAGGTAACCCCCCAGCTGACTGGGTCGGTCCCGGGCTTGGACGCCGGGTTCTCTCCCCAGCCCTGCGGATAGAGGTGCACGGTGCCATAGTCGATGGTGGGCAGCGCGAGAAAGTCCTTCCAGCGGTCTCCCTCGTAGTTCGAGTAGGGGTAGTCAGGGTTGTTCGGGTCGCCGTAGAAGCCCTCGTCGCCGGTGGTGACGAGCTGCCGCGGGGCCAGCCGCTTGAAGTACGCGCTGCTCTCGGTGGCCCAGGTCAGCAGCCGTTCCCCGGTCTTGTCGCTCCGGCTACGCGGCTCGTTGGCCAACTCGAAGGTCATGATGGCTGGGTCCTCGTTGTAGCGCAGCCCGGTGTACCGGTTGAACCGGGTCAGCACGTACCGCACATAGGCGCGGTAGCAGTCCTGGATGGACTTGGTGCTGTAGAACAGGTCGTGGTTGGTCCCGGCGCCGTAGGAGTCATCGGGCAGGCCAAGGAACCACGTCACGTACTGGGCCATGCCGCCGTAGTCAGGCCAGTTGTTCACCAGCGCGAGGACCAGCCGGATGCCCAGCGTCCCTGCCTTGTAGACGGCGTAGTCGAGCGAGTCGAAGGCGGCGTTGTCGTACACGTACGGCTTCGGCTGCAGGGCCGTGTAACCATTGCCCGAGCCATCCGCGAACGCCCAGGCCCGCACGACCGCGAGCGAGGCGGCGGCCGCGTCGTTGAGCGCACTGTCGATGATGTAGTGCGACTGCTGATGCAGGTAGTAGGTGTTGGTGCCGCCAAACCGCCAGGTCAGCAGACTAGGCTGGGTCAACCGGGACCTGACCGCCTAGCGCCCGCTGGAGGCCGGTGCCGCCGGTCAGCCGATCGACTTGATCGCCGCGGCCAGCCGGTGCAGCGCCCGCTCCCGGCCGAGCAGCTCGATCGACTCATACAGCGGCGGGGAGACCCGCTTACCGGTCACCGCCACCCGGACCGGTGCGAACGCCTTCCGCGGCGCCAATCCGAGGCCGTTGACCAGGGCGGTTGACAGCGCGGCCTTGATCGCCTCGTGCGCCCATGGCTCGACCTCGGCCAGGGCGACCTCGGCCGCCTGCAGCACCGGCAGCGCGTCCGGGGTGAGCACCCGCTCGGCATCTTCCGGCTCGACCTTGAACCCGCCGTCATCGCCGGCGAACAGGAAGCTGAGCAGGCCGACCGCCTCGGTGAGCCGGCCGATCCGGGTCTGGATCAGCGGCGCCGCCGCCTCGATCAGCGCCGCCTGGTCCGGGGCCGGCGGGGTGGCCACCATCTCGACCCGCTCCAGGAACGGGGTAATGCGGGCGACGAAATCGGCTGGTTCCAGGGCACGGATCTTGTCCCCGTTGATCGCCTCGAGCTTCTTCACGTCGAACTGGGCCGGGTTCTTGTTCACCCGGGCCAGGTCGAACTCGGCGGCCAGGTCGGCCAGGCTGAACTCCTCCCGGTTGTCCCCCGGCGACCAGCCGAGCAGGGCCAGGTAGTTGTCGATCGCCTCGGGCAGGAAGCCTTCCTCGCGGTACCAGTTGACCGAGACCACGCCGTTCCGCTTGGACAGCCGCTGGTTGTCCTTGCCCAGCACGTACGGCAGGTGGGCGAACACCGGGAAGTCGGCCTCGGCCACCCCCATGGCCCGGTACACCGCGATCTGCCGCGGCGTGGAGGACAGCAGGTCCTCACCGCGCACCACGTGGGTGATCTTCATCAGCACGTCGTCCACCGCCACGGCCAGCGTGTACAGCGGCGAGCCGTCCGCCCGGGCCAGCACGAAGTCGGGCACGTGCGCGTGATCGAAGGTGACCTCGCCGCGGACCAGGTCGGTGAACGTGGTTGACCCGTCGGGCATCCGGAACCGGACCACCGGCTTGCGCCCCTCGGCCCGGTACTCGGCGACCTGCTCGGCGGTCAGCACCCGGCAGTGCGCGTCATAGCCGCTCGGCCCGCCGCCGGACCGGGCCGCCTCCCGGCGCGCGGCCAGTTCCTCCGGGGTGCAGTAGCAGTAGTAGGCCTGCCCGGTGCGGAGCAGGTGATCGAGCCACTCCGCGTAGATGCTCAGCCGCTCGCTCTGCAGGTACGGGCCGTACCGGCCGCCGACCTCCGGGCCCTCGTCCCACTGCAGGCCGAGCCAGCGCAGCGTGCCCAGCGCGGACGCGATGTACTCCGGGGTGACCCTGGTCTGGTCGGTGTCCTCGATGCGCAGCACGAACGTACCGCCGGTCCGCCGGGCGAACGCCCAGTCATACAGCGCGGTCCGGATGTTGCCCACGTGCAGGTCACCGCTGGGCGACGGGGCGAACCGGACCCGCACCCCGGTGGCCGGCGGCTCAGTCACGGCCGACCACCGTGTTGCTCAGCGACCCGATGTTCTCGATGGTCACGGACACCTCGTCTCCGTCCTCCAGCGGCCCGACCCCGGCCGGCGTCCCGGTGAGCAGCACGTCCCCCGGCAGCAGGGTCATCACCGTGCTGATGTATTCCACCAGGGCCGGCACATCATAGAGCAGTTCCGAGGTGCGGGCCCGCTGCCGCACCTCGTCGTTCACCGACGTGGTGAGTTCCAGGTCGGCCGGGTCCACGTCGGTCTCGATCCACGGGCCGAGCGGGCAGAACGTGTCGAAGCCCTTGGCCCGGGTCCACTGCCCGTCCCGGGCCTGCAGGTCGCGGGCGGTCACGTCGTTGGCGCAGGTATAGCCGAAGATGACCTCGGCCGCCTGGGCGGCGGGCACCTCACGGCACAACCGTCCGATGATCACTGCGAGCTCACCCTGGTAGTCCACCCGCTGGGTCAGCTTGACCGGGTAGGCGATCTGGTCGCCGTGCCCGACCACGGCGGTGGATGGCTTGAGGAACAGCACCGGCTCCCCGGCGGCCGGGACGGCCGGCTCGGCACCGCCTTCCCGGCCGTTCCCGGCGTAGTTGCCGCCCACCGCGACGACCTTGCTGGGCAGCACCGGGGCCAGCAGGCGCACCTCGGCCAGTGGGTAGGTCTCGCCGGTGAACTGGACGCCGCCCTTACCCGGGCCGAACGGGTGGCCGCGCAGCTCAGCGATCACGGCCAGCGGCGGCCGCGCTGCGGACTGGCCGCCCGCGGCCCCGTCGGCCCGGGTCTCCCCGACCACGCCGTAGGCGACGTCGCTACCTTTGGCGAATCTCGCGATGCGCACCGCTCAACCTCACCGATGAGTGTCCTGCCCGAGCCGTCCTGGCACCCGGCCGCTCCGGCATCCCGCTAGAGCCTACTGAGCGCGGCGCAGCGCCGCGCCGGGCGCAGCTACTGCATGTACCCCTCGACCTCGGACACCGGCCGCTCCGAGCTGTCCCCCGGGTCCGCACCGAACTCACGCCGGGCCCGGCGCTGCCGCAGCAGGTCCCAGTACTGATCCAGCGACTCCTCGACCGCGCGCAACTGGGCCCGCTCCGCCTCGCTGGACAGCGAGCCGTCGGCGACCTTGGCCCGGAGCTCGTGCTCGGTCTTGATCAGCTCGTCGATGTGGCCCAGGATTTCCTTGTCGTTCATGGCTCCACCGTACGGGTCCGGAGCCGGTCCGCGGACCCTGGGTCCCCAGCCGGCCTGCGCCAGCCGTTATCGTTGGCCGGGTGCCGGAGCCTGTCTTCCTGATCACGGGCGCGTCCCAGGGCATCGGCGCGGCCACCGCCCGGGCCGCGGCCGCCGCCGGCTACCGGGTGGTGCTCACCGCCCGCCGCCACGGCCCGCTGGCCGCACTGGCCGCCGAGCTCGGCGGCCCGCCCCGGGCCATTCCGGTCAGCTGCGACATCTCCGACTGGTCCCAGGTCCAGGATCTGGTGGCGACCATCAGGCGCACGCTGGGGCGGCTGGATGCCGCGCTGGCCAACGCGGCCAGCGCGGTGGGCACGTCGTTCCTCGGCCACGGCGGCCGGCCGCCGGAGGAGTGGTCGGGCATGGTCCAGACCAACGTGCTGGGCACCGCGCTCACCGCGCGGGCCGTGCTGCCCATGCTGGCCGAAACCCGCGGGCACCTGCTGCTGACCGGCTCGGTGGCGGGCCGGGTGCTCATCCCGGGCAGCCTGTACTCGGCGACCAAGTGGGCGGTCGGCGCGCTGGCCGCGAGCATCCGGGCCGAGTGCGTGGGCACCGGGGTGCGGGTCACCCTGGTCCAGCCCGGGCTGACCGACACCGGCCCGGTCAGTCCCGGCCGCGAGGCCGACCCCAAGCTGGACCCGGGCGACGTGGCCCGGGCCGTGCTGTACGCGGTCAGCCAGCCCGCCGGGGTGGACGTCAGCGAGATCGTGATCCGGCCGACCGGCCAGGTTCCGTTCCGCTGAGCACGGGTTCGCTGACCACGGGCCGGTCCAGCAGGTAGGCGAACCCGGTAACGCACAGCGCTAACCCGGCCGGGATATACAGCGCGGCGGTCAGCCCGGCCAGGCTGGCGCTCCCGCCGATCAGCACCGGGCCGCCGACCAGGCCCAGGTAACCGAGGGCACCGACCCGGGCCACGGCGCGGCCCGGATGGACCGGGTCGGCTCGCCCGGCCGCGGAGAACAGCTGCGGCATGATGCAGGACAGGCCGCCGCCGCAGGCCGCGAACCCGGCCACGGCCAGCCCGGCCGGCCAGATCAGCCGGGCACTGCCGAACCGGCCGGTCAGCCGCCCGGTCAGCGGCGTGACCAGCACCAGCCCGGCCGGGCCGACCAGCAGCGACGCACCGAGCAGGCCGTCCGCCAGGTGCAGCCGCGCCTTGACGCCCGGGATCCGGGCGATCCAGATGCCCTCGGTCAGGCCGACGATGATGAAGTAGGCCAGCACCGCCGCGCGGGCACTGCGCAACTGACCACGGGCCAGCTGAGTGCCGGTAGCCGATGAGCCGGAAGCTGGCGAGTTCCTTGCGGTACCCGAACTAATGCCCGCACTATACAGACCGGTCTATCACTCGGGTTGGTAGCCCGCCCGGAGCAGCGCGTAGCTGACCGCTTCCTCCAGCGCATGCCAGGACGCGGCGATGATATTTTCATCCACCCCGACGGTGCTCCACGTCCCGTCGGCCGCCCCGGTGCCGTCACTGGACTCGATGAGCACCCGGGTGACCGCCCCGGTGCCGTGCGAGCCCTCCACGATGCGCACCTTGTAGTCGGCCAGCTCCAGCATGGCCAGTTCCGGGTAGAGCCGCTCCAGGGCCAGCCGCAGCGCCTTGTCCAGCGAGTTGACCGGGCCGTTGCCCTCGCCGGTGGCGACGATCCGCTCACCCTTGGCGTGCAGCTTGACGGTGGCCTCGCTGATCACCTCGCCACCGGGCCGCTGCTCGACGATGACCCGCCAGGACTCCACCTGGAAATGACGCAGCTGCGCGCCGGCCAGCTCGTCGCGCAGCAGCAGCTCGAACGAGGCGTCGGCGGCCTCGAACGTGTAGCCGCGGGCCTCCATCTCCTTGACCCGGCTGACCACCCGGCCGACGGTGCCCTTCTCGCCGGACAGGTCGTAGCCGAGCTGCTTGCCCTTGATCTCCACCGACGCCCGGCCGGCCATGTCCGACACGAGCATCCGCATGTCGTTGCCGACCAGCACCGGGTCGATGTGCTGGTACAGCATCGGGTCGACCTTGACCGCCGACGCGTGCAGCCCGGCCTTGTGCGCGAACGCGGAGAAGCCCACGTAGGGCTGGTGGGTGCTCGGCGTGACGTTGGTAACCTCGCTGATCGCGTGGGCCACCCGGCTCATCTCGGCCAGGCAGCCCTCGGGCAGCACCTCCCGGCCCTTCTTCAGCTGCAGCCCGGCGACCACGCTGAACAGGTTGGCGTTGCCGGCCCGCTCCCCGTAGCCGTTGGCGCAGCCCTGCACGTGGCTGACCCCGGCCTCCACCGCGACCAGGCTGTTGGCCACCGCGCAGGCCGTGTCATCGTGGCAGTGGATGCCGAGCCGGGCGCCGGTGGCCGCGGCCACCGCGCTGACCGCGTCGCCCAGTTCGCCGGGGAGCATGCCGCCGTTGGTGTCGCACAGCGCGACCACATCCGCGCCCGCCTCGGTGGCGGCCCGGACCACCTCCAGCGCGTAGGCCGGATCCGACCGGTATCCGTCGAAGAAGTGCTCCGCGTCCAGGAACACCCGCTGCCCCGCGGCGCGCAGGTGGCTGACCGTGTCCCGGATCATGGCCAGGTTTTCTTCCAGCGTGGTCCGCAGGGCCAGCCGGACATGCCGGTCGTGACTCTTGGCGACAAGAGTCACGACCGGCGCCCCGGACTCGCGCAGCGCGGCGACCTGAGGGTCGTCGGCCGCCTGCACGCCGGGCCGGCGGGTCGCGCCGAACGCGGCGAGCTGCGCGTGCCGGAGATCCAGTTCGGTGCGGGCCCGCCGGAAGAACTCGGTGTCCTTCGGGATCGCACCGGGCCAGCCACCCTCGATAAAGCCGACGCCGAACTCATCCAGCCGCCGGGCGATGGCCAGCTTGTCAGCGACGGTGAGGTTCAGCCCTTCCTGCTGGGCGCCGTCGCGCAGCGTGGTGTCGTAGACGTGGAACTCGTCGTCAGGCATTGACCTGGTCCGTCTCTGTCGTGGGTATAGGCACAAAACAAAAGACCCCTCGCGGCATGCGAGAGGTCTGCGCGTCGGCTGTGCTGCTGTTAGCCGACGCGCCTGCCGATAATGATCCGGCCGGAAGTCATGCGCCCAGTCTGCCACATCCCGGTGAGTGCTGGGGGCGGCTCTGCTTCCTTGCGCCTCCGGGGGCGCTATACCCGCCTCCTTCCCTCGTCGCTCGGGTCGCTCGTTCCTCGCTCCCCTCGCTCCTCAGTCCAGTTCGGCGGCGCGCCCCCTTCGGCGCTCAGCAGATCTTGTAGACCCAGCCGTGCGGGTCGGGACGCTGGCCGTACTGGATGCCGACCAGTTCCTCACGGAGCCGCATGGTCACCGGCCCGGGGGTACCGTCGCCGATCGTCCATTCGCCGCTGGCGCTCTTGACCGTGCCAACCGGGGTGATGACGGCGGCGGTCCCGCAGGCGAACACCTCGGTCAGCTCGCCCGAGGCGCACTCTGCCGCCCACTGGTCGGCGGAGATCTTGCCTTCCTCGGCCCGGATGCCTAGATCGGGCCCGAGGGTGAGCAGCGAGTCCCGGGTGATGCCCGGCAGCATGGTCCCGGTCAGCGCAGGCGTCATGATCCGCGCCTGTGCGCCGGAGCCATACACGAAGAACAGGTTCATCCCGCCCATTTCCTCGACCCAGCGGTGCTCTACCGCGTCCAGCCAGACCACCTGGTCGCAGCCGGACGCGGTGGCCTGGAGCTGGCCGGCGAACGCGGCCGCGTAATTGCCGCCGCACTTGGCCTCCCCGGTGCCGCCGGGTGCCGCGCGGGTGTACTCATGCGACAGCCACACCGAGACCGGCCGGATGCCGCCTTTGAAGTAGGCCGCGGCCGGCGACGCGATGACCGTGTACAGGTACTCCTGGGACGGCCGGTTCACGCCCAGCCCGCGCTGCGTCGCGATCATGAACGGGCGCAGGTACAGACTGTGCCCCTCGGCCGCCGGGACCCAGTCGCGGTCCTGGCTGACCAGCAGCTCGATGGACCGCAGGAACGCCGCCTCGGGCAGCTCCGGCATGGCCAGCCGGGCGGCCGACCGGTTGAACCGGGCCGCGTTGGCCTGCGGCCGGAAGGCCACGATCGGCCCGCCGCCCTGCCGGTATGCCTTCAGCCCTTCGAAGATCTCCTGGGCGTAGTGGAACACCGCGGTGGCCGGCTCCAGCATGAGCGGCCCGTACGGCCGCACCGCGCCGTCATGCCAGCCCTGGTCCGCCGTCCAGCGCAGGGTGACCATGTGATCGGTGAATACCTCGCCGAACCCGGGGCTGGCCAGGATCCGGTCACGTTCCGCTGCGGGAACGGGATCGGTGCTGGCACGGGTCGCAAACGCGATCTCGGGGCTGCGGCTTGCCGTCATCACTGGTCCTTCCTCTGGCCCGGCCCGGCCGGGCTTTGTCCCGGCCGGGCACCGTCGCCCGGCCGTTCGATGCGCCTACCCGGCTACCCGGGCGGCGATGTCGTCGCCGATCTCTGGGGTGACCCGGGCCGCCCAGGCCCCCTGCCGCTCGACCAGGTCGTCGGCCACGGCCTGCTCGATCCGGGCCCCCTCGGCGGGCAGCCCGAGGTGCTCGCAGAGCATGGCCGCGGACAGGATCGCCGCCGTCGGGTCAGCCTTCTGCTTGCCTGCGATATCCGGCGCGCTGCCGTGCACCGGCTCGAACATGCTCGGCGCGGTCCGCTCCGGGTTGATATTCCCGCTGGCCGCCATCCCGATGCCGCCGGCCACCGCGGCGCCCAGGTCGGTCAGGATGTCGCCGAACAGGTTGTCGGTCACCACCACGTCGAAGCGCTCCGGCTGGGTCACGAAGAACATCGACGCCGCGTCCACGTGGCAGTAGTCCACCGCGATCCCGGGGAAATCCTTGGCCATCGCGTCCACCGTCCGCTGCCACAGGTCCCCGGCGTAGGCCAGCACATTGGTCTTGTGCACCAGGGTGAGCTGCTGCCGCGGCCGCTCGGCGGCCCGCTCGAACGCGTACCGGACCACCCGGGCCACGCCGAACGCGGTGTTCAGGCTCTCCTGGGTGGCCACCTCGGCCGGGGTGCCCTTGCGCAGCACGCCGCCGGCCCCGGCATAGGGCCCCTCGGTACCTTCCCGGACGACCAGCATGTTGACCGCCTCGGGCCGGACATCGGCCAGTGGGGTGGCCACCCCGGGGTAGAGCCGGACCGGGCGGAGGTTCACGTAATGATCAAGTTCGAAGCGCAGCCGGAGCAGCAGCCCGCGTTCGAGCACGCCGCTCGGCACGCTGGGGTCGCCGACCGCCCCGAGCAGGATCGCGTCCTGCGTGCTGATCTCGGCCAGCACCGAATCGGGCAGCGTCTCCCCGGTCCGGTGCCAGCGCTGCGCGCCGAGGTCATAGCTGGTCGGGTCGAGGGAGACGTTCGCGGCCTGGAGAACCTTGAGCGCCTCGGCGACGACCTCGGGGCCGATGCCGTCGCCGCCGATCACCGCGAGCTTGATCGCAGAAGATGCCATGCGCGTACCTTACTGGTCGTCCATGGCCGGTGACGCTCCTCCGTTATCCCGCCGGTCCAGGGCCTCCTGCAGGGCCTGGACGGCAGGCCCGGACGGGGCCGGGCGGTCCGGCGGCACGGGCTGATTCCACGGGTACATGTCATACACGGCTGGGACTCCTGACGGGGTGGCTGCTCATCGGGCCGCCCACGCGGGCTGGCCTGACGGATGAGATTCACGGGGCGGACTTACGGCCAGCACCACAACCCGCAGCGGGTGGCCGGCCTGCCCTGTCAGGCCCCGCTACGGCCGCTAAAGATGGATACGAAGCGCCGCATGTTGTTGGACATCCTAGTACCTGCACGCGCCGTTGTCGCCCGTGACCGCGGATCCATCTCTCATGCTGAGACTGATTCGCTCACCAGGGCGGCTAGTGCTCGTCGAGGTCCACTGTCCGGCCCACCACGGCGCCGATCGTGGACGCGATGTCATCCAGCACGACTGCCGGGATGGCCGAATCGACCGTCAGCACGATGAGCGCGTGCCCGCCGCGGGCGTCCCGGCACACCTGCATGCCGGCGATGTTGATGCCCTCGCTGCCCAGGATCTGGCCCACCGTGCCGACCACGCCGGGCCGGTCGGTGTAGGTGAGGAAGACCATGTGCTCGGCGGGCGAGATCTCCATGTCGAACCCGTTGACCTCGACCAGCTTCTCCAGCTGACGCCGCCCGCTGAGCGTGCCGCCGGCCGACACCACCTGGCCGTCCGGCATGATGCCACGCAGCGTGACCAGATTGCGCCAGTCCGGGCTGTCCGCGTCGGTGACCAGGCTGACCTCGACCGCGCGGTCCGCGGCCAGCAGCGGCGCGTTCACGTAGGTCACCGGGTCCTCCACCACATCGGCGAACACGCCCTTGAGCGCGGCCAGCTGGAGCACCCGGACGTCGTGGGCGGCGATCTCGCCGCGCACCTCGACATCGAGCCGCGCGGCCATCCCGCCGGCCAGCGCGGTGAAGATCCGGCCCAGTTTCTCGGCCAGCGGCAGGCCCGGCTTGACATCCTCATGGACCGCGCCGCCCTGCACGTTGACCGCGTCCGGGACGAACTCGCCGGCCAGCGCGAGCCGCACCGACCTGGCCACCTGGGTACCTGCCTTCTCCTGCGCCTCGGCCGTGCTGGCGCCCAGGTGCGGGGTGCCCACCACGGACGGGAACTCGAGCAGCGGATTGCCCGTGGCAGGCTCGGCGGTGAACACGTCGATGCCGGCCCCGGCCACCCGGCCTTCCTTCAGCGCGAGGGCCAGTGCGTGCTCATCGACAATGCCGCCGCGGGCCGCGTTCACGATCCGCACGGTCGGCTTGACCAGGCGCAGCTCCCGGTCCCCGAGCAGGCCGGCCGTCTCCGCATTCTTGGGCAGGTGCACGGTGATGAAGTCGGCCTCGGCCAGTAGCTCGTCCAGGCTGGCCAGCCGCACGCCAGCCTGCGCGGCCCGGGCCGCGGGCACGTATGGGTCGTAGGCGACCACCCGCATGCCGAACGCGGTCAGCCGCTCCGCCACCAGCAGGCCGATCCGGCCGAGCCCGAGGACGCCGACGACTTTGCCGTTCAGCTCCACGCCGGTGAACGCGGACCGCCGCCACTGGCCGTCGCGGAGCGACGCCGCTGCCTGCGGCACGTTCCGGGCCACCGCCAGCAGCAGGCCGACCGCGTGCTCGGCCGCGCTCACGATGTTGGAGGTGGGCGCGTTCACCACCATGATCCCGGCCCTGGTCGCCGCCTCGACGTCCACGTTGTCCAGGCCGACGCCGGCCCGGGCGACCACCCGGAGCCGGGCCGCCTGGGCCAGCGCCTCGGCATCGACCCTGGTCGCGCTGCGCACGATGATCGCGTCGGCGGTGGCCAGCGCGGCGAGCAGCGCGCCACGATCCGTGCCATCCACGTGCCGCACGTCGAAATCGGCTTCGAGCTGGGTGACGGCGGCCGGCGACAGTTCCTCAGCGATGAGTACGACAGGTGCAGGCACGGCGGTGGCCCCTCGTGTCGGTCAGCGGAGCCCTCAGTCTAGCCGAGACGGGCCGCCGCCCGCCCGCGAGCATACTGCCGTGCTGCCCGCGGGCTGGCGCCAGCGCCCCCGACGAACGGTTCAGGAACTCCCCGTGTCATCGGCCGAGTCGAGCCAGCTCATCAGCGGCCGCAACTGGGCCCCGACCTGCTCGATCTGGTCCGCGCGGGAGGCCTCCCGGCGCTTGAGGAAGTTCGGCCGCCCAGCGTCGAACTCCTCGATGAGCTCCCGGGTGAACGTGCCGTCGCGGACCTCGCCGAGAATCCTCCGCATCTCCTCCCGGCTGCGCTCGTCGACCAGCCGCGGACCCCGGGTGTAGCCGCCGAACTCAGCGGTGTCCGACACCGACCAGTACATCTTGGAGATGCCGCCCTCGTACATCAGGTCCACGATCAGCTTCATCTCGTGCAGGCACTCGAAGTAGGCGATCTCCGGCTGGTATCCCGCCTCGACCAGGGTGTCGAACCCGGCCTTGATGAGCTCGGAGACGCCGCCGCAGAGCACCGCCTGCTCACCGAACAGGTCCGTCTCGGTCTCCTCGGCGAACGTGGTGACCAGCGCGCCGGCCCGGGTGCCGCCGATAGCCTTGGCGTAGGCCAGGGTGAGCGGCCACGCGTTGCCGGTGGCGTCCTGCTCGACCGCGACCAGGACCGGCACGCCGCGCCCTTCGGCGAACTGGCGGCGCACCAGGTGGCCGGGGCCTTTCGGGGCGACCATGCACACGTCCACCCCGGCCGGCGGCCGGACGAGCTGGTAACGGATGTTCAGCCCGTGCGCGAAGAACAGCGCGTCGCCGTCCACCAGGCTGGGCTCGATGGCTTCCGCGTACAGCGCGCGCTGCACGTGGTCCGGGGCCAGCACCATGATCAGGTCGGCCTCTTCGCATGCGTCCTGCGGGGTGAGCACCCGCAGGCCCTCGTTGGCCGCGCTCTCCCGGCTGCGCGAGCCCTCCGGGAGCCCGACCCGGACGTCCACCCCCGAGTCGCGCAGCGACAGCGCGTGCGCGTGCCCCTGGCTGCCGTAACCCAGGATGGCGACGTGCCGGTCCTGGATGACGCTGAGGTCGGCGCCGTCGTCGTAGAAGATGTCTGCCATTGCCTGCCTTCTGTTCGCTTTGTACTTACTGGGCCGCGCGGTCCACCGGGCGCAGCGCCCGGTCGGTGATCGACCGGCCGCCCCGGCCGAGCGCGACCATCCCGGACTGGACGAGTTCCTTGATGCCGAACGGTTCGAGCACCCGGATCAGGGCGTCCAGCTTGTCGCGGTTGCCGGTCGCCTCGACGGTGACCGCGTCCTGCGCCACGTCGACCACCTTGGCACGGAACAGCGTCACGGTCTCCAGCACGCGCGACCTGCTCTCCAGGTCGGCCCGCACCTTGATGAGCAGCAGTTCGCGCTGCACTGACGCGGCCGGCTCCAGCTCAACGATCTTGAGTACGTTGATGAGCTTGTTCAGCTGCTTGGTCACCTGTTCCAGTGGGTGATCCGCGCAGTCCACGACGATCGTCATCCGGGAGATCTCGGGGTGCTCGGTGGGCCCGACCGCGAGCGAGTCGATGTTGAACCCACGCCGGGAGAACAGGCCGGCGATCCGGACGAGGACGCCCGGCTTGTTCTCCACCAGCACGGACAGCGTGTGCCTGTTCATTGTCGGCTCCTGATCACGGAGCCGGGCCAGTCCCTGGCTCACTCGGTCACATCCCAGTCCGGTGCCATGTTCCTGGCCACCACGATGTCGTCGTTGCTGGTGCCGGCGGCCACCATCGGCCACACCATGGCGTCGCGATGCACGACGAAGTTGACCACCACCGGCCGGTCGTTGATCTTCATGGCTTCCTCGATCACCGCGTCCACACTGGCCTTGTCCTCGCAGCGCAGGCCGACGCAGCCGTACGCCTCGGCCAGCTTGACGAAGTCGGGGATGCGCGTGCCACCGCCCGCCGCCGGATCCCGGCGCGGGGCGTGCTCCCGGCTCAGCGCCTCGTCATAGGTCTGCGCCACCTTGTCCAGGTCGGTGTTGGAGTACCGCTCGTTGTAGAACAGCGTCTGCCACTGCCGGACCATGCCGAGGTTGCCGTTGTTGATGACGGCGATCTTGACCGGGATGCCCTCCACCGCGCAGGTAGCCAGTTCCTGGTTGGTCATCTGGAAGCAGCCGTCGCCGTCGATGGCCCAGACGCACGCCGCCGGGCTGCCCACCTTGGCCCCCATGGCCGCGGGCACCGCGTAGCCCATCGTGCCGAGGCCACCGGAGTTGAGCCAGTGGCCCGGCCGCTCGTGCCCGATGAACTGGGCCGCCCACATCTGGTGCTGGCCCACGCCGGCCACGTACACGGCGTCCGGGCCGGCGATCTCGCCGATCCGCTCGATCACGTACTGCGGGGCCAGCGAGCCGTCCGCGGGCTCGTCGTAGCCGAGCGGGTAGGTGCTGCGCCAGGCGTCCAGCTGGGACCACCAGGCGGTCAGGTCGGGACGGTGGCCGCCTTCGTACTCGGCGCCGACCGCGGCGATCAGCTCGGTGATCACCTCGCGGCAGTCACCGACGATGGGCACGTCCGCGCGCCGGTTCTTGGAGATCTCGGCCGGGTCGATGTCCGCGTGCACCACCGCGGCGCCGGGCGCGAAGCTGTCCAGCTTCCCGGTCACCCGGTCATCGAAGCGGGCGCCGAGCGCGACGAGCAGGTCCGACTTCTGCAGCGCGCCGACTGCGGCCACGGTGCCGTGCATGCCCGGCATACCCAGGTTCTGCCGGTGGCTGGACGGGAAGCCGCCCCGCGCCATCAGCGTGGTCACCACCGGGATGCCGGTCAGCTCGGCCAGTTCCAGCAGCGCCGGGCTGGCGCCCGCCTTGAGCACGCCGCCGCCCACGTACAGCACCGGGCGGCTGGCCCCGGCGATGAGCCGGGCCGCCTCCCGCACCTGCCGCGAGTGCGGCCTGGTCACCGGGTGGTAGCCGGGCAGGTCGAAGGTGGGCGGCCAGCGGAATTCGGTGCTCGCCTGGAGCGCGTCCTTGGCCACGTCCACCAGCACCGGGCCGGGGCGGCCGGTGGACGCCACATGGAACGCCTCGGCCACCGTGCGGGCGATGTCGGCCGCGTTGGTGACCAGGAAGTTGTGCTTGGTGATGGGCAGCGTGATGCCGGAGATGTCGGCTTCCTGGAACCCGTCCGTGCCGATCAGGCTGCTCGACACCTGGCCGGTGATCGCGACCACTGGCACCGAGTCCATGTACGCGTCGGCCAGCGGGGTGACCAGGTTGGTGGCACCCGGCCCGGACGTGGCCATGCACACCCCGGGCCGCCCGGTCACCTGTGCGTACCCGGCGGCCGCGTGCCCGGCGCCCTGCTCGTGCCGGACCAGGATGTGCCGGACCGAGGGCGAGTCGAACAGCGGGTCATACAGCGGCAGGATGGCGCCGCCCGGGATGCCGAACACGACGTCCACGCCGAGCCGCTCCAGGGTCGCGACCAGCGCGGCCGCGCCGGTCATCCGGGTCTGTGTTATCGCGGGGGGGCGACCCCCCGGGTCCGGCTCCGCCGGGCCTGGGGCGGAGCGCCGATCGGGAGGCTGTGCCGAAGGGGCGGACCCGGCCCGGGCGGCCAGGTCGCGGGGTGACGGTCCGCCGCCTTTCCGGGATGGGCCTGCCCCGGGACCGGGGGTCGCCGCGGTCGTCTGGTCAGTCATCGCAAGCTTCCTCGTCTGCGGTGGGTAGGTGCTGGGCAACAAAAAACCCTCGACGCCATACGGCGGACGAGGGTAGCGCGCTGGTAGCCGGCTGAAGTCAGCTACTCGCGCGCCTGCTGAGTACGAGAATCATGGTTCTTGACACGGGTATCACTCTGGCCCAGACCCGGCCTGACGTCAACTTGAGAGCACATTCGTCTCAGCTGGCGAGATCGCGCCGCCGAAAGGGGGCTCCCTGCCGGTCCGGTCGCTGCCCGTGGCCAGGCTCCGCACGCTGCCCGGCGGCAGCGGCCCGGCCAGGAAAGCGCCCATGCCGATCAAACCGCCCATCGCGGTGAGCAGGTCGCGCTGCTCGGCCCGCTCGATCCCGTCCGCCATCACCTCGATGTCCAGGTCCCGGCCAACCCGGACGATGGCCCGGATCAGCGTCTCGGCCGCGGCCCGTACGCCCAGCCCGGCCACCAGGGCCGGGCCGATCCGGATCATGTCCACCGGCAGCCGGCTGAGCCGGGCCAGCGCGGTGGCGTCAGCGCTGGCCGCATCCATGGCCAGCCGGACGCCGCGCTCCCGCAACTCGCCGAGCTCGCGCGCTGTCACCTCACCACCCTCGGCCAGCTCCGGCCAGCCCACCTCCAGGATCAGCGCCTGCGCGGCGAGACCGCTGGCGGCCAGCGCTTCGAGCACGGACTCGGCGAACCGGGGCGCCCGGACCTGCCGCGGTGAGCAGCGCAGCCAGACGCTGGCCTCCCAGCCGCTCCGCCACCAGTCCGCCGCCCGGGCGCACGACTCGCGCAGCATCCAGTCGCCCAGCTCGACGATGACCCGGGAGGTCTCCGCGACGTCGAGGAACTCGGCGCGCGGCACCTCCGTCCCGTCGCGGCGCCAGCGCGGCACCGCGGTCACCCCGATGATCTGCGAGGTGGCCAGGTCGGCCATGGGCTGGTACTCCAGCTCCAGCTGGCCGTCGGCCAGCGCCTGGCTCAGCTCCGCCGCGAGCTGCAGCCGGCGGCGCACGTCGGCGTGCGGCAGCGGGGCGTAGACCTCCAGCCGCCCGCCGCCGGCCTCCTTGGCCTTGGACACCGCGGCGTCGGCGTTGCGCCAGACGTAGCCGGCCGGGCTGCCGTCGGCCAGCGCCAGGCCGACGCTGGCCGACAGCGAGACGGCCCGGTCAGCGGCCCGGTACGGCTCGGCGGACACGGTGGCCAGGATGCGTTCCGCCAGCTCGGTGATTTCCTGGGCGCTGGCCGCCCCGGTGATCAGGACCGCGAATTCATCCCCGCCCCAGCGCGCCACCGTGCCCCGCGGCGGCACGACTGCGCGCAGCCTGCGCGCCACCTGGGCCAGCACCAGGTCGCCCGCGCTCGGCCCGGCCATGTCGTTCACCCCGGTGAAGCTGTCCAGGTTGACCAGGATGACACCGGCCAGCCCCGGCTCCTCGCCATCCCCGTCGGGCCCGGGGGCGCCGTGCTGGCCGACGCGGCGCCGAGGCGGCCCAGGCTGAGCGCTTCCCGCGCCCGCTCCTCGAGGTAGGCCCGGTTGGGCAGCCCGGTCAGCCCGTCGTTGTAGGTGAGCTGTGCGACCTGCCGGCGCAGCGCGACCAGGTCGCTGACGTCGCGCGCGGTGATCAGCAGCCGGTCCGGCGCGCCCTGGCTGCGCTGCCTGGACATGGTGGCTTCCACGTACCGCCAGGTGCCGTCGGCCGCGCGGACCCGGCAGGAGTACCGGATCTGGGTGGCCGGCTCGCCGGCCGCCTCGCGGACCGCGCGCAGCCCGTCCGGCTGGTCCTCCGGATGCACCAGGTCGGCCAGCGTCATCCCCTCGAGGGTCTCCGGCGCGTAGCCAAAGTCGCGCACCGCCGGGCTGGCGTAGCCGATCAGCCCGGAGTAGCCGCAGACCAGCACCGCATCGCTGGTCCGGTCGGCCAGTTCGCGGAACTGCTGCCCCGACTCGTGCCACAGCCGGGACCGCACGCTGTCCCGGTGCACCAGGAGAATGATCCGGCCGGTGAGCGCGAGCAGCGCGGTGCCGCCGGCCACGGCCAGCACCGGGCGCGCCACCGGCCCGCCGGCCAGCCCCGCGCCGATCACCACCAGCGCGGCCAGCGCGGCGGCCACGGCGGCGATGGCCGTGGTGGCGTGCAGCCCGGCCGCCGGGAACTGGCGGGCTTCCGCGTGCCCGGCATCCCGGGTATCCAGCCACGGCGCGCTGCCCAGCACGCACAGCCCGGCGATCAGCAGCAACTGGGCCGCGGTGCCCGGGTGGCCGTTGCTGACCCGGGCGCCCACCGCCAGGGCGTCGCTCAGCGTGATCAGCAGCAGCGCGATCAGCGGCGCCACACCGCGCCGCCCGGCGGCCACCGCGAGCGGCAGCAGGCCGCCCAGCACCAGCAGGTCGGCCAGCGGGTGGACAAGCTCGCCGGCGAACATCGCCGGGTCGTCCCCGGAGTGCGTGTACGCGGCACTGAACACGGTGATCCAGCAGATGATGAACAGCGCGCAGCCCAGCACGTAGGCGTCGGCGGCCAGGGCCAGCGTGCCGCCGAGCCGGCCGCGGCGCTGGGCCAGCGGGTGCCGGGCCGCTTCCCGCCGCGAGCGCAGGCTGGCCACGCCCGCCACCAGGGTGGGCAGCGCGAGCAGCCCGGGCAGGTCAGCCAGGGTGAGCGGGATGGCCGCGCCCGCGGTCGCGCCGGCCAGGCTGCTGGCCGATCGCGCCCAGCCCGGCCAGCAGCGCGGCCAGTGCCAGCAGCCAGTAGCCGTGCCGGACCGGGCCGGCGTGCCGGCCGGCTCCGCGCCACAGGCTGGCCGCGCTGGCCGCAGCGGCCAGCGCTACTGCCGCGGTAACCACCTGTGCGAGCAGGCTCATCGCAGGCCACCCGATGCTTGCGGGGGCACCGAGTCTCCTTCCACCGCGTCCGCCGCCGATGATGGGCCAGCGGAGCCTTGTGAGCCCGGGGCTGGCGGTCCTGGGCAACCGAGCTACGGCGGTCAGTTACCAGGGCAAAACCGGACGCCCGCAGGGTGCGCTGCGGGAGCCGCGAATGGGCTAGTCGCGGTCATCGTCACTTCACGATGCTGCTCACTTTAGGGCCCTTAGGTCACACTTCGATTGAGGAAGAGCGTCCAGCGGGCGTCATCTGACTCTGAATCGCGCGCGGTCAGTAACTGCCTGCGATCACATTCTCCAGCGGCTGGCCGGTGAGGAACCGGCTTGCCTGGTCCCGCACGTACGCCGCCATCCGGGCCACCGACACCGGGGTGGACGCCCCCTCGTGCGGGGTGATGAACACACCCGGCAGGCCCCACAGCGGATGGCCGGCCGGCAGCGGCTCCGGGTCGGTCACGTCCAGTGCCAGCCGAAGTCGGCCCGAGCGCGCCTCCGCGACCAGCGCGTCGGTCACCGCCAGCGAGCCACGGGCCGCGTTGACCAGCAGCGCGCCGTCCTTCATCCGGGCCAGGAAGGCCGCGTCCACCATGCCGATGGTCTCCGCCGTCACCGGGGCGAGCAGCACCACCACGTCGGCCGCGGGCAGCAGCCGGGACAGTTCACTGACCGGGGCCACGCCGCCCTCCGGGCGGGCGGACCGGGCCACCCGGAGCACGCTAACCTCGAAGCCGGCCAGCCGCCGCTCGACCGCCGCGCCGATCGACCCGTACCCGACGATGAGCACGGTCTTCCCGGCCAGGCAGTCGGTGAACTGGTAGCTCCACCGCTGGGCCGCCTGCTCCCGGGCGAAGAACGGGAACTCGCGCAGCGCGGCCAGCATCGCACCGACCACCCACTCGGCCGTGCTGGCGTCGTGCACACCGCGGGCGTTGCACAGGGTCACCCCAGCTGGGATCTCCGGCCGCAGCCGGTCCACGCCTGCGGTCAGCGCCTGCACCACGGCCAGCTTGGGCAGCTCGCGGATGGCTGCGATGGCCGGCGGGGCCGGGAAGAACGGCGGCACGTAGAACTCGACCTGGCCGGCCGTGGCGGGCAGCGCGGTACCGTCCGGGACCACCACCTCCACCTCCGGAGGAGGGGCCCCGGGCAGCCCGTCCAGCGCGGCGGCGATCTCCGCCGTCGGCACCCAGACCAGGGTCATGCCTGGCCGAGCCGGTCCAGGATGAGCTGCTTGACCCGGCTGGCGTCGGCCTTGCCCTGGGTCGCCTTCATCACGGCGCCAACCAGCGCACCCGCCGCGGCGACCTTGCCGCCGCGGATCTTCTCGGCCACGTCCGGGTTGGCCGCGATGGCCTCATCTACCGCGGCGGCCAGCGCCGTGTCGTCGCTCACCACGGCCAGGCCGCGGCGGGCCACCACCTCGTCCGGGGTGCCCTCACCGGCCAGCACACCCTCGATCACCTGCCGGGCCAGCCGGTCGGTCAGCGCGCCCGACTCGACCAGCGCGCTCACCTGGGCCACATCGGCCGGAGTGAACCGCAGGCCGGCCAGGTCGGTACCCGAGTCGTTGGCCGTCCGGGCCAGTTCGCCAAGCCACCACTTGCGCGCGTCCGCGGGCGACGCGCCCGCCGCGACCGTCTCGGCCACCAGGTCCAGCGCACCGGCGCCACGCAGCGCGGACATGTCCTTGTCGGACAGGCCCCACTCGGCCTGCAGCCGGGCCTGCCGGGCGCTGGGCAGTTCCGGGAGCCCGGCCCGGATCTCCTCAACCCAGGCCGCGGGCGGGGCCAGCGGCACCAGGTCGGGCTCGGGGAAGTACCGGTAGTCCTGGGCCTCTTCCTTGCTCCGGCCCGGCAACGTGGTGCCGGTGGACTCCTGGAAGTGCCGGGTCTCCTGGACCACCCGCTGCCCGGCGTCCAGCACCGCCGCCTGCCGCTCGATCTCGTAGCGGACCGCGCGCTCGACCGAGCGCAGCGAGTTCACGTTCTTGGTCTCGGTCCGGGTGCCGAATTCGGTGGCCCCCTTGGGCTTTAGCGACGTGTTCACGTCGGCGCGCAGCGAGCCTTCCTCCATCCGCACGTCGGACACGCCGAGGGTGCGCAGCAGGTCGCGCAGTTCAGTCACGTAGGCGCGGGCCGCTGCCGGGGCCAGTTCCCCAGTGCCGGTCACCGGCTTGGTGACGATCTCCACCAGCGGGATGCCGGCCCGGTTGTAGTTGACCAGCGAGTAGTCCGCGCCGTGGATCCGCCCGGTGCTGCCGCCCATGTGCAGCGACTTGCCGGTGTCCTCCTCCAGGTGCACCCGCTCGATCTCCACCCGCACGTCCCGGGGCTGCCCGTCCGGCGTGTCGTGCACGGTCACGTCCAGCCAGCCGTCGGTGCACAGCGGCTCGTCGTACTGCGAGATCTGGAAGTTCTTCGGCATGTCCGGGTAGAAGTAGTTCTTCCGGGCGAACCGGCACCAGCTGGCGATCGAGCAGTTCAGCGCCAGCCCGATCCGGATGGTGTACTCGATGGCCGCCCGGTTGATCACCGGCAGCGAGCCGGGCAGGCCCAGGCAGACCGGGCAGACCAGCGAGTTGGGCTCGCCGCCGAACTGGTTCGGGCAGCCGCAGAACATCTTGGTCACGGTGCCCAGCTCGACGTGCGTCTCCAGGCCGATGACCGGGTCGTACCGGGCTACCGCGTCGTCGAACGGGACCACGTCCGCCGCTGTCCGCACGCTCATGAAGGGTCTCCCGTGTCCAGGCCGTGCGCGGCGGCCAGCAGCGGGCCGCCGCGCCGCGAGTCCAGCGCGGCCTGCACCGCGGCCGCCACCCGGTAGCAGCGGTCGTCAGCCAGCACCGGTGCCATGATCTGCAGGCCGACCGGCAGCCCGTCCTCCGGGGCCAGGCCGCACGGCACGGACAGCGCCGCGTTACCGGCCAGGTTGCCCGGGATCGTGCACAGGTCGGCCACGTACATCGCGAGCGGGTCGTCGGCCCGCTCGCCGATCGGGAACGCGGTGGTCGGCGTGGTCGGCGAGACCAGCACGTCCACCTGCTCGAACGCGGCCTCGAAGTCCCGGGTGATGAGCGTCCGGACCTGCTGGGCCTTGCCGTAATAGGCGTCGTAGTAGCCGCTGGACAGCGCGTACGTGCCGAGCATGATGCGCCGCTTGACCTCGGCCCCGAAGCCCTCGGCCCGGGTCAGCGACATGACCTCCTCGGCGCTGCGCGTGCCGTCATCGCCCACCCGCAGCCCGTACCGCATGCCGTCGAAGCGGGCCAGGTTGGACGAGCACTCGCTGGGCGCGATGAGGTAGTAGGCCGGCAGCGCGTAGCCGAAGTGCGGGCAGGACACCTCGGTCACCTTGGCGCCCAGCGATTCCAGCAGCTCCACGGCTTCGCTGAACCGGGCCAGCACGCCGGGCTGGTAGCCGTCGCCGGACAGCTCCGGGACCACGCCGATGCGCAGCCCGCTCACGTCGGCCTGCCGGGCGGCCGCCACCACCGGCGGCACCGGGGCGTCCACCGAGGTGGAGTCGCACGGGTCGTGCCCGGACATGGCCTCATGCAGCAGCGCGGCGTCCAGCACGGTGCGGGCCAGCGGGCCCGGCGTGTCCAGCGACGACGCGAACGCGACCACTCCGTACCGGGACGAGCCACCGTAGGTGGGCTTGACCCCGACGATGCCGCACACGGCGGCGGGCTGGCGGATCGAGCCACCGGTGTCGGTGCCGATGCCCAGCGGCACCTCGAACCCGGCCACCGCCGCCGCCGAGCCGCCGGACGAGCCGCCCGGCACCCGGCTCAGATCCCACGGGTTGCGGCTGGGCCCGAACGCGGAGTTCTCGGTGGACGACCCCATCGCGAACTCGTCCATGTTCGACTTGCCCAGGATGACCACGCCAGCCTGGCGCAGCCGCCGGGTCACGGTGGCGTCGTAGGGCGGATGCCAGTCGTCCAGGATCCGGGAACCGCAGGTGGTCGGCATGTCCGTGGTGGTGAACACGTCCTTGAGGGCCAGCGGCACGCCGGCCAGCGAGCCGAGCACGTCACCGGCGGAGCGCCGGTCGTCAACCCGGCGCGCCACCGCCCGGGCCCGGTCGGCGGCCACGTGCAGGAACGCGTGCAGCCGGGGCTCTACCGCGTCGATCCGGGCCAGATGCGCGTCGGTCACCTCGACCGCGGACACCTCCCCGGCGGCCATGGCCGCCGACAGCTCGGCAGCGGTCAGCCTGGTCAGCTCAGTGTCCACGGCTCAGTCCTCCGCCAGGATGCGCGGCACCCGGAAGCGCTGCTGCTCCACCGCGGGCGCCTGGGACAGCGCCTGGCCGGGCCCGAGGCAGGGCAGCTCCACGTCGTCCCGGAACACATTCGTCACCGGCACAGCGTGGGTGGTCGGCGGGATCTGGTCGGCGGCTACTTCCTGGACGCGGGCCACCGCCGAGATGATCTGGTCCAGCTGGGTGGCGAAGTGATCGAGTTCCTCGTCGCCGAGGGCCAGCCGGGACAGCCGGGCCAGATGGGCCACTTCCGCACGTGCAATGGACATGGATGCCATCCTAGGGCCGCCCCTGGGGCGGGCTGACAGCATTATCCGGCCGGTGGCTAGTGGCCCGGCGCCTCCGGGACGGCGGCCGAGGTGACCGGGGCGGGAGCGGCCGCGGCGGGCTGCACGGGCGGCTCCCGGCGTGCCGCCGGCGCCGGCTGGACAGCCAGGTCGTCGGCCAGCCACCGGGTGGCCGCGGCGGCGTTCAGCGGCCGGCTGAACGCGTGCCCCTGCGCGGCGTCGCAGCCCATGGCGAGCAGGGCCGCGGCCGTGTCGGCCGTCTCCACCCCCTCGGCCACCGACCGGATGCCGAGCCCCCGTACCAGGTCCACCAGAGAGCGCACGATGACCTGGCTGTCCGGGCTGCTGGCCAGGCCGGCGACGAAGGAGGGCGCGATCTTCACTTCGGCCACCGGCATCCGGCGGAGCCGGGCCAGCGACGCGTACCCGGTGCCGAAGTCGTCCAGGCTGAGCCGGACACCGAGCCCGCGCAGCGCGCTCACGCCGGCCGCGATATCGATCGCCTCGCTGGTCAGCGCCCGGTCGCTGACCTCGATCAGCAGCACCTCGGGCGGCAGCCCGAGCGCGGCCAGCTCGCCCTCGACCGGGCCGGCCAGCCCGGCGTCGAGCAGATCACGCACGGACACGTTCACCGACAGCTGCACCGGGAGGCCGCGCCGCCGCCAGGCCGCGGCCTGGCGGAGCGCGGCCCGGATCACGTATGCGGTGAGGTCGTGCATGATGAACGACTGCTCGGCCAGCGGGATGAACTCGGCCGGCCCGATCCGGCCGCGGCTGGGGTGCTGCCAGCGGAGCAATGCCTCCATCCCGGCGGTGCGCCCCCCGGCCAGGAACACGGTGGGCTGGTAATACAGCTCGAACTCGCCGTGGTCGATGCCCCGGCGCAGGTCGCCCAGCAGCGACAGCCGGGCCGGGAAGTGCCGGCCGGCCGGGCCGGCGTAGCGCTCCACCCCGGTACGCCGCTCCTTGGCCAGGTACATGGCCACGTCGGCGTGCTGCAGCAACTGCTCGACGGAGTCGGCGTCATCCGGATACAGGGCGATGCCGACGCTGGCGGTGATCTCGAATGACATGCCTTCCAGGCGGACCGGCTCGGCCAGCGCGGCGCGCAGCCGGGCGGCCACCTCACGGGCGGCCGACGTGGCGCGGACCGCGGGCAGCAGCACCGCGAACTCGTCGCCGCCCAGCCGCGCCACCACGTCGCCCGGCCGCACGCTGCGGGCCAGCCGGTACGCGACGGCCTGCAGCAGCCCGTCGCCCAGCGGGTGCCCGACGGTGTCGTTGACTTCCTTGAACCGGTCGAGGTCGAGCAGCAGGAAACCGGTCTTGCTCCCGGTTCGGGCCGCCTCGGCCACCGCTTCGCCGGCCCGGTCGAACAGCAGCGCCCGGTTCGGCAGCCCGGTGAGCTGGTCGTGCAGCGCCTGGTGCTCGCGCTGCATGGCGATCGCCGCGTTGGCGTAGACCGCGATCAGCGGGAGCAGGAACAGCAGCACAAGCAGCACCGAGCGGCTCATCACCACGACCACCAGCGGTGCGGCCGACAGCAAGGCCAGGGTGACCAGGGCCTGGTAGGGCAGGTTCCGGCGCATCGTGACCGGGAGCGGGGTGCGCTCGTGCAGTGTTACCGCCACGCCGACCAGCAGGAAGTTGACGGTGAAGTAGGCCAGCGCGGCTAGCCCGACCGTGCCCAGCTGTGCGCCGGTCGGCACCCAGGGCCGCAGCGGCCGCGGCTGGATCCCGCCGATGGCCAGCACCACGGCCGCGGCGGCCAGGCTGAGGGTCTGCTGGGCCACGTTGAACGCGCAGCGGTGCGGCGCCTTACGCCGGGACAGTGCGACGAAGAGCATGGTGACCGCGCGCAGCCCAGCCGCGACCGGGAACCCCCAGTACAGCAGGGCGGCGAAGCAGAACGTGACTGACGCCACGCCCGCGTCCGGGCGTGATTTGCCTGGGGTGACGATGGGCTTGAGCTCGCCGAGCACAGACAGCGCGGCCAGCACCCAGAACAGCTGGTGGCCGGCCAGCCCGCGCAGCGCGGCCAGCGGCAGTTCGCGCAGCAGCGCCGCCAGCAGGGCCCCAAGACCGGCCACCGTGACCAGGGTGAGGTAGATCCACACTGGCGAGCCGATCCGCGGACCGATATCCCTGGTGTCGCTCGGGTCCTTCATGGCGTCCTCGTGGCTGCGGCAGCCGGCCGGATACACCTTCGCTCTCAGCAGGGTACGGCGGAAAACGTACTTCGCGAAGCCAATCGCACACTATCTGTTACGGTACATCGTTCCGCCATTAAATTGCCGCAGGTCAGAGGCTTGCGACCAGCTTGGAAGAATTTCCGGCTGAGGGTCGGTGTCATTCCTCATCTGGCGCAGCAGTCTCTGCTGTCCCGGCCGCAGCCTCCGGGCCCGACTCCAGCAGCACCCGGAAACCGGCCTCGTCGAGCACCGGCACGCCCAGCGAAAGCGCCTTGTCGTACTTGGTCCCCGGCTTGTCGCCCGCCACCAGAAAGCCGGTCTTCTTGGATACCGAGGACGACACCTTGCCGCCGAGCGCCTGTACCGCCTCGCCCGCCGCGTCACGGCTGAACCCCTCCAGCGTGCCGGTGACGACCACGGTCACCCCAGCCAGCGGCTGGCTGGGATCGGCCGCCGCGGCCCCGGCCGCCGGGGTGGGCGGCGGCGGTGGCACCCAGTCCGGAATGGCCAGCCGCACCCCGGCGGCCCGCCATTTGTCCACGATGGCCACGTGCCAGTCCACGCCGAACCACTCGATGATCGAGGCGGCGATCTTCGGGCCAACCCCCTCGGCGGCGGCCAGTTCCTCGGCCGATGCGGCCGCGATCGCGTCCAGCGAGCCGAACTGGGCGGCCAGCACCCGGGCCGCGGTCGGGCCGGCGTGCCGGATGGACAGCGCGACCAGCACCCGCCACAGCGGCCGGGTGCGCGCCTCATCCAGCTTGCCCAGCAGCTTGGCCGCGTTGACGGTCAGGCCGCCCTGCTTGTTCACGAAGAACGGGACCGTGGCCAGCATCTCCTCGGTGAGCGAGAAGATGTCACCTTCGTCGGTGACCAGGCCGGAGTCGAGCAGTGCGACCACCGCCTCGTAGCCGAGCACCTCGATGTCCAGCGCGCCCCGGCCGGCCAGGTGGAACAGCCGCTCGCGGAGCTGGGCCGGGCAGGCCCGGGTGTTCGGGCAGCGCCAGTCCACACCGCCGTCCTCGCGGACCAGCGGGGTACCGCAGGCCGGGCACACGGTGGGGAACTCGAAAGCCCGCTCGGTGCCGGTGCGCAGGTCGGTGACCGGCCCGACCACCTCGGGGATCACGTCGCCCGCCTTGCGCAGTACCACCATGTCGCCGATCAGCACGCCCTTGCGGGCCACCTCGTCGGCGTTGTGCAGGGTGGCCCGGTCCACCGTGGAGCCGCTGACCACCACCGGCTGCATGACCGCGAACGGGGTCACCCGGCCGGTCCGGCCGACGTTCACCTGGATGTCCAGCAGCCGGGTGTTGACCTCCTCCGGCGGGTACTTGTACGCGATCGCCCAGCGCGGCGCCCGGCTCGTCGCGCCCAGCTGGCGCTGCAGGTCCAGCCGGTCGATCTTGACCACGACGCCGTCGATCTCATAAGGCGTGTCGTGCCGGTGCTCGCCGTAGTAGCCGATGTACTCGCGCACCCCGTCCAGTTCGCCGGTGACCCGGAACAGCTCGCTCACCGGCAGGCCCCAGCCGCGCAGCCGCTCGTACCAGCCAGAATGCGTGTCCGGCGCGGTGATGCCGGCCGTGGCGCCGACGCCGTGCAGGATGAGCGACAACGGCCGGGTGGCGGTGACCCGCGGGTCCTTCTGCCGGAGCGAGCCCGCGGCCGAGTTGCGCGGGTTGGCGAACGGCGGCTTGCCCGCCTCGGTGAGCCGCTCGTTCAGCTCGTGGAACGCCGCGACCGGAAGGAACACCTCGCCGCGCACTTCGAGTAGCTCGGGGATGTCCGGGCCGGCCAGCCGCAGCGGCACCGCGGTGATCGTGCGGATGTTGGGCGTGACGTCCTCACCGGTGACCCCGTCACCCCGGGTCGCCGCGCGGACCAGCGCGCCGCCCCGGTAGACCAGGTTGACCGCCAGCCCGTCGATCTTGACCTCGCACAGGTACGGGCCCGCCCCGCCGAGCCGCTGCGCCCGGGCCGCCCACGCGTCGAGCTCCTCGGCGGAAAACGCGTTGTCCAGGCTGAGCAGCCGCTCCAGGTGGTCCACCGGGGTGAACTCGGTAGACACCGCGCCGCCGACCCGCTGCGTCGGCGAGTCCGGGGTGCGCAGCTCGGGATAGCGCTCCTCCAGGTCGCGCAGCTCGCGCATGGCCGCGTCGTACGCGGCGTCGGACAGGGTCGGCGAGTCGAGCACGTAGTAGCGGTGGTTCGCCTCGGTGACCTCCGCGCTCAGCTCGGCGTGCCGGTGCCGCGCCGCCGCGTCCACGTCCGAGCCGGGTATCCCCCCGGCCACTTCCGGCTGGCTCACCGGCTTTCCTCCTCGATCAGTTCGGGCAGCATCTGGGCGGCTTCCCGGCAGCTGGCCAGCGCGGCCCGGGCGTAGTCCGGCGTTGCACCAGCCAGCCCGCAAGCGGGGGTGATCACCACCTGACCGGCCACACTGGCCGCTGGGCTGGCTCCCGCGCCCGGCGACCAGGCCACCGGCCACCCCATCCGCCGCCACAGCTCGGTCACCCGGACGGCCGCGGCAGTGCCCGGCGACTGCTGGCCGGACCGGCGCTGCGCTGACTTCGCGATGGGCGGGCTGGCTGCCGCGGCGGCACCGGCCGGCACCGGAGCGGGCGTGGCCGGCACCGCGCCCGCGAAGATGCCCAGGCCTGCCTCGACCACCGCCGCCAGCACGTCTTCCTCCCCCGGGCGGAGCTGGCCGAGGTCGATCCCGGCGGCCACGGCGCCCGCATCCCTGATCATGCCAAGGGGCACCGACGGTGCGCAGCAGTGCACCAGCACCGGCGCGCCTGCCGCGCCCGCCGCGGTCAGCACGGTGCGCAGCCCGGCCTCGGCGTCAGCCGGCTCGACCGCGCGGACCCGGTTCAGCCCGCTGGCGCTGGGCACGCTGCCGGCCAGCACCGCAGGCAGGGCCGGCTCGTCCAGCTGGAGCAGCAGCCGGGCGCCGGGCACCCGCGCGGCCACCTCGGCCAGGTGGCCGACCAGCCCCTCGGCCAGCGACGCAGTCAGATCGCTGACTGCCCCCTGGTCGGCCAGCACCGGCTCCTGGCTACGGGGCAGCTCGGTGGTGGCGGCCAGCGTCCACGGTCCGCAGGCGCTTATTTTCAGCACGCCGGTGTAGCCGTCGGCCACTTCTTCCAGCGCGTCGAGGTCCCGGGCCAGCAGCGACTGCGCGCGGCGCAGGTCACGCCCGGGCCGGTCGGCCAGCCGCCAGCCGCGCGGGGTCGTCTCGGCGGGCAGCTCGATCAGCATGGCCGCGGTGCGGCCGGTCAGGTCGGCGCCAGGACCGCGGCCGGGCAGCTCAGCCAGGAACGGCAGGTCGGGCAGCTCCCCGAAGATCAGCCGCATCGTTTCGGGCGGGTCGGTTCCCGGCATCGACCCAACCCCGGTCGCGCTCTGCGCGGGCCAAGGAAAAGCGGCAGCAGGGCTGGTCTCATCTGGCACGCAGCCGAGCTTAGGCGCGTCCCCAGGCTGGCCCTAGCACCTGGGCCTGCCCGGGCTGAGTACCTGGGCCCGCTCGCCTCAGGCGGTTTAATGGCTGCAGTCACCGGCCTGGGATCGGCTGAATGGGGGGCGATGGCTGAACCGATGTACCGGCAGATCGCGGATGACCTGCGCCGCCGGATCGAGGCCGGCCAGCTGCCGCCGGGGGCCGCGGGCCCCGGACCAGACCGAGGCCAGCTTCTTCAGCCTCCCCGGCGACGGACGGGTATCGGTCATCGAGACCCGGCGGACCGCGTTCGATTCATCCGGGACGCCCATCCGGCTGACCATCAGCGTCTATCCGGCGGATCGCAATCAGTTCGCCATCAACGTGGGCAAGGTGCCCGGCAGCATCGCTGACCCAGGCGCCTAACGATCCGCGCCGCACCATGCCCCGGCGATGGTGCGGCGCGGACGCCTTTCGGTTCGGCGGCTAGACGAAGCTGCCTGGCCGCGGCGTGAGAACCGGTTCGGTGTCAGTCCGCTGGCGGACGTAGAGGCCGGTCAGCAGGCGGGCTCCCTGAGTCATCTGGTCCGGGGCCCGGCGGGTCAGCGTAAAATTCCGCTCCTCACGGCGGATGCCCAGGCTCACCAGGAGGACGACGCCAGCGGCCGCGCCAGCGGCGAAGATCACGAGAACGATGATGATGTCGGCGATGGCCATGAGGATCCCCTTCCTTCTGGCCATGGGGTGGCGGGTCGCGCCGCCCGGCTGCGCCTCCCGGTATAGGTGGCCGGGAGGGTGAGAATGTTGTGAATGAGCTGGGCATACCCAAAGAGTCGTGCGGCTAGACCCAGCCCCCTGGATCTTGCCATCCCAGTCATCCCAACCTCCTGCGTGATCGGGATATACCACGATTGAAACCCAGATAAACCGCAAGCGAGACCAGCAATTTGCAAGACGTGGACGGCAAGTACAGTCCGCCCTGGCCAGGCTGGACCAGCCATCAGGGCGGTTGGGATGTCTGCCTGAAAGCTAGGCCCGGGCCCGGCGATGGCCGGGCCCAGGCCTTGATATTCGGTACAGCTCGAGCGGCCGGGGCCGGGCCTGCGGGGCCGGCCCCGGCCGACGGGTTCAGACGAGAGTGGTTTCCCTGTAGTCCGGCACCACGTCACGGACGTACAGACCGGTCAGCCCGCGCGCACCCCCGCTGACACGGCCGGGCGCCTGCCTGCTGGTGAGAGTGTACTTCCGCTCTTCGTGGCGGATTCCCGCGCTGATCAGAACGATGGCCGCGCCGACGGAGATCGCGATGCTGACCAGGAGGGCGAGAGCGACGATGATGGCCATGATGGGTCCCCTTACTGATGGCCTGCGGCGGTGACACTGCCGCGCTGCGGAAGGTCCCGGCCCGCGCGCCCTGGCTGAACCGGCCAGGACAATATGGGTCACTGGGGCCAGGGGGTTGTTAGGAGCCTGTTGGCCGATTCCGGCCCACCCATGCAGTCTGACTGCTAGGCTCAGCTGTATGGATCTAGCCATCCGAGTCATCCCAACCTCTGGTACACTCCCCTTATACCCCGGTTGGGGCGGCGAAACCAGCTAAATATTCCAAAGGGTCTGACGACACGGGCAGCGGGTATGATCCACTCCGACCCAGTCGGCCCTATGGTTAGGTTGGTTGGTATCCCTGGAGGGGAGGCACCATGGTTGACCCGATCTACCGGCAGATCGCCGATGATCTGCGTCGCCAAATCGAGACCGGCGACCTCGCACCGGGCGACCAGCTCAAGACGGAACTGGAACTCCAGGAAGAGTACGGTGCGTCCCGGAACACCATCCGGGACGCCATCAAGTGGCTGATCACCCGCCGCCTGGTGGAGACCCGCCCCGGGCAGGGCATGTTCGTTCCGGAGGCCATCGACCCGTTCGTTACCCCGCTGTCCGCCCCGCCCGGCGATATCGAGAAGGTCTTCGGCGTGGAAGGCGCGGCCTACGCCTCCGAGGTCGAGGCCAGCCTCCGGACGCCCGAGGTCACCATCCCGCGGGTCGAGGTCCAGCAGGCCACCGAAGGGCTGGCCCCGGAGTTGCAGCTTCCGCCGGGCACGCATGTCGTCGGCCGGCACCAGCGCCGGTCCATCGATGGCCGGCCTGGTCGCTGCAGACCTCTTTCTACCCGATGTGGCTGGTCGAGCAGGGTGCCATCAAGCTGCTCCAGGCGCAGAACATCGATGAGGGCGCGGTCTTTTATCTCAGCCAGAATGGCACCAAGCTGGTCGGCTGGCGGGACAAGATCAAGGTCCGGACGCCGGACAAGCAGGAAACGGATGGCTTCCGGCTGCCGGATGACGGGCGGATCGCGGTCATAGAAACCCGCCGGACCGGCTACGACAAGGCTGGGACCCCGTTCGTGCTGACGGTCAGCGTCTATCCCGCGGACCGAAACGAGTTCGTCATCGACGTGGGCCAGGTGGCCGCCGAGGTAGGCGGCCCGGCGCCGACGGCCAAGGCCGTCCGGCCCGCCGCCGAGCAGGAACCGGATTCCCAGCCAGCCGACAACGGCTGAGCCCACCGAGAATCACCGCAGAGATTTTCGTGGCTCGCTCACGCGCGGCCACGAGCACAGCTCAGGGTCTAGTGCCCTGGGGGGTACGCGGCGCACGCCGCGTACGTATCCGGCTCGCGCACAGGTGGAGGAGGTGTCATGGCCAAGCGTCACAGCCGCCCTTCGGCGCACTACCGTTACGAGCACTACGACCCACGCTTGGGGTAAGTGCTTTCCCGTCGTGGAATTGCTCGCCGCGAGCGAGTCTTTCCCGACTGCAAGCCGCGCCGCGCCGGCGCTGTCCAGGCATGTGAGGTGCAGATCAGCGCCGGCAGCGGGGTTTGTAAATTAGCAGACCGCTGGGTCCACCGTGGCGAGAAGAGACTTCTGAGCAGCCGGATTTACCTGTTAGCGATCCCCCTCATCGTTCGCCATGGCCGCCACGCGACGGCCGGGACCGACCGCATTCGTGGCGTGCGGTGTAGTGCCAAGTTCTGCTAATCCGGGCAGAACATGGAACCATGGGACATTCGCCGCTGAGGCTTCGTCGTGCCACCGAAGACGATCATGATGCGATTGTCGGGCTTATCGACCGGGCCGCCGAGTGGTTACGCACCAAGAAAACACCGACCAATGGGCCCAGCCCTGGCCAAGCCACAAAGACCGGAGCCATCGGATCCTGCGCGACTTGCGCGCCGGTAAGACGTGGGTGGCGACGGATAACGGCACGCTGCGAGCCACGCTCACTGCCGATTACGAGGACTCCCCGGTCTGGCCCAAGGAGAGCAAGGGCAAGCCGGCCGTGTACGTCTGCCGGCTGGTGGTGAGCCGGACGCACGCGGGCGAGGGCCTGGGAGCGGCCTTCCTGGACTGCGGGCCTGCGGGCCAGGCATCGCTATGACGCGCAGTGGGTCAGGGTGGACGTGTGGACGACGAACAAAGCCCTGCATGCGTACTACCAGGACCGCGGGTTCGAGTTTTATGGGCTGAGCGAGGAGGTCGACGATGATTACCCGTCGGCTGCGCTGTTCCAGAAGCCGACGAAGCGGATCTCGCCGCCCGACCATGCGCTGTTCCGGCTGGCTCCGCGCGGCAATCGCTAGGCACTCACGGGTGCGTGTCGCACCGCTGCGCAGCGGGTACCTTCGGGGGGAGTTATGGCGATGGTCGGTGGCGTGCGCGATGGCCTGGGTCCCAGCCGGGACGCGGGCCAGCCCGGCCGTGGCCAGGCCGGTGACAGGCCGCGACGCCGCACCGGCACCGGATGACCCGGGCCGAGCAGCGCACGGCCAGTGCGCCCCCTCTTCCCCCAGCACCGCACCCGAATGGCGGCCCGGGCCAGGCCGACGCTGACCATCAGCCCAGTCCCAACCGCTACCGCACGCTGCTCGGCGCGGCCCGGCAGCGCGCCGACCGTGCCGCCCGCACGAGGCGCCGTCGCCGCACCGTCACCCGCCGGCTGATCTGGGTCGCCGTCCTGCTCTGCACCGCGGCCATCGCGATCGGGGTCGCGCTGCGCGTCACGCCGCAGCAGACCGTCGCCGTGGCCGGCCAGGTCATCAAGGTGGGCGCCACCGTGCCCAGCCTGAGTGTGTCCGGGCCCGGCGAGGTCGACCTGTTCGGCCAGAGCCTGCCCACTCACGTGCAGTTCCTCGGCCCGGTCCGGCCCAGCCTGACGCTGACGCAGATCACCATCAACAGCCAGCTGACCAACTTCGTCCAGGGAGCCGGGCCCGCCGGGGCAGAACGCATCCTGGGCAACGCCCTGGCCAGCGGCTGGATCCACTACTTCCTGTGGGAAATCGCGATCACCGCAGCGGGCGCGCTGCTGCTGCTCGGGGCGCTGGCCGGCTGGCGCCGGCTGCCGCACCGGACCACGGTGAAGCTGCTGGCCGGCGGCCTGGTCGCCACCGAGGTGATCAACCTTGGCGCGATCATGCTGACCGCCTACACCGCGCCCGGCACGCTGCGCCAGGTCCGCTCGCTGAGCCAGCTGGTGGGCAGCGAGCGGCAGTACCCGGACAGCAAGAAGACCGTGCCGGTACCGCCGGGGGTGCGGGTGGTGGTGCTGGGTGACTCGACCGCGGCTGGCGCCGGGCTGCCCTGGGTCCGGGACTCCTCGCACGCCGACCAGATGTGCGGCCGCAGCGCCGACTCCTACGCCGAGGACCTGGCCCGGTCCAACGGCTGGCAGGTGATGAACCTGGCCTGCAACAGCGCCACGATCAGCCAGGGCCTGCTCGGCCCGGAGGGCCGCGGTGGGGAAATGGTGCCGGCCCAGATCGACGCCGCGCAGCAGGCCACCAAGGCGCAGGCGGTCATCGTCAGCGTCGGTGCGGACGACCTGGACTGGGCGGCCATGCTGCGGCTCTGCGCGGTCGCCAAGACGTGCAACGACAAGGCCACCACCGCCTACTTCCAGCAGCAGCTGGCCACGTTCAGCAAGCAGTATTTCCAGCTGCTCACCCAGCTGGCCAACCTGCCCAGCCACCCGCAGGTGATCATCAACCGCTACTACAACCCGTTCGACCTGGAGCTGAACTGCCTGGCCAAGGTCGGCCTGACCCAGACCAAAATGCGCACGCTGACCTCCCGGCTGGACACGCTGAACGCGGTGCTGGCCAAGGGCGCGGCCGAGTTCGGCTTCATCTCGGTCAAGCCGGACTTCACCGGGCACCAGCTGTGCACACCGCAGCCCTACGTGCAGGGCCTGGGCGACTCGGCGCCGTTCCACCCCACGGCCGACGGGCAACTGGCCATCGCCCTGGCCGACCAGGCCGCGCTGAGCCCGACCATCATCCCGTCCTCGACCGCCGTACAGACCCCATCCCCGGCGCCCACCGTCCCCCGCTAACCACCGGGCCGCGGTAACTCAGTCCTCGGGCTCGGTCCGGGCCACGATCCCGGACCACGGCGCGAGCACGCCAGCCTCCGCGGCTTCCCCGGCCGGCGCGGTGCTGACCAGCACCTCGCCCAGCTCAGCCACCGGCTCGGCCAGCCGCACCGGCGACCCGGTGAAGTTGGCCAGCACGGCCAGCGCGCCGGTCTGGTACACCCATAGCCCGGGCGGGCCGGGCAACTGAGTGTAACTGGCCAGCCGGCCACCGAACTCGGCCCGGCGCAGCCTGACCAGGTCCCGGCACAACGCCAGCACCGATGCCGGGTCAGCCTGCTCCACGGCCACGTTGACGGTGGCGTGCTCGCCCAGCGGCAGCCACGGCGTCACCCCCGGCGCGGTGAACCCGGCCGACGGCGACGCGTCCCAGGGCATCGGGGTCCGGCTCCGGTCCCGGCTGAACTTGCCGCCCGTCCCGGCCCGCATCTTGTCCTGGACCAGCGCGGCCGGGACGGCCACGTCGGTCATCCCGATCTCGTCGCCGTAGTACAGCACCAGGGCGCCGGGCAGCGTGGCCAGCACCAGCAGGGCCAGCCGCACCTTGCGTTCGTCACCGTCGCACCAGCGGGTCGGGAAGCGGCTGATGTCGTGGTTGGACGCGGTCCACACCGGGCACTCCCCGGCGGGCAGCTTGGCCAGCGTCTCGGCCACCACCCCGGCCAGGCCCTCGGCCGTGAACGGCGTGAAGATGAACGGGAAATTGAAGGTGAGCTGCAGTTCGTCGCCATGGCCGTGGAACGCGGCCAGCGAGCTGAGGTCGCCGACCCAGGTCTCGCCGAGCAGCAGCCGGGGCGACGGGTAGCTGTCCGCGATCTTCCGCCAGTCGCGGAACACGCCGTGCGACTCCGGCCGGTTGGCGCTGTACACCTGAGCCAGCCCGAACCGGCTGGTGACCACGTCATCCTTGGGCGCGGGCGGGTCGTCGCGGAGCTGCGCGTCCTTGTACAGGCCCTGCGCCACGTCGATGCGGAACCCGGCCACGCCGCGGTCGAACCAGAACCGCAGGATCTGCCGGAACTCCTCGTGCACGTCGGGATCCCACCAGTTCAGGTCGGGCTGGCTGGGCAGGAAGTTGTGCAGGTAGTACTGCCCGCTGGCCTGGTCCAGGGTCCACGCGGGCTGCCCGGTAGCGGCGATCCAGTTGTTCGGCGGCCCCCCGTCCGGCGCCGGGTCGGCCCACACGTAGTAGCCGCGGTGCGGTGCGTCCGGGCCGCCGACCGCCTCGACGAACCACGGGTGCGCGCTGCTGGTGTGGTTCGGCACCAGGTCGAGCAGCACCCGCATGCCGCGCTGGCCCGCCTCGGCGATCAGCTCGTCCAGGTCGGCCAGCGTGCCCAGGTCCGGGTGCACACCCCGGTAATCGGACACGTCATAGCCCCAGTCGTCGTCCGGCGAAGGCATGGTCGGCGACAGCCAGATGCCGTCCACCCCGAGCCAGGACAGGTAGTCGAGCTGGGCGGTGATCCCGGGCAGGTCGCCGTATCCGTCGCCATTGGTGTCCCGGAACGACCTGACGTACACCTGGTAGAGGGTGGCCCCGTGCCACCAGCTTGACTGGGTTTCTGGCCTGTCCATCGTTCTCCCGCGTCCTGAGCTGCCGCCTGACTTGCCCTGCCAGGATGTCAGGCGGAAACTGGGAAGATGAGAGGGGTCATCGAACTGATCGGCATCGTGCTGCTGCCGACGGCGCTCGGGTACGCGGTGATCCTTGGCGTCCGCCTGGCCCGCTGGGCGGCCCGGCAGCGGCCGGTGGAGCGGCACATCACCCACCCGGTGCTCGCCGAGCCGATCGAGCGGCTGGCCGCGCGCCTATGCCGGCTGCATGCCGAGCTGGAGAACCTGGAGACGCGCAGCGACGTGCCGGCCAAGGGAGTCCGGCTGCGCGCGGTCCGGGGCGCCTACCTCGACCTGCTGCGGGCCGCCTGCGAGCGGCTGGAGGTCAGCCCGCTGCCGCCCGGCGACCACGTACCGCAGGCCGAGATCTACCGTGCCGAGGCCGGCCTGCGCGAGCGCGGGCTGGACGTCCGCGCGGCCGCTGCCCGCTGATCATGGTCCGGGTGCTGGCCGTCTCCGACGTTGTCGACGAGGCCCTGTCCGCGGACGTGACCGGGGTCCGCGACGCCGAACTGATCCTGGCCTGCGGCGACCTGCCGTTCGAGTACCTGGGCAGCCTGATGAACCGGCTCGACGTGCCGCTGGTCTTCGTGCCCGGCAACCACGACCCCGACGTGTCCGGCTACCGGCTGTCCCGGGCCGGCCTGACCCTGCGGGCCGGGCTGCCCGCCCGGCCGCCGTGGCCGGCCGGCGCCACCAACGCTGACGGCCAGGTAGTGGACGTGCTCGGCCTGCGCATCGCCGGCCTGGGCGGCTCCCCCCGGTACCGTGACGGCCCCAACCAGTACACCGCCCGGCAGCAGGCCCGCCGCGGCGCGCCGGCTGGCCTTCCGGGCCTGGCTGCGCCGCCCACGCGGCGCGACCCGCACCGTAGACATCCTGCTCACGCACGCACCGCCGCGCGGCGTCGGAGACAGACCCGACCCACCCCACCAGGGCTTTCCTATTTTGAACGCCATTACCCGGTGGCTGCGCCCGGCCCTGCTGCTGCACGGGCACGTGGATCCCGAGCCCGGCGGGCGACGGGACCAGTGGCTGGACGGCACGATCGTGCGTAACGTGACCGGCTGGCAGCTCATGCTCATCGAGCCGGTCATCGGCCTGGTCGGTGCAGACAAGGTGGACCATAACCGTGCCCGCTGACACCGGCTTCCCACGTGCCGACGTGGAGAACGACTTCCTCCGGGCCCGCCGCCGCCAGGTGCTGGCCCGGCTGGTCCAGCGGCTGCGCCGGGAACCGGACGACGTCAACCTGATCCTGCCGTTCGACGACGTGATGGCCGCGCTAGGCCGGGTCGGCGAGCGGCGGCTCGGCCTGCAGACGATCCGGCTGGACCGGGTCGTGGGCACGGTGGACTCCAGCCGGGACTTCGACCGCCGGTTCCGGCCCACCTCGAACCGGGTCCGGGAACGCTGGGAGCGGCTGGCGCTGGCCCAGCGGCGCGGCGAATCCATCCCGCCGATCGACGTGTACCAGGTAGGCGAGCTGTACTTCGTGGTGGATGGCCACCACCGGGTCTCGATCGCGCTGGCCATGGGGCAGAAGGTGATCGACGCTTACGTCACCGAGATCCTTACCGCGGTACCCGCCAAAGGCATCCGGCACCGCAGCGATCTGCTGTTCAAGAGCTACGAACAGCTGTTCCGGTCCCGGGTCAGGCTTCCCCCGGAGGCGTACACCAAGATCAAGGTGTCCGATCCGTGGTCCTACGCCGAGCTGAGCGAGGCCGTGGAAGCCTGGGGCTTCCGGCTCATGCAGCACGACCACAAGTTCTACGACCGCGCCGAGGCGTCCCGGCGCTGGTTCGCCGAGGAGTACACCCCGGTCGTGCGGATCCTGCGCGCGGCCGACCTGATCGGCAGCAACACCGACGCCGAGGCCTACCTCATCATCGCCACCGAGCGCTATCGGCTGATCCGCACGCACGAATGGAATGACGAGGTCATCGAGGAACTCCAGCGGCAGTTCCGGTCACCGCGGCGGCGTAGCCGCTGAGCCTGAGTCCTCATCGGTCGTGCCGGTCCCGGTGTCCGGCTGTGCCTGCGCTGGAGCGGTCCCGTCGGACCCGCCGGTGATGGTGGCCGGCCCGCCCGAGCCACCCAGCGTGAGGTTCCGCCCGGTGTCCGGGTCGAACACGTGCACGGCCCGGACGTCCACCCACAGCTCGGTGTCCTGCCCTTCGGTGATCGTGGTGGCCGGATCCAGCCGGGCCACCACCGTCTCCGCGGTCGCGCCGCCCTCGGCCCGCCCGGCATCCCGGGCCAGCTCGGCCAGCTCGGCGGTCTCCACGGTGCCGAGCTCCTTGGTGAAGTAGACGAACTTCTCCGACCCCAGCGACTCCACCACATCGATGGTGGCCGGGAAGGTGATCCCGTTCTGCCGGTTCTCGGCGGGCACCAGCGCGCCGTCCTCGAAGTTCTCCGGCCGGATGCCGACGATCACATCCCGGCCAACCTTGGAGCCAGCCAGATCCCGCTGCAGCTGGCCGGCAACCGGGATGTCACCCAGCCCGGTACGCAGCTTCCCTTCTTCCAGGGCGCCGGACATGAAGTTCATCGCCGGCGAGCCGATGAACCCGGCCACGAACAGGTTGACCGGCCGGTCGTACAGCTCCTGTGGCGACGCCACCTGCTGCAGCAGGCCGCTGCGCATGACCGCCACCCGGTCGCCCAGGGTCAGCGCCTCGACCTGGTCGTGCGTCACGTACACCATCGTGGTGCCGAGGCGCTTCTGCAGCCGGGACACCTCGGTGCGGGTCTGCACCCGCAGCTTAGCGTCCAGGTTGGACAGCGGCTCGTCCATCAGGAACGCGGCCGGGTCACGCACAATGGCCCGGCCCATGGCCACCCGCTGCCGCTGGCCGCCGGACAGGTTGGCCGGCTTGCGGTCCAGGTGCTGGGTCAGGTCCAGGATCCGCGCCGCCTCCTCGACCTTCTGGTTGATCACGTCCTTCGGCGTCTTGGCCAGCTTGAGCGCGAACCCCATGTTCTCCCGCACCGTCATGTGCGGGTACAGCGCATAGCTCTGGAACACCATCGCGATGTCCCGGTCTTTCGGCGACTTCTGGTTCACGACTTGCCCGCCGATGCGCAGTTCTCCCGAGGAGATGTCCTCCAGGCCGGCGATCATGTTGAGCGTGGTGGACTTGCCGCAGCCGGACGGGCCGACCAAGATGACGAACTCCCCGTCCGCGACGTCCAGGTTGAAGTCGTCAACCGCGAGCGCGCCGTCCGGGAAGCGCTTGGTGATGTGGTCCAGGATGATCTCAGCCACAGGTCTCTCCTTGATCCGCTAGCCCTTGACCGCACCGGAGGTCAGTCCGGCCACGATCCGGCGCTGGAAGAACAGCACGAAGATGATGATGGGAATGGTGATGACTACCGCCGCCGCGGAGATCGACCCGGTCGGCACGGCGAACTGCGAACTGCCGGTGAAGAACGACAGCGCGGCCGGCGCGGTCCGCGACGCGGTCGTCGCGGTCAGCGTGATGGCCAGCAGGAACTCGTTCCAGCAGAACAGGAAGACCAGGATGGCCGTGGTGACCATGCCCGGCGCGGCCAGCGGGGCGATGACCCGCACGAACGCCTGGAACGGGGTGGCCCCGTCCACCTTGGCCGCCTTCTCCAGCTCCCACGGGATCTCCCGGAAGAACGCGGACAGCGTGTAGATGCCGAGCGGCAGGCCGGTCGCCACGTACGGGATGATCAGCCCGGGCCAGGTGTTGAACAGGCCGAGGACCCGCTCGATGTTGAACAGCGGCGTGGCCAGCGCGATCGCCGGGAACATCGCGATCAGCAGGGATACCCCGATCAGCACGCCCTTGCCCGGGAAGTTGAGCCGGGCCACCGCGTACGCCGCCATCGAGGCCAGCACGACCGCGATGAACGTGGCGATAGCCCCGATGCCGACCGAGTTGAGCAGCGGGCGCAGGAACGTGGACGTGGTCAGGATGCCGGAGTAGTTGCTCCACGTCCAGTGCACCGGGAAGTAGGTCGGGTCGGTGATCGAGCCGGTCGTCTTGAACGACAGGGAAATGATCCACACCAGCGGGATCAGCACGAGCACGATCGTGACTACGTTCGCGACGCTCCAGCCAACCTTCTGCGGTGTCGTGGTAGCCATCAGCCTCGCCCCTCCGTTGCTTGCCTAGTGGCGCTCATCGCTGCAGGCTCGTTCCCGGCGCGGCCGTACCGAAGCCCTTGATGAACAAGAAAGCGATGATCGCCACGCAGATCAGGATCAGGATCGACATCGCCGACCCGAGACCGAAGTTCAGCCCGGTGAACAGGTTGTCGTAGTTGAGTATCGACACCGATCCGGTGCCGTTGGCGCCCTGGGTGAGGATGAAGATGTTGTCGAAGATCCGGAATGCGTCCAGCGTCCGGAACAGCAGCGCGACCAGGATCGCGGGCTTCATCAGCGGCAGCATGACCCGGGTGAACCGCTGCCAGGCGGTGGCCCCGTCCACCTTGGCCGCCTTGAGCAGGTCCTCGGGCACCAGGGACAGCCCGGCCATCAGCAGCAGCGCCATGAACGCCGTGGTCTTCCACACCTCGGCCAGGATGATGATGGCAATCGCCTTGGGCTGCGAGGTCAGCGGAGCGGAGTTGTTGAACAGCGCGGACAGGTACCCGGTGCTCGGGGTCCAGGCATACAGCCAGCTGAACGCGGCGGCTACGGTCACGATCCCGTATGGGATCAGGATCGTGGTGCGGATCCCGCCCTTGCCCCAGATCGTCCGGTACATCAGCAGCGCCAGGCACATGCCGAGGACGAACTCGATGGCCACCGAGACCACCGTGATGATGACGGTCACCAGCAGCGCGTGCCACCAGAACGGCGAGCTGAGGATGACCCCGTAGTTGCTCAGCCCGACGAATTTGGTCAGCTGCGGGGCGGACAGGATGTACCGCTGCAGCGAAACGTAGATCGCGTAGCCGATGGGGTAGGCGGTCACCGCGACCATGACGATCACCGCTGGCGCGCACAGCATCCAGCCCAGCCGGCGTTCCGCGCGTGCGCCTTCGGAGAGCTTGGCCCGGCCGCGGCGCCCGGCTACCGGTTCCTGGGCGGTGACCGGCGGAGTGGTGGTAGTCATCTGTCCGCCTCTCTGTGCGAATGCGGCGCGCTCACGGAGTCAGCCCCTTGCCTTGCAGGGCGTCGTTTATCTGGGTTCGCAGGCTCTGCTCCGTGCTCACCGGGTTGATCGAGCTGGGCGGCGAGACCAGGTGCGAGATGGCCACCGACACCACCTGGTAGAGCGGGGTCTTGGGCCGCACCGCCCCGTCGTTGACCTGCTGCAGGATCAGCTTGCGGAACGGGTAGGCGCTCTGCATCTTCGGGTTGTTGTACACGCTGGCCAGCGTCGGCGGCAGGCCGCCCTCGACCGCGGCGGTGAGCTGGTTCTGCGCGTTACGCAGGCACAGGATCGCCTGCTCGGCGAGCTGAGGATGCGGCGAGTACGAGCTGACCGCCAGGTCGATGCCGCCGATCGTCACCTTGGCCGGCGGTGCCCGGGATGACGCTCGGGTACGGGCGCCCACTTGAACACCTTGAACAGCTTCGGATTGTCGGCCTTCATCGACGGATAGACGTACGGGTAGTTCAGCTCGAACGCCGCGCGTGCCGGCCTCCATGGCCAGCCGGTTCTGGTCCTCCATCTGCACGCCGAGCGATGGGTCCGCCGACGACGAGCTGGCCAGCGTCTTCATGATGGTCAGCGCCCGGAGCGCGGGCGGGCCGAGCTTGGCCGCCGTCGAGGTCGCGTTCAGGATGCTGCCGCCCGAACTGGCCACCAGCGTGTTGAACCAGACGACGACGCCCTCGTACTGGGCGCCCTGGATCTCGATCAGGTGCGGCTTGCCCTCCTTGGCCAGTTGCCTGCGCGTCCGCGAACATCTGCGCCCACGTCTTGGGTGGCGTCTTCACCAGGTCGGAGCGGTACCAGAGCAGCTGGGTGTTGCTGTTGTACGGCACCGCGACCAGCTGCCCGCGCCAGATCGCGGTCTGCAGCGGCCCCTTCAGCGTGCCGGCGATGGCCGCCGCCTTGGCCGCACCGGTCCATGGCCGGATCCAGCCGGCCGTGGCGAACTCGGGCTCCCAGGTGACGTCGAGGCCGAGGATGTCCATCGTGCGGTCGTGCGCGGCCAGCCGCCGCGCCATCTGCAGCCGCTGCTGGTCGGCCGCGTTCTGCAGCTTGTTGTAGGCGATGGTGTAGCTTCCCATGGCTGGCCTTGCTGCAGTTGTTGGCCGCGCTCTGCACCGCCCCGGACGGGTCCGGGAAGTTGTAGAACTGCAGCGTGACCGGCCCGGTGCTGGCGCTGCTGGTGCCGCAGGCGGCCAGCGCCGCGGCGGCCAGGACGCCACCGCCGACCGCGGCCGTCAGCAGCCGGAACCGAGGCCGGCCGCGCTGGCCCGGCCGTCGGGCCCGGACGCGCTTGCGTGAGCTGGGCTTGCGATCACTGCCACCGATCATGGTGCCTCCCGCGCGGCCCGGTGCTTCGTCGCACCTGTCACCCCTGCCTTGCCTGCCACGCTAGAGGCTTTCCCCAACAGCAACAAGGGATGCACTTTGCGCGAACGTTTGCTAACCTTCGCGCTCCGCAATGAATGAGTCCTGACGCGGTTTAGGTGGCTTGCTGGGGTAGCTGTTGTCTTACGTGACCCCTGGGCATATCACCCACGAGGGGACGCTTAAACCCAGCGAACCCGCCAATATCTGGATTTTTGGCCATCGGCGGGCGGCCTGGCCGCCTCCCCCAGCCGCCGGGCTCAGTCGGTGGCGGTGATCGTCCCGCTGCCTAGCACGGTGTCGCCGTCATACAGCACCGCGGCCTGACCACGGGCTACGCCACGGGCGGGTGCGTGCAGCCGGATCCGGAGCAGGGCACCGTCGGGTTCCGCGGTCGCCGGGTGCACCTCACCGTGCGCCCGCAACTGGACCAGGCAGTCCCGCGGCCCGGCCAGCGGCGCGCACCCGGTCCACACCGGCCGCTCGGCCACGATCTCGCGCACGTCCAGGGCTTCCCGCGGGCCGACCGTCACGGTCCGGCTGACCGGCTCGATGTCCAGCACGTAGCGCGGCCGGCCGTCGCCGGCCGGCACACCGACCCGCAGCCCCTTCCGCTGCCCGACGGTGAACCCGTACGCGCCGTCGTGCTGGCCGACCAGCGCCCCGTCCTGGGTCACGATGCGGCCCGGCGCGTCACCCAGCCGGCCGGCCAGGAAGGCCCGGGTGTTGCCGTCCGGGATGAAGCACACGTCGTGGCTGTCCGGCTTGCTGGCCACCGCCATCCCGCGCGCCGCGGCCTCGGCCCGGACCTCGGCCTTGGTCGAGGCGCCGAGCGGGAACATGGCCCGGTCCAGCTGCTCCCGGGTGAGCACGGCCAGCACGTAGGACTGGTCCTTGCCGTCGTCCACGCTGCGCCGCAGCCGGCCGCCGTCCAGCCGGGCATGGTGCCCGGTGCACACCGCGTCGAAGCCGAGCGCGACCGCCCGGTCGAGCACCGCGGCAAACTTGATCTTCTCGTTGCAGCGCAGGCACGGGTTGGGCGTCCGGCCGCGGGCATACTCGGCCACGAAGTCGTCCACCACGTCCCGGCTGAACCGCTCGGCCATGTCCCAGACGTAAAACGGGATGCCGATCACGTCGGCGGCCCGGCGCGCGTCCCGGGCGTCCTCCACCGTGCAGCAGCCACGCGCCCCGGTGCGGTACGACTGCGGGTTGGCGGACAGCGCGAGGTGCACCCCGGTGACCTCGTGCCCGGCCTCCGCCGCCCGGGCGGCGGCCACGGCGGAGTCGACGCCGCCGGACATGGCGGCCAGCACGCGAAGGCGGTTCATAGCCCTATCGAGGGTAGCTGCTCACCACCAGCACTTGACCTAGAGCGCGCTCTAGGTGCGAGTCTTGGTGCCGACCAGACACAGAAGGGACATATCCGGCATGAGGGTGCTCGGCAAGAGCGATATCGAGGTCAGCGCGATCGGGTTCGGCTGCTGGGCCATCGGCGGCCCGTTCTACCGCGACGGCAGCCCGGCGGGCTGGGGCGAGGCCGATGACGATGAGTCGGCCGCCGCCCTGCGCCGCGCCCTGGAGCTGGGCATCACGTTCTTCGACACGGCCGATGTGTACGGCACCGGGCACAGCGAACAGGTCCTCGGCCGCGCGCTGGCCGGGCACCGGGACGAGGTGGTGATCGCCACCAAGTTCGGCAACGTCTTCGACCCGGCGCGGCGGGCGATCACCGGCACCGACGCCAGCCCCGGCCACATCCACCAGGCCTGCCGGGACTCGCTGGCCCGGCTCGGCACCGACCGGATCGACCTGTACCAGCTGCACCTGGGCGGTCTGCCGGCCAGCCAGGCCGACGACGCGATGGCGGCGCTGGAGGACCTGGTCACCGCCGGGCTGATCCGCGGCTACGGCTGGAGCACCGACGACCCCGAGCGGGCCGCCCAGTTCGGCAAGGGCGCGCACGGCACGGCGGTGCAGCACGAAATGAACGTGCTGGCCGACAACCCGGACATGCTGGCCGTGTGCGATGCATTCGACTTGGCCAGCGTGAACCGCGGGCCGCTGGCCATGGGCCTGCTGACCGGCAAGTACGGCGCGGCCGACCAGGTGCCCGGCGATGACGTGCGGGCCAACGCCCCGTGGATGCGCTACTTCAGCGGCGGCCGCCCGGCCCCGGACTGGCTGGCCCGGCTGGATGCGGTCCGGGACGTGCTGACCAGCGGCGGGCGCACCCTGGCCCAGGGCGCGCTGGGCTGGTTGCTGGCCCGCAGCCCGCGTACCGTGCCCATCCCCGGCATCCGCACCGTAGCCCAGGCCGAGCAGAACGCCGCCGCCCTGGACCTCGGCCCGCTCACCCCCGCCCAGATGACCGAGATCAGCCAGCTGCTGCGGCCGGCGTCGCCCGAGTCGAATTGACCACACCCTGGTGGATATACAGCGTGTACTGCAGCACGGTGCCGGCTGCCGCTGGTTGTTCCCGGCCTGGGGCGGCCCGACCGCGACCGTCTCCTCCTCCAGCACTGAGGTGCTGCCCGGATCGAAGATCAGCTCATCGCGGGTCCCGGCGGTCACCAGCCCGATGCCCTGGCCCGATCGTCCCAGGCGGTCCGTTACTGGACCGAGGTTCTGCACGCCGGGCAGTGATTCGATGACCCGGTACAGCGCGGCGCGCAGGGTCGGGGGTGAGCCCGCGTTGAGGAAGGTAGCGGCGTAAACGAACGTGGCGCTGGGCCGCGACTTCCCGTTCTCGAACCGCTGCACGATCGCGCGCTGCAGCGCCGCCGGATCGGTGGGCAGCGACCCAGCCTGGACGTAGCCGTACAGCTGCCAGGACAGCCCACCCTTCCGGTAGGCCTGATCGAAGTCCAGCTTGCCGCACGGGGCGGGGAAGCGGCCGATCTGCCGGCCCGAGCCGTCCGCCGCCACCCAGGCCTGTGCGGTCATCGGCGCGGCGGCGCAGCCCTGCGCGGCGCCGAGTCCCTTGGCCACGACCTCTTTGACGTACAGATACTGACCCGGGCCAGGCGGCTGGCCCGCCCCGGCCCCGTGCGCCGCGCGCACCGCCGCTGCGGCCAGCACAGCAGTCACCGGCGGCCGGCCAGCCGCGGCGGGCCGGGCAGCCGGCCTGGCCAGCACGCCGGCCGCGACGGCTGCCGCGGCCAGGACCGCGGCGCCGGCCAGCACAGCCGACCACCGCCGCCTGCGGACCCGGCCTCCGGCTGGCCGACCAGCCACCTAGCACGCGGCGGGCCGGTCCCCCCGCCAACCACCACCCACCCAGGTGGCGACGGGTCGGCTCCCATCCGGTGATCCGGTGGTAGAGCCGCTCGGCCGCGGCCGAGTCGGCCCGGTCCAGCTCCCGGCGCCGAACCGGATCAGCGTCCGCGACCAGCATGTCCAGATCCATGATCATCTCCCGTTCAGCGTCGTGTGCTGGTGAGCGGGGGCGGGCCGGTCCGGGCCAGCCGCCAGCAGGTCGCGCAGTCTGGTCTTGGCCCGGTGCACCCGGATGGCGACCGCGTTAGCCGAGCAGCCGAGCACCTGAGCCGCCTCGACGTGCGACAGCTGCTCCCACAGCACTAGCTGGAGTGCTTCGCGCTCCGTCCGCGACAGCTGGTCGAGCGCGGCGATCAGGTGATCCCGGGCCGGATCCCGCCCGCCCGCCAGCTGCGGCGCGGCCACGGCCTGCTCGGCATGGAGCCGGCTGGTCAGGCTACGAAGCCGCCGCGCCGACCGGCGCCGTCCGGCCACCACCCGCTGCGCCACCCCATACAGCCACAGCCGGTCCTGCGGCGCCACCGGCAGCTGATCCAGCCGCCGCCAGGCGGTGGTGAAGACGTCGGCCACGACGTCCGCGGCGTCATCGGATGGCTCCGTCCGGCGGATCGCGTAGGCCAGCATGGCCTGGTAGTGCGTGGTGTAGAGGGCGTGGAACCGGCGCTCCCGGTCATCGCGGCCGTCCTCGGTCTCGGGCACCTGCGCTCCTCACGCTCGGCTGTGCCGTCAACCCTCTACATGGCCGGCTGGGCCCGGAACCTTTCAGCGATTCGCGCGGCGGGCGCGCTGCACTACTTCGCTGATGGCCGCACCGAGCGCGTCCACGTCCTGCTGGGTGGTGGTGTGACCGAGCGAGAAGCGCAGCGAGCCACGGGCCCGGGCCTCGCCCGCGCCCATGGCCAGCAGCACGTGGCTGGGCTGGGCCACCCCGGCGGTGCAGGCCGAGCCGGTGGAGCAGGCGATGCCCTTGGCGTCCAGCAGCATCAGCAGCGCGTCGCCCTCGCAGCCGGGGAAGGAGAAGTGCGCGTTGCCGGGCAGCCGGCCCGGGCCGGCGGCCGGGCCGTTCAAGACGGCGTCCGGGACCGCGGTCATGACCTGCCTGATCAGGTCGTCGCGCAGCCCGGCCAGCCGGGCTGCCTCTTCCGCCCGGCGTTCGGCCATCACCGCGGCCGCCACCGCGAAGGCGCGGATGGCGGGCGCGTCCAGCGTGCCCGAGCGGACCTCGCTCTCCTGGCCGCCGCCATGCAGCACCGGGACCGGCTGCACGCCGCGGGCCAGCAGCAGCGCGCCCGCGCCGACCGGCCCGCCGAACTTGTGCGCGGTGACCGTCATCGCGTCTGCGCCGCTGGCCGCGAAGCTGACCGGCAGCTGCCCGGCGGCCTGCACCGCGTCGGTGTGGAACGGGATGCCGTGCTCCCTGGTGATCTCGGCCAGTTCGGCGATCGGCTGGACCGTGCCCACCTCGTTGTTCGCCCACATGACCGTGACCAGCGCGACCGTGCCAGGGCTGGCGTCGATGGCGTCGGCCAGCGTGCCCGGGCGCAGCGTGCCCGCCGGGTCCACCGGCAGCAGGGCCTGCTGCGCCGCTTCGTGCTCGGTCAGCCAGTGCACCGAGTCCAGCACCGCGTGGTGTTCCACCGCGGTGGTCAGCACCCGGCGCCGCTTGCCCGGCCCGCCCTGGCGGCCGCCCTGCCGGGCCCAGTACAGCCCCTTGACAGCGAGGTTGTCCGCCTCAGTGCCGCCGCCGGTGAAGATGACCTCACTGGGCCGGGCGCCGAACACCTCCGCGATCTGCTCCCGCGACTCCTCCACCACCCGGCGGGCCCGGCGGCCGGCGTTATGCAGCGAAGAAGGGTTGCCGAGCTGGCCGAGCTCCTCGGTCATCGCGCTGAGCGCCTCGGGCCGCAGCGGAGTCGTCGCCGCGTGGTCCAGGTACACCACACGGTCCGGTGCCTGTCCCGGGCGGCCGCCCGCGCTATCCATGTACCCCATGACGGACTTCAGCCTAGTGTGTGCTCTGGCCGGGGCACACGTCCCCGGCCAGACCCTGCACGCTAGTTCGCGGACCGCTGCTCGATCTGCTCAGTGAGCTGCGGCACCACCTGGAACAGGTCGCCGACCACGCCGAAGTCGGCCAGCTCGAAGATGGGCGCCTCAGGATCCTTGTTGATCACCATGATGGTCTTGGCCGTCTGCATGCCGGCCCGGTGCTGGATCGCGCCGGAAATGCCCACCGCCATGTACAGCTGCGGGGACACCGTCTTCCCGGTCTGGCCGACCTGGAACTGGTGCGGGTACCAGCCGGCGTCGGTGGCCGCCCGGGATGCGCCGACCGCGGCACCCAGCGAGTCGGCCAGCTTCTCGATCAGCGCGAAGTTCTCCGCGTTGCCCACACCGCGGCCGCCGGACACGACGATCGCGGCCTCGGTGAGCTCCGGCCGCTCGCCGCGCTCGGCGACTACCCGCTCGGTGATCCGGACCGCCTTGGCCGCGTCACTCAGCTCGACCCCGGCCGGGGTGAGCTCGGCCGCGGCCGGGGCCGGCTCGGCCGCCACCGAGTTGGGCCGGACCGCGATGATCGGTGTGCCGGTACGCACCCGGGACTGTACGACGATCGCGCCACCGAAGATGGACTGCTCGGCGACCAGGCCGCCGCCGTCGCCCGGGGCCAGGCCAACCGCGTCGGTGATCACCCCGGCGCCGGTCTTGACGGCCAGCCGGCCAGCCACTTCCTTGCCCTCGCCGGTGGCGGCCATCAGCACGGCCGCCGGGGAGGTGCGCTCAACCAGCGCAGCCAGCACTTCGGCGGCGGGGGCGACGACGCCGTCCTCGAAGTCGCTTCCTTCGGCCAGGTAGACCTTGACCGCGCCGAACTCGGCCAGCCGCTCCCGGCCGCCCTCGGCCCCGCTGCCCAGCCACACCGCGGACGGCTCGCCGAACTGGCGGGCCAGCGTGAGCAGTTCGCCGGTGACCTTCTTGACCGTCTCGCCGTCATGCTCGGCGAGCACCAGAACCTCAGCCATGGTGTCCTTCCCGGCTCAGATGAACTTCTGCGCGGCGAGGAACTCAGCGGCCTTGACGCCACCGTCGCCTTCGTCCTTGACGACCGTGCCGGCCTGCCGCGGCGGGCGCTTCGCGAAGCTGATCACCTCGGTGGCCGCGGCGGCCAGGCCGACCTGGCCGGGGTCGATGCCCGCGTCGGCCAGGCTCAGCGTTTCCACCGGCTTCTTCTTGGCCGCCATGATTCCCTTGAACGACGGGTAACGCGGCTCGTTGATCTTCTCCACCACGCTGATCACGGCGGGCAGGCTGGCCGCGACCTGGTCGTAGCCGTAGTCGGTCTGCCGGTGGATGGTGAGCTGGCTGCCGTCCACCTCGACCTTGCTGGCCAGCGATACCTGCGGCACGCCGAGCCGTTCGGCCAGCATCGCGGCCATCACACCCATCCGCGCGTCGGTCGACTCGGCACCGACGATGACCAGGTCGAACCCGGTCCGGCCGAGCACCGCGGCCAGCGCGGCCGAGGTCTGCAGCCCGTCAGAACCGGCCAGCCCATCGTCGATCAGGTGGATGGCCTTGTCCGCGCCCATGGACAGCGCCTTGCGGATCGATTCGCTGGCCTTCTCCGGGCCCATGGTCAGGATGGTGACCTCGCCCCCGTGCGCCTCGGCCAGGCGCAGCCCTTCCTCGATCGCGTACTCGTCAAGCTCGTTGATGACCCCATCGACCGAGGCCCGGTCCAGCGTCGAGTCATCGGGCCGCAGGGTGCGCTCGGCCCAGGTGTCTGGCACCTGCTTCACGCAGACGACGATGTTCATGCCGGTGGCCGACCTCCTGTCTCAGTCACTGCCGCCCGGGCTGGCCCGGGCACCTCAAGGGTGCCAAATCGGCAAACCCGGGCGCTGCCCGGGGGGCGTGCAGCCCTATGTTACCTACTGGTAGCTTACTGCGCCTCGGCCGCATCCACGACGTTGGCCAGCAGCATGGCCCTGGTCATCGGGCCGACCCCGCCGGGCATCGGGGCCAGGTAGCCGGCCACCTCGCGGACCGCCGGGTCGACGTCGCCGACCAGTCCCGCCTCGGTCCGGGTGATACCCACGTCCAGCACGGCCGCGCCCGGCCGGACCATGTCCGCGGTGACCAGGCCGGGCCGCCGGCCGCCACCACCAGTATGTCGGCCGTCCGGGTGTGCCAGGCCAGATCCTTGGTCCCGGTGTGGCACTGGGTGACCGTGGCGTTCTCGCTGCGCCGGGTCAGCAGCAGGCCCAGCGCCCGGCCCACCGTGATGCCCCGCCCGATGATGGTCACCTCGGCGCCCGCGATCGGCACCTCGTACCGGCGGAGCAACTGCACAATACCGCGTGGCGTGCAGGGCAGCGGGCCGCGCTGGCCGAGCACCAGCCGGCCCAGGTTGAGCGGGTGCAGCCCGTCCGCGTCCTTGTCTGAGTCGATCCGGCTCAGGATCGCGTTCGCGTCGATGCCCGCAGGCAGCGGCAGCTGCACGATGTAGCCGGTACAGGCTGGATCGGCGTTCAGCTCGTCGACCACCGCCTCGACCTGCTGCTGGCTGGCGTCGGCGGGCAGCTCACGGCGGATACTCGCGATGCCCACCTCGGCACAGTCCCGGTGCTTGCCGTTGACGTAGGCGCGGCTGCCCGGATCATCGCCGACCAGCACGGTGCCGAGACCCGGCACGATGCCGCGCTCGGCCAGGGCGGCGACCCGGACCGCCAGTTCGGCCTTGATCGCGGTGGCGGCCGCCTTCCCGTCCAGGATCTGCGCTGTCATCGTGATATCCGCTCTGGGGAGTCAGTGGAAGAAGTGCCGGACACCGGTGACGTACATGGTGATCCCGGCCTGCTCGGCCGCCTCGATGGACAGCTTGTCCCGGATCGACCCACCGGGCTGGACCACGGCCCGCACGCCCGCCTGGATCAGCACCTCCAGGCCGTCCGGGAACGGGAAGTACGCGTCGCTGGCCGCCACCGCGCCGGCCGCCCGGTCTCCGGCCCGGGCCACCGCCAGCCGGGCCGCGTCCACCCGGTTCACCTGGCCCATGCCCACGCCGACCGTGGCCAGCCCGGCCGCGAGCAGGATCGCGTTCGACTTGACGCTGCGGATGGCCCGCCAGGCGAAGGCCAGGTCGGCCAGCGTGTCCGCGGCGGCGGGCTGGCCGGTCTTCAGCTCCCAGCTGGCCGGGGCGTCGCCGGGCGCGTCGATCTGGTCCGGGGTCTGCAGCAGCAGCCCGCCGTCCACTTGCCGCCACTCCGGCGGTTTGTTGCTGGTGAGCGGCGGAGCGCACTGCAGCAGCCGGACGTTCTTGCTGCCGCGCAGGATGTCCAGCGCCTCGGCGGCGAACCCGGGTGCGACCACGACTTCGGTGAAGATGTCCTTGACCTGGGCGGCCATGGCCGCGGTGACCACCCCGTTGGCCGCGATCACGCCACCGAACGCGGAGTCCGGGTCGCAGGCGTTGGCCTTCCGGTGCGCCTCGGCCAGGTCGGCGCCCAGCGCGATACCGCACGGGTTGGCGTGCTTGATGATGGCCACGCACGGCTGGGCGAAGTCATAGGCGGCCCGCCAGGCGGCGGCCGCGTCCACGTAGTTGTTGTAGGACATGGCCTTGCCGTGCAGTTGCTCGGCCTCGGCCAGGCCTGGCCGGCCCGTCCCGGTGTACAGCGCGGCCCGCTGATGCGGGTTCTCCCCGTAACGGAGCACGTCACGTCGGGACCACACCGCCGCGGTCACGTCCGGCCAGCCAGTCTCCTGGGCCGTCTCGTCCGGGGCGTAGCTGGACGCGAACCAGGACGCCACCGCAGCGTCGTAGCGGGCGGTGTGCGCGTACGCCTGGGCGGCCAGCCGCCGCCGCTGCTCCAGGGTGAACCCGCCCGCCGCCACCGCCTCGGCCGCGGCCGGGTACATCGCCGGGTCGGTGAGCACCGCGACATGCTGGTGGTTCTTGGCCGCGGCCCGGACCATGGCCGGACCGCCGATGTCGATCTGCTCCACGCACTCCGCGGCCGGTGCGCCGGAGCTGACCGTGGCCTCGAACGGGTACAGGTTGGACACCAGCAGCCCGAACGGCGCGATGCCCAGCTCGGCCAGCCGGGCCTCGTGCTCCGGCCGGCGCAGGTCGGCCAGCAGCCCGGCGTGCACCGCCGGGTGCAGCGTCTTGACCCGGCCGTCCAGGCACTCGGGGAAGCCGGTGACGTCCTCCACCGCGGTGACCGGCACCCCGGCTTCGGCGATGGCGGCGGCCGTGCTGCCGGTGCTGACGATCTCCACGCCGCACTTGTGCAGCGCCCGCGCCAGGTCGGCCAGCCCGGTCTTGTCGTACACGCTGATCAGCGCGCGCCTGATGGCTACTCTCGTCACCGGCCGATCCTCACCTTTCTGCCCGTGACGGTCCACCCGTCGCGGACCATCCGGCCCACAGTCTCCACGAGCAGCCCGCGTTCGGTCACCTTGACCCGCTCGTGCAGGGTGGCCTCGTCGTCGTCATCGAGTACCGGGACCGCGGCCTGGGCCAGCACCGGGCCGGTGTCCGTGCCCGCGTTGACCAGGAACACCGTGCACCCGGTGAGCTTCACGCCATGCTCCAGCGCATCCCGTACCCCGTGCATGCCCGGGAACGCGGGCAGCAGGGCCGGATGCGTGTTGATCACCCGGCCACCGAACGCGGCCAGGAAGTCCTTGCCGACCAGCTTCATGAACCCGGCCAGCACGATCAGGTCCGGCTGGGCTTCGGCGCAGGACGCGGTGAGGGCCCGGTCCCAGTCCGCGCGGTCTGGGTAGTCCGCGACCCGGTGCATGAACGTGGGCACCCCGGCCCGCGCGGCCCGATCCAGAGCGGGCACCCCGGACCGGTCCGCGCCCACCGCCACCACCTGCGCGCCGTACCCCGGGTCGGCGCACGCACCGAGCAGGGCCTGCAGGTTCGTGCCGGCGCCGGAGACCAGAACGACCAGCCGTGCCCGCATGCGGCCCACCCTACGTGGGGTCAGGACCAGGACGTCCCGTTCCAGTGCAGCATCAGGGTGTTTAGGCCGCGCGCCGCGGCGGCGCACACCCGCCGGGCATGTTTGCCCATGATTGTCACGTGTTTCCCCGTTGCTGATGACCCCGGCCCAGCTGGCCTGGGCAGGGGCCAGGATGGCGGGTGCCCGCCCGGGGGCTCTGCCGCGCCGCCGCAGTTAGGGATTTCTTTACCGCGCCGTTCCGGTCCCGGGATGGTGCCGGGGGACGGGTTCGCCCGCTGGCCGGCACGGGGCAGAATGGGAGGCTGCGGCGCCTGGCGTCGTCGGCCTCAGTCCAACCCGCGACCCCTGGAGCATCCGTCCGATGGCCCCCAGCGTTCCCCCGCCGCATTCGCCGGAGCAGGCTCAGACGCAGGCGCGGGGCCGGCGGACCGAGCGCGCGGACCCGGCCCACCGGCAGCGGGCAATCGCCGGCCTGCTGCTGTCCGTGCTCAGCCTGTTCGGCCTGCTGGGCGTGAGCAACTTCCAGCGCGGCGTGTACATCGTGGGCTTCGCCCTGGTGGCCGGGGCGCTGGCCATCTGGCTCGCGGCCACCGCGCTGGCCCGGACCCGGCGGGCCGGCACGGCCGGCCCGCGCGGCTCGGTCACCGCCATCGTCATCGGCAGCATCGGGGTGCTGCTCAGCGGCATCCTGCTGCTCGGCTTCGCGTTGTTCGGCAAGCAGGCGAGCACGTTCTCCCGGTGCCTGAGCGGGGCCAACACCGTCGCCGCCCAGCAGGCCTGCCAGAACCAGTTCATCCACTCGGTCGAGCAGGTCACCCCGTAAGCCCAGCGGCGGCCTAAGGCAGCGCGGCCGGACCGGGTGGCGTCGCGGGGCCGGGCGGCTCGCCGTCCTCGGCCCACGGATCCAGGTAGATGCGGTGCGGGTCGTCCCGGCTGGCCGCTGGCCAGGCCGCCCGGTCAGTGCGGCCCGCGGCCGCGGCGGCCCGGCGCGGTACCCGGCGCATCCGCAGCCAGTTGACCAGCCCCGCGGTCACCGCCGCGGCCACCCCAACCTCCAGCGCGGCCACCACCGCGGTCTGCCAGCCGGACGGCCCGACCGCGATCAGCCGCCCGCTGCCCAGCGGGCCACCGGCGAACGCGGCCAGCAGGCCGGTCGCGGCGGCGGCGGCGAGGCCGCTGCCGAACCCCCACAGCGGGGCCAGTTCCACCGCTGGTGTCGGGGCGGCCCGCGCGGTCAGCAGCCCACCGAACGCCCCGGCCAGGTACGGCACGCTGAGCATGGCGGCGGACGCCCAGGCCGGGACGGCCGAGTGCGCTCCGGTCGGCAGTGCGGCCAGCATCGGCAGCAGCGGCAATGACCCCAGGGCCGACCCGGTCGGAGCAACCACGGTGTGGGCTCCGAACGCGAAACCCGGACCGAGGGTGTAGCAGATCGACCAGACGATGGCGTTCGGTATGTAGGCGATTTGGATGAGGAGGAGCAGCACGCCGCCGACGAAGCCGGGGGCGAGCGCCACGTCCGCGGCGCGGAAGCCGGACAGGTGGGTGGCGAGCGACGCGCCGGCCAGGATCGCGCCCGTCCCGGTCAGCACGGTGAGCGCGCCGAGCGAGCCGAGGAACACGGACCGGGACCGGGGCGGCAGCAGATGGACCAGGTGCCACCAGGGGGCCAGTGCCCGCGCGCCACCTAGACCGCCCGCGACCAGGGCGAGCAGGAAGCCGGACAGCACCGCCTGGATGAGCGACGGGGTGGCCAGCGACGACTGGCCGAGGAAGGCCAGCGCGCCGGCCAGCAGCGCGTACGGCACGGCCAGGGCCAGCGCCGCGTAACCGACTTCGGGGAGCCGGGACACCTCACCCTTGCGGACCACCCACCGGCCGGCCAGCCAGAGCAGCGCGCCGGGCAGCAGCACCAGGCCGAGCGGGAGCAGGCCGATCCGGCCACCCGCTTTGGCCGCGCCCAGGCTGCCCGCATGCAGCGTGAAGCCGACGTGGTGGCCGACCAGCCACAGGTCAGCAGCGGTGCGCAGCACTCCGGGCAGGCCCAGGCCAGCGTGCGGCGCGGCGATCCAGCCGGCCAGCACCAGCAGGGTTATCAGCACCAGCCCGCTGCCCGCGGCGGCACAGGCGGCGATGGCACCCGTGATAACCAGCGGCCGGGCCGGGCCGGAAGCCGGCCCGGGCGATCCGGCGCCGCGGCCCGCCCGCGCGGACGGCGGGGCAGAAGCGGTCACAACTGCCCATCCTGGCAAGCGGCCAGCGGACCGTCGTGGAGGCGCGCCGGGGGCGCTGCCCCGTAGGGCGGCGCCTGGCGAGGAGCTTAGCGGCGCGTCTGCATTACCTCACGGACCAGGACGGCCGTCTCGCTGGGCGTCCGGCCCACCCGCACGCCGACCTTCTCCAGTGCTTCCTTCTTGGCCTGCGCGGTGCCCGCCGACCCGGAGATGATCGCCCCGGCGTGGCCCATGGTCTTGCCCTCCGGGGCGGTGAACCCGGCCACGTAGGCGACCACCGGCTTGCTGACATGCCCCTCGACGTAGGCGGCGGCGCGTTCCTCGGCGTCGCCGCCGATCTCGCCGATCATCACGATCGCGTCGGTCTCCGGGTCATCCTGGAACGCGGCCAGGCAGTCGATGTGCGTGGTGCCGATGATCGGGTCGCCACCGATCCCGACCGCGGTGGAGAAGCCGATGTCGCGCAGCTCGTACATCATCTGGTAGGTCAGCGTGCCGGACTTGGAGACCAGCCCGATCCGGCCCTCGGTGGTGATGTCGGCCGGGATGATGCCCGCGTTCGACTTGCCGGGCGAGGCCACCCCGGGGCAGTTCGGCCCGACGATCCGGGTGGTGTTGCCGTTGGCCGTGGCGTAGGCCCAGAACTCAGCGGTGTCGTGCACCGGGACGCCCTCGGTGATCACGATGACCAGCGGGATCCCAGCATCGATGGCCTCGATCACGGCACCCTTGGTGCCCGCCGGCGGGACGAAGACGACCGACACGTCCGCGCCGGTAGCCGCCATCGTCTCGCCCACCGTCGCGAACACCGGCACCTCGGCGCCGCCCAGGTCCACGGTCTGCCCGGCCTTGCGCGGGTTGGTGCCGCCGACCACGTTCGTCCCGGCGGCCAGCATCCGGCGGCCGTGCTTGCGGCCTTCCGAGCCCGTGATGCCCTGGATCATGATCCGGCTGTCGCCGGTCAGGAAAATCGCCATCTCATGCTCCTGTCACGGGGGTGGCCGCGAGTTCGGCGGCCCGCCGGGCTGCGTCGTCCATGGTGGCCACCTGCTCGACCGTGGGCAGCGCAGCCTCCTCCAGGATGCGCCTGCCCTCCTCGGCGTTGTTGCCGTCCAGCCGGACCACGATCGGGTGCCGGACCTCGTTGCCCTGGCTGGCCAGCATGCCGATGGCCGAGACGATCCCGTTGGCCACCGCATCGCAGGAGGTTATCCCGCCGAACACGTTGACCAGGACGCTGTTCACGGACGCGTCAGACAGCACGATCTCCAGGCCGTCGGCCATCACCTCGGCTGACGCGCCGCCGCCGATGTCCAGGAAGTTGGCCGGCTTGATGCCGCCGTACTGTTCGCCGGCCAGGGCCACCACGTCCAGGGTGGACATGACCAGCCCGGCCCCGTTGCCGATGATGCCCACCTGGCCGTCGAGCTTGACGTAGTTCAGGTGCTTGGCCTTGGCTCGCGCTTCGAGCGGGTCGGCCGCCTCTTTGTCTTCGAACTTCGCGTGGTCCGGCTGCCGGAAGGCCGCGTTGTCGTCCAGGCTCACCTTGCCGTCCACGGCCAGCACATCGCCCTGGTCGGTGAGCGCCATCGGGTTCACCTCGACCAGGGTGGCGTCCTCGTCGGCGAACACCGCCCAGAGCCGCTCGGCCAGCACGGTGGCCTGCTCCACCGCCTCGGCCGGGATCCGGCCGGCCTGGATGATCTCCTCGGCTTTCGCCCGGTCCACGCCGGTGCGGGGGTCGATCGGGATCCGGGCCACCGCCTCGGGGTTGGTGTGCGCGACCTCTTCGATCTCCACGCCACCCTGCACCGAGCAGATCGCCACGAACGTCCGGGCGGCCCGGTCCAGCAGGTAGGACAGGTAGTACTCCTGGCCGATGTCCACCGCCTCGGCGATCAGGACCCGGTGCACGGTGTGGCCCTTGATGTCCATGCCGAGGATCTGCTGCGCTTTGGCCTGGGTCTCTTCCGGGCCATTGGCCAGCTTGACGCCGCCCGCCTTCCCCCGGCCGCCGGTCTTTACCTGGGCCTTCACGACCGCGAGGGGTGAGCCCTCGGCCGCGAAGCCCGCCGCGATCTCACTGGCCTCGGCCGGGGTGGCAGCAACCCGGCCGCGCTGCACAGGTACCCCGTACTCGGCGAACAGTTCTTTCGCCTGATACTCAAACAGGTCCACTGACGTCCGTCCTCGGGTGGCCTACGGGTGAGCAGGATTCCGCACGCAGCCTACCGGTGACGGCCTCCGCCCTCCCCCACCCCCGCGCAACCTCCGCCCCCCAGCCCCACTGACCCCAAGCACCCCCGCCACCCCACCTCCCATCCGTTCTTCCTTCGTGATCATGGGCTAGGTAGTACTAGAACCCCACCTAGGCCATGATCACGACCGTCAGTGTCGGACCTCGCTGCGAAGCTGCTGCCATGCCACGGGCCGGGAACTTCGACGAAGCCGCGTTACGCCGGGTGCTGCGCGACCAGGAGCAGGTCATCTCACGCACCGAGGCGTTCAACTGCGGGATGTCCGTTGAGCAGGTGCAGTGGCGCATCCGACCCGGCGGGCCGTGGCAGCGACTGCTGCCGGGGGTATATCTGGCCGTCACCGGCGATCCCAGCCGAGCCCAAAGTGAGCTGGCCGCACTGCGGTACGCGGGACCGGGCAGTGTTCTCACCGGCACGGCTGCACTACGCCGGCATGGTGTCCGGGTACCGGAGAGCAAGACGCTCATTGTGCTGATCCCGGCCGGGCGAGGACGCGCGAATCGATCGTTTGTCCGGGTGTGGCCGACGGCGCGGATGCCGGAGTTTGTCATGGCGGATGGCGCGGTGCGGTTCACCCAGGCCGCGCGGGCGGTGGCTGACGCGTCCCGTGAGCTGGGGTCGCTCCGGGAGGTGCGGGCGGTGACCGCGGACGCCGTGCAGCGGCGGGCGTGCCGCTTAGACCAGCTGATCGAGGAACTGGCGAGCGCGCCCATCCGCGGGTCGGCGTGGCTCAGACGGGCGCTGGCCGAGGTCGCCGACGGGGTGCGGTCGGTAGCCGAGGGAGATCTGCGGGACCTGATTAACCGTGCGCAGCTGCCCAGCCCGATGTTCAATCCCAGGCTCTACCTGGGACGGACGTTCCTGGCTAAGCCAGACGCGTGGTGGCCGGAGGCCGGGGTGGCGGCGGAGGTGGATTCGCGCGAGTGGCACCTCTCCCCGGGCGATTGGGCGCAGACGATGGCCCGGCATGCCCGGATGACCGCGTGCGGGATCCTGGTGCTGCATTTCACGCCCACGCAGGTCCGCACCCAGCCGGCCACGGTGGCAACAGACATCAGATCCGCGTTACAGACCGGGCGGCAGCGGCCGGCGCTGGATATCCGCGCACTGCCCCCGGCGGGTTAGCCCTGCTGGGCAGACTGAGCGGACTCGGCGGGCTCGGCGGAGGACCGGCCGCCGAGGGTCGAGCGGACCCAGTCCACGATCTCGTGGGTC
>CAVWWE010000026.1:0-88386 GCA_963758575.1 uncultured Actinomycetes bacterium
TGCTGCTGGTTTCCCTCGCTCTCCGGTCCGTCTCCGCTCACTTGTCCGTCTCCTCTGGGCCCTGGCCGAGCAGGGTCGGGCCACCGCGGGCCTGGACACGGCCAGGTCGGCGGCCAGCGGCAGGCGGCGCAGCCGGGCCTGCTCCAGCTCCTGCACCTCTACCTCGCGGTCCATGCCGAGCTTCATGTTCTGGATCTTGTCCTGCAGCCTCATGATCGAGTCCAGCAGCATCTCCGGCCGCGGCGGGCAGCCCGGCAGGTAGATGTCCACCGGCACGATATGGTCCACGCCCTCACGATCGCGTAGTTGTTGAACATGCCGCCACTGGACGCGCACACGCCCATCGAGATGACCCACTTCGGGTCGGCCATCTGGTGATAGATCTGCCGAGCACCGGCGCCATCTTCTGGCTCACCCGGCCGGCCACGATCATCAGGTCGGCCTGGCGTGGCGTGTTGGACGCGCGCTCCATGCCGAACCGGGCCAGGTCATGCCGCGAGCCACCGGTCTGCATCAGCTCGATCGCGCAGCAGGCCAGCCCGAACGTGGCGGGCCAGACCGATACCTTGCGCGCGTAACCGACCACCTTCTCGACCGTGGTCAGCAGGATCCCGCTCGGCAGCTTCTCTTCAACACCCATCAGTCAGTCCCACTCCAGTCCGCCGCGGCGCCACACGTAGGTGTACGCGACCAGCACGGCCACGATGAACAGCACCATCTCGACCAGGCCGAACACCCCGAGGTTGTCGTACTCGACCGCCCACGGGTAGAGGAAGACGATCTCGATGTCGAACAGGATGAACAGCATCGCCGTCAGGTAGTACTTGACCGGGAACCGGCTGCCGATCTCGGGCGGCGTCGGCTCGATGCCGCACTCGTAGGCTTCGAGCTTGGCCCGGTTCCACCGGTGCGGCCCGCTCACGTGGCCCGCTATGAGCGAGAAGATCGCGAAGAATGCGGCCAGCGCGCCGAGCACGATGATGGGCACGTACAAGACCAGCACGGCAGCCTCCTTTCTTCTTCTCCTGACGATCCGGCAGCGCAGTCTCGTTAGGCTGCCGGCGTCATCTTAGACAGTGCGTTAATCACCCGGTCCGCCGCATCGCCGCCGCGTACCTCGGTGAGGTTGGCCAGCAGCTTCATGATGAACCGCATCAGCGCCGGGTGGGGCATCCCGTGCTTGGTCGCGAACTGCATGACCCGCGGGTCGCCGATCGCCCGGACGAACTTGCGCCCGAGAGTGTAGTAGCCGCCGTAGGCATCCTTCAGCGCCTGCGGGTAACCGTGCAGCACCTGCTCCCGGCCGGCCCGGTCCGGCCGGGCCAGCGCCTGCGCGATGACCTGGGCGGCCATTTCGCCCGACTCCATGGCATAGGCGATGCCCTCGCCGTTGAACGGGTTCACCATGCCGCCCGCGTCGCCGGCCAGCAGCAGGCCCCGGGTGTAGTGCGGGGTCCGGTTGAAGCCCATCGGCAGCGCGGCGCCGCGCACCGGCTCGGTCCGGTTCTCCTCGGTGTAGCCCCACTCGGCGGGCATCCCGGCCAGCCAGCGGCGGAGCAGGTCCCGGTAGTCCACGTTCTTGAACGAGGCGGATGTATTCAGCATGCCGAGGCCCACGTTGCTGGTGCCGTCGCCCATGCCGAAGATCCAGCCGTAGCCGGGCAGCAGCCGGTCCCCGTCCCACAGGTCGAGCCACGATTCGAGATGGTCGTCGTCGTGCCGCGGGCTGGTGTAGTACGTCCGCACGGCCACCCCGAGCGGCCGGTCGTCCCGCTTGCCCAGGCCCATGGCCAGCGACAGCCGCGAGGAGTTCCCGTCCGCGGCCACGACGACACGGGCCCGGTACTGGCGTTCAATATCGTCGGGCTGTCCGGTGGCGCGGGCCTGCACGCCGATGATGCGGCCACTGTCATCGAGCACCGGACCGGTCACGGTGACGCCTTCGAGCAGCCGCGCACCCGCCTTCTGGGCCGTCCGGGCCAGCGTCTCGTCGAAGTCGAGCCGGCTGCGGACCAGGCCGTAGCCCGGGTAGCTGGACAGCTCCGGCCAGGGCAGTTCGAGCCGGACCCCGCCGCCGATGATGCGCAGCCCCTTGTTCCGCACCCAGCCGTCCTGCTCGCTGATGGGGACACCCATCCGGACCAGCGCCTTCACCCCGCGCGGGGTCAGCCCGTCGCCGCAGACCTTCTCCCGCGGGAAGGTGGCTTTCTCCAGCACCAGTACGTCGATCCCGGCGCGGGCTAGGTAGCACGCGGTCGCCGAGCCGGCCCGGCCCCGACCACGATGACGTCAGCTTCTTGGGGGACTTCCTGGGACACGAAAAACCTTTGTCCTGACTATCTTGTGAACCGCTTCACAAGTACTCAATTCCGGAGTCTAGACCTACCCCAGCCCGGGCGGCGAACCCGCCCCGTGCGGTCAGCCCGGGCGGCGGGCCTGATGGATCGCCACCACCCCGAGGCTCAGGTCCCGCCAGCGTACTGCCGACCATCCGGCGGCAGTGATCCGCCGGGCCAGCTCGGGCTGGGCCGGCCAGTCCTGGATCGATTCGGCCAGGTACTCGTAGGCGGCTGGGTTCCCGGACAGCCGCCGGGCCACCGCGGGCAGCGCGCCGGCCAGGTAGGCCTCGTAGGCCGCGTTCAGCCGCGGCCAGGGCAGGTGCCCGAACTCACAGACGACCAGGCGGCCGCCGGGCCGGGTGATCCGCAGGAATTCGGCCAGCGCGGCCTGGTGGTCGGCCACGTTGCGCAGCCCGAAGGAGATCGTCACCGCGTCGAACGCTTCGTCGGCGAAGGGCAGCCGCATCGCATCGCCGGCCACGAACCGCAGCCCCGGGATGACCCCGCGGCGCTTCCCCACGGTCAGCATGCCGAGCGAGAAGTCGCAGGCCACACAGTCCGCGCCCGCCGTGATGAAGGCCCGCGAGGACGTGCCGGTGCCCGCGGCCACGTCCAGCACCCGCTCGCCTGCCCGGGCGGCGACCGCGTGGGCCACCGCTCGCCGCCACAGCCGGTCCTGGCCCAGCGACAGCACGTCGTTGAGCAGGTCGTAGCGGTCGGCGACCTTGTCGAACATGGCCGACACCTCGCCCGGCCGCTTCTCCAGGTTCGCGCGCGTCATCCCCCACCCTGGCATATTGGTCCGGCTCCTCCCGCCACCTGGCTTGGCACCGGACTCACCTTGTGAGCCCCCTGATGCATTTGTGGCGATCCCGATCTGATCAGGGAATCGTGATCAGACGATTGCTGCTACCACGACACCAATCGTCTGATCATCTTGCGGGTGACCGGCGGAGCCGGTGCGTCAGAGCAGGGCGGGGCGCTGCCAGGGCTGGCCGAGCACGTGCTGGGCCAGGAACGCGAACACCGTCTCGTACCAGATGGTCGCGTTGCCCGGGGTGAGCACCCAGTGGTTCTCGTCCGGGAAGTAGAGGAACTTGGCGCCGGCCTGGCCGCTCGGGCCGCCGGCCAGGTCAGCCCACATGCGCAGCGCCTCGCCGATCGGCACCCGGTAATCCCGGTCGCCGTGGATGATCAGCATCGGGGTGCTGATCTCCGCCGCGTGCAGGTGCGGCGAGTTGGCCGAGTAGCGTTCCGGGTGGCTCTGCGGGGTGCCGAACAGCCGCCGCCACAGCGCGGGCGAGTCGGTGGTGCCGAACATCTGGTCCAGCGCCCACAGGCTGGCGTGGCTGACGATGGCGCGGAACCGGCCGGTGTGCCCGGCGATCCAGTTGGCCATGTAGCCGCCAAACGAGCCGCCCATCATGCCGGTGCGCGTCTCGTCGATGTCCGGCCGGGCCATCGCCGCGTCGGTGATCGCCATCAGGTCGGTGAACGGCCGGCCGCCCCACTCGGCGTGGCCGCGGGCGATGAAATCCAGCCCGTACCCGGTGGACAGGGCCGGGTCGGGCAGCAGCACCGCGTAGCCGCGGGCCGCCATCAGCCACGGGTTCCACCGCCAGGACCAGGTGTTCCAGCTGGACAGCGGGCCGCCGTGCACCCACAGCAGCAGCGGCGCGGGCGAGTCCGGGGCGGCCGCCGCGGGCAGCACCAGCCAGGCCCGCAGCGCCGCCCCATCGCTGGCCGTGGTCTCGACCTCGGTCAGCCGGCCGGGCAGCGGCGGCGGGCCGGCCGGGCCGGCCAGCAGGTCCGGTTCGCCCGGCTGGCTGGCGTCCAGCCGCACCGCTGCGGGCGGGCTGCCCACTGCGGCCCGCAACGCGTATACCGAACGCCCATCCGGGGCCGGGCACAGGCTGGTGTACGCGCCGTCGTCGGTGGTCAGCCGGGTCACCGTGGCCGGTCCGTGGCCGTTCTCCCTCAGCTCGGCGCGGAACACCGGGCGGCGGCCACGGTCGTCGGCAGTGAAGAAGACGCTGCCGCTGTCCGCCGCCCAGGCCGCTTCGGTCGGCCACCGGTCCAGCCCGGCCAGCAGGTCGGCCGGGCTGGCGCTGCCGTCGAGCGGGGCGACGACCAGGGTGACGTCGCCAGGCTGGGCGACGGTGTCGTGCTCGGATCGGATGGCCAGCACCGACTGGCCGTCCGGGGAGATCCGCGGGCTGGCGAAGTCGGCGTCCGGCGCGGCCAGCAGGGTCCGGCGCGTCCCGTTCCGGGTGTCGATGACCGCGACTTCCTCGCGCCGCTCGCCGCAGCCGTCGTACACCGACCAGCCGGTTACCGCGTGCCGGCCGTCCGGGGTCAGCTCGAAGTGGTGCTCGTCCAGGGCCCGCCCGGGCTCGGTGGTCAGGTCCCGCGGCTCACCGCTACCGTCGGCCAACTCGGTGCCGACGGTGCTGGCCCGGGTGGACGGCCCCCCGCTCTGCTTCCCCGGGGGACTTCCCCCGGAACCCCCGGCCCCCGATCGCCGATCCGCGCCCCGGTCGGCGCAGCCGGCCGCGGCCGGGCCGGCCGCGGTGACCAGCAGGCGGAGCTGATCTGGCCCCAGGTCGTGGTCCCAGTGCCGGACCGGGGCGGCCTCGTGCAGGATCGCGGTCACGCCCGCGTCGGCCCGGCTCTTCCGCCGCTGCGCGTCGTCGGCGATGCCGCTGGCGCCGGGCAGCACTGGGCAGGTGAACGCGGCCAGCGGGGCGGCCGCGGCGGTAGCCAGCCGGCTGATGCTACCGGGCGGCGCGGTGAGCTGGAACGCCTCCCCGCCGTCGGCCGGGAGTAGCCAGAGTGCCCGCTTCCCGGCCGTCCCGTCCGCCCGGGCCGCGCCGGGCTGGCCCGTGGTTGGCTGGCCGGTGGCCGGCGAGCCCGCGCTGCCGGGCTGGCCGTCCGGCGGGCCGGGCCGGGCGGACAGGAACAGCAGGGAGCCGTCCGGCAGGAAGGCCGGGTTGTCCTCACCCTCGGCCGACCTAGTCAGCCGGACGGCCGGGCGGGTCTGGCCCGGGCCGGCCGGGATCCGCCAGATGCTGGGCTTGAAGGTTCGCCCGTCCGCGCTCAGCGCGGACACACTGGCCGCCAGCCAGTTGCCGTCGGGGGACAGCCGCACGCCGGTCAGCCGCGGCAGCGCCATGTAGTCGTGCAGGGTATGGAAGGGGGTCAGCAACCTTCTTCGCCTCCGGCAGTCCGGGATCCCCGCTGTGGACGTGGTGGCCGCAGCCCGTAGTGATCACCGCCGCGCCAGCCGCCCGCCAAGCCTATTTAATAGCCTCCGTCCCGCAACCCGCCAAGGCAGCTGCGCGGCGCGGACCGCCACCCGGCGCCAGGATTCCGGGCCGCCGGTCATCTGGCGTTTCATTCTTGTCTCGCTTCGGTTGCCGCCCGGTCGCTGGCGGGCCGGGCGAGCAGAATCGGGTCAATCATTGCGAGATGTCATCCGGCCGCTGCTCTGGGGCGTCACACTTCAAAAGGGACAAGGCTATCGGCCGTCGACGAGGGGGAGCCGGACATCGCCCAGGCGCGTGTCAGCCAGTCTGGCACGTCGCCACAGCTCCGGAGCGGGCAATCCGTCATGGTGCGCGACCCACGCGTGGCGCTGTCGTGAGTAAAGCGGTAGCAGGTCCCGCGCCGGCTGCGGATGTCGGAGTACTTAGTGAGGAGCACCACGTATGAACGGCTCACCAGCAACCGACTCTTTCGAGCTGGCTGACTATCTGGGCGTGCTGCGCCGGCGCTGGTGGCTCATAGTCGGCCTGGTCTGCGTCGGGCTGCTGGGCGCCGCCGCGTACTACATGACCGCCCCGCGGACCTACACGGCCACCGCGTCGGTGTATGTGACCGCCACCGGGGCCGGCGCCAACCAGGTGCAGAACGGCCGCACCAACGGCACCGTCAACATGGACAACGAGGCCCAGCTCGTGCAGTCCTACAATGTCGCGGCTATCGCCGCGCGCAATCTGCGCACCGCGCCGTCCCCGTCGCAGCTGGTCAAGAACGTCTCGGTCGCGGTTCCGCCCAACTCCCAGGTGCTGCAGATCAGCTGTTCCGCGTCGTCCGCGGCGGCCTCGGCCGCGTGCGCACGCGCCTTCGCCGCGGCGTACCTGCAGAACCGGAGCGTCACCGCCACCTCCGCGCTGAAGGCCCAGCTGCAGACCTTGCAGGGAAAGGTCCAGTCGCTCCAGCAGAACGCGGCCAAACTCTCCGGCCAGATCCGGCTGCTCCCGCCCAACTCAACCCAGCGGGCCACCGCCGCGGCGGAACTGCGCTCGGACAACAGCCAGCTGAACGGCCTCAACAATCAGGTCGCGGCGCTGACCGCGCAGGAGGCCAACTCCTCGGGCGGTTACATCATCACCGCCGCCACCATCCCGGGCAGCCCGACCAGCCCGAAGGCGGCTGTGCTCCTGCCGGGCGGGCTGCTGGTCGGACTGCTGATGGGCCTGATCGTCGCGTTCATCACGGACCGCAGGGACACCCGGGTGCACTCCGCCCGGGAGGTGGAAAGCTACCTGCACGTGCCGGTCCTGCTCAGCATCCCGGCCAAGAGATCCGACCCGCAGCTCACCCGGGTTTCCCCCAGGTCCCGGACCGGCATGCTGTTCACTGAGCTCGCTCATGATGTCGCCGCGGGGCTCGGCGAGGGGAACCACGTGGTAGCCGTCGTTGGTACGGCAGCGGACCGGAGCGGCAGCGTGGCGGCCACGAACCTCGCCGCCACTCTGGCCCGGACACACGGCGATGTGCTCCTGGTCTGCGCAGACGTGTTCGGCAGCACGGCACCGCAACTGCTCGGCCTGGGCGATGGCCAGGGGCTGAGTGAACTGCTGGCCGAGAAGGCCACGCTGAGCGACGTGACCAGGCAGCCCGCGGACAATCCCCGGCTCAAGGTGATCACGCCCGGCCTGGATCCGGCCGCCGTCCTGTATCACCTGCAGTACGATCTCACCTCTCGGGTCGCCCGCCTGCTGCGCACCGAAGCCCGATACCTGATCATCGAGGTTCCGGCAGCCCTGGACGCGGAAGGCGCAGAGACCTTCGCACTGGCGGAGTTCGCCGACGCGGCCCTCGTGGTCATAGAACTCGCCCGGTCGCGGCGAGCCGAGGTGACGGACTGCGTTCGCAGGATTACCCGTCTCCGCACCCCGGTCCTCGGCGCCATGGTGCTGCCTCCGCTGTCCCGCAAGCTCAGCGCCGCGGTCCCGGCGGCGCCGGTTGCCGGGCCGGAGGCGTCGCTCGGCCAGCACCCGGCAGCAGCCACGTTGCGCAGGGAGGAGACGGCGAGGGCCAGCGGGGTCGATGACCCGTGGCCGATGTCCCGGATCAGCCTGCGCGCCGATGACTACACACCAGAACCCGGACTCCGGAAGGAGCGGCCGAACCCCGCGGACAAGGGCTCCGGGAGCTGATTCGTGCCTCTCTGGCCAGTTCACCGGGTGGTGCACTGCCGTGCCGTGATCGCCGCTGCGGCCGGGGTCGCGGCCACCGCGTGCGGCGCGGCGCAGCCATCCCTGGCACCCGCGTCGCCAGCGGCCACCGCCGCAGCGCACCGGACAGCCCCGCCGACGGCGTCCGCAGCGCCCAGCGCCGCCAGCTATACCGGCCCCGTCGCGCCGCTGACCGGGCTGCCCGCCGCCAGCTCGGCGGCAGCGGCACGCCCAGCGGTCGCGCTGGCCGTGGCGGGCGCGGATTCGCGCGGCCTGTCCCACGCGGATGTGGTGTTCGAGGAGATCAGCAGCCCGGTGCGGTACATCGCGGTCTTCCAGTCACAGCTACCACCCGCGGTCGGTCCGATCACCAGCACGTTGCCCACTGACGGTATGACCTTGTCCGTGCTGCACCCGCTGATCGGCTACAGCGGTGGCACCCCATCGTTCATCAAGGTCCTGGACGCCACGAAGGTCATCGATGCCGGCTACCCCGCACATACATCGCTGTATCGGAGCGGGCCAGCCGGGCTGACCGCGGTGCCGGGCCGGATGGCCCGGGCGGCCCGGGATGCGGCGCCGCCTGAGCTGTTCCCCTACCGTGGCGTTGGCCTGGGCAGCGGGGATGAACTGGCGAGCCGCGGTGTATGGCACCCGTCCACGGTCATGGTGCGCATCCCCGGCGCGCCTACCCAGGTGTGGTCCTTCGAAGCCCGCCGCGATCGCTGGCTGCTGACCCGGGGCGGGCCACGGCTGCGGATGGCCAACGTGATCGTTCAGACGGTCCAGTTCAAGACGGTGTACCTAAGCCGGCGTTATCACCTCACCACTGGAAGCGCGCGAGTGATCGGTAAGGGCTCCGCCGTGGTGTTCAGCGGCATCCAGGGTGCCGGGGCGCAACCCAGCCAAGCTGGCCTGGCCGCCAGAGGGACATGGCGGAAGGCCGGGCTGCGTGACGTCACCAACTATCTGGACGGAAACGGCCTGCCGATGTACCTGGAACCGGGCCCTACCTGGGTCGTGCTGGCTCCGCGGGGTACGCGGGTGCAGACATCGGGGGCACCGAAATGACGACGACCTTTCCGGCCGCCGGTGAGGACGGTATGGCCGCGCCAGCCACCCGACAGCGCGGCCGCCGCGGCACCTCTAACGCTGGTACGTGGGCACGGGGTGACCACGCCCGAGCGTCGGCCGGAAGTTGGCTGGCCCGGCATCCCGCCTGGCCGATCGTCGCGCTGCTGGCCGGGTACCCGCTATGGTGGGCGCTGGGCATCGCCGACTTCATGTTTCCGCTGCTGGCGATCCCCATGGCCGCCCGGATGTTCTCATGGCGGGCGCATGGGCGCACCATCCGGCTGCCGCCCGGTTTCGGGTTGTGGCTGCTCTTCCTGCTGTGGGTGGTGGCCGGTGCGGTCACCTTGAGTCTCACCGCACCCGGCACGGTGGACAGCGCCGTGAGCCACCGGATCGTCTCCTTCGTCAACCGTGGCACCCAGTACGCCGGTGTCACTGTCCTGCTGCTGTACGCCGGGAACCTCACGCGGCAGGAACTCTCCCGGCAACGACTGGCCTGGCTGCTCGGCCTGCTGGCCATCTACGCCACGGCGGGCGGCGTACTGGGCATGCTCGATCCGGGGCTTCAGTTCAGCTCGCCCGCCCTGGCGCTGATGCCGGGCAGCCTGCAGAGCAATGTACAGATCCAGGCCATGATGCATCCGGGTCTCAGCCAGATCCAGACGGTGCTCGGCGCCCCCGAAGGGCGTCCCAAGGCGCCCTTCGACTACACCAACACCTGGGGCAACTGCCTGGCCCTACTGCTGCCCTGGCTGCTGGCGGCCTGGTGGTCGCATGGAACCAAGCGGCAACGCTGGATCGCCGCGGGCGTGGCGGTGATCTCGGTGGCGCCGATCATTTACTCGCTGAACAGAGGCGTCTGGCTGGCCCTGGGCGTGGCCGGCGCCTATCTGGCGGTGCGGCTGGCGGCCCGGGGCCGGGTGGCGCTGTTGGGTGCGATCTGCGGCGGGATGGTCCTGATCACCCTGGCTATCCTGGCCACACCACTGCAGCAGGTCATCGCCCTCCGCTTCGAGCATCAGAAGAGCAATTCGCTCCGGTCGTCACTTACGGTGGTGGCGGTCGAGGACGGCTTGGCCTCCCCGATCATTGGGTACGGCGACACCCGGCAGCAGATCGGGGGCCCGCAGTCGATCGCCATCGGCCCCACGGCCAACTGCCGGAACTGCGGTCAGGTCGCGGTGGGCAGTAACGGCCAGCTGTGGCTGCTGCTGGTCTGCAATGGGATCGTGGGGGCCAGTCTCTACCTGCTGTTCTTCGCCCGGGCGCTGTGGCGATACCGGAGAGACATGACGCCCTACGGGCTGGCTGGCTCGCTCGCCGTGCTGATGTCATTCGTGTTCATGATTTCCTACGATGCCGTCGGCGCACCGCTCGCCATCACCATGCTGTCGGTCGCCGTGCTGTGGCGCAATGACCGGGAGCGGGCTCGCGGCGGCGCCATTTCGGCCGACCAGGGTCGGCTGGCGGAGCTGGATGATGCGGGACCTGTCCGGTGGCCGGCTCCACGCGCGGGTGACCCGAGCCGGACGGGCCGGGCGTACCGCGCGCCCGGCCCGTCCGGCTCCAGGCAGCGTGGGGCGCGGCGGCGGCCGGCTGGCCGAGGTGGCCCGGGGCAGCACGCTGAACGTGGCCGGGGCAGGCATCTCCGCGCTGACCACGCTGGCCGTGACCGTGCTGGTGACCAGGGAGTTCAGCAGGCCGGTGGCAGGCGCCTTCTTCACCGCGACCTCGCTCTTCCTCATCGTCGAGGCGGTGGCCGGCCTCGGCGCGTTCACCGGGCTGGTGTACTTCCTCGCCCGGCTGCGCTCGCTTGGCGCGGAGAGCCGGATCCCGGGCATCCTGCGTGCGGCGGTCATCCCGGTGATCGTGGTCTCGCTGCTCGCCACCGCCGCGCTGCTGCTGGCCGCGACACCGCTGTCGCGTCTCCTGCTGGACGGCCAGATGGGCCGGGCGGGGGCCACTCCCGCGGCGGTGGCGCGTGCCCTGCGGGCTCTGGCGTTCACCCTCCCGTTCGCGACCCTGCTGGACACGTTCCTGGGCGCGAGCCGCGGCTATCGGAGCATGTGGCCAACCGTACTGACCGACCGGATAGCCCGCTCGTCGGCCCAGCTGATCGGGATTGCCGTGGCGGCCGCGGCGGGGAGCGCGGCGCTGCTGGCACCGCTCTGGGCGCTGCCCTACGTACCCGCCGGGACCGCCGCCTGGCTGTGGTTGCGCCACATCCAGCGCCGGCAGCGGGAAAGGCGGGCGGACTCGCCGGTGATCCCGCCGCCCGCGGTCGGCCGGCGGCTGGCCGACCAGCGGCTCGACAACGCCAACCCGCGCGGATTCTGGCGCTTCACCACGCCGCGGGCGATCGCCAGCCTGGCTCAGATCACCATCCAGCGCATCGATATCGTGCTGGTGGCTATCATGCGCGGACCAGCGGAGGCAGCCGTCTACACCGCCGCGACCCGCTTCCTGGTCGCCGGGCAGCTCGGCAACGGCGCGATCAGCATGGCGGCCCAGCCACGGTTCACAGAGCTGTTCGCCGTGGACGACCGCCGTGGCGCGAACAACCTCTACCAGACAACCACCGGCTGGCTCGTTCTGCTGACCTGGCCGTTGTACCTGCTGGCCGTCAGCTACGGACCCGAGGTGCTCAACCTGTTCGGCCACGCGTACCGGGCCGGCGACACCGTGATGGTCATCCTCGGCCTGACCATGCTCCTCGCTACCGCCTGCGGCCAGGTCGACATGGTGCTGATCACCACCGGCCGGAGCAGCTGGAGCCTGGCCAACGGGCTGCTAGCCGTCGGCATCAACGTCGGCCTGGATCTGATACTGATCCCGCGCTACGGCATCGAGGGCGCCGCGATCGGGTGGTCCGCCGCGATCGTCACGACGAACCTGCTGCCGCTGGCGCAACTGGCGGCGGTGCTGCGGCTGCATCCGTTCGGGCCGGGCACCTTGTTGGCCATCGCCCTGACCACAGTGAGCTTCGGCGGCGTGCCGCTGGCCCTGCGAGCCCTGCTCGGCACGGGCGGCGCGGCATCCCTCGCAGGCGCGGCGGCTGGATGCGTCGTGATGGCCGCCGGACTGTGGTCCTTCCGGCAACCGCTGCAGCTGGCGGTCATGCCGGGGTTCCCCCGCCGCCGGAGCCCAGCCGCCCACGCAAGCGGAGGATAAGCCGGCCCTGGCGCCTCCTGGGCCGCCGGCCTGGGCGCCCAGCAACAACTGTCACAGCTCGGAAGAGCAAGTGAGACCAAAAAAGGATGTGATCGGAAATGGGAAGGATCCTGGCGGTCCTGCTGTGGCCAGCGGGCATCGCTGTCATCTTGTGCATCGGGGCCCTCCTGGCCAGACGGGTTTCCGACGGCCCGCTGGAACTGCGGTCGGGCGGTCTGACGGGCCTCTCCCGGCCAGCGGGACTGCGGCGGCATGGCCAGGCAATGGGGAACGGCGGCGCCGCTGGGCCGTCCGCCCTCCGGTCGGCCGGGAAGTTCCTGCTCCTCCTGTTCGGCTGCTCGATCGTGGCCTGGGGGGTGATGTGCCTGCTGGGCATTGTCGTCATCCACGCCGGACCCACCATCGACAAGCCGATCTTCAACTGGACGATCGCCCACCGGTACCACTTCGTCAAGAGCGGCATGAACCGGGCTACCGAGGTCGGGGACAAGTACCCGGTCTGGGCTGCGGCGGCTACCGCAGCGGTTCTGCTGGCCATCACCTGGCGCCGGAACCGATGGCTGCCCCCGGTCGCGCTCGGCACGCTGATCATCTGGGATCACTTCCTCACCCTGGCCATCAATCACACCGAGCACCGCACCCCGCCGCCGGGGCAAGGGGGCATCTTCCCGTCGGGCGGGTCCGAGCGCGCCATCCTCTTCTACGGGCTGATCGCCTACCTGACCTGGCGGGAGTTCAGCGGCAAGCGCCGGGCCGCCATCTGGGCGGCCACCGTGGTGGCCGCGCTTGGCTTCCACGAGGGGTACACCCGCTGGTACCTCGCCGTGCACTGGACCACTGACATTGTCAGTGGCTGGTTCTACGGCTGCCTGATGCTGGCCATCTACATCCTCGCGATCCACCTGGTCATTGGCCCGCCTCAGGTGCCGGGCCCGGAACTGCCCCAGGTGACACCGGCCAGAAACCGGCCAGAAGGGGTTCCTGGATGACGAGCCGCCCTGGGGATAGGGAACGGCTGGCCTACCTGCGCGACACGGCCGCGCTGCTCTGGCCCGCGCCCGCCCGGGTCACGCTGGGTGCCGGCCAGGATGGGCAACCGCTCCTGGCCGGACCGGCCGGTCCGGCCGGACCGGTAACGAGCGAATTTCTCCTGATCCCAGGCGAGAGCCGGCCCCGGCTGCTGGTTCCGGCGACGCGGCGGGCCGCCGCTACGGCGGCCCGCCGCTACGGCGAGCCCGGCTCCCGGGCCGGGCGGCTGCGCGCCGCCGCGCTGTCATTCGGCCTCAGCACCGGGGTCGGTCGCGCCGCGCTGCGGAGCAGGCTGCGAGTGCAGGCCCCCGCGGGCGCCAGCACCATCGAGACATACCTGAGCGAGGCGCTGGCCCGTAACGTCCGGGTGAGCATGTATCTGGGGCCGGCCCGGGCCAACCGCAAGCCGGTGCTGCAGGTACTCAGCACCCGCGGCGAGACGGTCGGTTTCGCCAAGATCGGCATCAGTGAGCTCACCCGCGAACTGGTGCATGCCGAGCACCGTGCGCTAACCCGGATCAGCCAGGCCGGTCTGGCCAGCGTGGCCGCACCGGAGGTGCTGCACCTGGGGCGCTGGCAGGGACTCGACGTCTTGGTCCTCGGTGCGCTGCCGGTGTGGCTGCCGCGCCGCCCGCTCCCCGCGGGCCAGCTCGCCGCGGCTATGGCCGAGGTAGCCGGGCTGGGCCGACTGCGGCAGGAGAAACTCGCCGGCGGTGACTATCTGGCGGGCCTGTGCGGCAGGCTGGGCACGGCGGACCCGGGTGCCGACCGGGAAGCGCTGCGCACCGCCCTGGGGACGCTGGAGGCCGTCGCCGGAGATGCGGTGCTGTACTACGGTCACTGGCATGGCGACTGGGCGCCGTGGAACATGGCGAGCACCCGCCAGGGGCTGCTGCTGTGGGACTGGGAACGGTTCACCGGCGGCGTGCCGACCGGCTTCGACGCCCTGCACCATTGGCTGCAGACCCAGGTGATACCGAAACGCCGGGAGCCGCTGGCCGCCGCCCGGGACTGCATCGAGACCGCGCCCGCTCAGCTGGCGCCGTTTGGCATCGGCGCGGATGAGGCCAGGCTCACGGCGCTCCTCTACGTGGCCGACCTGGCCACCCGGTACCTGGTGGACCGGCAGGCCACTGCGGGAGCGCGGCTGGGCTCGCCGGGTACCTGGCTGATCCCGGCCATCGCCAGCGCGGTGAGCCCGGCTATGACACGGACTCAGCGGACAATTCATCGGAAGGCCAGCGCTCGTGATTGATTCCTCGGCTGTCTCCCCCCGGGCCAAGCGGGCGGTGCACAGCGTCTCGGTGACCGCTGGACGGCTCACCCATCGGGCCCGGATGCTCCCTGGGTTCCTCGTCGTGGGGGCTCAGCGGTGCGGGACCACGTCCATGTACCGCACGCTGAGCCAGCACCCTGCGGTGCTCAAGTCGCCGCTGCATAAGGGAGTGCACTACTTCGACACCGGCTACGACAAAGGACTGGCCTGGTATCAGGGTCACTTTCCGTTGCGTAGCCGTGCGGCATGGGCCCAGCGGGCGGCCGGGGTCGCCCCGGTGACCTTCGAATCCAGCCCTTACTACATGTTCCATCCGCTCGCCGGGGAGCGGATCTCGCGGGATCTGCCCGGCGTACGGCTGCTGGTGCTGCTTCGGGACCCGGTCGAGCGGGCCTACTCCGCGCACGCCCACGAACTGGCCCGGGGGTACGAGACCAACCCGTTCGAGCGGGCCCTGGAACTCGAGGCCAGCCGGCTGGCGGGTGAGGCGGAGCGGATCGTCGCCGACCCTTCCTACCGCAGCCACAGTCACCAGCATCATGCTTACCGGACCCGGGGGCAGTACATCGAACAGCTCGAGCGGCTGGAGAAACTCTTCGGCCGCGACCGTATCCACGTGGTGGACAGCAGCGATTTCTTCACTGACCCGGCCCCGGTGTACGCCGCCGTACTCGACTTCCTGGGGCTTCCGTTCCTGGGCAACCCCCGTTTCGAACGGCACAATGCCCGCCCGCGATCACCGCTCCCGGCTGCTCCGCGGCAGGCGCTCGAGGAACACTTTATTCCCTACGACGAACGGCTGGCCGGATGGCTGGGCCGGGAACCGAGCTGGCGGCGGTGACCGGAAGCCACCGCTCGGCCCGGCCGTGGCTCCTCAGCACTGCGCTGGAAGCATCGCTATCCCCGGATTGACAGATGCAACGGATTGAAGTAGCTGTTGTCGGCGATGCCGCGGAACTCCCGCAACGCTGCCGCGTCGTTCTCCAGCGAGTAGCTCAGCTGAGGACCGTGCCCGGTCGGGTCGGCGTCGAAGTAGATCAGGGCCTTGATCTGCGGATCGTCCCGCACCGTCCGCATGGCATCGCGCAGCCAGGCCGCGCGGCCAGCCGATCCGTAGCTTTGCGGCACCCCGTACTCGCCGATCATCACCGGCCGCGGATGCTGCGCCGCCCAGGTGAGGAACGGCCCCGCGATGCTCGCGAAGCTGCGGTAGCCGGTCACTCCCGGGTACGCGTCCGCGCAGATCCAGTCCACCTGGCTGTTGCCGGGGTAGAAGGCAGTCGCCCGGCCGTCCGCGAATCCGGCCGCGGTCGGGCACCACACCCACGCCGCGTTGTTCACGTGCTCCGCGCTGAAGATGGCCCGGATGTGCTTCCAGGCGGCGACGTACGCGGTGCCGGAGTGGATCTGCCAGAGCAGGTTGGGCCGGTCCATCTCCCAGCGCCATTCCAGGAAGACCGGATGGCCGAAGGCTTTGATCTCAAGCGCCCGTTTCCTGATCCAGTCGTCGTAGGCACCCGACACGATCGCCCTGGTGTCGGCTCCTGCCCAGGACACCAGCAGGGTGCTGCCTTGCCGGGCGAAGGCCAGGTCACTGACCGTCGGGAAGGGCGCGTGCCACTTGAGGTAGGTGTGCACGATGTCGAGTCGGCGGCCGAGGTCGCGCTGCAGGGTGTCGACCGCCGTGATGCTGTTGGCCTGCGTGTAGATCCGTGGCCCGACCCAGGCCCCGAAGTACGCCCCACGGGCCGGCGGGGTCGGGGCGGCGAGTGGATCGACGTACGTAGTGGGGTGCGCGGCGCTGGGGAACTTGACCACTGTCGAGGAGTGACCGGATCTGGTGCGGTTGCTCACCACGAGCACCACGGTTACCGCCACGGCCACCGCAGCGATCACCCAGCCCAGGTAGGCCAGCCGGTTCCGGGCGGAATGGCTAGCCGGGCTCTGGCGCCCGGCACGTTCCACCGGGGGACGGTCGCTCATCGCACTCCCTTGACGTAGCCGTAATGCGTGAACAGCGGCAGGGTGAGCGCGGTCACCAGCCGCCGGTGTCTGGCGGGCAGCGCGGTCTGCCATCTGACGTCCGGGCGGATGGGAATTCGCCCCGAGTCGAAGCGCATCGGATTACCGGACGCGGTGTGTGCGAGGCCGAGTTCCGCCCACCGGTCGGCTACGCTTCCCCCGACGAATTGCAGCGCGCCCGGGCCAATCCCGATGCCGGCGAACGCAGCGATATCCTGCACGCCCCGTTCCGGGTTGCGCACGAAGTCCTCGTACCTGATCCGAAGGAGCGGCACGCCAAGGCGGGCCAGCCAGTGCAGGGCCAGGTTCTGGGTGTTCCACTGCACCGCCGCCGTCCGGGCGCGGTAGACGGTCATGTAGCTCGGCCCCGCCGCGTCCGGACGGGCAACTTGCCGGCTCCAGGAGTAGGCGACCGCGCGGCTGTCCCGGACCACGTGCACGACCCGAAGATCGAGGGCAGGAGCAGCGCGCAGGCAGAAGGCCAGCGAGGCGTGCTTGCTGGAATCGACCAGCACCTGACGCCCACTGGTCTTCTCGATGGCCTGATAGAGCCGCAGATAGTACGCGAGGTATTCGTCCAGTGCCTGCTGGAAGGCCGGGCTGCGGTGGGACCGGGCCAGCGCCGGGATGTGCCGGGTTCGGTCTACCCGGCGCTGCAGAGCGGTGAGGCGGTCCACGTTGAGCAGATCCCAGCCGCCGAAAGCCACCTCGCCGACCTGCCCCCAGAACTCGCAGTCGTGAAACGGCGCGCCGCATCCGCAGAGCTCACCAGCGGAAACACCGCGTTGCCAGAGATGGGTGACCTCCCCCACCGAACGGATGCCCGGAATCTCGTTGAGCATCCGCTCGATGAGGGTGGTCCCGCTCCGGCCGAGGCCGCCGAGGTAGATGATGCGTGGTCCAGCGTGCCCCGGCATGAACGTCCCGGGGCTAGTAGGGGAGGAGACAGATGCCGGCGTGCTCGTAGTCAGGCTTGCCGGCCGAGGTGAGGCCGCAGTTGTTCGTGTTCTGCGCGTTGTCGCTGGCGATCCACAGTCCCGCGCTGGTGATCAGCATGTCGTCGGCCCCCAGGCCACGGCCCCGCGTCGGGTTGTAGGTGAGCAGACCGGTCGTCGGCGACAGGCCCTCCATGCCGGGGGCCTTGATAGCGGTCGGGCCCGCGGCGTCGCAGTCATTCGGGTTTTCCGACCACCGCTCGTGGCCGCCGAAGTAGGCCGTGCTGCTGTCGGCCGCCGTCGAGTAGAGCGAGTCGCAGCCGGTGTAGTTGACCCACAGGTGCGTCACCGGCCCTTGGGTGGCCGGGAAAGCGGCCGCCGCGTCGCACAGCCCGGTGCGCGGCGTGGCCCCGGTCGGGTAGCCGTTCGGGTGGTACCCGGTAGTCGCGATGTAGATCGTCGAGTCGTTCGGCGACCACGACGCGGCCTGGAGGTAGAACGGCTCGACGGTGGCGCACTCGTAGGGGTAGGCGTTGCTGCTGCCATCCCATTCCGGCGAGGTCCAGGGGGTCACCGTGGCGGTCGCCCCGGTCAGGTTGAGCATGAAAATCTGCTGCCGGGGCAGGCCGCCGACCGAGGTGAAGTCGCCTTCCACCAGGTCATACTGGCCAGAGTGGCTGAGCTGCTGGTTGTAGATCCTGGTCCCGTTGTTCGGCGCGAAACTGTAGTTCCCGGAGATGTTCAGCGCGAGGAACCCGTCGTCCGCCCCGGTGCTCGGGTTCAGGCTGGCCATGTAATGGCGGCTGCTGCCGTTGATCGACGTGAAATAGCCACCGGTCAGGATGTGGTTGTCCACCCCGAGCAGCGTCTCCACCTGGCCATTAGCGCTGTGCTTGAAACCGGTGACGACCGCGCCGGTGGACGTGTCAACCTCCGCGATGTTCGAGGCCGAGGTGCTGCCCACCATACTAAATTTCCCGCCGATGTAGGCATCCGCACAGTTGGAACCACTGAAAGTAATCGAATTGACCACTCCGTTCACGTCCGGGTTCCAGGATGTGACGGCATATGGCGCGGTAGCGCTAAAACTGAAGACGTTGTCCCGGGTGTACGTCGTGCCGTGGCTGCTGATCGACGTGAAGCGGCCGACCGCGTACATCGTGCTGCCACACTGAACCAACTGTCTGACTTGCTCGGTCGTACCGGACGGCGCCAATTGCGGCGTGCCCGACGCCGGAGTTACCGACGGCGGCCCACCCGCCACCGCCATCGCGGGGGTGGCCAGGCTAGCGGCCACCAAGCCACTCACAACCAGGCTGCCCGCGAACAGGCCAGCCCCTTTTCGCCAGTGAATCAAGGTCCCCACCCGCTCCGCTCATGATTGCGGCTGATCTGCACATGTATATCGACGGCGTACGGACCGGAAGATACCAGCCTGACCAGGCAGATGCCCATCGTTCAGCAATACTCGGGGCATCTGAGGCTTAGCCGTTATATGGGCTAAGCCGGAAACGTGATGACTCTCCCGTGATCCCCACGAGTATGGCATTACGAAGCGCCACCGATAGGCTACCCAGCGGACGCGGCGATGACCGCTTCCAGCGGATTCCGGTGGTATGCCCGTTAAATACGGCGGGGTATCTCAGCGTCCTTCGGTCATCATCACGGCACCTACGGTCACGTTTGTCGCCTCGTCAATCAGGATCATGCCGCCGGTCTGCCGATTCCGGGCGTAGGGATCCCAGAACAGTGGCTGGGTCAGCCGCATACTGATCCTGCCGATCTCATTCAGCCGGAGCTGAGCGGCCCCTTCGTCCCGGTGCAGGGTGTTGACGTCGAGCCGGTAGTGCAGGTCACGGACGATAGCTTTTACCGTCCGGGTGGTGTGCTTCACGATCAGCCGGTCGCGCGGCGCGAGGGGCCTGGCGTCAGACATCCAGCACACCATCGCCTCGACGTCCTGGGTAGCCGCCGGCTGGTTGTGTGGCCGGCAGATCATGTCGCCGCGGGAGATGTCCAGGTCGTCCTCGAGCACCAGGGTGACCGACATCGGCGGGTACGCCTCGGGGACCGGGCCGCGCGCGGTGTCGATCCGGGAGATCTTCGTGGTCAGCCCGGACGGCAGGTGCATCACCTCGTCGCCGGGCTTGAGCACCCCGCCCGCCACCTGGCCGGCGTAGCCCCGGTAGTCGTGCAGCGCCGGGTCGGTGGCCTGGTGCGGGCGGATCACGTACTGCACCGGGAAGCGCACGTCAATCAGGTTGCGGTCGGACGCGATGTGCACGTGCTCCAGGTGGTGCAGCAGCGAGGGGCCGTCGTGCCAGGGCATCTTGTCCGAGCGCTGCACCACGTTGTCGCCGTGCAGCGCGGAGATCGGGATGAAGCTCAGATCGCCGATCTCCAGCTTGGCCGCGAACGCGGCGAACTCCTCGCTGATCCGCTCGAACACGTCCTGGCTGTAATCGACCAGGTCCATCTTGTTCACCGCGAGCACCAGGTGCGGCACCCGGAGCAGCGTGGTCAGGAAGGCGTGCCGTCGGCTCTGCTCGGTCAGCCCGTTGCGCGCGTCCACCAGCACGATGGCCAGGTCAGCGGTGGATGCCCCGGTGACCATGTTGCGGGTGTACTGGATGTGCCCGGGGGTGTCGGCAATGATGAACTTGCGCCGCGGCGTGGCGAAGTATCGGTAGGCCACGTCGATGGTGATGCCCTGCTCCCGCTCGGCGCGCAGGCCGTCGGTGAGCAACGCGAGGTTGGTGTAGTCCTCGCCGCGGGCCTTGCTGGTCCGCTCGACCGCGGCCAGCTGATCCTCGAAGATGGCTTTCGAGTCGTAGAGCAGCCGACCGATCAGGGTGCTCTTGCCGTCGTCCACCGAGCCGGCCGTGGCCAGCCGGAGGATGTCTATCGGCCTGCTGCTGTCCGGCGAGATGACGTCTTCCACCGTGGCCGTCATCAGAAGTATCCCTCCCGCTTGCGGTCTTCCATGGCCGCCTCACTGGTCCGGTCGTCTGCCCGGGTCTGGCCGCGCTCGGTGATCCGGGTCGCCGCGATCTCGGCGATGACGTCCGGCACCGTGGTCGCGATCGACTCGACGGCGCCGGTGCACGACATGTCCCCCACCGTGCGGTACCGGACGGTGGCCTCGAAGGCCGGCTCGTTCTCGTCCCGGATGGTGAACTCGCTGTCGGCTAGCAGGATGCCGTCCCGCTCGAACACCCGGCGCGGGTGCGCGAAGTAGATGGACGGGATCTCCAGCTTCTCCCGGGCGATGTACTGCCAGATGTCCAGCTCGGTCCAGTTGGAGATCGGGAACACCCGGATGTGCTCGCCCATCCGGATCCGGGTGTTGTAGATGCTCCACAGCTCGGGCCGCTGGTTCTTCGGGTCCCACTGACCGAATTCGTCGCGGAACGAGAACACCCGCTCCTTGGCCCGGGCCTTCTCCTCGTCCCGGCGCGCCCCGCCGAACACCGCATCGAACCGGTGCTGTTCGATGGCGTCCAGCAGCGTGGTGGTCTGCAGCCGGTTGCGGCTGGCCCAGCGGCCGCTCTCCTCGGTGACCCGGCCCTGGTCGATGGATTCCTGCACAGATGCGACCACCAGTTGCACGCCGGCCTCGGCCACTCGGCGGTCCCGGTAGTCGAGCACCTCAGGGAAGTTGTGCCCGGTGTCCACGTGCATCACCGGGAACGGCACCTTGGCCGGCCAGAACGCCCGCTCGGCCAGGGCGAGCATCACGATGGAATCCTTGCCGCCGGAGAACAGCAGCACCGGCCGCTCGAACTCGGCGGCTACCTCGCGCATGATGTGGATGGACTCGGCCTCGAGCACTTCCAGCTGGGATAGCGAGTAATCAGAACGCATCACGGCCATCAAGCAAACTCCGGGTCATCGGGCGGTTGGGACATGGTCAGCTCACTCTCCCATCCGGGAGCGCCGCTAAACAGCCGAACAGCCGACTGCGCGCAGGCAATCCAGCAGCGTGGCTGCGAGTCCCGCTGGGCAGATAAGGATATCCGGCAGGGAAGGGTCAGCCTGATTGTAGGCCAGCGGTGAGCCATCCAGCCGGGACGTGTGCAGGCCCGCGGCCTGGGCAACCGCTACCGGGGCGGCCGAGTCCCATTCGTACTGGCCACCGCTGTGCAGGTAGGCGTCGGCGTCGCCGGTGATCACCGCGGCCGCCTTGGCCCCGGCCGAGCCCATCGGGATCAGGGTGAGCTCGATGCGCTCGGCCAGCCGCTCCAGGAACGCGGGCGGCCGGGTCCGGCTGACCAGCACGCGCGGCGGGCGGCCAGGCTCCGGGGGGGGCGGCGCGGCGGGCGGCTGCGCCGTGCTCAGTACGCTGTCCTGCGCGGGCAGCGCGACCGCCCCGGCGGTCAGCGCGCCGCCCTCCCAGAGCGCCACATGCACAGCCCAGTCGGTCCGGCCCGGCTCACCAAACTCCCGCGTCCCGTCCAGCGGATCGACGATCCAGACCCGGTCCGCGGCCAGCCGGACGGGGTCGTCCTTGCCCTCCTCGGACAGCACCGCGTCGGCCGGGCGGAGCCGGGCCAGTTCGGCGGTCAGGTACTCGTGCGATTCGCAGTCGCCATGCTTGCGCAGGTCCGCGGGGTCGCCGCCGCCGGCTCGCAGGGCCAGCAGGCGGCGGCCAGCCGCAGTGGCCAGATCGCGGGCCAGGCGGTGGTCGTCGGTGGTCATCAGGCGGTTCCCCCTCTCCGGCTGGGCGCCGGCCCGTACAGGCTAGGGCATCAGGGCGTGTCCTGGGCGGTCTTAGCCGCCAGCGGGATGGATCACCCGAGCCTGGCGCGCCAGTTGGGCGTGCTGTCGACAGCCGGGCAGCGCTTTCTCGCGCCACTTTGTGCAGAGCGTAAACCTCGCCGTGGTATCAGACGTCCAGTCACTGGCATACATCTCGCTGTTTGGGCCGGTGCGGGCCTGATGGGCGGGATGACCAGGTGGGGCACATTGACGTATGAGCTGTGGCCTGATGACGGCCGCCGCGATGGGAAGGGGCTACATGTCCAAGTGGTTGCGCCGTGCAGCAAGCACGGCGGCTTTTTCTGTCGTGGCGGGCATGACGCTCGTCCCGGCCGTCGCCGCATCTGCGGCCACGAATCTGCTGCCCAACGGGACGTTCGACGGCGGGACGACGTCCGGGTGGAAGGGCACTAATGCCACGCTGAGCGTGGTCAGCCCGGGCTATGGCGGTACCGGCGATGCCGCCAAGGTGGCGCTGTCCAAGTCGGCCACGTCCTACTCCATGTACGCCCAGCCCAAGCCGGCCACGAACGTGGCGCAGGGCAGCCAACTGCAAGGCACCGCCGAGGTTCTGGGTGTGACGGGAAAGAACACCTGCCTGCTGCTCCAGGAGGTCAAGCCCGCCGGCGGGGTGGTGCAGACCGCCAAGCAGTGCGTGAAAGCCACCGGGAGCTGGCAGGCCATTGGTCCGGTGACGCTGACCGACAAGACCGCCGGTGACTCGGTGGGTTTCATGATCCAGCAGACCGGGGCCGTGACTGGTAACAGCTTCGAGACAGACAGCCTGTCGCTGACCGAGTCGTCCTCGACCTCGGGCACGGTTGCCGCGCAGTGGAACATGAACGAGACGTCCGGAACGACCATGTACGACTCCTCGGGCAACAACAACAACGGCACGCTGCAGGGCCCCGTGCAGCCGGGCGTGGCCGGGCCCCCGGGCCAGGGCACTGCCTACGGCTTCAGCGGCAAGTCCGACGTTGACGTGCCCTACTCGGCAACGCTGGTCGCGGGCTCGGCCAACATCGACATAGCGTTCTGGCTCAAGACCAGCAACCTGCCCACCTCAGGCGACTATGACCTGGTCCGCATGGGGGACTACCCAGCCCAGGAGTACAAGGTCGAACTGGAGAAGAACAACACGATCGCGTGCACCTACCACGGGGCCTCCAGCAGCAACAACGCCACCGGCGGCGCCAACGTTGCCAACGGGCAATGGCACTACATCCAGTGCGTCAAGACCGCTACTGCCATCCAGGTGGTGATCGACGGCACGACGGTGGCGAGCAAGTCCGCGGTGATCGGGTCGGTGTCGCCGCCCAGCGATCTTTATGTCGGTGCTCACGGTAGCCCGGGAACCGCCGCCGGCTTCGACTGGTATCAGGGCGACCTGGACGACGTGTCGGTCACCTTCGGCTGATGGACAGGAGAGGCATGAGCAGTGTCAGGAAGGCGGCGGCCGCAGCCGCGGCCGCCGTCCTGCTGGCTGCGTGCAGCAGCGGACCGCACGGTTCAGCCACGGCGGCCTCCGGGTCGGCAGGAGCCGCTGGCTCGGCGAGCAGTTCGGGATCGGCGGGGCACTCGGGCACCCACTCCTCGGCGGGCACCAGTTCTCCGGCGGCGAACGCACCGGGCAGCGCCGCGTCGGGCAGCCGGCTGACCATGCAGCAGGCCGAGGCGGCGTACGTGCGCATCGTTCAGCCGGGCAGCAAGCTGGCCGACAAGCTCGCCAGTGCCGACAGCGGGACCGCACCGTTCAGTCAGTTCCGCAGCGACGCCCTGGCTTACGTTAAGGACCTGCGCGCGGAGATCGGCGAGTTCCAGGCGGTCCGCTGGCCAACGAAGGTCGAGGCCCGCATCAACGCAATGGCCAGGACCGAGTTCCCGGCCGACATAAGCTGCCTTCAGACGATGTCGGCGGCCGGCAGCACGGCAGCGTCCCAGACGGTAGGCGAGAGCAACCATGACTGCATGGTGGCCGATAACTCCACGATCCCCGGCACGATCCAGTCAATGCTCAGCCAGTGAGGGGCACCCGGGCCTGAGTGCGCCAAGGTTCTTGGACCGTTTCTCCCGGGGTGTTGATCAAGCAGCGGTTGCTGCGGCCTGAAATTCGGTGAGTACCTCCGGGGGGGTGCCGTGGCCGAGGGCTCAGCGCAGCCGGTCGTGGGTGCAGGAGGTGTCGATGCAGTCCGTGACGGCGAACCGGGCCGGGCCTTAACATCGTACTTGGAGGGTTTGCAGGAGTACGGTATGGGTGATATGGGGGGATAGATACTGTAATGGGTGAATGGCCGACTTCAGGATCGGATCCCAGTCCGTCCAGCGATACACCGATGGAAGTTCCGGCCGTCAGGGATCAGCTGTGGACAGCTTTCCGCGCACCAGCGATGGCATACCGGGAGCATGCACCAGCCCCAAGAGGCAGATGGGCCCAAATGTGGGCCACGGTCTGCCGCTCTGCGCGAGTTTCCGTAATGGTGGCCACCTATCTGGGCGTGGTCGTAGCTCTGAGCCTTATTGTGGCCCGGGTTGTGGACAAGCCCGTCAAGAGCCCCAGCGCAGTAAGTACCAGGCAGGAGCAAGAGCACAACGGTTTGAGGCCGCACGGATTGGCTCAGCACCATCGGCCAGCTGCGCACAAGCCGCCAGCCATCGGACCTGTGGGCACGATCTCCCCGTCGCCAGGGCTGTCACCGGTCAGACCATCACCGGTGTCAAGCCAGCCTGCTTCCGACTCGTCTCCGCCGTCGCCGTCGCCGTCACCGACCTCGCCGTCGCCGTCACCGACCTCGCCGTCGCCGTCACCGACCTCGCCGTCGCCGTCGCCGTCACCGACCTCGCCGTCACCAACCCTGACCTCGCCGTCACCAACGTAATGGCGAAACAGACCTCGTACCTTTGGTCCGGTCGGCGGCCGGCTGGAGAGCCCACGGACTTGTGCGTGTTCAGCGGAGTGCCGAGCGCCATGGGCACCCAGCCCGCAGCGCCCCTGTGGCCGCTCGCGCCGGATGATGGAGGCGGCATCTTCTGCGCCCGCCCGCGTGCCGCGGTGCTGGGAAAGTCTCTCCGAGCCTAGCCGCTGACACCTTTAACCGACGCCCGCCGCGGGCACCGTGGCGCGCAGCCTGCGCGGGCTGGCGACACTGACAGGATCCATCTGTCACACCTCTGGCAGCCGTTGGCTCGTCAGATTGACGGACGCCCGCCGGGTAGCCGGGCATCGTGATAACGCCCGGCCAGCCGAAGCGGCGCTAGGCCGATCCGCCTGACTTAGTAGGCGCCGTGACCTCGGATCACCGCAGACCAGGTTTTCCACAGAATCTGAAGGTCGAGAGCAAGCGACCAGTTTTCCACGTAACGAACGTCGAGCCGAACTGCGTCATCCCAGGCCAGATCAGAGCGGCCGTTCACTTGCCACAGCCCGGTGATCCCCGGCTTAACCACCAGCCTGCGCCGCATGTGGTTGCCGTATTGGGCTGTCTCGGCCGGCAGCGCGGGCCGGGGCCCGACGAGGGACATGTCGCCGATCAGCACATTGAACAGCTGCGGCAGCTCATCCAGGGAGAACCGGCGCAGCCAGCTGCCCGCCTTAGTGACCCGGGGGTCTTTACGCATCTTGAACAGCGCACCTGCCCCCTCGTTGTGATCGGCAAGTTCTGCCTTGCGCTGCTCGGCGTCCACGACCATAGTGCGGAATTTCCACACCGAGAAATCGCGGCCGTTCTTGCCCACCCTGGTCTGCCGGAAGAATACTGGTCCGCGGTCATCCAGCTTGACGGCCAGCACGATGATCGTGAACAGCGGGCTGAGCAGGATGATCACAGCCAGCGCCGCGACCTTGTCGAACACCGTCTTGAGCAACTGCTTGCCGCCGTCCAGGTGGGCGTGGTCTACGTGCAGCAGGGTCAGCCCGGCGGCCGGCCGGATCGTGGTGCGCGGGCCCGCCACATCAAGCAGGGCCGGCGCTACGCAGATGTCGGTCCCGGTCTTCGCTAGGTCCCAGGCGAGCTTGCGGAGCCGCACACCATTCATGTCTTCGCAGGCCAGGACGGCCACCGTGTCGGCGCCGAGGTGGCTGACGGTGGACGTCACGTTGTCAAGACCGCCGAAAACCGGGACGCCAGCGATCTCGTGCAGCATGGTCCCACCAGCCAGGCAGGCACCTACTACGTCCAGACCGTGATACGTGCCGCGGCCCAACTCGTCGACAAGCTCGGCGACCGCCGGAGCGTCCCCCACGGCCACGAGCTTCCGCATGCACGCCCCGCGACCGCGCAGGCGGTGCAGCCGCCGCCGCAGCTGGTACCTGGCCACGAGATCGATGATGGTCAAGCAGGGTAGCGCGATGACAAGGTATCCGCGGGCTGTGTCGAACTTGACCGCGTAAGAGGCGATAGCGATCATGGCGGTCAGCATCACCGCCGCCCTTATCACCCGCTTGAACTCATCCGAACCGACCCCGATGAACCGTGGGTCATAACCGCCGGCCAGAGCTAGCGAGCCCATCCAGAGCAGCGGCAGCAGGCCGGTGAACGCGAGGTACACGCCCGGCCGGTAACTGGTTGGGTCGAAACGTATCCCGTAAGCCAGCAAGCCCGCGGCGAGCGTACACACGCAATCCGCCAGCATCGTCCGGCGCAGGTAGGCGCTGGTCCAAGCGGTGCGACTTGGTGTCGCCGACCGCGACTGGCTGCGCCGGGCCTGCGTAGCCGTGCTGCCAGATGACACCCGATCACCGTCCTTGTTCCGCTCCCTGCCCATCAGCCCAGGCACACAGAGAAGACGCGGGGACCGCCCGGATGGTTGTCCGGTTACTTCGGACTGCGTAAGGAATAACCCCGACAGGCGCAGTTCACTGGCGTGGCGGAGGTTGCCTGCCGGTATACGCGCTTCAGCTACGTACGTACCGTAGGCGATCAGCCGTCGCCGTGCAGTCGTTGCGGCCGCACGGCACGTGCTCGTCCGGAACGTCCGGAACCTGCCATGAGCCGACGGCCGGTAAACCACAAGCGGGTTCCCGCCGTCTAGTGATGTACGGCGCATTACGTAGGGATGCGGTACCGAAGGGTCAAAGCTCATCAGAATGAGAGGAACACATCTATGACAGCCACGCTCACCGAGGTCCTCCTTGCGCCGGGCACCAGGCCAGCAGTGACTGCCGACTGCTACCAGCTGATAGAGCAGGAGGTCGCGGAGAAGTCAGGGGTCTCCGGCACCGCAGTCAAGCTCGCCTTCAAAACGGTGAACACCTTTATGCCGGGCCACGCCAAGAACATGGTGGGGAAGCTGCTCCCCGACTTCGTCGCCCAGCTCGAGCCGTACTGGGCGGACTTCACCACCTCCGGGGGCGGCGACTTCGGCGACTACCTGGCCAAGCGCGGTGATGAGGTGGCCGAGGCACTGCTCTCGGTCACCGACGCCAAGGCGGCGACCTCGGGACGGCCCACGGTCATCAAGGCTTACCGCAGTGTCCGTGGCAGCGCCGCCAAGCACATCCGGGCCGCGCTCCCGCGCCTCGGCGACCTGGCGCTGAAGTACATGCTCTGACCTTCAGCCGCTCGCTTAGCGGGTTAGCATGGTGGGCCGGTAAGCGGCTTTTGTGGCGTTAGAGAGTGGGTGTGGACGGTTTGCGCAGATCAGCAGCCCGGTCGTACGGGGATCAGCGCAATCCGTCTCGCCGTCGGCGGCTGCTCGTGTTCGTGCTCGTGCCGGTGTATCTGGCATGCGTCACGGCGGCCGCGACGACGGTACACACCGTATTGCATACCCGAGCGCATAACCCCAGTCCGGCCTCTGCCCTCAGCGACGCTCAGGCCACTACCCGGCATGACCAGGGACTCACCGTCGTTAACCAGACCCGGGCGAGGCATCACCTCGCACCGCTGGGGTCGTCAGCGGCGGCGGCCCGGCTGGCGCTGGCACACAGCCTCGCGATGGCCCACGACCAGCGGGCCTTTCCGGAGAACTGCCTCGACTGCCTGAACTGGCGCATGAGGTGGGGAAACGTCGAGGAAAACGTCGGCACGGGCACCTCGGTCCAAGCCGTGTACCAGGAACTGACGCGCGGTCATGCAAATTTCTCCAACGTGGTGTGCGGGTGTGTGACCGAGGGCGGCACCGGCATCGCGAGATCTGCCGGGCGGGTGTGGGTCACTGAGATCTTCTTCAAGCCGGCGACCGGGATACTGCTGGGTGCACGGGCCGAACCCCGGGCCACCGACCCGGTCGTCACCGGTGATCCAGACGAAGATGCGCTGCTGCACTTCGAATCCGAAATCGGCAGAAAAGTTGCGATCGACCATATCTATGTGCACTTCGGGACGCCGCTTCCGTATACGCGCTTCGCCTGGGACCGAGCCAATGGCCGGGTGCCGCTCGTGGACTGGGATCTGTCACAGCCGTCCGACGACTGGGCGCAGATCGCCGCAGGAAAAGCAGATGGTATCATCGACACGACGGCCCGCGCGCTTGCTCACTATGATCATCCCATTCTTCTCTCGTTTGATCACGAGCCGCTATACGGTGTTCATGTACCGGGCACGCCTTCGCAGTTCCGAGCGGCCTGGCGGCACGTGGTGGACAGGTTCCGCGCCCTTGGCGCTGATAACGTCTTCTGGGTGCTGATCCTGACCGCATCTACATACGACGAGGGAGTCGCGGATCTTTATTATCCGGGACGCTCGTATGTCAACTTCCTGGGCGCAGACGGCTACAACTGGTGGGGGGCGCACAAAGCTAGCTGGCGGTCTATTGCCGACATTTTCACGTCCTTTTATTACTACGCCAGCCAGAAGCACCTGCCCGCTATGATCACGGAAACAGGAACGTTGGAGGATCCCGGTAACCCCGGGCGTAAGGCCGCCTGGTTCCAGCAAGCAGACGCCTGGTTGCACACGCATCCAGATATAATGGCCTTCATTTACTTCAACACTACTGTGCGGTGGCCCTGGTGGATCGACACCTCCCCGCAGTCGCTGGCGGCATTCCGGGCACTGGCAAACGATCCGCTTTCCCGTAATCCAATGAACAACCCGTAGCTGCCGTTTGCTGCCTTCTCTGGCTTCGATCACGCACACCAGGTGCGCTCAGCGATGGCTCTGTAACTGGAAGGATCTGGCACCATGGCAATCTCGCGGGGGCGCTTGGCTGGCCTGGCCGCCGTCCTTGTCCTGGCTCTCGGAGGTGCTGCCGGGCTGGCGGTGGCGGTTGCTAGCTGGCAGCAGTCCAGCGCAGCACCGGATGGCGCAGTCACCGCTTCCGAGGGGCCCGCGGTACCAGTGCACGGTGCCTACTTTGGCGCGCGTGTGCGCGGCAACGCCTACACGGAGAGTGCTGAAATCGCTGGCGTCAACCGCCTGCAGCAGAGCATAGGACGGCGATTGGCCATCGTGCATGTCTACCACATGTGGTCGGACCCGTTTCCGAGTAGTAGTGACCTCGCCTTCTTGCGCCAAGGGAGCACATTGCTACTGTCGTGGTCCGGGACTGACACCCTGGCCATAATCGCTGGTCGCTACGACCAGATGATCCGGCAGCGCGCACTCGCAATCAAGGCCACCGGCAAGCCAATCTTTCTCGAATGGCGCTGGGAGATGGACCGCTCCGGACTCCAGGCGCAGGTTCACTCACCAGCAGACTATATAAAAGCGTGGGATCACATCAGATCAATCTTTACCCAGGAACACGTGACGAACGTAGGCTGGGTATGGTGCCCGACAGCTAGCGGGTTCGCCACAGGTCAGGCCGCCGCGTATTACCCCGGTAAGAACGAGGTCAACTGGGTCTGCGCCGACGCCTACCCCGGGTACGGGCCGTACCGCTCGTTCGCGACTGTCGTAGCGCCGTTCCTGTCCTGGGCTTCGCACCACCGCAAGCCGATCATGATCGGTGAATATGGCGTGCCAACTACATATGGCACTCAGCAACGGGCCCAATGGCTTTGGGACGCAGCTCATACCGTCCAGAGCGATCCGCAGATCAAGGCTCTAGTCTATTTCGACGCCGACGCCAAGCGCGCCTATTCGCTCCACGTCGGCTCACCTGCACTAGAGGCATTTCGCCGCATCGCCCACCTCCCCTACTTCAACCCGGCCGGCCAGCCTTGACCGTCACGAGACCCAGCGTGTGTAAAGCCCGTAAAGCAGACGTAACACGCCGCTAGGATGACTTCTCAAGTCTCACCCGCAAGCTTCGCGTTTCCCAGAATGTTCATTCTGCCAAGGTAGCGAGGACTACGTGCTCTCAGAAGGATTGCTGGACGCCGGCACCGTCGTGTCGGCCATCGATGAGGTACTGGACAGCACGGTGATCGTGACCGGGGCACTGCCCCCGGAGGGGCGTGATCTGGACCTGCTGGTCAGCGACGAGCAAGCACGGCGGCTGCCGGAGATACTGACCGCGGAGGGGTTCCTGGCCCGGGGGCGGAAGGTCGCTCCCCGCCGGCTGGCGAATCAGCAGTGGGCCAGGATCGAGGGATCCTCAGCGCTGGCTGTGGACCTGAACCCCATCAGCCGCTGGCAGCTTCCCCGGCAGGAGCAGGAGGCCCTGGCAGCCGAGGCGGTGCCGATCGTGGGCTTGGAGCACTTTGCCCGCCCGTCTGCGCACCACGTCATCCTCATCATGGCCCGGCGCCTCGGTGCGGGGACCTTGTCCGCCCGGCGACTCCAGAAGCTCCGTACCGCCGTCGAGCAGGACCCGCAGGCTTGGCAGCGGGCCGGGCAGCGAGCCAGCGCCTGGGGGGTGGCGGCCGCATTGCCGGTCCTCCACAGGCTGTCCGAAGGCGGCGCCTGGCCCACTCGCTCGGAGCGGGCCAGGGCAGTGCTGGAGGTAACCCGGTCCGCTGGATTGGCTGGAACTGTGTCCAAGACCGCCCGCAGGCTGTCCGCCGCTACCCCGGCTCGGCCTCAGGTGGTCGGGTTCTCCGGGCTGGATGGTTCCGGCAAGAGCTCACAGGTCCGGGCGTTGCTGTCTACGCTGGAACAACTCGATGTAGCTGTGGTCGCACACTGGAAGCCGCTCGGGCACAATGCGTCGATCCGTACCGTCCGCCGGGTAGTTAAACGGTCCTACGCGGCCGCGCGCGGGTGGGATGCCGAGCAACTGGACCGCTCCAAGCAGCCAGGCCGGTCCCTGGTCGCCGGCACCAATCCGGCCCTGCTGGGCGGCAGGCAGAACAGTCTGCTGACACACGCCTGGGCGACGCTCGTATGCCTGGTCAGTGCGGGCCACTATCGGATGGTGGCGCTGCGGTACAGCGGATCCGGCCGGCTGATCGTGTTCGACCGCTTCGCGCTCGACACCACCGCGCAGTTGCGGTTCTTCTACGGCCCCGAGCATGACTTCGGCCTGCAGCGGGCGCTGATCCGAACCATTTGCCCGACACCGATTGCCGCCTGGCTGCTCGAAGTCCCCGGGGAAGTAGCTCTCGCTCGCAAGCAGGAGCAATATGACCTCGCCCAGCTGAAGGAACAGGAGAGCCTGCTGCACGAAGAGGCGGAGCGCCTAGGGGTCACCCGGCTGGACGGCACGCGACCGATGGCCGAACTGTCCGAGTACATCGCCACCGAAGTCTGGGAGCGAATGAAGCGGTGACACTCAGTCTCGGGTATGCCACCTCCGTGAGCCGGGGGTAACGATGCCGGATGGCCAAAGCCGACCATCCCAGCCTGGCCTGGCCTGGCTTGGCCAGGCACTCGGTGCGGTGTCCGCCGACCATCCCGATGCTGGACGGCACCGCTATGTGCTGATGCCTTCCCGGTCACGTCCGCAGATGGTGCTCCCCGTGGGTGAGCCCGCAGCGGGCTGGGCATCACTGCACCGGCACAGCGACGCCGCGCCGCTGAAAGTGCGGGTGGCCAGGGAACTCTGGGCGTGGGCGTGCCGCACGGGTCTCGCTGGGCTGATCTTCTCCCCTCCGGTCCCGGATTCGGCGGTGGGTTTGCGGACCGGGTCGCTGCCGTGGCCGGGCTTCATAGCGGAGATATTCGGGCGCGCCGACCTGACGGTGGCCATCTCGGTAGGACAGCTCCGCCCTCAGATCAAGCCGATCTTGCATGTGGCTACGGAGGCCGGCCAGCTCCTCGGGCACATCAAGGTCGGCTGGAACGATGTCACACGGTCACTGGTGCGGCATGAAGCCACCATCCTGCTTGCCCTGACCGGGCCGGAGGGGCCGCGAGGCAACGCACCCGGGGCGGATCAGCCGGCCGGTGGAGGACGCGTTCCGCACCTGACGACACTGCGCGTCCCGCGGGTGCTGCACAACGGGGAGTGGCACGGGCGTGACGTGCTTGCCGTTTCGGACGTCGGGGGCAGCCGCTGGTACAGCCGCCGCCGCATGAGCCTGCCCGCGTCGGCGACATGCGAGGCAGGCCGGGCGCTCGGTATCGACCGGGAAGCCCTGGGCACATCCACGTTCTGGTCCGATCTGTCCGCACGGGCGAAAGGCCTGATGAGCCACCCGGCAGTGGACGCCGGTATCGCGGCAGACCTGGCCGAAGTGCTGGACACTGTCGAGTCCAGGCACGCCGCCACCGAGCTCGACTTCGGCCTGATGCATGGCGACTGGGCACCGTGGAATATGGCCACCCGCGGCCCCTCGCTTGCCGTCTGGGACTGGGAGCGCGGCCGTATCCGTGGCCCGGTTGGATTTGACGGGGCGTTCTTCCGCTTCCAGGTCGATCTCTGGATTCGCGGCCTGCGGCCAGAGCTGGCGCTCGGGCGGAGCCGGTCGGCGCTGGCCGAGACCATGGCCGCGTGCGGTGCTGCACCACAGATCGGCCCGGTGATTCTCCAGCTCGTGTTGCTCGAGGTGGCGCTCCGGCAACTGGAGGGCGTGGCGGCCGGTGCGCCGGTGCCCGGCCGCGTCTACCAGGCCCTGAACGGCCTACTGAGACAGTCGCTTGCGTTTGATCGCGGTCTGGCGGAAGGCAGAAAGCCCTAGCATCCCCCGCAGCCGCCACAGCACCACGGCATAGACGGGCAGCGAGACGACCATGAACAGCGCGAATCCGGCCAGGTTTGTGCCGACAATCTGCCGGATGATCATCCCGGCCACGCCGAAGCAAAGGACAGATGCCGTGGCCACCACCCAGTATCCCCGTCCGAACGGACGAATCCTCAGCAGGTAGTTGACTTCCAGCACCGCCGCCAAGTTGTTGCAGACGATGGAAACGGACCAGGCGATGGCCGCGCCTGTGATGCCAAGCCGGGGGATGAGAACCAGGTTGAGACCGATGTTCGCGGCCAGTGCGATAGCGGCGTTGAGCATGTTCCATGAGCTCTTGCCCACCATCAGGAGCACGATCGTCACGTTCCCGGTGCCCAGATTGAACAACTGGGCCAGGCACAGGATCACCAGCGCCATAGACCCGGCGGCGAACCGGTTACCGTAGATCGTGAGCAGAAACGGTGCGAAGGTGGCGAGAATAAGGTAGGCAGGCCAGGTCAGCGCCATCAGCCACCATGTCCCCACCTGGAACAGCGACTGGGCTTCGCGCATCCTTCCCAGCGTGGCCAGTTCGCTCACCTGGGGGGCAATCGCCATGCCAACTGCGCTGAGCACGCTCGCACCCAGCACGGAGAGCCTGCTAGCGGCAGCGTAGATACCCGCCTGGCGGGTCGAATGCAGGAAGGCGCCCACCAGCAGGACGTCGAGCCAGGTAATCGTGATGCCGAAGACGGCTGCGAGCGCACGTGGCCCGGCAAAGCTCCAGAATTCCCGGGAGATGTCCCGGGTACGCCCAGGGCTAAGCCCGGGATCATCCTTACGGGCGCGGACGACCAGCTTCAGCAGGAACAAGATGCCCAGCACGAAAGCGGCCCCTACCGGGGCGGCCCAGCCGAGGCCCACCGCCAGTGTGCCAAGGCCAAGGTACAGGGCAGCCACGATCAGAATCGGCCGGATGGCAGGCAGGAATACGTTCTGGACCAAGACGAAAGGTGCCATGGTTCCCATGCCCCGGGTACCGGCCAGCGCGACGGTAGCCATGGCGCCGAGCGGAATGAACGGGGCAAATGCCCGCAGGTAAGACTCTACTTGAGCGCCATGCTGGGCGTGTGAGAGGACCGACGTGAGCTCAGGGGCGAGCAGCCATGTGGCCGCGCCCATCCCGATGCCGAAGATGATGACCGGCCACATGGCGATCTGCACCACCGTGCCCAGGTCCCGGTTGCGGTTGAGTGCCCGGTACCGGGGGAGGATCTTGACGAGCCCGGTGTCCGCGCCGAGCTCGCCGACGTTGGACAGGATCGTGAATAGCGCGACTGCCTCGAAGAACGCGCCGGTGCCTGACGCGCCAACCCCCCGGGCGACCACGACGGTCAGCAACAGTTGCATGGCCGCGCTGACCGCCACGCCGAGAATGTTGAGCGCCCCGCCACGTGCCAGCGCACCAAAGCGGCCATGGCTGCGGCGATGGCGCTCGTCGAGGCCTGGTGAACCGCCCGGAGGTTCGGTTGACCGCCGGATCGGAACGCGGATTGGCTCGAGATCCGCGGTCTCTAGGTTCCTGGCGACGATCGCGGCAATGCCGGTCAGCCCGGCATCCGGATCAGGGCGCGGCACCCAGCGTGCAGGGGCAGGAGGCCGAGCCGACTGCCGGCCCGGGCTGGGACGGCGGGGCTGCCGGTCGCCAGCTGGGCGAGAACGGCGTGACCGGCCATTGCCCTCCGGGCCCGGGCGCCGCGGCGGCTGCGCACCCGGTTCGGGCGGGTGCTGCGACCGGTCCTCAGCCAGCCAGGCCGGCGGTGGCTGGCCGTTGCCCGTGGCTTCACGACGGCGATGCCGGCCGTTGCTGCCCGGGTCTGGGCGCGGCTGCTGGTTCTCAGCCGGCCACGCTGGGGATGGCTGGCCGTTGCCGGCCGGATCAGGACGACGCCGCGGCCGGTCTACCTCCGGACCGGGGCGCCGCGGCGGCTGCCCATCGGAATCAGGCCGGACGGCCTGTGGGCCGCCGTCCGGGGCCAGGCCGGGCGACTGTGAATCGCGGGCTACCCGACGGTTCACTAGGTCAACCCTGCCAGGCAGCCTGCCCCGGATGCGCCGCCTCCAGCGGGCGGTCGGCGGGTACAAGCTGGTCGCGGCTGCGCCATACGAACGCCGCCACGGTCATGACCAGGAACATCTCGGTAGGCATCCAGCCGTAGAAGGGTAGCTGGATGAGGCCGGCCAACAGCGCCACATGTACGGCGAACGAAGCCGGATTGTCGGGTGAACGTGCACTCCAGAACACGTACAGCAGCCAGAGCAGAAACAACACCAGCCCGGGGATACCGACCGACACGAGGACGAGCCACAGTTGTCCTTGGGTTCCTACATTGGGGAGCGAGTACTGGCTGACGGGTTGGGGGAGCGGAACCCCGTAGCCGACCACGGGGGATTGCATGGCGCCCTGTGCGGACTGGTCAATGAGGGTAAGACGAAGCGATGCACTCCCTTCATGCCCGATCCGGTCGTGGACAATTCCGCCCAGGGGGGTGGCAAGGACGGCCAGTGCGACAACGACAATCAAGCCCAGCCCGAGGAGAGCGGCCCGGCCGCGCCCTCGGATGGCGAATCTTATCCAGGCATACAACCCGGCGATGATGATGCTGAGCCAGGCTCCCCGGTTGATCGAGTAAACGAACGGCACCAGGGAGACCGCCAGCAGGCCTACCAGCCCCAGCCGGACCAGGCGGGAGCGAGCCTGGCGCACGGCCAGGATGACGAAAGGCACCAGAAACGCGAAGTTGGCCCCCCACCAGTTGGTGTAGGCGAATGGGGCAGCCGGGCGTGCGATGGCATGGCCGATCGCTGCCACGCCACCAAGTGCCTGGGCCTGGGCCAGGGTGGGATGGATCAGGGCGACGAGGAGCTTGTTCGACCCCAGGTGGCCGAGAAGTTTCTGGGTGGGAGTGGAGAACGAGAACTTGGGATCAGCCATGGCGGCGAACCCGCCCACCACGATGACGGCCCAGAAGACAGTGAGCGCATTGATGATCCGTCTTGTCGGCAGGACTTTCTCGTCGAGGTTGAGCACGTAGATGAAGACCACAGTCGCGGCCAGATAGGAGGCCAGGCGGTAGCCGTAGGTGAACCAGTTGCTGCCTTTCGAGATCTGGATCGCGGAAAGACAGATCCAGCCGAGGAAGAACAGCCAGATCATGAATCCTCGCGGAACCCGCCAGGTTCTCGTCATGATCAGATGCGCCAGCATGGGTGCGGCCAGGATGACCCAGATGAATCCCCCGAGCCCGAGGACGTACCACAGGGGAAACAGCACCAGGATGGCCAGCAGCGGCCAGCCGGCGGCAGGCCCCGCCGGCGGGGCCGCGCGGCAGGCTGCCCAGCAACCGCCGCCGGTGGCGCAATGCTGTCGATGGCCATCCGTTACACGCCCTTTCCGATCGCGTGTGCCACCGACATCACGCGGCGCGGCGACAGCAGGCGGCCGGCGACCAGTATCGCAAGATAGCCGCGGGGTTGCCGCCAGTTGAGCCCGATGGAACGGCGAGCCCACGAGCGGGCCTGCCCGGACATGCCAGACGCACCGTAAGCGAATGCCAGCCGCCCGTACATGCGGGCCGCGTTCCTGGTGTCATCAGTCAGTTCCGGGTGCTTGTCCAGGTGATACTGGATGCCGGAAATCATGACGTCCCAGCGGTCGGAGTAGTACGAGGTCTGCCAGTACACCCGGACGAGCGCTTCGGGAACCGCAACGATGGTCGCGGCATTCGAGGCCCGGAGGACCCATTCATAGTCCTCCCCATAACTGCCGGGCACCGCTTCATCGACTGGCCCGATATCGCCGAAGAACCGGTCCCGCTGGATCAGCAGCGTCGTGGAGTGAATCCACGCCTGGCGGGACCGGAGCAGGGCCGCGCGCGGAACGACACCTGGCGCGGCGGGACTCTTGAGGTGGCGGCGGTTCCCCACGCACACGCAGATACCGCAGGTGGCCACGGCCGCCCCGGGGGTCTGCTGCATCGCCTCTACCTGCCGGCGCAGCTTGTCCGGCAGCCACTCATCATCGTCGTCGCACCACGCCAGCAGGTCACTCGTGCATGCCGTGGCGCCAGAGTTCCTGGCTCCCGCCAGACCGGGGGTGCGCTCGTTCTGGATGAGCCTGACGGGCCGCCCTTCCGGCACCTTGACGTCGGGCATCTTCGGCGACTGCTGGTCGAACACGATCACGCACTCAAGAGGCCCGGGATACGACTGGTTCAGCACGCTTTGCACGGCCCGGGCCAGCAATTCAGGCCGATCCCGGGTGGGGATAACCGCGCTGACCGATGGCCAGTCCGCCTGGGTCATCGTCCGTCCGCCCCCTCGAGTGCCGTAGGGATGGGTGCAGCGTTTTCCGTGGCGCCGTGACCTGACTGCGCGTAGTGCCGCAAGAGAGGCCAGGTCAGCGCGGTCACCTGGGCCTTTTGCGCAAATGGCATGCTGGTCCGCCACACCTCGTCGAGGGCAAGGCCGGTCCGGCCCGCGGTCATCCGCATGGGGTTCCCGGCCACGGTGTGGTGGGTGCCGAGCGATGCGCTCTGCCCATCCAGGAAGCCCAGGTCCCCGGGACCGAGCGGCCGCCCAGCGAACGACGCGACGGCGGTGAGGGCTGCCCGCGGGCTGCGCACCAGGTCCTCATAACGCAGCAGCAGCCGCGGGATACCAAATCGGCCGAGCGATTCCACCATCAGGTTGTAGCCGACCCACCGCAGCGCGGTCACCGGAGGGGAGAAGCGCCGCATGTAATGCTCCGGGTCCGACTTGACGACCTTAGCCCAGGACCAGGCCACCCCCCGGCTGTCGCGGACCAGGTGCACGACCCGGAAATCGGCTCCGCGCATCCGCCGGAGGATATGCGCATAGGCCGCGTCCTTGGTCGAATCGACGATCACGTCCGCTCCGCTCACCTCCCGGATCGCGTCATACATCGGGCTCAGCGACCCGAGGTAGCCGTCGAGCCGCCTGGCGTACCGGGCCGGGGTGGCGCCACCCATGGCCAGCAGCGGGATATGGCGGTGCCGCCCGATCGACCGCTCCTGTGCCAGCACCTGCTCCGGGTCGAACGCGGTCCCAGCCACCGAACGCCCGGCTGCCCACCTTTGACCAGAAAGGGCAGTCGAGGAAACGGGCACCGCAGCCGCAGTAGCGGTTCTCGCCCAGGGCTTCGCTCCAGATGTACCGGAGTTCGCCTACCGCGGCAAAGCCGGGGAGCTCACCGAGCAACCGGTCAAGTAGTGTGCTGCCGCTTCTTCCGGCCCCGCCGATGAGCAGGACGGTTGGGCGCTGTGTTGCAGTCATGAACTGGCTGGCTCCGTCACGGGATAGCCGTACGCTCGCAGCAGCGGGAGGGTGAGCGCGGTGACCGTGCGCCGGTCCCGCGACGGCAGCCGGTTCTGCCAGGCCTGATCGGCCCGCAACTCGAGGTCGCCGGTCACAAACCGCATGGGGTTGCCCTCCACGGTGTGATTTGGCTTGAGCCTGACCCGGTGGCCCTCGATGTAGCTGGGCTGAGCAGCCTCCCCGCTGAGCCCGGCGTGGCCAAGCAGGCCCGCAGTGACCTGGTACGGATTGCGTACGAGATCCTCATACCGGACGAGATGGTAAGGAACACCGAGCCGCCGCAGCGACTGGGTGAGCCCGTTGTAGTACATCCAGCGCAGTGACGAGCCAGCCGGGCCGTACTGGGGAAGGTACCCAGAAGGGCCTTCTGACCTGAGCTTCTCCACCCGCTTCTGCCATGACCAGGCCACCGCCCGGCTGTCCCGCACCAGGTGGATCACACGCAGATCGATGGCGGGCATCTTGCGGAGCAGGAACGCGTGCGAGGGCAGGTTGGACGAGTCCACGATCACGCTTGCCCCGGACACCTCGGCTATGGCCCGGTACAGGCGCTCCAGCATGCCGGTGTACGCCTGGATCCGTGACTGCAAGCTCCGCACCATGCCGCTCAGTGGCTGCGCTGGGAAAGACCACGGCCGGTCCAGCGAGTAGCGAAGCCGGAGGATGTCCGGCAAGGCGATCCGGTCCCATCCGCCGAACCCGGCCTCCCCCACAGCCTGCCAGAAGGAGCAGTCACGGAACGGCTGTTCACATCCGCAGAGCCGGTTCTCTACCAGGCCGCTCTGCCAGATCTCCCGGACCTCGCCAGCGGAAAAGACCCTGGCGCCTGGCCCAGCATGAGGTCGAGCATGGTACTCCCGCTGCGGCCAAAGCCGCCGATGTACCGGACCTGCACCGTGGCCGGGGGTGAGTCTGACACTGTGCCGCCAGAGACCTCAGGTGTGGGAAGGGCAGGGTCAGAGGTGCTTGAACCTGGGATCACGACGGGATCCTCCCGGACGCCCGGCTACCGGACGGCGCCGCACCCACCTGGTCCCGCGGCGGAACAGGATCGATGCGGTCGAATGACTCCTCGGCCGGGCCGGCACTGACCGCGGCCCGGCGCCTGTCGGAGGGTGCCGCGGCTTGCGCGCGTGGCCCACTGGCCAGCTGGCTCCCGCCACCCCTCCGCTTGCCGGAATCGAACGAGTAGATCGCGCCCAGAATGTTGGCCCCCGCCTGGTCCAGCCGATCCCGTGCTCCGGCCAGGGCCGGGGCCTTGAAGTCCTCGGCGTTCCAGGTGACAACGGTGCCGTCAACCTGGCGGGAAAGGATCATCGCATCGGACACCGAAAGCACTGGTGGGGCGTCCACCAGGATGAAGTCCGGCTTGAGTGCTAGCAGGGAGTCGAAGACCTGCGCGGTGCCGGGGCTGGACAGCAAAGCCGCGGGATCCTCTGGTTCCGGACCAGCGTTTAGCAGGAAGAGGTTGGGGATGCGGGTACCTTTCAGCAGCCGCTCGATGTTCTTCCCCTCCAGCACGGCAGTCAACAACCCGCGACCGTTTTGCAGCCCGAGGATGTGGTGCAGCGTGGGGTCTCGCAGGTCTGCCGAGACCAGGAGGACCTGGTGCCCGGCCTGAGCCAGGACCACACCAACGTTGGCCATGGTGGTGGTTGCGCCGCCACCCTCCCTGGGCGAGGCGAACATGATCACCCGCGCGCCGGCCCGGGCAGCCAGGGTTTCCAGCGCTATGGCCGCCGTCCGGTAGGCCTCACTGGCGGATCCACGGGGCTCACTGACGGTGACCAGGGACCTATCCGGGGACCGCTCCTTGAACTTGGGGATCACACCCAGAACAGGCGCCTGCAGCCGGTCTCCCAGCTCACCCGGGCTCTTGATACGCCGGTCCATGGCTTCCCTGATCAGGGCCAGCAGGATGCCCAGAACCAGCCCTATTACCGCCGCGATGATCAAGGTCGTGGTCTTCTTGGCGGACGGCTTGGAGGGAGGCACCGCGGTCCCGATCACCTGTCCCCCGTCCACGAGTGACTGGTCGCTCTGGAACGTCGCCAGCTGGACTTCATCATCGTGCAACTGGGACATCACCGCCGCGCGCTGGGCACTCCCGGCATGCCTGAGCTGTTCCTCCAGGACCGCAATGGTGTGCTGTCTTTCCGCCACGGCCGCAGCAAGAAGCTTGAGCACAGTGTCGTTCCGGTAGGTGACGTAGGCCTGCGCGAACGCGTTCACATACTGGGCGGCCTGCTGCGCGTTAGGTGCGGTGTACTGGAATTGCAGGATGTTGCCGGTAGTGGCCGCTGTGACGTTCAGATGACTCAGCAGCCGGTCTCCGTCATTTGACGGCAGCTTCAGGGCCGTGCGGGCGAGGTTGGCGATCGGAGTGGAATCTGCCGTTGCCTGCTCGGTGTTCATGTCGGGGAGATTCGACTTGGGCGTGCTCGCTGCGACCGGGCTCAGCAATGGATTGACGAGCACCTTGGCTTGTGCTGTATATTGCGGCTTCTGCAACACGATGTACGCTGCCGCCAGCCCGATTGCTGCGAGTGTGGTGATTATGACCGTCAGTTTCCGGGCGCGGAGGACGCCCCAGTACTGATGCATGTCGATTGTAGATTGCGTGTTGGTCATGTGTCATCCAGCTTCCGGCTGCGTATCAGAGTCTGCAGCCTAACATCCGACCGCAGGTGGTTTCCCCGCTTAGGCGAACCTTGTCCTATCTTTACCTTGGCCGTAGTAACATGTCCTGTTTCAGGTCTTGAGCGATTCGATCCCCAATCTTGCTGGTTATACAGTGGTGGTTACGTTGCGTCCTTCGAACGGTTTCCCCATGCCTATCTGGGAGAGCGCCGCTCTGACTCGGTTGTAGAAGGCCGTGCGGCGGACGGTGACGGAGGTGCAGGGAGAGAGCTGACAGGCCTGTGATCAGTAGTGACCGTGGGCTCATAATGCCTGGCCGTTGAGTCGGTGAGAAAACTGCCATCTATCTCTGCGGGCTGGAATTCTGTTCGAGGCGGATGGTATTGCTGGTCGGTTTGGTCGAAACGGGCGTACGCGCCCGTCCGCCGGTACCTACGCATTGCGGATGTGGCCAGCAGTTTGACTGCGAACGGCACATCCTGGAGCAGATACCTTCGGTAAAGCCTCCGTGGCTCACTGAGAAGCCTGAACATCCATTCCAAACCGATGGATTGCATCCACTTCGGCGCTCGCGGGAGGGCATTTGCCGCAAATGGGATTGCTGCGCCGCAACTGATGAACCAGGTGGCCGGGAAAAAAGGAGCCAGGCGCGCGATGAGGCGTTCCTGCTTCGGGAATCCGAGACCCACATATACGATGTCGGGCGCCGTCGCCGCGAGATTAGCGCGCACTGCGCTAACGGCCTGCGGATCGGTATCGAATCCGAGCGGCGGAGCATCCGTTCCTGCCACCACCAGGCCCGGGTAACGGCGCCGCAGTTCCTCGGCTGCCTGCTCCGGAACACCAGGCGCGCCGCCCAGCAGGTAGATCGTGCGCCATTGACGGGCTGCGGCCTCGGTCAGTGAAAAGATGAGTGATGCGCCGGTTACCCGCTCCGGCAAGGGTCGGCGGACAAGCCTTGCCGCCCATATCAACGGCATGCCATCGGGCACGATCAGCGATGCGCTGGCCACGAGGCGGTGCAGTGATTCGTCCTGCTGGACCTGGCGGCAGATGTCGATGTTGGGGGTCGCAACCCAGCCGCCCCGCCCGGCCAGGCTGGCTGTCACGATGTACTGCACAACCTGGGCTTCGGTGAGGGGGTGGAAGCCGAGGCCGGCCTGCAGGCGCCGACCGTCTGTCCCACCTGTACCGCCATCCGGCGAACGGGGCGATTCTCGAAGCATCAGGACTTCCTCCTAGTGGGCGCCAGAGCCTTGAAGATCGCCGAGCAACTCTTCCACAGGACCTGCACGTCGAGTCCGAGCGACCAATTCTCCACATAACGCAGGTCCAGCCGGACCGCTTCTTCCCAGGAAAGGCCCGAGCGCCTGTTGACTTGCCAAAGCCCGGTTATCCCGGGCTTGACCACCAGCCTGCGCCGCGCGTAGTCGGAGTAGCGCTCGACCTCACCCTGCGACGGCGGCCGTGGGCCAACGAAGGACATATCGCCCTTCAGCACGTTGAAGAGCTGGGGGAGCCCATTCAGCGAGTAGCGGCGCAGCCAGCTGCCCGTACGTGTGATCCGTGGATCATGGCGCAGCTTGACCAGTTGGCCGGCCCTCTCGTTGGCGTCGGGGAGCTCCGTGTTCCGCTGCTCGGCATCCAGCACCATGGTCCGGAATTTGTAGCGGGTGAATACTCTCCCGTCCTTGCCGACACGGGGTTGCCGGAACAGCACGGGCCGACCATCGCGCAACGCGATGGCGAACGCGATCACCCCGAGGACCGGCGCAGAAATCACTAATGCCGCAGTCGCGGCCAGCTTGTCGAACAGTCCCTTGATGCTCCAGCGGATTCCGGAGAACTCAGGATGGTCCACGTGCAACAGCGGCAAGCCCGCAACCGGGCGAATTGTCGTGCGCGGCCCGGCTACGTCCAGCAAGGCAGGAGCCACGTAAAGCTCAGTGCCTGTCACCTCAAGTTCCCAGGCGAGTTCGCGGAGCCGCTTTTTGGTGAGATCGCGGTAAGCAGCGACTGCCACCGTGTCCGCGTCCAGCTCGGCGATGGCAGCCGAGACAGACCCAATGCCCCCCCACACCGGGATCCCGGCTATGTCGGTGAGCATGGTGCTTTCGGTCAGGCAGGCACCCACAATTGATAGACCGTGATACTTCTCCCGCCGCATCTCCCCGATCAATTCGGCGACACGCGCGGCGGGACCAACTGCAATCACGCGCCGCATGCACGCTCCGGCCCTCCTGCGCCTGTGCAAATTCTTGCGCAAGCCGTACCGGACGAAGAGATCAAAAGCAGTTGCACAGGGTATCGCAATAACAACGTACCCGCGAGCTATGTCGCTCTTGGTCAGGAAAGACAGGATGGCAATGGCGGCGGTGAGGGTCGCCCCAACGTTGAGTACGTTACGGAACTCATCGGGGCCAACGCCGACGAACCTGGCGTCGTACCCTCGTGCTACTGCCAGCGACAGCACCCAGAGGAGCGGCATCAGCGCGGTAAACACCAGGTACTCTCGCGGCCGATTAGGCCAGCCGGCGAACCGGGCCTCCAGGGCAAGGAGCCCCGCGGCGAGAGCGCAGACGGCGTCACCGGCGCCCGTCACCCACAGGTACGACTTCAGCCACCGAGAGTGACTCCACTCACCGCGCGAACTCACCGCCCAGCGGATCAGCCCTGCCCGGACGGCAGCGTCATCAGGCGACGCTCCGTGCAGGGTGGCGTCACTAGCCATGCGATCCCCCCTTCACCGCGATCCCCCTTCACCCTTCACCGCCGAGGTTGTCACCCAGTGCCTGCGGTCTTTACGAAGAAGACGCTTTGCGCACTCTCATGGTTTACCTGATGTTTCCTGATATCTGGCGGCGACGCTGGCAAACACTCATAACCAGCTAACGGCCGTGGCTAGCCCTTAAATTAGTTTGTCGATCGCCTTAGTAGCTTTTAGCCGGCCCAACGCATATTGAACGGGGACCAGCCACCCCGCCGCGTAAGCTTGATCGCGGACTGACGCGCGTACTGGGGCCGCACCGGCCCGGGCTCACCGGGCACATGCGCACCAGCCTGGTGCTGACGCGCTGGCCGTAGCCAGCACGCACGGCCCGTCGCGAATCACGATTATGCGTGGTGCCGGATGGCCGGCCTGGTAGGGTCTCGCCGCAAGAGTTTCCGACGGCAGCAACCGGCCGCGGCAGGCAGGCTGTCCAGCCGGATCAGCGACAAGCCGGCAGTAACAATGCCTCGGCCGACTCTCCCTTAGCTCCCTTCATCGGGGGTGGACCATGCGGGGTGTTACGGAGTGTGGATTCCCTATCGACTGCTAGCTGCCGGACTGGTACTGGCCTTCGCCAGCACTGGCATGACTAGTCATTCCACCATCCGGCGTGAGCCTGCGGCAACTTCCATCAATGCCACCACCTGGGCCCCACTCGGCCGTGGCGCATACTTCTTCGATCGCTCGGCGCCGAGACCTAACGAACCCAGTGATTTCGCCAGCCGCGAGGCCCAGTTTGGCAGGAAGTTCGACGGGCACATGTATTATCTTCCGGCCCACGTGACCAGTACGGATCTGGCGGACGCCCATTGGTCGCTGGCAACCGACCATGTCCCCTTCGTCGTTCTGTCCTGGTCCACTGGAAATAACCCGCTAACGATTATTCCCAGCATCGCTGCTGGCAAGTACGACAGCGAGATCACGAGCTTCGCTAACGCGGTCAAAACGCAACTCTCGCCGTATGGGCACATTTTGATCCGGCCCTTCTGGGAGTTTAATTTCACAGGTAGTGAGTGGAACGACGTGCATTACGGGAATAATCCCGCCGTGTTTATTGCCGCCTGGCGTCACTTTGTCAATATCTTTCGGGCGAACCATGTGGGAAATGTCAAGTGGCTTTGGAATCCGATACGCATTGGCGGAAGCCAGGCCCAGGATCCGGTGCCATATTATCCTGGCAATGGATACGTCAACTGGATCGGGATCGACGCCTATCCGAAAAATCGCTGGCTGACTCTGCAGCAGCTTGTCACGACAAGTGGCGGCTCAAGCAGTTTTGACTGGTATCACACGTTCAGCGCATACGGCAAGCCTCTCATGGTTGGCGAAGTGGGCATTTTGCCCGCCAACGACTACAAGGGCGGTGCCCCCACCCGGGCGACCTGGTGGGCAGACGCCTGGGACGAGCTACGGCATAGCCTCACCCAGATCAGGGCCATCGAGTACTTTGACTCGGACACCAACTACGACTGGCGGTACGACGCGCCAGGAACGGCCCCCGGAGACAGTGGAGCGGACGCGCTGAATGCAGTCAGGGCCGTAGCGCAGAGCTGCTACCTGGACGCCCTGTCCCGGAGCTGCGCCCACCCAGCCCCCCGTCACCGTAAGAGCCACAAACCCAAGCCGCCGTCACCATCGCCATCACCTAGTCGGGTGTCTGCCAGCCCCCGTTCCAGCCCGCACCTTAGTGCACCACCAGCCGGAGGCCCATCGCCGCTCGGCATCGCGGCAATCGCCGTTGTTGCCGCCCTGGCGGCCATCGGTGCAGTGTTCACGTATCGGAGATTCGGCCGGAGGTGACCGGCCGCGGTCTTGGCCCCACCTGGCGGCCAGAAGAATACCGATTTGTGACCCAATCCCGTCACACCTGCTGAGCGCAAGGCGTAAGGTCGCCCTGTCCCTGGGGTAAGGCCTTGCACAGCAAGGACCGGTAAGTCTCGTTTTGGCCAGCAGGCAGAGTGATGCACTCAGTCAGGAGCGGTGGGGGAATGTTCAAATTGTCACGCACTGTAGTCGGCGGAGCTGTGCTGTCATTGGTGGCGGCCGGTAGCGCGTTGGCACCGGGCGGGATGGCGTCGGCGTCCACGGTGGCCGCGTTGTGGCACATGGACGAGACATCGGGAACCACGATGGCTGACTCATCGGGGCACGGTAACAACGGCACTCTGCATAACGTGACGCTTGGTGCCGCCGGAAAATACGGCAAGTCCTACACGTTCGGCGGGTCCAAGGCGAAGTCATACGTCGAGGTGCCCAACTCCGCCTCGCTCAACCCGGGCTCAGCCAACATCACCATCTCCTTCTGGCTGAGAACCCTCTCCCTGCCCAAGTCAGGTGACTTCGACCTGGTGCGCAAGGGCGTGTTCACGGCCCCTGAGTACAAGGTCGAACTGCTGCAGTCCGGGCAGATACAGTGCACCTTCCGGGGTACGACCAGCAACCACAACGCCATCGGCGGCTCGGGTCTGAACAACGGCGCATGGCACCACATCCAGTGCGTGAAGACCGCCACCCAGATCCAGACCGTGATCGACGGCACGGTGAGGGCCACCACAAACGCCACCGTTGGGTCAATTTCCAACACCTCGGCCCTGGAAATCGGCGCATACCCGGGATCTGACTGGTACATGGGCAAGCTCGACGAGGTGTCCATCACCATCGGATAACCACCCGGCTGCTCAGTCACGCCACCGGGCACGGGTACGCCGGATAGCTCTCGGCGTACCCGCCAATCCGCGAGTCATAGTGCCGCTAACATCACTGGCTGGCCAGGCCAGTGGCTATTGTTATCGTTTTGTTATGTGATGCCCGAAGTGGGGTCCACGCTAAGGTCACGTCCTAGATGAATGATTCCCGGGCCGATGCGGGGTGTCGGGTTGATCATGAAACGGGAAGAGGGCGTCGATGGTCGCTCGTGACTGTGTCGGCGCATCACTGGATGCGGCCGTACTACGCACGGCTCGGGCATCTGTTCCCCTAACTGCCGAAACAGCCCGGCTGCCGCAAGCGGGTCAAGGCCCGCCGCATCGCTGATCTGCAAGGCCGCCTTCTACCTAGTCACGTAGTGCCCGTTGCAGGACGATCAGCTGCAGCTGCTGAATGCCACCCCGGTGCCATGCGGCACTTCCCGGCAGACAGTCCGCCGCTCGCAGCTGGCGGGGTGGGCGAACTATGGGGACTGCGCCGCCCATTCGCGCTGGTATTGGGACCAGAAGCTCTACCTGCTGCCCACCTTCAAAGGGATGCCCGTCGCTTGGCGCCTGGCCGACCCCAAGCTCGGCAAACGGTGTCCCAGCGCGGCGCGCGCTTGAGCGGTTCCCACCAGTTCCGGTGCTCGGCGTACCAGCGCACGGTGCCGGCCAGCCCGTCGGCGAACGCGATCTGCGGGGCGTAGCCGAGGGCCCGCAGCTTGCTGTCGTCCAGCGAGTACCGCCGGTCGTGGCCCTTCCGGTCCGGCACCGTCCGCACCATGTCCCAGCCCGCGTGGCAGCTGTCCAGGATGGCCTGGGTCAGCTCGAGGTTGCTCAGTTCCGCGTCGCCGTTGATGTGGTAGATCCCGGCCGGCTCACCCTGCTCCAGTACCAGCTGGATGCCCCGGCAGTGATCGTCCACGTGGATCCAGTCCCGGACGTTGCCGCCATCGCCGTACAGCGGCACCTGCTCCCCATCGAGCAGGTTGGTCACGAACAGCGGGATGACCTTCTCCGGGAACTGGTACGGCCCATAGTTGTTGCAGCACCGGGAGATGCTCACGTTCAGCCCGTGGGTCCGCGCGTAGGCCCGGGCCATCAGGTCGCCACCCGCCTTGGCCGCCGAGTACGGGGAGTTCGGCTCCAGCGGCGCGTCCTCGGCCCAGGAGCCGGCCGCGATACTGCCGTACACCTCGTCGGTAGAGACCTGGACCACCCGGGGCACGCTGGCGTCCAGGCAGGCCTGCAGCAGGACCTGCACCCCGGCCACGTTGGTCGCGACGAAGTCGGCGGCACCGGTGATGGACCGGTCCACGTGCGTCTCGGCGGCGAAGTTGAGCACCGCGTCGTGGCCGGGCACGACCGCGCCGAGCAGCGCCGGATCGCAGATGTCGCCGCGGACGAAGCGCAGCCGCGGATGGCCCGCGACCGGGTCCAGGTTGGCCAGGTTGCCCGCGTAGGTCAGCTTGTCCAGGACGGTGACCTCGGCCTGCTCGAAGCCCGGGTAGCCGTCGGCCAGCATGGTCCGGACATAGTGCGAGCCGATGAACCCAGCACCGCCGGTAACCAGAATCCTCATGAGCTGATCTGCACCTTGCTGTGATCGCCGGGTATGAGCCGGTGCGCCTTGGGCACCCGCGGCGCGGGGGTCACCTCCACGGCGCGGCACACTCCTCGGCCACCGAGGTGAATGGGCCGATATAGGAGTTGGCCACTGTGGTGCGGGCCCGATGATGGCCGGGCCGACGCGACCCGCTGACCTCGGCGCCCTCCCCGATCACCCCCGGCCGGCCTCGTCCAGTTCGGCCACGCCGAAGTCGCGCGGGTCGGGCACCTGGGTCAGCATGATCTGCGCGTCCGGCCGGGCGGCGCGGAACTCCTCGACCAGTTCGGCGATGCCGCCGACGATGAAGTTGTCCCCGAGGTACATGACGAAGTCGTCGTCACCCAGGAACTCGCGGGCCACCAGCACCGCGTGGGCCAGGCCGAGCGGCGCCTCCTGCGGGATATACGTGACGTGCAGCCCGAACGCCGAGCCGTCGCCGACCGCTTCCCTGATCGCGGGGGCGGTGTCACCGACGACCACGCCGACGTCGGTGATGCCCGCGTCGCGGATGGCCTCCAGGCCGTAGAACAGAACCGGCTTATTCGCTACCGGGAGCAGTTGCTTAGCCGAGGTGTGCGTAATCGGTCGTAGCCGTGTCCCCGCACCCCCCGACAGGACCAGGGCTTTCATTGCAGCGAACCTAGCCTCTCCATGGACCGGGCGGGAGAAGAATTGACATTGCGCCCAAGCTGGGACACCAGACTTTCACCTGGCCGGGTGCTCGGTGTGGAACTCGTTCTGCGCCGCGGCCAGCCCGTCACGCAGCAGCGCCTCGACCGCGTCCGCGGCCCGGTCCACCAGGAACGGCAGTTCCTTGCGTTCCGCCGAGCTGAAGTCGCGCAGCACGTAGGCGGCCGGATCCATCCGGCCCGGCGGACGGCCGATACCGAACCGCACCCGGTAGTAGTCCCGGGTACCCAGCGCGGCGGTGATCGAGCGGAGCCCGTTGTGCCCGTTGTCCCCGCCGCCGAACTTGAGCCGGATGGTGCCGAACGGCAGGTCCAGCTCATCGTGCACGACCACGATGCGGTCCGCGGGCAGGTGGTAGAAACCGCGCAGCCCAGCCACCGGGCCGCCGGACTCGTTCATGTAGGTGAGCGGCTTGAGCACCGTCACCGGCGTGCCGGCCAGCCGTCCCTCGGCAGTGCTGGTCCGGAACTTGCCCGGCTTGAACCGGCCGCCGATCCGCCGGGCCAGTTCGTCGGCCACCAGGTACCCGGCGTTGTGCCGGTTACCGGCGTAGCCGGCCCGGGGTTGCCGAGGCCGGCGATCAGCCAGCGGTCATCCGGCATTGCTCGCGCCTCACCTGCCCCAGCTGTCCGCTTCCGCCACAGCCCGGACCACCACCCCGCAGTCCACCTTGACACGGGCGGGCGGTCAGCCAGGCTACTCGCCGCCCTCCGCGGCGGGCGCCTCGGGCGCGGCCTCGCCCTCGGGCACCGGGGCAGGCTCGGCCGGGGCGGCCGCCTCGGCCTCGGGCACGCCGATCTCGGCTTCCAGCTGCTCCGCAGTGGGCGCCGCGATCACGTGCAGCACCAGGATTTCCGGCTCCATCGCCAGCGACGACCCGGCGGGCAGCTTGAGGTCCCCGGCGTGCACCGCGGTGCCGATCTCCATGTCCTGGACGTCCACCTCGATGGCGCCCGGGATGTTGGTCGCCTCGGCCTCGATGGAGACCTGCACCAGCTGCTGGTCGAGCAGGCCGCCGGAGAACACCTCGCCGGTGACCTCGACCGGGACCTCCACAGTGACCTTCTCGCCCCGGCGGACCATGATGAAGTCCACATGCTCGACGAAGCCCTTGATCGGGTCGCGTTGCACCGCCTTGGGCAGCACCAGCTGGTTGCCGCCAGGCAGCCCGTCCAGCCGGATCAGCACGTTGGCCGTCTTCAGCGCCATCATCACGTCGTGGCCCGGCAGCGTGATGTGCCGGGTGTCGGTGCCGTGGCCGTACAGAACGGCCGGCACCCGGCCGGCCTGCCGCTCACGGCGGGCCGGGCCCTTGCCGAATTCGGTGCGCGGCTCAGCCGCGATGCGGACCTCGGGCACGGTACTTGCTCCTTCTGGCAGATGACATCACCAGCGCAGCGTCTCTCCGGACCGCCGCCCAAAGGGGCACCGGGGCCACACACGCCGACAGGCACGCTATACAGCGCGCCTGTCGGATTCTAGCCCAGATCAAGCACTCGGCCGACCTGCGGCTGCCTCGGCGGTAGCCCCCAGGCTCATCACGAACTAGACCAGCCCGGGCAGCTCGCGTGCGTAGCAGTCCGCAAAGTTGAGGACGGCCTGTTCCTGAGCACGGCCCTCGCGGTGAGCGAGGGCCGGCGGAGCCCCAGGAATCCCCGTTCTAGATGCTGTGGCTAGCTGTCCCCGTCGTGCGACATGTCTGGGTCGTCGTCGTGCGACATGGCCGGCTCGTCATCGTGCGACATGGCCGGCTCGGCGTCATGTGACATGGCCGGCTCGGCGTCATGTGACATGGCCGGCTCGGCGTCGTGGGACATCCCTGGCTGGTCGGTGCTGGGATCTGACATGTCTTCTGTCCTCTCCTGATCCTGACCCCCGTGAGTCAGGAAAAAGACAACTACTGGCTACTCGCAGCAGACTACCGAACGGTCCAGCCGGCCCTCGCGGAATCATTAGCCGGCCGGGTCTCAACTAGCTCACCAAATGGACAGGCTTACAGCGCGACCAGACAGCCCGCCGCCGCTAACCAGCCAGGTCAGGGAACTGCACGCGCAGCGCGGCGGCCTGCTGCGTCTCGTCCAGCTCGTCGAAGATCTGCAAGGCCTGCCGGAAGCACTCGGCCGCCCGGCCGGGCGCGTTCTCGGCCCGGTACGCGCCGACCAGAGGGAGCAGCGTCTCGGCTTCCTCGAGCCGGTCACCGGCGGCATGCCGCAGGTTCAGGGCCTGCTCCAGGAAGGCGATCGCGTCGGCGACCCGGCCCTGGGCCAGGTAGGCCTCGCCCAGGTTATTGAGCGCATAGCCTTCGCCGCGGCTGTCGTCGATCTCCCGGAATATGTCCCTGGCATGTTCCAGGCTGTCCACCGCCTCGGCAACGCGGCCGAGCGCCAGGTAGGTCTCGCCCAGGTTATTGAGCACGACACCCTGGCTATACGGATTGGCTGCCTGGCGCTGGATCTCGAGTGCTCGTTTGAGCAGTTCAAGGGCCTCGTCATAACGCTGCAGCAGCCGGTAGATATCGGCCAGGCTGGTCGCAGTCTGCACTTCCCCGGCCAGGTCATGGATCTGGCGGCGGATGGCCAGCGCGGGCTCGAAATAGTCAGTCGCCTCGGCCATCCGCCGCCGCAGGTAGGCCGTGCCCAGGCAGTTCAGCACTAGAGCCTCGCCGCGCTGGTCGCCAAGCACGCGGACGCTGGCCAGCGCGATCTGATTGGTCTCGACCCAGTCGGCCCAGTAGGTGCGCCGGTTGAAAAAGGCCACCGCGGCCACCGGCAGCTGCCAGGCGATCTCGTGCAGCCCGGCGGCGGCCGCCTGCCGCGTGGCGGCCACCAAGTTGGTACGTTCCACCTCGCACCAGTTCAGAGCCTCGTCGAGCGAGTGGAACGTCAGCGGTTCACCGCCCAGGCCGGGTGCGGCCAGCTCGAACTGATAGCGGTGCGGGGACACCATGTGTGCCACCGCGTCGACCGTGTGCAGGTACCAGGCGAGCAGCCGCCGGATGGCCTCGTCCCGGTCCGCGGCCGTTTCCTCGCGGCGGGCCCGGTCGGCCGCGTACGCCTTGAGCAGGTCGTGAAACCGGTACCGGTCCGGCGCCGGGGATTGCAGCAACTGCGCGTCCACCAGCACCTCGAGGGCGTCCGCGACGCTCCCGTCGTCCTGGCCGACCAGCGTCGCGGCCGCGGGCAGCCCGATGGATGAACCCTGCCAGGTGCCAAGCAGGCGGAACGCGTGGGCCGGGTCCACCTCATCGACGCCGAGCTGGTGGGGCAGGCTGGTGAAGCTCACCTCGAAGCAGGCCCGGACGGCCAGGTCGCCGGTCTTCAGCCAGTCCAGCCGACGGCGCTCGTCGGACAGCCGGGACGCGATCGTCTGCACGCTCCAGCCGCTGCGCGCGGCCAGCCGGGCGCCTGCGATCCGGATGGCCAGCGGTAGGCCAGCGCACGCGGCGAGCACCTCGTCGGTGGCACGCGGTTCCGCTTCGGCGCGGCCCGGGCCGATGATGGTGGCGAACATCGCCTGGGCTTCCGCAAGCTCCAGCACATCCAGGTCCACGAACCGGCTCCCGGCCAGGTCGGGCATCCGGCTCCGGGTGGTGACCAGCACGGCGCAGGACGCCGACCCCGGCAGCAGCGGCCGGACGTGCGCCGCGTCCTTGGCGTCGTCGAGAACGATCAGCACGTGGCGGTCGGTCAGCAGGGTCCGGTACTGCGCGGCGCGCTCTTCCGCATCGACGGGGATGCGCGCCGGGTCCATGCCCAGGTCCCGGAGGAACCTGGCCAGCACGTCACTCGGCGCGGCCGGATTCGGGGCGGCGCCCTGCAGGTTGGCGTACAGCTGCCCATCGGGATAGTGCGTGCGCAGCCGGTGGGCCGCGTGCACGGCCAGCGTGGTCTTGCCCAGGCCACCCGCGCCGATCACGGCCGCCACCACCACCGCCCCGGGGCTGTCCGGCTGCCCCGGCCCCGACAGCAGGTCGTACAGCCGCCGCAGCTGGCCCGACCGGCCGGTGAAGTCGGGGATGTCGGCTGGCAACTGGGCCACCCGGGGCAGCGGCGGGCTCGGCCCGGTCTGGGTGCCTGGCTCCCCGGGCAGGTCGGCGGCCTGGCCGGCCGGGGCCGGCTCGACCGGCGCCGCGGTCACCGGGGTGGCGAACGGCGAGTCAGCCGGTACTGGCGTTCGGCTAGCTGGGGGGGCGCCGGAGTCGGCCTGCAGTATGCGCTGATAGAGCTGCTGGAGCTCGGCGCTGGGGTCTACCCCGAGCTCTTCGGCGATCACCTCGCGGGCCTGAGCGTAGGCCTCCAGGGCCTCGGCCTGGCGGCCCGACCGGTACAGCGCGCGCATGAGCAGGGCCCACAGTTCCTCGCGCAGCGGGTAGTCGGCCAGCAGCCGGTGCAGCTGACCAACCACCTGGGCGTGCCGCCCGCAGCCCAGGTCCGCCTGGATGTTCAGCTGTACGGCCTCGATGCGGGATTCCTCCAGCCGGCTGGCCTCGGCGCTGACCAGGGTTGAGGCTGGCACGTCGGTCAGCGCCCGGGGGCCCTGCCACAGGCCGAGCGCCGCACCGAGCACGGCCGATGCCTGCTCGAACTCACCAGCCTGCAGCGCCTGCCGCCCCTCGGCGGCGAGCCGGGCGAACCGGCCCGCGTCGGTGTCCTCAGCGTCGATCACCAGCTGATAGCCGGGGGCCCGGGTGGTCAGCACCTTGCCGTCGGGGTCGCCGATCAGCCGGCGGAGCCGGTGCACGTAGACGCTGATCAGGTTCGTGGCCCGGGCCGGCGTCTCCTCCGGCCACACCTCGATGATGAGCCGCTCGGTCAACACGACCTGGCCGGGCTGCAACAGGAGCACCGCCAGCACCGTGCGCCACTTGGCTGCGTTGATGCCGCTCCAGCTCCCGTCAACCTGGACCTCGAGGGGCCCAAGCATCCGAAACTGCATCGACTGGCGCCTCACACTCGGGTGGCTGCGTTACTCAATCATTAACCAAACCGGGCGTTCTGGGCAGTCACCGGACGGGGGTGTCGCCGGGCAACCCAGGCTTCGCGGCTCAATCACGGATCAATCGTGGCGTAAGAGCGCAGGGCCATTCTCTTACCAAGACCCGGGATCAAGAAACCAGGAACCGGCAGGGGACCAGGACCGGGGGGCATAACCGGGATCGGCGCGGACCGCATGCGGGGGCGCAGTCCGCCAAATCCCCTGGTCAGGGCTGGCTCGCGTGCACCAGCCCTGGCCAGGGATGTCCGATCCGTGGGGGAACTCGCGCCACGGTACGGGGGGCTCGGAGCGGTGGCCGCCGTCTTCGTCGCTTGCGGGGGCGAAGACAGCGGTCACCTTGGCTCCGCCCAGACGCCGCAGGCCGGTGCCGGGCCCGGGGGATGGCCTGGGCCGGTCTGCGGCCTCGGCGTGCCGCCGCCCAATCAGTTCGGCCGGCTCAATCAGCTCTGGCCGTCGAACAGGCTCGTCACCGAGCCGTCGCTGAACACCTCGGTGATGGCCCGGGCGATCAGCGGCGCGATGGACAGCACCTTCAGCTTGTCGAACCGGCTGTCCGCCGCGATCGGCAGCGTGTTGGTCACCACGACCTCGCTGATCCGGGAGTTCTTCAGCCCGTCCACCGCACTGCCGGACAGCACGCCGTGCGTGGCCGTGACGATGACCTGGGCCGCGCCCTGCTCGAACAGCGCCTCGGCCGCCTTCACGATGGTGGCGCCGGTGTCGATCATGTCGTCCACCACGATGCAGGTCCGGCCGGCCACCTGGCCGACCACCTCGAACACGGCCACCTTGTTGGCCACGTCAGGGTCCCGGCGCTTGTGGATGATGGCCAGCGGGGAGCCCAGCCGGTCCGTCCACCGCTCACAGACCCGGACCCGGCCCGCGTCGGGTGCCACCACGGTGACCTGTGACACGTCCACGCTCTGCTGGATGTAATCGGCCAGGATGGGCAGCGCGAACAAATGGTCCACCGGGCCGTCGAAGAAACCCTGGATCTGCGCGGTGTGCAGGTCCACGGCCATGATCCGGTCCGCGCCCGCGGTGAGGAACAGGTCGGCCATCAGCCGGGCCGAGATCGGCTCGCGGCCGCGGCTCTTCTTGTCCTGCCGGGCGTAGCCGAAGAACGGTGCGACTACGGTGATCCGCTTGGCCGAGGCCCGCTTGAGCGCATCGACCATGATCAGCTGTTCCATGATCCACTGATTGATCGGCGCGGTGTGGCTCTGCACCACGAACGCGTCGCTGCCGCGGACCGACTCCATGAACCGGACGAAGATCTCGCCGTTGGCGAAGTCGAACAGCCGGGCCGGTGTGGGCTCTATGCCGAGGTTTTTGGCGATCTCACTGGTCAGTTCGGGGTGGGCCCGGCCGGAAAAAAGCATCAGCTTCTTCTCGCCGGTCGCGGTGATGCCGGTCACGCGTTCTGAGCTCCCTCACTCGGCGCGGGCCCCTGGGCCACTGACCCGCTCACCTGGCGCGACAGTACTGCCCGGGGGAAGAAAGGCGAAGGGTCCCACGACCGCGCCAGCCCCGATCTCGGCCTGCTGGCATACCGACTGGGTAACGGTCGCGTCCTCGCCGACGGTCGTGTCGCGGAGCAGGGACCCGGGGCCAACCCGGGCTCCCGCCGCGACCGTAGTGCTGCCCTCGAGCTGGGTGCCCGGCCCGATCTCCGCGTCACGGTCCAGGCAAACCCCGGTGTCAACCCAGGTCGTCGCCGGGTCGACGATCGTGACACCTGCGCGCATCCAGTCACCGAGCAGCCGTGCGTTCAATATCTGCCGCGCCCGCGCCAGTTGGGCGCGGTCGTTAACACCAAGGACTTCCTCGGCGTCTTCCAGGGTAACGGACGCTACGTGATGGCCCTCGGACCGCAGGATGGCGATGACGTCGGTGAGGTATTCCTCGCCCTTGGCGTTGTCGGTCGGCACCCGCTTGACCGCGTCGCCGAGCAGGTGGGCCTCGAACGCGTAGACGCCGGAGTTGATCTCATCCACCGCGCGCTGCTCCGGGGTGGCGTCAACCTGCTCCACGATCTCCATGAACGCGCCGGACTGGTCCCGGATGATCCGGCCGTACCCAGTGGGATCGGGCACCCGCGCGGTCAGCACGGTGGCCGCCGCATGCTCGGCCTGATGCTCGCGGACCAGGGCGGTCAGCGTCGAGCCGCGGAGCAGCGGCGCGTCGGCGTAGGTGACCAGCACGGTGCCGTGGTCCAGGCCGACTTCCTCGATCACGGTGCGCACCGCGTGCCCGGTGCCGCCCTGCCGCTCCTGGACCACCGGCTGGGCGTCCGGCGCGTGCTCGGCCAGCCACTCGGTGACCTCGCGGCGGCGGTGCCCGACGACCACGATCAGCCGGACCGGATCTGGTTCCCGCGCGGTGGCCAGCACGTGCCCCAGCAAGGTGCTGCCGCAGATCTCATGCAGCACCTTGGGGGTGTCGGACTTCATTCGGGTACCTTCGCCCGCGGCAAGGACGATGACCGCAGCCGGACGGCTCACACTCACTACGGTGCTCCTCGGTTGCTGCTCCCCGGTCCCCGGGATCACCCACCCCCGGTCATGCCGGCCGCACAGATCCTGGCCGCCGCAGGGACCGGCTGGCTGGCCAGTTCACGCGCCCGACCCCTGCAGGATACCGTCCGGCCGGCCGGCAGGCTGCCGGTTGGGTCGGGTAAACGGCCAGCTCAGCGGAGCGTAACGGAATCCACACGACCCGCCAGGAAGCGGACGGGGCGGATGGCGGCGGCCGGAATACTGTCGGCGGTGGCCGCTAGCATCCGAATATGGATTCGACTAATTTACCCGCGGCTCGGGCGGGACACCGGGCAGCGTTCGAACAGTTACGGGAGCAGGCCATCACCCTCCGCCGGGCTGGCCACTCCCGCCGCGAAATAAAGGCCCTGCTCGACATCAGAAGCAACGAAACGCTGGGCAAGGCACTGCGCGGAGAACCACCGCCGGAGTGGACCCGCCGCCCCCGGGCCAAGGACGGCTTGCACGCCAAGGCACGGGAACTTCGCGCGCAGGGACACGACTATGCAGAGATCGCTGCGGCACTGGGCGTGGCCAAGAGCACTGTCTCCGCCTGGGTGCATGACATGCCCTGGCCGAATCGGCTCAGCTACGAAGAGTGCCGCCAGCGGTCAGTGAACGGATCCCGCCAGTTCTGGGCGGCCGAGCGGCCCGCGCGGGAGGCGCGGCGTGAGGTAACCAGGGCCGCCGCGGCCGCTGAGATCGGGGCTCTGTCCGTGCGCGAGATGCTCATCACAGGCGCGATCGCTTACTGGTGCGAGGGGAGTAAGAGTAAGCCGCACCAACTCCGCGAGCGTGTCACATTCATCAACAGCGACCCCGGATTGATTGAGTTCTTCCTGCGGTTTCTACGCGAGGCGGGAGTCGATGCCGCACAATTGCGCTTCCGCGTGCAGATTCACGAGAGCGCGGACGTGGCCGCCGCGGAGCGGTTCTGGCTCGGCGTCACCAGCGCCGAACCAGCACAGTTCCAGCGGACCACCCTCAAGCGCCACAACCCGCGGACGGTCCGCAAGAACGTCGGCGCCGACTACCACGGATGTCTCGTCGTTAACGTCCAGCAGAGCGCGGAGCTCTACCGGAGAATCGAAGGCTGGGTCCGCGCAGCCCTGAGCCCGCGGCCGGTATCGTAAATGAGCCAGCGTCCGGTTAAACACCAGAAGGCACCGGGCGGGATCCGGCGTGGGGTAATTGGCAACCCACTGGGTTTTGGTCCCAGGTATTCTGGTTCGAGTCCAGACGCCGGAACATTATTTGGTAACTGGGGCGATCCGCGAAATCGCCACGAGGATGGCCCTAGCGGCCAACTGGGCCCAGCCCGGCGCCATCCGGCCCTCACTCTTGCGGCGCGTGAGCAGCCACCACTCCCTGTACTCGTCTCGCCATCTGAGACAACACATACGGTTTCCCAGCGCGCCACGCTCGGTTACTAGGTGAAATCTTTCGCGGGGGATTGTGCAACTTACGGTTTCGTAGGTTACGGTGACGTAAGCGTCATGAGTTCGGCGGAGCTGGGTAGTGCCGTCGGGACGAGCGACGCGAGGCCCCAGCCGCAGGCCCCTGAGAGCAGAGCGAGGTTCGACCATGACTGCCTCCCCCGAGACCGTCAGCACGGGAACCGTCCCGAGCCCGGCCCCGCAGGTCACCCGGCGCACCGCGCTGCCCGAGATCGAACCTGAGCCGACCGGGCCGCTGGCCCAGTTCCTGGTCGGGGTGTTCGTCGCCGTCCCGCTGCTCGCGCTGCTGGCCGCGATACCGCTGGCCGCGATCTGGGGCTTGATCAGCTGGCAGGACGCGGTGATCGGGCTGGTCTTCTACGTGGTCTCCGGGATGGGGATCAGCATGGGCTTCCACCGCTACTTCACGCACTCCTCGTTCAAGGCCAACCGGGGACTGAAGATCGCGCTGGCCGTCGCGGGCAGCCTGGCCATCGAGGGACCGGTGCTGACCTGGGTGGCCGACCACCGGCGGCACCACAAGTACAGCGACAAAGAGGGTGACCCGCACTCGCCGTGGCGGTTCGGCAACGACTGGAAGGCGCTGACCAAGGGCCTGGGCTACGCGCACATCGGCTGGCTGTTCAACCCGAACCGCACCTCGCAGGCCAAGTTCTGCCCGGACCTGCTGGCCGACCGCGATGTGCGCCGGATCTCCCGGCTGTTCCCGCTCTGGGTGGCCGTGTCGCTGCTCCTCCCGGCGCTGATCGGCGGCCTGTGGACGCTGTCCCTGGTCGGCGCGCTCACCGCATTCGTCTGGGCCAGCCTGGTCCGGATCTGCCTGCTGCACCACGTGACCTGGTCGATCAACTCGGTCTGCCACACGTTCGGCAACGAGGACTTCGATGTCCGGGACAAGTCGCGCAACGTGGCCTGGCTGGCCATCCCGTCGTTCGGTGAGTCGTGGCACAACCTGCACCACTCCGACCCGACCTGCGCCCGGCACGGCGCGCTCAAGGGCCAGATCGACCTCAGCGCCCGGGTCATCGCCTGGGCGGAACGGTTCGGCTGGGCCTACGACGTCCGCTGGCCGGACAGTTCCCGGCTGTCCGGCAAGCTCACCGGCCTGCGCGGCAAGCAACTCGGCTCGATGACCGACCGGCAGGTGGTCCGGGTGGACGCCCGGAAGCAGCCGGCCACGTCAGGTGACCGGAACGCTGCTTGAAAAGGGCCATGATGGCCTGGTGAGCAATTCGGACGCTGGCACCAATCACCGCAAGCGGATGACCGGAAGGGAACGCCGCGAACAACTGCTCGACATCGGCCGCCGGCTGTTCGCCGAGCGCGGCTTCGAAGGCACCTCCATCGAGGAGATCGCGGCCCAGGCCGGAGTGTCCAAGCCGGTGGTGTACGAGCACTTCGGCGGCAAGGAAGGGCTGTACGCGGTCGTGGTGGACCGCGAGGTGGAGCGGCTGCTGACGATGGCCACCGAGATCCTCGGCGGCGCGCACACCAAGGATCAGTTCGAGGCCGCCGCGGTGATGCTGCTCAAGTACATCGAGGACGACGCGGACGGGTTCCGCATCCTGGTCCGCGACTCGCACCCGGCCTCAGGTGCGGGCACGTTCGGCAGCTTGATCAGCGACATCGCCAGCCAGGTGGAGTACATCCTGTCCGACTTCTTCGCGGCCCGCGGCTACGACCCCAAGCTGGTCCCGATGTACGCGCAGATGCTGGTCGGCATGGTCGCGATGACCGGGCAGTGGTGGCTGGACGCGCGCAAGCCCAAGCTGGAAGAGGTAGCCGCGCACCTGATCAACCTGGCCTGGAACGGCCTGTCCCAGCTGGAAGCCAAGCCGCGGATCTCCGCCGAGGTGGCCCGGCGGGCCGGCAAGTAACCGGCCAGGGCGCGGCCACGGGCAGCCCGGCAGCGGGCTACCGGTGCGCGACCACGAAGATGCGCCGGAACGGCAGCACGGTGCCGTACGGGGCGGGCGGGTAGGCCGCGCGGAGCTGGGCGCCGTACTCGGCGGCGAACTCGGCCCCGTCTTCCGGGGTGAGCGCGGCCAGCACCGGGCGCAGCCCACTGCCCCGGTACCAGTCGAGCACGGCGTTCTCCCCGTGCAGCAGGTGCAGGTAGGTGGTTTCCCACGCGTCCACCTCGCACTCCGCCGCGGTCAGCACGTCCAGGTAGGCCGCCGGATCCATGGCCTGCCGGTTGAGCTGGACCCCGGCCAGCAGGTCCCGCCACTGGGCCGACGCGGCCAGGTCGCGCAGGATGGTGTGGCTGGGCTGGTCGAAGTTGCCAGGGACCTGGAAGGCCAGCCAGCCGTCCGGGGCCAGCCAGCCTGCCCAGGTGGTCAGCAGGTTGAGGTGGCCAGGCACCCACTGCAGCACGGCGTTGCAGGTGAACACGTCCACCGGCCGGCCCGGCTGCCAGCCGCGGATGTCGGCCTGGGCGAAGGCCAGCCGCGACCCGTCGGCCGTGGCCCGGCCCACCCCAGCCGGAGCCGCGCCGCTGCGCTCGGCCCGGGCGGCCTCGATCATTTCCGCCGAGTTGTCCACGCCCAGCACATGGGCCTCGGGCCAGCGCGCGGCCAGCAGCGCGGTCAGGTTGCCCGGGCCGCAGCCCAGGTCCACCACGTAGCCGGGATCGGCCGCCTGGACCCTGGTGAGCAGGTCGAAGAAAGGCCGCGCCCGTTCACTGCCGAACCGCAAGTAAGCAGCTGGATCCCACATGTCACGACCCTCCTTTCTCTCGACGTCAAGGTATACGATCCGCGCTGGCCGCTCACACTCTTGATGTCAAGAGATATGCTGCCCGCATGGACGATCGCCCAGGCCGCGCCGGTGAGCAGCGCGACGAGGTGGACGACCTGGTCGCCGCCTGGCGGGCCGAGCGGCCCGACCTGGACGTGGAGCCGCTCCAGGTGCTCAGCCGGGTCTCCCGGCTGGCCCGGCACCTGGACCTGGCCCGGCGCGCCGCGTTCGCCGCGCACGGCCTGGAGACCTGGGAATTCGACGTGCTCTCCGCATTGCGCAGGAAGGGACCCCCGTATCAGCTCACGCCCGGGGCGCTGCTCCGGGCTACCTTGGTCACCTCCGGCACGATGACCAACCGGGTGGACCGGCTGGCCGCCGCCGGGCTGGTCCGCCGCGAGCCGGATCCGCAGGACCGGCGCGGCGTGCTGGTCACGCTGACCCCGGCCGGCCAGGCCCGGGTGGACGCGGCCCTGGATGATCTGGTCAAGCACGAGCAGGCGCTGCTGAACGGGCTCAGCGCCGCCGACCGGACCACCCTGGCTGACCTGCTCCGGGTACTGCTCGCGCCGCTGGACGCCTAGCTACATATGTAGGCTAACCGGACTCTTCGGCGGCGGCGAGCCACTCATCTTCCAGCCGCCCCCTTTCCTCTTGAACGCCTCTCAGTTGAGCCCCGAGCTCGGTCAGTGCGACGTAGTCGCTGGCGTTCGCGGCCAGTTCCGCGGTCAGTTCGGCTTCCCGGGTCGTCAGCCGCTCGAGCTGCCGTTCGAGCCGCTGCATTTCCTTGCGCGCGGCGCGCTGGGTGGCGGCCGCGCCGGGGCGCAGCCCGGGGCTGGCCGCGGCCGGCGTCCGGTCCGGGCGGCCTGATCCGGCGCTGGCGGCGCGGCCGTCTCCGGCCGGCCCGGCCGCGGCGGCCCGGCGGCGGTCCAGGTACTCATCCACCCCGCCGGGCAGGTAACTGAGCCGGCCGTCGCCGAGCAGGGCCAGCACGTGGTCGGTGACCCGTTCCAGGAAGTAACGGTCGTGGCTGACCAGCACCAGCGAGCCGGGCCAGCTGTCCAGCAGGTCCTCCAGTTCGGTCAGCGTATCCACGTCGAGGTCGTTGGTCGGCTCATCCAGGAACAGCACGTTCGGCTCGGCAAGCAGGATGCGGAGCAGCTGGAGCCGGCGGCGCTCGCCGCCGGACAGCTCACCGGCCGGCGTCCACTGGGTCTCGCCGCGCAGCCCGAGCTGGTCCAGCAGCTGGCTGGCGGCCGCCGCACCCTGGGCCGAGTCGAGCGTGCCGCGCACCTCGGTAACCGCCTCCCGTGGCGTGAGCGCCGGGTCCAGTTCGGTATCGCTCTGCCGCAGGTAGCCCAGGTGCACCGTTTTACCCTGGGTGATGTCGCCCGCGACGGTGAGGCCCTCCGCTGCCTGCTGGTCCTCGGCCAGGACGTCGAGCAGGGTGCTCTTGCCGCTGCCGTTAGGGCCGATCAGCCCGACCCGCTCACCCGGCCCGAGCTGCCAGGTGACGTCGTTAAGCAATATTCGCGGGCCGGCGGTGACGGTCACGTCGGCGGCGTCGATCACGGTCTTGCCGAGCCGGGCGGTGGCCAGCCGGGTAAGTTCCACGCCGTCCCGGGGCGGCGGCTCCCCGGCGATGAGCGCGTTGGCCGCCTCGATCCGGAACCGGGGCTTGCTGGTCCGGGCGGGCGGCCCGCGGCGCAGCCAGGCCAGTTCCTTGCGCAGCAGGTTGCGCCGCCGCCGGTCGGTGGCCTCGGCGACCCGGGCCCGTTCGGCCCGGGCCAGCACGTACGCGGCGTAACCACCGTCGTAGGTATGCAGCTGCCCACCGCCCAGCTCCCAGGTGCGGTTGCACACCGCGTCCAGGAACCACCGGTCGTGGGTCACCGCAGCCAGCGCCTCGGGCCGCTGCACCAGGTGCCGGGCCAGCCAGTCGATCGCCTCGACGTCGAGGTGGTTGGTCGGCTCGTCGAGCAGCAGCAGGTCGTGCTGGCCAATCAGCACCGCGGCCAGCGCGACCCGGCGCGACTCGCCGCCGGACAGCCCAGGCCGGCTCGGCCAGGTTCACCCCGGGCAGCAGCGCGGCCAGGATCGAGCGGGTCCGCGGGTTCGCGGCCCAGACGTGCTCCGGCGTGTCACCCAGCACGACGCTGTGCACCGTCCCGGTCAGCTCGCTGCGCTGGCCCACCATGCCGATACGCAGATCCCGGGTGCGGGTGGCCCGGCCGCCGTCCAGCGGCTCGCGGCCGGCCAGCACGGCCAGCAGCGTGCTCTTGCCTGCGCCGTTGCGGCCGACGATGCCGATCCGGTCACCGGCCGCCACCCCGGCCGACACCCCGTCCAGCAGCGGCCGCTCGCCGTACGCCTTGACCGCGCGTTCCAGGTTGACCAGATTCGCCAAGCCGGTCACCGCCGGTGGTCGGCGGCCGGGCTGAGCACGGTCGCGCCGGGCGCCGGGCCGGTCACGCTGACCACCGACCGGCACACGCCCGCGCTGGTCAGCGCGACGGCCAGATCCCGGGCGTGGGCCCCGTCCCGGGCCAGATAGGCGCAGGTCGGCCCGGACCCGGAGACGATCGCGCCGAGCGCGCCGTGTTCCCGGCCCGCGGCCAGCGCGCGGCGCAGCCCGGGCAGCAGCGAGATCGCGGCCGGCTGCAGGTCGTTGACCAGCAGCGGGCCGACTTCGACCGGGTCGCCGCTGCGCAGCGCGGCCAGCAGCGCGGTGCTCAGCTCGGGCGTGGGCCAGGACCCGGCGGCCCGCTGGCTGGAAGCCGACTGCCCGGTGAGCGGCTGCCCGGCGGGCAGTGGCTGGGCAGGCGACTGCCCGGCGGGCACCTGCTGGGCGGGCACCTGCTGGGCGGCGGTGCCGGCGGCCTGCTGCTGGGCGGCAGTGCCGGCGGAGCTGCTGCTGGGCGGCAGTGCCGGCGGACTGCTGCTGGGCGGCAGTGCCGGCGGACTGCTGCTGGGCGGCAGTGCCGGCGGGCGGCTGCTGGGCGGCGGTGCCGGCGGCCTGCTGCTGGGCGGGGGGGCCAGCGGGTGGCGGCTGGCCGGTCTCGCTGGCGGGCGGCTGCTGGCTGGCGGCGGTGGCGGGGCCATCCCGCAACTGCGCGGCACGCAGCCGGTCGCAGGTCGCGTACACGGCGGCGGTGGACAGCTGTTCGGCGGCGAACGCGAGCACCCAGTGATAGGTGCCGGAGACCAGCGCCGGGGTGACCTGCTCGCCCCGGCCCAGGCCGATCGCAGTCCCGCCGAGCAGCGCGAACGCCACGTCGCTGCCGACCCGCCCGGCCACCTCGGCCAGTTCCTGCTGGCTCAGCCCGGTGCCCCACAGCTCGTTGCAGGCGACCAGCGCCGCGGCGGCGTCGGCACTGCCGCCGGCCAGCCCGGCGGCGACCGGGATCCGCTTCCTGATCTCGATGGCCAGCCCGGGCTCGTCACGGCAGCCGGGCCCGACCGCGTCGGTCAGCGCGGCGACCGCCCGGGCGGCCAGGTTGTCCCCGCCGAGCGGAACGCTGGCCGCGCCCTCGCCGCTGACCCGCACGCTGTCGGTCTCCGCGGGCGCGACGGTGACCTCGTCGAACAGGGCCAGGGCATGGAACACCGTCACCAGGTCGTGGTAGCCGTCAGCGCGTGGCGGCCCCACCGAGAGCTGGAGATTCACCTTCGCGGGCACCCGCGCAGTCACAGCGGTAACGATGATCTGATCGTAGCGGCCCCGGACTGTGCTGCTGGCCATGACCTTGACGGGCCTACCGCCCAGAGCCATAGTGAGGGCGGTTTAGTGTTCGCGCTCACAACCACTCGGAGGCCATCTCGGCAGAGTATTTTGCGCATTTTCTTTGTTAACGCTCACACAAGCTCTGATCAGGCCCGCCGCAATCTGAAACTTTCATCAGGAACAGAGAGGTTCGCCATGGTTAGTGGGTTAGTACTTCGTCACTTAAGAAAGGCCGTGCTGGCGGCCGGAGCGGCCACCGCACTCAGCGCCAGCGCGCTGGCCGCAGTGCCCGGCCCGGCCCAGGCCGCCACCTCCGGGCCGTGCGACATCTACGCCGCGGCCGGCACCCCGTGCGTGGCCGCGCACAGCACCACGCGCGCCCTGTACGCGGCCTATGACGGCCCGCTCTACCAGGTCAAGCGAGCCTCGGACGGCGCCACCACGGACATCGACCCGCTGACCGCCGGCGGCTACGCCAACGCGGCGACGCAGACCAGTTTCTGCGCGGGCACGTCGTGCACTATCACCGAGATCTTCGACCAGTCCGGGCACGGCAACAACCTGACCATCGGGCCAGCCGGCGGGAACGGCGCAGCCGACGTCGGCGCCAACGCCGCTGCGCTGCCGGTGATGGCCGGCGGTCATCTGGTCTATGGGGTCTACGTCAGTCCCGGGGTCGGCTACCGCGACGACTCCACCTCTGGGGTGGCGACCGGATCAGAGCCGCAGGGCGCCTACATGGTGGCGGCCGGCACCCATGTCAACAGCGGCTGCTGCTTCGACTACGGCAACGCCGAGACGAACAACGACGACAACGGCAACGGGCACATGGACGCGGTCTACTTCGGCAAGTTGTGCTGGTTCACGCCGTGCACCGGCTCGGGCCCCTGGGTCCAGGCCGACCTGGAGAACGGCCTGTTCTCCGGCGGCAACGGCAACAACCCAGCCAACGACGGCAACTCCAGCGCGTTCGTCACCGCGCTGGTGAAGAACAACGGGACGACGACCTACGCGATCAAGGGCGGCAACGCCGACTCGGGCGGCTTGACCACCTGGTACAGCGGGGCGCTGCCGACCACGTCGGGCTACGCGCCGATGCACCAGGAGGGCGCGATCATCCTCGGCACCGGCGGCGACAACAGCAACAGCGACGACGGGTCGTTCTTCGAGGGCGTCATGACCTCCGGCTACCCGACCGACGCGGCCGACAACTCGGTGCAGGCCAACATCGTCTCCGTCGGCTACGCGGTGCCCAGCAACCCGGCGACCGGGATCGTGGCGGCCGGGGACAGCAACACCTCGTGCATGGACAACAACAACGCCAGCGGCACCGACGGAAACAAGGTGCAGATGTGGGCGTGCGACGGCAACACTGGCGCGCAGAACTGGACGGTGGAAAGCAACGGCACCGTTCAGATCGACGGCGGCTGCCTGGACATCACCGGCGCCAAGTACACCAACGGGACCCTGATCGAGTGGTGGACCTGCAACGGCGGCGCCAACCAGCAGTGGGCGGCGGAAAACGGCCAGTTGGTCAACCCGACCTCCGGCATGTGCCTGGATGACCCGGCGTCCAACAAGACGAACGGAACCCAGCTGATCTTGTACGCCTGCAACGGCGGCGCCAACCAGCAGTGGTCGCTTCCGTAGCACGGCCGAATTCAGCAGCGCGGTGAGTTTGTGGTCACCGGTGACCACAAACTCACCGCGCTAACAAGGTCACCGCGTGCGGGCCGCCGCGATGCGGGCGAAGTCGGCCACCGTGAGCGACTCGCCGCGCGCGCCGGGATCAACACCCGCGGTGCGCAGCACGCGCTCGGCCTGGGCCGGTGACCCGGCCCACCGGGCCAGCGCGGCGCGGAGCGTCTTGCGCCGCTGGGCAAACGCGGCGTCCACGACGGCGAACACGTCCTCCCTGGGCACATCAGCCACCGGCGGCTCGCGCCGGGTGAACGCGACCAGCCCCGAATCCACGTTCGGCACCGGCCAGAACACGGTGCGCGGCACCGGGCCGGCCCGCCGGGCCGCTGCGTACCAGGCCAGCTTGACCGAGGGAACGCCGTAGACCCGGCTGCCCGGGCCGGCCGTCATCCGGTCGGCCACCTCGGCCTGCACCATGACCAGCCCCTTGCGCAGCGACGGCTGCGTGGCCAGCAGGTGCAGCACGACCGGCACGGCCACGTTGTACGGCAAGTTAGCCACCAGCGCCGTAGGCGCTTGACCAGGCAGATCGGTGATCCGGAGAGCGTCGGCCGTCAGCACGTACAGGCGTTCAGCAAAAGAAGGGTTGTGGGTGCTGACGGTGCGCGGCAGCTCGGCGGCCAGCAGCGGATCGACCTCGACCGCGATCACCTGGCGCACGGCCGGCAGCAGGGCCAGGGTGAGCGAGCCGAAGCCGGGGCCGACCTCCAGCACGACGTCGTCCGGGGTCAGCTCGGCCAGCGTGACGATGCGCCGGACCGTGCCTGGGTCGGTGACGAAGTTCTGGCCGAGGCGCTTGGCTGGCCGGACGCCCAGCCGGGACGCGATGCTGCGGATCTCGGCCGGGCCCAGGAGCGGGTCGGTCTTTACCACGGGCCGAAGACGCGCTGGCCGGTCGCCTGGAGGATGGCGCACAGCTCGGCCACGTCGAGTTCCTTGATCGCGGCCAGTGCGCGGATGGTGTGCGCGACCTGGGCGGGTGAGTTCGACTTGCCGCGGTTGGGCACCGGGGTGAGGAACGGCGCGTCGGTCTCGGCCAGCAGCTGGCCGGGCGGTGTGATCGCGGCCGCCTCGCGCAGCTGCGCCGCGTTGCTGAACGTCAGCACGCCCGCGAAGCTGAGCAGGTAGCCGGCCGCCACGCAGCGCTTGGCCAGCTCGGCGTCGCCCGAGAAACAGTGGAAGATCACCGTCTGCGGCGGGCCTTCCTCGGCCAGGATGCGCAGGATGTCGTCGTGCGCGTCCCGGTCGTGGATCATCAGCGGCTTGCCGGTCTGCTTGGCCAGCGCGATGTGCGCGCGGAACCAGTCCTGCTGCAGCGCGTGCGGCGCGTCGTCCCAGTAGTAGTCCAGACCGGTCTCGCCGACCGCGCGGACCTGGGGCAGCGCGGCCAGCTCGGCCAGCTCTTCGAGCACCTGATCGCGATCCGCCGCCTTGGCCGTCTCGTTCGGGTGGATGGCCACCGCCGCGTAGACCGCGTCGTGGTCGGCCGCGGTGGTCACCGCCGTGTAGCAGGACGGCAGGTCGGTGCCGACCGTGACCACCCGGGTGATGCCGGCCGCGGTCGCCCGGGCCAGCACGTCATCGACCGGGCCGAGCACCAGGTCCAGGTGGCAGTGCGCGTCGAATGCGGTGGCCGGCAGCGGCGCCGGATCGGCGGCGGGCGGCCGCCCGTACTGGTCGCTGACCGGGGTGGTCACCGGTCTGGCCCGGTCACTGCTGCCCCAGCCGGGCCAGTTCCTCCTCCACGATGGACGGGTCCAGCTTGGTGAACAGCGGCACCGGCGGGCTCAGCGGGGTGCCCGGCTTGACCGGCTCGGGCGCCCAGCGGGCGGCCGTGTCGTAGTTGCCGGTGACCACCGGGTAGGACGGGCCGCCGTCCTCGTCGACCTCTTCGATGCGCGGCGTGCCGGACCACTCGCCCTGGCCGCCCAGCATCCGGTACACCTTGCCCGACGACTCCGGCAGGAACGGGGTGAGCAGCGTCTTCGCGTCGCTCACCAATTGCAGCACGACGTGCAGCACGGTGCGCATCCGCTCCGGGTCCGACTCGCGCAGCTTCCACGGCGCCTGGTCGGACATGTACTTGTTCGCCTCGGCCACCGCGCGCATCGCCTCGTTCACCCCGGCCTTGAACCGGGACCGGGCCAGCGACGCGCCAACCTGGCCGAACGCCTGCCGGGACCGCTCCAGGATGTCCCGGTCCCACTCGGTCAGGTGGCCGGGCTCCGGGATCGAGCCGATGTTGCGGGCGGCGAACGACACCGACCGGTTGACCAGGTTGCCCCAGGTGGCGACCAGCTCGTCGTTGTTGCGCCGGAGGAACTCGCTCCAGGTGAAGTCGGTGTCCTGGTTCTCCGGGCCGGCCACCGCCACGTAGTAACGCAGCGCGTCCACGTCGTAGCGGGCCAGGAAGTCGCGGACGTAGATGACCACCGCGCGGGACGAGGAGAACTTCCGCCCTTCCATCGTCAGGAACTCGCTGGACACCAGCTCGGTGGGCACGTTCAGCGCGCCGAGGTCGCCGGGCGTGCCGCCCTTCGCGCCCTGGCCGGCGTAGCCGAACAGCATGGCCGGCCAGATCTCGGAGTGGAAGACGATGTTGTCCTTGCCCATGAAGTAGTAGGACTCGGCCTCCGGGGACTGCCACCAGGCGCGCCATTCGTCCGGGTCGGTGCCGTACCGCCGCGCCCACTCGATGGATGCGGACAGGTAGCCGATGACCGCGTCGAACCAGACGTAGATCCGCTTGTCCGGGCGGTCCCGCCAGCCGTCCAGCGGGACCGGGACGCCCCAGTCCAGGTCCCGGGTGATGGCCCGGGGGCGCAGCTCGTCGAGCAGGTTGAGGGAGAAGTTGAGCACGTTCGGCCGCCACTGGCCCTGCTTGCTCTTCAGCCAGGTGGCCAGTACCTCGGTGAACGCGGGCAGGTCGAGGAAGTACTGCTCGGTCTCGACGAACTGGGGCGTCTCCCCGTTGATCTTGGACCGGGGATTGATCAGGTCCACCGGGTCGAGCTGGTTCCCGCAGTTGTCGCACTGGTCGCCGCGGGCGTGCTCGTAGCCGCAGATCGGGCAGGTGCCCTCGATATACCGGTCGGGCAGGGTGCGGCCGGTGGACGGGGAGATCGCGCCCAGCGTGGTCTGCGGGAAGATATAGCCGTTCTTGAGCAGGCCGAGGAAGATCTCCTGGGTCACCGCGTAGTGGTTGCGCGTGGTGGTCCGGGTGAACAGGTCATAGGACAGGCCGAGCGAGCGCAGGTCCTCCGCGATCACCCGGTTGTACCGGTCGGCCAGCTGGCGCGCGGTGACGCCTTCGGCGTCCGCGGCGACCTGGATCGGCGTGCCGTGCTCGTCGGTGCCGCTGACCATCAGCACCCGGTTGCCCGCCATCCGCTGGTACCGGCTGAACATGTCGGACGGCAGACCGAAGCCGGAGACATGGCCGATGTGCCGGGGGCCGTTCGCGTAGGGCCAGGCCGGCGCGGTGAGAATGTGACGGGTCGTAGCGGACATGGTCACAGCCTAGGGGCAGCCTGGACGCGGGCCGAACGGATTAGCTGGACTGTGGACCCCCGGTCAGCGGCGGTTCTGGGTGCCGCGGACGCGGTGGGCAATCGTGGCGTTACCGCTTTGGCCGCTCTAGCCGCTTTGCGCGCGTTGGGCGCGGCGGGCGGCTAGCACGGCGTCGTAGACCTCGGCCCGGCGCAGCCCGGACTCCTGGGCGACCGCCGCGATGGCGGCGTTGCGCGGCTGGCCGGCCGCGATCCGCCGGCCGGCCTCCTCGGCGGCCTCCGCGGCGGTCCGGGTGGGCGCGCCCGCCCTGCTGCCTGCCGCCGCCGCGCCGCCGATGACCAGGGTGACCTCGCCCAGCACGCCGTCCGCGGCCCAGGCGGCGAGTTCGGCCAGGGTGCCGCGGCGCACCTCCTCGTGGGTCTTGGTCAGCTCCCGGCAGACCACCGCCTGGCGGTCCGGCCCGAACGCGGCGCTGAGGTCGGCCAGGGTGGTGGCCAGCCTGCGCGGCGACTCGAAGAACACCATGGTGCGCGGCTCGCGGGCCAGTTCGGTGAACCGCTGGGCCCGGTCGCGGGTCTTGCGCGGCGGGAAGCCCTCGAAGCAGAACCGGTCGGTGGGCAGCCCGGACACGGCCAGCGCGGCGATCACCGCGGACGGCCCGGGCAGCACGGTTACCGCGGCCCCGGCCGCGGCCGCCGCCGCGACCAGCCGGTAGCCGGGATCGCTGATCACCGGCATGCCCGCGTCGGTGACCAGCAGCACGTCCTGGCCATCGAGCAGGGTCTGGACCAGGCGCGGCCCGCGGCTGCGCTCCACCGAGTCGTAGTAAGAGATGATCTTCCCGGCTGGTTCGACGCCGAGCGCGGCGGCCAGTTTGCGCACCCGGCGGGTGTCCTCGGCCGCGATCACCGGCGCTCTGGCCAGCGCCTGGGCGAGCAGCGGCGACGCGTCCCCGGGCCGGCCGATGGGCACGGCGGCCACGGTCAGGGTGCCGGTGCCGGAGTCGCTGGTGTTCATGCCGGGGACCACGTTACGTGCGGACTGGCCGTCCGGTGACCCGGCTGGCCGTCCGTCGTGACGATACGTTGCGATCTGGCCCACCAGATGGTGTCCCGCACCCATACGATGTGACCGATGATTGGATCCCGGGCGGCCGCCGAACCGGTCGCTGACACCCCCACACCGGCGTCCACGCTGCGTGCCCGGCTGCTGCCCGCTATGCCCGGTAGCGAGTTCTGGGGCTGGGCCGGACCGATTCTGGTCACCCTGTTCGGCGCGTTCCTGCGGTTCAACAACCTGGGCACGCCGAAGGCCGTGATCTTCGACGAGACGTACTACGTCCCGGACGCGCTTGGGATCCTGCGCTTCGGCGTCGAGCACAACTACAGCGCCGGGCGCAACGCGCTGCTCGTCCGCGGCGATCCGCATATCTTCACCCGCGGCGGCGAATTCGTCGTGCACCCGCCGCTGGGCAAGCTGTTCATCGCGTTCGGCGAGTGGACGTTCGGGCTGAACTCGTTCGGCTGGCGGTTCTCCACCGCGCTGATCGGGACCCTGGCCATCCTGCTACTGGCCCGGATCACCCGGCGGATGACCAGGTCGACCCTGCTCGGCTGCGTGGCGGGCCTGCTGATGGCGTTGGACGGGCTCGAGTTCGTGATGAGCCGGACCGCGCTGCTGGACATCTTCCTGATGTTCTGGGTGCTGGCCGCGTTCGGCTGCCTGGTGGTGGACCGCGACCTGACCCGGGACCGGCTGGCCACGGCGGCAGAGGAGTCGCCGGGCGGGTTCACTTCTTCCCGGGTCTGGGTGACCCGGTGGCGGATCGGCGCCGGGGTGTGCATCGGGCTGGCCCTGGCCTCCAAGTGGGACGCGATCTGGTACGTGCTCGGGCTGGCCGCCCTGGTCATCGCGTGGGACTGCGGCGCGCGCCGGGCCGCGGGGCTGCCCGGCGGCCTGCCCGCGGCGCTGAAGCAGAACCGCTGGATGCCCGCCTGGTTCGGCGTGCTGCCGATCGCCGTGTACCTGGTCACCTGGTCCGGCTGGTTCTTCACCAACTCCGGCTACGACCGGCAGTGGGCCGCGTCGAACGGCATCCACACCCCGGTGGTCGCCGCGCTGGCCTCGTTCCTGGAGTACCAGAAGCAGATCCTGCAGTTCCACCTTGGCCTGACCACGCACCACCCGTACCAGTCTCAGCCGTGGACCTGGCTGGTGATGAGCCGGCCGGTGGCGTTCTACTGGTCCTGCCCAGCCGGAGACGCTAAGGGCGTTTGCGCGTCCAGCAACGCGCAGGAAGTGCTGGCCATCGGCACCCCGCTGATCTGGTGGGCGTCCATCGCCACGCTGATCGTCTGCATCGGCTGGTGGCTGACCCGCCGCGACTGGCGGGCCGGCGCGCTGCTGCTCTGCGTGGCGGTGGGCTGGCTGCCCTGGTTCTGGTTCGCGGTGCACGACCACCGCACCGAGTTCTTCTTCTACGCGCTGGAGTTCGAGCCGTTCCTGATCATCTCGATCACGCTCTGCCTGGGACTGATCATCGGGTCGGCCCAGGCGTCCACCACCCGGCGCACGGTGGGCACGGCGGTGGCCGGGGCGTATCTGCTCGGGGTGCTGCTGAACTTCGCGTACCTGTACCCGATCATCGCGGGCCAGATCATCCCGTATACGGACTGGCTGTCGCACATGTGGTACCACGGCTGGATCTAGCGCCGCGGATGGGGTGCCGTGGCTGTACCAGCAGTCACATCAGCCACGGCTGTACCTGCCCTCTCACGCGTCTCCACGTGCACCTGAGCGGTACCACCGGCCGCAGTCATGATCAAACGATTACTGCTGCTCCAGCGACACCAATCGTCTGATCACGAACCCGACCCTGGTGAGGACACGCAACGGCTGTCACACTGGGCACTCCTGACCCGCGGTGGCGAGCAGCTCGGGGGCCGGGACCAGGAGCCGCTCCATCTCGCGCGGCTCGAACTTGACCAGGCCACCCGCGTAGACCCGGCCCTGGCCGGTGGTGACGGACTGGCTGAGATAGCCGGCCAGCGCGTCGAGCAGCTGGGGCGGGAGCGGGTCGCGCGGGTAGAGCCCGTGCGCGATGTTGAGGAACCGGGCCCCGGCCAGGTTGCGCACGAAGGCGGGCGGCCGCCGGGCCATGTAGCTGGCCAGGATGGGTGGCGGTTCGGCCAGCCGGACCCGCCACCATGGGCTGCGGTGCCGGGCCACGTAGCCGTCGGCGGCCCCGGCCGCGGCCGCCGACCGGAGGAAGCAGGCCACCGCGGCCTGCTCGGCGGCGGTCAGTTCGGCCAGGTCGGCGGGCAGGTCGATGACCCGGCGCAGCGCCGCGCCCGGCGGCAGCGCGGCGCCCGCCGCGAACAGCTCGCGAGCTCTGGTCACCGCGGCGAACTGGAAACGCGCCGGGATCAGCGGGTGCAGGCCGGTGCTGACCCACACCGCGTTGGCCCCGGTCACCTGGCCCCGGTGTACCCGGCACAATTCGCCTAGCTCGACGTGCCCGGCGGGCAGGTTGTGGCTGGCCCGGCGCCCGGTCCGGGTGTGCCCGCCAGACCCGGCTGGCCGGACCGCCGTGATCTGCTGGCCGACCGTGCCCGGCTGGCCGGCCGTGCCCGGCTGGCCGGCCGTGCCCGGCTGGCCGGCCGTGCCCCGCTGGCCGGCCACAGCCGGCTCGTGGGCAGCCTCGCGGAGCAACGGGCCCCAGCGTGCCGCGTCCCGCAGCACCTGGACCGGCACTGGACTGCCACCAGCCAGCAAACCGAGGCCAGCCGGGCTAGCCACCCGGGCCAACCGCACCGCCCGCGCCGCCTGTCCCGCCGCAACAGCCTGGCCCGGGCGGAAACAGGTGATGGCCGAGGTAGCCGTGGCATCCGCGAACACCGGCACGGCCGGCTCGACCAGGTGCACCGACTCGCCGCCGAGCACGCCGAGCAGCAGGTCACGGACCAGGCGGCCGTAGTTCACGTCCAGCCACTCGGCCGCGGTGATCAGCGCGCCTAGATCCCCGGGCCGGGCGTGCCGCGCGGTGGCCAGGAAGAAGTGGACGTGCAGCCCGGCCAGCCCGCTGGCGGGCAGGCCGTAGCGGACCGCGGTGCGCCGCAGCCAGTCCTTCCAGTCCGGCCCGATCTGGTGATGGCGGACGTACGGCGGGTTGCCCAGGAACAGCGTTGGCCCAGCACATCGCGGCAGGCTCACCGCCCGGTAGTCGCCCAGGATGATCCGGGACCGCGTGGCCAGCCCGGCCGCGGCCAGGGTGGCCCGGCCGACGATGGCGGCCAGCGGGTCGATCTCCACCCCGACCAGCTCGGCCTCGGGCCACCGGCGCCCGGCCGCGATGAGGAACCGCGCCGATCCGGTGCCCGGGTCGACGACCCGGGCCGGCCCGGTCCCGGTGCCCGCCGCCCAGGCGATCATGCTCTCGATGATCACCGGCGGGGTGAACGTCTGGCCGAGGGGCCGCCGCCGGGCCGGCCCGCGCAGCGCGCAGAACGCCTCGCCCAGCGGATCGCCACCACGCCGGATCTCGGCCCGGGCCGCGCCGGCGTCGAACCTCGGCGCGACGAGCCCGGCGCCCTCCGCCAGCTGACCCCGCTCCGCCAGCCAGCCTCCCTCAGCTAGGCGGCCCACCTCAGCCAGCCGGGCCTGCGCTACAAGGTGCCGCTCGGCGTCCGACCAGCCCGCCACCGTGGCCGCGCCCAGCCCGTCGGCTGCCGCCACCAGAGCCAGCTCGCCACCAGCCTCCTCGCCGGAAACACGCTGGTCAGCGGGCATCCGGGTCATGCCGATGGCAGACCCATCCGGCCGGTGCCGTGGCACCGAATCATTACTGTGCGCACCTGCGTTGCTCACAGCCCGTCTTCAGGGATCTTTCAGGTTGGTCCGCTAAGAATGAAGTACGAACAAGCGGGGAAAAAAATGTGACCCGTGTCACCGAGCCGAGTGAGCGTTCTCAACCGTCTCTAGAGTTGACAGGGTAACGATCGAGTGGAGCAGCCGATGGCGACTAGCGAAGACGCGCCGGACCGGAACGAGCGGTTCGAACAGGACGTCGTGCCGTTCCTCGGTCAGCTGTATCCCGCTGCGCTCCGGATGACCCGCAACCCCACCGACGCCGAAGACCTGGTCCAGGAGACCTCGGCCAAGGCGTACGCCGCGTTTCACCAGTTCCGCCCCGGTACCAACCTCAAGGCGTGGCTGCACCGGATCCTGGCTAACACGTTCATCAACACCTACCGCAAGCGCCGCCGGGAGCCACGGCAGGCGTCCAGCGGTGATTTTCAGGAGTGGCAGCTGCCCGCCGACCCGCTGGCCGCACAGGCCCGCTCGGCCGAGGCGGAGGCGCTCGATCGGCTGGCTGACTCCGAGATCCTGCGCGCGCTCCGTGACCTGCCCGAAGAGTTCCGCGTCGCGGTGTACCTGGCTGACATCGAGGGCTACGCGTACAAGGAAATCGCGGAGATCATGGGCACACCGATCGGCACCGTGATGTCCCGGCTGCACCGCGGCCGTGGCCGGCTGCGGGACAAGCTCGCGGCCTACGGCCCCGGCAAGGGCCCCGGTTTCGGCCTGGTCGGCTGATCCCGCGCCGCCAGCCGCCACACCCCGCAGTTACCAGGCCGCTCCCGGGCTGGGCGCGCGTTCCCAGCCCAGCGCGGCCGGGTCGTACACCCGCTCGACGTAGATCTGGTGCCACAGCGAGAACACCAGCAGGACCCAGATGTGCCGCCAGCTGACCTCGGGGTCGCCTGCCCGGAACCGTTCCAGCAGGCCGAGCGCGGCCTGCCGGTCGATCCACTGGTCGGTGCGGGCCTCGCGAAGCAGCCGCTCCGCGTAGCCGTACATCTCGCCCTTCAGCCAGAAGCCGATCGGCACCGGGAAGCCCAGCTTGGCCCGCTCCGCGGCGGCCTGCGGCAGCACTGAGCTCATCGCCTCGCGCAACGCCAGTTTCGTGGTCCCCGCCGCGATCTTCTCGTCGCGGGCCAGCCGGGACGCCACCCCCATCACCTCGCGGTCCAGGAACGGCACCCGCAGCTCCAGGCTGTGCGCCATCGTCATCCGGTCCGCCTTGACCAGGATGTCGCCGTGCAGCCAGGTGTTGATGTCCACCAGTTGCATGGTGGACGTGTCGTCCAGGCCCGCCTCGGCGGCCTGCCGGTAGACCGGCGCGGTCACCGCGTAGGCGCTGGACGCCGACGTCGCGGGCGGCCGGGCGATCAGGTCGATCTGCGGCCCGGCGAACACGTGTGCGTTGCCGATGTAGCGCTCCCGCAGCGGGGTCGAGGTGCGCTCCAGGAACCCCTTGCCCTTGACCCCGGCCGGCATCATCGAGGCGGCCCGCTTCAGCGGCATCCGGGCCAGCTCGGGCAGTTTCTCCCCGGCCCGGACCACGCCCGGCTGGTGGTAGATCGCGTAGCCGCCGAACAGCTCGTCCGAGCCCTCCCCGGACAGCACCACCTTGACGTGCTTGCTGGCCTCTCGGGCCACGAACCACAACGGCACCGCCGCCGCGTCCGCCATCGGGTCGTCCAGATGCCAGATGATCCGCGGCAGGTGGGTGAAGAACTCCTCGGCCGTGATCACGTACGGGATCGACTTCACCCCGAGCGCGGCCGCGGTCTCCTGCGCCCGGTCGATCTCGCTGTATCCCTCACGCTCGAAGCCGACGGTGAAGGTCAGCAGGTCGGGACGGTGTTCGGCGGCCAGCGCGCAGATCGCGGCCGAGTCGATACCGCCGGACAGGAAGGCGCCGAGCGGCGCGTCACTGCGCAGGTGCACGGCGACCGAGTCGCGCATGGCGGCCAGGATCGCCTCGGCGCTGCCCGGGCTGGGCGCCGACGCCGGCCGCAGGTCGGCCCGCCAGTACCGGTACACGTCCACGGTGCCGCCCGGCCGGGTGATGATCGCGTGCCCGGGCGGCAGCACCCGGATCGGCGGGGTCAGCGCGTCTGGCGGCGGGACGTACTGGAACGCCAGGTAGCGGCGCAGCGCATCGCCGTCCAGCCGGCTCAGCTCACCGGGACTGGCCAGGCACTTGCGTTCTGAAGCGAACCGGAGGAGCTGGCCGGTGCCGGTGGACCGGGCCGCATCCTGGGCATCGCCGGGGAATCCGCCCGCACCAGGCGCACCCGGCCCGAACCCGCTCCCCGGCGCGCCGTTACCGGGAATGCCCGCCGCTGGACTCGCCGGGCCGCCGGGCTGCTGCTGGCCCCGCCCGGCAGCGTGCCGGCCACCGCCGCGGCCCGCTGGCGCGTTAGCCGCCACGGGCCGGGCCGCCGCGCCGCCCGCGGGCCGGGCCGCCGCGCCGCCGGCATGCCGGCCACCGGAAGGTGGCGCGTCCCAGCCACCCGAAGGCGGCGCGTCCCACGCCGGCGGCTGGACCGACCCTGCGTTCCGCTGCCCCGGCTGCTCGGCCGCCCTACCAGGCCGCCCCGCCTGCTCGGCCGGCCCGCCAGGCCACGCTGCCTGCTCGGCCGCCCCGCCAGGCCAGCCCGGCTGCTGAGTAGCTGGGCCAGCAGGCCAGCCCGGCTGCTCAGCCGTGCCACCAGGCCAGGGTGCCTGCTCGGCCGGCCCGCCAGGCCAGCCCGGCTGCTGAGTAGCTGGGCCAGCAGGCCAGCCCGGCTGCTCAGCCGTGCCACCAGGCCAGGGTGCCTGCTCGGCCGGCCCGCCAGGCCAGCCCGGCTGCTGAGTAGCTGGGCCAGCAGGCCAGCCCGGCTGCTGAGTAGCTGGGCCAGCAGGCCAGCCCGGCTGCTCATCCGCCCCGCCGGACCAGCCTTGCTGGCCGGCGGCGGCCCCCCCGGCCCAGTCCTGTGCCGGCGCCGGGGCCTGGTCGATCGTGTAGTAGAACGGCTTGATCCCGAACTGATCCCGGGCGCAGAACAGCTCCCGGGTCCAGGTGTCCCAAATGGCGAACGCGAACATGCCGCGCAGCCGGTGCACCACGTCCTTGCCCACCCGGGCGTACATCTCCAGCAGCACCTCGGAGTCCGAGGACGAGCGCAGCGCCACGCCGTGCTGCCGCAGCTCCTGGCCGAGCTCCAGGTAGTTGTAGATCTCGCCGTTGTAGACCATCCAGTACCGGCCGTCCGCGGACCGCATCGGCTGATGCCCGCCCGGGGACAGGTCGATGATGGCCAGCCGCCGGAAGCCCAGCGCCACATCAGGGTCGGTGTAGAACCCTTCGTCGTCCGGGCCGCGGTGGCTGATCCGCTCGGTAGCGGTCTGCACCCAGCCCGGGTCCGGGTCGGCCTCAAGGGCGAGGGCCAGGCAGCCGACGATTCCGCACATGGATGTTCCCCAACGAGAGTGTGGTCGGGTGGTTTCGGGCCGATCCTATGCGGCCTCGTGCCGCCCGCGTGGCCGGGCCGCCGAGCTGGGTACTGCAAAGCGGAGGAAAAAACTCCCTGGCAGCGCTGGCTGGGCCAGCGAGCCCCAGCTCACTCTCCGCGCCACACCGGGGGCCTTTTTTCACCGAACGCCAGTGCCCCCTCCATCGCATCAGCCGACCCGAAGACAGGCCCGGCGATCAAGCCCTGACGGGCGAAGGCTTCGCTGGCCGGCCAGTCCAGCGACTCGACGATGACCCGCTTGGTGGCGGCCAGCGCGAGCGGAGCGTTCTTGCTGATCTGGTCAGCCAGTTCGCGGGCCGCGCTGAGCGCCTCGCCGGCCGGCACCAGCCGGTTGATCAGCCCGGCCAGGTGCAGTTGGTCGGCAGGCATCCGCTGTCCAGTCAGTGCGATTTCCATAGCCAGGTGGTAAGGGATCCGGCGAGGCAGCCGGAGCAGGCCGCCCGCCGCCGCGACCAGGCCGCGGGTCACTTCTGGCAAGCCAAAACTGGCGTCCTCGCTAGCCACGATCAGGTCGCAGGACAAGGCCACCTCGAAGCCGCCGGCCAGCGCATAGCCCTCGACCGCGGCGATGATCGGCTTGACCGGCGGGCGTTCCACGATCCCGGCGAAGCCGCGGCCGCCCGTTGTCGGGTCCTCCCCAGCCAGGAAGCCCTTGAGATCCATCCCCGCGCAGAACGTGCCGCCCGCCCCGGTCAGCACGATGATCTGGACATCTTTGCGCTCGTCAAGCTCATCGAAGGCGGCTGCCATGCTGGCCGCGACGGCTTGGTTGATGGCGTTGCGCGCTCGCGGCCGGTTGATGGTGACCACCGCAATCTGGTCGTCTACCGTGCACTGCACCACCGCCTCGGAATTGTCGGAGGTTGAGAAGTTCGTCACGGGATTACCTTTCACGTGTGGTCTGGTAACACATCTGTCATGTTGTCGGCTTCGCTCCGACGATTCTGCCCGGACAGAACTGGCGGGTAGGTATGGATGATTATCGGTACCCCGGTGTAGTCTCCGTGCCGTGGAGGGGTCCGCAACCCTCACGAGAGCCTTAGGTCGGGCTCTGAGGGTTTCACTATGCGTCTGCGGGGGGATTGCCGCAGCGCTCATTTTCGTATTCCTCCTTGCCGGCCGGGCCTCAGCCGCGACGGATCCAGGATCTTCGGGTTCTCCGGGGTCGTCCGGAGCCAGCGGCGCCGGATCTGCGCTGAGTTCGCTGACCGGAGCGGCCAGCGGTGCCGTGCAGAGCCTCACCCAGCCCAGCCCGCCGCCGTCGTCCGGTTCGGCCCAGCCCGCTGCGGCGCAGCCCGGTTCGGCCCAGTCCGCTTCGGCCCAGTCCGCTTCGGCCCAGTCCGCTTCGGCGCCGGCTAGCTCGTCGCAGCCCGCACCGGCCCAGCCCGCGCCCGCCCAGACCGCGCCGGCCCAGCCGAGCGCCGCGCAGCCGGCCAGCCAGCCCGCCGCCCCGGCGAACGCCCCGGCGCAGCCGTCGGCCGCCGCCAGCGCCAGCGGCGCGGGCCAGGCCGCCAGCTCGCCGCCTCCGGCCACGAGCGGCCTGGCCGGGACCGTGAGCGGCGTCACCGGCACGGTCAGCAGCGCGGCCCGGGGCCTGGGCAGCAGCCACGGGCCGTCGGCCCAGACCCAGCCCGCAGCCTCGCAGCCAACCGCGTCCCAGCCGACCGGAGCGCAGCCGGCCGCGACGCAGTCTGCCGGGAGCCAGACCGCCAGCCACCGGCCACCACGGCCCCGGCGTCCGCAGTGGCCGGCGTCACCAGCACGGTCAGCGGGATCACCGGAACCACGCTCCCGGGCGGCACCGGGTCCACCGGCGGCACGCTCTCCGGCGCCACCGGCGCGGTCAGCGGCCTCACCGGCAGCACGCTCCCCGCGGTCACGAGCACCGTCACCGGCGCCACCGGATCCGTCGTCCCGGCGGTCACCAGCACCGTCACCGGCGCGACCGGGTCCGTGGTCCCTGCGGTCACCAGCACCGTGACCGGCGTCACCGGCTCGGTCCTCCCAGCGGTCACGAGCACCGTCACCGGCGCCACCCAGTCCGTGGCCCCCGCGGTCACGAGCACCGTCAGCGGCGTCACCGGCTCGGTCCTCCCGGCCGTCACTGGAACCCTGACCGGCGTCACGGGCAGCGTCCTCCCCGCGGTCACCAGCACCCTGACCGGCGTCACCGGCAGCGTCCTCCCCGCGGTCACCAGCACCCTGACCGGCGTCACCGGCTCGGTCCTGCCGGCCGTCACGAACATCGTCACCGGCGTCACCAGCTCGGTCGTCCCCGCGGTCACCAGCACGGTCACCGGGGTCACCACCGGCGTGCTGCCCGGCGTCACGAGCACCGGCACCGGGAGCACCGGGACGGTAGTCCCCAACCCGGCCATCCCAGCCGGCCCGGGCGCCTCAGGCGCATCCTCGGCGCTGCACACCGGCACCGGGTCGGCAGCGGCCGCGCTGAGCGCCGGCCTGGCCGACAGCCTGCGCTCGCTGTCCGCGCCGCTGCGAGATGGCAGCCCGGCGTCGCCCGCCTCGACGCTGCCCCGGCTGCCGGCCAGCCCGGGCGGCGGCGCGACCGGCAGCGGCGCGGCCGGCGGAGCTGTCGGCGGGGGCAGCGGTGGCGGGCTGCAGGCCGGCCTCAGCGCCGCGCTGATCACTCTGCTCACCCTGGTTTTGCTGCGGCTGGCCCGGCGGGCCGCCGCGAAGTCGATCTGGCGGTCTTACCTGCCCGAGGTACCGCCCGCGTAAGTCCTTTCCTTCCCAACCGGTCCGTCTCTCCGGCGTCCGGACCTGCAGCGTTCGGCGCTGATCCCCTTGGAAGGAAAGTGAAAGCATCATGCGTACGTGGACTAAGTCCGCGTGCGTGGTGCTCGCCTGGAGCATCTTGCCGATCATCCTGATCGCGATCGGCAGCACGAGATCCATGCATCCAGTCCACGCGAGCACCCGCACCGCAAGCAGTACCGAGGTCACCCTCACCAGCCTGCAGAGCGCCCCTGCGGCGCCAGTGACCGCGGCCAGGCCGCCGGTCACCAAGTACGTCGTCCGCAGCGGCGACACCCTGTCCAGCATCGCCGCCCGGTTCGCCGTGCACGGCGGCTGGCCGGCCCTATATGCCGCCAACCGGCGGGCCGTCGGCGCGGACCCGAACACGATCCGCCCCGGCACCGTGCTTCGGGTGCCCAGCCGGACGCTGCCTGCCCGCTACACGGTCGCGGCCGGAGACACGCTGTCCGGCATCGCGGCCCAGCTCGCGCTGCCGGGCGGCTGGCTGGCCCTGTATGAGGCCAACTGGCAGGCCATCGGCCCCAACCCGAACACGATCCACCCCGGCACCGTGCTCACCATCCCGAGCCCGGCTGCCTCGGCCACATCCAGCGGCAGGCCGACCCCGGCCACCAAGCCAAGCCCGGTCACCCGGCCGCACCCGGCATCCCCAGCCCCAGCCCCGGCTGGCCCCGCGCGGCACGCCGTGCCGCGGGCATTGCATGTGCCGAACCTCAACGGCATGCCGGCCTGGCTCAAGGCCCTGCTGCTGGCGGTTGCCCTGCTGGTCGGCCTGACCTTCCTGGCCGAGGCGCTGATGACGACGCTGCGCCGCCAGCAGGCGGCGCAGGACTCTGCCGGGGGACGCCCGGTGGCAGCCGGCGGGCGGCCGGGCGCGGTACCGCCGAGCCCGGAACGGCCCGCTATCGTCCTCGCCGACCACGACCGGCTCGTGGTGACGTGCGACAAGCAGGCGGCCCGGGTCTTCGTGCTGCGGCCTCCTGGTGAAGACCCCCGGACCATCCTTCGGGTCGCCCGGCTGGTGCTGCCGGAGGGCCCATACGGCGAGCTGGCCAAGCAGCTCGGGGTACCGGCCGTCGGGTCGGTGGAGTAGCGGTGCGCGGGCAACTGGGCCGGGCTGGACGCCCGGCCCAGGCGACGCGAGCGCGCCACCAGGATGGCCCGCGGCCGCCCGGCACGGTGCTAGCGGTCGGTGGGCTCCGGCTCGGTCCGGTGGCGCAGCGACTCGACGAGCGCGGCCACGTGCCGCCGGTCCTCGGGGGTCAGCTCGTCGATGCTGGCGATGAGGATTTCCCGGTCCGGGTCGCCTGGCTGCGCCGGGCTGGCCGGGACGTCGTCGTAGTAGTGCAGTCCGGTGGACTCCGCAGCAGCGGCGCGGATCGCGGCGACGGGCAGATCCAGGCCCTGCGCCAGCCCATCCAGCGTGGCTGGACGGGGCGGCCGGGCCAGATTCCTGGTCATCGCCAGCGTGTAAACGGTGGACCGGGGCAGACCGCCGCGCCGGGCCACGTCGCCGTACGACAAGCCACGTTCCCGCAGCCGGTCCAGGATCAGGCGCTGCAGAGGGTTGGTGTCAGGCTCCATTGCTGCGGCGGCCGTGCGCGGGCGGCCCTGAGCGGGACCCTGTGTGTCCCCTGCCGCATCCGCCACCATGACCAGCCTAGCCGTCTCTGTCCGTCGGGTTTCGGTCGCGATCCGCAGTTCTTGCCTTACTCACCGGTAAAGATTACTGTACGGTCATGGCCGAACGATATGTACGGCAGAGAGCGTACATCGGGTTCGGGTTCGGCACCACCGTGGTGCCGGGCGGTCCCTGCGACCCGAGCGCCCGCAGCCGCGGGCACCTTGATCTGCCCGACCGGGGCGGATCACTCCCAAAGGAGGCTCCATGTCCACCCGACCTGCCGTGACCATGCAGGACCTCGAGCTCGAGCACGCCGAGCTGCTGCCGAGCCGGGAAACCCTCTGGGTGTGCCACCCGAAGAGTGGCGGCTCAAGCTCCAGCTCCGTCTTCATCCAGAACGGCTACGGCAACACGGCGCAGTCCGGCCTGGTGAACGTCGCCATCGCGAACGGCAGCCTGAACAACATCCTCAGCCTCGGCTCGGGCAACGTCGGCCTGTAGCTGTCGGCTCCATACCGAATGCCCCCCGCGGTGCGATTCGGAGGGGAATTGCGCAGTGGGAGGGAAGGGCCGCCCGGGGCTCCTGGGCGGCCCTTTCCTATGTCTGGGAGGAGCAGCGGGATGACCATAGCCACCGGGCATGAGCCCGCCGAACGCACGCCAGCCGCGCCGTCTCCCGCCGAGGCGGCCCAGCCCGCCGCGGTGGCCAGGCTCGCCGACGGCGTCGAACTGCTCGGCGAATACCAGAATTCCGGCTACCGGCAGCCGCCGTCGCTGGTACGCCGAGCCGACGGCCAGGTCATCCAGATGTCCCCGCTGCTGTATCAGGTGACCTGCCGGATCGATGGCGCCCGCGACTCGGCCGCCATTGCCGAGCTGGTCAGCGCCGACATCGGCCGCACGCTCACCGCTGACCAGGTCCGCCAGATCGTCACGGCCAAGCTGATCCCGCTCGGCATCGTGGCCCGGCCCGGGCGCCCCACCGCCGCGCCGACCGCCAACCCGCTGCTCGCGCTGCGGGCCCGGGGCACGCTGCTGCCCGAGCCGGTGGCCAACGTGGCCGGCCGCCTGCTCCGCCCGCTGTTCCACCAGCCGCTGGTCATTGCCGTGATCGGCAGCGTGCTGGCCCTGGACTACTGGCTGTTCTTCAGCCACAGCCTGGGCGGTGGGCTCGCCCAGGTGCTGCGCGACCCGGTGGACCTGCTCCTGGTGGTCGGCCTGACCGTGATCTCGGCCGCGTTCCACGAGTGCGGGCACGCGACCGGCTGCCGCTACGGCGGGGCGCGGCCCGGCCGGATCGGCGTCGGCATCTACCTGATCTGGCCGGCGTTCTTCACCAACGTCACCGACTCGTACCGGCTCAGCCGCGGCGGGCGGCTGCGCACCGACCTGGGCGGCCTCTACTTCAACCTGGTCTTCATGCTGGCGCTGGCCGGCCTCTACGCGGTCACGTCAGCCCAGGTCCTGCTCCTGGTCATCGCGCTCACGCACCTGGAGATGCTGGAGCAACTACTCCCGTTCGTCCGCTTCGACGGCTACTTCATCCTCAGCGACCTGGTCGGCGTGCCGGACCTGTTCGCCCGGATCGCTCCCGTCGTGCGCGGCGCGCTGCGGAAGGGCCCACGGGACCCACGGGTCACCGGCCTGCGGCGGCGCGCCCGGATCGTCGTGACCGGGTGGGTGCTGTGCGTCATCCCGCTGCTCGCGGTCGGCCTCGGCTACCTGCTGCTGCACCTGCCCGAAATCGACCGGGCGCTCTGGCATTCCGGCAGCCGGCAGACGCACCTGCTGGCCAGCGCGCTGGACGCGCACCGCTACCTCATGGCCAGCGTCGATGCGCTTGGCATCGCCCTGGTCGCGCTGTCGCTGGCCGGCTCGCTGTACATCATGACCGGGCTGGCCCGGCGGGCCGTGATCACCGGCCTGCGCTGGTCAGCCGGGCGGCCGGCCCGCGGCGTGCTGGCCACCGTGGCCGGCCTGGCCGTCCTGGCGGCGCTGGCGGTCACCTGGACCGCGCAAGGCCAGTTCCATGGCTGGTGACCCGGACAGCTACTTGGGCTGGAAGCGGATCCCGCCGTCGAACCGGATGACCTCGGCGTTCATGTAGTCGTTCTCGATGAGCGCCTGGACCAGCTGGGCGAACTCGTCGCTGGTCCCCATCCGCTTGGGGAACACCACGGGCGCGGCCAGCTTGGCCTTCCACTCGTCGCTGGTCGGGCCGGTCCCGTAGATCGGGGTGTCGATGATGCCCGGGCAGATGGTGTTCACCCGCACGCCGATGGCGGCCAGATCGCGGGCGGCCGGCACGGTCATCCCGATGATCCCGCCCTTGGACGCGGAATAGGCGATCTGGCCGGTCTGCCCCTCCAAGCCCGCCACCGACGCGGTGTTGACGACTACACCCCGCTGGTTGTCCGCGTCGGCGGGCTCGGTCTGCGCGATGGCCGCGCTGGCGATCCGCATCAGGTTGAACGTACCGATCAGGTTGATGTCGATGACCTTGCGGAACGACGCGAGATCGTGTGGGGTCCCGTCCCGGCCGACGGTCCGCGCGGCCCAGCCGATGCCAGCGCAGTTCACCACGATCCGCAGCGGCACACCCTGCGACGTGGCCGCCTGCACCGCCGCGGTGACCGAGTTCTCGTCGGCCACGTCGGTCTGCACGAACAGGCCGCCGGTAGCCTCGGCCACCGCCTTGCCCTGTTCCTCGTTGAGGTCGGCGATGACCGGCTTGACGCCCGCGGCCGCCAGCCTGCGGGCCACCGCCGCGCCAAGGCCGCTGGCCGCACCGGAGATGATCGCTGCGGTTCCGTTCAGTTTCATGGCCGGGAGCATACTTCGCGCCGCCCCGCCCTAACCGAACGGGGTTCGGATTGACCAAGCGGTCAGCCGTCCGGACGATATGTCGGTGCCTCCGTCTACGATCAGGATCGTTGGCACTCGCCCGCGGAGCGGGCGGGGATGGGGCGGGCCAGCGGCAGATAGAGGAGCAGTCGGTGACGAAATTCCGGGCCAACCCGTGGGCGGTCCTGCTGGTCGTATCCCTCGGGTTCTTCATGACCCTGCTGGACCTGACGATCGTGAACATCGCGATCCCAGACATGATCACCAGGCTGCACGCCTCGCTGGACGACATCCTATGGGTCATCAACGCCTACGCCCTGGTGCTCGCGGTCCTGGTCATCACGGCGGGACGGCTCGGTGACCTGATCGGCCCGCGGATCATGTTCGCCCTTGGCATCGGTGTGTTCACCGCCGCGTCGGCCGCGTGCGGCCTGGCCCCGAGCGCGGGCTGGCTGATCGGGTTCCGCGCCGTGCAGGGCCTCGGCGCCGCGATGCTGATGCCGCAGACGCTGACCATCATCACAAATACGTTCCCGGCCGACCGGCGCGGCGCGGCGTTCGGCGTCTGGGGCGCGGTAGCCGGGGTGGCCACGATCGCCGGGCCGACCCTGGGCGGCCTGCTGGTGACCGCGTTCGACTGGCGCTGGATCTTCTTCGTCAATCTGCCATTCGGCATCGCCTGCCTGATCCTGACGTTCCTCATCATCCCGGACCTGCGGCCGGGCCGGCGGCACCGGATCGACGTGCCCGGCGTGGTGCTGGCCAGCGCGGCCCTGCTGGCCATCTGCTATGGACTGGTCGAAGGGCAGAAGTACAACTGGGGGACGATCACCGGATTCATCAGCATCCCGCTGGTGTTCGTGGTCGGCATTGTGCTGCTGGCCGGGTTCCTGCTGCTGCAGTGGCGGACCCAGGACCGTGAGCCACTGGTCCCGTTCGCGCTGTTCAAGGACCGGAACTACTCGGTGGTCAACTGGGTGTCCGGCACGCTGTCCATCGGCATGATGGGCATCTTCCTGCCGTTCACCATCTACCTGCAGTCGGTGCTCGGCTTCTCCGCGCTGAAGGCCGGCCTGACCATGGCGCCGGCCTCGGTGCTGTCGATGTTCATCGCCCCGGTGGCGGGCCGGTTCACCGACCGGATCGGCGGCAAGTACATCCTGATGTCCGGGCTGGCGCTGTTCGGCGCCGGGATGGGCTGGGTGGCGCTACAGGCCACCACCACGTCGGCCTGGTATGCGTTCCTGCCCGCGCTGATCGTGGCCGGTATCGGGATGGGCTGCATCTTCGCGCCGATGGTGACGGTGGCCATGCGGAACATCGACCCGCGGATGGCCGGGGCCGCCTCCGGGGTGCTGAATACGGTCCGGCAGTGCGGGCTGGTGATCGGCACCGCGGCGGTGGGTGCGCTGCTGCAGAACCGGCTGGTCTCGGCGATGCACGCACAGGCCATCGCCCGCTCCGCCGCGCTGCCCGCCCGGGTGCGCGGCCCGTTCATCGCCCAGATCCAGCATTCGGCCAGCAACGGCATCCAGGTCGGCGCGGGCCAGAACGGCGGCAGTTCAGCGCTGCCCGGGCTGCCGGCCCGGCTGGTCGCCGAAATCGCGCGGATCGGCCACGACGTGTTCACGTTCGGTTACGTCACGGCCATGCGCTCGACCATGCTGTTCCCGGTCATCCTGCTGGCCATCGCCGCGCTCAGCTGCCTGCTGCTCAGGGAAGGGCGCAAGACGGCTGAGGACGTCGTGCCGGACGTGCCCGCGGGTGAGCGCACCCGCGCCTGAGCCCGGCCCGCAGCGCCCGTCTGCGGGCCAGGCAGGCCCGCAGACGGGTGGCCGGACCAGCGGGCCAGCCTCGGCTGGCCCGCAGACGGCGGGCCTTGGTTAGCTCGCGGGCTCGAAGACCGCGGGCGACCACAGGCCGGGCAGTTCCTCCGGGTCAGCCTCGAACGGGAACCGCGCCGCGAAGGCCGGCTCCAGGTCTGAGATCCAGGTGGCATCCGGGTTGTACCGGGCGAAGAACGGCTTGCCGACCAGGCTCGGGTCGCGCGCCTGGATCATGTGCAGGACGAACACCTGCTGACCGGCGACGTCGGCGATTCCGTCGATGCACACCTTGCCCGGGGTGGCCGACATGGACGGCCCGCGCACCGTCCGGCACAGCCCGGACACCTGCCGGTAAGCGCGGCGGTAGATGCTGTAGCCGCGGGCCAGCGGGACCGCGAAGTAGTCCTGCGGCCCGGTGTCCCGCTCCACGAACATGTAGTACGGCACCATGCCGAGGCGGACCTGGGCCCGCCACATCGCGGCCCAGGTGGCCGGGTCATCGTTGATCGTCCGGATCAGCGGGGCCTGGGTGCGGATCACCCCGCCGGCCGACCGGATCCGGCGCACCGCCTCGGCTACCAGCGGCGGCTCCAGCTCCCTCGGGTGGGAGAAGTGTGCCATGAACGCCAGTGCCCGGCCGGACGCCACCACCTGCTCGAAGAGCCGCAGGGTGTCGTCGGCGTCCGGGTCGGTGACGAACCGCTGTGGCCAGTAGGCCAGGGCCTTGCTGCCGATACGGATCGACTCGATGTGCTCCATGCCCGGGGCCAGCAGCGGCTCGATGTACCGGCGCAGCACCGGGGCACCCATGATCATCGGGTCCCCGCCGGTGATCAGCACGCTGGTCACCTCGCGGTGCTGCCGCAGGTAGTGCATGACCCGGTCAACGTCCGTGGTGGCCATCTTGAGTTCGGGCTCGTCCACGAACTGGGCCCACCGGAAGCAGTATGCGCAGTAGGCGTGGCAGGTCTGCCCCTGCTTGGGGAAGATCAGCACCGTCTCGGGGTACTTGTGCTGAACCCCGGGCAGCGGCTCATCGCCCAGGTCGGGGATATTCAGCGCCAGTTGCCCCGCGGGGTGCGGGTTGAGCCGCATCCGGACGTCGTGCGCCGCCGCCTTGATCTCCGGCTCGGCCGCGCCCTGGGCCAGCAGGGCGGAGATGTGCTGTACGTCGGCCGCGGGCAGCATGTCAGCCTGGGAGCACCAGCCGGTAGATCGGGTCATCGGGTGCCGCCGCCCAGTCGATGAGTTCCTCTGAACAACGTATGCGTGGTGCGGAAGGGCAGCACGGCCCCGACGGCCCGTACCGCCAGCCGGTCTGCGGCGCCGAGACCGGCCCGCGTGGTCAGGGCGTCGAGGTGTTTCGCGGTGTACGCGCGGAACCGCCGTCCCGCCGCCGGTGCCGCAGGCACTGTCTGCCGAATCCCAGTCACGCGTCTCCCTCCGGTCGGTCGTGCTCTGGCGGCCCTGCCAGAACACGGATCGTTGAGCCTGCGGCTGCG
>CAVWWE010000027.1:0-185470 GCA_963758575.1 uncultured Actinomycetes bacterium
CATGGTGACTTCGTAGGTTTCCCGCCGCAGCGGCGTGAGCCCCGTAGATGTCGCCGCGAACGACTGGCCCGTCGTGGTCAGGGTCGCCTTCGTGCGCATCTCCACGATCACCACCTCCGGGTCCGGGGTCTGGTAGAGCTCTGCCACCACCTGATAAGGCCGACGAACTGGCCACCGCCGACCCGGCGCAGATCATCAGCCTGCTGCGGCCCTGCCTGCTCTCGCTGGCCGCCCAGCCCAGCTAAGTGGCCGCCCGGAAACACCCTGGTCAGGGCACCACGATGACGGGGCAGTGCGCGTGCCGGGCCAGCCAGCCGGGCACCGAGCCGGCCAGCTGGTGCCACAGGCGGCCGGGCGCGCCGATGACCAGCGCGTCGGCGTGGAACTCGTCGGCCGCGGCGGCCAGTTCCCGGGCCGGGCTGCCCTGCCGGGTCACGATGCAGACGTCCAGGCCGGTGCGGTCGCACACTTCGTCCAGTTCGGCCAGCAGCCAGTGGTGTGTCTCCTTGCTGTCCCGGACCGGCGCGATGACCTGGCCGGTCAGCGGCTCACAGAACAGCGCCGGGCTGGTGATGTACGCGACCAGCAGGGTGCGGCCGAGCCGCCGGGCCATCCCGGCCGCGTAGGCCAGCGCGTTCCGGCTGGCCGCCGATCCGTCGTAGCCGACCACGACCGGGTGGTCGGCCTCGGTCAGCGGCTGCAGCGCGGCCAGCTTCCCGGCGCAGTCGGCCGGGTCCGCCTGGTCCGCTCCGGTCACCGGCGGTTCCGGCTGGGCCTGGGCCGCCGGTTCCGGCTGGGCTGGCTGTGGCGCGCGCTGGTCCGCCCGCCGCCACTGCGGCCAGGGCGGCCGGGGCCGGTCAGGCCGGCCCGGACGGGGCTGAGGCTCTGCCTGGTCCATGGCTTCTCATCCTCGTGAATCCATGTCGGCTCACCGGTCCTAGCTACCGCAAGCTCTGTTAGTTTCGCTTAAACAACTAACTCGGCTCATCCCATCCCAGCAAGGGGTTCTGGGTTATCCAATACCCTCGACGGCGGCAATGTTGCGCCTATCGGCTCAGCCGGCGGCGCGCCTACCCCGGATACCCGGGCCAGGGGTGGCCAAACAACCCGCCCGGACCAGGCAGAATCGTTGTCGTGCCAGAACTTCCAGAGGTCGAGTCGCTCGCCGTCTTCCTGCGTGAGCATGCCTCCGGGCGGGTCATCGACCGGGCCGACAGCGCGGCCATCTCAGTGCTCAAGACGTACCGGCCGGACCTGTCCGAACTGCACGGCCGGGTGATCGGGGCGGTCTCCCGGCACGGCAAGTTCCTCGACCTCACCGCGGACCCGGCTGGCGACCCGGCCGACGGCTCGGCTGGAGACAGGCCACTGCACCTGGTTATCCACCTGGCCCGGGCCGGCTGGCTGCGCTGGCGCGAGGACCTGCCAGCACAGCCGCCCCGGCCGGGCAAGAGCCCGCTCGGCTTCCGGCTCCGCTTCACCGACGGGACTGGATTTGACCTGACCGAGGCCGGCACCAAGAAGCGGCTGGCCGTCTACCTGGTCACCGACCCGGCCGAGGTGCCCGGGGTGGCCGCGCTCGGCCCGGATCCGCTGGCCGACTCGTTCACCGTGCCCGCGCTGGCCAAGATGCTGGCCGGGCGGCGGACCCAGATCAAGGGCGTGCTCCGCGATCAGAAGATCATCGCCGGGATCGGCAACGCCTACTCGGACGAGGTGCTGCACGCCGCCCGGATGTCCCCGTTCCGGCTGGCCGCCAGCCTGACCGATGACGAGGTGGCCGGCCTGCACGCGGCGATCGTTAGCACGTTGCGCGAGGCGGTGGACCGGCGGCCAGCCTGGCGGCCGGCGAGCTGAAGGCGGAGAAGAAGTCCGGGCTGCGGGTGCATGGCCGGGCCGGCCAGCCCTGCCCGGTGTGCGGCGACACGGTGCGCGAGGTGTCGTTCGCGGATTCCGCGCTGCAGTACTGCGCCACCTGCCAGACCGGCGGCAAGCCGCTAGCCGACCGGCGGATGTCCCGGCTGCTTCGCTAGCCGGGACATCCGCACTGGCCCACCTGCCGGCGGCTCAGTTGACCGGCGCCCCCGAGACCGGCTGGGTGGACTGGCTGGAGCCGAACACCACGCCGAGCTCGGCCCAGCGGGTGGCGCCGCACGGGCTCTGCCGGGAGAACGTGCCGGACACCTGCTTGCCGAAGTACGTGCCGGACACCTGGGCGGTGCCGGTCTGCGGCCCGGCCGGGATCATCGGGCACATGATGCCGCGCGGGATCGGCGCGAACGGGTTCTTGGCCGCCAGCAGCTGGCGGCAGGCGGCCTGGGCGTGCGGATGCGTCCCGCCCACCGGGTCGCAGGTCAGCGTCCAGCGCTGCGGCTTGGCGCCGGGGTGAGCCCGGACCACCACGGTGAGCGAGACCTTGGCGGCCGGGCTGTGGCTGGGGGACGAACTGGGGGCAGCGGCGGAGCCGGTGGGCGCCGCAGCGCTGCCGCAGGCGGCCACCGCGAGCAAGCTCAGCAGGGCCAGCAGCAGGTATCCGGCGGCTAGCTGCCGGTGCCGCGAGGGGAATGTCATGCACATGGGACGCGGCGGGCGGCCGTCCGGTTCCAGCCAGCTGGCCGCGCATGCCCCGCTGGCCCGCACCAGGCTCACCGATCTAACGGCGCCCGGCCATTCACAGCCGCACCACGGGTACCGTGCGCTCCAATTTTGACGTTTTTGCGGAGTTTCCAGCATAGCGCCGTGCCAAAAGGAGCAGGGCCGTACCCCGCTGTCATCCGCCGTATCTGGATAACGCGCCTGGTAGACGCACCTGCCAGCGGCCACGCCGATTACGGGCTAGGCCATATCGCCTAGTCAGCAGTAATACATTGCCTTAATTACTTATTAGAACAAATACTGCGTGTGTTCCATTGCAGGCTTCCGCCCGGACAGGTTAGAAAGTGAGGGTATATCGCCTGAGGGGCCGGGCGGATTCCCGTACGGGGGAGCATCAGCGGATGCTGGGAAGGAATCTCATGGCTGCGTCACGTCTTCGTTCGTTGCTGCCTGCACGCAGGCCCGGCCGCGGTGCGGCGGCTGCCCTGGCCGCCCTGGCCGGCGGTGCGGCGGCCGTAGCCCTGGCTGGTCCGGCCAGCGCCGCCAGCCATCCGGCTGACCGGTACAACGTCGGCGCCACCCACTCACCTCAGTTGCTGGCCGAACTGGCCGGCCCGCCGGCCGCCGTCACGCCGCCGGCCAGCAACACGCCCGCCCAGCCGGCCTTCCGGCAGGGCGTTGACGTGGCCGCCTATCAGCATCCCAACGGGGCGGCCATCAACTGGCGGAAGGTAGCCCGGTCCGGGGTCAGCTTCGCCGCGATCAAGGCCACCGAAGGCACCTACTACCGGAATCCCTACGCTCTTAGCGACATCAAGGCCGCGCGGGCGGCCGGGCTGTCGGTCGGCGCGTACGTGTTCGCCATCCCGAACGGGAACGGCGGCCGCCGGGGTGCTGTGGCGCAGGCCGACTTCATCGTCAGCTATCTGGGATCGCTCGCCGCCAGCGTGCCGGTCATGCTGGACATCGAGTTCAACCCGTACTCTGGCGGGCTCTGTTACGGGCGCACCCCGGCCCACATGGTGAGCTGGGTGGCGCGGTTCAGTGCCGAGGTACGGGCCAGGACGGGCCGGGCGCCGTACATCTACACGCCGCAAGGGTGGTGGAACCCCTGCACCGGCGGCAGCGCGGCGCTGCGCAACAACTTGCTGTGGGTGCCCAACTACACCACTGCGGCCAGCCCCGCCATTCCGTCTGGCTGGACGACGTGGCGGATCTGGCAGTACTCCAGTTCTGGCACGGTGCCCGGGATCCAGGACCCTGGGTTCACCGACCTGGACCGGCTGGCGCGCGGCGTCACCTCGCTCGGACCCTGACCGGCGGCCCGGGTAACACCGGTCCGGGTGGCGGCGCTGTTACCGGCGATTCCGCTTTTGCACCGCTTCGGGTGAGTCGCGGGAAAGACGATCACCGCTGCCCTACGATCTTGGGTTGCCTGGGGAGGAGATCTCGTGCCGGTGTGCGTGCAACGCTGGTTAATGTCCGCCTGCTGTGCCATGGCCAGCGTGGCGCTGCTCGGCCTGGCGGCCACCCCGGCCGGTGCGGCCAGCTCAGCTGGCGGGGCCAGCTCAGCCTCAGCCAGGCCGGGTGACCGGGCCAACGTGGGTGCCACGCACTCACCCGAGCTGCTCAGCTGCCGTGACGTTGCTCACCGCTGATTGCCCGGCCTGGGCCCCGGCTTGATGGCACCATGAGGTGGTGGCCCTGGACCAGCAAACCGGACAGAACCGGGTGGATGCGACTGCGCGCGCGGTGGTGGAAAGCGCCGCCGACGCGATCGTCGCGTTCAGCACGGACCGCTCGGTGCTGCTGTGGAACCCGGCCGCGGAGCGGATGTTCGGCTGGCCCGCGGCCGAGGTGCTCGGCCTGGAGCCGCCGATCATCCCGGAGGAACTGCAGGCCGAGCACAACGCGGTGCTGGAACGCGTCCGCAGCAGTGGCGGCCAGATCTCCTTCGCCACCCGGCGGGCGTGCAGCGACGGCACGCTCATCGACCTGCGCATCGACACCAGCCCGCTGACCGGCCGGGACGGCGAGATGCTGGGCTGGGTCAACGTGTGCCACCGGATCGGCGCGGAGGAAGCGGCCCGCTACCAGATGGCGCAGCGGGCCCGGGTGGTGCGCCGGCTTGGCGACGTGGTGGCCGACATGAACGCGCAGCGCGACCTGGAGGCCGTGCTGGACCGGATCGCGGCCAGCCTGCGCGAGCTGACCGGCGCCGACGCGGGCGGCTTCGTCCTCATTGAGGAGGACAAGCTGCGCCTGGTCAGCATGGACGGGCTGCCCGGCAGCCTGCGCGGGCGCACCGCCGACCTGGAGTCCAGCCTGGTCGGCCAGCTGATGCGGTCCGGCCGGACGGTGATGATGGCGACCGGGGAATCAGGCGAGTTCGACGACCTGATCTGGTCCGCGCTGCCCGGCCTGCACACGATCGCGCTCAGCCTCTCGCACGTCGCGGGCCGCCCGTACGGCGGCCTGTACGCGCTGTACAGCGGGCGGAAGGTCGGGCACGTCGAGCTCGAGCTGCTCGAACTGATGGCCGGGCACGCCAGTGTGGCGCTGAGCAACGCGATGGCGTTCGAGGAGCTGATCCGGCAGCGGGCCCACGAGCGCGCGGTCATCGATGCCAGCGCGGACGGTATCGCCGTGCTGGACAGCACCGGGCTGATCCGGCAGTGGAACCCGTCCGCGCACGACCTGACCGGCCTGTCCGCCCGGGAGGTCACCGGGCGGCCGCCGCCGTTCCCGGTACCCGAGCCCGGCGGCAAGCTGACCCACCGGCTGTCCAGTGGCCGCTGGCTGGACGTGCTGTGCAACGAGCTGGACGGCCGCGACGAACGGGTCATCGACTTCCGCGACGTGACCGCGGCCAAGGAGCTGGAGGAGGCCAAGGACCTGTTCCTGGCCACCACCAGCCACGAGCTGCGCACCCCGATCACCGTGGTGCAGGGCTTCGCCAGCACGCTGGCCCGGCGCTGGGACAACCTGGCCGACCCGGAGCGGCGCACCGCGGTGCAGACCATCGCCGACCGCGCCGGTGTGCTCAGCCGTCTGGTCGAGCAGCTGCTGCTCGGCTCGCGGGCCGGGGCTGACCAGCTGACCGTCACCAACGGGCCGTTCGACCTGGCCGCCCTGCTCCGCGGCACGGTCATGGCGTTCCGCCCGCTGTCCGAGGCACACACGCTGTCCGCGGACATCCCGGACGGGCTGCCGCCCGCCTACGGCGACCCGATGGCCACCGACATCATCGTCGGCCAGCTGCTGGAGAACGCGTTCAAGTACTCGCCGAACGGCGGCTCGGTCAACGTGGCCGCCCGGCAGGCCGGGGCGTGGATCGAGATCAGCGTCGAAGACGAGGGGATCGGTATCGCCCCCGGCGACCACGAGCGGATCTTCGAGCGGTTCGTCCAGGGCGAGACCGGCGACCGGCGCCGGTTCGGCGGCATCGGCCTCGGCCTGTACATCGTGCGCCAGCTGGCCCGGGCCCAGGGCGGCGAGGTGACCGCCGCGTCCCGGCCGGACGGCGGCACCTGCATGCGGCTCCAGCTCCGCCCGGCCACCGCCGAGATCTAGCCGGCCCGCGGCCGGCCTGCCGCTGTCAGCCGGGCCGGGTATCGTCCGCTGCCATGGACGCCAAGACCGACGAACTGAGAGCCGCGCATGACGTCCTGGCCGAGTTCTACGCCGAGCGCCTGGCGGGCGCGCTGGACCGGATGCCCATCGACCAGGCGGTGCTCGGCCTGTTCTGCGACCTGACGCTGGCCGCGGGCCTGGGCACCACCGTCGCGGACATCGGCTGCGGCACCGGTCGGCTGGCGCCTTACCTGGCCGCGAGGGGCCTGTCCGCACAGGGATTCGATCTGTCGCCGGAAATGATCCGGGTCGCCCGGCGCGACCATCCCGGCTTCCAGTTCGGCGTCGCCGACGTGCGTGACCTGCCGCTGCCGGACGCCGCGCTGGCCGGCGTGGTCTGCTGGTATTCCCTCATGTTCCTGGCGCCGTCCGCCCGGCCGGACGCGTTCCGCGAGCTGGCCCGCGTGGTCAAGCCGGGCGGCTATCTGGTGACCGCGTTCAAGGCCGGGGACAGCCAGGTCCGGCGGGCTGGCCGGAGCACCGGCCTGGGCGTGGAGTTCGACGTGTACTGGCTGTCGCCAGACGAAATGGAACGCCAGGTGACCAGCGCCGGCTTCGCCACTGTGTTCTGGGCCGGGCGCCCAGCCGAGGGTGCGGAGGGCTCCCCGCAGCGGTATCTGCTCGCGGTCAGGGCCAGCTAGTCGCCGGCCGGCGCTGCGGTCTCCGCCAGTTCGCGGAACCGCTGCTCGCTGCCCGACGCCTCCAGGTAGTCGTCCAGGATGCCGGGCACGTCGTTGCCGGCCTTGACGATCTGGCCCTTCTCCAGCCAGATGACCCGGTTGCAGGTCTCGTAGATCTCGCTCAGCTGGTGCGCGACCAGGAACACGGTGCCCGCCTGCTGGCGCAGTTCGTCGATCCGGGCGTGGCTCTTCCGCTGGAACTCGGCGTCCCCAGTGGCCAGCGCCTCGTCCACCAGCAGGATGTCGTGGCTCTTGGCCGACGCGATGGCGAACCGCAGCCGGGACCCCATGCCGGTGGAGTACACCTTCATCGGCAGGTTGATGAAGTCGCCGACCCCGGAGAAGTCCACGATCCGCGGCTTGGCCTCCGTGGTCTCCTGCTTGGTCATGCCCATGGCCAGGCAGCCGAGCACCACGTTGCGCTCACCGGTGAGGTCTTCGAGCAGCGCCGCGTTCACGCCGAGCAGCGCGCCGTGCCCGTCGGTGTACACCATGCCCTGCTCGGCGGGCAGCAGCCCGGCGACCGCGCGCAGCAGGGTGGACTTGCCGGATCCGTTCCGGCCGATGACGCCGACCGCGTCGCCCCGGTAGGCCACGAACGAGATACCGCGGATCGCGTGCACCTCACGGATGGACGGCCGCCGCTGCCGCTTGAGCAGCCGGAGCAGCGCGGTGGCCGCGGTGCCCTTGTCCGCGCTGCTGCCGTACACCCGGTAGACGACGTGCAGGTCGTCCACCACCACCATGGGCCGGTCCTCAGCCACGGCCATACCTCGCCTCCGCGCGCCAGAAGAACACGAACCCGACCACCACCACGATCACGGCCCAGACGGCGGCCCAGACCCACAGGCTCGGGATGCTGGGCAGCGTGCTCGGATGGCAGTACGCGCTGTAGCTCGGGTATTTGCTCGGGAGGGTCCGGTACAGCAGGCAGTTGGCGTGGTTGTACGGTTTGGCCCCGGGCAGCGCATCGCGATACTTCTCCAGCAGTGCCCATCTGACCAGCGTGATGTACACCGCGGCCGGGTTGATCTGCAGCAGGTAGGCGAGTGCCGGGTGATCGTGCAGCTTGCCCGCGAACGTCAGCGTCAGCGACTGCAGGCTGAATATCACGCCCGAGGTGTACATCCAGGTCCGCACGATGAACGGCAGCAGCTGGCTGACGTCGTCGAAGCTGGCGCCCCAGCGGGCCAGGATGAGCCCGCAGCCCACATTGAAGATGCTCTGCAGGATCAGCACCGGGATGATGAACAGCCAGTACGGGGTGGGGTACTCGCCGGCGATCACCACGATGATGAACAGCACGGCGAAGGACAGGATGAGCTGCTGCAGTTCGATCAGCACGTAACCGAGCGGCAGGCAGGCCCGCGGGAAGTACAGCGCCCGGATCAGCGGCAGCGTGTCCCTGATCACCTGCGACGAGGTGATGAACGCCCGCTGGGTGAAGTTGAACACGAAGACGCCGGTGACCAGGAACGAGATGTAGTCCGGGACGCCGCGGTTGGTGCCCAGCAGCAGCCCGAAGATCAGGTAGTACACGCCCGCGTTGAGCAGCGGGGTGAGCACCTGCCAGAGCTGGCCGAGCCGGGCCTCGGTGTACATCGCGACGTTCCGCGCGGTGGCGAAGCCGCTGATGAAATAGCGCCGCTTCCACAGCTCCTGGGCGTAGCTGCGCAGCGGCGGGCGGACCGCCGCCTCCAGCAGCCCGTGCCGCAGCGCCAGGTCGCGCAGCGACCCGGGCGGGACCAGGTGGTTTTCCTCGGGGCGGTCAACGGTGGCGGTGCCGGTGCCGCTGTCCGCGTCCACCCGGCCGCTCAGCCTGCCCGGCGCGCTTAGCCGGCCTCGGTCGTTCACGACCGTGAGCTTACGGGGGAAGTGTCCCGAGCAGCCGGTGAGTTGTATGGGGCAACTGTCACCCTGGAAATGTACCACCGAGCGAGTTGTGCGGTACAACTATTGGGTGAGCGTCTCAGCGGAGGACTCCGAGCTGGTCGAGCTGCTGACCCAGTTGCTCCGGGTGGTCAGCCCCGAGGGTACCGGACCGGGCGGACCGGCCGGCGGCAACGGCCATCCGGCCGCGGTCGGCCCGGATACCGGCGCGGGCCAGCCAGCGGCTGAGCAGAGCGCGGCGCGGCCGCCGTTGCCGGTGCTGTCCACCTCCGAGGCACGGGCCCTCATCGAGCTGGTCGCCGCCCGGGGCATTTCCCAGGGGCAGCTGGGCACGCTGCTCGGCCTGGAGAAGAGCACGGTCAGCCGGCTGGCTGCCGGGCTGGAGCGCAAGGGCTGGATCGAGCGCGGCCGGGACGAGGCCAACCAGCGGTACATCCGGCTGTACCTGACCCCGGAAGGCAGCCGGGTCGCGGCCACCGTGTGGCAGGCCTGGCAGTCCCGGCAGGCCCGGATCCTGTCCGGGCTGTCCGGCCGGGAACGGGAGGGCCTCGCGGCAGGCCTGCGCGGGCTGATCCGCGAGCTGGCCGCCGAACGCTCGCCCGGCGACCTGCCACCGGCCGGCGACCTGCCGCCGGAGTAGTACCGTCACCGCCGGTACACCCGCACGCCGTCGGCCCGGTAGGCGAACCGGAATCCGGTCAGCCGGAGCACCCGGAGCACCGGCCTGGTCTGCTGCCAGACCAGCACCCAGCCGACGTTCATCCGGCGCGCGCTGGCCGCCGCCGCGGTGAACTGCGCCGGGGTGGTCCGGTGCTGGCCGCCCTGCGCGTTGAGCAGCGCCGCGTAGAACGGGTTGTGCTCGATGCCGGCCAGCGTGCTGGCCGAGACGCGGGAGATGAACGCGTCGGCCAGCGGGTGCTGGTCGGCCGTGGCCAGCACCAGCGACTCGGCCGGGAAGCTGCCGCCGATCACCGGCAGGCCGCCCCGGATGCCGAACGGCACATCCACCACGATGGACCTGGTGTGCTGCGCGGCGATCGGGCCGTCCAGCCGGGGCAGCGCGGTGGCTATGGTGCCGATGCCCGGGTTCCCCGGCCAGCCGGCCTCCAGCACGGCCAGCGTCAGCACCGGGAACAGGGCCGCCCTGGCGTGCGCCCGCAGCCACTCCACCGCCGCCCCGGCCAGCAGCGCCGCGGGCACCAGGCCGAGCTCGGTGAACCGGTTCGCCTCGCGGAAATCAGCCAGCCCGGGTATCTGCACGAACCAGGTGAACGGCATGATCATCGAGACCCGCACGCCGTGCAGCACGGTGGCGAACGGCAGGTAGCCATGCCGCCCGATCCACAGCTCGGAGCCGAGCGACAGGGCCGCGCAGCCGGCCCACAGCCGGGCCAGCGCCCGGGCGGTCCGGTGCCGCCAGCCGACGGCCGCGCCGAACAGCGCCAGCACGGTCAGCACCGCGCCGAACGTCACCAGGGCCATGCTGTACGGGCCCTGGTAGTAAAGCCGGCTGACCGCGCCGAGCCCATACTCGGCCACCCGTGGCGACGGTGCGAACAGCTGCTGCAGGGCCGCGCCAGAGGACACGTAGTTGGTGGCCAGCAGGGTGCCCCGGCTGGCCGGGATCCGGTCCGCGGTGGCCTGCTGGATCATCACCACGATCTGCGGGCTGGCCACGGCCGCCGCGGTGACCGCGGTCACCGCGACCTGCCGCAGCGTGGCCAGGGTGGGGCGGCGCAGCAGCACCAGGCCGGCCACGATGACGGCCAGCACGGCCGATTCCTGATCCGTGAGCAGCGCCGCGCCGAGCAGCGCGCCCAGCGCCGCGGCCGCGCGGGCCTGGCCGCCGCGGCGCAGCCGGACCGCCGCTTCCAGCGCCAGCGGCAGGAACAGCGCGCCCAGCGCCAGGTTCAGCTCGTACCAGCTGCGCCAGGCCAGCACCGGTGATATTCCGAAGAACGCCCCTGCCGCGATCGCGCCGAACTGGGTGCGCAGCCAGAGCCGGGCGGCCCGGTACATCAGGTAGCAGAGCACGCCGGGACAGAGGATGGACAGCAGGTTGTAGCTGGCACTGGGGCCGAACGCCAGGGTCACCGGGGTCATCAGCGCACCGGGCAGCGGCATCAGGGTGTGGTAGCCGAGACTCGCCCCGACCGGCGCGGCCAGGTAGCTGGTGGCCCACGGGCTGGACAGGTGGGTGAGCTCGTGCGCCACCCACCAGAAGTCCCAGACGTAGCCGCCCACGTCCCGGGTGTTCGGCAGCCTGCCCCACAGGTAGCTGACCCGGGGCCAGGTGACGGCCAGCCCGGTGACCAGGTAGCCGGCCAGCAGCAGCAGATGATGGGTGCGCCGTCCAGTCCGGCCCGGGGCCGGGGCCGGACTGGTGGGCTGGGCCGGGGCGCTGGGCCGAACTGGAGCCGCGGGCTGAGCCGGGGCGTCGCCCGCGTGAACCATCGTCACCCCGTTCCGGGTCCGTCACCAATTTCGCCATACTGACGCATTGATTATCGAAGCCTGCGGAACATCAGGCGGGCAATTCCACTTACAGATAGAGAATGAAATTCTTACGAATTTATTAGCGGTTGGCGGGCTGGTATACCGAAACCCCGTCTATGCGATAGACGAACCGGAAGCCGGTTTGACCAAGATATTGGACAAGCGCTGGATTCTTATACCAGAGCAGTACCCAGCCGATATCAAGCCGCCGCGCGTTCCGGTAGCTGGCCGCTATCTCCGCCGCGGTGAGCGGCGTGTATGTGGACGGTATCCGGTTGGACAGCGGGAGTTTAGCGCCGGGCACGAGCGGTGCCTGGCGGGCCGGCGGCGTGTAATGCTGGGTGTGCACCAGGTTCGCGTAGAACGCCTGCCGGTACATCCCGTTGATGGTGGGCTGCGGCAGCCGGGAGACGTAGGCAATGGACCGCGGATGGCCGTCAGCGGTGGCCAGCACCAGCGCCTCGGCGGCGAATCTCCCGCCCGCCTCCGGAATGCCGCCGCGCAGCCCGAACGGCACGTCCACCACGATGGAGTGGGAGTGGTCGGCGGCGATCGGGGCGTCCAGCCGGGGCAGCGCGGTTGGCATCTGGCCCACCCGCGGGTTGCCCGAGTAACCCGTCTCCAGCACGCCGAGCGCGACCACCACGGCGATCAGCGGCCGCGCGTGGTACCGCATCCAGTCCACCGCGGCCCCGGCCAGCAGGGCGGCGGGCACCAGACCGAGGATGGCCAGCCGGTCCGCCTCACGGAAGCTGGACAGCCCGGGGATCCGGACGAACCAGGTGTACGGCATGACCGGCGAGACCGTCACCCCGTTCCAGTCCCGTGCGAGCGGGACGTACTGGTGCTTGCCCACCCACAGCGAGCCGCCCAGGGCGAGCGCGCAGCAGGCCACCCAGAGCAGCGCAAGCCACTTGGTGTTCCGCCGCCGCCAGGCGACGACCAGGCCAAACAGGGCCAGCGCGGTCACCGTGACGCCGAACATGGGCAGGTTCTCGTTGTTCCGGCTGTGGATGAACGGCTGGGCCAGTCCGGTCAGCCCGAAGTCGGCCACCCGGGGGGACGGGGCGAACATCCCGGGCAGCCCGATGCCGTACAGCTTGTCCGTCACGGCCAGCAGCCCGGGGTTGATGGCCAGCCCGCCGCGGGCCGTCTCCTGCCCCATCGAGATGAGCTGCGGGATCGCCACCACGGCGGTGACCCCGGCGGCGAGCGCGGCCGGCCACAGGCGGTTCCAGGACGGACGGCGCAGCACCCAGGGCAGCAGCACACACAGGGTGAGGATGGCGGCCAGCACCGCGGACTCGGAGTCGGTCAGCACCGCCGCGCCCAGCCCCACGCCGAGCAGCACCGCCTGGCGCACCCCGGGCGAGCGGCGCAGCCGCACCGCCAGTTCCAGCGTGACCGGCAGGAACAGCGCGCCGACCGCGATGTTGATGTGGTACCAGTCCTCCTGGCTCAGCATGGCCGACAGGCCGAAGGCGGCGCCCGCCGCGATCGCCCCGGTCTGCGACCGGAGCCAGAGCCGGGCCGCCCGGTACATGGCGTAGCTGGACAGCCCGGGCACCAGGATGACCAGCAGGTTGTATGAGGCGCTCGGCCCGAACAGCAGGGTGACCGGGGTGAAGATCAGCCCGGGCAGCACCATCAGCGAGTGATAGCCGAGCGACACACCGACCGGCGCCGCCATGTAGTGCGTGAACCACGGGTTGCCGAGGTGGCTGACCTGCCGGGCGACCCACCAGAAGCCCCAGACATAGGAAGCCGAGTCCCGCGACGAGGGCAGCTGGCCGGCCAGGTAGGTGGCCCGCGGCCAGGTCACCGCCACGCCCGCGGCCAGGTAGCAGAGCAGCAGGATGAACTGGCCCACGGCGGGGTGCACATGGCGCAGCCGCCGCCACGGCTTGCCCGGCAGCTGGGGGTCACCGGCGGCCGTGGTTTGCCGAGGCGCTGCGCCGTCGGGCTGCGCCCCCTCGCTGGCTGACTGCTGCGCTGGGGCCCGGTCGGCAGTCAGCGGGTCATGACCCGCTCGCTCCATCGGTTCACCCCGTCCAGTGTTCATCGGCCTGGCCTGGCCGTGCAGGCCCGCGCCGCAGTGGAACGCAGGGAACCGGGCCGCCCCCCGCGACCACTGTGTGCTTACGGCGACATCAGTGCCACTTATGCTAATGCCGCATCTGACGTCATTTGCCTCGCTGTCTGAATGTCGGCGGCGGCTGCTGTAATCGGCTCATGCCTCGATGTGGTGATCCTGGAGCACGGGTGGTCATGCGGACCGCCCGGGTTGGCCTGCGTGTTACTGCTGGGCAGCGGCGTCGGTGTTTCGCCTTGCTGGCTGGGGCGGGGGATGTGTGGGCCGCGGTCCTGGATATGAACCGGTGGCGGCGCCAGCGCGGGCTGCGGCCGCTGGTGTCGTATCAGCGCCTGTGCCGGGAGTTAGCGGCGGCCGGGCCCGGCACGTTCGGAGAGCTGGATAGCCAGGGCGCGCGGTCGGTGCTGCGCCGCTACAGCGACGCCTGGTTCACCGCGGCCCGCCGCCGCCCAGGCGGTGGTTGGCTGGTGCGGTTCCCGCGGCGTAAGCGTCGGCTGATGCCGGTGCGCTACTACCACGGCACGTTCACTCTTGACGGGCGGTGGCTGCGGCTGCCGGTGGCGCGGGGCTGTGCGCCGCTGTGGGTGCGGCTGGGCCGCGATCTGCCCTACCCCGCACAGCGGGTCCGGTCGGTCACCCTGGTGAACGAGGGTGGGCGGTTGTTTGTGGAGGTGACCGCCGAAGTACCCGTGGCCGTCTACCCGCCCGGGCAGGCACCGGACCCGGGGCGGGTGGCGGGAGTGGATCTGGGAGTGATCCATCCCTATGCGGCCGCCGGCCCAGACGGTGAAGGGCTGCTGGTATCCGGGCGCGCCTTGCGCGCCGAGAACCACTTGCATCTGCGGGATGCCAAACACCGCCGCCGGGCGGTGGCCCAGCGTACGCCCAGGCCGGGCCAGGTGGGGTCGCGGCGCTGGCGCAAGTACCGGGCCCGCCAGCGCCAGGCCGAGGCCCGCCACCGGCGCCGGATCAGCCAGGCCCAGCACGAAGCGGCCAAAGAGGTGATCGCCTGGGCGGTGGCCCGGCAGGTGGGGACCCTGACGGTGGGTGACCCGCGCGGCGTGCTCGCCCTGGAGGCCGGGCGGCGCCACAACCAGCGGCTGCGCACCTGGCGGCCCGGCGCCCTGATCCGACACCTGGCCGACAAGGCCGGCCAAGCCGGGATCACCGTGCACCTGGTCAATGAGCGGGGCACCTCCTCCACCTGCCCCGCGTGCCGCCGGCGAGTGCCCAAGCCCAGCGGGCGGGCCTTCGCCTGCCGCGCGTGCGGTTTCTGCGGGCACCGGGACCTGGCCGGTGCCGCGAACATCGCCCGCCGCACCCCGGCGGGCGGCCCAGCTACCGGCAGTGACCCGCTGCCGGTGGCTATCACGCACCGTCGGGCCGGCCGACACCTGCCCGGTGCCGCACCGTCCCGGCGTGACCCCAGACGACGCCCCCATCACGGCACCCCACCAGGGTCACTTGGCCAGCCGCGGCCCGCCCCGCCACCCAGCGGGGAGTCGCTCGCCCACCCAGCGAGGATCAGGCAGCCTCGCCCCACAAGGCAAACGTTGCCTGACGCGGCACTAAACGGGATTGCGTCCGCGCCTGAATGACTCCTCGTCGCGACCGCTGCGGCTGGCGTGGCCTGTGAGGCACGTGATGACTTCAGTGCATACCGTGCCAGGTCTGGCTCGGTCAGCGACCCGCGTGGCCTGCCGGTGGGCGACCCCAGCTGGTGCGGACCGTCCGATTATGTGGTGGGCGGCTGGCCGACTACCTCGGCCAGGATGCTGAACGTCGGGCACGGCCAGCGCCACATGCAGCTCCGGCAGCGCCGCACCGGGCTGGCCGGGTCCGTGCTGATGCCGCCGGCGTCCAGCGGCTGGTGCAGGTCGATCAGCCGCACGGTCAGCTCGCTGAACCGGAGCATCTGCTCCCGCGCCTCGGCCAGGAAGGTCAGATCGCTCGCGCTCATCCGGGCCGTCACCGGCACCACGCCGTCCCGGTTCAGCAGCTGGCCGTAGTGCCTGCTGCTCTGTAGCCAGGACGAGGCAGCCAGGGCCCGGTCGCTCAGCCCGCCCATCTCCTCCCGGATCTGGTCGCGCTGCCGGTCCTGATCCGGCGCCCAGGCCGGCGCCGGGGCCCGGGGCGGCTCGGGCTCGGCGCCCTCGGGCCGGGGCCGCGGCTGGAACAGGTCCCCAGCCAGCGGTGCAGACAGCGGCGCCGGCGCCGCCGACGGCACGTCGGGCAGCGGCCGCAATCGGGCCGGCTGTGGTTCTGACTGCTCGGGCAACGGATACATCCGGGGACCCACCTCGCAGGTGCTGGGTACGTCCCCTCCAGCTTGACGCACAATTGCCCCGTCCGCCTGTGGTTTCGCTGTGTGCTCTGAGTAAGGATCTGGTCCTGGCGCGCGCAGGGCGGTAGGGTGCGGCTCGTGGAGCTAAAGGTCTCGAGCCGTACTGAAGGTGATCGCGTCATTGTCGCCCTATCTGGCGAAATCGACCTGTACACAGCTCCCCGGCTGCAGAGTCAGCTGGCCCAGGCGCTGAACACCGAGCACGCGGTGCGCCTCGTGGTGGACATGTCCGGGGTCAACTTCTGCGACTCCACCGGCATGAACGTGCTGCTCGCCGCGCAGCGGCTGGCCCGTGAGCACGGTGGCAACGTCGAGCTGAGCGGGCCCCGGCCGGCCGTGAAAAAGATCCTCCAGGTGACCGGGCTTGAGTCGGTGTTCACCGTGGTGGAGAACGGCGCAGCCGTTTCCGGCCAGTAATCCCGCCGCCCGGGATCACCGCATGCCGCCGCGCGGTGACGTCGCCATCGTCATTCCGGCTAGGAACGAAGCCGACCGGATCCAGGCCACGGTGACGGCCGCCGCCGGGATACCCGGTGCGGACCTGGTCGTGGTGGTGGACGACGGGTCACGGGACGGCACGGCGGCGGTGGCGGAGAGCGCGGGCGCGATCGTGCTGCGCCATTCCCGGAGCCGCGGCAAGGGTGCCGCGCTGGAGACCGGCGCCGAGGCGGTCCGGCTGCTTGAGCGTAACGACCATTCGCGGCGCCACTACCTGCTCTTTCTCGATGGCGATCTGGCTGAGTCGGCCGGGTGCGCGGGCGCCCTGGTGCAGCCGGTCCGGGACGGCCAGGCGGACATGACGATCGCGGTGTTCAGCGACCGGGTGCGGGCCGGCGGGCACGGCTTCGTGATCGGCCTGTCCGGTGCGGGCATCAGGCGGGCCACCGGGTGGGCGCCGGCCCAGCCGCTGAACGGCCAGCGGTGCCTGACCCGGGACGCGTTCGAGGCGGGCCGACCGCTGGCCGCGGGCTGGGGCGTGGAGACCGGGCTCACCATCGACCTGCTCCGGCAGGGCTTCCGGGTCACCGAGGTCGAGGTGCCGATGGCGCACCGGGCCACCGGCACCGACTGGCGCGCCCAGCTGCACCGGGCCCGCCAGTTCGCCGGGGTGGCCCGGGCGCTGGCCGTCCGGGACCCGCGGGCGCAGGCCGCGCGCCACGCGCTGCACCGCGCCGAAGGGGCGCGCCGCCGAACTGGACAGTGAAGGGGGATGGGGAGGTGGGCGGGGAGGGAGCGAGGAACGAGCGAGCGAGCGACGAGGGAAGCTCGGTAGTGAAGGGGGCTGGGGAGGCGGGCGGGGCCCCGGAGGCGCAAAGCGATAGAGCGTTCAGGCGGATTGTTCGGTTGCTTCTTCCGGGCCGATGCCGTGGCGGAGCAGCAGATCCTGCAGGCGGCGTACCTCGTCCCGGAGCCGGTCGATCTCCCGGCCCAGGGTGGCCACGTCGGTGCCGGCCGACCAGTCCGCGATCAGCTGCTCCCGCTCGGCGATGAGCTGCTTCTCGGTGCCGCGCGCGGTGGCGGCCTGCGCGGTGTCGCCCGCGTCCAGCGCGGCGTCCTTATCCCGCCGGGCCTGGGCGATGCGCAGGTCGTAGTCCCGGATCCCGGGCGGGACGATGGGCTCGCCGGGGACCTCCGGCTGGCCGGACAGCTCGGCCAGGTGCTGCCGGATCGTGTCCTGGTCCGCGCCGAGCTGGGTCAGCACCTGGCAGGCTACGCCGTGGCCCTCGCGGAGCAGGGCGAGCAGCAGGTGCTCGGTGCCGATGTACATGTGGCCCATGTCGCGGGCTTCGTGCACGGCGATCTGCAGCACCTTCTTGGCCCGTGTGGTGAGCGGCACGTGGCCGCGGACCACCACGTGGCCACGGCCGATGATCTCCAGCACCTCGGTCCGGGCCGCGTCTGTGCTGATCCCGGCGGCCTGCAGCGCCTGGGCGGCTACCCCGTCGTGCTGCCGGAGCAGGCCGAGCAGCAGGTGCTCGGTGCCGATGTAGCCATGCCGCAGCGACCTGGCCTCCTCCTGGCTGCTGATCATGGTTTCCCGTGCCCCCGGGCTGAACCGCTGGAACGGGGTTGCCTTGCGGCGGCCGGACCTGCTCCGGCCAGGCAGCCATCCGGACATCGGTGCCTCCTTGTCCTTGTCTGCTGATGGGGAGAGCCGGGGCGCGAGCCAGGCGGCCAGGCCGGGTGGGTCGAGGCGCCCGGCGCCGAGCGCGGCGATCACCTCGCGCACCGCCTCCGGCGGGTCCAGATCGGCCTGCCAGCCGTTGATGGCCAGGAACGTGGTCGCCGCGGCCACCGCGACCGGGCCGGTATCCCGGTCCCAGGGGCGGTGCCGGATCAGCGCGGCCAGCAGCGTGGCCGCCGCGAGTGCCGGGTCGCCGCTGTCCGCGGCCTGGGCCGCCTCGGACACCGCGGTCTGCGCCGCGCTCAGGTCGAGCCGGTCCAGCGCGGCCTGGCTGTCCAGGCCCAGTGTCTTGCCGGCGATGACGACCAGGTCGGCCACGTCGAGCGGGTTCACTGGTCGTTCCGGAGCATCTGCAGGATGCGCTGGTGCCGGGCCAGGTTGTCTTCCAGCAACTGGATGAACTTCTTGTCCCGCTGCCGCGCCGTGACCAGCGTGTTGATCGCCTCACGTACCACGTCGGACACCGAGCGTCCCTCGACCTCGGCCACCGCTTCCAGCCGCTCGGCCAGCTCCGGGTCGAGCCGGAGCACCATGTTCTTCGTCCGCACCAGCCCTCCTAGTAGCTATCGTGATATCAAGGTATCACGACTGGCGGGCACAGGCCAGCCCGGCGGCGCAAAGAAACCGGGTATCCTCACCCGGTGCGGTACGCATACCTGGGGCCCGAGGGCACCTTCACCGAGGCGGCGCTGCTCGCCTTCGACGTCACCGCGGCAGCGCAGGCCGTGCCGTGCGTGAGCATCCAGGCCACCCTGGAGGCGGTGCGCAGCGGCGCGGCGGAGCGCGGCATCGTGCCCATCGAGAACTCGGTCGAGGGCGCGGTCACCGCCACCCTGGACGAGCTGGCCACCGGTCCGGACCTGGTTATCTGCGCCGAGCAGCCGCTGCCGATCGCGTTCGGGCTGCTGACCCGGCCGGGCACCGAATTGGCTGATATCAAGACGGTGGGCGGCCACCCGCAGGCCCAGGCGCAGTGCCGGCGCTGGCTGGCCGGCCACCTGCCGGACGCGGCGTGGCGGCCGGCCGCGTCGAACGCGGAGGCGGCCCGCCAGGTGGCCGACGGGGAACTCGACGCGGCGCTGGCCGGCGCGTTCGCGGCCAGCAAGTACGGCCTGGCCGTGCTGGTGCCCGACGCACACGACCGGCCGGACGCGGTGACCAGGTTCGTCGTGGTCAGCCAGCCCGGCCCGCTGCCCCCGGCGACCGGATCCGACCGGACCTCGCTGGTCGCGTTCCTCCGCGCGGACCATCCCGGCGCGCTAATGGAGATCTTGACCGAGTTCGCGGTGCGCGGGGTCAACCTGAGCCGCATCGAGTCCCGGCCGACCGGGGACGGGCTGGGCCGGTACTGCTTCTCCATCGACTGCGAGGGGCACATCGACGACGCCCGGGTCGGCGAGGCGCTGATGGGCCTGCGCCGGGTCTGCGCCGACGTCCGGTTCCTGGGCAGCTACCCGCGGCACGACGGCGGGCCGACCCAGGTCCGGGCGGGCACGTCGGACGCCGAATTCGCGCAGGCGGCCGCGTGGCTGTCCCGGCTGCGCTACGGCCGCGTCTAGCCGCCGGCGGTTAGGCGGCCTGCCCTACAGGTACGGGCCGGACACCCGGCCCTGCGGCGGCGGGCCGTCGTCGCCGGGCGCCATACCGGGCGGCATGCCTGGTGGCAGCGCGCGGCGCATCTGCTCGAGCTGGGCCCGGGCCGCCATCTGCTGCGCGAACAGCGTGGTCTGGATGCCGTGGAACAGGCCCTCCAGCCAGCCGACCAGCTGGGCCTGCGCGATCCGCAGCTCGGCCTCGCTGGGCACCTCGTCCTCGACGAACGGCAGCGACAGCCGTTCCAGCTCGTCGACCAGCTCGGGGGCGAGCCCGTCCTCGAGTTCCTTGATCGAGTTCTGGTGGATCTCGCGGAGCCGGGCCCGGCTCTTCTCGTCCAGCGGGGCCGCCCTGACTTCCTCCAGCAGCTGCCGGATCATGCTGCCGATCCGCATCACCTTGGCCGGCTGCTCGACCATCTCCATGACCGGACGCTCGCCGCTGGCCTCCCCGTCCATGGCGTCGCCGGCCATCTCCACCGGCGTGCCGTCCGGGCCGAGCACGACGACTCGGGCACCCTGGTCTGCTTCCGGGTTCCGTTCGCTCATGGTCTTAGTCTTGCGCCTCCGCCGGGGTGCCTGGACCACCCGCCGGCCAGTTGCCCAGCTAGCGCGCCTAGTTAGCCAGCAGAATCTTCCCGGTGTGCGTGCCCTCGTCGAACAGCCGGTGAGCCTGCGCCGCATCGGCCATCGGCAGCACCCGGTCGATGACCGGGCTGATCTTCCCTGCGCTGATCAGCGGCCAGGAATGCTGCCGGGCCGCCGCCACCACGGCCGCCTTCTCGGCCGTCGGCCGGGCCCGCAGCGTGGCGCCGCAGACGGTGGCCCGCTTGTGCATCAGCAGGCCGAGGTCCAGCTCCGCCCGCGGCCCGCCCTGCACCGAGATCACCACCAGCCGGCCCCAGGTGGCCAGCGCGGCCAGGTTCCTGGCCAGGTACGGGCCGCCGACCACGTCCAGGATGACGTCCGCCCCGCGCCCGTCGGTGAAGTCCAGGATGGTGGCCACGAAATCCTGGTCGCGGTAGGAGATGACCAGGTCGGCGCCGAGCTCACGGCACCGTTCCAGCTTGTCCGGGGTGCCCGCGGTGCAGGCCACCACCGCGCCGTCCGCCTTGCCCAGCTGGATCGCGAAGCTGCCCATCCCGCCCGCCCCGCCGTGCACCAGGTACACCTCGCCCGCGTCGAGGTGGGCCTGCTGGTAGACGGTGCCCTGGATGGTGCACGCCGCCTCGGGCAGGCCCGCCGCGTCGGTCAGCGAGACGCCGTCCGGGACCGGCAGCAGCTGGCCCTGCGGCACGGCCACCTTCTCCGCGTAACCACCGCCGCCGAGCAGCGCGCACACCTCCTCGCCCAGCTGCCAGCCGGTGACTTCGTCGCCGAGCGCGGAGATCCGGCCGGAGCACTCCAGCCCGGGGTAGTCCGGCGCACCCGGTGGCGGCGGGTAGAAGCCCTGGCGTTGCATCAGGTCGGCCCGGTTCACCCCGGCGGCGGTGATGTCGATGACCACCTCGCCGGGCCCCGGCACCGGGTCGGGGACCTCCTGCCAGCTGAGCACGCCGGGTCCGCCCGGCTCGGTGATCACGATGGCGTGCATCGGTTCTCTTTTCGTCAGCGCGGTGAGTTTGTGGTCGCCGGTGACCACTTTCTCACCGCGCTGATGCACCGCGCGTGGGCGGTGCGGGTGCGGAACCCTGGGTCGGCTCAGCAGGGGGTGCGGTCGTCGGCCCCGGCCTCGATCCAGTGGTACACCGCGCCGATGCCGTCGGCCAGCCCGGTGGCCGCCCGCCAGCTCAGCTCCTGCTGCGCCAGGCCGACCGCGAGCACGCTGCGCTGCAGCTCACCCGGCCGGGCCGGGCGCAGCTGCGGGCGGAGCGGGCGGCCGGACGCGCCGCCGATGATCCGGACCAGGTCGAGCACGCTGGTCTCCACCCCGGTGCCGATGTTCCAGCTACCCGGCCGCCCGGTATCGGCCGCGGCCAGGAACGCCCGTACCACGTCGCCGACGTAGACATAGTCCCGGGTCTGGCGGCCGTCCCCGTACACGGACGGATCGTGCCCGGCCAGCGCGGCCGCGCAGAAGATGGGGATCACCCCGGCGTCGCCGCCCGGGTCCTGCCGCGGGCCGTACACGTTGGCCAGCCGGAGCACCGAGTGCCGGGTGCCGTGCAGCCGGTTGTACAGGCCGATGTACTGCTCGGCGCAGTACTTGGCGATGCCGTACGGCGATTCGGGCTGCGGCGGCACGTCCTCGGGCGAGGGCACCGGCGCGTCCCGGCCGTACAGGGCGCCGCCGGAGGACGCGAACAGCACCCGCGCGCCCACCTGCCGGGCCGCCTCCAGCACGTTGACCGTGCCATCGACGTTGATCTGCGCGTCGCGGGTCGGTTCGGTCACCGACACCCGGACGTCGATCTGCGCGGCCAGGTGGCAGATCAGCTCCGGCTCGGCCCGGGACACGATCGCCCGCAGCCCGGCCGCGTCCGTGATGCCCGCCTTGTGCACGGTGGCCCGTCCGTCCAGCCGGGCCGGGCGGCCCGCCGACAGGTCATCGACCACCGTCACCTGGTCGCCCCGGGCCAGGAACGCATCCGTGAGATGGGACCCGATGAATCCCGCCCCACCCGTCACCACAATCCGCATGCCGGGTTCCTCACCCTTTCTGCCTGCCTTGCGCAGTCTCTGCTGCCCGGCGAAGGAATTTCGGCGCGACTGACACGACAGGTCACGCTAATCCTTGGTTATATCAATCTACCTGGACCGATCGCGGAGGCTCAGTTTGCGGCGGAGAGATTTCGCACGCCAATCCGGCCCGGCTCGCTCGGCAAGCGTTTCCGCCACGATGACCTTGAGGCATCCGCCAGCCGTCTTCCATGACCCGAAGATTGCTCCTGCCATATATCCGGCGACGTTCGTGGCTGGGTATTTCCTGCACCCGCAGGCCGGCCCGGGCGGCCCGGATATTCATCATGGTTTCTATTTCGAAACCCATGCAATTAAGGCGGAGTGTGGGCACATGCCGGGCCCAGAGCGCGTTGTACCCATAGCACAGATCGGTGTACCGGGTGCCCAGCGCCAGGTTCGCCAGGCCGCACAGCACCCGGTTGCCCAGCCGGCGGTGCGGGGTGATGTCGTCGCTTGCGCCGCAGTTAGAGAAGCGCGATCCCTTGGCGTAATCGGCTCCGGCCAGCAGGGCCGCGACGAACCGGATGATCTCGGCGCCGTCGGTCGAGCCATCGCCGTCGATCATCACGATGATGTCGCCGGTGCAGGCGGCGAAGCCGGTCAGCAACGCATCGCCCTTGCCATCACCCATCTGGCGCACGATCTTGATGTCCGGGTAACACTCCTTGGCCACCGCGACCGTGTCATCCACCGACTGCCCATCGATCAGGACGACCTCGCTGATCCAGCCAGGTAGCGAAGCCAGGACCGCGGGCAGGTTCCGGGCCTCATTCTTGACTGGTATAACTACGCTGACCGTTGGGGCAAGGGCAAACCCCGCGCTGACTAGCCGGTACTCACTCTGCGTAAAGCCTACGGTGTCATCTGGTCATCGGCTGACGATTTCGACTGACGACGGTAAACCGCTGCCCCTGCACCTCTGGCGCGCTACCGCTCGGGTACACGCAAGCGCACATGAAGTGATCCCCCCCGATTGACCTGCCAGTCACTTGTTCAAGCACGCCGCAACCCCCTTTGTATGCGGGCGGCTATGTAACTAACAGGAGTTGACCAATTACTTTTGGTAATCGAACTCGGATACGCAGTTAGGTTACAACACGTAGCCGCGTCTCGTAAGGATGGAATTTCCTCACCAATTCGGCTGAGTAGAAGTGACCACGCCCGTTGTGGCAGATAGAGCAATGGGCCACAGCTGGTGCTAGCCAAGGAGCCTCATCTACCCGACAATCCGGACAGCAACTCATACGTTTGAGGTAATCAATCGTGACTAGGGTGGGTAATCCAGAGCCAGCTAATTTCCGTAGCGGCACCGAACCTTTAACTTCGCCGGCCTATGATACGGGTCTCGGTGTCCGGGTCAAGATGCATCGAGCTGGTTCGGGGCCTGCCCGGCGTCAGCCCACCCGTCGCGGGTGAGCGTTACCTGCAAACCTTCAGATCTGCACACGTTGCAGCATGATCGAGCAAGAGAGCGATGAAGCAGACAACTCCACCAGAGGCCCGACGGCCCAGCAGGGATGTTATGAAACATCGGCGGCGATCAGTGCAATGCTGGTGTGGGCACTGCCGGGACGCTCACTCGCACTACCGCTACGGCACCGAGTGCGCGCTATGCGGGTGCCAGCGCTGGGCGCGCCGCACTGGTGGTGGCCGCGGTCCTTCCGGCTGGGCCGTGAGGGCTTAGGGGATCTCACACCCGCTGTTGTCGGGGGGATCGACGGATCAGCGGACAGACGTCGGCCCCCGGCCGCGAGGTCATAGCCATCACACTGCGGCCGACCCGTTGCCGGCCGGGATACCAGCCACTGCTGCAGTTATGGTCTGGCTGCTGAGCGTGACAGTATGGGTCTGTTGCAGCTTATGTGGGGAAGGCAGGCGGGTGGATCCGTCACTCTATTGTGACGGCGCTTGCTGCGGGCGTGGCTTCGGGGTTGTAGGAGGGGGTGTCGGCGGCGCGGGCGCTAATGCGGCTGATGGAAACGACTGACTCCGCGGCGGGGAAGGACCAAGTGCCGATGCGCGCCTCGCCGGGCTTGCAGGTCGGGGAATCACAAATCCTCAGCGCAGCACGTTTGCCCCGCCTCGGGTCGCTGACAACCTGGCATGGCTAGCGCCGGGAGCGGTGAGCCGCGCCAGCCGGTGGAGGTGCGCGAGTCGCAGAGCGCGCAGCGCGGGAACCATGACGCCCAGTTGAATCAGTTCATCGAGCAGTACATTCCCCAACTGGTCGTCCAGGCGCCGACGTCAGCATATGCGGACCAGCGGGTGGTGGGGTTGGTGCCGCGGCTGGCGCCTGCGTTTCAGCTGCGCGAGGATCTGCTCGGGGCGTTGGCGGTATCGGTCCGGGGGCCACGGTGGTGCGAGCGGTGACCGGGATGCACGGCGTGGGCAAGACCCAGCTTGCCGCCGCATATGCCCGGTCGTGCATTGCTGGCGGCTGGCGGCTGGTGGCATGGGTGGATGCCGCCGACACCACTCAGGCCCTGGCCGGGCTGGCCGAGGTCGCCGCCGCGCTGGGAGTCGGGGAGCCGAACGCGGGCCTAAACAGTCTGGCGGCAGGGGTGCGGCACCGGCTGGAGGCCGACGGGGACCGGTGCCTGGTGGTGTTCGATAACGCCGCCGACCTGGACAGCCTGGCAGCGTTCTTGCCCGGCGTGGGGCAATGCCAGGTCATCATCACCAGCAATCAGGTGCAGGCGGAGGGGTTCGGCACGGCGGTGCCGGTGGGAGTGTTCACCAAGGGGGAGGCATCGGCGTTCTTGGGTCAGCGCACTGGCCGCTCCGATAAGACCGGGGCGCGGCAGCTGGCGGACGAACTGGGTTTCTTGCCGCTGGCCCTAGCGCAAGCCGGGGCCGTGATCGCTGCCCAGCACCTGGACTACCCCACCTACCTGGCCCGGCTGCGGGCCCTGCCGGCGCAGGACTACCTGGAACCGGTGACCGGGGAGCCGTATCCGCACGGTGCCGCCGAGGCCATCATGCTGGCGCTAGACGCGGTGGCCGATGGTGATCTTGCAGGATTGTGCCAAGGGTTGATCAACACGGTCGCGCTGCTGTCGGCAGCGGGGGTGTCCCGGGCACTGCTGTACGCAGCCGGGCAGCAAGGTCTTCTCCGGCAAGGCACCGAAGAGGCCGCCGGACCACGGAGCATTGATGAGGCGCTGAGGCGGCTGGCCAGCGCGTCCCTGCTGACCTTCAGCGTCGATGGCGCCAGGGTGGCCGCGCACCCGCTGACCATGCGCGTGGCCGTGGAGCGCCAGGCCCAGGACGAAACCTTGGCTAGGCTCGGTGCGAGTATCGCGGAATTGCTGGAGGCGGTAACCCAGTCTTTGACCAAGTCGTGGCGGGGTCGGGCCGCCGCCCGCGATGCCATCCGGCAGATCATGGCCCTGGATGAACATCTGTCACCTCACCTGGGCGCTCAGGACACCGCCCTGGCCGAGACACTGCTCTGGCTGCGCGGTTGGGCAACTTGGTGCCTGCTTGACCTGAGCGACAGTTTTGCTCGGGCGATCGAGTCCGGGGAGCATGTGGTTGCCGATCGCGAGCGGGTGCTGGGCGGCACCCACCCCGTGACCCTGACCGCCCGCAACGATCTGGCCACCGCCTATCAGGACGCTGGGCGGCTGGAGGAGGCCATCCCACTGCTGGAGCGCACGCTCAGCGACGCGGAGCACGTGCTGGGCGGCACCCACCCCGAGACCCTGGGCGCCCGCAACGACCTGGCCACCGCCTACCAGGACGCTGGGCGGCTGGAGGAGGCCATCGCGCTGCTGGAGCGCACGCTCAGCGACGCCGAGCGGGTGCTGGGCGGCACCCACCCCGAGACGCTGGGCTCCCGCAACGACCTGGCCACTGCCTACCAGGACGCTGGGCGGCTGGGGGAGGCCATCCCGCTGTACGAGAGCACGCTCAGCGACGCCGAGCACGTGCTGGGCGGCAGCCACCCCGACACCCTGACCGCCCGCAACAACCTGGCCACCGCCTATCAGCACGCTGGGCGGCTGGAGGAGGCCATCGCGCTGCTGGAGCGCACCCTCACCGACACCGAGCGGGTGCTGGGCGTCACCCACCCCGACACCCTGGGCTCCCGCAACAACCTGGCCACCGCCTACCAGGACGCTGGGCGGCTGGAGGAGGCCATCCCGCTGCTGGAGCGCACCCTCACCGACGCCGAGCGGGTGCTGGGCGGCACCCACCCCGAGACCCTGGGCTCCCGCAACAACCTGGCCACTGCCTACCAGGACGCTGGGCGGCTGGAGGAGGCCATCCCGCTGTACGAGCGCACGCTCAGCGACGCCGAGCGGGTGCTGGGCGGCACCCACCCCGACACCCTGACCGCCCGCAACAACCTGGCCACCGCCTACCAGGACGCCGGGCGGCTGGAGGAAGCCATCCCACTGCTGGAGCGAACCCTCACCGACGCCGAGCACGTCCTGGGGGGCACCCACCCCGACACCCTGGGCTCCCGCAACAACCTCGCCACCGCCTACCAGGATGCCGGACGGCTAGAGGAGGCAGAAGACTTGATACGCCGGTCTGGACCCGATCGCGATGGATCGGGCATCCCCAAGCCTTAGTACTGCAACGACCGCTGTCCCCCTGAAAGCGTGGCCACATCGATCGGGCTGATCTTGCCTTGGTCCCGCTTCTTGCATGCAGCTGGTCGATATCAACACCTGGCTGCCCAGCAGCATCCTGGTCAAGGCCGACCGGATGACCATGGCGCACAGTCTTGAACTGCGGGTTCCCTTCCTCGACCGAGAGGTGATGGCGGTCGCGGCCCGCCTGGCCCGGGAGGAGAAGATCGGCCCGGGCCGCGGACTTGGTGGTCTCTATGTCGGGACCACGAAGCGGGCGCTGCGTACGGCTAGGAGCGGGGTGCTCCCGAAGACGGCCGCGGAGCGCACCAAACTGGGTTTCCCGGTCCCGATCGGCCACTGGCTGAAGGGTGACGCCTACGGCTTCGTCGACCGGCTGCTGCGCGAGGCGCAGATTGACCAGTGCGTGAACCGCGAGGCGGCGGCGCTGGACCTGCTGCAGGCATTCCGGGCTGGCGACCCGGCCGTGAACGAACGCCACATCTGGCTGCTCATCGTGTTCTCGATCTGGCACCAGATCTACGTTGAGCGGGCCTACGACCTGATCGCGCTCGGCTGGGAGACGGCCCAGACGGGCGTCCGCTGACCCTATGAATAAGCTTCAAGCTCGCCATTCGTAACGTAGCTGACTTCCGGGTTTGCGCTGATGTAGCGGAACACGCTCTCCAGGCGCTCCCAGTCATCATGCTCATCAATTTCCCAGCTATGACCCCAAATATGGTATACGCCACCATCCTTTACGACCTGATCGAACATGGCTCTTGCCAAGGCGTCCCATTCGAGGCAGCGCAGGACTTTCATGGGTTGGAACTTCACAAAACGAGCCGTCTGCCACAGGTCGAACCCAAACCCGTGGTTATAGACGTGCACAGAAGTTCCCGCCTCGTAGGGATCGTCCACTGCAAATTTGTACCTGGCCACTGTGCGCGCATATCGGTACCCGGCGTCCTTGACCAGTCGCGCATGCAACTTGGTATAGGCGCCGCCTGGATAACAAAAGACCTCGATCTCCTTGCCGATAACCTGTTCCAGCACTGCCTTCGACTCGATTATCTCCCTCGCCGCCTCCTGTTCAGAGATGGTGGGCAGCCGACGATGAGTCATCGAATGAGCGCCGATCTCGAAATCCTGGCTCAGATCTCTGATCTCCGGCAGGGACAGCAGATCCTGCTTCGCGAACTCTTGATTCTCAGGCGCCACGTAAAACGTCGCCTTGAGCCCGTACTCTTTAAGCATCCGTGCCAGCCTTACATCACACTTGTGACCGTCGTCCCAACTGGTTGTGAGTACGGCTGTCTTCATTCTGGTTCCTCCGCTTGCTTACGGTAGGTCGGGCAAGCGCTCAGCAGGGATGAGAAACTGGTTCAACTGCCGAGGTGTTTCCTGCACCTCTGCGAAACTGCGGCCATCGAATTCCATTAGACGATAATCAAGTGGCGCTACGATCTTATGGGCGTCGCTTCCGGACCGGATCGTTTCAGCCATGATGACCGGCCGATACGTCCGGATCGTCGCTAGCCCTCCGGCAAGAACCCGGTGCTCGAGCCCTTGCACGTCGATCTTGATGAAGTCCGGCTGCAGTTCGCAGTCATCGAGACGAACAAGAGACAGTCGCCTGGGCAGCACGGTGAGCTTCGTCGGATCGAACCGCAATACACGGTCGGGGCTGAGCCAGTTCTTGGCGCTCTCGTAGTCGAAGGATGCCAGTCCAGTGAGTATGTTGCCGTTGTACGAGGGGACGAACAATTCCGCCTCGCCAGCTTCGTCGGAAAGCCCGTTGGGAATGACCGTTAGCCCGGGAAACTTCCTGGTCAGTCGTTGCAGCTTATGGAATACGGTAGGGTTCGGCTCGAAGCTCACGACTGTCGCAGCAGGAAAAACCGTATAGAGCGACAGTACTGACTGTCCTATATTTCCACCGACATCGACCAGCAGAGGCCGATTACTGAACTTCAGTAGCGGAAGAGCGCGGAAATCACGTTCATGAGGGCGGCGCATCCGGTACAGCAGCGTATAACGCCACTGAGGAGTCAGTAGTTCGTAGCCACGCGGGAGCCGAAGCACCATCATGACCCCGAACCGCGTCGCAAAATCACTAAAACCCATATAGATCGTTTCCCAGTGACCAAGATGTGATCGGTGATTTCGCGCCTGATGCTGGAGATCCAGCGCCGAAACGTCCCCCCTGACGTCTCGCAGAGTACGCCAGGAGGGGAGATTTATCAAGATGGGACCACAGCGCATGATACTTTGCGTTAGTACCCGGCCTAACCATTCAGCATGCCGGTTCGGCGGGCGGCACCACGGTGGCGAAGATGTCCGCATACGACTGCGCCACAGCCCGCCAGGTGATTGGGGCCGAATGCGTGCGGCCGCGCAGATCAGCTGCGGCGAGCAGCCCCCGGGCGAGATCCTCAGGGCTGTCAGGCTGGACCAGAACCGCTCCGGTGTAGTCAGCGACGGCTTCCACCAGCCCGCCTACCGCGGTCACCACTACGGGCAGCCCACAGGCCTGGGCGATCGCGAGCGGTCCGCTGGCCGACGAACGCAGGTAGGGCAACGCAACGACATCAGCGCACTGGAAGTAGCCAGCTGCCTCCTGGTCGGTCACATATCGGTTGACCAACTCGATGTCATCGCGGTAAGGGCTGCTCCCGATGAGCTCGAGAGGAAGCGTCCATCCTTCCCATGTCTCCCCGACCACCACCAGCTTCCAGGGGACAGCCAAATCTTTCCTGACCTGCTCGAACGCCCGGATCAGGTGCTCCAGGCCCTTATACGGACGGATGGTCCCGAAGAAGAGCACCGTCAGATCCGGCGGCTCGCGGCCGGGCCGTGCCCGCGGCTGCTCAGTCGCTTCTTCCGGCGCGCCGCCGGATATCGGGTACGGGCCGTGCGGAATCACCCGGAATCGTCTCGGACTGACGCCGAGGGACGCCGACATGCGGTCCCGGTCCCAGGTGGAGTGGACCACCAGCATGGCTGCCCACCGGCACAAAGTCTTCAGGCCGCGGCGCGCGAGCCAGCCGACGAGCGGTACTCTCGCCTCTCCGGTGTCCTGATCCTCATGGAGCTCCACAACCACGACACCCCCGCGCCGGATGACCTGCCTCGCCAGCAGCAGGTACCAGGGCAGAACCGAGGCGGACCACCATTGCAGGATCAGCACATCTGGTCGCTGTGACCGGAGGAACGAGACTGCCCGCGGTACCGACGGCCAGCCCCACCAGTCAACGCCGTCAAACGTCGGCACTTCGGCCGCGAGGTCATAGGCCATCACACTATGGCCGACGCGTTGCCGACCGGGATACCACCGACTTGGGATCAAGTGCCGCATCAGGATGGCGACGACGTCGTAGCGCTGCTTGAGAGCGCAGCCGAGAAAGTAGGTGTAGTAGCTGATTCCGCTGACGAACCTGGTGCCCGATCCGACGACACACACCTTCAGCTCGGAGGTCGATGACCTCATGCCGTACCGCGCCCCCCCGGAAATCAACGCCGAACTTCCTGCGTGTCTCACCCATCGCCGTGCCCTTAGGCGATGTCCCCACGTGGTGACCAGAATACGACCTCTGCTTACCCTCCGGAGAACGCCCTTCTCACGACGGTAGCCGCTGGTTTCGGAGTGCCATTTAGCTGGAACAAGCCATAGCCGTACTGGGCCGGCTCGCGCGCGGCCTGGCTCTCCGGCGGGATGGCTCCCGGAGCAAAGTCGTTGAGCATCCACGGGGCCGGGTCGGGCAGCTCCAACGCTGCGGCCGCCGTGAAGACCGCCTGGTAGTAGGCAGCCTGTGCCTGCTCTTGCGCCGATTGGTCGCCCGGCGTTCCGTCCGTGCTGTAACCGGTCTCGCCAACGAACAACGGACGGGGAGCCGCGAGCGCCTTGATCCTGCTCAGCACGGAGTAGGCGTCCCCGGCTGGACCGTAGTAGTGGTAGTCCCAGAAGTCCGGCGGCGAACTCTTGAGCTCATGGGTGAACAAGGCGAACAGCTGAGGAGTCACGCTCGCGGTAGACACCGTCCGCAACGTTCCGGGCATGACGGTGGACAGGTAGGGGAGCATCCTGGTCACCCAGGCTACGGCCGCCCGATTCTGCAGGTAGATCTCGTTCTGCAGCTCGACAACAGCGATACGCGGATCGCCTCTGTACCGTGACAGGAGCGAGGAAACCCATTCCTTACTCCCGTGGATATCGGTGTACTGGGACCACCAGTCGAACAGTGTCAGGTGCACCCGCAGCGAGTGTTTCGCGGCCAGCCCGATCACCTCGGACAGGCGATCCGCCATGACCGGCTGGACGGCCGGGAACCCGAAGACGGATGGCTGGATGAAGATGCGCACGGTGTTCGCGCCCAGGGCGCGGATCCGTGCGAAGTCACGGTCGATCGCCGTCGGGTCAAAGCGGGACCACATGTACGTGTGCCCGGCGGCGGCGGGGTAGTAGTTCACCTCTTTGAGGTCCCCTACCCTGCTGGCCAGAGACGCCGGGCTTTTCCGGACCGTGGGAAGTTGCGTGTCAGCTCCGTGCGAGGCTGGCTGGGCCAGCGCGAAGACCACGATCAAGGAGGCCACGAAGAGTACTGCTACCGTTACAGCAACGGTACGCGCGCGACTCATCCCGGCCCCTCCCGGCACATCCCGCTGAGCATCGACGGAGGGCATTCCCCGGACCGAGCCTACCTACCGGCCCGCTGCGAGGTCGTTTCCAGCGCCTCCTCGAACAGGCCGGTCCCAGGTGCGGCGGTGAACCGCCGCCCGTGCAGCCGCCCGGCCTGACCCATCGCCCGGGCCTGGTCGCCGCTGGCGAGCAACTCGGCGAGACGGGCCGCCAGGGCCCGTTCGTCGGCCGGAGGGACCAGCCAGCCGGTCTTCCCATCGACTATCTGCTCAGGTATCCCACCGATCGCGGACGCGATCACTGGAACGCCGCAATTCTGCGCTTCGCTGACCGTCATCGGGAGCGAATCAGGCCCCACTGACGGAACTATCACGCAGGCAGCCCGCACCATGGCCGCGATGACGCTCCGGTGCGCGACGCTGGTTCGCATCGAGACACCAGCTGGGAGGGATTCAGCAGCCGGAGAGGTCGGGTGTGGCGTTCCAAGCATCACCAGCGGCGGCGGGGATGGGAGTCGCCGGTAGGCATCGATGAGGACGTCGGCCCCCTTGTACCGGGATAGCTGCCCGACATAGAGGAGGTAGTCGTCTTCGGCGGGCAGGAACTCCGGCCGCTCCGCCTGCCAGCCGCTCTCGTAGAGGCCATCGGGCACGAAAGAATGCAAGGTGTGCACCGGCTGGCCAGTGACCTGGCCGATGACGGGCGACAGCCGGTTCGCCAGATAATCGCTCACCGCGGTGAACGTGGTCACCCTCTTCAGCAGGCGAAGACTCGACAGGGACGCGGCCGCCAGGACATTGCCCTTGGCCGGGCCGTACTGGGCGGCGGCACATGGCCCGCACCGCCGCCAGGACGGGCCGGGGCACGAACTACCCGACTTGTGCGCTAGCGACTTTCTCGCACACACCAGACTGGGGTCGTGGGCGGTCACCATGACCGGCGTCCGCGGGAAGGCCCGGGCCAGACAGGAGAACACGCTCCACGCGTGGGCGTGGATGACGTCCGGCTTGAGCTCCTGGACGACCTCGGCCAGCAGGCGCCGGAACAGCGGGTCGGGAGCTGGCGGGTGAAATGGCCGGGCCGCATCCTGGCCCAGCCCGGGAGCCAGCCTCTGGTAGAGCAGCGGAAGGCGGTGCACGGTCACCCCGGCGGACGTCTCGACCGCCGGGGCGCCCGGAACCGCGCTCGTCACCACATGCACCTCGTGACCTCGGCTGGCGAGCCCCTCGGCCAGCAGCGCGACGAAGCGCTCCAGGCCGCCGATCGCAGGCTGGTACAGGTCGGTCAGCTCAATCAAGCGCACAGCATCAACTCACCGACCGGTAGACCGCCTCGAACCGCCGGGCCATCGCGGACCAGCCAAAGTTCTGATCCGGGAGCATCGTCAGGCGGCCCATCTCGACCTGACTGTCCAGCGCCGCTGCGACGGCTGCCACGTCCGGCGTGACGACAGCCATAGCCGCGCCCACGCGCCCCAACCGGTGCGCCAGTTCGGCGTGGGCAGGGATGTCGGAGGCCACCACCCGGCTGCCCGCTACGGCCGCCTCCAGGAGCACGAGCCCGAACGCTTCCCTGGCCGACAGGCTCACTGCTGAGGTGGCCGTGCGCTGCCAGCGGCGCAGCTCGCCGTCGCTGACCTGACCCCGGAATGAGACGCTGCCCACTATCCCCAGCTCCTGGGTCAGGCGCTCGAGGGCTGGCCGGTGGGAACCCGTTCCGCAGACAATCAGTTGTGCGTCCGTGCGCATAGCCGCGAATGCCCGGATGGCCGTGTCGACGCGCTTGTAAGGTTCCAGGCGTCCGGCGACCAGGACGACCGGACGATCGGTCTCGAAGGGTTCCGCTGCCAGGAGAGCCTGGGTATCCACGCCGAGCGGGATGATGGACAGCCGGGATTCCACGGCCGGATACCGGCGTAGCAGGAGCTCGGACTCGGCCACGGAAACGCAGGTCACCTTGTCGGCACGGCGAAACAAGAGCGCTGCCAGCGGGTCGTACGCGATATGCAGGGCGGATGCGGCCCTCGTGTGACCGACGGCGTGAAAGTGCGGGGTAAAGACCAGCGGCACGTTCGGGACGGTCGCGGCCATCATCGCAGGCACCGCATGGAAGCTGTGCGCGTGGATGACGTCAAACAGCCCTCTGTCCCGCCACAGCGCGCGGGCGAGCCCGGGCGCGACCGGAAACTGCCGGGAGCCACTCCAGTCGGCAAACCGGCGTACGGGGTAGTCAGGCGAAGCCGGAAACGAGGAGCCGCGGGGTCGCTGTACGTAGACCGTCACCTGGTGGCCGTGCCCGTGTAGCTCGTCGCCCAGGTTTCCGACCACCACTTCGACCCCACCGAGCTGTGGCGGGAACCCTGGGGAGACGAGCGAGATCCTCATTGGGACGCCCGATGGCCGCGCGTCCCCGTCTGTTTCGGTCTGCTGGCTTGCCAAGTACACCCGCGCCCCCTCCACAGTGGTGCCCCGCAATGCTGCGTCAGCTGGACTCCGCTGCTTTCCCCCTGGCTGTACCGTCCCAAGTTATCGCCTGCCAGCGGCTGGGCGTCACCCGGTCGATGGGCCGGCCCGGGTCCGCGCCCGGGCCGGCCACGGAGACCGCAGGCGGAAATAAGATCCCGCAGCTAAGTCTCTACGGCTGAGGGAACCCTGTCGCCGTCTGATGCGATGCATCGTTTAGAATTGCAGCTGGAGATGAACTCGGCTGCGAAGGGACGACCATGCCGAAGCCCCGGTCGGTTCACCTTGCCTGGCTGTATCTCTATGACTGGTCAACTGCGATTCCGGGCATCTTTCTGCCCATCGTCAAGTTCCATCCGGCCCTGACGGAACCTGACGACCCCCGCCCCTGGGTCAGCCGGACAACTGAGATCGTCATAGAGGGATATCCGCGCTCGGGAAACACGTTCGCAGTTGTCGCGTTCCGGCAGGCTCAGGGGCGCGAGATAAAGATGGCTCATCACCTGCATGCCGCCGCTCAGATTAAGCGCGCGGCTCGCCTTGGCGTTCCGGCGATCGTGTTGATACGGGAGCCATCTGAGGCAATTCTCTCTGTGCTGGTCAGGGACCCGCATGCCTCGATGCGGTGGGCTCTTCACAGCTACGTACGCTTTTATTCTACCGTTCTCCCTTACCTTGAGAAGGCGGTGGTCGCGCCCTTTGCAACAGTTACATCGGACCTCGCAAGCATTATCCGAATGGTGAACACCCGCTATGGGACGGCCTTTAAGGAGTTTGTGCCAACTGAGGACGCGATGAACTCGGTTCGACAGGCCGTGGAGCACCTGGGGCAGTTGGATTCCACGGTGACGGGGTGGGATTACCGTCTGGGCCTCGCCCTGCCCAGCGAGCAGCGCCGACGCGCGAAGGATGCCCACCGGGCCGAGTACCTTAACGAACGCAACAAGCCGCTCCGCCTTACGGCAGAGTCCCTCTATGAGCGCGTTATGCACTACTCGCGTAGCTGACTGCCGATCTGTCCGCCCGCCGCTTATTCGGTTATTTCCTGGCCATTCGACCCAGAAGCAATTATAGACTCAGGCGCAGCAATACTCGGCGTGGCAGTGGATCTTGTAAGTGCCGCTGGCCTTCAGTGCTGCCCCACCACAGACAGGCCCCTTGGCGCTGCGGCTATAGTTCTTTCCGGCGGCAGCAATGAGGTCACATCGATGGCGTAAGCACTTTGGGCCATCTGCGCGGCGTTCCCCTGTTGGAGCAGGATCGGTGAGCCAGTGTCGCTCTTGTTCCTCAGTGTGGCTGGAACCGTGTCCCACACTGTTGCGCTGGAGGCCAACGCCCGTCGCGTCGATGGTCCACAGTGACAGGCCACGCCCGGGCCAGGCGCAGCGTCCCCGCCAGCGTCTACCCCACTGCTGGGCACCGGCCCACGCCCAGGCTAGACTGGGAATCGCCAAATGCTTGACAGAAGTTCCTCGCCGAGGAGCAGGGGGGCCGGATGACCAGGGATATCACGCAGCAGATCTCCAGTATCTGGGATGAGGATGCCGCGGTGTACGACCGGAACCATTCCGCACCGCGCCCGGAAGTGCTGGCAGCATGGCGGACAACATTGCGACGCCTTCTACCAGACCCACCGGCTAGGGTGCTTGATGCGGGGGCCGGGACAGGCTTTGTCTCTCTCATTCTAGCCGGTCTGGGCTACCAGGTGACAGCTGTTGATCTTTCGGCGCAGATGTTGGCTGTCCTTAGGTCGAAAGCCGACCGTCTGGGGTTGGACATTCGGACTGTGCACGCGGATGTGGTGCATCCACCGTCGGGCGAGATCTTCGACGCCGTTGTGGAGCGCGACATAATCTGGACTCTGCCCGAACCGGATGTTGCCCTGGCGGCATGGCGCGACGCAGCTCCGGCCGGTCGCTTGGTGCTCATAGAAGCAACCTGGGGCAGGACGAAGGGGGTGGCCGACCTTCAAAATAGGGCGCGAGTTCTTGCATTTAAGCCAATGCGCTGGATCCGGGGGGCAAAGCCCCATCAGCATGATCACTACCCAGAGGATGTCGTCCGTGCTATTCCCTACGTCAATGGGATCCTGCCGGCCGAAGCGGTTGGCCTGGTAGAGAACTCCCCATGGGGGCCAGCCCGGTTCGAGAGGCTCAGCGATGTGGAGCGTGCCACCATGTCAGACCGCAGCCTATTGATCCAATTGCTCGGAATGGCCCACCGCTGGGCCGTCAGCGCCGGCTCCTGATGAAAGACGATTTCCGGCATCCGGGTGCAAACAACATCCGGGTGATAAAGCAGTAAGCCGTGGGGTCGTGGTAGCGGGGGTGACGCCAGCGGACACGGGCGCTTTTTAGGTGGGCCATCCTGGCCTCGCCCAATACCTGGGAGGAGACTATGATTGGCTGCGCCTGGCAGCCATAACTGGGGGAGGCCAAACTTGCGGCAGGGACGGCGTGGACTTCGCACTGAACGCCGATCAGCGCGAGCTGCCCATGTGCCCGGAAAGCAGGAGCCCGCGTATGGGTGACAACCGTGCGGGGAAGTTTCTGCGCGGTGGGGAAGGCGCAGCTTACTGGGCGGCCGTCGCGCCGGCCCTGGCCCGCCTGCCGCCCGCCTTGGGCTACCGCATCGCATGCTGGCGCGGCGACGTGCTCTTCCGGCTCCAGGCCGGGAAGCGCACCGAACTGGTGCGTAACGTGCGGCTGGTACTCGGGGACGAGCTCAGCCCGGCGGCGGCGCAGCAGGTAGTCCGGGGCTGGTACCGGCTCACGTCCTGTAGCCCGGTCAACGTCAAGCGGCTACGGCGCGAGGCGCGGCCCCTGCGCCGGCTGGTCGAGATCCGTGGGCGGGAACACCTGGAGGCGGCACTGGCGGCGGGCAAGGGAGCCATCCTCTGCTCCGCCCACTTCGGCTCGCATGCCAGCGGCTTGTCGGTACTGCACGCCAGCGGCTTCCCGGTCACCCACATCGGGCGCTGGGACCACAACTACAACTATGACTACAGAGTCAACTACAACGTTAGGGTCGGTGTCTCATCCGCCGAGCGCTGGTTCTGGGAACGGGTCTACGCCAGGCCGGTGCTGCGCTATCGGCAGCGGCCGAACATCGAGCCGTGGCCTGGCCGGCCCCAGGTCGCGATGCAGGCAGCTGCCGCGCTCCGCGCCAACGAGGTGGTGTCGATCTCGATCGACGCGCCGCCGCTGGACAACGAGCGGGCCCGCGCCGTCGATGTTCCCTTCCTCGGCCACCGGGCCCAGCTGCTGCCAGGGGTCGTGACCCTGGCCCAGCTGACCGGCGCGCCGGTGCTCATAGGTTTCCTGTATCGCGACGCCGATTACCGCCACCAGGTGTGGGAGATCTCCGCGCCAGTGCCGCTGGAGGGAGAAACCGCGACGGCATTCGGGCGCTGTGTCGCCCAAGTCAACACCGCTATCCAGCGAAGCCCGGCCCACTGGAACCTCTGGCACACAGTCGATCTTGGCCGCCTCGGGCTGATCGAGTCGCAGCTTGACACAGGAAGCGTCCCGGCGCAGGACTAACCTGCGGCCGACCGGCTGGCCGACGCCGACGGGCAGCGCAGCCGTCGCGTCACCCCCCTAGCCGGCCGTCACCTTACTTCCGCAGGTTCCGCGATGCGCTGGTTGAAGGCTTCAAGGGCACTCAGGCTCTGCGACAGGCTGGCCTCGTCCGCTAGCACCGGTTCGATCTCACCGTCGGCGAATCGCCGGTAGGCACCCAGGTCCAAGAGGCCGTGCCCGCTGATGTTGACGAGGACGACCAGCGGGTCTGCCTGGCGCGGATGCCGCGACACGAGATCCATCATCCCGGCCACCGCATGAGCGGCTTCGGGAGCGGGCAGAATGCCCTCAGTCTCGCAGAACAGCATGCCGGCCTGGAACGACGTGACCTGGTCGATGGCCATCGCCTCGATGGAGCCGTCCGCATACATGGCGCTTATCAGCGGCCCGGCGCTGTGGTGCCGCAGTCCGCCCGCGTAGACCGGCGGCGGCACGTAGGTGCTGCCGAGCGAGTAGATCTTGGTGATCGGGGTGGTGCCCAGAGCGTCGCTGAGGTCATACAGGTACCGACCCCGGGTCAGCTTCGGGCACGCCGCCGACTCGACGGCGAGGAGCCGGATCGACCTCCCGGAGTCTTTCGCCGCACCTAGGAACGGCAGCGTGACCCCGCCGAAGTTCGATCCGGCGCCCATGCACGCGATGACGTAGTCGGGGAACTCGCCTAGCGCGGCCAGCTGCGAGACGGCCTCCCGGCCGATGACCGTCTGGTGGAGCAGCACCGAGTTCTCGCCACTCCCGACGGCAAAGCGTGTTTCGCTGTCCTGGCTGGCGAGCGCAAGAGCTTCCCCGGTAGCCCCGCCGAGGGTACCGACGCTCTCCGGGTCCTCCTTGAGCGCCTTGCGCCCGACTTCGGTCAGGTTGCTGGGGCTCTCATGGACGGTCGCGCCGAAGAGCCGCATCATCTCGCCGCGGATGGGCTTCTGACGCAAGGTGGATCTGACCCAGAAGATCGTGCAGCGGAGGCCCATGAGCTGGCATGCGTAGGCGAGAGCGGTCCCCCACTGCCCCGCGCCCGTGCCCGTGACCAGGTGCTTCACGCCTGCGCGGGAGTAGTAGTGGGCCTGCGCCAGGGCGGTGTTGAGCTTGTGGCTCCCGGTGAGGTTGGCGCCCTCGTACTTGTAATAGATACGAGCGTTGGCGCCGAGGCGCTCCTCCAGGTGCGCTGCCCTGCGCAGGGGCGTCGGACGGTACTGCGCATACAGGTCAAGGACCTCGTCGGGGATCGGTATGAGCCGGTCGGCCGTGTTAATGGACTGCCGGGCGAGCGACAGCGGCTGCTGGAGCAGTGCGCCGTGTCCCGCCGTTTTTGCCTCTCCGCCCAATCGTGATCTCGACACTGCCGAGGTCACGTACTGCGGCCGGTCATGCAGGATGTTGAACCAGTGCGTGGGGAGCAGTGGCTCTCGTGGCACGCGGTGGTCATCCATGCGCGGCCTCCTTTCCGGGCTCACGGGCGCGGAGGTACGCGCAGATGGCGTTCACGCTGGCGAAATTCTCCGGGAGCAGATCCGCGTCGCCCATCGTGATCCCGAACCGCTCTTCGAGGAAGACCACCAGCCTGAGCAGGCTCAGCGAATCGAGGATGCCGCTGTCCAGCAGTGATGTGTCGTTCGCCAGCGGCAGCAGGGCCGCATCCGGGACCAGTTCCCGGCTGATGTAGTCGTTGATGACTGTCTCCACTCGAGCACGCTCCTTTTGGGTATGTCTGCTAGCGCACGTTCCGCCGGCCGTCTCCGGCAGGCTCCAGTTCGTTCTGCTCCTGGGCGAGGCCGGCCCGGTCAACCTTGCCGGTCGAGGTTCTCGGCATCTCCTCCCGGAACTCGACTATGTCCGGGACCATGTAGCTCGGCAGCCACCGCCGGCAGTGGTCCAGCACGTTCTCCCGGGTGAGGTTGCTGCCGCTGTCCATGGTGATGACCGCCCGGAGGCGGCTGCCGAGCAGCTCGTCCGGCACCGGCAGCACCGCCGCCTCGCTGATGGCCGGGTGCCGGTACAGCGTGGCTTCCACCTCACCCAGTTCCACCCGGTACCCGCGGACCTTCACCATGCTGTCCCGGCGGCCCAGGTAGGCATAGTTCCCATCCGGTTCCAGGATCACCAGGTCACCGGTCCGGTACACGAACTCGTCGTACTCTGCCCGGAACGGGTTCCGGACCAGCACCTCACTGGTCTTGGCCGGCTGTCCCCAGTACCCGCACATCAGCGAGGGACCCCGTACGTACAGCTCGCCTTCCCCGCCGGGCCGGGACACCCGGCGGCCCTCGCTCGTGACCGCGAACACCTCGGTATTGGCGCAAGCCTTCCCGATGGGGACCGGCCGGGTGTCAGCCCAGCCCGCTGGCACCTCGAACGCCGTGCATACGTTGGTCTCGGTCGGCCCATACCAATTCAGGTAGCGGGGGTGCGGCAGTTCGGCTATCAGCCGGGCGAGGTGCTTGGGGGGGAACACCTCCCCGGCGAAGACCACCACCCGCAGGTCCGACAGGTCCAACTGCTGCAGGCTGCCGTAGTTGGCCAGCAGCGTGAGGACCGAGGGCACGGAGTACCAGACCGAGATCCGCTCGGCTTCCATGAACCTCGCGATCGATACCGGGAAGGTGGCTGCTCCTTCCGGGAGCACCGTCAGGCATGCGGCAGCCCGGCAGGTGGCGAAGATGTCGAAGACCGACAGATCGAAGGTCAGCGGTGCGGGACTGCAGACGCGGTCCTGCTCGCTGAGCCCGGCAGCGGCTGCCGCCCAATCGACGAACGTGAGCGAGTTGCGATGGGAGATCATCACCCCCTTGGGGGTGCCGGTCGATCCCGACGTGTACAGGATGTACGCGAGGTCGGTCTCGATCGCCAGTTCCTCCGCCAACGGCTCTCCTGATTCCCCAGCCACCCCGGGAGCGCTCACGACTAGCACACCAGGCTGCTGGGGAAGGGCGTCGGCCACGGTGGCTGCCTGGGATGCCCGTGCCTCGTCCGCCACGATCACGACGGCACCGCTGTCCCGCACGATGTGGCTGAGCCGCCCAGCGGGTGCCTTCGGGTCGAGCGGCACATAGCAGGCCCCGGCCTTCAGCGTCCCGTATAGCGCAATGACTGCAGCGGCCGACTTGGGGGCGAGGATTCCCACCCGGTCACCGGGCGCCACCCCCTGACGCAGCAGTGCCCGGGCCACCTTGTTGCTCAGCCGGTCCAGCTCCTGATAGGTGAGCAGGCAGCCGTCGGACGCTACCGCCGGCCGCTGCGGCTGACCCGCCGCGGCCTCGGTCAGCAACCGCGGCAGCAGATACGCCATCACGCTTCCTTTCCTGGCCGGCCGCTGTGCTGCCTCACCTGCATAGGTGCCTCAGAGCCCGAGCATCCGGGCGATGACGACGCGCTGGATCTCCGACGTGCCCGAGTAGATGGTCCCGGCTACCGCATCCCGGAGGTCCCGCTCGATCCCCGCGTCCTTCATATAACCCCAAGCCCCGTGGATCTGGATCGCGTCCTGACTGGAGCGCACGAACGCCTCGCTGGTAAACAGCTTCGCCGCGGCCGCTTCCGCCGGGGCGGTCTTGCCCTGCTGCTTCAGCCATGCCATCCGGTAGATCAGTGACCGGGCCGCCTCCACCCGCACGTACATGTCGGCCAGCTTGTCGGACACGCCCTGGAACTTCCCGATGGGCTGGCCGAACTGTTCGCGTGACCGCGCATACTCCACGCACGCCTCGAGCTGCCGCCGCATCGCACCCACGGTGCTGGCGAACAGGCAGCTTCGTTCCCACTCCATGGACGAGTTGAAGATCGACATAGCCGCCCCTTCCGGGCCCAGCCGGCTCTCCGCGGGAACGACGCAGCCGTGCAGGGTGATCTCGCCCATCGGCGAGGTCCGCAAGCCCATCTTCTCGAAGCTGCTGCTCACCGAGAGCCCCGGTGTCCCCACGTCGACGAGGAAGGCCGAGATTCCGGATATTGCGGGCAGGCCCGGGTCCACCGCATAGACCAGCACCACATCAGCGACCGGGGCGTTGGTGATGTACTGCTTGGCCCCGTCGAGGACGTAGTTGTCACCGCGCCGCTCGGCGCGGGTGTGCATGTGCAGAGCGTCGGAACCAGAGCCAGACTCGGTCATGCCATGCGCGCCGATGAGGTCTCCCGACACCATCCCGGGCAGGTACGCCCGCTGCTGCGCCGGGGTGCCGAACAGCACAAGCGGTATCTGGACGCTCCACATCTGAGCGTTGAGCGAGAACAGCAGCCCGTTGTCCTGGCACCCGTAGCCCAGGGCCTCCATGACCAGGGCTGTGGTGACGACGTCGGCGTCGGCCCCGCCCAGCTCAGCGGGAACAGGCAGGCCCTGGACCCCGAACTTGGCACACTTCCGCCACGCCTCCCGCGGGAACTCGCCAGCATCCTCGCGCTTCAGCAGATCCTGGTTGAGCTCCCGCTGGGCAAAATCGGCCGCTGCCCCCGTCAGTTCTCGCTGCTCTGCACTCAGCGAAAAGTCCACACCGCCCCCCCTGGCGATATCCCGCAATGACCGCCACGCCAGGACATGATGTGGCCCCCCGCCACCTCCCAGCCAGGCGTTCGGCCAGACCGTAGCCACACTACCCCGCCGTGCCAAGTTGTCCAACGACGGGCATTGCGCCGGAATCCGGATTGCCCGCATACGCCTGTCCCGGGTTGCCCCCGTCCGCGTCGTCCTGACCGCCGCCTCGCGGGTGGTACGTTGTTGATAACGGGCCCGGGGGGACCATTTATGACCGTGATGTACGAACCGGCGCGCAGGAACACGACCGGCTCCCCGCACACGCTGCCGTTGCCCCATGAAGAGGGACTGAACGCCGATCTTGGCAGTGTCCAGGTAACACCCGGCCGTCCCGTTCGCGGCACCGCGTAGGTCGGCTCACCAATGCGCATGTCCCGAAGGCCGGTTCCCGTGCTTCTCCGGGAGGACCGCCCGTCCGGGCTGCTCGGGGAAGGCAGCCCGTCGGGGGTCCTGTTGCCCCCGGACGACCCGCTGGCGGAGGTGCGGGCGGTCGCCCTCGTCGCGGTCGGCGTCGCGCTGGTGATCTGGGCGTACCGCATAGCCCCGACCGCCTCGGTCCAGTCTTACGATCCCATCTTCTGGGCCGGAATGCTGCTCGTGTACCTGGCGGTCGCGTGGCGGGCGGTATACGGACGCTATGCCGTTTTCTGGCTTGGTTTGCTCGGGCTCTTCACCGTGTTGCCGACGTTCTGGACGAGCTGGGCTGGCCCATCCGGCTTCGATGAGATTGCTCAGTTCGCCCTGCTACGGAACATCATTTCGGCGGGCAAGCTCTTCCAGCACACACCGTTGCTGCCGATCGGGACCTTCTATCCCGGGTTGCAGAGCGCCGCAGCCACGATCCACTGGCTGACTGGCCTTTCCCCGTGGGCCTCGGCGCTGACTCTGATTGCTGTGGTGCACTGCCTGCTCCCGGTGCAGGTCTACTACATAGCGCGGGCCCTGCCAGTTCCCTATCGGTGGGCGGCGGCGGCTGGCCTGGTCTACGCCGCCAATCCAAGTTTCGTCTTCTTTGACACCCAGTTCTCTTACGAATCCGTTGCGCTCCTGCTCATGCTGACGATCGTCCGCCTGTACGTGGAAGGCTTGGCGGCCGAGAAATCTGGCGATCGCACCTGGAGACAGAGCCTAGCGGCGGCACTGCTGATCGCGATGATGTCCTTCGGCCTGATGGTGACACACCATCTCACCACCCTGACCGGCATCCTCCTGCTCTTGACGGGGGCGCTCTTGCTCAAGCCGATGAGCGGGCTCGCCGGCCTCAACGGTGGTGGGCGCCGCCTGTTCGCCAGATGGATTCCTGTGCTGACGCTGGCGATGTGCTTCGGGTTGTGGGTGATCTTCGTCGCGCCAACGACGATCAGCTACCTCTTCCCCCACGTGTCCGGCACGGCATCGCAGATTGTCGCCTTGATCACTCACTCCAAGGCTAGTAATGGTGCATCGCGGACCATCTTTAGACATTCAGGTTCCCCCAGATATGAACAAGACGCTGCAGTCGCCGCGCCTATCCTGGTCGCGATTGCGCTGCTCTTCGCGGGAATCCGCTGGCTGCAAAAGCCCCAGCTGCGATCGAACTTCCTCTGGCCGTTCGTGCTCACAGCGGGCTACCTGGTCAGTCTTCCACTGACGCTGACCAGCGCTGGGGCTCAACCAGCGCACCGTAGCTGGGCCTCGACGTTCGTCGGCGTCGCCCTCCTGCCGGCGGCTCTCGTCATCTTGTTCGAGCTGGAGAAGCGCAGGCCGTGGGTGAAGCGTACGGCCGCGGTGGTAGGCGCGGCTGCAATCGCCGTCCTGTTCGTCGGGAATGTCTCTGTGGATTCGCCGCCCGACACCCGATTCCCTGGGCCTTACGAGTTCGGCTCTGACACCCTCAGCGTCACCCCCGAGACCCTCAGCTTTGCGCACTGGGTTCAGGTGCATCTGGGCCCCGGGGCGCGCGTGGTGACGGATCGTTTCACCGCTGAGGCACTCACAGCTCACGCCGACGCCGTCACCCCGCTACAGGCGCCCGGTCTGCCAATTTCGAACATCTGGTATGGCCGTCGCCCGCCAACACCGGCTCTCATGTCCAACATGGAGTATCTGGGAGACGACTACCTGGCCATCGATGTCCGGGACACGCAGTACACCGCGGATGGGGCGCCGCTGTTCTTCCTGGGCGAACCGAACCGGGTGCCACAGCGGAACTTCAACCGTCTCGCGCGGTGGCCGTGGCTGAGGTTGCTGTACTCCTCACAGCACTATCGCCTCTATAAGATCGATTTTCACTCTTACTTTCGGTGGTATCCGTCCCATGTCAACCATCAATGACGTGCTGCGGGGATGGCAGCCCCGCCTGCAGATGGCGCGAGGCCAGGTGGCGCAAGATCCCGGCCTAGCCGGCGCCAGCGCCGGAGCCGTCCTGCTCATGCTCGCCCCAGTCCTCCCCGGGCTATCCCGGCTGGTTGTCCTGCCGGCCCTGTTGCTGGCCCCCGGATATGCGTTCCTGCGTCTGCTAGGGCGGGCCGCCGGCACGCGGTCCATCTCGATGGCGGTGCCGGTATCGCTCGTGCTCGTCATCTTGTCTTCGCTGGTTCTCGACGTTATCCGCATTCGGCTCAGCCCGATCTCGCTCGGATTGCTGCTAGGCGTGATCACGGCGCTTTTCCTGGCCGGCTCGTACGGCCGCCAGCTGGTCGCCGGCCCGCCGGGGCGACACTGGGGATCACCGTCCGGCGATCGGGAGCTGCCCGGCGAAACTACTCTCGGTGAGCGGAGGTAAGGGGGTGACTTCTGGGACGGCTTGATCGTCGTGGTTGGGGCCGAGTCCGAAGTCTCCGCCGGCAGGTAAGCCCTAGTCCGCGACCCTGCAGGCGCCAGCCTGATGACGACCTTGTGCCAACGGCACCGGGCGATCAGTCAGCAGCGGCCAATGCCCTGCGCGCCATGTTCACTCGCGATTTCGTCTATCTTGGCGTGTCTGCCCTACAGGTGGTCCTCGCCGCGCTGATAACGCCCATCCTGACCCGGCGGCTCGGCGCAGGCTCCTTCGGGCAGTTGTCGCTGGCCATCGTGGTGGCGCAGCTCCTAGGGGTGACCTTTAACCTGGGCCTCCCCTTCGCGGCACAGAAGGTGTTCGCGGAGAGGGACGGCGATCGTCGGGCTCGCGGGGTACTCGCCCTCTCCGCTGTCCTTGCGGCCGCCGCTTCACTTGTCGTTGTCCTCGCCGCACCGGCGTGGGGTCCCGCCGTGGGCCTGAACCAGGTCCTGGACGCGCGCTTGGCCGCATTGTGGGCCGGCTGCTTCGCGCTGGCGTTGACGTCACTCGCCATGCTCCGGTCCAGAGACAGGCTGAGGATGGCGATCTTCGTCGCTGCTGTGCAGTCGGTGGGAGCGCAACTGGCCGGGGTGCTTCTGCTCTACTGGTGGGCGCCCACCGTTACGAGTTACCTCTGCGGCCTGATCATCGGGCAAGGTGTGGCTGCTCTTATCGGCTTGCTAGCTTTGAGGCCGGTCTGGTCGGCGCTGGCTACGATCCGCCGCTACGGTGCGATCTTCCTTTTCGGCCTGCCCATGGTGCCGCAGCAGCTCAGCGGGTATGTTCTCGGCCTCGGAGATCGGGTGGTCGTTCGCCATATCCTTGGGTCGGCAGCCGTTGGGCGCTACTCCGTCGCTTACAACGTGGGCAGTCTCGGCTTCATCCTTCTTGTCTTCGTCAGTTGGGCGTGGATGCCACGCATCTACGCCGTGCCGGACCGAGTGGCACGATCCCAGCTCCTGGCCAGCAGCCGCGACATGATGAACCTGCTGCTGATCCCGGTGGTCTGCGGCCTGGCTGCCGGGGCCCCAGTGGTGCTGGCAGTGTGGGTTCCACCGTCGTTCCATCCAGCTGGCCTGACGTTGATTGTCGCGATCGTGGCCATTTGCACGTTCCCTTTCGGGCAGTTCCAGGCCAACCTGCGAGCGCTGATGAGCGAAGGGAGGACTGGCCAGGCGGCGGTGGCAACGCTCGTCGCAGCGACAGTCAACATCGGCCTGAACCTGGTGATGGTTCCGTTCCTCGGCATCACTGGCTCGGCTATCGCTACGGTACTTTCCTACGCCTTGTGTGCTCGGCTCACCCGGCCACCTGTGAGTTCCGGTCTGCAGGTCCCCGGCGCCTCGGTTCAGCTTCGAACTCTGATAGGTGGTGCGATCGCCTTCACCTTGGTGCTTGGGGTACTGCCGGCCTCGCCCGTGTGGCTCGCTATCCGCCTGGCTGTGGTGGCCGGGGCGCTCCTCGTCTTCGCCTGGTTGCTGCGCCGCGCGATGACCGGGTTCGAAACATCTGGCCGGCTAGTGACACTGATGGCCGGCAGCTCCAAGAAGGCGGTGACGTAAGGCTTACCAGGCTGCCGTTACAGCCGCGGGTCGACCGGCTCCGACTCCAGGGCTAGCACGCCGAAGACCGCCTCGTGCACCCGCCACAGCGGCTCCCCGCTGACCACCCGGTCCAGGGCCTCGATGCCCAGCGCGTACTCGCGCAGCGCCAGGGACCGCTTCCGGCCCAGGCCGCGGTCCTGCAGCCGGGCCAGGTTCTCCGGCAGCGCGTAGTCCGGGCCGTAGATGATCCGAAGGTAGTCCGGCCCGCGCACCTTGATCCCGGGCTGGGCCACGCCGCGCGCGCCACGGACCATATTGGCCGCGGGCTTGACCACCATGCCCTCGCCGCCGGCCCCGGTCAGCTCCGACCACCAGCCGATCCCGGCCGCCGCCGAACCCGGGTCGGTGGTGTCCACCAGCAGGCTGCGGGTGCGCTGGATCAGCCCGGGCGCGGCGTCGGCCAGCCGCCCGGCCAGGGCCAGGTGCCAGCCATGCTCGCGCTGGTAATAGGTGTCCCGCTCGGTGGCCAGCAGCTGGAACGGGGCCAGCCGCAGCCCGTCCAGACCATGGACCGGCCAGCAGTACCGCCGGTAGGCGGCGCTGAACAGCTCCGCGCCGGCCAGCCGGGCCGCGGTCCGGCCGGCCAGGCCGGCCACGTCCAGCCCACGCGCCTGGGCCTGGGCGAGCAGGCCGGCCGCCACCGGCAGCGCGGCCCGGGCAGCCGCGCCGACCGCCGCGTACTGCTGCCGGAGTAGTTGCTCCGCCTTGACCGACCAGGGCATCAGCTCGCAGTCCAGCAGCAGCCAGCTGGTGTCCAGCTCATCCCACAGCCCGGCCGCGGCCACCGCGGCCCGGACCACGTCCAGCAGCTCAGCGGCCCGGTCCGCGGCGAAGAACGGCCGCCCGGTCCGGGTGTAGACCGCCCCCGGCAGCCCGTCCGGCACCGCGAACCGGCCGGCTGGCCGGTCGTCCCGGCAGGCCAGCACGATGGCCCGCGAGCCCATGTGCTTCTCCTCGCAGATCACCTCGGCGATGCCGTCCGCAGCGTAGGCCGCGAACGCCTCGGCCGGGTGTTCCAGCAGGCCGGGCTCGGCTGCGGTGACGCACGGCGCCATCGTCGGCGGCAGGTAGAGCAGAGAGCGCGGATCGATCGCGAACCGGCTCATCACTTCCAGCGCCCCGGCCGCGTTCTCCTCCCGGACCGTGATCCGCCCGGCCACGCTGGTCTCGATCACCCGCTTGCCGAGCACATCGCTGATGTAGAGCACACCAGGGTCCCGCCCGGCCGCGACGGCAGTGCCCGCGCCCGGGACGGCCAGCGGCCTGGCCGGCTCGTACCAGACCTGCTCCGCGGGCACCGAGACGATCTCCCGCTCCGGGTAGCGCAGCGCGGTCAGCCGCCCGCCGAACACGCACCCGGTATCCAGGCACAGCGTGTTGTTCACCCACTCCGGCTCGGGCACCGGCGTGTGCCCGTACAGCACCATGGCCCGGCCTCGGTAGTCGGCCGCCCACGGGTAGCGCACCGGCAGGCCGTACTCGTCGGTCTCCCCGGTGGTGTCGCCGTACAGCGCGAAGCTGCGCACCCGCCCGGACGCCCGGCCGTGATACGCCTCCTTCAGCCCGGCGTGCGCGACCACCAGCCGGCCGCTGTCCAGCACCAGGTGCGACACCAGCCCGCGGCAGAACTCGCCAACCTGACGGCGGAACTCCTCGTCCTCGCCGGCCAGCTGGCTCAGCGTCTCGGCCAGCCCGTGGCTGACTTGGATGTTCTTCCCGGACAGTGCCCGGATCAGCTTGTTCTCATGGTTGCCCGGGACGGCCAGCGCCTGCCCGGCGGCGGCCATGCCCATGACCAGCCGGAGCACGCCGGGCGAATCCGGCCCCCGGTCCACCAGGTCGCCGAGGAACACCGCGGTCCGGCCGGCCGGCGGCACCGCACCGGACGGCCGCCCGGCCGCGTCCCGGGTGATCCGGTAGCCGAGCCGGCCCAGCAGCGCCTCCAGTTCGGCCCGGCAGCCGTGCACGTCGCCGATGACGTCGAACGGCCCGGCCCGGTCGGTGTAGTCGGTCAGCAGCCGGTGCCGCACGATGCTGGCCGCCGCCACCTCGTCCACCCCGCGCAGCACGTGCACCACGCGGAACCCTTCCCGGCTGAGCGACCGCAGCGACCGGCGCAGCTGGTCGTGCTGCCGGTGAATGACCTGGCCGCCGAACGCCCGGTCGGCCCGCTCGGCGTTCCGCTGGGCACACACCTTCTCCGGCACGTCCAGCACCATGGCGACCGGCAGCACATCGTGCGCGCGGGCCAGTTCGATGAGCGGTTTGCGCGCGTCGGCCTGCACGTTGGTCGCGTCGATCACGGTCAGCCCGCCCGCGGCCAGCCGCTTGCCCGCGATGAAGTTCAGCACGTCGAACGCGTCCGGGGTGGCGGCCTGGTCGTTCTCATCGTCGGCCACCAGGCCGCGGCAGAAGTCGCTGGAGATGACCTCGAACCGGCCGAAGTGCTGCGCGGCGAACGTGGACTTGCCCGACCCGGACACGCCGACCAGCACGACCAGCGACAGCTCGGGGATCCGGTACTCAGCCACGGGTGAACACCGCCAGCTGGGTGGGCGGGCCGACCTCAGGGTCGTCGAACCCCACCGCGCGATAGCTGACCTGGTAGCCGCGCCGGGCCGCCACGCCGCCGGCCCAGTCGCGGAACTGCGCCCGGGTCCACTCGAACCGGTGGTCCGGGTGCCGCATCGCGCCCGGGGCCAGGCCAGCGAACCGCACGTTGTGCTCGGCGTTCGGCGTGCTGACCAGGACCGTGCCAGGCCGCGCGTAGCCGAACACGGCCTGCTCCACCGCCGCCAGCCGGGGCGGGTCGATGTGCTCGATCACCTCCATCAGCACCGCCGCGTCCAGCCCGGTCAGCCGGTCGTCCGCGTAGGTCAGCGACGACTGCAGCAGGCTGACCCGGTCCCGCTGCCGGTCCGGCATAGTGTCCAGGTGCAGCCGCTTTGCGGCCCGGTCCAGCGCCCGGTGCGACACGTCCACGCCGAGCACCCGGCGCACCGCGGGCTCCCGGAGCAGCTGCGCGACCAGCGTGCCCTCGCCGCAGCCGAGGTCGGCCACCGTGCCCGCGCCGCACTCGCGCAGCACTTCCAGCACCACCTTCCGGCGCTGCTCGGCCAGCGGCGGCGGCGCCGCACCGGGCTCGTCGTCCGGCACCGCGTTGTCCAGCGCCTCCGGTTCCATGTCGTCCACCTCGGCCAGCCGGCCCACCGCGGTCAGCACCAGCCGGTTGCGGTGCGCCAGGTACCGGCGGGTGATCAGGTCCCGCTCCGGATGCTGGGCCAGCCAGCCGCTGCCCGCCCGGATCAGCTTGTCCACCTCGGCGTCCGCCACCCAGTAGTGCTTGGTGTCGTCCAGCACCGGCAGCAGCACGTACAGCTGGCTGAGCGCGTCGGCCAGCCGCAGCCGCCCGGTCAGCCGCACGCTGAGGTAGGCCGAATCGCCCCACTGCGGCAGCTCCGGGTCCAGCGGCACCGGCTCGGCCCGCACCGTCCAGCCCAGCGGGCCGAGCAGCCTCCCGGCCAGGTCCGGCCCGCCGCGGCAGGGCAGCGCGGGCAGCCCGATCTCCAGCGGCAGCTCGCGGGCGGCCAGTTCCGGCCGCGCCTCGCAGCGCCCGTTGAGCGCGGTCCGGAACACTTTGCCCAACGCCACTGCCAGCATCGAGGACGCCGCATACGGGCGGTCGTTGACGTACTCGGCCAGGGAGAAGCCGTCCGGCCCGCCGCCGCGCTGGCCACCCCGGTGCTTGCGGGCCAGGCCGATCGGGTCCACTTCGAGCAGCAGCGCGGCCGTGCACCGCTCGTCCGTCGCCTCCGGGTAGAACACGTGCGCCTGGCCGGCCGACACCGCGAACGTCTGCACCCGGCCGGGATGCTTGTGCAGCAGGAATCCCAGATCGGTGGCGGGCGCCTCGGTGCTGGTGATGGTCAGGAGCATGACCGATTATCGGCACACCGGGCTGGCCCGCCGAAACCGAATATTTGCCCGCCTCGATGGCTATGCCCGTAAACCTCAGAGCCGGGCGCTGCGTCCCCCTTGTCAGGGAGGGAGCCGCGACGTGGGTGATGAAAGAGGTCAGCCGGAATCCGGTATCTGGACACGAGCCGCTGATTCGTATCCAGCTCAGCCTGGCCAGTACCGGCCGCGGCGGGCCAAACCCGGGCCGCCGGACCCGTATCTCCCGCGCTCGGAAGACCCACTCCGGTCCGGGCCCTACGTGCCGTCTGGTCCGGGTTCGGCCAGTGAGCGGTTCGGCGCGCCGCGGCCGGACCCGCTGCGCGACCCGTTCCCGCCGGACCCGGCGCCACCACCGGAGCCGCCCGCACCACCGCACCTGACCGCACCGCCGGACCTGGCCCCGTCCCGGGCCGAGGACGGCCAGCCGGTGCCGGGCGGCCCGTTCGGCTGGTGGAACGACAACGGCAACTTCGTCGCGGACCGGCCGTCGCCGGGCGGGGAGCCACCCGTCGCTCCGCCGCGGTCTGCCTGGGATCAGGCGCCAGCGCGACCCGCCCAGGAGCGGCCGGTCTGGGAGCGGGCAGCCCAGGAGCAGGTAGGAGGCGGCCGGCCCGCCCGCAGCCAGCCGGTCCGGGACCAGCCGGTCCGGGACCAGCCAGACCGGGACCAGGCAGCCCGGGACCAGGCATTCCAAGGCCGGCCAGTCCGGGAGCGGCCAGACCAGGACCGGCCAGCCCGTAACCAGGCAGCCCTTAACCAGGCAGCAGAGTGGCACACCGGGCGGCAGGAGGTCCGGGACGAGCCGATCCCGGACCGGCCCTTGGGCGCGCGGGGCGGCCCGGCTGACTCACACCAGGCCGACGCGGACCGGTACCCGGCCGACTTCCCGACCCAGGTCTTCATGTCCAGCGCCCTGGCCGCCTGGCAGCAGCCGGCCCAGTCCGCACCGGCCGGCAACTGGCCGCGCATCGCTGAGCCGCCTCAGCCACCCAGCCCGTATGAACCAGCCGAACCACCCGGCCGGTACCAGCCGTCCGAGCCGCCCGGCCCGCGCCGGGCGCCGGCCCAGGCCCGCCCGCCCGGCCCGCGGCACGCCACCGCCGGGGCCGCCGGCCACGAGCATCCCGGCTGGGAACAGGGCCCGGCTGCCGGCCCGGATCAGTACCCGGCCGCGAACGGTCGCCGGGCGGCAGCGGAGTACCCGGGGGCGCCATTCCCGCCCGCGCCGGACCCGGCCGAGCTGTACCCGGCGGTGCACGGCCCGGCCCAGCCAGCCGGGCGGCCGTCAGCCCGGTCCCGGCCGGCGGCCCAGCGCCGCGGCGTCCGCGGTGGGCTGCTGATCGCCGCGGCCTTCCTGGCCGTGCTGGCCGCGGTCGCGCTGATCCTGTTCGTGGCGTTATAGCGCTAGCTGAACTCGATCACGGCCAGGACTGCGTGGTGATCGGTGCCAGCCACCCGGACCGGCCGCGCCGCGCGCACCGTGGCGCCGGCCCGGCTGACCAGCACATGGTCCAGCCGCATGAGGGCGGGCGCCCGGCGGTCCGGGAACCGCCGGTTCTCCCGGTCGGAGTACAGGTCCCAGGACACCGGCCAGGTGAACCCAGGCCAGGTCCGGTGCTGCGCGGCGTCCGCGCAGTCCACGAACCCGGCGGCGAGCAGGTCGCGGAACGGCCGGTGGTCCCGGCTGGCATTGAAGTCGCCCATCACCACCTGCGGCCCGCTGTCCTGGGCCAGCGGCAGCAGCCGGGCCAGGTCGCGTTGCCACGGATAACCGCGGTCACGCATGGGAGTGAGCGGATGGACCGAGGTCAGCACGACCGGCCGTCCGGGGACGGGTTCGGCCCGGGCCCGTGGGGCTGCGGCGACCAGGCCGGGCAGCGGCGGCAGCGGGGTCAGCGGCCAGCGGGCCCACAATCCGACGCCCGGTGCGTCGAGCCGCGGGTCGAGGTGGGTGTGCGCCAGCAGGCCGCCCAGCCCGGCCTCAGCTAGCCGGTGCACCAGATCCCAGGTCAGTTCCTGGATGGCCAGCACGTCCACCGCGTGCTGGCGCAGCGCCGCCAGCAGTGCGTCCGGGTCGGCCGAGCCACCCCGGGAGTTCAGCGTCAGCACCCGCACCGTGACGGTGTCCGGCGGCGCCACCGGGAACCGGCGCGGATCGGCTGGGCGGGCACTGGCGTTCGAGAGGAAAGGGGGTAGTTGCCAGGCCAGCAGGATCGCGGCGGGGATGGCGAGCAGCACGGCCAGCCACCAGGTGCTGGTGGCGGCCAGCTCGACCGAGGCCAGGGCGGGCAGCGTGGCCACCGGGGCGAGCGCGGCGAGTTGCGGGCCGGGGCTCGGCGCGTGCCCGCCGGTCAGCCGGGCCAGCAGCGGGGGCAGCGCCACGGCGGTGCAGAAGAGGGCGAGGAACCCGGTCACCGGCGCGAGCATAACCGAGGTATTGCCTGATCACCTGGCATGTTCACCACGAGGAGGGCCGTCGGCTGAGCTGGAGCGTGCCGGTGGTATCGCGACGATGACCAGCAGGGCCAGCACATAACACCAATACGGGGTCTGCACGGTAGCTGTGGTGACCGGCCACCACAGTGACATGGGTGCTGTTGCCACATCCCGGAGAAAGTGGGCGGACACTCCCCAGGCCGCGCCGCCGAGTATCAGCGCAGTGGTTGCCGCACCTGGCGTTATGGTGCGTTGCGACCAGCGGCGGGCGATAATCGCGCCCGCAATCAGGACCAGAACTACCCAGAGGGCGTGGGTGTACGGCCTAGGGGTGCCGGCGGTCAATATTGAGGAGCCGAACTCCGCCGGCAGGTGATCGAGGTCGATCAAGACCGAGCACGCCAGCATCGTCCAGCCGAACGCCGGTTTGGGTGGCGTGCCGCGGACCCGGGTGATCGCGCCCAGGATCACGAGGGCCGTCGCCAGGTGGCATGGCTCGTCGAACAGGGCTTTCGCCACGAAACCAAAGCCATGCCAGGAGATCGTCAAGTCCGCGATTGCGATCGCGATGACCAGGGCAAGCGAGACAGCTCGCTGCGCGACGAGTTCGGCCAGCCAGCTCAGCAGCCCGCCTCGGCGCACCGGGGCGACGTGAGGACGGCCGCCGTTGGTCACCGATCCTCACCCCCTGCACAACGATAACGCCGCCCCGAGTTCAGGTTTCCGCTGGGCATTTCGGTGCCGAACAGCTACAACTTCGGCATGAGTGCTGAATCCGGCCCGGTGGATGAGCTGGCTCGCAGGCGTGCGGAGCCGCGGCGGATCCTGGTCGCTGGGGACTGGCACGGCAACGAGGACTGGGCGCTGAGCGTGATCCGCCGGGTGCCCAGCATGCTGGGTGACGAGCCGCGGCGGCTGATCCTGCAACTGGGCGACTTCGGGATCTGGCCGGACCGGGCAGGCCAGCACTACCTGGCCCGGGTGGCCACACTGCTGGCCGAGGTGGACGCGGAACTCTGGTTCATCGACGGCAACCACGAGGACTTCCCGCAACTGGCCAGGCTGGCACGCGGCGACCGCACCCCGGATGGGCGGGTGGTGGTCCGGCCCCGCCTGTTCCACCTGCCCCGCGGCTACCGCTGGACCTGGCACGGGCTGCGCTGGCTCGGCTGCGGCGGCGGCGTGAGCCTGGACCGGGCGCAGCGTACCGAGGGCGTGGACTGGTGGCCGGACGAGGAGATCACCGATGCGCAGGAGGCCTCGGTCATCGTCGGCGGCCACGCGGACGTGCTGGTCAGCCACGACTGCCCGGCGGGCGTCGCGCACACGTTCGGCCGCCCGCCGGCGGAGTGGGATCCGGCCGACCTGGCCCGCAGCGACGCGCACCGGCGCCGGCTGCAGCGCATCGTGGATGCCGTCCAGCCGTCCCGGATCATGCATGGCCACCTGCACCGGGCCTATCAGCGCAGCTGCGATTTCGGCTACGGGCCGGTCCAGGTGACCGGACTGGATGCGGACGGCCGGCTGCGCAACTTCGCCGTGCTCGATATCGCGGACATGCGCTGGGAGTTGCGTGAAGGCTGGTTTGGCCGGCTTCGCCGCAACTTAACTCATTAGCGGACAACCGCTCAGGCGTAGCGGGCGTCTTGTTATGGGTTGCGGGTCCAGGCAAGGAGACCCGTTTTGCGGGTCGGCCCAGGGCGCACGTGCGAGCGCCGGCGGCCGCTCCGATCTGGCCTGAGCGTTCGCTCATCGTGCGCCGGAACGGCCGACCGGTGCCGACGGCGGTGCGGCTGGGGCGTCTATACCGGTAGGTTCTGGCTATGTCCAACCGCGGACGGCGCGCGCAGAAGCGGGGCCGGAAGACCGGGCCCGACAAGCGGCGGCGGCAGGCGCGCACCGTGGCCAGTACCCGTGCGGGCCCGGACGCCTTGCTCCAGGACGTCCGGCAGCGGCTGGCCGGCGGCGAGCCGGTGGACTTTCTCGCCTATGTGAGCACGTTGCTGGCCACCCTCGACCCACGGGGACGGAACCCGTTCGAGCCCGCCCAGCCGGATCAGGCCACACTGCCCATCCTGCTGGAATCATTCACCGAGGTGCGGCTGCCCGAGACCACCGCGCTGCTGGCCGCGCTGGCCGAACTCGGCCCGGACGAACTGACCCGAGCCCGGGCCCGGTGGGCGTTCCCGACCCGGACGGATCCGCTGCCGGACTGGCTGGCCCGGCTGGGTGAGGCCGTGGTCTACCGGGCGATGGAGTGCACGCATGTGCTCGGGGACGGGGAGAACGTGCTGCTGGGCGCGCGGCTGCCGGGCCACGAGCTGACCGCGGTCATCTACATCGACCACAACCTCGGCACCGTGGTCAAAGACGCCTTCCCGGTGCCGGGCCCGGTCAGCCAGGTGGCCGAGCGCCTGCAGAAGGTGGCGGACGACCCGGACACCACCGTCCGCGACATCGGCCCGGCCGACGCGCGAGCCCGGGTTGCTCAGGCGATCGAGACGGGCGCGATCACATTTCCGCCCTTCGAGACCGACACGTGGCCGGCCTCCCGGCCGCTGACCGAATGGCTGCTCCGGCTGCTGCCCGAGGGCGGGACCGGCTACGTCCGCCCCACCTGGGGCGCGGCCAGGAAGAAGAAGCTGGCGAACCGGTTCTTCCGCTCGGAGTTCGGGGCACCGCTCGACGACGCTGAGCACCGGGATCTGCTGGACCAGTTCCTGTGGTTCGGCACCGACTACGGACCGGGTGACCCGTTGCGGTGGAGCCCGGTGGCGGTGGAGATCCTGCTGGCCGACTGGATCCCCCGCAAGATCGTCGCCGAGGTCTCCTACCTCAGCAGAGCCCCGGAACTGCTGTGCGCGTTCATCCGGTTCTGCCACGCCGAACGCAAGATCAGGCCCGCACTGACCGACGAGACACTCGCCGCGGTTGACCAGTATGAACCGCAGTTTCAGCAGCTCATCCGCTCGCCCCGGCCGCAGGGGCCCGCGGCGCTGCTGGCCACGCTGGGTGTGCTCGGCGGCGACGAGCCGTGGGAGGACGAGCCGTGGCAGGACGAGCCCTTCGAGATCGAGCAGTACTTCCTCGACGAGCTGGCCGAGGAGGTCGGCGGGCAGGACGCGCTCGACTCGCTGGATGACACCCCGCTGCCGGACGAGGAGTTCGCCTGGGACGAGGTTCCCGACCGCGACCGCAGCCGGGTCGCGGACGTGCTCGCCGGGTGCGACCGCTGTTGCGACGACCTGCTCGGCGCCGAATACAAGACGGCGGGCCGGCGCCTGCTGGCCCGGGCCGTGCCGGGCCTGTCCAGCATGCTGGGCGGGACAGCCAGGCCCGAGGTGATTGCGGCGGCGGTGTGCTGGGTGATCGGCCGGGGCAACCAGCGCATCGGCCAGGGCCACGGCGAGGTGCGGGTCAAGGACCTGATGAGCTACTTCGGCCTAGGCCAGTCGAGCGTGTCTGAACGCGGCTACCAGATCATGCGTGCGGCCGGGATCCAGCCCGCCGACACCTACTCCCTTCGCCTAGGCTCGCCCGGGCTGCTGGTCTCGGCCCGCAGGCGGCAGATCATCGGCCTGCGCGACCGCCACCGAGCGGCGATCAACAGCGAAGGACGGCCATGAAAAGCGATGCCGGTCGCGCTGGTTATCCGCAGCGTGTCTCGCTCAGGCCGGACGCATAGGTCAGTTGAAGAGGCAGAGCTCCATGATGAGCGCCTCGATGGCGCCCTCGCGCTCATCCAGGTTCCCGTACCGGACCGTCTCGCCTAGCTCGGTGCCGACGCTGAACTCCGGCAGGTGGCGGAAGACGCCCTCGCGGCCATGCCCTAGTGCGATGTCATAGCCGAGCAACAGCGCGGCGTGTTGCATCTCCTCGGTGGCGACCCGATTGAGGATCATGCCGAGCACGCGGCCGCGGAACCGGCGGGCGTGCTTGGCGGTCGTGGTCCACTGGTTACGCAGGCGGTCCCGGACGCCCTCGCGCATCACTAACATGCCCTGGCCCTTCTGATCAGCGGGGTCTAATCGACGGCCGGCCAGGTCCCCCCCAGCCGCACAACACGTTCTACGTTCTAGCTAAGAGACGCGCGACTGTCGCTCTCGGTGCACACGGCAGCTATCAGAAGGGTCTCGACTTCAGATGGACGGAGGGCAACGGGTGCACCGGCATGACCGCACTGACGTCGATCGGCCCAGGCAGCGATGACGAAGCGGCACCGCCCGACATGGGCATCTCCCCTAGCGAGCACTCTTCGTTCCTATGAAGATGCTCAGAATCTCTGAGTACTGCTTGAGTAGACGCGCCAGGTGGCGCTACAGAGTACCGGTTCCGTTACGTAACCCAACTAAATCCTGAGCAGTCTCCGCCCGGGCCGGGCGCTAACGCTGACGGAGTCGCAAGGTTACCGTTCGTCTCCGGACGCTCCGCCGGACGCCCCGCTGAACGCCTGGCCGCGCGCTTGGCCGCATACCCCGCCGTGCGGCAGTGTGGCGGCGCCGGGACCTTGGTACTCATGCTTGACCCAGTGCCGCAGGCCCCGGTTCCACAGCGACCGGGGCGAGTCCGACTGGCGCATGTACTCGCGGCCGAGCGCGTACTGCCCGGCGAACTCGGTCGCCCAGACCGAGCAGCCGTAACCGTAACCAGCCGCCTGGACCGCGCTGACCGCGCGCTCGTCGAGGTGCCCGTACGGGTAAGAGAAGCCGGTGACCGGCTGCCCGGTGATATCCCGCAGCATGGCCCGGCTGGTCTCGATCTCCTCGGTCAGCTCTGCGTCGGAGATGCCCGGCAGCGACCGGTGCCGGAAGCCATGCGACCCGATCTCGATGCCCGCGTGGGCGATCATGCGGAGCCGCGGCCCGGTCAGCACCCGCTTGCCCGGGCCCTCCGGGTCCCAGTCGCTGGCCTTGCCGAGCTGCCCGGCAGGCACAAATATCGTCGCCGAGAAGCCATAACGGTGCAGCAGCGGCAGCGCGTACTCGGTGAAGTCGGCGTACCCGTCGTCGAAGGACAGCCCGACCAGGCGGCGCGCATCGAAACGTTGCCTGGCCGCCAGCAGTTGGCTGACCGAGGTGCCGGTCCGGCCGCGCCGGCGCAGCCAGCGCAGCTGCTGCTCGAAGCGTGACGGGCGCACCGTGATGCCGAACGGGTTGTCATCGCCGGGGCTGATCGAGTGGTACATCAGGATGACCGGTGCTGCCATGCTGCATGTGACGTTCAGCCGGGCGGCCAGGTTTACTGCGTCTTAACCCCAGGTTGCCGGGTCGGGCAAGGTCATCACGTGATCTCCTATTAGCCACTCATGTCACGATTCCGGCCGTTACAGTGCCCTCCCGGAAGCCGCAGCGCCTGAGGCGAGGGTGGACCATCGATATGCCGTCGGGGCGTCGTGCTGTCCGGCTAGCCGTCATCGTGGGCGCAGGCGCGCTGCTGGGCGCCTGCTCCAGTCCCGCGCACTCGGTCAAGTCGGCCGGGAGTCACCCGCCGGTGACCGCGTCGGCCAGCTCGTCGTGGACAACTCGTTCAGCACGCTGGCGGCTGGGTGTGTGGGCCAGCTCGGGGTGTGGTTCGTGCGCTCGTGGCCGCCGTACGACGGTGGCCCGACCGACGGCTGGCACCGGCGTGGCAACCGGGTGCTGGAGACCGGGCAGAACGTGGACGGCGGGAACCCGTCCGGGCCCGGGCTGAACTGCGGCTGAGCCGGACTGAGCCCCAGCTGAACTGCGGCTGAGGGGCTGGGGCGTCTTTCGGCCGGGGTGCTGATTGCCTTTTTTAACCGGCCGAAAGAGCTCCCTCTGCTTGTTGACCTGCACTCAGGGTTTACCCAGGGTTTTATCTCTGTTTCCGTTGAACTGGCCGGCAGACGAGGCCGTGAATCTGGATGGATCCGTGGCCCCCGGGGCCAGGGATCCTCGCTGTACCGTCCGGCGGGCCGCCGCGCAGCCGTTCAGCAGCCCACGGTGACGGGTCCTCGTGCACTGCCGACGATGGGATTGCCGATGCCTATTGCCGCCATGGTCACCTGGGTCGTGACTGCCGCCTGTGGTCTCTACCTGCTGACCATCTGGCTGATCGAGTACGACAGCGAGTTCCAGTCGGTCGCGGCCACCCGGCTGCCGGTGCCAGTGATCAGCAGCCACGCGCTGCTCGCGATCACCGGCATGGTGCTATGGACTGTCTTCCTGATGACGGGCGTACATGACCTGGACTGGCTGGTCGCCGCGATCCTCGGGGTGGTCGTGGTCCTCGGCGCGACCATGGCGGTGCGCTGGGTCGGGGTGTACCGCGCGTACGGGACCCGCTCGCGCCCAGCGCACGCCGCGGTCCCGGTACCGGTCGGCGCCGGTTACGGCGGCCACGCTGCCGTTTCGAGCCACCGAGCAGCCATTCCGCCAGAACGCCACTTCCCGGTGTCCGTCGTCATCCTGCACGGTGTGTTCGCGGTGGCCACTTTCGTCCTGGTGCTGCTGGCCGCGCTGGCCCACTAGCCAGCTGACCAGGTACCGGCCACTTAGACGTAGTGCAGCTGGGTGCCGTCGAGCGGCTCGTGCTCGACCAGCTGGTCGCAGGTCGGGCAGTACCAGCGGGCCTCGACCGGGGTGCCGCAGCTGTGGTGCCGCGGCGCGCCGGACGGGTCGGTGTGCTGCGCCCCCCAGTGCGCCAGCAGCCGGAGCGCCCCGGCCAGTTCCTTGCCCTCCGCGGTCAGCTCGTAGGCGACCCGGGGTGGCCGCTCCGAGTACGGTCGGGCCACCAGCAGCGCCGTACGTTCCAGCCGCTTCAGCCGCTCGGACAGGATGTTGGCCGCGATACCGGGGATCAGGCTGAGCAGGTCGTTGAACCGGCGCGGACCCGGCAGCAGCGCCTCCACGACGAGCAGCGTCCACCGGTCGCCCACCCGGGCCAGGGCTTCGGCCAGCGGTGAGGAGCGGTCGTCGGGTCCAGGTCCGGTTCCGGGCCGTGGTTCGGTTCCGGGCCGTGGTTCAGGTCCGGGCCGTGGGTCGGGTCCGGGTCCGGATGCGGGTTCGGCCATGAGCGGAATCGTATCCCGTTGACTCTCCGCAGGTGGATAGTAAGTTGCAAGTTACTAGCTACTGGAGCTTACGGAGCTGCTGGAGGCGGCCATGTCACTCCTTGACGAGGTACAGACAACTATCAGGACGCTGGCTGATGGGGCCGGCCAGTCAGTGGTGGGCATCGGCCAGCGCTGGGGCGTCGGCTCGGGCATCGTGCTCGGCGACGGCCGGGTACTGACCAACGCGCACAACATCCGCGGCGATCACGCCACGGTCACGTTCGCCGACGAGCGCACCGCGGACGGGACGGTGGCCGGGCACGACATCGATGGCGACCTGGCCGTCATCGACGTCGACACGGCCGGGGCGGCCGCGCTGCCCTGGGCCAGCGACGCCGGGGCGGAGCTCGGCCAGCCGGTGTTCGCCCTGTCCAACCCGGGCGGCCGCGGGCTGCGGGTGACGTTCGGGTTCGTCTCGGGCATCGAGCGCACGTTCCGCGGACCGCGGGGCCGGCGGATCACCGGCAGCCTGGAGCACACCGCGCCGCTACTGCCCGGTTCCTCGGGCGGCCCGGTGCTGAACGCGGCCGGCCAGCTGCTCGGCATCAACACCAACCGCCTCGGCGAGGGCTTCTACCTGGCCATCCCGGCCGACGAGGCGCTCCGCGGCCGGGTCGACGGGCTGGCCCGCGGTGAGGCGGCAGCGGCGCCGCCCCGGCTGGGCGTGGCGCTGGCGCCCGGTCACGTGGCCCGGCGGCTGCGCCGCTCGGTCGGCCTGCCGGAGACCGATGGCCTGCTCATCCGGGGCGTGGAAGACGACAGCCCGGCCGCCCGGGCCGAGCTGGCCCAGGGCGACCTAATAGTGGCGGCCGCGGGCCGGCCGGTGCGCGATCCGGACGACCTGTTCGACGCGCTGCAGGCGGCTGGGGCGGGCGGCTCGATCCAGCTCACCGTGGTGCGCGGCACCGACGAGCGGACCATCGAGGTCACGTTCGGCGGCTGAGGCTAATCCCGCCTCGTCCGGATCACGCCGCCGCCCGGTCGGGCTGGGCACGTCCTCGTGGCGTTCCCCAGCCCGGCCGGTCGGCTGGTGCTGGTCCAGCGGCCCGGGGTAAGCGGCCTCGGCCCGGTCGGCCAGCCGGTTGAACTGGCGGCGGACCGCCACGATCACCGCGACGAACGCGATGACCGCCGCGGCGCCCAGGACCCAGTTGATCGTCTTGTCGGCCTTTTGCAGCGCATCGCCGGCCAGGTACGACGCGAGCGTGTAGATCCCGGCCCACACGATGCCGCCCGCCGCGTTGGCGGGCAGGAAGATCCGCCAGCGCATCTTGCTCACCCCGGCCAGGAACGCGGCGTACGCGCGCAGCACCGACACGAACCGGCCAAAGAACACCACTGAGACACCGTGCCGGTCGAACAGGTAACGGGCCGTCTTCAGCTTCCGCTCGTCGAGCCGCACCTTCGGCCCGTACCGCCGGGCCAGCCGGTAACCGCCCTGGTCACCAAGCCAGTAGCCGATGTTGTCACCGATGATCGCCGCCGCCGAGGCCACCAGCCAGATCACCCACGGCGACAGCTTGTGCGTGTGCCCGGCGTAGGTACCCGCGATGATCAGCGCCGTCTCGCCCGGCAGTGGCACGCCCAGGCTCTCGGCCGCCACCAGCAGGAACAGCACCCAGTAGCCATAGGTGGCGATCAGGTGACTCAGATTCACCCGGGTAACCCCCGATAGTGTCATCCACGGTCCCCGCCGGCCTGGCGGCGCCGTTTCCCTCACCCTAGGTGGCGCGGTGCTCAGTATCAGTAAAGGAACCCGCCTGAGGGCTGCGGCGCTACCGTGAGCGCGAACGTGCCGTCGGCGGCTCGCTCCAGCGTGAGGTACTCGCCGACGTAGTTGTTGGCCCGGATCCGGGCGCCGAGATCGCCCCAGTGCAGGATGGTGGGCACGTTGCCTTGATCTTCGATCCGTTTCGCCCAATGCGAGATACGCAGCAGCACCGCACCGAGGTAGTCACCGGCCACCACGGTCTGGAACGTAAGCCACAGATCCTCCATGCCAGGTCTCCCGGCCACGGGTGCCCAGTTGAGGCCGCCGAAGAAGACGGAGCGGAAGTAGGTCTTGTGGTCGAGCGGTAGCCGCTCCTGGCTCAGCCGCAGGTTGCCGGTCGGATTGCTGCTAGCGCCCGGAGGGTGCTGAGCGTCGCTGTTGTCCAGTCGCTTGAACCAGCGCTTGACGGCAGTGCTGGGCGGCCGGCTGCCCGCTACCGCGCCAGTGATCGGGGCCGGATTGCGCGGTGGCCGCCGGTGTGGCTGCCGCGCTGGCCCGGTGGGTGCCGGGCGCTTCGGCAGCCGACTAGTGCCGAACACCGAGACGGGCAGCCCGTCCGGCGTGCGCTGCGTGCTGTCGGTGTCTTCCGGCTCGTCCGGCTGCGGTGCGTCGCCCGGCCCAGCCGGGCCGCCACTGTGCAGCCGGGACCGGGCGTCCTCGTCCTGAATGATCAGCGAGCCGTCGGCCAGCATGGCCTGCAGTGAGGTGGTGTCGAGTCGTTTGCAGACGTCGGTATCGGAGCGCAGCTGGTCGAAGTAGCCGACCGCATCGTCGCGGATCGTGCGGTCGGCGTCGAGCGCGAGATCGAGGTCGACCCACAGGCCCGCCTCGTAGTTCCAGGCCAGGCCGCCGGCAGTCAGGTTGTGCGAGCCCACCAGCAGGATGGCGTGATCACCAGACTCGGCCAGGTAGACCTTGGGGTGGAAGGTCCGTCTGCGGTCGTGAAAGACATAGGCCTCATCGGTGTGCTCGATCAGCATCCGCAGGCCCTGTTCGGTAGCGCCGCCTTCGCTGACCCCGACGATCGCGGCCACCGTACCGCCATGTCCCCGGATGGCGTTCAGCTCATCAGCCGCCCGAGACAGCCCGCTGCGCTTGGCCCAGGCCACCACCACGCGCAGTGCAGTGCGACCGGGCCCGGCCGCCGCGACTTGCAGGAAGTCACGTAGGTCGGTGCCGCCCTGGAATGGCTGCGATACGAAACGAACGCGCACCGTACCGTTCTATCCGGTTCGGTCCATCCTGCGCTGCAGCAACGCGGCCCGCGCATCCCGCAACTCCCCAAGAAGGTCGGGGGTCAGCTTAGGAATCGCTGCGACCAGCAAGTCGTCGGTTCGCTGCACCAGTTCATCGGAGTCCGGGCCGGCCTTTCTGGCCAGCTCATCCAGCTGTCCCAGGGACTCACCAAAGCCGGGCGGCATGGGGATGGAGACCCGGCCAATCTCCGTCGGCACCAGTTCCAACACCCCGCCGCCGAAGCTGCGCCCCTCTATCTCCGCAGTCAGCAGGGTCGCCGTGTTATGAAAGCCCGCGACCAGGTCCGCCTCCCGGCCTTCGAACGCTGTGGTCATCCGGCCTTGGTAAATCGTGTCGGTCGTGATGACCCGGGCCGAATTCAGAACCAGGCGCGGGTACTTGTGCGAGCGTTTCGACAGCAGCAGGCTGCCAGGTTGGACGATGGGGACCCGATACCACGGGTCCCGGATCCGGCACTTGTAGCGTTTGTGCAGCTCAAGCTCCTCGCCGTAGCGCAGGTAGCTGGCTGCACTCGGGACTTGCTCCGGCTCCGGCAAGCTTGGTCCGAAGTTCAGTAGCCATCGGGGGCAGTCCAGCTTGGTCAGCGCGCTGTGGTCTTGTTGGGTGAAGCAGAGCCCGGTGGCATGCCGGATCCTGGGCAGCAGCAGCAGCGCCCAGGTATCCAGGTTGTACCGGCTGAGAGTGTCGTCATCGACCGAGAAGTAGTCGTTGGCGCCCGTCACCGTGGAGACAGTCAGTCGGGCTACCTCGGACAGGGGGTGGAATTCAGGGAGATCCGTCAGTTGGTGCAGCGCGCTCAGCTGGGCCGGGGTCAGCAGGTACCGCGTCCACGTCGGGGCGGTTTCCAGCACCTCGTGTGTCCAGGACAGTGGGTTCCCAGGCAGGTGTTCCACCACGGTGAGCGACGCCGCCGTCCGGTGTGCTAGCGACCGGTCCAGCCGCCCGCTGAGCACCACCACTTCCTGCAGCACACTGGGGAAGGAACCGGGCGGGAACAGGTCAGCCTGGAGCGCATCTACGTTCTGGATCAGCCAGGTTCGCACGCTGCGCGCCGAGATTCCGGTGAAGCATTCGGCGGGCACGATGAAGGCGAAGGCCCCGCCCGGCCGCAGCCGGGTCAGCGCGGTCAGCAGAATCGGGATCCACAGATTCGACACCCCGGTCAGGGTGAGGCCGCTGTTCCGGGCAAACTCCAACGCGCCGGCCCGGTCCTCATCGGTGAGGAACTGAAACCGGACGAATGGCGGGTTGCCGACCGCGACGTCATAATCGTCGGCCGACGGGCGCGCGCCGTTCAGTACGCTGCCCGTTATCACCCTGCCGTCGAAGGGCGATGCGGCCAGCACCTGCCGACTTTTAGCGGCCTCACCGGCGTTTATTTCGACGGCGGTTACGTCCTTTATCCGGTCTGCCAATGAGTGGTCACGCAAGCCCAGGATAAAAGCGCCATCCCCCACACTCGGCTCAAAAATCCGCAACGGCGCGGAGTCTCCGCTGCTGAGTGCCGCAATACGGTCGAGGCAGGCGCGGACCAACGTTGCCGGCGAATAGAAACCACCACGCAGCTTTTCCGCGCTCATTACGTCGATAGTCTTCAACCGGCCCGTCCTGGGAGTTAGTACTGCCTCGTCCGATATGGCAGTATAGAGGTTTCCAATCTTTCTGTCCCGCAACCGGCGCGGCGTGTCTAGCATAATCTAGCCCGGTAATCGAGCGAATGCGGCGAGTCGCTGAATTTAATGTGCCGCGGAAAAAATGGCGGCGCGGCGCCCTTGCCTGGCGGCCGCGGGTGGGGACGGAGACCGCATCGTGCCTAGGGTGGCGCGGCGGCCTGTACCTGCTGGCGTTCGGCATGCTGCCGGGGATCGCCCTGCAGGTCGCCGCCGCCTGGACCCTGGTCGTCGAAGCCGGCCAGCACACCCACGAGAAACAGCACACCCGAGTGCCGGGCATGGTGACTGCCCCAGGGCGCCGGGCCGAACCGCCGAGTGCCGGGCAGCTGGCGGCCGGGGAAGACCGATCCCGCGGTGACCCCAGGCAGTAACGGTCCGTCGTGGCTGCCTTCCCGTTCGAGCGCGTCACCTGTTGCGGGTCCGGGCTGCTGTGGCTACTGGCCTGGCTGGCCTCGGTGAGTGTGGCTACTTCCCGGTCTGGCGCGGCGGAGCGCAGCGGCGGTGTGGCTCCGTGAGTGGCGCTCTCGTGGACTCTTGCGGTCGGGCCGCGCCTGTTTTGGACACTTTTGATCATGATTGCGGGCGCAAACTGCACGGCAAACACAACGCCGAACGTTTGCGCTTGCTTCGATTATTGCGGATACTGCGATTGGAGAGGGGCGAACCATGAGCGGCAATGCAGTTAGCGGCATCCGGCCTGGCGAGGTGGACGCGCAGGTCGCGGACCGGGCGGCAAGGCGGATCCGGGACTACCTGGCCAGACACCAAGATGATGAACCGATCACCATCAATGTGGAGGTTGGTGATGATGACGCGCTGGTCGTGCCACGGCCGGCCGCCGTCATGCTCGCCCAGGTGCTGGCAATGCTGGCGAATGGGCAGGGCGTCCAGATCATGCCGGACAGGGCCATGCTCACCACGCAGCAGGCCGCCGACGTGCTCAACGTCTCCCGCCCGTACCTGATCGGCCTGCTCGAACAGAACCTAATCCCGTACGAGATGGTCGGGACGCACAGGCGGATCGCGTTCGCCGACCTACTGGAGTACAAGCGCAAGGACGACCAGCGGCGCCGGGCTGCCCTCGACCAGCTGACTGCCCTGAGCGAGGAACTTGGCGAGGACTAGCGAATGCCCTTCACCGTCGTCTACGACGCCAACGCGCTGTATCCGAACGCGCAGCGAGACCTGCTCATCCGGATCGCAAGGCAGGGCCTAGTCCAGGCAAAGTGGACTGAGCAGATTCTCGATGAGATGCTGCGCGCCCGTAGTCGCCGGGACCCGGCCATCGGTCCAGAGAAGCTGACCCGGCTCCGTGAACTCATGACCGATGCGGTACCTGACTGCCTCGTCAAAGGTTACGAGCCGTTGATCGACGGACTGAAGCTTCCCGATCCGGATGACCGGCATGTCGTTGCTGCGGCGATCAGAGCATCGGCGCAGGTGATCGTTACGGCGGACCTGAAGGGCTTTCCCGCGGCTGAGCTCAGCCAATGGGACATCGAGGCGAAGTCTCCTGACGATTTCGTGTTCGACCAGATAACCATTGACGACCGGATCGTGTTCTCCTGCGTCCAGGAGATCGCGAACGCCCGGAAGCGCTCACCTCAGACGGCTCAGGACATCCTGGCGGAGCTTGAGAACGTCGGGCTGGTGAGGTCAGCTGCAGCTCTGCGCTCGCCACCGTCTTGATCTTCCTGGATGCCCAGGGCATCAGCGCCCGGCTCATGTCCTGGCCCTCGTGCGCGGTGGTGGCTGCCAGCTAGCGGCCGGAGTGTGGGCCGCTGGCGTTTGCGCAGGCTGGGCGGAGGGTGTGGGATTCGAACCCACGAGGACACTCACGCGCCCTAGCGGTTTTCAAGACCTATCCCAGTTCTCGCGCCGAGTCGAGCGTACTCGCTCCTAGGCCCGTTCCTGCACGTCATCCCAGGTTCAGCGGTCGCGGCTGCTCGCGCAGCATCGCCGCTGCTCTCGCGCCGTCTGTCCCCACGGCGTCCCCATCAACGACCCCCAAAAAGGGGGCGGTCCGGCCGCGTGATGACGCACGCGACCGGACCTCAGTCACTCACCCCGCTGGAGGGAAAGATGACCGTGACAACGATTCTGCCTGAGACCACGCCGCGCAGCCTGGAAGTGCTGCTGGCCGCCGTCCGCGCCGAGGTGCCCTGCCCGCACTGCGGTGCCAAGCCCGGCCTCGGCTGCGCCTGGCAGGGGCGCCGCGGCGTGCACCTGGCCCGGTTCGTCCGGGCCTACATCCTGGGCCTGATCACCGTGGCCGAGTGGCCGGCCGTGCTCGGCGACCTGGACGTGTTCACCAACGCGACGATCATCCGGGACGGTGCCCGGTGAGCTACGTCTACAAGCGCACCGAGCCCGGTCTGTGGACCGTGGGCTTCTACACCCCGGACGGCACCTGGGAGCCGGAGAGCGACCACAGCAGCAGCGAGGAAGCCGCGAAGCGTGTCGCGTGGCTGAACGGCGGCCAGGAGCCGGAGGCGGGGAAGCTCGCCGAAGTCCGCCAGCTGCTGGCCGATTTCGACTGGGAGTTTCACGACCGGCAGCTCGCGCTTGAGGCGATCAACCGCATCGTGGGAGGCCAGCGGTGAACGCCGGGGAGCTGGCGCAGCTGCGCGAGGACATGGACGAGGACATGGCCTGGGCGATGGCCCAGGACCAGATGCTGGAGCGCCGGGTCGCCGCGCTTGAGGAGATCACCGCGGCCCGGTGGCCGCGCCGGATCCTGGTCCGGCGCCGGCTGGCCCGGGACCTGCGGGCCAGCGTCCGGCACTACGGCTGGGTTGACCGGTCGTGGTTCTGGCGCCGCGCGCAGGCCATCGGTGAAGGGTGGCTGGAGCCGTGAGCCGGGCCAGCCACGTCCGCCCCGACGGGTCGGCGTACATCGCCGCGGCCGACGTGCCCACCGCGATGGCCGCCCTGGCCGATGCCGTCATCTACTGCACCGACGACGAGGACTGCCGCGAGTGCTCGGCCGCGCCAGCCGGCCTGGTGAGTCGCACTCGGCCCGGCTGGACCGGGTGCCCGGATACCGCCAGCTGGCCAGCGCGCTGGGCGGTGCGACGTGACCGGCGCCGCGCGGGCTATCCGCTTGCCGGCTATCGCCGCGGTGGCGGCCGTAGCGGTCCTGCCGCTGACAGCGGCGAAGTGTGACGCCGGGTACGGCGCCGCTGGCCGCGGCCGCGAGCACCGCTACGCGCTGCGGGTGTTCGGGAACTCCCCCACCGAGCAGGACTGCCTGGTCCAGCTATGGGACCGCGAGTCCGGCTGGAACGCCGACGCGGTCAACGCGCAATCGGGTGCGTACGGCATCCCGCAGGCGCTTCCCTCGGCGCACGGTCACCCGTTCGCGCTGGGTGACTGGCGGGCGCAGATCCGCTGGGGCCAGCGGTACATCACCAGCCGCTACGGCGATCCCTGCTCGGCGCTGGCCCACGAGCAGGCCGCGGGTGGTACTGATGAGGGGCATCCTGCGCGTCCCCCGGCGGGCCGCGCTGGTGGCGATCAGCGTGCTGGTGGCCGCCGCGTCCCTGGTGTCGTTCGCTGAGTCCTACCGCGGGCTGTACGACTGGGCGGGCGAGCACGGGCTGCCCGGCCCGTGGCGGTGATCTGGCCGCTGCAGGTGGACGTGTTCATCGCGGTAGGCGAGCTGGCCCTGTTCGTCGCCCTGGCCGACGCCTGGCAGCGCCGGACCCGGATCGGCGCCTGGGCGGTCACGCTGGCCGGGCTGGCCGTGTCGGTGGCCGGGAACGTCGGCCACGTCACGGCCACTCGGCCACCGACCGGCTGACCGCCGCGGTGCCGCCGCTGGCCGCGGCCGCCGCGCTGGCGGTCGGGCTCGGCGTCCTTAAGCGGGTGGTCGAGCACCACCACCAGGCCGCCGTATCCGCTGTACCTGACGACGTATCCGACCGGGTGCGGACTGGCCGGGCTGAACGGGCACCGGCGGGCCGCCGGCCGAAGCTGTTCGCCGCTGACATCGAGCGCGGGCCGAGCTGCCCGCGCATCCGCGCTATCCGTTCCGGCCTGCACGTCGGCCAGCCGAAGGCCGCAGCAGGTACAGGCGTATCTGCGCACCCTCATCCGTACCCAGTAAGCCCCCGGGCCGGGGCTCGCTTCCCAACATGCCCCCGGGCCCGGCTCTCCCACCGAAGAGAGGAGACCAGCATCATGTCAACCGATCAGACACGGCCACCCCGGCGGCCAGGTTGTACCTCTGCGCGCCGCCGAGGTACCCACCGAGGTACAGCTGGACGAGGACCGTACCCCGCGGCCCGTCCTACGTCGATCTGTCCCGCGGCGAGGCGCAGCGCCGCCCGATCATCCCCGAGCACTGGCGCACCCGGGAGAACGCCAAGCGGCACGTGCAGCTGGCCGCCGCGCGGCACACGCACCGGGCCGCGTACCACGGCGTGCGGTCCCCGGCGTACTTCGCCAAGGCGGCCGGGTTCGCCGTGTGGGGCGTGATCGTCACCATCCGGCGGCTGATCGCCTGGTGGCACATCCCGGGCACGACCCGGCTGGAGTGGCAGGCCGCCGCGGACGGGCTGCTGAACGATCACCTGCGGCTGCACCGGCAGGGCCGGGAGACCCGCAAGGCCCGCGGCACGATCCTCGCGCTGTGCCTGGCCGCCGCCGGCCGTCCTGGTCCTGGTGATGGTGGCGTTCGCGCCGTGGTGGGCGTGGGCGCTGGCCGCCGTCGGCGCTGTTCGTGGCGTTCGCGCTCGCCGGGCGGCCGCAGGGCAAGACGATCACCAGCCGCGCCGAGCTGCCCGCCGAGGTCCAGCCGCCGACCCAGGACGTGATCATGCGGGCGCTCGGGTCGCTGGGCATCGCCGAGATCAACAAGGCGCTGGCCGCGGGCACGTTCCCGCCGCTGCCCTCCCCGGTCCGCGAGGACGGGCCCGGCTGGCGGGCCGAGGTCGACCTGCCCTACGGCGTGACCGCCACGCAGGTCATCGACCGCCGCGAGCAGCTCGCCTCCGGGCTGCGGCGCCCGCTCGGCGCGGTGTGGCCCGAGCCGGTCAGCCACGAGCACGCCGGGCGCCTGGAGCTGTGGGTCGGCCGCGCGGACATCTCCAAGGCCAGGCCGCCGGTGTGGCCGCTGCTGCGGTCCGGGCAGGCGAACATCTTCGAGCCGCAGCCGTTCGGCATCGACGTCCGCGGCCGCCCCGTCGCCGTGCCGATGGCCTACCTGAACTGGCTGGTCGGCGCCATCCCGCGGCAGGGCAAGACCGCCGCGGCGCGGGTGCTGACGTGCACCGCGGCGCTGGACCCGCTGGCCGAGATGTGGATCCACGAACTGAAGGGCTCCGGTGACCTGGACCCGCTGGAGAGCTGCGCCCACCGGTTCATGTCCGGCATCGATGACGAGGCGATCGCCTACGCCGCCGAGTCGCTGAAGCTGCTGCGCCGCGAGATCGAGCGGCGCACCGACCGGCTCAAGGCGCTGCCCCGCGAGCTGTGCCCGGACAAGCGGGTCACCCGCGAGATCGCCGCCAAGCGCCGCCTCAAGCTGTGGCCGATCGTGTGCGTGATCGACGAGGCGCAGAACCTGTTCACCCACGACAAGTACGGCAAGGCCGCCGGGGATGACGCCACGTTCATCATCAAGATCGGGCCCGGCGTTCGGCGTGGTCCTGATCCTGGCCACCCAGCGGCCGGACTCCAAGTCCCTGCCGACCGGGGTCAGCAGCAACGTCGGGCTGCGGTTCTGCCTGAAGGTGATGGACCAGACCGCCAACGACATGGTGCTCGGCACCTCGGCGTACAAGAACGGCATCCGGGCCACCACGTTCCGGCCCGGGATCGACGCCGGGCTCGGCTACCTCGTCGGCGTCACCGCGGCGGCCCAGGTGGTCCGCACCTACTACCTGGACATGGCCGCCACCGAGAAGATCGCGGCCCGGGCCCGGGCGCTGCGCGAGGCCGGCCGGGACGCTGTCCGGCGTCGCGCTCGGCGAGGACACCGGCGTGCCGCAGCGCGACGTCCTGGCCGACGTCGCCGCGGTGCTCGGCGCCGCCAGCGGGATGCACTGGCAGCCGCTCGCCGACCAGCTCGCCGCGCGGTTCCCCGACCGGTGGGACGGCGCGGCCGGTGACGCGGTGCGCGCCGAGTGCGCCGCGCGCGGCGTGCCGTCCGTGGTCGTCGTGATGGACGGCCAGCGGGCCCGCGGATGCCGCGCCACCGACGTTGAGAAGGCGGCGAGCCAGCCATGACCCGTTACCCGCTTCACACCCGTGTGCACGCCGCTGGCCTGCACGAACACGGCCGGGCCGTTACCGCCGTTACCGGCCGCAGGCCGCTGACCAGCGGTAACACCAGTCACAGCACCGGACCCGAGACGACGGAGGCAGCGACCCCATGGGGGTACGGACACCCACCGAGCAGGAGCACCGTTACCCGCTCTGCCAGGACGAGGGATGCGAGCGGTACGCCTGCCGGATCTACCAGGAGGGCTACCGGGCCGGGTACGGCGCCGGGCACGCCGCAGGCGAGGCCGAAGGCTACTCCCGCGGGTTCAGCGCGGGCATGGCGTCCTGCCCGGGTCCTCACGGCAAGTCCTGAACTCGCCGCCCTGGCCGCCGCAGCCGGGCACGGCCCGGGCGGCGTGCGGCTGATCCTCGCCGTCGTCGTCGTGCTGGCGGTCTGGGCGGGCACGCTGCTGCTCAAGCCGTTCGGCAAGTGCTGGCGGTGCCGCGGCCGCCGCGTCCTCGTCGTCAAGGGCCGCCGCAAGGCCCGCACCTGCTGGGCGTGCAAAGGCGCCGGGCGGCGGCAGCGGATCGGCTCCCGCACCGTGCACCGGATCCGGCGCACCGCGGTCGCGGGCTGGCAATCACGTACCAACGGAGGCGAGTGAGATGCCCTGTCAGTTCCCTGAGCACCACCAGTCCAGCGGCGGAGGCGGTGGCCTCGTCCTGGCCGGGATCCTCGTCCTGGTGGCCATCGTCGGCGCGGTGGCCCGGGCCGTCATCCACGCCCTGGAGGTCGCGCTGACCATCATCATCATCACCGCGGGCTGCCTTGCTGCGGCCGGCCTCGTCGCCGTCGCCGCGGTGGTCGCTGTACGCCTGCGCCGCCGCCAGCTGGCCGCCCGGCCGCCGGTCCGGCTGGTCCGCTCACGGCCAGTGCAGGGCCTCCCAGCGTCCCGGCCGCGGGCCATCGGTGCCCCGCGAGCCGTGGCGCAGCCATCACCGCATGTCAACCGGGAGCGCATCCCGCGCGTCCCGTAGACATCCTGCCCCGCAGACAGGAACAGGCAGCACATGACCACCATCGAGATCATCGGCACCGGCACCGCGGGCATCGTGGCCGCGGGTGCTTACCTCAAGTGGGCCGTCCGCCCGGTCACCATCGCCTACCAGCTCGGCCGCGCCATCGGGAAGCGCAGCCGGTAGCCAGGAACAGGACAGCCCCGCCGCTGCTGCGGCGGGGCTGCCTGCTGTCTACACCAGGTTCTGCCTGGCGAGGATCGCCGACCGCTGCGCGGCCCAATCGGCCGGGTCCTCACCCGCGTTCTGCACGAGCGCCATCACGACCCCGGCGAGCACCATGGCGATCAGCGCCGGGTCGCCGTTGCCGACGATGGCCTGGGCGGCTTCCTCGTCGTGGCGGACCTGGGCGCCGATGAGGGCGAGAGCATCGAGCTGCGCGTCGGCCGCTTCCTCGTCGGTGTAGACGCGGCTCATGTGCGCCTCCAGCTGGTGCCGCTGCCACGCTCAAACTCGCGGATCGCGTTGACGACCTGGCGGCCCACCTCGGCCGGGTTGGCGACTGGGGGCACGTTCAGCGTGATGTAGATGTTGCCGCCCCCGCCTCCGGCCCCGGCGAGCATCTGCTGGGTCTGGTTGTTGCTGTAGACGCGGAAGCCGGCGGACAGCTGGAGCAGCTCGGGGCCGTGCTCGCCGACGAGGGTCATGTTCGACCGCAGGCCGCCGCTGGCCGCCCCCGCGATACCGCCGGACGCCAGGCCGAGATGGCCCAGCGCGCCACTGATCCCGCCGAGCCCGCTCACCGCCGCAGCTGCCGACGAGATCGCGCTGCTGATCGCATGGACGATGCCGACGATCGTCTGGTAGGCCGCCTCGATGGGGCGGACGAGCACGTCATAGATCCCGGCCCAGGCACCCTCGACGCCGCTGACCGTGGCATCCACGTTCTGGGTGACCCGGTTCTTTCAGCCAGTCAAAATCTGCAACGAGCGCCTGAATATCCTGGTAGATCGCGTGCCAGACAGCAACGAACGCGGCCTGCAGTACCCGCCACCCCGCCATCAGGTTACGGATCAGCCAGGACCCCGCCTTCCACCAGTCCTCCATCGCCGACCCGAAGTCGCGGGTGACGCGCCAGACCACGCCGCTGAAATCCCGCAGGGCCACCGGCGCTTCGGTCGAGAGCCACTTGATGAACTTCTGCCCGGCCGGGGACCTCAGCCACTTCTCAATGTTCTGGAGGAGCCCGTCAATAGCTTTGCCCGCAGCGGTCAGCAGCGGAGTCAGGGCGGGCATCAGCGATTTGATGATCTTGAGGCCGTCGCCGAACGCCTTGAGGATCTGCGGCTGGACCGCCTTGGACAGCTTCCCGAACTGATCCCTGAGCGACTCGATCGGCCCCGCGAGCGCCTTCTCCTGCGGGTTCAGGGCTTTCAGCGCCGCGCCGCCCTTGGACACTGCGGTCCACACCTTGGTGATCTCCGGGACGGCGAGCGCGGCGAAGCCCGCGATACCTGCGGTGATGATGCCCAGGCTGAGGATCAGCGGGCCCATCGCCGTCACCACCGCCCCGAACGCGACGGCCAGAGCAGCGAGAGCAGCGACGCCGACCGGGCCGGACTCCGCGATGCTGGCCAGGCCCTGGCCGACCAGGGGAAGGCCTTGCAGCGCCGGCCCCATCGAGGCGCCCAGGCTGGTCATGCTACTGCTGAGCTTGCTCAGCAGGCCGGTGGTCTCGTTCCCGGCCTTCTTCCCCACGTGATCGAGCGCCAGGTCGATGGCGCCCAGCTCAGCATCTACCTTGAGTGCGCCGTCCAGCTTGATGCTCGGCTTCGAGGTTTTGTCGCCCAGCCGGGTCAGCTTGACGCCCAGCCGGTCGAGGGCCAGCTCGGCTTCCTTGTCCCCATTGACGTTGACCCGGGCGTCCGCGACCTTGTGGGCCAGCTCGTCCAGCCGGGCCCGCAGCGAGTCCAGGTCGAGCTTCGCGTCATCCTTCGCGCCTATCAATATTTCAACGATATTTGACGCCATTAGGCACGCTCCTCACGGAGGGCCACCGCGGATGGCTCTGGAACACCCGCGGTGGCCCTCCTCCTGGTCCCGGCGGAAAGGAGGCAACCGGCCGGGACGTCATCACCAGATCCACAGACGCTCAGGAGGGCCCAGGATCGCCCGGGCGGCTACCCGGGCACGCTGGGGCCCTGCCTGGGCATCACGGCGGCGGTTTGCTTCCTCCCAGGCGCGCTGGGCGGCTTCCCGGCTCTCCCGGTCCCGCTCCCAGCGCTCCTGGCGCTTCCGCTCGAGCTCGCCGACCGCCCTCGTGATCTCGGCCAGCCCCCAGTCATCCGCGCTCTGGCGCGCCCGCCCCGGGGCCCCGAGTGCCCCCTCCAGCTTGCGGGCGAAGTCCCGGGCCCACTGGTCGTCGTACATGCCCATCACCTCTCACGCGCCTTCGGGGAACGACTGGGCCATGTGCCGGGCGGCCGCCACGGCGCCGCGGCTTCTCATCTGCCAGCGGCGGGGTGAACCCGGCGGCGTGCATCACCGTGGCCACCAGCTCATCGTCGGCTTCCCGGTAGATGTCCTCACGGAACAGGAACGCCTGCTTCTTCCGGTCCCGCGCGGCCACCGCCGACCGGACCACGGCCTCAAACTCGGTACCGGTCACCGACCCGCCCCAGCTCCGGGATCCGGCCCTTCTCAGCCGGATGCTTCGTGCCGAACTTCCTGGTCCACGCCTTGATCAGCCCGCCCAGGTGCGCGACCGCGTCCGGGAACTCCGACCGGGCGGCGTTCTGCATCGACTCAAGGCACTGCAGAACGCCCGGGCGCTGCCACGCATCCAGGCCCCTGGCGTCCTTCAGCACGGCCTCGACGGCCTTGTCGTCGTCCGCCCGCAACAGCTGGACCACGTTGCGCCTGGACCCCACGACCCGAACCCGCCGAGCGCGGTGACCCGCTGCGCCGTCCACTCCGCCAGGCTGGCTGGCGGTGGCGGGTGAGGAAGAAACGTCGTCTGGTAGACCGCGTTGCCCTGCTCGTCGTGCCCCATGAACTTGCGTTCGCGGGCCAGTTCCACGGCGGTCATGCGGCCACCGCCCCGAGCGCCCCGGCCACGGCCAGGCCATTGAAATGCAGCATCGCTTTTGCCTCCTTCAGCAACTACTGACACCTGCGATTCTACCGGGAATTGGTCTAAACCACCGGGATAAACGCGCAGGTAGAACGGCTATGAGCCTGCAAATTGCAGGCTTTCCGGGCGCCGGGCGCCGGAGTGCTACAGGCCGCCGTGCGGATGCACCCTCCGCGCCCGCAGATCATCCAGCCGCGACGGGCCAGGCCGCCGGGGCGGCTCCTTCGCCCGCGACATCGGCGTCGCCTGCAGCGAAGTCAGCACGTCCTGCAGCAGCGGGCCGATCCACCGGAGCGCATAGGCCGGGTCCCGGGCCTGGTCGATCACCCGCGCGTACTGGCGGGCCAGCTGCGCCGCCGCCTGGTCCTGCTCGCCGAGCTCGAGGGCCGCCAGCGTCTCCTCCACGGCCGGGGCGAGCAGCTCGCCGGCATCCCGTAGCGGGCGGTCCGGGTCAGCCTCGATCGACGCGGCCCTCCGCTCCCGCAGGCGCCTCATCCGCTCGGTAGACGTGCTCACGAGACGATTATCACCACTCAGGCGTCACATCCGCTGCCTACCGTCACATCATCCGCACGGCGATCCGGGCATATCACGGGCGCAATTTCGAACGCGGAGGGCCAGGCGTCACGCGATCTGACCATCCGGGGGGGGGGGACCCAGAGGGCGTCGCTCTGGTGGCTGCCCTTTCCACTGGAGATTTGCGGCTGCTGACCTGCGGAAACATCACGAACGGCTCCGGGTCCACTGTTCGAGTTCGGCGATGTTGTCGATCATCACGTCCAGGCTGGCTTGGGTGCGGTAGATGATGACGCCGGTGGTGTCGTCGTGGTGCTGGTCGGCGAGCTGGCGTAGCTGGTCGCGCATGCGGTAGGCGGCTGCGCGGATGTCCGCGAGCGTGGTGGTCACCGGGCTGGGTCCTGGCTGGTGCGTGCTGGGCTTGCGCAGCGGGCGCAGCGGAGTCTGCCGCCGGGGGCGTAGTGGAATGTGTCGCCGCGGTCGATGGCTGGCGGCATGTGATGCACCGGGGCCTGCGTACGGCCTGGCTGGCCTTGCGGTTGCGGCGGCTCATGCTGGCTCGCGCTGCGGCTGGCCGGTGGCGGCGCAGGAGACGTGGACGAGGTCATCCGTAGCGGCGTGGCGGCAGATGCGGTCGCCGGGGATCATGGCGTGGCCGCAGACGGGGCATGGGCCGGCTGGGCCGGTGGCTGTGCGGGCCTGGTCGGCGACGAGGACGGGCCGCGGGCTGGAGTAGATCTCGGCGGTGGTGGTCATGATCACTCCTCTGGTTCTGCCGCGGCCGGGCTGGCCGCGGTCGTCTGGCTGGCGATGATGCAGGCTGCGTGGGCCCACCCGCCGCCGGGCAGCTGGCCGATCAGGTTGCCGGTGCAGATGAGCACCGGGCAGAGCGCGCAGGCTGACCACTTGCGGGCCTTGCGGACACGCACCGCGCGGGTCACGGCTGGCCATCCGGATTGGCTTCGCCAACAAGGTGGGCTGGGCTCTCCGTACCGACGTGGAGCGACTGGAGCGGGACGACCTTGCCGGAGCCGTTGCCAGCGGATCCAAGGTTGCCAACAGTGCCAACATCGCCGGGAGAGGCAGGCTTGGCATCCTTGGCAAGGATGCCAACGGTGCCAGGTTGGCACCCTTGGCATCCTTGGCTGCTTCCACGGGCAGCGCGTGCAGGTCGCCTTCATGCTCGGGCAGTGAGATCCACCACCCGCTGCCGCGCTTGACGGTCAGGGATGCGGAGCTCCTGCCGGGCGCGGTCGAGGGTGCGCTTGCTGATACCGTGCGCTTCCCGGGCCTCTTCCTCGACCTCCTTGGCTGGCCGCGGGCCGTTCGCGAGCGCCTTCCGAGGTAGTCCTCGGCGCGGGTCTTCTCGTCACGGTCGCCGCCGCCGGCCTGGACGCCGAGGATGTCCTGCACGGTGCGCTCGGTCGCGCCGTCGAGGACGAACCGGCCGACCCTGGCCTCGCCCTTCGCGGTCGGCACGGTGGCCTCGATGATCCGGTAGGCAAGGGATGGCAGGTTGCTGCGGCCGAGGCTGTTCTTGGTCTGGGTGATGACCTGGGTGCCGTCCTCGGTCGTCGGTGGCGAACGCGAAGATGAACCGGGCCACGTCCTTGAAGGCGCCGCGGGCGGTGATCAGCGACGAGGCGTCGGTGCCGGCCGGACTTGTTGAAGTGGGCGATACCGGCGAACGATGGAGCCGGTCCGGTCGGCGATCCGGGCGAGCGGGTCGAGGGCCTGGCGGACCTGGCGGTTGACGTGGGTGTCGAGGGTGTCGCTGATCGCCGACATGAGCGGGTCGAGCGCGACCAGCGACCTTGTCGTTCCGTGATCGCTTCCTCGAGCAGCTGTTGTCGGACGGCAGGCTGAGGGTCACCGTGTCGCCCTCGACGGCCTGGACCTCGGCGCGGTAGACCATCGTCAGGTCGGCACCGGCCGCCATGAGCCGCGGGACGATCGTGTACTTCCAGGAGTCCTCGACGGCCACGTAGATCACGCCGCGCGGGTCACCCTTGAGAGCGCCGGGAGCTCGCCCTTGGTCACCTGGGCGGCCAGCCAGATCAGGAACGAGTCTTGCCGGTGCCTTCCCGGCCGGCGAACAGGCCGAACGAGCCGGCCGGTATGCGGCCGTAGCCGTCGTCCTCCCATGCCCAGACGACCGGCTCGGGCTCGATCTCCGACGCGGGGTGAGCACGAGCTTGCGGCCGCCACGTTCACGGTCATCCCCTGCAGGCACCGGTGGGGTGGCCAGCACGCGGATGTCGGCGATGTCCGCTCCGGGCGCTGAGCGCGGCCTGCCGGAGCCGGTCGGCGTACTCGATGTACCGGCGGCGTTCGGCGTGCTCACGGACGATCCGGGCGTAGAAGGCGGCGTTCGCCGGGTGGGCACGGCGGCCTGGCAGTCGTGCAGGTAGCTGCCGCCACCGATCCGGCCCAGCTGGCCGCCGCGATGCAGCTCGTCCTTCACGGCGACCGGATCGACCGGGCTGCCAGCGGACCGCAGCGCCTGGATCGCCTCGAAGATGAGCTGGTGCGCGGGCCGGTAGAAGTGCTCGCTGGCCAGCCCGTCCACGGTCGCGCCAAGCATCAGGCCGCCGAGGACGGCCCGTTCAGCGTCGAGGTCCTGAGGCTTGGTCACCGGGCATCCTTCCGTGCACCAGGGCACTCCCGCGGCATGACCCAGCAGCAGCACAGGCCGAGCGCGTCGAGCCAGTCCAGCGCCATGTGCCAGCCGTTGAGGTCCCGGCGCCATGGCGGTAGTCGTCCAGGTCAACTACCCTGGCGCTGATGCCGTCGCCGTGTGCATCGTGTGGAGCGCCGCTTCCTGGCCGGGGGCGGCGTTCTGCTTCATCCCAGGCATCGCCTGCGGCCTCCGTTGCCAGGCCGAGCAGGTCGATGATCGGCTGCACCGGGACGACCAGGCGTCGGCCGACGTGCAGCACCGGGACGGGGAAGTCACCCCGCTTGGCCATGCGATACGCCTCGTCCGGGCAGAGGCCGCCGAGGATCGCCCCGGCGGTCGGCACGTCGGTGCGCACACCTAGCGCCTCAACTTCGGAGCGGGTCCAGACCTTGGTCCGCTCCCATGTCTTGGTGGACATTAGCCCTCCGCGGTGACGGGCCGCCGAGCAGGTGTCGCCAGCTCATCGAGGCCGAGCACTTGGGCGAGAGCCCTAGGCCGAGGGCCGGTCGATCGAGAGCTGACGCTCGCCGCGCTCGGCCCGCGGACACCGTGGAGCCGGGTCGAGGCCTCGACCTGGGCAAGCACGTGCGGTGCCTCGCGGAGACCCATTCCGCGGGCGATCCGGACGGCGCGCGCGTCGGGGAACTGGTCTGGGCTCTGCATCAAGTTAGCTAGAAACTGATTGAGTCACGCGGCTATCTTGGCCCCCCCGTGTCCCTGGTCAACTGGAGACGCACGGATAACCAGGTATCCAACGGATCGAGACTACCTGATGCTTGACTAGCGGGCTACCGGGCAGGCAGACTGATGCCATGCCTGATCACTCCAGCGTCAACATCGTGGCGACACCGCGTTCCGGGCGCGGCCTGTCCCAGGAGCAGGCACGGGCGCTCCTAAAGCCGTACGCTTGACTGGAAAGGCGGCCTATCGGCAGACTGAGCTCTATGACGGAAACCGGGAACGGCTTCGACCGACGACCTGACCGCGATGTCGCTCTTCGGCGTGCCCTCACCTACTACTTCATGCCACCGACGAGGACGAAAAACGGCTCCTGGCGCCCCCTGAGCTGGCGCGGGCTGTACACGTGGGTACGGCGTAGCCGAATGCATGTCACTCGACGCTGGACGCCACGAACGCAACGCTGGATGAGCGGGGCCAACGGCTGCACGTCATCCGCCGGGCACGGCAGTACCCGCTCTACCGCCCAACGCCAATGAGCCGCACGCGTGCCGCCGCGCGCCAGGAGATCGCCGATAGCCGAGGCCCAAGGATGGCGCCTGAAAGCAGCCCGTTGTCGCCGCCATCGTCACGTCGGACCTGGGCGTCCTGGTCGGCAGTCGCAACGATGGCAAGCCGCCCTGGACGTTCATCGCCGGTGAGCAGGAGCCGCAGGACGAGTGCCCGGCGACACGGCATCCGCGAGGTCAAGGAAGAGACCGGCCTGCGGATCCAGGCTGGCGACATCATCGGCGAGCGGGTGCACCCGAAGACGGGCCGGCACATGATCTACATGGCCGCCCGGCCGACCCACGGGACCGAGATCTTCGTCGGCGACGAGGACGAGCTGGCCGAGGTCCGCTGGGTCAGCCTGGCCGAGGCCGACGAGCTGCTGCCCGGGATGTTCGAACCGGTGCGCGAGCACCTCGCCCGGGTGCTGGGCGAGTAGCCATGACCGCGCGGGGCCGGGCGTACAAGCGGTGCGGCTGCACGGACCCGGAGACCGGCCGGCAGCTCGGAAGCGGCTGCCCGGACCTGCAGGAAGCGCCACCACGGCACCTGGGCGATCGAGGTCCGCATCGACACCACGGCGAAGCTGGCCGCGCGGCTGCACCGCTCCGGCTTCGCCCGGTCGGCGGACGCGGACGCGCGCGCTGGACCGGATCTATGACCTCGTGCGCCTGGCCGACGACGACCTGACCCGGGCGAAGATCGGTGACCTGATCTTCTCCTCCACCGAGCGCGGCGGGCAGCTGCCCGAGGTCGGGACCGTGCGCCGCCGCCTGGCCCTCGGCGCGGGCCCGGCCGGGAGCGGCGAGACGTTCGGCCAGGCGTGGACGGCTTGGCTGGCCGGGAAGCGGAAGCTGCGCCCGTCGAGCCGGCGCCGGCTGGAGCAGATCGGGGAGCACTGGCTGCTGCCGGTCCTGGCCGATGTGCAGCTGGAGCGGATCAACGCCGCGCACTGCTCGATGGTGTTCGACCGCATCGAGCTGTTCAACGACGAGCTCGGCCTGGCCGCCGCCGAGGACCGCGCGCCGGAGCTGCCCGGCGACGTGCGCACCCGGCCGCAGCCGATCGGCGTCGCCAGCCAGCACCGGGTGTACGCCGCGCTCCGCGAGGTCCTCAACCACCTGTGGAAGCAGCGGCACGTGATCACGTTCAACCCGGTGTACGCCGTCGAGCTGGAGCCCGAGGAGACGCCGGAGGGCCAGCGGTGGACCGCGGCCGAGGCGGCCCGGTTCCTGGCCTACTGCGAGGGCAAGCCGCTCGGCCTGATGTTCCGCACCGTCGTGCTGCGCGGTGCCCGCCGCGGCGAGGCGGCGGGCTTCCGGTGGGCCAGCTCCGACCTTGACGCGGGTTACCTCGGCGTCGTGCGGCCGGTGCTGCAGCTCGGCGGCGAGGTGATCGAGGGGCGGCCGAAGTCGCGGGCCGGTGAGCGGCGCATCTGGCTGGACGCCGCCATGCGGGACGACTACCGCGCGCACCGCCGCGAGCAGCTCGCCGCCCGGCTGCGCGCATCGACCGCCTGGCAGGACAACGACCTGATCTTCTGCCGCGAGGACGGTTCGCCCTACCCGCCGGACTACGTGTCCCGGGAGTGGAAGCGCTACGCGGCCGCGGCGGGCGTCCGGGTGATCAAGCTGCACGAGGGCCGGCACACCGCGGCGTCGCTCGCCCGGGACGCCGGCGTGGACGCGAGGGTCCGCCAGGAGCAGCTCGGGCACACCACCGGGGCCATGACCGACCACTACACGCACGTGCTCGCCGAGCAGCACCTGGCCGCCGCCGAGGCGGTCGCACGGCTCGTGTCGGAGGCGGGATCATGACGGCCTGTCCCCACGCTGTCCCCATCCAGGCATCCGGAGCGGGGAAACCGCCGCGCGCCGGCGGCGGGCCGCTGGCGTTTGCGCAGGCTGGGCGGAGGGTGTGGGATTCGAACCCACGAGGACACTCACGCGCCCTAGCGGTTTTCAAGACCGCCGCCATCGGCCACTAGGCGAACCCTCCCGCGGACAACCATAGTGCCGGGCCAGTGGAACAACGCACCGGCCGGGACCTCTGCTACACGCGGTAGTGAGTAGGCTCACCTGTAGGAGGTTCCATGCTGCCGCCGTTTGGCTGGCAGGCCGTCCTGCAGCAGTGGCAGTTCGCGCCTGTCGTAACCGCGCTCGCCGCCATCCTGGCTGCGCTGTATCTGTGGGGCGTGTGGCGGGTCGGCCGGCGGCACCCGGCCCGGCCGTGGCGGTGGTGGCGGACGGCCTTCTTCTTCGCCGGGCTGGCCGTGATCGTGCTGGCCACCGAGAGCGGCATCGGCGCCTACGACGACGTGCTGTTCTGGGACCACATGGTGCAGCACCTCATGCTGATCATGGTCGCACCGCCGTTGCTGGTGGCCGGGCAGCCGGTCACCCTGCTGCTGCACGCCAGCCGGAACCCGCTGCACACCTGGACCAAGCGGGTCATCCGGTCCCGGGTAGTCACGTTCCTCACCTGGCCGCCGTTCACCCTGGCCGGGTACGCCGCGGTTATCGTGTCCACCCACCTGACCGGCCTGATCACGACCACCATCACGCACCCGGTGCTGCATGACGCCGAGCATGCTGTGTACCTGGTGGTCGGCTACCTCTTCTTCCTGCCGATCGTGGGCAGTGAGCCGATCCGCTGGCGGCTGTCCTACCCGATCCGGTTCCTCCTGCTGGCCGTGGCCATGCCGGTGGACACGTTCACCGGGCTGATCCTCACCCAGCAGGCCACGCCGCTGCGCGCCACCAACGGCCCGGCGCCGCCCGGCTCGCCGAACCCGCTGCAGGACATCCACTGGGCGGGGGCGATCATGTGGGTGGCCGGCGACGCGCTCATGTTCGGCTTCATGATGCTGGTGTTCCTGATGTGGGCCCGGTCCGACCGGGGCGCCGACAGCAACCTGGGCTGGCTGGAAAAGGTGAGGTCCAACAGCTTCGACCGCCTGGTCACCCCGGCCCCGACCGCGGCTGCGGCCACTACGCCGGCCACCACCAGCACCGCCAGCGCGCCCACGATCGACGACGACGAGCACCTCGCCGCCTACAACGACTACCTGGCCCGGATGAACCAGTCTGGTCACGGCCCAGCCAGTCGCCAGTAAATAAGCGGGCCGCCGCAGAAATCACCCGCCTTCCGCTGAACCCGTTGAGCGCCTTGCCCGTGACAGAGGGTGCGGCACGCGAGCGGGGCGTTCGCTGCACACGATTTCAGCCTGCTCTCGCGCTGCACCACGGCGCCCATCTACGGCCGCCGTGGATCCAGGGGAAGGGGAGCGGGAGCAATGTCAGTCATTCACCGTGCCGTCGTGGCATCGGCCGCGGGGGTCGCGGCCGCCGCTACAGCGGCCTTCGTCCTGGCGCCTGCCGCGGGGGCGCAGGCGCGATCCAGCGGATCCTCTTTTATTGGCCACTTCCACCACCTCACCACGATCGCGTCAACGGTGCCGGGCAACGGCGATGTCAACCCGTACGGCACAGTGGTTATCCAGCGCAGCCAGGGTGACCTGCAGCGCGGCAGCGTACTTATCAGCAACTTCAACAACAAGAAGAACCTGCAGGGCACCGGCCGGACGATCGTCCAGATCACCCCAGCCGGCCAGCTCAGCGTGTTCGCCAAGATCCGCCCGAACCACCTGCCCGGTCCGTGCCCCGGCGGGATCGGCCTGACCACTGCGCTCACCGTGCTTCCCGGTGGCTGGGTGGTCGTCGGCAGCCTGCCCACCAGTAACGGGATGTCCGCCACCGCCCAGGCCGGCTGCCTGCTCGTGCTGGACAACACCGGTCACGTCCGGGAAACCATCTCGGGCAACGGCATCAACGGGCCGTGGGACATGACCTCGGTCAGTTTCGGCCATTTCTCCCAGCTGTTTGTGACCAACGTGCTGAACGGGACCGTCGCGGCCAACGGCAAGGTCGTGCACCGGGGCACCGTGCTCCGGCTGACCGTGGCCCGGTTCGGCAGCCAGCCGCCCGTGGTGAAGAACATCACCAAGATCGGCTCGGGCTTCCCGCAGCGCACCGACCCCTCGGCGCTGGTGATCGGCCCGACCGGCGTCGGGCTGAGCCGTAACGGCACGCTGTATGTGGCGAATAGCCTGGTCAGCGGCATAAACGCGATCCCGAACGCGGTGTTCCGGCACAACAGCGCCGGCACCGGCATGGTGGTCAGCTCCGGCGGCAAGCTGAACGTCCCGCTCGGCCTCACCCTTGCCCCGAACGGGAACGTGCTGACCGTCAACGGCGGGGACGGCCGGATCGTGGAGACCACGCCGGGCGGCATGCAGGTCGCCTCCCGGTTCCTCGACAAGTCCGGCAGCCCGCCCGGCGCGGGTGCGCTGTTCGGCCTGGCCGTGGCTCCGTTCGGGACCGGCGTGTACTACGTGGACGACGCGGTGAACACGCTGCGCCTGCTGCACTGAGTTAGTTCTAAGGTCGCCGGCGCGCGCCCCTATCCGGGGGGCGGGGCGCGCGCCGGTCCACCCACCGAGCCGCATGGGGAACGGGGGTAGGAGGAAGCGCTGCCGGCGACACGCCGGCAGCGCTTTCTACGTGAATCTACGGCTGGAGCTAGACCCGCGCATAGGCTGCTAGGCCGTGGACCCTGTACGCAATCCCTACGCGCCGGGGGCTGGCCAGCGGCCGCCCGAGCTGGCCGGCCGGGACCGCGAGCTGAGCCAGTTCGAGGTGGTGCTGGAGCGGATCGCCCGCGGCCGCCCGGAGCGCAGCATGGTGCTCACCGGGCTGCGCGGGGTGGGCAAGACGGTGCTGCTCAACTCGTTCCGCTCGATGGCGCTGCAGCGGCTGTGGGGCACCGGCAAGATCGAAGCCCGGCCCGGGCAGTCCATCCGCCGCCCGGTGGCCGGCGCGCTGCACATGGCGGTCCGCGAACTCGCCCCGCGGCACCGCGCCCCGGATCGTATCGATGAGTTCCTCGGCGTGCTCAAGGCGTTCGCCGGCCGTGACCCGAAGGCGCCCAAGGGCACATTCGTCCCGCACCTGGGCATCGACGTGCCCGCGGTGCGCGGCCGGGCCGACTCCGGTGACCTGGAGATCGACCTGATGGAGCTGTTCACCGACGCCGCGTCGGTGGCCGCCGACCTGAGCGTCGGCATCGCGCTGTTCATCGACGAGATGCAGGACGTGCCGGCGGACGACGTGTCCGCGCTGTGCGCGGCCACCCACGAGCTGTCCCAGAACGGCGGACCACTGATTGTGGTCGGGGCCGGGTTGCCGCACTTGCCGTCCGTGCTCTCCGCGAGCAAGTCCTATTCAGAACGCCTGTTCCGTTACGTGTCGATCGACCGGCTGGACAGGTCCGCGGCTGATCAAGCGCTGCTCGCGCCCGCCCAGCGGGAGGGCGCCGACTTCGAGCGGGACGCGCTGGACGCGCTGTATGAGGCGGCCGACGGCTATCCGTACTTCGTCCAGGCTTACGGCAAGGTGACCTGGGACGTCGCCGCGGAGAGCCCGGTCACCGCGCAGGACGTCTCGGTGGCCAGCCCGCAGGCCGAGGCCGAGCTGGCGGTGGGCTTCTTCGGCAGCCGGTACGAGCGGGCCACCCAGGCCGAACGCGAGTACATGCGGATGATGGCGCTGCTCGGCGACGACCCGGTGCCGACCGCCCAGGTCGCCGAGCAGCTAGGCCGGAAGCCGTCCAGCGTGTCCCCGGCCCGGGACGGCCTGATCAAGAAGGGCCTGATCTACAGCTCGGAACGCGGCCTGATCGCGTTCACCGTGCCGCACTTCGGCCGCTTCCTCCGCGGCCAGCCCGCCTAACAGTCTCGCCCCCCATACGCCTCTCTACCGCCACCCCTAGAAACCCCAAGAAACCCCCAGACCCCGCCACTCGATCGTCCTCCGTGACTTAGCATGCGCACGGCACGGAATCCTGTCCGTTTTGCCGGGTTCGCCCGTGCGTCGCGCATGCTAAGTCGCTGGCCGGCGGCTGAGTTGCGGATTATGTAGCTTTCTAGGGGTGGTGCTAGACGGGCACATACGACGGCAGAGGGCGGCGCCTCGCCGGCGACTGCCGGGAACCGTGGGGAGAGCGTCTTCCCTGGGTACGGTGGGGTGTGAGCGTCGGGGGCGATCACGTCGTGACCGGGGCGCGGGGGAACGGGGCGGTGCCCCGCCAGGGTCAGGACGGGACTGAGGGTCAGGATGATGCCGCTGCGGGCGGCGATATCGCGTTCCGCGAGTACGTCACCTCGCGGAGCGGGTCGTTGCTACGGATGGCGTTGCTGCTCACCCGCAACCGGGCCGACGCCGAGGATCTGGTCCAGGTCGCGCTGGCCAAGACGTTCCAGGCCTGGGACCGGATCGAGGACCGCGGCGCGGTGGACGGCTACGTCCGCCGGGCCATGGTGAACACGCATATCTCCTGGTGGCGCCGGCGGCGGGTGGAGGAGTACCCGACCGACGAGATTCCGGACCGGCCGGTGCTGGACCACGCGGGGGACAGCGCGATCCAGGACGCGCTGCGCCGGGCCATCGAACGGCTGCCGCAGCGGATGCGCGCCGCCGTCGTGCTCCGGTACTACGAGGACATGAGCGAGGCCGAGGTCGCCCAGGTGCTCGGGGTGAGCCTGGGCACGGTGAAGAGCACCGTGTCCCGGGCGGTGGCCAAGCTGCGCATCGACGCCGACCTGCTCAGAGGGTGACGACCCGGCCGCTGACGTGACACGATCCACTCAAGCGCAGCCGGACTGGTGCATTCGCGGCCGGCGACATCACATGGAGGTGGGTCGTGCTCAGCACGATGATGGATGTGCCCCTGACGGTGACCGCGCTGATGCGGTACGGCACGACGGTGTACGGCGACAGCCAGGTCGTCACCTATACCGGGGACGGCGTGACGCGTCAGTCCTACGCGCAGACCGGCGCCCGCGCGGCCCGGCTGGCCGGGGCGCTGCGCCAGCTTGGCGTGACGGGGGACCAGCGAGTGGCCACGCTGCTCTGGAACAACGCCGAGCACCTGGAGGCGTACCTGGCCGTACCGTCGATGGGCGCCGTGCTGCACACGCTGAACCTGCGCCTGTCCGCAGACCAGATCGGCTACATCGCCAACCACGCCGAGGACTACGTGATCATCACGGAGCCGACGCTGGCCCCGCTGCTGGCCCAGGTGCTGCCGCACCTCACGACGGTCCGGCACATCGTGCTGACCGGCGTGGCAGCCGGGCCGGAGACCGCCGCTGCGGACACCCTGGTTGGCGCCGGACACGAAGTGCACATGTACGAAGAGCTGCTCAGTGGCTGCCCGGAGTCGTTCAGCTGGCCAGACCTGGATGAGAAGACCGCCGCCGCCATGTGCTACACGAGCGGCACCACCGGGATGCCCAAGGGCGTCGTGTACAGCCACCGGTCCACTTACCTGCACTCGATGGGGGTCTGCCTGGGTAACGTATTCGCCCTGTCGGACGAGGACCGGGTGCTCCCAGTGGTGCCGATGTTCCACGCCAACGCGTGGGGGCTGGCCTACGCGTCGGTGCTGTCCGGCGCGGACCTGATCATGCCGGGCCGGTTCCTGCAGCCCGAACACCTGGTCAGGCTCATCGAGGCGGAACGGCCCACGATCGCCGGGGCGGTGCCGACGATCTGGACCGGCCTGCTGCAGTACATCCGGGCCAATGGCGGCGACGTCTCCTCGCTGCGGCTGGTGCCGTGCGGCGGCTCGGCCGTGCCGCACTCGCTGATGGCTGCGTATGAGAAAGAACTCGGTGTCAACATCCTGCAGGCCTGGGGGATGACCGAGACCTCGCCGCTGGGCAGCGTGGCCCGGCCGCCGCGCGGGCTGACCGGGGACGAGGCCTGGAAGTACAAGGACACCCAGGGCCGGCTGTTCTGCACCGTCGAGGGCCGGCTGGTCGGCGACGACGGCGCCGTGCTGCCCAACGACGGCGTCGCGGTCGGTGAGGTCCAGGTGCGCGGTCCGTGGATCACCGGGTCGTACCACAAGGACGACGACCCAGCCAAGTTCGACCGCGGCTGGCTGCGCACCGGCGACGTGGGCACCATCGACCGGCTCGGCTACGTGACGCTCACCGACCGGGCCAAGGACGTGATCAAGTCCGGCGGGGAGTGGATCTCCTCGATGGAGCTGGAGAACAACCTGATGGCCCACCCGGACGTCAGCGAGGCCGCGGTCATCGGGGTGCCGGACGAGAAGTGGGGCGAGCGGCCGATGGCCGCCGTGGTCGTGGCGAAGGGCGCCTCGGTGACCCCCGAGGAACTGCGCGCGTTCCTGGCCGATCGCGTCCCGCGCTGGCAACTGCCCGAGCGGTGGGCGTTCATCGACGAGGTGCCCAAGACCAGCGTCGGCAAGTTCGCCAAGACCAGGATGCGGGACGCCTTCGCCCGCGGCGACTACAAGGTCGTCACGGTCGAGAGCCGAGCGCACTGAGATTCCGCGCTGATCATGCCCAACTGCTTTGGCGTGCAGGGCAGCCCGGCCGGTACGCTGATCCGGACCGCTTGGTCGGGGAGGCTTCGCCTAGTCCGGTCTATGGCGCCGCACTGCTAATGCGGTTTGGGTTTACCGCCCATCCGGGGTTCAAATCCCCGAGCCTCCGCTCCTCACCTGGGAGTCCGCGCGCTGCGTGGGCTCCCAGGTTTGCCTTGCAGGTCGTTCCTCCGCCCGGTCGGCGTGTTCGCGGAACGTGTCCGGCTAGTTACGGTATGATCTCTCCTTCGCTATCCCCCCTAAGGGGTTTCCGTCCCCCGGGCGGTATGCAATCCAATCCGGCAGTCGCTCGGATGGGCCTATATTGCTGGGTGAGCGAGGGACCGGCGTTGACCTTCTCCCATCTGGAGGAATGCCTGACTGGTGCTTACAGAATCCGACCTCGCGACATTTATTTGACTTTTTCTTTTCCTTTTTCTCAGGATTTACGATCCGAGATCAGTTGTGCCATGCAACAGAACGCGCAGTACGTTCACGCCCGGCCTGGCACAGAGGGAGTCCCCGCATGACTTACGTTGTTGCTCTGCCTTGCGTCGATCTGCTTGATAAGACCTGCATCGATGAGTGCCCCGTGGACTGCATCTACGAGGGCGAGCGCATGATGTACATCCACCCGGACGAGTGTGTGGACTGCGGCGCGTGCGAGCCGGTCTGCCCGGTCGATGCGATCACCTACGAGGCTGACGTGCCCGCCCAGTACAAGGATTTCTACCCGGTCAACGTGGAGTTCTTCGGGAATATCGGCTCGCCGGGCGGCGCGTCCAGAGTCGGCAAGATTCATCAGGATCACCCGCTCGTGGCCGGGCTGCCTCGCCAGCGATAACTGGTGACGGCATCCGCTCGCGGACCCTGGGTTGGGATCGGGAAGGTGGTCTGATGGAGCCTCTGGAGTTCCAGCGGGACTGGGAGTCCCGGAACGCAGCGGGCTCTCCCAGGCCGGCCATGGACGTAGCACTGCATGACACCGACCCGGGCATCCGGCCGGCCCCGATACCGGGGCGGGCCCGGCACGCGGCCGACGGGCCGCGCCGGCCGCCCGCGCAGCCGGCCGGGGCCGATGACATGTTCAACGAGCCCTACAGCGGCGGCGACTGGAGAAACGATCCGGGCTACGGCTACGACAACGTCGGCGGCGGCGCCGGTTCGTACGAACCTGGCCGCTATAACAACCGCGGCCGCCACGAGTCCGGCCCGTACAGCACCCCTGCTGGTTACGACGCCGGGCCGTACTACAACGGAGTTGAGCGCCCCGGCCCGTACGACCTGCCTGCTGAACACCCCTCCGGCCCGTACAGCCCTCCGGCCAGGTATGACGGGGCCCGGTACGACAACGGTGCTGGTTACGACTCTGGCCAGCACAACGCTCCTGCTGGTTACAACGCCGGCCCGTACAACGCTTCCGCTGGTTACGACGCCGGCCAGTACAACGCTCCCGCTGGTTACGACGCCGGCCCGTACAATGCTCCTGCTGGTTACGACGCTGGGCCGTACTACAACGGAGCTGAGCGCCCCGGCCCGCACGACCTCCCTGCTGAGCACCCCTCCGGCCCGTACATCCCCCCTACCAGGTATGACGCAGGCCCCTTTGACAACGGTGCTGGTTACGACACCGGTCCGTACAACGCCCCGGCCAAGTATGACGCCGGCCCCTACGACACCGGTACTCGTTACAACTCCGGGCCCGACAACACCCCTGGCTCTTACCGCGCCGGTCCGGACATCCCTGGTCCGTACAACGACCCTGGTCCGTACAACGACCCCGGCTCCTACAGCACCGGAGCGCACGCCAGCCACCGGCGGTCAGAGATCATGCTGGCCAATGATCCGCGCGCCCGGCGGGGCCAGGCCAACGGCCGGGGCGCGCACAGTCTGGAGCGGGCGTACCCGGCGCGGGATGAGCCGCCGCTGCAGGGTTATTCCGCCGCCCGCGGGGCCGTCGAACCATGGAACGAGGACCCGGTCTCCGTAGCGCAACGGATCCTCGCGGTCGCTGACTATGAGGCGACTGCGATAACGCAGCGAGCCGCGTACCAGGCCGGCATGATCACGAAACAGGTTGCCTACGAAGCTACCGAGATCCGTGACGCCGCCCGGCGGGAAGCCGAGCAGATCAAGCAAGAAGCATCTGAGCAGGCCGAAGCGGTGCGCCAGGCGGCTGAACTCGAAGTGGCCGAAGTGCACACGGCGGTCATGTCGATGCAGACCGAACTCAACGAGTTCGCCGCACGCCTCACCGACACGATGCCGCACCGGGCCGTGCCCCGGACATCCCCGGCCGAGCGGTCGGCGGCCAGCCTGGCCACCCCGGCCACCCTGCCGAAGGAACGGCCGCAGCCGGCGCCCACGGAGCGGCCACCTGGGCGGCCCACGGAGAAGCCAGCGGGACGGCCTGCCGCCGGGCCAGCCGAAGCCCTTGAGGCACCCCCCGCCAGGCGGCCTGTGGCCGACCCGGCCGGGCGACCCGCGGGACGGCCCGCCGCCCAGCCGGCCGGGAGACCTGCGGCGCGCCCCGCCGGAAAGCCCGCGGCGCGGCCCGCCGCCAAGCCGTCATCCGGGCGCGGCCGGCAGGTGGGTGCCTTCCGCTTCGCCGCGATCGCGACGTCAGTGCTGTTCCTGGTGGCGGTGGCTGCGGGTGCTATCGAAATACATCTGCACGGATTCAATTTCTTCGTCTTCCGGGCGACCGGCGTTGGTGAGACCTCGAGAAACGGCCTGGAGGAAAATCAGGGCCCGGGCCAGCCGGATGCACCTAAGCCGACGCCCAGCCACATCAAGGTACAGCCGAGCCCGCACAGCACCGGCACCGTGCACAACGGCTAATAGCAACGAGCGGGGCAGGAAGGAGAGTCACGATGGCCAGGACACCTGTGGGTAGACGGGCACGCGAAGGGCCGGCCGCGGATTACTACCAGCCGGCTCCGTATGACGGCCCGGCCAGCTACAAGCCCGGCCCGTACCCAGACGCTGCGGTAGCTCCGCGGCCGGTGAAAGAAGCGCCGAGCCAGCCGCTGAAGGCAGATAAGAGCCGTGTCAACGAATGGATGGAGGTGACGTTCAAGTTCGGCGGCTCCAAGATCAAACGGAAAGCGGTCGCACTCGTCATCCTCGGCGCCCCCGCGCTGATCCCCCTGTTCCTGATGATGCCCTCTTTCTTCACGGTGAACCAGAACACCATCTCGGTATCGGTCAACGACACGCTGGGGACCGGGGCCGCGCTCTGCCTGTTCCTGTGCCTGCTCGTCACGCCTATGGTCACGCTCACCGGGCAGCGCTGGTTCGTGCCACTGCGGCGCTGGTACGGGATCATGATGGCGTGCTGCGCCATTGGCGACGCGACCGCCGCCGGTATCACCGATACCTTCGCCGGAGGCGTGTTCGGCCGGCTGGCCGGGCACGTTTTCGAGCTCATGGGATTCATGATGGTGATGCTGGTCATCCCGCTCCTGCTCACCGGCAACCCGTGGGCCCAGCGTAAGCTCGGCAAGTACTGGAAGCGGCTGCACCGGGTCATTTATGTCATCTGGGCACTGCTCGGCGCCCACCTGATCCTCCTCGAGGGATTCGGGTTCCAGCAGGGCGGCACAGACAATGGCTCCGGTTTCCCTGGTGACGGTGACCCCGTCTTCCATCAGCGCCTCTACCAGTTCGGCGCGTGCAGCCTCTTCCTGCTCACCCTCCGGTTGCCGCCAGTAAAGCGCTGGATCGTCGCCCGACAAAGGGAAGGCCGGAACTGGCTGGTCTACGTGACCGTCGCCCCGCTTTTTGTGCTATTCGTGTTCGGTTTCACCTTCCTCGTCAATGAGGAGTTCTTCAAGGGGATTGACTCCTTCACCGAGCATCCCAGCTCCGAATAAGGCCGCGATATGAGCGAGACGTATGCCAGAGGCGGCGAGGAGAGCACGGGTGCGGGCGGGTTCATCCTCGTCGTGGCCTCCCTGCTGGCTGCTCTCCTGGCGCTCGCGGGCCTCATCTACGCCGCGGGTACCCCGGCGCGTCATAGAGCGGCGCTGGCCGCCGCGGGATGCGAGCCCAGCCTGTCGCCCGCCGGTGTGCAATGTATGACCGCGCAGATGCTGACCAAGCAGTTTCTGGCCATCATGGTTCCGGCCCGCCAGCAACTGAGCGCTGACCAAGCCGCCTACACCGCAGCCGTGCGGCGCGGCAACGTCGCCGCGGCCCAGAACGCCTTGACCGCGGAAGTGACGTCGGAGCATACGTTCGATATGAGCCTGGCCCGCATCACGTTCCCGCCCGCCGTCACGGCTATCGCCAAGGCGCTGACCCGGGCCAACGAGGCCCGCGCTGCGCTGACCGCCAAGCAGGCCCAGTCAACCTCGCTCGTCCAGTTGAGGTCGTTCAACCGCCGGGTTGACGTGGCCGGCGCCGCCGTGCAGAAGGACGTAAAGCTCATCCGCAAGGCCCTGGCCTCGCCATCTCGGGCGGGCTGAGCCGCCCCGGCAGGAAGATCCCGGCAAAAGGGCATAAACAGGTCTAAACCTCTGTAATGACCCTGTAAGAAGTGGTAAAGGCGTACGTTAGGCGGACATACATGCTATAGCCGGAAAACTCCAGAACCCCTGGGCTCAACGATGACTGCGGCTCCCCCTCGCGTCACCGTCCGGGTAGCCGTCCAGTCGTCGCGGCGGCTGCTCCGCGACACGCTCGCTATGTGCCTGGCGGCCCGGCCGGACGTTACCGTCGTGGGCAAAGTGGCACAGCCGGAAGAACTCCCGGCGCTGTGCGAACTGGGCGGCCCGGACACGGTGATCCTCGACGCGGGGCGGCGGCTGAGCGAGTTCGCCGTCCTCGCGGACAGTCTGGTGCAGCGTTTCCCTGGGCTGAACGTCATCATCATCTACCGGGACGCCGCCGAGCCGGACCTGACGGCCGCCTGCCGGGCCGGCGTCACCGCACTTGTTCCTGAATCGCATGGGCTGGCCGGCGTGCTGGCGCTGCTGCGGCGCGGCAGCATACTGCGCGCCCAGGCCGGCCGCGGCAGCCTGACCGACCGGGAGCTCGAGCTGGTGATGCTGGCGAGTTCCGGGCACAGCGTCGCTGAGATAGCGGTCCTGCTCGGGATCAGCCCGCTCACCGTAGAGAACCTCAAGCGCCGCGTGTACGCCAAGCTGGAGGTCAACAGCAGCGCGCAAGCAGTCGCCCGGGCGACGTCGCTCGGCATGCTTGGCCTGCGCGCCGACCGGCAGCCCGCTACCCAGACCATGCCGAGCAGGGACGGCTTCGCGATGCTGACGGTAGTGGCCGGCCAGCCGTGCCCCGCCCTCGATCAGGTGGTGGCGGCCCTGATGGCGGCCGCGTTCCCATTCGTTCTGGTCCGGGAGCCCGGACCGCTGGCTGGCGCACACTGGGCGCAGTGGAATCGCGGTCCGATCGTGGCCGCGCTGGTCAATCCCGGGCCAGCCGACTGGGACCTCCTCGACGAACTGGGCGTACCGGCCATCGTGGTACACAGCCAGCCGCTAGATTCAGCTGAATTTGCCAGAGCACTCGCGAGCGGGGCTAACTCGCTGGTAGCAGCCGACAAAGTGAATGACCACTTTCTCGCCGTGCTGCGAATGGTGAGCCAGGGCTATCTGGTGGCCGACTCACTGCCGATGCGGTCATTGATTGGTGTGGTACGGGCCGGATCCGGCCAGCGAACCACGGACAGCGGTGAGCTGCCCGAGCTGACCGCACGAGAGAGCGACATCCTGGAATCAGCCGCCCGGGGCCACTCAATCCGGCAGACTGCCCGGGCGCTCGGCATATCCCCCAAGACGGTCGAGAACATCCAGACTCGCCTCTTCCGCAAGCTTGGGGTCCGCAACCGGGCCGCGGCCCTCGCTGTGGCCGACGCGCTTGGCCTGCTGCCTGACCTCCCCCCGATACCGCTGCAAGAGGCGGCCAGCGACCTCGTGCCAGCGGGCCCGATTTAAGACATGTCATGAAATAGCTCGTGCCTTGTTTCCCGGTCAGCCGTCCGCGGTGATTTCCCGGCCGGTGTCGGCGTCCAGCACCGGGACGTGCGGCGCGTATCCCGCGACGGCGCGGGCCAGCGCGCGGCGGTCCAGCTGGAAACCGCTGACGGCATGAGTCGTCAGCTGCGGCGTTTCGTCCTGGCGGCGCCGCACGCCGAGCTGCGGCACCAGGGCACCGGACGGGAGTATCCGCTGCCACAGTTCGACGGCCTTGATGTCCGGCCACGGCACCACGGTCGCGGCGGTCCGGTGGCGCAGCGGGGCGCCGCCCAGGGTGATCCCGGCCGCGTCCACCCGCAGCGCGACCCGGCGGTAGAGCAGGCAGCCGGCCACGACCAGCAGGCCGCCGCCGATCAGCACGATCGTCGGCAGCAGCGGCATGGGCAGGTTGATCGCTATCAGGACGGCCACGGCAGCGCAGCAAACTACCGTCCAGATGCGCCGGTCCCACTCGTAGCGCACCTGGTACGGCTCCGGGTCCATTACTGGATCAGCCCGGAGGTGAGGTTGACCAGGCCGGCCACGATGATCACGCCGAACACATACGACAGGGCGGCGTGGCCGAGCACGCTGCGCCGGATCAGCGGATCACGCAGCGTGGTGTCCGACACCTGGTAGGTCATGCCAATGGTGAACGCGACATAAGCGAAATCGCGGTAGCTGGGCATGGCCGGTTACCGGCCGCCGAACTCGATGCCGCCGTGTGTTGACCTGTGGTGCTGGTCGGCGTAGCGCAGCGTGTAGACGGTGTTGACCGGCGGCCAGGACCGTGCCCGCGCGCCGCATGTCGGTGGCGTGCCAGCCAAGCCACCGGTGGTACAGCGTGGGTGGCGGCATGCCGGTCATCGTCGCATTGTCGCATCGTGATCAACGCAGCGTCAGGGGTGCGGCCGCACCCCGGGCGGCCGGGGCGGCAGGCGTCATCGGCCGCGCACTGGCGTTCGGCATGCTGGTCATTCCGGTGGCGACGGGCGTGCCGGATGGACGCCACGGCCACTACGGCCAGCACGGCGGCGATGAACGCCGGGGACGCCCAGGCCGGTGCCGTGTAGACGTCGGCCAGCAGCAGCTTGGCCGCGACCGCGGCCAGGATCACGGCCAGCCCCGGCCGCAGGTAGCGGAACTGGGCCGTGGCCCCGGCCACCAGGAAGTACAGCGCCCGCATGCCGAGCAGCGCGAGCACGTTCGAGGTGTAGACGACGAACGGGTCGGTGGTGACGGCCAGGATGGCCGGGATCGAGTCCACCGCGAAGATCACATCGGTGGTCTCGATCACGATCAGGGCCAGCAGCAGCGGCGTGGCCAGCACCCGGCCGCCGTCGCGGACCAGGAATCGCTGGCCGTGCAGCCGCTCGGTGGCGGGCAGGATCCGGCGCAGTGCCCGCGCGGCCAGATTGCGCTCGGGGTGCGGGTCTGGCTCGCCGTGCAGCATCTTGACCGCGGCGACCAGCAGGATGGCGCCGAAGAAGTAGATCACCGGGTGGAACGACTCCAGCAGCCGGACCCCGGCCATGATGAACACGGCCCGCATGACCAGCGCGCCGACGATGCCGAGCATCAGCACCCGGGGCTGGTAGCGGGCTGGGATCGCGAACGCGGCGAAGATGACGGCGAAGACGAAGATGTTGTCCAGCGACAGGCTTTTCTCGATCAGGTAGCCGGCCAGGTAGGCCTGGGCCGTGCCGCCGCCCTGCCACAGCCAGAGCAGGCCGCCGAAGCCCAGCCCGATCGTCACCCAGACCGCGGTCCAGATGGCCGCTTCGCGCAGCGCCACCTCGTGTGCCCGCCGGTGCAGCACCAGCAGGTCGAGGACCAGCATGGCCACGACGAACGCGGCGAACGCGGCCCACACCCAGGCCGGCGCGGCCGCGTGCTCAGGCATTGGTTCGCTCCGCGAGTCAGTGGCCGTTACGCGGCCTTGTCCCATCGAGCGCCAGCCAACCGGGCGGATCTGGAACCGCCGTGCCGCCGTCATGGAGTCCTTGTGGAGGGGGATTTCCGGGTGCGGCGGCGGGCCGACTCTCCACCCGATATCCATCCGGTCTGCGCCTGGTGTGCGGCTGGGCCGGGTGAACTGTGCACGTCACGGGTTGGGATACGGAGGCTGCTCATGGGGGCGATCGGCTCGTATGCGCTGGACGTTGGCTCGGTGCTGTCGTACCTCATCGCGGTGCTGGTCCCAGCCCTGGACGCGCTGCTGCCCTGGCTGCCCAGCGAGTCGGTGATCATCGCGCTGGGCGCGGTGACGGCGGGCAGCACCGATCCGCGGATCGGGCTGCTCGTGGTACTGGCCGCGTTCGGCGCCTTCCTCGGCGACAACGCCGCCTACCTGGTCGGCAGGCGCTTCGGCCCGGCCGTGGACCGGCGGCTGTTCCGCGGCGAGAAGGGCGCGCGGCGCCGGGCCTGGGCCGAGCGGTCGCTGGGCCACTACGGCATGCGCCTGATCATCCTGTGCCGGTTCATCCCGGGCGGGCGCACTGCGGTGACGCTGACCTGCGGCGTCATCGGTTATCCGCGGCGCAGGTACGTGACCGCCACCGCGTGCGCCGGGATCTTGTGGGCCAGCTACGCGTTCTTCCTCGGCCGGCTGGGCGGCCAGGTCTTCGAGGACCAGCTGTGGGTCGGGCTGCTGCTCGGCCTGGGGCTCGGGCTCGCGGTCAGCGTGCTGATCGAGATCTCGCGCCGGGTCTGGCAGTGGCGGGCGCGCCGGCGGCAGGCGCGGCCTGCGGCCCGGCCGCCCGGTGCGCCGGCGGAGCAGGCGGCTGAGCTTGACAACGACCGGTCGGCGGCGGTTGGGGCGACAACGCGATGGCCTGGGTAATCGTCATCACCGCGGGCATCTTCGAGACCGGGTTCGCGGTGTTCCTCAAGATGAGCCACGGGCTCACCAAGCTGTGGCCCACGGTCGGCTTCGCCGTCTGCGCGCTGATCAGTTTCGGGCTGCTCACGCTGGCGCTCAAGCACCTGGAGGTGGGCGCGGCCTATGCGGTGTGGACCGGGATCGGGGCGGCGGGCGCGGCCGCGATCGGCATGGCCGTCCTCGGCGACCCGGTATCCACCATCAAGATGGTGTCGATCGGCCTGATCCTGTGCGGGGTCATCGGCCTCAACCTGTCCGGCGTGACGCCGTAGCCGTAACAGATCCAGGTGGTCTGTCGCTTAACAGCAGGTGAGTTCTGTCCAGGACCTGAACCGGCTGGTCACGTCGTTCACTGAGCGGGTGCCAGCGGTCGCGCACGCGGCCGTGGTGTCCGCCGACGGCCTGCCGCTGGCCGCCTCGGCCGGGCTGCCCCGCGACCAGGCGGACCAGCTGGCCGCGGTGACCTCGGGGCTGACCAAGCTGGTGCAGGGCGCGGCCCGCATCTTCAGCGGCGGGCCGGTCGCCCAGGCGGTCGTGGTCATGGAGCAGGGCACCCTGATCATGATGTCGCTCAGCGGCAATTCGGTGCTCGCCGTGCTCGCCACACCCGAGTCCGACCTGGGCAATGTCGCGTATGAGATGAGCCTGCTCGGCGAGCGGGCCGGCCCGTCCCTGGACGGCGTAACACCTCATGCGTGGTGGCGTTCTTACCGGCGTAGCTATGACTCACCCGGCTGACGGAAGGGGCGGTCTATGCGACATCTGACTGGGATAATTCTGGCCATGGTCATGACGGCGGCGCTGTTCGGCGCGGCGACCTGGGGATACGTCCGGTTCCTGGCCCAGTCGTCCGGGCTCACGGCCAGCGGCTCGCTGCTCTCCGATCACCATGCGCTGTTCGCGCTGGGTGCGCTGGCCGGCACCGGGCTGCTGGCCGGGATCCTGATCGCCGCGCCGCGGATCTCACCGCTCGCGGCTGGGCTGCCCGGGCTGCTGCTGCTTGCGCTCACCGCGCTCTACCTGGTCAGCGTCCGGCGTGCGGACGAGCTGATCCCGCTGCGGTCGCACGTGTTCGGGGCCGGCTTCGAGACCTTGCTGGCCCGTGGCCTGCTGGGCGCGGCCGGGCTGGCGATGATCGTCCCGTTGTTCGTGCCGTCGCGGTGGCGGAGCAGGCGGAGCGCTGAGCTGGCCGACGAGTTCGGGCCGGCCGGGACCGACACCGGCGAGCTGGTCGGCGTGGTGCCGGGACTCGGCGGCATGCCCATGCCGGCGGCGCCTGCCACCCAGGACCAGGCCACGTTGCCGCGGCGCAGCGGGCCGCCCGGCACTGTCTACTGAGGTGCGCCCTCCCGGTGATCCGGGCCAGGCTGCCCCGGGGGTGAGCGGCTGACGCCGGTGGCCCGGCCGGCGGCACGGAATCGCCCGGTGAGGTGCGATTCCGCGGCCCGCTGGCCGGGCCAGTCACCGTCCTGTCCGCTGTGATCGGAGCCGAATTCCCAGCGGTGCTGGCTGCTGCCCAGGGCGGCAGCTGCGCCGGCTGGCGCGGAACCTGGCCGCGCGGGATGTAACGCGGTTACTGGTGACGGCGTTCCAGATGGCAGCATGCCGATCTCACTGAGGCCAGACCGAGGCGACGTTCCCCCGCTGGGGGACCCCGCCTTCGACGCGCTGCTGGCCCGCACGCTGCGGCCGGAGGAGGCTGTGGCCAGCCTGCGGCCGGTGGTGGACAGCTTCGCGGCGCTGTACGCAGCCCCGGTGCACAGTGGCCTGGCGGCCGAGGCTCGTGCGCTGACCGTGTTCCGCGCCCTGGCCGGTCCAGGCCGCGGAACGGCGGGCATGCGGCCCGGCCCCCGCGCCGCGCACCGCCGGGCGGGCCGGCGCAGTACCCGCGGCTGGGCCCGGCCGCGGCGGGCCGGGATCCGGCTCGCGGTGGCCACCGCAGCCGTGGCGGCCGTGGCGGCCGGCGGCGGTGCCCTCGCGGCCTATACAGGCGACCTGCCCGCGCCCATGCAGCAGCTAGCGCACGACGTCATCGGCGCACCCCCGGCGGCCGGCGGCGCACCGCAGCCTGATCTGGGCCGCCCGGGGACAACGCCGCTCCCCGGGAACGCGGCCGCTGGCCTGTGCCGTGCCTACGAACAGGCCCTGACTCACCGTCACGCCGGGCCTAATTCGGTGATGTTCCGCAAGCTGGCGGCGGCCGCGGGCGGGGCCGGCCAGGTGCCCGCGTACTGCGCGCGGCTGGCCGCCCCGGGGCATCCGGCGAATGGCCACCCGGCCCACCCGCAGCACGGCAAGCGGGCCGCGCCGGCCACGGCGGCCACGGCGGCCGCGTCGGCCAGGGGCCATGCCCGGCCCAGCCAGGCCGCCAGCAACCACGGCAGGCACAGCAGGTAAACCGGGCCGCTCAGCCGCCGGGTGCGGGCTGGCCGTGGAACTGGGCCCACATCGGCGCCCAGCCGGTCTGTGGGTCAGTGATCTTCCCGATGAACTCCGTCACGAAGGACGTCTCGGCGTCCAGCAGGGCCAGCCGGTACTCCTCCTCGACGAGGAACAGCTCGGGCACGCCGCGGCCGAGTGAGGTGTCGATCAGGTCGCGGATCTCGGCCCGCGCCCCGGCCAGCCGGTCCAGCCGCTGCCGCAGCAGGCTGATCACCTCGCCCGGCGGCAGCGCGGAGATCAGCGACAGCGCGGAAACGAATCGCGGGTACTCGTGTGCTGGTTCGGCGACCAGGTCACGCAGCCAGTCCTGGAACTCGGCCCGGCCGGACTCGGTCAGCGCGTACACGGTGCGCTCCGGGCGCTGCCCGTCCCGGCTGGTTTCCACCTCGCTGATGAAGCCGGCCTTGGCCAGTTGCTGGACCACCATGTAGAGCGAGCCGTGATTGAACTTGATGCTCCGGTCGTCACCGTGCTCGCGCAGCGTGCGGGCCAGCTCGTAGGGGTGCATGGGCTGCTGGGACAGGTAGGACAGTACGGCCAGCGCGAGCAGGTTGCCGACCTTACGCTTCTGCGCCATCGGGACCTCCGGGGCGTGCCGTTGCGGTGTGCTGAGGGGCGTGCCGCCGGCCGCGGCACGCCCCTCTACTCTGCTGGATGATCAGCCCGTATGGGCCGGGTCAGCCACGGTCGGCAGCCCGCCTTCCCGGTGCGCCCGGCGCAGGTCGGCCAGGTACTCGCGGGAGAACATGGCGGACAGCACCGCGATGCCGCCCCGGTGCACCCGGATCTCGCCGTGCCGCAGCTGGCCGGTGAGCACGACGCGCTTGCCGCCGGTGGCCCGGCCGCCTTCCGCGTCCTTGACCCGGCCGCGGCCGGCCCGCCGCAGGTCCCAGTCTTCGATGACGGCGTCGTCCGGGACGAGCAGCTTCAGCATGGCGTGATCGAGGTCGATGTTGACGCTGATCTCTTCGGCCTCGATATCCGGCGAGCGCAGGTCCAGGACGGCGTGCCCGCGGTGGGACCGCACCTGGAACCGGTCCGCTGTCGTCCAGTTGCCCAGCCGCTTGGTCACGGTGTAGTTCGCCGCGACCCGGACCGGCTCGGTGCTGGTCTGCGTGGTGTTCATCTCAGTGTTCCTCCTCGGAATCGGGCAATCACTCACGCTGTGGTCAAGCCCAACTATCCATGACTGACTAGTCAGTGTCAACTATTAGATGATGCGACTAGTGATCAACCGGGCACCTCAGCCAGCACCCTGAACGTTGACTGAGTGGCAGCACCGGAGTGTCCGGGGCACGGCTAGCCCCGGCCGGCGCGGCGCCTAGTCCCCTCCCGGGCGGCCGCGCGGCCGGCCTACCTCAGACCGGCCAGGATTCCTCGCGGTAGCCCATGTCCCAGAACATCCACTCGTACCGGCTGGTGGCGCGGAAGTGCCGGTGCACCCGGGCCCGCTCGGCCGGGGCCAGTTCCGGGCCCAGCTGGTCGGTCACGTCCAGCACCGACTGCACCACCTCGCCGAACTCCTCGCCGCTGTACATGTCGATCCAGCGCTGGTAGCGCGGGTCCGGCGAGCCGCGGCGGAGCAGTTCCTTGCCCACGTCCCAGTAGATCCAGTAGCACGGCAGCACCGCACCGACGCCCTCCGCGTACGACCCGTCGTGCACCGCGGCCAGCAGGTAGCTGGTGTAGGCCAGCGTGGTCGGCGCGGGCTGGGCCCGGTCCGCCACCTCCGGGTCGATGCCCAGGTCGGCCAGCAGCGTGCCATGCAGCGTCAACTCCACGGCGATCACGTCCGCCGCGTGCCGCGCGAACATTTCGGTGGCCGCGGTATCCGGCGCCCGGCCCGCGATGATGGCCAGCGCCTTTGCATAGCTCCGCAGGTAGAGCGCATCTTGAACGACATAGAAACTGAACGCTCCCTGGGACAGGCTGCCGTCGGCCAGCCCGAGGAGGAACGGGTGGACCAGGATCGCGTCGTAGATGTCGGTGATGTCCTGCCACAACTCGGTGCTGAACCGCTCACTCATGCGTGGCTCCTGCGGGGTTGGCGGCTACGCGGGGAAGTCTGGCACATCGTGCAGAACGTGCACCGGCCCATCGCCGCCGCCAACCGACGCGAGCCCGTGGCCGACCGCGTCACCAGCGATCCGCGCGGCCTGACGGGCCGCCTCGGCCAGCGGCAGCCCGGCGGCCAGCCGGGCCGCGAGCGCGGCCGAGTGCGTGCAGCCGGCCCCGTGCGTGGCCGCGACCGGGTACCGCGGGACCGGGATGGGCAGGTGCACCGAGCCGTCGAACAGGTGGTCCACCGGGTCCGCGCCGTGCCCCCCGGTGATCAGCACCGCGGGTGCGCCCATCCCGGCCAGCCGCTCGGCCAGCCCGGCGCGGTTCTCGGTCTTCAGCTGAGTCAGCGCCTGGGCCTCGGGCAGGTTCGGGGTCACCACCGTGGCCAGCGGGAACAGCCGGGCAATCAGGGTTTCCACCGCGTCCTCGCGGAGCAGCCGGGCGCCCGAGCTGGCCACCATGACCGGGTCCACCACCAGCGGCAGGCGGTGCGGGGCGAGCGCGTCCGCGACCGTCTCGATCAGCGGCGCCGAGAACAGCATGCCGGTCTTGGCCGCGTCCGCGCCGATGTCGTCGAGCACGGCGTCGATCTGCGCCCGGGCGAACTCCGGCGGCACCTCGTGGATGGCGGTCACGCCCCGGGTGTTCTGCGCGGTCAGCGCCACGATGGCGGACATGCCGTGCGCGCCGCACCGGGCGAACGCCTTCAGGTCGGCCTGGATGCCCGCGCCGCCCCCAGAATCCGACGAGGCGATGGTCAGCACCCTGGGGACGGTCATGCACCCGGTCCCTCGGGCACCCCGGCCAGCGGGCTGGACGCCTGGGCGTGCCAGCGCCGGGAGATCCGCCCGGCGGCCCGGGCGTCGTACCCGGCCGCCACGGCCAGCCGCATGGCGCGGGCCATCCGTTCCGGGTCGGCCGCCCGGGTGATGGCCGACGCGATCAGCACCCCGGCGCAGCCCAGCTCCATGGCGAACGCGGCGTCGCTGGCCGTGCCGATGCCCGCGTCCAGGATGACCGGCACACCGGCCTGCTCCACGATCATCGCGATGTTGTGCGGGTTCCGGATGCCGAGCCCGGACCCGATCGGGGCGCCGAGCGGCATCACCGCGGCGCACCCCACGCCCTCCAGCTGCCGGGCCAGCACCGGGTCGTCGTTGGTGTACGGCAGCACGGTGAACTCGTCGTCCACCAGCAGCCGGGCCGCCTCCAGCAGTTCCACCGCGTCCGGCAGCAGGGTGTGGTCGTCGGCCACCACCTCCAGCTTGACCCAGTCGGTACCGAGCGCCTCGCGGCCCAGCCGGGCGGTGAACAGCGCCTCGCTGGCCGTATGGCAGCCGGCCGTGTTGGGCAGGATGTGCACCCCGGCCTGCTGCAGCGTGCCCAGCAGCGACCCGGTCCCGCCGGGCGCGACCCGGCGCATGGCCACCGTGCTCACCGCGGTCCCGGACACAGCCAGCACCCGGCCGAGCACCTCCAGGCTGGTCACCCCGCCGGTGCCCACGATGAGCCGGGAACTCAGTTCCCGGCCGCCGAGCAGCCAGGTATCGCCAGGCTGGCCAGCGGGCGCGGCGCGGTCACCGGCCAGGCCAGTAGCGTTCTGAATCTTGGTCTCGGTCATTCTCATCCTCCCTGCACGGCGGTGACCACCTCGACCTGGTCGCCGTCCTGGAGCGGGGTGCCAGGCCAGGTGCGGCGCGGCACGACCTCGCCGTTGACCGCGGCCGCCACGCCGGAGGGCTGGCCGGTCACGGTGGCGACGACCTGGTCCACCGTGGTGCCGGCCGGCGCCTCGCGGGGTTCGCCGTTGACGGTCAGCTTCATGCCGGCCTCGGCTCGTCATGCAGCACCGGAGCCGGGAACCGGTCCGGGGTGAACGGGGCCCACTCCGCGGCCGGCGGCTGGCCGGTCAGCCAGGCCACGGCGGCGTCCGCGGTCACCGCGGAGAGCAGGATGCCGTTGCGGTAGTGCCCGGTGGCCAGCAGCAGCCTGGCGCCGGCCGGGCCGACCAGCGGGCCGTTGTCCAGCGTGCCGGGCCGCAGCCCGGCGCACGTCTCGGCCAGCACCAGCTCGCTGAGCACCGGGAGCACGCTGAGCGCGTCGCGGAGCAGGTCGTGCACGGCGCCCGCGGTCACCGTCTGGTCCGGGCCGCGTTCTTCCTGGGTGGCCCCGACGACCAGCTCGCCGTCGGCCCGCGGCACCAGGTAGACGTCGGTGCCCCGGACCACGCCGCGCACCGTGTGGCTGAGCACCGGCGGCATCGCCGCGGGCAGCCGGAGCCGGAGCAGCTGGCCCTTGACCGGGCGGACCACGTCGGCCAGCCGGCCGGGCAGCCCGGCGATGCCGGCCGAGCCCCAGCCCGCCGCGACCACGATGGTCCCGCAGCTGATGGCGTCGCCGCTGGCCAGCTCGGCGCCGGCGGCGGTGATCCTGCTCACCAGGCCGGGCACGGTGCGCACCCCGGCGGCCTGCGCCGCCTGGCGCAGCGCGGTCAGGTAGCGGCGGTTGTCCACCGACCAGTCGCCGGCGAACAGCGCGCCGCCGCGTACCTCCGGGGTGAGGAACGGCTCCAGCTTGCGGATGGCCCGGCTGTCCAGTTCGGCTGCGTCCAGGCCGACCGACCGGCGGAACTCGGTCAGCCGCAGCAGGGCCGTGTGGTCGCCGGGGTCGTAGGCCACCGCCAGCGTGCCTTCCTGGCGCAGCCCGATGTGCTGGCCGGTGCGTTCTTCCAGGTCGGCCGCGAACGTGGGGAACCGGCGGACGGCCAGCAGGTTGAGCCGGAGCAGTGCCCCCTCGCCGAAGATGCTCTCCGACACCGGGGCGAGCATGCCCGCGGCGACCAGCGACGCGCCGTCGTCACGTTGCGGATCCACCAGCACGACATCGAGTCCGGCGGCGGCGGCCCGCCAGGCGATCGCGGTGCCGATCACGCCACCGCCCACCACGGCGACGTCTGCGGTCACGGTCATGAGGGGCTCCCTTCGCCGGTATGACCCGGATCAGGTTCGACGGTCGGAGGCGGATCAGCCTCCCTCTCAGCCCTTGTGCCGGGGCTCCCGTGGTCGGTACTTGCCGACGTCCGCGAGCTTAACCCATAGCCGGGACCGCGCCTACACGTGAACCCGGGGTGATGCTTTGATGGCGCGATGACTACTGACCCCGGTGGGCTGCGGGAGCGGCTGGCGGATGCGCGGCTTTACCTGTGCACTGATGGGCGGCGGGACCGGGGGGACCTGGCTGAGTTCCTGGATGGGGTGCTGGCGGCCGGGGTGGACATCGTGCAGTTGCGCGAGAAGGGGCTGGAGGCGCGGGAGGAACTGGAGTTGCTCGGCGTGTTCGCGGCGGCTTGCCGGCGGCACGGGCGGCTGCTGGCCGTGAACGACCGGGCCGACGTCGCGCTCGCGGCCGGCGCCGATGTGCTGCACCTCGGCCAGGACGACCTGCCGGTGCCGGTGGCCCGGCGCATTCTCGGCCCGGGCCCGCTGATCGGGCGGAGCAGCCACAGCCCCGGGCAGGCCGCCGCGGCGGCCGCCGAGCCTGGCGTGGACTACTTCTGCGCCGGCCCGCTCTGGGTCACCCCGACCAAGCCGGGGCGGCCCGCGACCGGCCTCGGCCTGCTCAGCGACGTGGCCGGCGGCCAGCCGTCCCGGCCCTGGTTCGCGATCGGCGGCATCGACCTCGGCCGGCTGGACCAGGTGCTGGCCGCGGGCGCCCGGCGGGTGGTGGTGGTCCGCGCCATCACCGACGCCGCCGACCCGGCCGCCGCCGCCGCCGAGTTCGCCGCCCGCCTGCGCGCCGCCGCCTAGCCGGTAGCGGCGCAGGTCGCCGGGCGGATGCTGACGGCCCGGTGACGGGGCGAACTGGGCCATAGCCGATGCGCACGTCTCATCGCAGAATGTAATCAGGGATACCGACTAGTGACTACTATGCGTGAGTGAATGACTGCGTAGTGGGGGGACGGTGGCGACCGCGATGGCCGGCGCGATGCCCACCGACCTGGCTGAAGCGGTCCGCAGCATGCCCTGCCGGGCCTGCCGGGCGGAGCGGGGTGACTACTGCCCGTCCGAAGGCAGCCATCTGGCCAGGTGGCAGCTGGCCACCGCGGCCGGGCTGCTGGCCGGGGCGGACCTGGCCCGCGCCACCGAACTGGCCCGGGCCGCCCCGCCCGGGCTGGCACCGGGCCTGGCCGTGGTGCCGGAACTGTCCGGCGTGGTGTGCGCGGCGGCCGGGCACCCGCTGCGCTGGGCCGCGGCCGGCCAGCCGCCGCAGTGGACGCACGCTGACCGGGAGGCCGGCCAGGCCTGCCCGGAGGCGGTTACCCCGGTTCCAGCGCGCGGTGAGCCGTGCCACTACCTGCGGCGGCACTGGTTACTGTCGGTACCCGCCGTCGCGGTCGCGGGCGCCGTCCCGGCCTGCCGGCGTTGTGCCCGCAAGCAGGCCCGCCGCGGGCGCAGCCGCTAGGCGGCCTGCGGGGCCGGGCTGGCGATGCGCTCGCGCAGGAAGCCGAGGGCGTGCGCGAGCAGCCGGGACACGTGCATCTGGGAGATGCCCAGCGAGCGGCCGATCTCGGCCTGGGTCATGTCGCCGTAGAACCGCATCATCAGGATGCGCTGCTCGCGCCGCGGCAGTTCGGCCCAGTGTGCCTGCACCGACTCCATAGCCAGCATGTGCTCCATGGCCGGGTCGTCCTGGCCCAGCGCGTCGCCCAGGGTGGGCGCGTCCGGCGCCTCGGCCAGCGGCGCGTCCAGCGAAGCGGGCTGCATCATCAAGTCGGCCTGCAGCGCCTCGCGCACCTCGGCTTCGCTGCACCCCACCGATGCGGCCAGGTCCGCGTGACTGGGCTGGTGGCCCTCGTGCTGGGTCACCTCGCGGGTCGCCCGGCGCACTTCCAGCAGCCGTTCCTGGACCGGCCGTTCCACGTGTACCTGCCAGCGCTTGTCCCGGAAATAGCGCTTGAGTTCCCCGCTGATGCACGGCTGTGCGTAGGCGGCCAGGTTCCGGCCGAAGCTGGGGTCGAAGTTGTTGATCGCCTTGACCAGGCCCAGGTACCCGACCTGCATCAGGTCCTCGGTGGGTTCCGGGCTGCGCCGGTACCGGTTGACACAGGCGCGGACCAGGCCCCGGTAGCGCTGGATGAGCAGCTCACACGCGGCTGACCGGCGGGCGCTGGCCGGGGGCAGCGAGCGGACAAGCTGCAGCAGATCACCGTCGCTGGTGGATTCGGTGGCTGCGGCGGACTCCGGTTCCCGGTCCAGCGCGGCTGACGCGTGCCTCGTGTCAAGAGTTGCCATATGGCAATCTTTGCACGATGGACACCGGGCTGGCAAACCGCCCCCGCGGCTGTGCACCAGAACCGCCGCAGGTGCGTCTTGTATGCGTCACCGCTGGGGGGTTGCGAGAGGAAGGCACGAATGCGATACCGGGCGATGGCCATGACGGCGGCGGCGGTCACGGCGGGACTGACGGTGGCGGCGTGCTCGGCGGCCAGCCCGGGGCCGGCCAAGAGCAGCCCGCAGCCCCGCCCCGTGCACACCGCAGCGCTCCGCGAGCCGGCCAGCGTGGCGGCGGTGCGCGCCGATGCCGCCGACTACCTCTCGCTGGCCTCGGCCGGCCAGTTCGCCATCACCTACCAGATGCTCAGTGCCACCGCCCGGCAGGCGATCACCCAGCAGGCCTGGGTGGCCGTGCACCAGGCCTGCGCCGGCACCAGCTACATGATCAAGCATCTGGCGGTGGCGGGCAAGACAGCCACGGTGACCGTCGGGCTGACCGGCGGGCACTACGGAACGCTGACCGACACGTTCGTCTACGCGGCCGGATCGTGGGGCGTCTCGCCCGGCGACCTGAGCCTGTACCAGCACGGCAGCGTGTCCGCCGACGCGGCCGCGGCCAAGGCCCAGGGCAGCTGCGCCAGCTAGCCGGGCCAGCTAGCCGGGCCGCTGCGGGCCAGCTAGCCGGGCCACGGGCCCAGCCCGGAACCTGGGCCCGTGGCCAACCGTCATCTCAGCGGTACCTTGGGTACAGGTGGGGTGAAGGAGACAGCCATGCGCTCAGCCGGCCGTACGTTCCTCAGTCTGTGCGGCGTCGCCGTCGTCGTGGGCGGCCTGGCGGCCGCGCTGGCCCTGGCGCTCATCCCGCTGCGGCTGGTGGCGGTGACGGGCGGCATCGGCTACTGCGGGCCCGGCCTCAGCTCCGACAACGCGGTGCAGGTCCGGGCCGACCCGGGCGTCGTGAACACCGGAGGCGGCGGCCAGCCGGCCCCGGCGGCCGCGCAACGCCAGCTCGAGCAGGTGTGTACCAGCCAGGCCAACGGCCGGCTGATCGCGGCGGCCGGCACCGCCGCGGTGGCGCTGGTGGTCGGCCTGCCACTGATCGCGGTCGGCCGCCGCCGTCAGGACAGCATCTCGGCGTCCTCGTCCGGGCCGTCGTCGCTGAGCAGTTCCGGCACCCCCGGCAGCACCGTCTGGAAGTAAGACCGGGCCGCCGCCTCCGTCCCCACGTCGGTCCCGGCCGCCTCGGACATGTACCAGCGGTGCTCCAGGATCTCGTGGAAGATCTCCGCGGGCGGCAGCCGGCGGCGGAGTTCCGCCGGGATGGCGGCGATCACCGGATCGTAGACATCGCCCAGCCACTGGCTGGCCGCCACCATCTCGGACACCGGGTGGCCGCGCCGCTGTTCCAGGTAGGCGCGGTAGCTGGCGATGTCGTTGAGCAGCCGGGCGGGCCTGGTTCTCCTCCGCGGTCAGCCCGGTGCGCAGGAACAGCTGGCGGCTGTGGTGCCCGGACTCGGCCACCCTGGTCCGCAGCCGCAGCCGGTTCCCGTCCGGGGTGCTGATCAGCTCGACCTCGTCCACGTCGAAGCCGAGCTCGTTGAGCCGGCGCAGCCGGTTCGCGATGCGGAACCGCTGGTCGTCCGGGTGCAGCAGTTCTTCCCTGGTCAGCTCGTCCCAGAGCAGCGCGTAACGGCGGGGCAGCTCGGCTGCGATCTCCAGCGGATCGACGTCCGGGCTGAGCAGCTCGCCGGCCTGCAGGTCGAGCAGTTCGCCGTAGACCCGCTCCTCGGCCAGGTCGACGTCGTAGTTCCGCTGCCCCGCGGTGAGCGTCGGGTGCATCTCGCTGGTTTCCGCGTCGACCAGGTAGGCCTCCAGCGTGCCGGCGTCATAGCGGAACAGGGTGTTGGACAGTGAGCAGTCGCCCCAGAAGAAACCGGCCAGGTGCAGCCGCACCAGCAGCTCGACCAGGGCGTCGAGCAGCCGGTCGGTGGGCGGGCCACCGCGCTGGCTGGAGAAGACGGCCCGGTACGTGGTGGAGTAGTCCAGGAACCGGGTGACCAGGATCGCGTCCTCGTCCGGGCCGCGGTCCACCACCACGCCCACCACGTGCACCGCGGGCACGCCGAGCTCCGCGAGCTTGCGCAGCAGCCGGTACTCGCGCCGGGCCAGGTTCTCGTTGATCGCCTTGACCGCGTACAGCTCGCCGTTGTCGGCGACGAACCGGACGATGTGCCGGGAGATGCCGCGCTGCCGGATCTCCACCAGCCTCGGGTCCTGCCACTCTTCCAGCGGCTGTGTCCAGGGCAGGGTGAGCAGGCCAGCCGCCTCCTCGGTGGGCGGGCTGAACACGAAGCGCACGTTTCTCGCCTTCCTGGCCCCGGCCTGGACCACAGCGGCCTGAACCACATAGGTACAAGCAGGTAAACCTCAGTTAATGTCCTGCCGTCCCGGACATGTCGGCAGCTCGCACCGTCTATGCTGCGTACCCGGACGGGGGCGATCTTCCGGAAGAAGGCGGCATGCGCATCACGGTAATCGGCACCGGGTATCTCGGGGCAGTGCATGCCGCGTGTATGGCCGAGATCGGGCACGATGTCCTCGGCGTGGACAGCGACATCGCCAAGATCACCGCGTTGGGTGAGGGGCGGTCGCCCTTCTTCGAGCCCGAGCTCGAGGACATCCTGCTCCGCGCGGTCGGCTCCGGGAAGCTGCGCTTCAGCACCTCGCTGGCCGAGGCCGGCGAGTTCGGCGAGGTGCACTTCATCTGTGTCGGCACCCCGCAGCTGCCGTCCGCGTCCGGCGCGGACCTGAGCCATATTGAGGCGGTCATCGACGGCCTGGCCCCGCACCTGACCGGGGACTGCCTGGTGGCGGGCAAGTCCACGGTGCCGGTCGGCACGGCCGCCCGGCTGGCCGCCCGGATCGCTGAGCTGGCCCCGGCCGGCCTGCGCGCGGAGCTGGCCTGGAACCCGGAGTTCCTCCGCGAGGGATACGCCGTCCAGGACACGCTGCAGCCGGACCGGATCGTGGTGGGATCGACGTCGGAAGCAGCCGACAGAACGCTGCGCGCGGTCTACGCCCCGGTGCTGGAGTCCGGCACGCCCTACCTGGCCACCGATCTGGCCACCGCGGAACTGGTCAAGGTGGCAGCGAACGCGTTCCTGGCCACCAAGATTTCCTTCATCAACGCGGTGGCCAACGTGTGCGACGCGGCCGGGGCGGACGTGATGACGCTGGCCGACGCGCTCGGCTACGACACCCGGATCGGCCGGCGCTTCCTCACCCCGGGGATCGGGTTTGGCGGTGGCTGCCTGTCCAAGGACATCCGGGCCTTCCTGGCCCGGGCCGGCGAACTGGGCGTCGGTGACTCGCTGCAGTTCCTCCGCGAGGTGGACAAGATCAACGTGGCCCAGCGCGGGCTGGCCGTGGAGGTGGCCCGGGAACTGGCCGGCGGCTCGTTCACCGGGCGGAACGTGGCCGTGCTGGGCGCCGCCTTCAAGCCGGACACCGACGACGTGCGTGACTCGCCCGCGCTGAGCGTGGCCGCGGCGATCCAGGCTGAGGGCGCGGTGGTGCGCGTGCACGACCCCCGGGCCAGCTACAACGCACGCAAAGTGTGCCCGGCGCTGGACTACGCCGAGGAGGCGGTCAAGGCCTGCGAGGCAGCCGATGTCGTGCTGCACCTGACCGAGTGGCGCGAGTACCGGGCGATCGACCCGGTGCAGCTCAGAGCGGTGGTCCGGGCGCCGCGGCTGCTCGATGGCCGCAACGTGCTGCCGCTCGGCGACTGGCAGGCTGCCGGGTGGACGGTGCGTACGCTGGGCGCGGCCCGGCGCGCCTGAAACCCTGGTCAGCCCAGGTTCGCGGCGGAGGCCAGCCGGACTTCGTCCGGCCGGGAGCGGAACCACTCCACGGTCCGGCGGATCCCGTCCTCGGCCCGCACCTCCGGCTTCCAGCCGAGCAGATCGCTGGCCCTGGTGATGACCGGGCAGCGCCGGGTCGGGTCGTCGGTCGGCAGCGGCACATTTTCCACCGTCGAGGCGGACCCGGTAATCCGGAGCACGAGCTGGGCGAATTCGGTGACCGTGAATTCCTCCGGGTTGCCGAGATTCACCGGCCCGCGCTCGGTGCAGTCGATCATGCTCACGATGCCGCGGATAAGGTCATCGACATAGCAGAAGCTGCGGGTCTGGCTGCCATCCCCGTAAATGGTCAGCGGGTCGCCGTTCAGCGCCTGGGTGATGAAATTCGTCACAATACGGCCGTCCCGGGCGCTCATGCGCGGCCCGAACGTGTTGAAGATCCTGACAATCCCAGCGTTGACCCCGCGCGAATCCCCGTAGGCCCGGGTCAGCGCCTCGGCGAATCTCTTCGCCTCGTCGTAAACGCTGCGCGGGCCTACCGGGTTGACATTGCCCCAGTATTCTTCGGGCTGCGGGTGAACAGCCGGGTCGCCATACACCTCACTGGTGGAGGCGAGGACGAACCGTGCGTGGTTGCGGTCGGCCAGGCGCAGCGCGTTCTCGGTGCCCCGGCTGCCGACCGCGAGCGTCTCCAGCGGCAGCCGGTGGTACTCCGGGGGAGAAGCGGGGCTGGCCAGGTGGGCCACGGCGTCCACCGGACCCGGCACGTCCAGCCCGATGCTGACGTCGGATTCCAGCAGGGTGAATTCAGGCAGGCCAATGAGGTGCGCGACGTTATCGGGCCGGCCAGTGGCGAAGTTGTCCACGCAAACCGCGGCGTCACCGCGGGCAATAATGGCGTCACATAGGTGCGAGCCGAGGAAACCGGCACCACCTGTCACCACGACTCGCATGCTTCTCCCAGGGAACTCCGGCTCGGCAGCGTGCCCAATCCCCATAAATCCGCTAGGAAAACGCCAGTATGGGCACTTATGGCTGAAACTAGCATTGCCCGGGTCTGGCCCGCGGCTGATCGCCCCAGTGTAGCCACGCCGTTGGGGTTAGCTTGGTGTGGGCGGGACTACGACGATCATGGTCATGACCACTGGCTCGGTCCCGTCGTTGCGGTAGGAGTGCGGCAGGCCACCGGAGAACCGGGCGGACTGGCCGCCGCCGACCTGGTAGGCCGCCCCGGACACGGTCAGCGTCAGCGTCCCGCTCTCCACCCAGATCAGCTCGCGGGTGGCGGGCATGTGTGCGTCGCCGCCCCAGCCTTCGCCGGGCTGCACCGTCCAGCGCCACAGCTCGGCCGCCCAGGGGGCGTCGGTGGCCGCGATGATGGTCCCGGTCCCGCCGGCCGGGCCGCGCCACAGCACCCGGCTGGACTCCGCCGCGGTGATCTGCACGCCAGGCTGGTCGGCCACCTCGACCAGCCTGGTCACCGGCACGCCGAACGCGTCGCTCACCCGGGCCAGGGTGGCCAGGTTCGGGTTGGACCGGCCCTGCTCCAGCGCGACCAGCACGCCCTTGCTCACCCCGGACCGGGCGGCCAGCTGGTCGAGTGACCAGCCCCGCTCGGCCCGGAGCAGCTGCATGGTGCCGGCCAGCGCGACGGTTATGTCATTTGCAGGCATCGTTTATCCGTTTCGCCCAGCGGCGCTCGGTCGGTATAGTGAACTACGTAGTTCATCGTACTGACCGACGCCTTCCATCCGGGAGTTCTCCGTGGTCATTGTCTTCGCTCTGGCCGCCGCCGTGCTGTACGGGAGCGCCGACTTCCTCGGTGGCGCGGCGTCCAGGCGGCTGCGTGCCTCCTCGGTGCTGACCGTGTCCGGCCCGGTCGGGGCGGCCGTGCTGCTGCTGGCCGCGGTGCTGGCGGGCGGGACGCCGGCGGCGGCCGGCATACCCTGGGCGGCCGCCGCGGGCATGTGCGGCGGGATCGGGCTCATCATCTTCTACGCGGGACTGGCCGCCGGGCCGATGCGCGTGGTCGCCCCGGTGTCCGCGCTGATGTCCACGGTGCTCCCGGTAGGGGTGGCGATCGCCTCCGGGGAGCGGCCCGGGCTGGCCGTCTATGCGGGTGGCCTGATCTGCGTGCTGGCCACCGTGCTGGTCAGCATGGAGGGCAGCCAGCCAGGTAAGCCGTCCGGCCACCCCCCGGTGGCCCGCGGGCTGGCCTACGGAACCGTGGCCGGGATCATGTTCGGCCTGTTCTTCCTGTTCCTCCGGGTGGCGGCGACATCCGGGGTGCTGTGGCCGAGCGCCCTGTCCCGGTCCACCGGGGCAGCCATCCTGCTCGGGGTGGCCGTCTGGACGGGCGCGCCGCCGGCCTGGCGCGGCGCCAGCCCGCGGGTGCTGGCCGCGGTAATCGGGTCCGGGCTGCTCGACGCCGTCGCGAACGTCTGCTACGTGCTGGCCACCCGGGCCGGCCTGTTCGGCATCGCGGTCGTGCTGACCTCGCTGTACCCGGGCGTCACCGTGCTGCTGGCCCGGCTGGTGCTGGGCGAGCGGATCCGGCCGCTGCAACTGGCCGGGCTGCTGCTGGCCATCGCGGGCATCGCGGTGGTCAGCATGTGACCAGGCCTGCCCGGACTCGTGCTGCCGGACGATCGCCGATCGTCCGGCAGCACGAACCCCGGGGAAGGGGGCCTAACTCGCGAGGCTGGCAACAGTCAGTCGTCGCCAACATCTCTATTCTCGGCGATCAGGGTGTCCCCTGACACCGTCTTCCGCCCCTTGCACAGCGGGCACAGGTAGGTGCTCTCCTCGCCGTCCTCGTTGCGCTGCACGAGGACGCCCTGGCCGTCGCACTGCGGGCAGGGAATCTTCTCCGCGGGGAAGATCAGGGCACAGATTTCCAGGTAGAGCTGTTCCGGGTAGGGCACGTGGTCGATGGTGCGCAGCGCCTGGTCCTGGCCGGCCGACTCCAGGATGAACGAGCCGAAGCCGAGCAGCCGGCCCAGCGTGCTGCGCTGGAAGCTCATGTCAGTCACCTTGACCAGCGGCATCATCGCGATCTTGCGGGTGAACACCCCGCTGGCCTCGAGCATCCGGTCGGACGTCACCACGAAGTAGTCCTCGGACCACTCCCAGGCCTTGAAAGCCAGGTAGGCCAGGAAGATCAGGCAGATGACGAGCAGCACGAGGACAGCGTCATGGGTATGCAGCAGGATCGTGCTGCCGACAACGATCGAGATCAGGATCGCGCCGAGCGCGAGGGCGATGGGTACGATCAGCACCGCCGGGTGTTTACGGACCGTGATCACCTGATGCTCATGCGGCAGCAGGTACTTGTTCACCGAGGCGGGACCCGCGTTGCGCGGCGTGATCAGCCTCATCGCGGGCTCAGATCGAGTTGAAGAAGGTGGCCACTGAGTTACCTGCGGACCGGAGACCGTCGATGATGTTGTGCACCACGTGCCCGGCTGCTGCTGGCTGCGTCAGCAGGTAAAACGCCAAGAAGGCGACGGCCGCCCAGCCGAGGATCTGCTTGAGGTTCATGATCAACTCCCAGGTCGAGCTCGCCTCAGACTGTTAACTCAGTTTAGCCCAGCGTAATTGCTTTACCAATGCTCTCCGATTCGCAGGCAGCCACCGTACCTTGATCCCCGCCTAGCGCCGGCGTCACTCGCCTCAGTACGAAGAAAATCGGGGACTCACGGTGCAGCTGGGACGAGGTCACGGTTTTGCTTACTATAGGTGCACATCTGCCTGCCTGGGGTAGTGAATCAATACCCATGGTTCCGTGGTCCCGCTGAGGCGGCGGATTCGCACACGGACATGCTGCCGATCTGACACCATTCCCTGGGCAGGCAGCGCTGATGAGGTGGGCGATGACGGATGTGAATGGCGGCAACGTCGCCGTGATCGTCTACCGTGAGGACGAGGCCTGGGATACCGGGGTCCTGCCGGCCCGGCTGACCGAGGACCTGGCTGGCCTGATCCACGCGCTGCGTCAGCAGCCCAGTATCGGCGGCACGATCGGGCTGGTGGCGGTGGGGGATGACTTCTTCGTCGCGCTCCGGCTGCTGGGCGGGCAGGTGTCAGTGTTCCTGTCCGACCTGACCGCGGCGGTGGACTGGCCGCTGGCCCGGCAGGTGCTGGATTACCTGGACATCCCCATCCCCGGCGAGGACGACCTGGACCAGGTGCTGCCCGCCGGCGACATGTCTATCTTCGCCGACCTCGGCGTGGATGAGATGGACCTCGGCGCGCTCTCCGGTGACCTGGACCTGTTCCCGGACGAGGCACTGGCCAGCATCGCGCGCAGGCTCGGCTTCGGCCCGGCGCTGGACCGCGCGCTGGATGCCGCCCTCGGGCCCTGAGCCAGCATGGCCACCGGGTACCTGGCCAGCTTCGAGCCCGCGATGCGCGCCGCGCTCGAAGAGGCGGCCGGGGCCATGTCCCGGCAGCCCCCGGACGTGCCGGTGGGCGCGGTGCTGCTGGACGGTGCGGGCGAGATCATCGGCCGGGGCGGCAACCGGTGCGAGGCGGACAACGATCCCACCGCGCATGCCGAGATTGTCGCGCTGCGCGCGGCGGGCCGGGCGGCTGGCGGCTGGCGGCTGGGTGGCTGCACGCTGGTCGTCACCCTGGAGCCGTGCACGATGTGCGCTGGCGCGGTGCTGGCTGCCCGGGTGGACCGGCTCGTCTACGGTGCCGCCGACCTCCGCGCCGGGGCCGCGGGGTCGTTGTGGGACGTGCTGCGCGATCGCAGGCTCAGTCAGCGGACCGAGGTCATCGGCGGGGTGCTGGCCGCCGAGTGCGCCCGCCCGCTGCAGGAGTTCTTCGCCGGGCGGCGCCGGGTGGCCGACTGGTAGGCTCAGCGCGGGTGGAGTCGCCTAGTGGCCGAGGGCGCACTCCTCGAAAGCGTGTGAGGGGGCAACCCCTCCGTGGGTTCAAATCCCACCTCCACCGCCCATGACCAGGAATGATGCTGCCGCTCCTTCTGTACAGGCCGGGACTCAGGCTAGGGTCCCGGTGAGGGAGGGGACATGCGTGTTGAATCATCGGTTATCAGCGTGTCGTGGATTCCGTCGGAATCAGTCTCCGGACTGTTCAGGGCAGGGTTTTCCACTGGTGCGACGCACTACGATGACCCGCCGCCGGATGTGATCGAGAACCTGGAAGAGCTGCACGCGGCCGAACGGTTCCGGTTCGCCAACCACCTCGCCGCCTGGATCGAGGTCGAGGATGGCCGCGTCACCGGCGCCGGGTACTCCGGCCACGGGTACATCTCCTGCACCAGGGTCGGGTGGGGCCCGCAGCGGGAGGTGACGTTCCAGCCAGCCGGGTTTCCCGAGATCAGAGCCGAACCCGAGATCACCGCCACCGGGGCCCGGTTCACCCAGACCACCGGCGGCCGGACCGGGGCGCCGATGCCCCGGCCAGTCGCTGGCCGGCCTCATGTGCAGTGGTTGGCCCCGACCGTGTGGACCACCCTGGCCCTGACCATCAGCACCGACGGATCCGCTCGCGGTGAGATGACCGGCGCCAGCCGGTTCCCCCGCCACTGGCTCTACGACGACCGCGGCCAACTAGTGGCCAAATCCGGGCTGGCCGACTTCCGCCAGTGGACCGGCACCAGCCACGGCGAGCACAGTCCCTGGGGGAACGAAGACAGCCGCCCGCTGGTCACGGTCGCTGAAAGCGCCTTGGAGCGGCAGCTATCAGGGACCATCATGCGGGGCGGCGCCAGGCCTGCCGTCCGCAAGCTGCCCAAAGACGCGCTGCTCACCGAGCAAGGTGAGCCCGGCGATGACATCTACCTGTTGCTTGACGGGCTACTCAGTGTCTGGGTCAACGGCGCCCAGGTCGCCGAGCTAGGCCCCGGCGCGGTCATCGGCGAACGCGCCCTGCTGGAGCATGGCCGCCGGACGGCCACCTTGCGCGCCGTCACCGGGTGCGTCATCGCCACCGCCGCCAAAGACCAGATCGACCGGGACAGCCTGGCCAGCCTGGCCGGACTTCATCATCGGGAAGACCCAGACGAATAGCGCCTGCAGACTGGTCAGCCCTGGACCTGGGCCAGCACGGCGAAGCCCAGGGTGGCACCGTTCAGCAGCACGACTCCGCCCTGGATATCCGCGACCTGGATGCTGAGGACAGTGCCCTCGCTCATGGCCGCGACGATGTGCCGCTCCAGCGCAGCCAGGTCGGTGTTCGGCTCCAGCGGGTACCCCGGGGAGTCCTGGGTTGGGCTGGTCAGCGACGGCAGGTACAGGACTGGCCATCGTGGCAAAAGCGATGTGACTCGGATGCCAGCCGTGCAGGGGAGACGGCCTGGCCACCGAGATGGTGGCCGTGGCCGACGGGGACACGACCAGGTTGCCCTGCAGCGGATCGACGATTGGCAGCACGACTGGACCGGTGGCCTGGCTCAGCCGCACCGCCACCGTGTCCAGATCGGCGGCCTCGAGGACCCAACTGGTCGGGTCGGTCCCGATTTGCAGGAAAATGTAAGCCATCCGCGTCTCCCCCCTCGGATGGCGCCCGCCCGGTCTGCCGGAACCACTGGTCACGCCAGCCGCCGGCGCCTCAGTCTCGCACCGAGTGTGTCAGAGATGCGATGGATGCGCACGCTGCCCGGTTCCGGTGGCCAGACCGGCCCGGCGGGCCACCTCCTCGGCCAGAGCCAGCAGCGGACCTGACGGGAGTTGCTCGGCCAGGCTCTGCCCCGCCGCCACGGCGCGGGCGGCCCGGTCGCGCTGCCCGGCGCGCGCCGCGACCTGCGCCTCCCGCAGGTGCGCATAGGCTTCCCGGTACGGCTGGCCCGCCACCCGCCATGCGTCCGCTACGGCGTGCCAGGTGGCCGGGTCATCGGTCCGGTGCTGGCGGGCATGCTCGGCGGCGGCCAGCGCCCCGAACGCGGCAATGGCGGGCTGCCCGGGCCCGTCGGCGTCGGTAATGGCCCGGGCCCGGTCGGCGAAGGTGTCCGCCATCCGGTCCCAGGCCTCCGGGGGGTTTCCCGGCCGGTCCGCGGCGGGCAGCGCGGCGATGTCGGCGGCGACCCTGGCCCCGGCCGCCAGCAGCCGGATCTCCTCCTCGGCCCAGCCGGTGCCCGCCAGCACCGCCAGGCCGTCCAGCACCTCACCGGCCGCCGCCACCAGGCTGCCGGCATCCAGCGCCTGTTCGGCGAGGCAGGCGCGTAGCGGCCCGGCGAGGCCGGGATCCGGCGGCGCTTTGGCCAGAGCCGCGGCCAGGCTGGCCACCCGCTCACTGTCGCCCCGGCCGACGGCCAGCTCCAGTTGCAGCAGTTGCAGGTAATGGGTGGCCTTCGCCGACGACTCACCCACCAGCTCGGCGAGAAGCTGGTCTGCTTCGGCCCACCGTCCGGTCGCAGTCAGTACCGCCGCGACGTTGTTGTCCAGAGTTGACGTCAGCGCCGGCGGGGCGTCCAGGGAGTCGGCGACGGCCCGGCCTTCCTTCGCCACGTCGAGTGCTTCGGTGAAGCGGCCAGCCGTGCACAGCAGGTACATGTGGTCGGCCGTGGCCCGGACGACATCCTCCACGTTACCGGTGCGGCGCGCGAGGCTGAATGATGTTTGCAGTGCGGCGATCCCGGCGTCCAGCTCGCCGCGGTGGGCCAGCAGGATGCCAAGCGTCGCCAGCCCGTGGGCGTGCTCGGCCACGGCGCCAGCCTGCTGTGCCTCCGCAACCGCCCGTTCGGCGACCGGGAACGCGCCGCTGAAGTCGCCGAGCAGCATGCGTCCGGTGGCGAGGGCGGCGAGGATGCGGGCGCGCAAGGCAGCGGGGGGGCCATCAGACAGCAGCGCCAGGGCCCGCTCGGTGGCGTCAACGGCCGCGTCGAGGTCGCGGGCGTCGAACCGGTAACGGCCGAGCCGCTCCAGCAGCCGCGCCCGCTCAGCCGGCGCCGCGTCGCCGGACTGGGCCAGGGCGTCACCGATCCACCCAGCGGCACGGTCGGGGTCGCCCGCCCAGCCCGCGGCCCGCGCCGCCTCCACCAGCAGGGCGGGACCCGCCTCCGGCAGCCAGCGGGCTAGTTCGATGGCGAGCGCGTAAGACCGCACGGCTTCCGGGTAGGCGCGTTCCGCGACGGCCTGGCGCGCAGCCAGCACGGCCGCCGGCCCAGCCCGGTCCGGTGAGCCCGCCCGATGCCAGTGCTGGGCCAGCAGCCCGGGGTCTGAGTCCGGCCGCGCGGCCAGTGCCTCCGCGAGACGGTGGTGCAGCTGCCGCCGCTCGCCCGGCAGCAAATGGGCGTAGAGCACCTGCCGGGTCAGTGCGTGGTTGCAGGCGTAGCCATCGTCGGCCGGGACCAGCAGGCCCGAGGCGACGGCCCGCCGCGCGGCGGCCAGCAGGCGTTTCTCCGGCAGCGGAACGGCCGCGGCCAGCAGCTCATGGGACATCCCGCCGTCCGCGACGCAGACCTGGTCAACAACTGCCCTGGCCTGCGCGGTGAGTCCGGCCGCCTTGGCCAGCACGGCATCGGCGATCGAGGCGGGCAGCGCCCGCGGGCCGGCGTGGGCGAGTTCCCTGGCGTACAGCGGGTTGCCGTCCGCCGCGCCGACCACCGCCTCGACCCGGTCCTCGCTGGCGGCGTCGGCCGGGAGCAGGCCGGTTACCAGCTCGGCGATCTCCCCGTCGGCCAGGCGTCCCAGCCGGAGCCGGGTCACCTGAGGCCGGCGTTCCAGCTCGGCGAGCCATTGGCCGACCCGGCCGGCCAGCTCCTCCTCCCGGAGGGTGCCGACCAGCATGACCGGCCGGTCATGCAGCCTGACCGCCAGGAAGGCGAGCAGCTCGCGGGAGGAGTCGTCGGCCCAGTGCAGATCCTCCAGCACGAGCACGACTGGTGACCTGGTGGCCAGGCCCGCCAGCAGCTCAAGCACGCGCAAGAACAGCCGGTGCCGGGCGGCCAGCATGTCCGGCGCGCCGTCGTCGGCGAGCAGCCATTCCGCCTGATCGCGCAGCGCGGCCACGAAAGGTCCGTAGGCCAGCGCGGCGCCAGCCAGCGGGGCCGACTCGCCGACCAGGACCCGTGTCCCGCCCGCGGCCGCCTCGGCCTGGGCGCAGAGTTCCTCGACGAGCCTGGTCTTGCCGATGCCGGCTGCCCCGGTGATCAGCAGCACGTGCGGGCGGCCGGCCACCACCTGTGCGTAGGCGGCCAGCAGCGCCTTCCGTTCGGCGACCCGTCCCACGATGGGTGCGGCCCCAGCGGCTGGCCGGGCCGCCGCCCCGGCCAGCGTACTTTTCAGCGGCGGGAACCGCTCGGCCAGGCCCGCGGCGACGAGCTGGTAAATGTGCTCCGGCGCCTCAATGTCCTTCAGCCGGTGCAAGCCCAGGTCCCGGAGGGATGCCCCGGCCGGCAACCGGGAGCCGGCCAGCTGCCGCGTTGCCTCCGACAGCACGACCTGGCCACCGTGCGCGACCGCCGCGATCCGGGCCGCCCGGTGCACGTCCAGGCCCACATACCCGTCCTCGTGCCGTACCGGCTCACCGGAATGCAGCCCCATCCGCACCCGCACCGGAATCCCGCCCGGCCAGTCATGGCTGGACAGGGCACGCTGCGCGGCAACGCAGCAGCGGACCGCGTCGGCGGCCGAGCCGAACACGACGAAAAAGCTGTCTCCTTCGGTGCCCATCTCCCGGCCGCCATAGTCGGCGAAAACGCCCCGCAGCAGGGCGCGCTGAGCCGACAGCGCCTCGACGTAGCGGTCGCCCAGCCTGCGTAGCAGGGCCGTCGATCCCTCGATGTCGCTGAACAACATCGTGATCGTCCCGGCCGGGAGCCCCCCCATCCCCCGATTATCGGGCTCCCAGGTGCAGGCTGGCCAGAATAGGGCCGTTCACTCGCGAACGCCGAGTGCCTCTCGGCCCCGGTTAGGTATGCTCGCGGCCGGTAGTGGATGAAGCCCGAGGGAGTCTCGTGCTAGAGCCGCAGAGCACGGTGCTGTTCCTTCTGCTCCTCGTGGTTTTCGTCGGCCTGGTCGCCTGGATGGCGCTGGCCCGGCAGCCGGTGTTCCGGGTGTTCGCGGCCTGCCTGGCCTTCATCCCGGCCATGCTGTTCGGCGTGGCTGCGGTCAACAAGTACTACGACTACTACCAGACCTGGGGCGCGATGGCCGCCGACCTCGGCGGCCAGGGCACCACCCAGGTCGCCTCGGCGCCCACGGTGGACCGTGCCTCGGCCCGGCAGATCAGCGCCATCCTGGGCAGCAAGGTGAACCTCAAGGCCGCCGCCGAGCATGGGCAGACCATCCGGATGACCGTGCCGGGCAAGGTCAGCCACCTGAGGCGGACCGCCTACGTCTACCTGCCGCCGCAGTACTTCCAGGCCGGCTACAGCCGGTTCCACTTCCCGGTCATCGAGTTGTTCCCCGGGTTCCCGGGCGCCCCGCTGGACTGGATCGACGTGATGGGCTTCACCACCGCCTACAGCACGCTGCTGGCCGACGGCGTGGTCAAGCCCGCGGTGCTGGTCATGCCGGACACCAACGGCGGGGTGCGGATCTCGCTGCAGTGCCTGAACGTGCGGCACGGCCCGCAGGACGCCACCTACCTGGCTGTCGACCTGCCCAGCTATCTGCCGACCGTGCTCCGGGTACAGCCGCCCGGGCCGGCCTGGGGGGTGGCCGGCTACTCGGAGGGCGGGTACTGCGCCGCCAACCTGGCCCTGGTGTACCGGCTGCACTGGGGCGCGGCCGGCATCTTCAGCGGCTACTTCACCCCCAGCAAGGATCAGCTCGGCAGCCCGCCGCACCTGGTCGCCCCGTTCGGCCACGACAAGCACGCGTTGCGCGAGAACACGCCCCGGCTGCGCATCGCCGACCTTCCGGTCAGCGACTCGATCCCGCAGTTCTGGCTGGGCGTGGGCAGCCGGGACGTGCTCGGGCTGCGCGACGCGCGCAACTTCCAGCGGCTGCTGATCGCCCGCCAGCCCGCCGCCCGGCTGGACATCGTGCCCGGCGGCACGCACACCATGGCCACCTGGCGGGACCTGACGCCGGCCCTGCTGGAGTGGATGACACCGCTGCTCACTCAGGCGGCGGAGCACCCGTCGCAGTTCCAGCAGCTCGGCAAGGCGCGGGTGGCGCATACCCGGCCGAGCGGCAAGGCCGCGGTCAAGGCGGCCGGGCGCGGCTCAGTCCGCGGCCAGGCCACTCCGCCGGCGTGACGGCGCGGCGTGGTCCCCGGCGTCCAGGTCGAGCACCCGGGCGTGCAGCACGGTGCGCTGGTGCAGCGCCGCCCCGAGCGCGCGGTGCAGGCCGTCTTCCAGATAGAGCTGGCCACGCCACTGGATGACGTGCGGAAACAGGTCACCGTAGAAAGTGGAATCCTTGTCCAGCAGCAGCCGCAGGTCCAGTACGGCCTTGGTGGTGATCAGCTGATCGAGCCGGACCGGCCGCGGCGGCACCTCGGCCCATTCCCGTGTGGTCCGGGCATGATCGGGATAGGGCCGCCCCTCCCCGACCTGCTTGAAGATCACGGCTCGAGTGTAGTTGAGTGCAGCGACAAAGGGGCAGATGCTGCCGCCAGCCCGCATCTGGCGGCAGCATCTGCGTCTCAGTGACCAGCTGGCGTGGCCATGCTGCCGGCTCCCCGCCGACGTCGGCACCCTGGCCACGCGCTGGCCCTCCCCGGACTTGCACGGACCCGGCGGGCATCTGGTTCACGGGAAGGCCCCGGCTCGCGCGGTGGTTAGCCACGTTGATTGACTGAGACCAGATCTTTTCCACCAGATTGGCGCGACGTCATGACAGCAGCGAACCCGCCCGCCCCGCCCGCGAGTGACGCCCCTGACCCGCGGCGCTGGCGGATCCTGGCCGTCCTCGGACTAGCCCAGCTGATGGTCGTGCTGGACGCCACGATCGTGAACATCGCGCTGCCCACCGCGCAACGCGATCTGCACTTCACGACGGTTGACCGGCAATGGGTCGTCACCGCATACGCATTGGCGTTCGGCAGCCTGCTTTTGCTCGGCGGGCGGGTCTCGGCGATCGTCGGGCGGAAGGTCACCTTCCTGACCGGGCTGATCGGGTTCGCCGCCGCGTCCGCGGTCGGTGGCGCGGCCACCAGCTTCCTCATGCTGGTGATCGCCCGCGCCTGCCAGGGGGCGTTCGGCGCGTTCATGGCGCCCTCCGCGCTGTCGCTGCTGACCACGACGTTCGGTGCCACCAAGGACCGGGGCCGGGCGTTCGGCGTGTTCGGCGCCATCGCCGGCGGCGGCGGGGCCATCGGGCTGCTGCTCGGCGGGGTGCTGACCGAGTACCTGTCCTGGCGCTGGTGCCTGTACGTGAACCTGTTCTTCGCCGCGGCGGCGGCCATCGGCGGCGCTGTCCTGCTCCGCCGTCACCCGCGCGGCGGCGAGCGGCCCAAGCTGGACATCCTGGGCGCGGTGTTCGTCTCGGCCGGCATGTTCTGCATTGTCTACGGCTTCTCGAACGCCGCCATCCACGGCTGGCACGCGCCGTCCACCTGGGGTTTCCTGGTCGCCGGGCCGGTGCTGCTGGTCATCTTCGCCTGGTGGGAGTCGCGCGACCCGGCGCCGCTGCTGCCGCTGCGCGTCGTGCTGGACCGGAACCGGGGCGCCGCCTACCTGTCCATTCTGATCGCGGGCTGCGGGATTTTCGGTATCTTCCTGTTCGTCACCTACTTCATGCAGACGACGCTGGGCTTCTCCCCGGTGCTCACCGGCGTGGCCTTCCTGCCCATGATCGTGATGATCATGACGGCGTCGAACGTGTCCAACATCCTGCTGATGCCGCGGTTCGGGCCCAAGCCGATCGTCACCCTGGGCATGCTGCTGGCCTGTGGGGGCATGGTCTGGCTGACCAGGATCACCCCGCATTCCAGCTATGCGGCCAACCTGCTGCCGCCGCTGCTGGTGGTCGGGTTCTCCCTGGGCTTGATCATCGCGCCGTCGATCAACACCGGCACGTTCGGTGTCCCGGTGGCCGACGCCGGTGTCGCGTCGGCCAGTGTGAACACCGGGCAGCAACTCGGCGGCTCGATCGGCACCTCGCTGTTCAACACGATCGCGACCAGCACGACCACGGCCTACCTCGCCGCCCAGCTGGCGCTGGCCCACGGCCGGCCCAGCCACGCGCTGACCGAGCAGGCGCTGGTGCACGGCTACGTCCGGGCGTTCTGGTGGGCGGCCGCGATCTTCGTGGGCGGCGCCATTCTGGTCGGCCTGCTGTTCCGCCGCGGCCCGCTGGCCCAGCAGCAGGCACAGACCCGGACGGCTCCGGTGCCGGCCGGAGCGGCCGAGCCCGGCCCCGTGGTCCAGTAGAGCTGTGGTCCAGTAGAGCTGCAGGGGGGCTGGCCGCGGCCCGCTGACCGCGGCCACCCCGGATGGCCGCCCTGCTCCCCTCCTCGTCCTGCTGCTCAGCAGCGGCCCAGGTACGCACCGCTGGTGAACGTGGTCCACGGTGACCAGTTGGTGCCGTCCGCGGACATGATGACCGCGGCCCGGGCGTTGCCGTACGGGTCGTAGGTGGACAGCGCGCCGTTGACCGGGTTGATCTGCCAGTAGCCACGTTCCCCGACGGTCCCGGTGGCGAACTGGTTCCCGCCGGACTCGGCCATCGCGATGGAGGCCGCGGTGACCTCGGCCGCCGGTGACCCACCGGCATCCAGCCAGAGCTGCTCCAGGCCGGTGCAGCTCAGCGTGCCGGACAGGCTGGTGGTCGTGGCGGCCTGGCTGGTGTCGCTGGCCCCCGTGCTGCTGGCCCTGGTGCTGCTGCCGGCCGCGGCGGAACCGGCGTGCCGCGGGGTGTACGCGGTGGTGCTGATCCCGGCCGGCAGGTGCCGCGGCAGCCGGAGTTGCTGGCCCACGTAGATCAGGCTGGGATCGCTGATCTCCGAGTGGTTCGCGGCGAACAACCCGTGCCAGTCGTCGGCGCTGCCGTAGAAGCGCTGCGCGACCCCGGACAGGGTGTCCCCGGCCCGCACGGTGTAGCTGCGGTCCGCACCGCTGCGGGTGGCGTCGCCGCGGCTCGCCGGGTGGGCCGGGCGGGCCGGGCGCATGGCGGCGTCCAGCCGGGCGGGCACGCTGTGGGTGGCCGTGACCGCTGGCTTCGCTGGAGCGGATCCGTGGATCTGCGGGGCCGCGGTGGCGATGGTGCCCACGACGACAACGGCGGGTGCCGCCTTGCCCGCCGTCTGGGCCACCTTCTCCACCTGCGAGGGCGCGGTGTGCTGCCCGGTCCGCCTGATCTTCCGTTTCCTGCGATGCCTGGGTAGTGAGCTCACAAGGCTCCTCATGCCGGGGTTCGCCCGATTACTAGGCATTGCTGCACCGTTCGCCGGGCCGGACGGTCCATTCCACCGGCAGGATGCCAGCCGCCGAGGGCCGCCCGCAGTGAAACCGCACACTGAGCGCACTCGGGCTGCCGGAGGCACGAACAGGCACGAATCACGCGTATCACCGCATGCCATTCTCATCTTTGGCCGCAGCACTGCACCGCTGGCTCAGCGAGCACCCCAGGGCACCACGGTGACGGGCGCCTCAGCCAGAATGGCGGACGATGGATGCTGCCTGGCAGCCACCCGCCCCGATCGGCTCGTGGACCGTGTCGCGGCGGCTCGTGCTGCGCCCAGTGCCCTGGGAGGCGGTGCAGGCTATCACCGCCGGCCGCCGGCTACCCGGCTGGGCCGACGACTATCCCACCGAGGGTGACGCCGTGATCGCCGGCCTGCTGTTCCGCGCGGGCCCGGCCGCCTGGCCCGGGGCCAACCAGGCCTGGGGCCACCGGCAGGTAGTGGAGCGGGCTACCGGCCTGGTGGTCGGCGGGATCGGGTTCGCCGGGCCGCCCGGCGCGGCCGGCGAAGTGGAGCTCGGCTACGGCATTGTGCCATCCCGGCAGGGCCGCGGGTACGCCACCGAGGCGGTGGCGGCCATGGCCGCGGTGGCCTGGGCCGACCCGGTGGTGGAGGCGGTCGTGGCCACGACCGCCACCGGCAACGCGGCCTCCCGGCGGGTGCTGGAGAAGGCCGGCTTCCAGCTGGTGGCCGCGGACGAGGAACTCCGGTTCCGGCTGCCCCGGCCGCGCTGAGCCTTACTGCGCCGGGGGCGCGGTGCCGTCCAGGCGCCAGCGGTGCGGTGCGGCCAGCCGGCGCAGTTCGTTCTCCGGGCCCCAGGAACGGCGTGGGTACGGCACCGCCTTGGGCGGGTGCTGCTGTAGCGGCGCGGACACCTCCCACAGCCGCTCGATCCCGTACGCGTCGGTGAACAGGGCCTGGTTGCCCAGCATGGCGGCGAGGATGAGCCGCTCGTAGCCCTCCAGGCTGTCGGACTCGCGGAACGAGTCCTGGTAGCGGAAGATCATCTGCGCGGCGCCCAGGCGCACCTCGGCGCCCGGCTCCTTGGCCAGGAAGTCGATGGTGACCGAGCCCGGGTCGGCGAAGTCGATGACGATCTCGTTGTCCTGGCCGGCTGGCGCATCCCGGTGGTCCACCCGGAACATGCGCAGCGGCGGCGCGTGGAAGCCGAGCGTTATCAGCTGGCGGCTGGCGGCCATGCTCTTCCCCGAGCGGAGCAGGAACGGCACGCCCTTCCACCGCCAGTTGTCGATCTCGGCCCGGACCGCGGCCAGCGTCTCGGTGTCCGAGCCCGGCGCCACCCCGGGTTCGTCGCGGTAGCCCTCGTACTGGCCGCGCACCACATGCTGCGGGCTGAGCGGCCGCAGCGAGTCGTACACCTTGTCCTGCTCGGCCCGCAGGTGCCTGGCGTCCAGCGACGGCGGCGGCTCCATGGCCACGAAGCCGAGCACCCGGAACAGGTGAGTCACGATCATGTCGGAGTAGGCGCCGGTCTGGTCGTAGAAGCCGCCGCGCCCTTCGATGGATAGCGACTCGGGCACGTCGATCTGCACATAGCTGATGTGCTGGCGGTTCCAGACCGGCTCGAAGAGCCCGTTGGCGAACCGGAAGGCCAGGATGTTGTCGATCGACTCCTTGCCCAGGAAGTGGTCGATCCGGAAGATCTGCGACTCATCGAAGACCCGGTGCACCACGCGGTTGAGCTCCTTGGCCGAGGCCAGATCGGTGCCGAACGGCTTCTCGATGATGATCCGGCTGCGGCCCTCGGCCAGCCCGCTGCTGCCCAGCAAGGCCACCGTGGCCTCGAACGACACTGGCGGGATGGCCAGATGGAACAGCCGCCGCGCCCGGCCGCCCAGGTCCGCCTCGGCCTGCCGTACGGCCGCCTCCAGCGGTCCGGAGCTGCCCGGCTCGCCTGGCTGTGAACTGCCGAACGACAGCGCCTGCGCGAACGCGGTCCACGCGTCCCCCTCCGGTTTGCTCCGGCCGAACGCGGCCACCGCCTGCCGGGCGTGCTCGCGGAACTCGTCATCGGTGATCGGCCGCCGGGCGGTGCCGACGATGCGGTACCGCTCCGGCATCAGGCCCACCTGGGCCAGGTGGAACAGGCCAGGCAGAAGTTTCCGTTTGGCCAGGTCGCCGGTCGCGCCGAACATCACGATGACATGGTCATCTGGGCGGCGGCCGGTTGCGTGGGCCATAGATTCATGGGCCCCAGGCTGGCGGGGCTGCGTGTGCCGCGGTGCTGGTGAGGTCACGGCGGCTTTCTTCCCGGTATGCGCCATCCGGACACCAGCCCGCCGCAGCCGGACGGCAGCTAACCGGGGCCGCAGCACCGCGCTGGCGGAGGATAGGAGATTCGAACTCCTGAGGGGTTGCCCCCAACACGCTTTCCAAGCGTGCGCCCTAGGCCACTAGGCGAATCCTCCGCAGGCAAGCTTACCGGTGTGGCCGACCGGGTGGGATGCGGTACGGACGGTCCGGGGACGTGGCTAAACTGGTCGGCGACCCCCCGCACGGCGCTTATCCCGCCAACTCCCCCAGGGCCGGAAGGCAGCAAGGGTACGCGGGCTCTGGCGGGTGTGCGGGGGGTCCTTCTTACCGGCGCCGCGAGGATCCGGCACGGCGGACCCGGCGCCCGAGGTCCCGGACCGCGAGGGTGAGGTCATGACAGGCGAGGCGCCCAGCCCGGCTCCGGACAGCTCAGCCCCGGACAGCATGATCCCGGTGGATCCCGGCCGGCCCGGCGGCCCACCGCCGCGGCTGGCCCTGTACCGCCGCTACCGGCCCGCCACGTTCGCCGAGGTGCGCGGCCAGGACCACGTCACCGAGCCGCTCCGCCAGGCGCTGCGCACCGGCCGGGTGCATCACGCCTATCTGTTCAGCGGGCCGCGCGGCTGTGGCAAGACGTCCAGCGCGCGGATCCTGGCCCGGTCGCTGAACTGCGCCGAAGGGCCGACACCGGACCCGTGCGGCAAGTGTGAGTCGTGTATCGCGCTCGCCCCGGACGGGCCGGGCAGCCTGGACGTGATCGAGATCGACGCCGCCTCGCACGGCGGCGTGGACGATGCGCGCGACCTGCGCGAGCGGGCGTTCTACGCGCCGGTCTCCGGCCGGTTCAAGGTCTACATCATCGACGAAGCGCACATGGTGACCCGGGAGGGCTTCAACGCCCTCCTCAAGCTGGTCGAGGAACCGCCGCCACACCTCAAGTTCGTCTTCGCCACCACCGAGCCGGAAAAGGTCATCGCGACGATCCGGTCGCGCACCCATCACTACCCGTTCCGCCTGGTGCCGCCCGCGATCCTGCGTGAGCTGCTGGAGCAGATCCTGGCCGCGGAGCAGATCAGCTACGAACCGGCGGTGCTGCCGCTGGTGATCCGGGCCGGCGCCGGTTCGGTACGGGATTCGCTGTCCGTCCTGGATCAGTTGCTGGCCGGTGCGGGCAAAGACGGGCTGCGCTACGACCGGACGGTGGCGCTGCTCGGCTACACCGACGACAACCTGCTGGACGAGGTCGTGGACGCGTTCGCTAGCGGGGACGGCGCCGCGGTATTCCGCGCGGTGAACCGGGTGATGGAAGGCGGCCACGACCCCCGGCGGTTCGCGGCCGACCTGCTGGACCGGTTCCGCGACCTGATCGTGCTGGCCGCCGTGCCCGGCGCGGGCCAGACCGGGCTGCTCGACATGCCCGCTGACCGGCTGGACCGGATGACCGAGCAGGCCGGCCGGTTCGGCCAGGCGGAACTGACCCGCGCGGCGGAAATCATCAGCGAGGGACTGATCCAGATGCGCGGCACCACGTCGCCGCGGCTGCTGCTCGAGCTGATGTGCGCGCAGATCCTGCTGCCCGCGTCGAGTTCCGGGGAGAAGGCGCTGCTGGCCCGGCTGGAACGGCTGGAACGCCGGCTGGAAGGTGCCGAGCCCGGCGACACCTCCGCCGCCCACCGGCCCGCCCCGGCCGCCCCGCAGCAAGCCGCCCGGCCCGCCGCCGCGACACGACCCGCGGCCGCGCCGCCCGCCGCCGCGACACGACCCGCGGCCGCGCCGCCCGGCGCTGCGGCACCATCCGTGGCCGCGCCGCCCGGCGCGCCCGCCCCCGAATCAGCGGCCCCGGAACAGGCCCCCCCGCGTCCCGCGCCAGAATCAGCGCCCCCGCGTCCCGCCTCAGAACCGGCGGCCCCGCACCCCGCGCCAGAATCAGCGGCCCCAAGTCCCGCGCCAGAATCAGCGGCCTTGCGTCCCGCCCCGGGACCGACGGCCTCGCGTCCCGCCCCGGGACCGACGGCCTCCCGCCCTGCCCCGGGACCGACGGCCTCCCGCCCTGCCCCGGCCGCCGACTCACCGGCCGCGCCGCCCGAAGCACAGCGACCCGGCTCGGCCCCCCGGCCCCGCGAAGCCGCTGAGTCCCAGGAACCCGCCCGGGCCCAGGAATCCGGCCCGCCCCAAGAACCCGGCCGGCCCCGGGGGGCCGCCCGATCCCAAGAATCCGGCCCGCCCGCCTCGCCCCAGCCGCCCTCCGCAGCCCCAGTCCGATCGCCAGCCCCCGCGGCGTCGGCCCAGCCGTCACCCCCGGCCCCGCCCTCGGCGCCCAGCGGCCCGCTCAGCGCCGAGGTGGTCCGGCAGCGCTGGCCGGAGATCCTGGAGGCGGTCAAGGGCCAGCGCCGGGTGGCCTGGATGCTGCTCAGCAACGCCACCGTGCACTCGGTGGAAGACAGCGTGCTCACCGTGCTGTTCGCCCGGGAGGGCGAGGCCAAGGGATTCTCCGGCAGCGGCTACGACCGCGACCTGATCGGCGCGCTCAGTTCGGTGCTGGGCACCACTCTGCGGATCAAGGCGCTGTCCGCGGCCCAGCTGGCCGCCACCCCGGGCGCGGCGCGCAGCCGGCACGGCGGCCCGGACGAGCTGAGCGCGCGGGCGCCATCCGTGGTGCAGCCCCCGGAGCCACCGCATGACGCGTCGCCGCCCCGGACCCTGTCACCCGAGGCTCAGCTGGACAGCGCTCCGGTCGCGCCACCCAGCGCCGGCCTCACCGGCATGGACCTGATCAAGCGGGAGCTCGGCGGCCAGATCATCGCCGAAATCGACGAGACCTAGCCGGTCTGAGGCCGTTACTCCCGTGACTGCTGATGCAGTCGCGACGCCCTCGCACAGCCCAGAGATGTTGATGTTGACTTAACACCCCCTGCAGGTGTCCTACGTCAACATCAACACGTCGAGCACCTAGGACGCGGCAGCCATTGGTGCCATTGATGCTGGCGTGGCAAGTGGTGTTCTTGCCAGGCGGAGTCTGCGGCCAGGACGGGCTAGGACCCCAGGCGGACCAGAGGCGGCGCGCACGGGGCGGACGGCGCGCACCGGGCACTGGCGTCCAGAAGGAAGACTCGGGGTTGGGGGGCCGGTGAGGCGTGGGCTTGGCCCGGGCAGGCAGGCCGTAGGCTCAAAGTGACAGGCGTCCCCGTAGCCGCGCGACGGCGCGAGGCGGCGGTACCGATATGAGTGAGGTCACAGTGGATCCTGGCGGCCAGATCGATATGCAGCAGCTGCTGGCTGCGGCACAGCAGATGCAGGATCAGCTCATGAACGCGCAGCAGGAGCTGGCCGACGCGGTGGTCGAGGGCAGCGCGGGCGGCGGGCTGGTCAAAGCCACAGTCAACGGCCAGGGCGACCTGGTCGACCTGACCATCAGCCCGGCCGTGATCGAGGACGGCGACGCGGAAGACACCGCGCAGACCATCGCCGACCTGGTGCTGGCCGCGGTACGCGACGCCAACCAGGCCGCGGCCGACCTGCAGGCGGAGAAGATGGGCCCGCTCGCGTCCGGCATCGGCGCGCTCGGCGGCCCCGGCGCAGGCCCTGGCGCAGGCCCCAGCACCCCAAGCCCCGGCACCCCAAGCCCCGGCAGCCCCGGCAGCCCCGGCACGCCCGGCGCACCAGGCCCGGGCAGCATCCCCCCGATCCCTGGCGTGGGCGACTTCCCCAGCCAGCCGCACGGTGGCGAGCCGCGCGGCGACGACCTCTGACGGCGGCTGGCAGCGTGTACGAAGGGATCGTGCAGAGCCTCATCGACGAGCTCGGCCGGCTGCCGGGCCTCGGCCCGAAGAGCGCGCAGCGCATCGCGTTCCACCTGCTCGCGGCCGATACCACCGACGTGCGGCGGCTGGCGGCGGTGCTGGTCGAGGTGACGGAGAAGGTCCGGTTCTGCCGGGTCTGCGGCAACGTGGCCGAGGAAGAGGAGTGCCGGATCTGCCGTGACCCGCGCCGCGACCAAAGTGTCATCTGCGTGGTCGAGGAGCCCAAGGACGTGGCGGCCATCGAGAAGATCCGCGAGTTCCGCGGCCGCTACCACGTGCTGGGCGGGGCGATCAGCCCGATCGACGGGATCGGGCCGGAGGACCTGCGGATCCGGGAACTGATGGCCCGGCTGTCCGACGGCGGCATCACCGAGGTGATCCTGGCCACCGACCCCAACCTGGAGGGCGAGGCGACCGCGACCTACCTGGCCCGGCTGGTCAAGCCGCTGGGCGGGATCCGGGTGACCCGGCCGGCCAGTGGGCTGCCGGTCGGCGGCGATCTGGAATACGCGGACGAGGTCACCCTGGGCCGCGCCTTCGAAGGCCGGCGCCTGCTTGATGTCTGAGTGGCTGGGCAGCTACCGTCAACTACGCCCGGCAAGAAATCGACCACTTAGCGTGCACAAGGAAATCAACCCGCGGGTCGATGACACTCATACCGGAGGAGGGGCAGGCTGGGCATGAATGAGCGAGGCCACGCAGGACCCTACCCCTGGCTGCGAGGGAATCGATGAGCACAACTAACAACGGACCGGCCACCGGCGAGGGCTGGAACCCGCTCGCCGACCGGATCGCCGGGCAGACCCGCGACTTCCTGGACGGGATCGCGGCGCTGGCCCGTGGCGAGGGCGGCGACGAGACCGTGCCGCTGCTGCTGCTGGAAGTTTCCCAGATCCTGCTGGCTGGTGCCCAGCTCGGCGCCAGCAAGGACGTCATCCTGCCGGACAACTGGGAGCCCGACGTGGGCGCCGACCCGGACCTGGATGTGCTGCGCGGCGGCCTGGCCCGGCGGCTGGCCGACGTGGACGAGTACGCGGAACTGTTCGACCCCTACAGCGACACCCAGCTCACTGCGTTCCGGCTGTCCGACGACCTGGCCGCGGTGGCTGCCGACCTGATCCACGGGCTGCAGCACTACCAGGCCGGCCGGTCGCTGGAAGCGCTGTGGTGGTGGCAGTACTCCTATGTCAACCACTGGGGTACGCACGGCTCGGCCGCGCTGCGCGCGCTGCACGCGGTGCTGGCGCACGCCATGCTGGACGTAGTGGAAGAAGCCAGCCAGGTCTAGGCGCCCACCGCCGACAGTGCTGGCCCGGGGGACAACCCCCCGGAGCCCGCCGAAAAGCCGGCGAACGTCTTCACCAGCGGTAGGTACACTGCAAGCCGCCAGCAGCCCATCGGGAGGAGCGGCCCACCTGTGGCGCTTGTCGTGCAGAAGTACGGTGGATCTTCGGTAGCCGATGCCGACGGCATCAAGCGGGTGGCCCAGCGCATCGTGGCGACCCGCAAAGCCGGCGATTCCGTGGTGGTCGTGGTGTCTGCCATGGGCGATACCACCGATGAGCTGCTCGACCTGGCCGCCCAGGTCAGCCCGCTGCCGCCGGGCCGGGAACTGGACATGCTGCTGACCTCGGGCGAGCGGATCTCGATGGCATTGCTCGCCATGGCCATCGCCAACCTGGGCCTGGAGGCGCGCTCGTTCACCGGGTCCCAGGCCGGCGTGATCACCGACTCCACCCACGGCAAGGCCCGGATCATCGAGGTGACCCCGGGCCGGATCGAAGGCGCGCTGGACCAGGGCGCGATCCCGATCGTGGCGGGCTTCCAGGGCGTATCGCAGAACAGCAAGGACATCACCACGCTCGGCCGCGGCGGCACCGACACCACGGCGGTCGCGCTGGCCGCCGCGCTGGAGGCTGATCTCTGCGAGATCTACACCGACGTGGACGGGGTGTTCACCGCTGACCCGCGGATCGTCCGCACTGCCCGGCGTATCCCGTGGATCAGCTACGAGGAGATGCTGGAGATGGCCGCCTGCGGGGCCAAGGTCCTCCAGTTGCGCTGCGTGGAGTACGCGCGCCGGTATGGCATGCCGATTCACGTCCGGTCCTCGTTCAGCAACCGGACCGGCACCTGGATCAGTCAAGACAACGTCGTAGCGGAGGGAACCGCGGTGGAACAGCCGATCATCTCCGGGGTCGCGCACGACAGGAGCGAGGCGAAGATCACCGTGTCCGGCGTGCCGGACAAGGTGGGCGTGGCCGCGCGGATCTTCCGGACCGTGGCCGCGGCCGGCATCAACATCGACATGATCGTGCAGAACATCTCGGCCGTCACCACCGGCCTGACCGACATCTCGTTCACCCTGCCGCGCGACGACGGGCAGGCCGCGATGACCGCGCTGCGCGAGATCCAGCCCGAGATCGGGTACCAGAACCTGCTCTACGACGACCAGATCGGCAAGATCAGCCTGATCGGCGCCGGGATGCGGTCGCACCCCGGGGTGAGCGCCACGTTCTTCGGCGCGCTGGCCGACGCGGCGGTCAACATCGAGATGATCTCCACCTCGGAGATCCGCATCTCGGTGGTGGTGGACGAGAAGGACGTGGACCTGGCCGTCACCGCCGCGCACCGGGCCTTCAACCTGGACGCCAGCGAGGTCGAGGCGGTCGTCTACGGGGGGACCGGCCGGTGACCGTCCAGCGCAAGCCCAAGCCCACCCTGGCCGTGGTCGGCGCCACCGGCGCCGTGGGTACCGTCATGCTGGACCTGCTGTCCACCCGGGACGACGTGTGGGGTGAGGTCCGGCTGGTCGCCTCGCCCCGCTCGGCCGGCCGCCAGTTGCGCGTCCGCGGCCAGGACACCGAGGTGCAGGCGCTCGCCGAAGACGTGTTCGACGGCGTGGACGTGGCCATGTTCGACGTCCCGGACGAGGTGTCCGCGCGGTGGGCCCCGGTCGCCGCCGAGCGCGGCGCGGTGGTGGTGGACAACTCCGGCGCGTTCCGGATGGACCCCGAGGTGCCGCTGGTCGTGCCCGAGGTCAACCCGCACGACGCGAAGCGCCGGCCCAAGGGCATCATCGCCAACCCGAACTGCACCACGCTGTCGCTGATCGTGGCGGTCGCGGCACTGCACCGGGCGTTCGGCCTTGAGGAGATGGTGGTGGCCTCCTACCAGGCCGCCTCGGGCGCGGGCCAGGCCGGCATCGACACGCTGTACGCGCAGCTGGAAAAGACGGCCGGCTCCCGCGCGCTGGGCCAGCGGGCCGGTGACCTGCGCGCCGCGGTGGGCGACTTCGGGCCGTTCCCGGCGCCGCTCGCGCTCAACGTGGTGCCCTGGGCCGGCTCGCTCAAGGACGACGGCTGGTCCTCCGAGGAGCTCAAGGTGCGCAACGAGTCGCGCAAGATCCTCGGCATGCCGGACCTGAGGGTGACCGCCACCTGCGTCCGGGTGCCTGTGGTGACGACCCACTCGGTGGCCGTGCACGCGGTGTTCGCCCGCGAGGTGACCCGGTCCGGCGCGCAGCGGGTGCTCAGCGAGGCGCCCGGCGTGGTGCTCAACGACGACCCGGAGAACGGCGAGTTCCCCACCCCGGCCGACGTGGTCGGCACCGACCCGACCTGGGTCGGCCGGGTGCGCCGTTCGCTGGACGACCCGTGCGCGGTGGACCTGTTCGTCTGCGGTGACAACCTGCGCAAGGGCGCCGCACTGAACACCGCGCAGATCGCCGAGCTGGTGGCCGCCGAGCTCGCGCGCTGACCGTCCCGTTCAGCGACCGCCTTCTTTACTGAACGCCAGTACCAGCCGGTCGGCCACCGGCTGGTAGCCCAGCCGCTGGTACAGCGCGTTACTGGTCGGGTTGGCCAGGTCGGTGAACAGCAGCACCTGGGCCGCCCCGGCATCCTGGGCGGCCTGGCTGATGGTCCAGGTCACCGCGCCGCCGTAGCCGCGGCCGCGGTGCCCGGGCGGGGTGTACACCGGGCCGACCCGGACCTGCCCGGCCACCTGGCGGGTCAGCCCGGCCAGCGACACCGGCTGGTGGTCCTGCTCCCACAGCGTGAACCCCTGGTAACTGAGCCGGTCGTCGATCATGTCGTCCAGGTTCTCCGGGCCGGACCGCGCCTCGTCGTGGAAGGCCTGGCACCAGTCGATCAGCAGGTCCCGGTCGGTCGGGCCGGCCAGCCGGGCCTGGCCGGGCGGGAACGGGTCTGGCGGGCTGAGCTCACCCAGCTGGTACAGCCGGGACCGCATGCTCTCTTCGACCGCATCCCCCGTCAGCTCGTGCCAGGCCACGCCGAACGCCGTGGTCTCGGCCCGGTCCCCGTTCGCCCCGCTTACCGTGCGGCCCCGGCTGGCCAGCTCGTGGGCCAGTTCGGCCGCGGTGTCTGCCGTCATACTGGTCAGTACGACCGGCCACGGCGGGGTGTGCAGGAACGCCGCGCCGACCGCGCGCTCTCCGGGCGGCTGCCACCAGCCGAACAGCGGGCTCTCCGGGCCGAACGCGGCTATCCCGCGCACCCGGAGCGTCTCAGCCACGTTGAGCAGGATGGTGTTCCGCCCGGCGTTCGCCCGGAGCAGGCCATCCGCCGTGGCGGAGTACTCCGGCAGGCTGTCGCTGAGAAACCAGGGCATAGCTGTCTCCGGCAGTCGCGTCGTCCGACGGAAGCGCCAGCACCGGCCGCTCGCGCAGAACCCTTCGGGCCTGCGTTCGCTAGCCGGTGTCGAACGACGCTCCTAGGGCTCATGGTGTCGGTCAGCACACACGCGGCGCACCTGGTTTTAGGCTTGGCGGGTGGCACGCGTATTCACCCTCGACGAGGCCCGTGAGCTCGTTCCTGAGGTCCTGTCCCGTGCGGCCGATCTGGTCGCGGTGCGCGCTGACCTGGTCGATCTGCAGACCGCGCTGGACCGTGGCGTGCCCTCGCCGCTCGGCGCGCTGCCCGAGGCCAAGGGACTGGAAGCGCGGCTGAGCGAGCTGCTCAGCTGGTTCCAGGAGCAGGGCCTGGACGTCAAGGGGGTAGCACCGCTGTTAGTGGACTTCCCGGCCCGGCTGAATGGCGAGAGGGTGTTGCTCTGCTGGCTGGAGGGAGAACACGAACTGGGCTGGTATCACAAGCCCGAGCATGGCTTCGCGGGGCGCCGGGTCATCCCGGTGCCGGGGCCGCCACCCGGCCCGCCTGAGGCCCCGCCTGAGACCCCGCCCGGGCCCCCGGCCGGCGGCTCGCCGAGCCCTCCGAAAACCCGCCTCTGACGTGCGATAACGACACGCTGCGGCACTTTCTATATCGTTCCGTTGCGAACCCGGAATCTCCCGCGATAAGCTCATCAGCGCCTGGTAGAGAAGCGGGATCTCCCGGGTTTGGCAAAGTTGCCAATGCACGAGCTATTCAGTGTTAGTAGCCATCAATGGTAGGTAGCCTGAGTTGCTCCTCCCGGGAGGTCGCGCGTGTCGGCGAAGGGTGAGGGTTCTACGGGTCGTTCACCAGGGGTCACGCTTGGTGGCGGGCGACGAGTCCACAAGCTCGCCAGGCCCAGGTCCAACGCATGGCTGTGGATCCTCAACGCGATAGTCATCGGTTTCGTCATCATCGCGGCGTTCCTCGCGTCCACTAAGATCGGGCACACGGTCGCTGCCGCGTCATACCATTTCGCGCTCTACTACATGGGCGTGCTCGCGCTTATCGCGCTGACCGCGGAAGTCGGCATCGGCCTGGTTTGCACCGACCGTATTTTTATGCGCCCGGCCGGCCGGGTAACAATGCAGGCAATTCACCGCGCCACTGGATTCGGCGCAATTGCCTTTCTGATTTCGCACATTATCCTGGAGATAATGGCGCAGCGGTCCACCGTGCTGGACTCGGTTATCCCGTTCCTCTACCCGAGCGGGAGCAAGTCGTTTTATCTGGGGCTCGGCACACTGGCCTCAGATATGTTCATCCTCATCATGGTGATCGGGGTCTACCGGGCCCGGCTGGCCACCCGGATGTCCCCGACGGCCTGGCGGGTGCTGCACGCCTCCGCCTACGTGGCCTGGATCTTCGGCCTCGTGCACGGGCTGCTCGCCGGGAGGCCGGCCAAGGCGTTCTTCGGCTACGAGGGCTTCGTCTACTGGAGCTACGGCTTCTGCGTGGTGGCGGTCGCGCTCGCCCTGGTGGTGCGCTTCGTGGCCAAGGACCGGGCCCGCAACGAACTGTCTGACCAGGTGGTGGCCGAGCCGCCGCCCGGCGCGACGCTGTCCTCGGCGGCCGCGATTACCAGCATGGGCATGTCGGGTGGCGGCATGACGGCGCTGGGTGGCGGGCCGCACGCGGCGGGCGCGCTGGAAAGCGGGCGGCCCGGGGCCGCGGCCCGCGGTGGCCGGACCCAGCTGGCGCTGCCCGCCGGTAAGGGCTCGGCGTCCGGCCGGACCGGCCAGTTCACCGCGACCGGACGGCTCGGCCAGACCACCGTGGGCCAGACCGCCCGGTTTGGCCGCACCGGCGGGTTCGATCAGTTCGGTCCCGATCACCCGTCTGGCCCGCTGCCCCAGGTCGACCAGTTCGGCCAGCAGTTCGGCGCGGACCACCCGTCCGGCCCGCTGCCCCAGGTCGGCCGGCCGCTGCGGAACCAGCCGGCCGTCCCGTCCGGACAGCGCGATTGGCACGCGGCGTACGAGCGGCCGATGGGTGTCCGGCGGTCCGAGGCCCCGGCATCGCGCTACGAGCAGACCGGGGAGATCGACCAGTCCGGCGGGTACCAGCAGCAGCACCAGTCGGGCGCGTACCAGCAGCAGCACCCGTCCGGGGCGTACCAGCAGCAGCGGCCGCCGGAGTACGAGCAGCGTGGCCCGGCGCCGCGGTATGAGCAGCCGTCCGGCGGGTACCCGCAGCAGCACCCGTCCGGTGCCTACCAGCAGCAGCGTCCGGCCGGCGGGTACCAGCAGCAGCGGCCGCCGGAGTATGACCAGCATGGCCCGGCGCCGCGGTATGAGCACCCGTCCGGCGGGTACCCGCAGCAGCACCCGTCCGGTGCCTACCAGCAGCAACACCCGTCCGGCGCGTACCCGCAGCGCCCGTCCGGGGCGTATCAGCAGCAGCCGCCGTCCGGGGCGTATCAGCAGGAGCGGCGGCCGGAGTATGAGCAGCGTGGCCCGGCGCCGCGGTATGAGCACCCGTCTGGCGGGTACCCGCAGCAGCGCCCGCCGGAGTACGAGCAGCGTGGCCCGGCGCCGCGGTATGAGCACCCGTCTGGCGGGTACCCGCAGCAGCGCCCGCCGGAGTACGAGCAGCGTGGCCCGGCGCCGCGCTACGACCGCCCGGCCGACTACGACCGGTCCGGCCACTACGGGCCGCCGGCCGGCTACGACCAGCCCGGGCCGTACCCCAGCCCGGCCCAGTACGAGCCCCCGATGAGCTACGACGTGATCGCTCCGCCGCCCAGCCGTCCCTACCCCGGGCCGCCCCATGCCGATCCGCGGTACGGGTCTGGGCCGTACCCGCCCGCGCCGGGATACGGCCAGGCTGCGCCGCAGCACCAGTCGGCGGTGGCGCACGACCCGCGCGACCAGTACAGCCCGGCCGGGTGCCTATGACCGGGCCGCCCAGTTCGAGCGCGAGCGGGCCGAGCACTATGCCTCGTTCGCCGAGCAGGACGCGTCGTACACCCGGCCGCGGCCGCCCGCCGCCCGGGGGCACTACAACCCGCAGGACGAAACTGATCCGCTGAATACCTCGGCGGTGAATACCGGATATCGCCAGTGAACTCCAAAACCATCGTGCCCGAGGCGATGCGGATTGGCCGGGCCCGGCTGACCGCGGGCCTGGACCGCTTCGAACGCATCGATCTCGCCACGCACCAAGAGATCTTCGGCCCGATGCGGCGGGTGACCGCCCGGCAGTTGATCGAAATGGTGGAAGCGATTGACTTGCGGGGCCGAGGTGGTGCGGGATTCCCTTTCGCACGCAAGGTGCGCGCGGTGATGGACGCGTGCGCGCAGAAGAAGACCCGCCCGTTCCTTCTGATCAACGGAACTGAGGGCGAGCCGGGCAGCGCCAAGGACAAGATGCTCATGCTCCGCTCGCCCTACCTGGTGCTGGGCGGGGCGCTGCTGGTCGCCCGGGCGCTGAACGCCCGGATGGTCATCATCGGCGTGACCAACCCCGCCGCGGCCGCCTCGATGGCCGACGCGGCCAAGGCCGAGCCTGATCTGAAGAAGATGGTCCGGGTGGTCGAGGTGCCCGAGCGCTTCGTCGCCGGTGAGGGCAGCGCGCTGGTCAACGCGGTCAACGGCAAGAACCCGCTGCCGTCCGGCAAAAGCATGCGGGCCTCCGAGAGAGGGGTGGACGGGCAGCCCACGCTGCTGTCCAATGCCGAGACGTTCGCGCAGGTCGCGGTGCTGGCCATGCTCGGCGAGGAAGGGTATGCGTCGGACGGCACCCCGGACGAGCCAGGCACCATGCTGCTCACCGTGGGCGGATCGGCCAACCGGCCGGCCGTGGTCGAGGTGCCGCCCGGCGTCCCGCTCGGCACGGTGCTCGACATCTGCGAGGCCACCGCGCCGGAAGGGGTGCTGGTCGGCGGGTACCACGGGATGTGGATTCCCGGCGACATGGTGGACGACGTGCCGGTCTCCCGGGCCGGGCTGGACGCGGCCGGCGGCACCCTGGGCGCGGGCGTCATCCTGCCGCTGAGCGCCAACACCTGCCCGATGGGCGAGGTGGCCCGGATCGTCCGGTACATGGCCAAGGAATCCTCCGGGCAGTGCGGGCCGTGCAAGCTCGGCCTGCCCGGCCTGGCCCGCTCGATGAGCGCGCTGGCCGACGGCTCCGGCGGCATCGACACCCTGGACATGGCCCGCCGGGCCGCCTCGGTGGTCCGTGGCCGTGGCGCCTGCTCCCACCCGGACGGAGTGTCCCGGTTCGTGCTGTCCGCGCTGGACGTGTTCAGCGACGACCTGACCATGCACCTGTTCCGCGGCTCGTGCGGCCGCCAGGTCCGCGGCCTGCTGCCACTCGGGCCGGAGGAAGAGTCCCAGGTGCGGCTCAAGGTGGACTGGGCCCGCTGCTCGGGGCACGGGCTGTGCGCCCGGATCGCGCCGGAGATGGTCCAGCTGGACAACCAGGGCTACCCCATGTTCCTGGACATGCCGGTGCCGTTCTGGCTGGAGAAGGAAGCGTCGCAGGCGGTCGAGATGTGCCCGGCGCTGGCCCTGTCGCTGGCCACCGGCGGGTCGCCGAAGAGTGAACCGACCCGGTCCAAGACCGCCATCGGCGGCCGCCAGCAGACCAGCCTGCTCATGTCCAGCGCCCCGGCCGACATGAAGCAGCTGCCCCGCGGCCGCTAGCCGCTGGGCTGGCCGGCGCACTGTTCCGTAGGCTGGGGGCGCGTCACACCCCCAAGGAGACGGATGAGAGCGGCACGGCTGCATGCGGTAGGTGACCTGCGGCTCACCGACGAGCCGGTCCCGGACCCGGGACCTGGGGAAAGCCTGGTCCAGGTCACCGCGGTCGGCATCTGCGGCTCCGACCTGCACTGGTGGGGTGAAGGCGGGATCGGCGACGCCACGCTGAGCCGTCCCCTGGTGCTGGGGCACGAGGCCGCGGGCGTCATCGCCGACGGGCCGCGCCGGGGTGAGCGGGTGGCCATCGACCCGGCCATCCCGGACGGCACCTGCCTGCTGTGCCGGGAGGGCTACCGGAACCTGTGCCTGCACATCCGGTTCGCCGGGCACGGCGGCCAGGACGGCGCCATGCGTGAGTTCCTGGCCTGGCCCAGCGACCTGCTGCACCCGCTGCCGGACGCGCTGAGCGACGCCGACGGCGCCCTGCTGGAGCCGCTGGGCGTGGCCATCCACACGGTCGATCTGGGCCACCTCCGGCTGGCTGGGACGGCCGCCGTGGTCGGCTGCGGGCCAATCGGGCTGCTGCTCAGCCAGTTGCTCCAGGTGGCCGGGGCGGCCTCGGTGATCGCGTTCGAACCGCTCCCGCACCGCCGGGCGGTGGCCGCCGCGCTGGGCGTGACGGCGGTGGATCCGGCCGAAGCGGCCGACCCGGCGGCGCTGGCCGAACTGACCGGCGGCGGCGTAGACGTGGCGTTCGAGATCGCCGGCGGCGACCCGGCGGTCCAGCTCGCGATGGACGCGGTCCGCCCGGGTGGCCGGGTCGTGCTGGGCGGTATCCCGGACCAGGACAGCACCACGTTCCGCGCGTCCACCGCGCGGCGCAAGGGCCTGACCATCGCCATGGTGCGCCGGATGAACGAGGTGTACCCGAGGGCGATCGGCCTGGCCGCCGCGCAGCGGCTTGATCTCGCTGGGCTGGTCAGCGCGCGCTACCCGCTCGAGAAGGCGGCGGAGGCGTTCGGTATCGCGGTGGCCCGGACCGGGCTGAAGGTGATCGTCGAGCCCAACCCGACCAATCAGTAACATCTTCCTTCATGGCCGATAGCTTCTACGTCCCGCTGGGTGATGACCGCTGGCGCGCGACCGTGCACACCACCGGCCCGTGGGATCCGCGGGCCCAGCATGGCGGGCCGCCCAGCGCCCTGCTTGGCCGCGCCATCCAGCGCTGCCAGCCGCGCGACGACATGATCATCGCCCGGTTCACCTGCGAGATCCTCGGCGCCATCCCGGTCGGCGAGCTGACCGTGACGGCCCGGCTGGCCCGGCCCGGCCGGAGCGTGGAGTTTCTCGAGGCGGTGGCCAGCGCGGACGGCCGGGATATGGCCCGGGCCAGCGCGTGGCGGGTGCTGCGCACCAGCAGCGAGACGGTCCTGCCGTCGGACGATCCGCCGCCAGCCCTGCCTGGCGATGCGATCGGGCAGGCGCCGGGCGGCTGGGTGGACGGATACCTGTCCGCGGTCGAGTGGCGGCCGGTGCACGGCCACTTCGCCGAGCCCGGTCCGGCCACCGTCTGGACCCGGCTGCGCTACCCACTGGTGCCGGATGAGGAGCCTGGTCCGCTGGAGCGGGTACTGGCCGTCGCGGACAGCGGCAACGGGATATCCAGCACGCTGGACATCGCCAAGTGGCTGTTCATCAACCCGGAACTCACCGTGCACCTGCACCGGGAGGCGGCCGGCGAGTGGATCTGCCTGGCCGCGCAGACCGCCATCTCGGCCAACGGCGCCGGGCTGGCCACCTCCACCCTGTCCGACCGGTCCGGGCCGCTCGGCGTGGGCGCCCAGTCGCTGCTGATCATCCGCCGGCCCTGACCGGGGGTGGCCGCCGCCTGGCCGGGGAATCAGCTAGGCAGGCGACCGTCGGGGGGTGGCTGTGCACAATGCCGGGCTGGGTGCGGAGCGGACCGCGCTGCGGACGCCGCGGGCGGCCGCGGTGGCCGGAATTGTCTTTTCCGTCCTGCTTATCGCCGTACTCGTGCTGCTGCGCATCTCGGTGCCGGGTAATCCGGCTGTCCCGGGTTCCTGGCTGTCCGATTCCGCGCGGCGCACCGCGGTAACCGTCGCGCTGAATCTGGTGCCGTTCGCCGGAATTGCATTCCTCTGGTTCATCGGGGTCATCCGGGACCGGATCGGCGACCGGGAGGACAAATTCTTCGGCACCGTGTTCCTGGGCAGTGGCCTGCTGTTCGTAGCCATGCTCTTTGTCGCCGCCGCGGTGGCCGGCGGCATCCTGGCCGGCGCGTCGGCGGCCCGGGCGTCCGGCCACCCCGGAGCGGGCACGCTGGCTCTCGGGCGCAACGTCACCGGGCTGCTGCTGAACGTCTACGCGATGCGGATGGCCGCGGTGTTCTGCCTGAGCACGGTGACCATCGCCCGCAGGACCCGGATCGTTTCCCGCTGGCTGGTCGTCGCCGGGCTGGTTACCGCGCTGGTTCTGCTGATCGGCACCGGCATCTCGGGCTGGGTGGAGTTGCTGTTCCCGGCCTGGATTCTGGGCCTGAGCGTGGACATCCTGGTGGCGGGTCAGCGTGCTCTTGGCCCAACGGCCCCCGCCGATCACCCCTGAAGCGCAACCGTCCCGCGGAAGCACGGGCGCGCAGTGCTACCGCTGAGCCGCCGCCCGCACAACCTTGACCCGTGCCGCGGGCGGCTCAGCGCGCCGGGCTCGGCCATGGTCAGTCCCGGACCGATTCCCGGGCCCCGCGCACCGTGGTGGCCAGCAGCCCGGCGGCGAACACCGCGCCCGCGCAGAGCGCCCCGCCCAGGTCGTGCGGCGGCCGGGCCGGCCAGGCCCACGGTGTGGTCGCGCCGTTTGCCAGCGCGCCTTCGGCCAGCACCAGGTAGACCAGCGGCGCGACCCAGCCGAGCGCGCCGCCCAGGACGGCCGCCGCCAGCAGGCCGGTACCGGTCATCCCGGCCACGTTGCGGAGCAGGGCCAGGATGCCGTCCGGCAGCCCGCCCGCGGTGGACCCGGCGGCCAGCGCGCCGAACGCCACCGCGGTCAGCAGCACCGCCGCGGCCAGCCGCAGGTAGGGCAGCCACCGCCCGGTGGCCCGCTCCGGCTCGCCGAACGGCCCGTAGCAGGTGACCGCGATGACCATGGCGGCGCCGGTCTCGATGGCCAGCGGGATGGCCTGCTGCGCGGCCGCCCCGCCGGCCACGTCCCAGTGCCAGTGCAGCGAGGCCCACAGCACCGCGCCCAGCCCGGCCAGCACCGCCACCGCGGCCGGTGCGCGCCGGCTGACCAGGTACAGCCAGGCCAGCCGGAGCCAGCCGGGCACGGCCCGGGCGGGTGGCGGCGGTGCGGCTTCCGGCGCGGGCCGGTGCACGTCGGCGGCGGTCATGGCAGCTGGGCCAGGGTAAGGTGGCCGGCCCGCAGCGCGGTCAGGTGGCTGGCCAGCCAGGCATGCCGGGTGGCGGCGGGCAGCGCGGCGAACCGGGTGGCGGCCCTGGCGATCTGTGCTGGATATCCGCCGTTGCCGGGTGGCCCGACAATTGCATCTCCCCAGGGCGAGTCGGGCAACACTTGCTTGGCCTGCCTAGCCAGCGGGATCCCGGCGTTCTTCAACATCGCCGCCTCGACGGCGGTCTGCGCCGGGTCGCCGTACCCGCTCCCCGCGACGACGAACGCGTGCACGGTCTGCAGCTTGATCGCGTCCAGGAAGTCGGTCCGGTCCTGCCCGAACGCGCCGGGCAGGTTCAGCGCGCCCAGCGGCAGGTACAGCACGGCAGGCTGACCGCTGATCGTCGCGATCTGGCCCACGCTGCTCGGCCCAAGGCCAGGGCCGCCCACGGTGAAGAGCGTCGCGACCTGACCGGCCCGGGCCGGGACACCAGGCAGGCCAGCGATCTGCGTCCGCACCGGGCGCAGCGCGGCGGTCACATCGGCCAGCCAGGGCCGGTAAGCGGGGTGCACGCAGACCCGGATCCCGGCATTGGCGCAGACCGGGGTATACGGGATCGGCCGGCTGCTGGCCGCGCCGTGCAATGCCGGGATGACCGTGCCGTAGCCGGTCACCTGGGCGGTGGCGGTCAGTGCGATCGCGGTGACGGCCAGCGCCGCCCCGGCCGCGCTGACTACCGTCGCGATGTGCCGCAGCCGCAGGCTGCCGGCCGTCACCGGAACGCCGAGCAGGGCGACCAGGGCCACCGCTATTCCGCCCAGGAACATCACCCGGGCGATCGGCAGGTCCGGCAGGAACTGGTAGAAGACCCCGGCGTCCTGGCCGAAGTTGTTGTTCGAGTTGGTCGGCAGGATGAGCGCCCACCCGGTGCCCTCATTGAAGCCGATCTGCGACGAGATCCCGCAGGCCAGCAGGGCGCCGAACGCGGCCACCGGCGCGGTGAACCGGGTGGGGAAGAAAGCCCCGGCGGCGAACCCGGCCGCGCTGAACGCGGCCACCCCGACGGCGCCCACCGCGAGCGGCCAGTACGGCGGCGCGCCATAGGTGATCGACCGGGACAGGGCCCAGAGTGTCGCGGCCATGAAAACCAGGTAGCCACCCACGGCCCAGATCGCGGTGGCGGCCCAGGTGGCGAACTGCACCGCGAAGCGTGGCCGGGCGCCGGTGGCGAGCAGGTCGGTCAGGCCGCGCCGGCCATCCCGCGATCCCATCCAGGCCGCCACCCCGGCCACGAACGGGGCGAAATCGATCAGCATGTGGCCCTGGCCGAAGATGTAGAACAGGCGCTCGGCCCACAATGGCGGCAGCGTCGCGGCGATCCGGTACGAGTCGAACCAGAACACCAGGGCGATCAGCGGCAGCACGAACGGCATCGCGTTGCGGCGCAGTTCCACCCGGAGCAGCCGGGCCAGGCCCAGCGGGACGGCCCGCCCAGCCGGCGGCGTGAAGCGGACCGGGGCACTGGTGGCGGTCATGACCGCGCCGCCGCCAGCACCGCGCTGTACCCGCGCTCCAGCGGGGCGTCCCCGACGCCGTGCCCCTCGCCCTGGGCGATCAGCTCGTCTGGCGTGCCGTGGAAGACGATCTTGCCGGTGTCCATCAGGGTGACCTCGCTGCACGCGGCGGCCACGTCCTCGACCAGATGGGTGCTCACGATCACCGTGGCCCGCTGGCCGAACTCGCGGAGCAGTGTCCGGAACGCCACCCGCTGCTCCGGGTCCAGCCCGGCGGTCGGCTCATCCAGCAGCAGCAGCTCAGGCTCGTTCACGATGGCCTGCGCGATGCCCACCCGGCGCAGCATCCCGCCGGACAGCGTGCGCAGCTTGGCCCGGGCCTTGCCGCCCAGCCCGACGTGCTCGATGGCGGTGGCCACCGCCATCGGCACCTGCCGCGACGGCATGTCCTTGAGCAGCGCGAAGTACTCGATGAACTCGGCCACCGTGAACCCGGGATAGTAGCCGAGGTTCTGCGGCAGGTAGCCGAGCCGCCGCCGGATCTCCCGGCGCGGCCCGTAACTGCGCGGATCGCGGTCCAGCAGGCGCAGCGTGCCGGAGCTGGGTGGCAGCACGGTGGCCATCATCCGCAGCAGCGAGGTCTTCCCGGCCCCGTTGGGCCCGAGCAGCCCGAACACCCCGGGACCGGCCCGCAGGTCCACCCCGGCCACCGCCTCGGTCCGGCCGAACCGCCGGGTCAGCTCGGAGATCTCGACGTTCATCAGGTTCCTCTCGGTGTCCGGGTCGCGTACACGGCGATCACGACGCAGCCCGCCGCGACGGCCAGATAAGGCAGGATGAGCGCGGTGCTGGTGACGGCCGCGGTCAGCTGGCCCGCCGCCACCCGCTCGCCCAGCACGATGATCAGCCAGCCAGCCACGCCGGCCAGCACGCCGACGTTGGGTGACCGGGTGAGTGTGGCGGCGGCCAGGGCCAGCCCGCAGACCGCGGTCATCGGCACCAGCCAGCCGAAGGTCACCGCGGCGACGGCCCCTGACGCGGCCGAGGCGACCAGCCCCAAGATGGCGTTCAGGCCAAAAACGGCCAGGGCACGGACGAGCAGCACCATCCGGTCGCTCACCGCCATGCTCTGGGACAGCTCCCAGGACGGGTCGATGCCCGGCCCGTAGGCGTAGGCGATGCCCGCGCCGGCGATGGGCGGCGCGACCAGCGCCACCCACGGCGTACCGGTGCCCAGCGTGAACGCCACCCCGGCCAGCAGCACGACCATCGTGGCCAGCACCCAGCCGAGCAGCAGCGACGGTGTGGTCAGCAGGGCCCGGGCCAGGCCCGGGGAGCGGAGCAGCCGGCTGGCCAGCCGCTCGGCCAGCCCCGGGCGGCGGTGCCACACCTCCGCGGCGACGCCGATCCAGACCCGGTCCAGGTCGACCTCATCCGGGCTGGGGCCGGGCAGGTCCCCCTGGTGGTCTGTCATGTCTGGGCCCCTGGTCATCGCCTGCCTCCCGCCCGCGCCGGCTCGCGCTGCCGCAACGCGGCCCGCATCAGCTGGCGCACCCGGTGCGCGCGGCTCTTCACCGTGCCCACCGGGACGCCCATCAGCTCCGCCACCTCGTCCACCGGGCGGTCCTCCAGGTACATCAGCCGCCAGGTCTCCCGCTGCGGGCCGCCGGCCGGGCCGAGCGCGCTGACCGCGTCGGCCAGTTCGGCCCGGCGCAGCGCCGCTTCGGCCGGGTCACCCAGCTCAGCCGGGCCGGCCTGGTCGCCGGCCGGGCGGCCGTCCGGGCCGGTCAGGGCGGGCAGCGGCAGCTCGGCCGGGCCGCGGCGGCGCAGCCACAGCGCGGCCTGCCGCCGGGCGATGCCCCACGTCCAGCCGCCCACCGAGCCCAGGTCGGGCCGGTACCGGGCGGCGCCACGCCAGACGGCGAGGAAGGTCTCCTGGAGGACGTCCTCGACCTCGGCCGCGGGCAGCACGGTACGCAGCCGGGCGGCCAGCCACGGCGCGTGCCGGGTGAACAGCTCGCGTAGCGCGATATCGTCCCCGCCAGCCACGGCAGCGATCAGCGCGTCGTCGTCCATCGCTTCTCTTTTGCGTCCGGCTGACTTCAGGTTCACCGGCCGGCCGGATTTTCGCCAGCGGTACTCAGCTGGCCCGTGATCAGAGGGCCAGCGGTCAGGCAGGCAGCGCCCGGGCGCGCAGCGCCTTCTCGGCTACGTCGCGGCCTTCGACCACTACCCGGCGGAACGTCGGGTCCAGGCCGTCGGTGGTCAGCAGCACGTCGGTCTGGGCCAGCAGTTCCGGCGAGGCGGCCGAGTACGGGAACAGAACCTGGCCGAATACCAGCCGCATCGGGTTGCTGAGCGAGGCCCAGCGCTTGGGCACCTCGGTGAAGAACCGGTCCGCGTACCCGGCCAGCAGCTCCGCGTGCTCGGCCTGATTGAAGGCCAGCCCGACCTCGACCGTGCCTTCCACGCCCAGCTCGGCCGACTCGGTGAGCAGCCGCCACGCGGCGGCCTTGTGCTCGGCGTCCGGTATCGACGCGCGGCAGGCCGCGGCGTGCCGCCGGCCCGCGTCGGTGTCATCACGGTCCAGCTCGGCGTCGATCTCCGCGTCACCGGCCCGGCCGGTGCTGGCCAGCCTGCGCAGCAGCGCCCAGCGCAGCTCGGTGTCCACCACCAGGCCCGGTAGCTCGGCCTGGCCGGCCAGCAGCCCGGCCAGCAGGTCGAGCTGGCTGGGGCTGACCGCGGTCCAACTCAGCAGCTGGGCCCAGGCCAGCTGCCGGTCGCTGCCCGGCTCGGCCGCCTGGAGCAGCGGCAGCGCCGCATCGGCCAGCTGCTGCTTGCCCACCGGAACCCAGTGCGGATCCCCGGTCATGGTCAGCAGGCGGCCGGTGACCTGGTGCAGGACCTGCAGCACCGAGATCGACGGCTCGTGCCCCATCCCCGCCACCAGGATCCGCACGAACGCGGGCAGCGACAGTTCCGCCTGCAGGGCCATGTCGAGCACCGCACTCCAGCACACGGTGCGGGCCAGTGAGTCGGTGAACTGCCCGATGGACTGGGCCAGCGTGGCCAGCGACCGCGGGTCGAACCGGACGATCGCGTAACCAAGGTCATCGTCGTTCAGCAGGATCAGGTCCGGCTGCGGCTGGCCGGCCAGCTCGGGCAGCACGGTGCGGGGCCCGGTGACGTCCACCGTCACCTGGTGGCAGCGGGTGACGGTGTCCCCGGACCGGTCATACAGGCCGATCGCGATGTGGTGCGGGCGGAGCGTCGGATGGCTGGCCGGGGCTTCCTGCACGACGGCGAACTCGGTGAACGCACCGTGGGAGTCCACGGCGAAGTCGGGCCGCAGCGTATTCGGCCCGGCCGTCTCCAGCCACGCCTTGGACCAGTCGGCCAGATTGCGGCCGGAGCTGGCTTCCAGCGCGCGGAGCAGGTCGGCCAGCGCGGCGTTGCCCCAGCCGTGCTCGGCGAAGTACGCCTGCACCCCGGCGAAGAACTCGTCCCGGCCCAGGTAGGCGACGAGTTGCTTGAGCACCGACGCGCCCTTGGCGTAGCTGATCCCGTCGAAGTTCGCGATCGCCTCGCCCAGCGTGCGCACGTCGGCGGCCACCGGGTGGGTGGACGGCTGCTGGTCCTGCATGTAGCCGAGGACCTTCCGGCCGCTGCAGAACGTGGTCCAGGCACCGGTGAACCGGGTCGCCTCGGCGCTGGACAGCGTGGCGCAGTACTCGGCGAACGACTCGTTCAGCCACAGGTCACCCCACCAGCGCATGGTGACCAGATCGCCGAACCACTGGTGCGACATCTCGTGCAGGATCACCATGGCCCGCAGTTCGTACATCGCGTCGGTGACCTTCGAGCGGAACAGGAACTGCTCGGAGATGGTGATGCAGCCGATGTTCTCCATCGCCCCCACGTGGTCGGCCACGAACACCTGGTCGTACTTGGCGTACGGATAGCGGCCGAACAGCCCGGTGAAGTAGTCCAGGCCCTGCCTGGTGATGGTGAGCATGTCGGCCGGGTCGAGGTAGGCGGCCAGCGACCGCCGGCAGGCCAGCCCGAGCGGAATCAGCTGGCCGGCCGGGGTGGTGTGCTCGTCGCGCAGCATGTGGTACTCGCCCGCCACCACCACGGTCAGGTACGTCGACATCCGGGGTGTCTGCGGGAAGTGCCAGACCGCCGTGCCATCCCCGGCCGGCTCGAGGTCAGGGGCGGGCTGGTTGGACAGCACGATCCACTGCTGTGGCACGGTCACGTGGAAGGTGAACTGGGCCTTCAGGTCGGGCTGCTCGAAGTTGGCGTAGACCCGGCGGGCTTCGGCCGGCTCGAAATGACTGGCCGTGTAGACCCGACCGTCGGCCGAGTTGACGGTGCGCAGCAGGCCGGCCGCGTCGCTGGTGTACGCGCAGTCGGCCACCACCCGCAGCTCGTTGTGTCCGGCCAGATCAGCCAGCATGATCCGGCCATCCACGTAGCCGGTGGCCGGATCGATCGGCGTGCCGTTCAGGGTGATCTCGTGTACCGCCGGGGCGATCAGGTCGGCGTAACTGGCCGCGCCCGGGCGGGTGCAGCCGAACCGGATCGAGGACACCGAGCGGAACACCTGATCGCCCTGGGTCAGGTCGAGTTGCACGTCGTAACTCTCCACCTGGAGCAGCGCGGCTCGTTCGGCGGTCTCCTGCTGGGTGATCTCGGCGATCTGCATGAAGGGTCGTCCGCTCCTGAGGCAGTCAAGGGTCGAGATAAATCTATGAGTGTCCGGGCCGCTTTGCCTCCGCCATCTCCGGGCCGGTCACCTCGAAGCTAGCGGTGGTACCTCGCTCAGGATTTCGTCGCACAGATCCAAGCACTGGACGCAGATCCGCATGTCACCAGCGGATGCCATCGCGGTGACCCGGTCGCGGTATTTCGAGCAGAAGCAGCACCGGTCATCCCGGGCCGCCTCGGCTACCTGCTGGATCGTGGCGATCGGCGTGCTGGCGGTCTGGCCGGGTTCGGCGATGACCTGCTCCGCGCGGCGTACGCATTGGTCGCAGATGAATATCCGCGTCCCGGGTACGCCGATCATCACCGTCGCCCGTTCTTTGGTCTGTCCGCAGAACGAGCACACGATATTTGCGGCATCAGCCATTCACCCACTGTACGCACGCGGCAGCACTGCTCACCCTCGGCCGCTCACTGATGCGATCATGGGTGGGTGACTTCGTGGCGGGATGTCGAGCAGGCCGAGCCGGAGTTCGCGCACCGCGTCCGGGAACTGTTCGACGCGCACCGGCACAAGACGCTGGCCACCGTGCGCGCCGGCGGAGGGCCGCGAATTTCCGGTATCGAGACCGTTTTCGAGGACGGCGAACTGGTTTTTGGCTCGATGCCGAACGCGCGCAAGGGCGCCGATCTCCGCCGGGATCCGCGGTTCGCCGTGCACAGCGCCACCGTCGATCCGGTCGAGGGCGCCGAGGCGCAATGGCCGGGTGAGGCCAAGATCTCCGGCCGGGCGATCGCCGCCGGGCCGATCAGCGAAGGGCCAGACGGCGACCGGTTCGTGGCCGACATCGCCGAGGTCGTGCACACCCACCTCAACGAGCAGGCCACCATGCTCGTCGTCGAGTGGTGGACGCCCACGCACGGCCTGCGCCGGATGGATCGCGAATGATCAGGGGAAGCACCCCGTTCCTGTGGCTGTGCGGGCCTAGCGGCGTGGGCAAGTCAGCGGTCGGTTATGAGATCTTCCAGCAGGTCTACCGGTCCGGCATCAAGGCCGGCTTCATGGACTTCGACCAGTTCGGCTTGTGCTATCCCAGCCCGGCGGACGATCCACACAACCACCGGTTGAAAGCGCAGAACCTCGGCGCCGTGTGGCCGGCCTACCGGATGGCGGGCGCCAGGTGCCTCGTCGCGGTGGGCGGACTCACGTCCCGCGAGACCGTGCTGTGCTACGCGGGCCAGATTCCCGATACGGAACTCACGCTGTGCAGGCTCCGGGCCACACCGGAGCAGCTCACCGAGCGGGTATTCCGCCGTGGCCTGGGCCGGGGCCCGGTGCTACCCGGGCCGCCACCAACGACGTCCAAGCAGCAGCTCGCCACGATGGCAGCCGAAGCCATCCGCGAAGCTGGCGAACTGGACGCTGCCGACTTCGCGGACCTGTGCATCGACACGGACGACCACACCGTCGCGCAGGTCGCCAAGCAGGTACGCGCGCAAACGGGCGGCTGGCCGCAGCTGACCCCGTGATCAGCGACCGCGGGTAACGATCGGCGCCATGTCAGTGGCCTTCCTTCACCAGCGCGGCGTACCGGTCCAGGTACAGTGGCCAGCCCTGCGGGCCGTCGATAGCGTCTGTGACCGCTTCCCAGCCAGGACCGTGCCGGTCGAGGTGGCGGTGCTCCAGTTCCACCCGGGTGCGGGTCGGTGACTCGGCGTAGAACCGCACCTCGACCTCGCTGGTCTGCTCCTGGTCGGTCTCGATCGTCCACCGCGGGCTGATGTCCCAGCTGAACACCACCCGGTCTGGCGGGTCGAAAGCCAGGATCCGCGCCCACCGGCACTCGCTGCCATCAACGGCCCGGTCCACGATGCCGCCGCCGGCCCGGGGCTCGAACACCGTCTCGGCGATCGGCGCCCCGAGCAGGTTGTGCTCCGGCGGCTTGAAGTCCCCGAACCGGTCGGTGAACACCGTGAAAGCACGCTCGATCGGCGCGTCAACCACGATCTGCTTGCGGACTGCCGCTGTCTCGGTCTGAGCCATCACGCCCCCTGCTATCTATCTCCGGCGCCTCTGTGGCCTCGGCGTACCCGGCCAGCGCCCGCTGCCAGTACGTGTCGAGCTGATCGCGCAACGCGGCCAGCGCGACCGGGTTGAGCCGGTAGATCCGGCGCGTCCCGTCGGCCACGTCCTCCACCAGCCCGGCGTCCTTGAGAATCTTCAGATGCTGCGAGACCGCCGACCGGCTCACCGGCAGCCCGGCGGCCAGCTTCCCCACCGCCCTGGGCCCCTCAGCCAGGCGGGCCACGATGGCCAGGCGCGTGCCGTCAGCCAGCGCACTCCACCGGGCATCTCGGTTAGCATCCACTAACCGTTAGTGTCTTCTAACAGAAGCGTCGTGTCAAGGTATGGGGTGCAGCGTCCGCAACGATTCACCCCCGCGCGGGTGACGACATCGCCACCCGGCCCAGTGAGCCTGGTGTGATGACTATGAGGGACCGGCGCTGGCTGGCGCGAGCGGTGTTCGGGCTGGTACTGGCGGCGGTGGTGCTGTTGCTGGCGGTGGCCGGGTGGCGCAGCCTGGCCATGGCCGGGCTGGCGGTGATCGGCGTGTGCGCGGTGCTGGCGGGCGGGTACTGGTTCCTGGCGAACCGGGGTGTGGTGCGGTGGCTCTCGCTCATCCTGGTGATCGCCGCGCCGGTGCTGATCCTGGTGACGTTCGCGCTGCACAGCCTGCTGTGGGTGGCCATCGTGGCCGTGGTGCTGATGCTGCTGGCCGCCGGGACCGGGCGGGCCGCGCTGCGCACGGACGCCGCCCCGGCCGTAATGCCGGCGGCACCGGCCACCCGCCCGCGGCGCCCGTTCCTGATCATGAACCCGCGGTCGGGCGGCGGGAAGGTGACCAAATTCCAGCTGAAGGAGAAGGCGGAGGCGCTGGGCGCCGAGGTGGCCCTGCTCGAAGGCCCGGGCCTGGTGGATGTGGCCGCGCTGGCCCGCCGCGCGGTGGCTGATGGGGCTGACCTGCTGGGGGTGGCCGGCGGCGACGGGACCCAGGCGCTGGTGGCCGGCATCGCTGCCGAGCACGGCCTGCCGTTCCTGGTCATCAGCGCGGGCACCCGCAACCACTTCGCCCTCGACCTGGGCCTGGACCGGGACGACCCGGCCACCTGCCTGGATGCGCTGAGCGACGGGGAGGAACTGGAGGTGGATCTGGGCGTCATCGGCGACCGCACGTTCGTCAACAACGCCTCGTTCGGTGCCTACGCCGAGGTGGTGCGCAGCCCGGCCTACCGGGATGACAAGCGCGGCACCACGCTGCAGATGCTCCCCGGCCTGCTCAACGGCCATGAGGGCGCCCGGCTGACCGCCCAGGCCGGGGAGACCACCATCGACGGCCCGCAGGCCCTGCTGGTCAGCAACAACCCGTACGGGATGGGCGACATCGCCGGGCTCGGCCGGCGGCCGCGGATCGACGCGGGCACGCTCGGTGTGGTCGCCATCCTGGTCAGCAGCGCCCGGCAGGCGGCCGGGCTGGCCCGCCGCGGGCACGGCGCGGGACTGGCCGTGCTGGCCGCCGACGAGGTCGTCGTCGAGGCCGATGTGCCGCAGATCCCGGTGGGCATCGACGGCGAGACGATCATGATGCCGGCCCCGGTGCGGTGCGCGATCCGGCCCCGGGCACTACGCGTCATCGTGCCGAGGGAACGCCCCGGCGTACCCGCCGCCAAGCCACCCCTGGAATGGCCACGGCTGCGGCAGCTCGCCGGATTCCACGCTCTGCCGGACGGGGAGCTCACCCCCCGACCGCGGTAAGGAGGCCGCCAGCGAGTCGCCGCTCCCATTCCAGCGGTCACCGGTCCGGCGGCATCTGCAGGCCCTGACCCCGGAGTTATGCGGTCGCTTCATCGTCGGCTCCGGTCAGGAGCGCCAGGATCTCGCCGATGGTGCTTTCCCGGCTGTCGGTCTCGGGCAGCGGCAGGTGGGCCTGGATCTGGTAGCGGTTGCGGCGGCCGTCCTTGTGCTTGACGACGTACCCGGCCTCGGTGAGATCGGTGACGATGCCGTAGGCGGTGCGCTCGGTGACGCCCGTCCTGGCCGCGATGTCGCGCAGTCGCACGCCTGGGTCGTGGGCGATGCACAGCAGCACCCGGGCGTGGTTGGTCAGGAAGCTCCAGTCCGTCACGCCCACAAATTACCACGGATCATTTCCAGAAATCTATTGCTAGTTTCTGGTTGCGAACGTAGCGTGAGGACAACCTTATGGGGGTCGGTGATCCGTACCGATCGGTGCCCATCGTCAGCCGCAGTCCTGGATGTGGCGCCTGCATGCACTGACGAGGAGGAAGCCATGGACCAGAGCTATCCCGTGCAGGTGCGAGCACGCCTCGATGAGCCGCTGAGCCGCTGGCTGTGGCTGGTCAAGTGGCTGCTGGCGATCCCGCACTACATCGTGCTGTTCTTCCTGTGGATCGCGTTCGCCGTGGTCACCGTGATCGCGTTCTTCGCGATCTTGTTTACCGGGCGCTACCCGCGTTCGTTGTTCGGTTTCAATCTTGGGGTGCTGCGCTGGTCGTGGCGGGTCGGCTACTACACCTACAGTGCCCTGGGGACCGACCGCTACCCGCCGTTCAGCCTGGGTGAGGAGCCGGACTACCCCGCGACGCTGGACGTCGCCTATCCCGAGCGGCTGTCCCGCGGGCTGGTCCTGGTCAAGTGGTGGCTGCTGGCCATCCCGCAGTACGCCGTCGCCGCCGTGTTCGCCGGCGGCGCCGCCTACACCGCGACCGGGGGCTCAGGGAAACCCTGGCAGGCCGATGCCCTCTCGGGCGGGCTGATCGGGCTGCTGGTGTGCTTCGCGGCGATCGCGCTGCTGTTCGCGGGCCGCTACCCGCGCGGGCTGTACGACTTCATCATCGGCATGAACCGCTGGGTGATGCGGGTCATCGCGTACGCCGCCTTGATGACCGACGCCTACCCGCCGTTCCGCCTCGACCAAGGCGGCGCCGGCGTGCCCGCACCCGCACCCGATGACCTCGCACCAGCCGCCGCGGCCGCTTCGGCCCCGGCCCCAGCCACACTGGCCAGCTGAGGGGCCCGGTGGCCGTAAGGAGGCGACCCGGCCGGAGCGGCTGCACCAGCACAGCGCTTAGCAGAGGGGCCGAAGCTGTCCTGCGCTTCCTGGAAACGGCCCAGGGCCGCGCCTAGGGCAGGGCACATCCAGGCCAGCGGGTGGGAGGAGGTGCGATGGATCGTCAGCGAGGTAGCCGTCCCGCAGCGCCGGAAGTGACCGTGACCAGGCGCGCCGCCCCCGCCGCTGCCCGTACTAGCGGCACAGCCACCGGAGAGCCGTCTGTGCCGGTTTCGCCCGGGATGCGGCTGGCCGCCGGTGGGCCGAGGACGTGGCCGCGGGGTCGTGTCCTGGCGCCGGCGCGGTACCGGCATCCCAGCGATGTGATCCGCCTGGTCGCCGCAGCCTGGGTGCTGGCCGTCGCGGCGGCGATCGCTGCGCTACTGCCCGCCCTGCTGCGGCCGGCTGCGGCCGCGATCACCGGGGTCGGGCCCGCGACCGCGGCCGGGCGGGTGCTGACCGGCCTGGTTCAGGTGACGATCGCGGCGGCGGCGCTGGTGCTGCTGGTCACCGCTTTGCGGTACCGCCGGTTCCTGGTGCTGACCACGGTGGCGGGCGGGTTCGCGGCGGCGGCGGCACTGATGGCCGGAATCTCTTATCTGGCCGGGCCGGGCGGCTCCGTCGCGCTGCCCGCAGGGCTGCGCCAGATTTCCTGGCTGACCGGCGCCGGGTTCCCCGATCCGGCCGTCCTGGCGGGACTGGCGGCTGTTGTGGTGGCCGCGGCGCCGTGGCTGAGTCGGCCCTGGCGCAGGGCGGCCTGGGTGGTGCTGCTGCTCATCGCCGTGGCCCGGCTGGTCACTGGCGGTCTGCTGCCGATGCAGCTGGTGCTGGCGCTGGCCGCCGGGGTGACAGTGGGGGCGGGCCTGCTGGTGGTGGTCGGGGTGCCAGACCGGCGGATGGGGCCGGCCGGGGTGGCAGCGGCGCTGTCCGCGGGCGGGGTGCCGGTCAGCCAGGTGACCGGCCCGGTGCGCCACGCGAAGGGATCGCGGCCGTTCGAGGCGCTGACCGGCGACGGCCGTGCCCTGTTCGTCAAGGTTTTCGGCTCGGACCAGAGGGACGCCGACCTGCTGTACCGGGCCTGGCGTGGCATCCGGCTGCGCGGCGTTGGCGACACCAGGCCCGCGGCCTCGCTATTGAAGGCCGTCGAGCATGAGGCGCTGCTGGCCGTGATGGCTGAGCGGGCCGACGTCGCGGTGCCTCACGTCGGCCACGTCATCAAGGCCGGCGACGGGTCAGTGCTGCTGACCATGGAACTGGTAGCGGGCCAGTCCCTGGACGAGGTCCCGACCGATCGGATCACCGATCAGCTGGCCCGTAGCCTGTGGTGCGAGGTCGGCCGGCTGCACCAGGCCAGGATCGCGCACCGGTCCCTGCACGGCCGCAACATAATGATCGGCCAGAACGGGGCTGCTCTGCTGGTCGACTTCAGTTTCGCCGAACTCGCCGCGAGCAGCCGTCAGCGGGCCATCGACGTGGCCGAACTGCTCACGTCGCTGGCCGGCCGGATCGGCCCGGACCGTGCCGTCGCCACCGCAGCGGCCGCGATCGGCGCCGAGGGCGTAGCTGCGGCGGTGCCCCTGCTACAGCCGCTGGCCTTGTCGGCCGGCACACGGCGCGAGATCAAGGGCCAGGACGGCCTGCTGAAGAACACCCGCGCGGCCGCGATCGCAGCCAGCGGCGACGGTGCCGACCAGGATCTGGCCCGGCTGCAGCGGGTGCGGCCGCGCACTCTGCTGGCGATCGCCGCGCTGGCCGGCGCCTTCTACTTCCTGCTCCCCCAGATCGCCCAGGTGAGCAGCAGCTGGCACGCGCTGCTGCACGCCAACTGGGCCTGGCTGCCGGTGATCATCGCGCTGTCCGCGCTGACCTACGTGGCCAGCGCGATGGCGCTGATCGGCTCGGTGCCCGGCCCGGTCCCGTTTGGCCCGGCCGTGCTGGCGCAAGGCGCGTCGTCGTTCATCAACCGGGTGTCGCCGGCCAACGTCGGCGGGATGGCGCTGAACGCCCGGTTCCTGCAGAAGAGCGGAACCAGCACCCCGGCCAGCGTCGCGGCGGTCGGGGTGAACGCCCTCGCGGGCGCCGTCATGCACGTCGTGCTGATCGTGGTGTTCTTCGCGCTGGCCGGCCACGACCTCACCAAGGCGTTCAAGCTGCCATCCGGCAGCAAGATCCTGCTCGCCCTGGCGGTCATCCTGGCGGTCGTCGGCGTGGTCCTGGCGACACGGCCGGGGCGCCGCTGGACCAGGAAGAAGCTGATCCCCGGCGCCCGTTCCGCGGCCGGCAGCCTGGGGCAGGCCGCGGCCAGCCCGGTCAAGCTGGGCCTGCTACTCGGCGGCTCGGCCCTGATCACCCTGGCCTACATTGCCGCGCTGGCCGCCTCGGTCCAGGCGTTCGGCGGGGGCCCTGGCCTGGTCGTGATCGGCGCGGTGTACCTGGCTGCCGCGGCGCTGGCGGCAGCAGCCCCCACCCCGGGCGGCCTCGGCGCGATCGAGGCGGCGCTGGTCGCCGGGCTGACCGGCGTCGGCATGCAGCCCGGGCCCGCGGTCTCGGCCGTGCTGCTGTACCGGCTGGCGACCTACTGGCTGCCGGTGCTGCCGGGCTGGCTGTCCTGGCGATCCCTGCAGCACCGGGGGTATGTGTGAGCGCCGGCCCGTCGCGGCCGGCCCAGGACCCGCCAGCGCGGGTGCCGGTTGTGCCGCCCGGCCTGCCGCCGGCAAGCAGGGGGTGCCCCGTCCGGAGAAGCGGGATCCCAGGCTCCGGGCAGGTGAGGAGCAACCGTTCCTCCCGACCCGCACGGAACGTGATGAGAGCAGTGCTGGAACGACGGAACATATTGCGCGCGGTCTGTCTGGCGCTGGCCGCCGCGTGCTGCGCCTGCACGTCCGCTAGCGGCAGCGGGCCTGCTGGCCGGGCAGGCGAGACCGGTCGGCCCGACGCCGTGATCACCGTCGGATCATTCGATTTCCCGGAGAGCGTGCTCCTGGCTGACCTCTACGCAGGCGCGCTCGCGGCGAAGGGCTTCCCCGCCCGCGTCCTGCCGGATCTGGGCCCTCGCGAGCTGGTCAACCCGGCGCTGATGAGCGGACTTATCCAGGTCGTGCCGGAGTACTCCGGATCAGCTCTCGAGTTCATCAGCGTGGGACGGCTGTCCGCGACGTCCGATGCCGCGGCGACCAGCACGGCCCTGGCCGAGCAGGCGGCTGGCCGAGGGCTGGTGGCGGGCCGGCCGTCTACCGCCCAGGACGGCAACGTCATCGTGGTCACCGCCGCGACCGCGGCCCGCTACCGCCTGCGATCAATCGAGAACCTGGCCAAGGTGGCCCCCCGGCTGGCGTTCGGCGGACCGCCCGAATGCCCTGAGCGTGCCTACTGCCTGCGGGGGCTAAGCCAGGTATACGGGCTCCGGTTCCGGGCGTTCGTCCCGCTCGACGCCGGCGGCCCGCTGACGCGGCAGGCCCTCGAGGCTGGGGACATCGGCGTCGCGCTGCTGTTCAGCACCGATCCGGCCATCACCGCGGACCATCTGGTGGTGCTGGCCGACGACCGAGGACTGCAGCCGGCCGAGAGTGTCGTCCCGCTGGTGCGCCGGGATGTCGTCGCCCGCTACGGCCCGCGGCTGCTCGCGGTGCTCAACACGGTGTCGGCGCGGCTCACTACCGGCTCGCTGCGTGCCTTGGACGCGCGGGCGCAGCTGCCCGGGGAGGATCCGCGCCTGGTGGCCGGGAGCTGGCTGCGGACGCAGGGGCTGGCCTCGATGGGAGGTGCGTTGCCTTGAGCGAGAAGGCGGAGACGGTAACCACACGGGCCGGCACGGCGAGCCTCCCGGCGGGTCCCGCCGTGCGGCGGACGCTACGCCGGCGCCGGCCGACGGGTGCGCCCCCGCCGCTGCCACATCCGGTCTCGGCCACCACCAAGGCCTGGCTGGTCTTGGCGGTTGTCGTCCTGGCCGGCGTGATCGCGGTCTCGGTGCGGGCCCCGGCGCTCCGGCTCGATGATCAGGTCAACGCGGCGGTACTCCGGCTTTTCGCGCGGGCCCGGACACCGTGGCTGACCGACGTCGCCAACGGGATCTTCGTGGTCGGCTCCGGCTGGGGGGCGACGGTGGTCGGGCTGTCGGCGGTCGTGCTGACGATGGCGTTCCGGCGCTGGCGGCACCTGCTGGTGTTCCTGTGCAGCCTGACCCTCCTCGAGATTGCCCTGCAGCTGATCACCGAGGAGATGACCCGGCCGCGGCCGTACGATGTGCCGATCATCGCTGGCTGGGCGGGGTACTCTGCGCCAGCGCTCTCGGTGGCGATCCTCACGTTCCTGCTGATGGGCATCGCCTACTGCCTGGTCGTGCCGGGGCGGCCCCGCTCGTATGCCAAGGCGGCCATAGCCGTCATCGTTACCGTGTTTTGCCTGGCCTGTCTGTACCTGGCCGTCGATCACGTGGATGACCTGCTCCTGGGCGTGGCGCTCGGTGTCGCGATCCCGGTCAGCGCGTTCCGGTTCTTCACCCCGAACGAGGTGTTCCCGGTCGCCTACCGGCGCGGCAACAGCGCCCATGTGGACGTGACCGGCCGGAGGGGCGAGGCGATCCGCCAGGGCACGCGCGACCAGCTCGGTGCCACCGTCACCGGGATCACTCCGGTCGGGCTGGAGTCCTCAGCGGGGTCCACCCCGCTGCGGCTGCGGGTGGAAGGCGGCCCGCAGGAGTACCTGTTCGCCAAGCTTTACACCAAGGGCCACGTCCGCGCCGACCGATGGTACAAGCTGTGGCGGACCATCCTTTACGGCTCCCTGGAGGACGAGCACCCGTTCCAGACCGTCCGGCGCCTGGCCGAGTACGAGGACTATGCCCTGCGCCTGCTGCATGACGCCGGGATCGCCGTGGCCAGGCCGTATGGCATCGTGGAGATCACCCCCGAGCGGGAGTACCTGCTGGTCACCGAGTACTTCGACGGCGCGGTAGAAATCGGCGACGCCGACGTCAACGACGCCGTGATCGACCAGGGCCTGCTGCTTATCCGCACGCTGTGGGACGCGGGGATCGCCCACCGCGACATCAAGCCGGGCAACTTGATGGTCCGCGACGGGCAGCTGCTATTGATCGACGTGGCCTTCGCCCAGGTCCGCCCGTCGCCATGGCGGCAGGCAGTCGACCTCGGCAACATGATGCTGGTCCTCGCGGTCCGCGCCGACCCCGTGCGGGTGTACCAGCAGGCGCTGAATTATTTCACCGAGGCCGAGCTGGCCGAGGCCTTCGCCGCCACCCGCGGGGTCGCCAGCCCGACGCAGCTGCGCGCCTTCATGAAACGCGATCCCCGTGACCTGCTGGCCGAATTCCGCAAGCTCGCCCCGCAGCGGCGCCCGATCGTCCTGCAGCGCTGGAGTTTCCGGCGGGTCAGCCTGGCCGCGGCGATGCTCGCCATCTTCGCCGTGACCACCTTTTTCGGCGTCGGCTTGTTGCTGCCGGACACCGCGACCACAGGGCTGCACGTCACGCTGGGCGCGGCCACCCGCGCACCCGATTGCAGCCCGGGCCATGCGATGATCCTGACGGCCCAGGCGGTTCCCTCCGCGGCCTTCCTGCCCTGCATTGCCGCGCTCCCGTCGGGCTGGACCACGGCCGACCCCGAGATCACCAGCGGGCGGGCCAGCTTCGTGGTGAACTCCGGCCAGGCCGGGCTACAGACGGTGACGATCACCCTGACCGCGACCTGCGACATTTCCGGCGCCCAGCAGATCCCCTCCGACCAGCCCGGCATGCGCCGGTTCGAGCGCCCGCTGAGCCTGGTCCCGAAGTACTCCGACGTCCGCTACTACACCTTCCCCGGCGGCTGCGCGACCTACCAGTTCGTCTTCGCCCCCGGCGCGTCCCCCGTCCTGGCCACCACCGTCGACACCACGGTGGCGTTCATGCCCCGGTCGGCGCTGGTCAGCTACGTCCAGCGCACCGAAGGCCTGGCCCTATGCGGGCGGGGTGCGCCATGCCGGGGATGACCCGGCCGGCCGCCGTCCGGCCGGTGGAGGACCCGCTTCTCGGCCGTCCCGGGCAGGCCGCTCTCCTGACCGCCGGGGTGGTGGCGCTCACCGCCGTGGTGTTCGCCCTGGCCGCCGACCACGGCACGCTGGTCCGCATCCAGCGGCTGGACGACGCGTGGCTGCGGCTGATGATCTCCGGACGGACGCCCCCGCTGACCGCCACCGCCAGAGTCTTCAACGTCCTCGGCCTGGTGTACGTCACGCTACCGGTGCGGATCGCCCTGGCCGGGTACCTGGCCCTGCGCCGCCGGTGGTGGCACCTGGCCGCCTTCACCGCAGCCATAGTGCTATCGGAGGTGCTGATCGGCTCGCTGAAAGGGATCTACGACCGGGCCAGGCCGCCCGGGTCGCTGGTCGCCACGAGCGGCGCGTCGTTCCCGTCGGGACACGCCATCGCCGCCTCAGTCACCGTCCTCGCGGCCGTCATCGCGCTGGTGCCCGCGGGGCGGCGCCGCGCCCTGTGGGGCGCGGCCGCGGTGGCGTTCTCCATACTGATGGGGCTCTCCCGCGCCTACCTCGCTGCCCACTGGCTGTCCGACGCCGCCGCCGGGATCTTGCTCGGCACCTCCTGCGCCCTGCTCACCGCCCTGGTAGCCGACCAGTTCCAGCGGCGGAAGAACAGGCAGCAGCCGCCCGCTGGGACGCAGTGCCTGGCGGGCGTTCTCCCGGCCCACCGAGCTGAGGACAGGCGCGGTAGCCAGCCTGGCTGCCCTGGCCAGCCCCTCGCATTTGACGAGCATTTGTGAGCTAGTCGCCCGGCCGGGGTTATCGAGTGCTGTGACCCGGGCGCGGGTCTGCTCGGCCCGGGGGCTATAGCCATAACGCTGCCAGAGCTGGAGCGTCTTTCAACCTTGGGACTATCCCGGGCCGCCATCGCGGGGGTAGCGCAGCGCGTCGGCGTGCACGGCGGAATGCACCGCGCGGGCAATCCGCGCGCCCCACAGCGACCGCGGCCCAGCGAACTCTGCGGGCTCGCCCGCCACCGGGGCGGCCACACAGATGGCATCCGAAGCCGTGCCGGTAGCGCGGAACCCCGCCTCCAGCACGGCCTGGGCCTTGGCCTCGGTCGCCGTCATGACGGCGTTGACGAAAGCCGCGTCGCGCAGCGGCACGGGAACCGACACGATGATGTTGATGGTGCCGGGCTGCCAAGCCGCCACCGCTCCATGCTCGGCCGGGTCGGCTGACGCCGCGGCCCACGTCGGGACGCGCAGCCCGACCGTGGCCGCCACCCACACCCCGTTGTCTTCGCGCTGCACCACATCGGGCACGCTGGCCGCGGTGAGCAGCCCGACGCCCTCGCCCGCCAGGCCCAGGCCGACCGCCAGCTCAGCTATGTGCGCGGCCGGGTCCGTCCGGCTGTAGGAGGCCGGTACCTGTGCGTTGAGCACCCATTCACGCGGCCCGATCCCGCCGCCTGCCACGCCGCTGGAAATCATCCGGTACCCGGGACCGGGACACCACAACGCAACCGGCAGGCGCACCCCGTCCTGGCCATGCCAGCGCATCTGCAAGCGCATGAACACAGGAGACTACTATTCAGACGCCAGTCGCTGAGGGATGGGGACAAGGGGAGTCGGTCGCTGGGACGCCCGGCGACGCAGTGTGGTGTGCGGGGTGGTCGACTGGGCGGGTGCGTGCACCAGCCCGGCGGTGGCCGACGTGGCGCACTGCCGGGTGAGCCTGCTGACCGTCGGCGCTGGCGCGGCCGACCGGTTCACCGCCATGTGGCAGTCTGCCGCCGGTACCGTCTACCACCCGTGGGCCGACGTCGTCACCATCATCGGTTTTCTCGACGACCTGCGTGACGACTCGGGATCCGACCGGCTGCTGATCGAGGACATGCTCGCCCGCGCTGTCGCCGAACTCGGCGGGAACAGCCGGTGACCAGATGATCAGGCCGGATCGTCGGTTGACATGAGCTGGGCACGATCACATAATGACTGGGCAGTCAGTCATTATGGCTGAGGAGGTGTGTCAGTGAGCTGGAAGGATCACAGCACGGACCTGGTCCGGGCGGAGGCCGGGAACACGGCGATGCTGGCTTCCGATGGTGAACGTGATGATGCCGTCCGGGTGCTGAACGAGGCGTTCGCGGAGGGCAGGCTAGCAGGGAACGAACACGGCGAGCGAGTGCGCGCCGCGTATGCCGCACGGACCTGGCGCGACCTGAACCGGATCACCGCCGACCTGCCCGGCCCGGCAGACGCCTCCGGGCATGCGGCTCAAGGCGAGCCCGGCGACCTGGACCAGTGCCTGCTGTGTGCGCTGCTGATCTGCTGCCCGCCGGTTGGGATCGCTCGGCTGCTGGCAGCCCGGCACCGCGCGCGCATCGGCCAGCGCCAAGCTCTCACCGCTACCCGGCCCTCGGCCGCCGGCGGCACCTCGGCCCTGGCCGGGGCGGGACGGCATGCCAAAAATCGCTGAGCAGACGCGGGCAGCACGGCGGGAGCAGATCATCGCCGCCGGGCTGGCCTGCTTCGCCCGCTCCGGGTACCACGCTGCCACCATGGCCGATGTCGCCGCGCAGGCCGGGGTATCCAAGGGAACCCCGTACCTGTATTTCGACAGCAAAGAGGCACTGTTCCTGGCGCTGCACGAGGAATGGGACTGCGGCGCCGGGCGCCGGGTTGACGCAGCAGTAGCTGCATTGCCCGAAGGTGACCGCAGGTCGCCGCGGAAGATCCTGCACGCCGTCGCCGGTGCCATCGCCGCGCACGTGTCGGCCGAGCCGCAGACCTGCCGGGTCCTTATGGAAGCCCGGGCCCTGGCCGCCCACGAACCCGCCATCGCCGATGCGGTCCGGACCAGCGACGCCCGGGCCCATCAGCAACTGGAGGAACTGATCGCGGCGGGCGTCAGCGCCGGGGAATGGCCGCAGGAGACGGACCCGGCGCTGGCCGCGCGGCTGTTCACCGCCGGCCTGTACGGGCTGATGGCCCAATGGCACCTCGCGCCCCGCTCCTTCTCCTGGGATGACGCCGCGGCCGCCCTGGCCGGCAACCCGGCAGCAACGCCGCCGCTCCCGCCCGGACCGGACCAGCCGCCCGCAGTTCCTGTCGCGTAAGGGGAAACGCTGATGACGCAGAAGGCCGGCCCGGAGTCAGCGGAGCCCGAGCCGGCAATCTGACCGGCCCGGCCGGGCAGGTGCATCAGGCGGCCCTGGCCGAGTTCGCCCGGACCGGGCAGCCGCCTGCCCGCAGCGAGCTGGAACGGCTGGCCCGTAGCCTCGGGGTCAGCCTGGACGCGGTCCTGGCCGAGTTCGCCGAGGCCGATGCGATCGTCTTCAACGACCGCGGGGAGATCCGCGCGGCCTACCCGTTCTCCCCGGTACACACCCCGATCCGCGTCAGCTGGCCCGGCGGCCCCGCCGCCTACGCAATGTGCGCGATCGACGCACTCGGCATGTCCGCCATGCTCGGGCACCCGGTCACCATCACCGCGGCCGAACCGGACACAGGTCGTGTCATCACGGTCAACGTTAACGGCAGCTGGGCGCGCTGGCGGCCGCGGAGTGCAGTAGTGTTCGTCGGCTCTGCAGGTGATACCTGCCGTCCCTCAGTGGACCGCTCCTGCGGTTACATCAACTTCTTCGCCAGCGGCCGGTCCGCGCGGGCGTGGGCAGGCCGCCACCCGCAAGTCACCGGGCGACTGCTCACCCGGGAGGGCGCGCTCGGCATCGGCATCGCCGAGTTCGGCAACCTGCTGCGGGCCGTGCCGACGCAATCGCCTTGAGAGAGCCAGCCCGACTGCATCTCACCCATCTCCAGCGATCCCACGCCATGTCGCGAACGTCACCCCGATGCCGCCAGCTGGCGGTCGAGAGCAAAATCTGCCGGGATTTGCCGTCGGATCTCACGGTCGAACGACGGTCAATGATCAAGGGCGGGTCTCTACTCTGTGTAGAAACCCGCCCTGCCTGGGATTAATGGTCGGGGTGGCCGGATTTGAACCGGCGGCCTCTTCGTCCCGAACAGGGCGCGCCAGGTCCACCGGTCCGCGGCGGCCGGGTCGCGGAGTTTCGGGGTTGTCCAGCCCAGGACCTGCTTGAACATTCTGAAGGTGTGTTCAAGATCGAAACGGCGCAGGAACGCCTGCCACAGGCGGTCCACGCCGGCGGGCGGGGCGCCGGTGAGCGAGCACCACAGCCATACCGGCTTGGGGTGGCGGTCGCCGGGCAGGTGGTCCACTTGCAGGCGGATCAGGGTGCCCTCGATGACGGGCAGCGGGCCGTCGTGGCTGATCCAGGCGGAGCGGTGGGTGAGCCGGGGGTGCAGCCGGTCCCAGGCGTGCGCTGCGGCGGTGCCGTAGCGGGTGGTTGCCGTGGTGGTGGTCGCGGCCGGCTCTGGCCAGGTGGCCGGGTCAGCGAGGGCGAACTCCCGGCCGTGCCGCGGTGGGCGGCCATGGGTGCCGGGCTGGCGGGGTGAGACGGGGAAGTGCAGCACCCGGTCGCTGCGCAGCCGGCCCAGGATGTCCACCGGCAGGCCGGTGAGCTGGTGAGCCAGCCGCATCGGGTCATAGCCCGCGTCGAAGATCACCAGGATCGGCGGGTCCCCCTGCTGCCAGTGCCCGGCGGCGATCAGCCGGGTGATCACCTCGCGGACCTGCGCGGCGGTGACCTCGGCCTCATCATCGGCGGGGCCCAAGCGGAGGGCGTCGAGCACCGCGGTCCAGGACGTGCGGCCGGGCTCCAGCGCGGCGACGACGGAGTAGGGCCAGCCCGGGATCATCTGCGCCTGGCCTTTACCCCGCCCGTAGACATGGCAGAACAGCCGGCCCGGGCTGGTCGCCGGCGCCGGGCCGCAGCCAGTTACTGCACATCCACGGCCAGCATCAGCCGCCCGTCCGCCGCCCGCGGTAACGGCAGCCCGGCCAGGCACCGGCGCAGCCGCGCGATATCGATCCGGCCGCAGTTGACCGCGTCGTACGAGCGCGCCGTGGCCGCGGCGGTGCTCCGGCGCCAGCGACAGGCCGGCCAGGCACCTGACCGGGCCGTCCGTGCACAGCACCGCATCAGCCAGTTCCGAAAGCTCATCGGCGCGCGCGGTCAGGCAGGCATGGAACTCCCGGCGGAACCGCGCCAGCACGGCGCGTGCGAGTGGCCCGCCACCGGCATCCTCTGGCAATCTGTTCATCACGGCCTTCGTAGTGATCATGGGATCTTCAGCGAGAACACATGATCATGCGAAGGCCGTACTCACGCACCGCGACACGCCGCGACCATCTGGCAGAAGGCCAGCAAAACGCCCAGGTCACAGCCTGGACAGGTTAAACAACAAGCTCAGAGCTTGCCGTTTAACCTGCCCGCAGGTTAAACAACAAGCAGAGACGTCGCGAAAAAAGATCGCCTCCGCATGACGCCCGCGGCCAAGAAAGTGCTTGAGGAAGCGGTCAAGCCCAACCGCCGGAAGACCCAGGTCACGGCCCAGCAGGTACTGGCCCAGATCCTCACTCTCCAACCACCAGATTCTGCGGCGGTGCTGCTGGGCGCTCTCGGCGTGAACACGCCGGAGGTTCGGCGCCGATTGGATGCGGCCACGCCCGGCAGCTGAGTCCCCAGCGGCATTCACGACTTCGAGCGAAGGTGCCCGGACCGGGCCGCCTACGGACAGGCAACAATCGCGAGCGCTGGCCTCTGCGGCATCTGCACAGCTAGCGGGGGCCGTCAGCGGCCGGGTTCCCTTCCGCCGCTGCCCGGATGACGGCATGAACCCTTGCCTCGGGGAAGAACACGGTGAGATCCCTCGCCGCGGCCAGAGCCCGGTCGCGGGCCTCGCTGCCGAGCTGGCGAGTTGCCCGCACGGCATATATGGCCGCCCGGCGCCGGACTCCAGCGCGGTACTGCCCGACGTGCATGCTGATCGTCACGCCGTGAGCATCGGCTAGCTCCAGCGCCTCGGCGGTGATCTTTTTGCCCTTGGCCGAGTTGCACTCCTGGTGCAGCAACTGGAGATTCCAGCGGCGATGCGGCCCGCCGTAAACTCTGGGGATGATGTGATCGATCGCGGTTCCGCGCGGAGAGTCAGGCAAGTAATCCCCGCACCACGGGCAGCGCCAGCTTTGCAGCTCCACCAGCTCCGTCATGAATGCCAGGCTGTGCGATGCCCACGGCGCACCCTCGTGGCCATCACCAGCCCGGGCGCCAAACGGCCAGCGGCAGAACCTCTCCCCGGCAGGCACCGGCAACCCGCACACACCGCACCAGCCAGGCTCCACAGACATGAGGTCAAACTAACCGGACGGTCGGACATCACGGCAATCGCGGATGAGGAGCGAAGAGGACCTCGCAGCGGCCGGCACCCAGCGCGATCTGCTGCTGCCGATAACCAGGTGAGCAACTTTGCTGGGTGACGTGCTGCGCACGAGCCGCCGTTAGGTGCGGTTCTCGAGTGCCAGTTGTATGCGATCGTGGCCGCGCATATGGCGGTCATTCTGCGCGCAGGCGCGCCCGTCGTGAAAGGTCGCTGGTCACCTTCCCCCCGGGTTGCCAGTACTGGATACCGCACACCGCGCAAAGAGCATGGCGGTCATCCGCGTGCGAGGCATTACCGGCTTGGGAGCATCAGCGGCGTGGCCGTGCCCGGGTCGGCGGGACCTATGAGCGAGACCATCGTGCCGCGATTGGCGGGACCCATCAGCGGGGTACCGGTGGCCGGGGCGGCCGGGCCCATCAGCGGGGTAATGGTGCCCGCGGTGGCCGGCCCCATCAGCGGCGTGGCCATGCCCGGGTCGGCGGGACCCATGAGTGGGACCGTTGTACCTCGCTCATCGGCTCGGTCAAGGATGAACCTGGGCAGGGAGATCTCCGGGACCTCGACGTCTGGGTATGGACTCCGGGTGTTCATTGCGTTTCCTTTCCGCTGGCCGGGCCCACGCCCGGCGGACAGTCTTGCGGGCGGGTGGCCCTCCTGGCAGAGCTCGGCGGCCATGAGCTGGCTGGCGAGCATGAGGGGGTGCGCCGGCGGCCCCCGGCCAGGCCGCCTCCTCAAGCGCATCGATCTCGAGCTGGATTGCCTTCTCCGCTATCTCGTGGCGGCGGTGAGAGGGGCGGTGGCTGGCAGTGGTGCTCGTTGGGCTCTGCGCAGTGCGGACACCGACGTGATGTGCAGGGTGAGCAGCAGCGGCACGCCGGCTGTCACGATCAGCGCGAGCGGGAGCTCGAAGAGCGGCGCGGCGGCCGGGGTGACGTGGAGCAGCTGGTATCCGGTGAGGGCGCCGAGTGTCAGGGCCACGGCCAGATCGGTCATGCCGAACGCGTTGTGCCACCGGGCGGCGCGCCGGCCGGTGCCCTGCGCGAGCCGGTACGCGACCAGCGGCGCGGCGAGACCGGCGGCGATGTCGCCCAGGCCCGCGGGCCAGGCGAACAGCGCGGGCAGCTGACCGAGGGCCATGATGATCAGGAAGACCACCCCTTCCACCCGGAACACGTGCGGGTACTCCAGGCGGCTCGCCAGGCCCGGTGCCGCCAGGGCGCGCGCGACCACCGGGATCCGGCGCAGGGCCAGCAGCGTGCCGAAGAAGCCGGCCACCGCGACCGGCAGCCACGGCACCCCGTGGCCGAGCCGCGTGTCGTACCAGCCGTGACCCGCGATCACCGCGCTGGCGGTGAACCAGCCGCCGAGCACGGCGGCCGCGCCCCCGGCCAGCAGCGCCGCGCGCCGCCGGCCCAGGCCGGCCCGTTTCGCGCCGCCGTACAGCACGACGCAGGTCGCAGCCGGCATCGCGGCAGTCAGGGCGATGATGATCACCCACAGATAGGCAGGCGGGTCATACATGAGATCCTCCAGAAATAGATGAGTATCTCTAAGAGAGTAACTTGCAACTAGTATCTGTCAACTAGTATTATGGTGGACGTGACTCGGAACGTTCGCACCTACGGGCACTTCTGTGCGGTGGCCCGCGCCCTAGAGCAAGTCGGCGACCGGTGGAGCCTGCTGGTGATCCGCGACCTAATCACCGGCAGCAAACGGTTCACCGACCTGATGGACCGCCTCGGCGGGATCACCCCCAAGACGCTCAGCCAGCGCCTGCGCGAGCTCGAAGACGCCGGGATCGTCACCGCTGACCGCGAGCCGGGCCGGCGGGAGGTCTGGTACCGCCTGACCCCGGCCGGAGCCGACCTCGGGCCCGTCGTCGACGCGCTCAGCTGGTGGGGGCTCCAGCACGCCTGGCGCCAGCCCCAGCCCGGCGAACCGCTGCACGCCGAGCATCTGCTCCGCTCCGCCATCCGGGCCATCGACCGCGCCGCCGGCGACCACGAGCCAGCCCGCTGGCATTTCCGCCTCGACGGCGCGGACTACCTGGCCGAAAGCGACGGCCGCCACTGGTCACTCGCCGCGAAAGCCCCGCCCGCACCGGCCGACGTCACAATCACCGCGACCAGCCAAGCCCTGCGGTCCTTCATCTTCGCCGGGCCCGAGGCCGGCATCGACATCACCGGCGACACCGAACCAGTCCAAAGGTTCCGGCAACTGATCAGCACTATGGCCTCCGTCGTACACCCCGCCTAGACCGGACCCGTGGGTCAACGGTCACATACGGCACACCTTCAGAACCGCATAATCTGTGTCCCTCTCCCAGAGGTCGCCTAGGATCGCGGCCGCCGCCCACTATGATCACTGGTGACAGACGCTGCCGCTATGCCGGTGTTGAACTCCTGGTGTGGCAGGTCGCTGCAATCCGGGAACCATCACCGGCTTCCTCGGGCCGAACGGCGCCGGGAAGTCCACCACGCTCCGGATGATCACCGGCCTGATCCGGCCGGACTCCGGCCAGGCCACCATCGGCGGCAAGCCGTTCACCGCGCTGCCCAACCCAGGCCGCCTGGTCGGCACGCTGCTCGACGCGTCCGCGATGAACAGCGGCCGCACCGGGCGGACGACACTGCGCATCGCCGCGACGACGGTCGGCATGCCAGCCGCCCGCGCCGACGAACTGCTCGACGCCGTCGAAGTCGGCAGTGCCGCGAGGCGGCGGGTCGGCACCTACTCGCTGGGCATGCGACAGCGGCTGGGTCTGGCGCTCGCGCTGATCGGCAGGCCGCGCGTGCTGATCCTGGACGAGCCCGCCAACGGCCTGGACCCCGAAGGCATCGCCTGGATCCGCGGCATGCTGCGCGACTTCGCTGACCGGGGCGGCACCGTGCTGCTGTCCAGCCACCTGCTGCCCGAGATAGAGGCCATCGCCGACCGCCTGGTGATCATCGCCGGGGGGCAGATCGTGGCCAACGCACCGGCCGGCGAGCTGACTCGCGGCTCCGGCCAGAGCCTGGAAGACATGTTCTTGTCCCTCACCCGCACACCCAAAGGAGCCGTGAACCGATGATCCCGTTCCGTACCCTGCTCGCCGCCGAACTGCGCAAGACCGTCAGCACCCGGGCGGCCAAGGCGCTGCTGGCCGCTGCGCTGCTGCTCAGTATGGCCGCCGAGGCGGTGCCGGTGATCTTCGCCCGTGACGTCACCCAGGACCGAGCCTCCTATCTCACCTGGTCCGCCCTGGGACTGTCCCGGCTGCTGCCGATCGTGCTGATGATGGCGATGACCGCCGAGTGGAGCCAGCGCACCGCGCTCACTACGTTCACGCTCGAGCCGCGACGCGGCCGAGTGCTCACCGCGAAGGTGCTGGCCGGGCTGCTCATCGGGGCGCTGTGCGGCGGCTTCGCCTGCCTGGCCGCCGAGGTCACCGCGTCGTTCGCGCCGCACCTCCACCACATGGCGTACTGGCACCCCGGGGCGGACTGGGCGCAACTGGCCGGATTCGCCGCCTTCATCATGGCGACCAGCGCGATCGGCGTGGCGATCGGCGCGGTGCTGCACAACACCGCCGCCGCCATAGTCACCTACTTCGCCGTGGCCGGCGCGGCCAGCCTGCTGATGATCCCCGCCCTGGCCAAGGCCGGCGAGTGGATCAACACCGGCCAGACCTTCGGCTGGATGCTCGACGGCAGCTGGTCCGGCCACATCCCGCAGATCGCCGTCTCCGCGATGCTGTGGATCGCGCTGCCGCTGACAATCGGCGCCGCCCGCACCATCCGCCGCGACGTGCACTAGCAGAACGTCATGGTCAGCCTAATCATCGGCCTGGCGGTGCTGGCACTGCTGATCGCCCGCCAGGTCTCCGCCCGGCACTGTTCGTAACCGCAAGCGACTCCGGCGAACGTGGAGCCCGATGCCTGGACGGCACTCGGGCTCCGCTTTTCTGGGAGCGGCCACCAGCTCATAACGGGGTGATCTGCATGCCCCGCACAGCACCATCTACCGGGCTTCGCCGAGCACCGAGTCGGCTATCCGGGGCGACAGTCAAGTTAGCCACCGTGACCTTGCGTGATCATCGCGGCGGATTCACGGTGTGGTGAATCATCGAGTACCCAACGGTGACCGCGGCCGGCGTGCGCGCAGCCGCAGCGTATGGCGCCGCGCTGGCACGTGAGGAACTGCTGCCGATCCCGCAGTCGCGGTGAAGTTCAAGCTGGACGAGAACCTAGGTTGTGTCCCTGAGGTCGGCGCAGCTCCGCGGCTTAGAAGGCTCCTTCAAACGAGCATGACTAGGTCTATGTAGCCTGTACGCCGCTTGGTCTCTGGTGCCCTCGGCCAGGATCCGCACCAGTTCGAACTGATGCGTTCGTCACCGTATAAGCGAACGTGACGCGGGCCCGATGCTGGGGTTATCCCCCCGGGGAAATATCGGGGAGATCCCTGATGACTTGCGATGTATCGCGTCGATAGCGTCGATCGCATGTCGCTTGTCGCAACGAGAGACAAACCGAAGAGGCCCTCGGCAGCGGTGGTCCTGCCGGTTGCCGCGTCACCGGCAGCCTGCCCTGGCATGCTCCGGTGACAGCCATGGTGTGGGCGCTGATCTCGGCCGTCTTCTACGGCACCGGTGCCGCGCTACAGCAGCGCCAAGCCGCCGCGACGCCCAGCCAGGCGGCGGGCCGGCCCCGGCTGCTTCTGCTGCTGGTGCGACGCCCGTGGTGGCTGCTCGGCATCGGCGCTGAGCTCGGCGGATTCGCCACCCACGCGGTCGCGCTGCGCGCCGGCCCGCTGACGATCGTGCAGATGCTGGTCGCATCGTCCCTGCTGTTCAGCGTGGCCACGGTCCGGCTCTGGTCGGGCCGCCGGCTGGGCTGGACCGTCTGGGCGGCGGTCCTGGCCGTGATCGTCGGCATCGCTTCGTTCGTCGCGCTGGCCTCGCCCACCGGCGGGGACACGGGTGTCCCGGGCGTGTCCGCGCATGCCGGGCTGGCCGCCGCGTGCCTGGCCACCTGCGCGGTGCCGCTCGCCGCCGCCGGCCTCGCCGCCGCCGGCGGGCGCCGCGCGGTCCTGCTGGCTGCGGCCGCCGGGCTGGCCGACACCGGTATAGCCGTCGTTACTATGGCGTTCTCGCATGTCATCAGCGGCGGGCTCACCGGCATGGCCGGCTCCTGGACCACCTACGCCCTCATGCTGGGGGGTCCGTGCTCGCTGCTGCTGACGCAGACCGCGTACCAGGCGGGGCGACCGATGGTCACCCTGCCTGTCATCGCCGTGGTCACCCCGGTGGCCAGCCTGGCCGTGGGCAACCTGCTGCTCGGCGAGTCGGCCCATCTCGGCGTCCTGAACGGCGCAGTCGCGGCCCTGGCGGTGCTGGTCACGTCGGCAGGACTCGTGGTGCTCGCCCGGCGGACGACTGAGCACCCCGGCCCGGCGGGCGGCCAAGGATCTTCCGTCATCTTGCCTGCCTTCCCGCCGTCCGGCTCACGGTCAGGAACTGCCCAACCGACCGTGCGCCCGCAGGGCGCCAGTCATCCGCGCGCAGTCGCCTGCGTCCCGCCGCCCGCCAGCAGTTGGCTACGGTGTGCATCCCAGTCATCGCCGGGGGCCTGACTGTCTGGACGTTCCCAATCCTCCGGCCACGCTCCGTTACGACTGTGGCCCGCGGACTGCCGGGCCGGAACACGCGGCGATCCGGATGGGCATCAGGCGAAGGCCCGAGGCCCCTGATCCACCAAGATCACCAGGCGCCGGTGACCGCGCTGTCGGCGACATGAAAGTACGTTCGTAACGCGCGCCGAGCCGCCGATCTGGACGTGAGTCCCAACCGCAGCTTGGCCTTGTGAATCGCCGCCGAATAGTCGTTCTGCTTGCAGGCTGTTATCGGATGAGGGCGGGTCGTGCCATTCGACGTGCCGGGCGGTGGTGGTGCGCGAAGTGGCGGCCCAGGTGGCGAGCTCCAGTGCACCGGCGACGGCGATAGCCAGCCCGGCGAGGGCGAGCAGAGCGGAATCCGCGGTGAGAGCCACCGACCTCGCAGGCAGGCTGCCGCCAACCCCGAACTCGGGCGCCTTCTCAGGCCGGTCGGGATTGAGAGCCGTGGCTCAGCCGGCTACGGCCACGGCATGAGCGCGCGGTGCGCGACTCTCATGCAACTGCAGGCTGGCCAAGACTGGCCTGTCCAGCCACGTGGCGGAAGCACTGGCGCAACTGCGCTCCTGCGGCCTCGCCCGGCCTCATTGGGTATCCAATCTGCCGAACGGCGAGGACAATGGCTTCATGAGGTGGCGGGCGGCTGCGGCTGGGATCTCGGCAATCGCGGCAGCGGCAGCCGGGGTGGTGACGGCACTGGTGACGGCGCACCCGTCCATTGGGATGTGGGTGGCGCTGGCCGTGCTGGTGATGATCGGCGCCGCCTTGCAGGCTGCGGTGGTGACCAGTCATCGCCACTCACCAGAACGAGCAGGTAGTGACCCGGCGGCACCTGGGCCCGGCCCGGCGGGCCACCTCGGGCCAGGTGGCGGCGACGTGCGCAACACCATCGCTGGGGGGATCCAGTTCGGTCCAGTGCAGCAGGGCCGTGACCTCACGGGCCAGATGTTCGGATCCTCTGGTCCGCTACCACAGTCCCAGCCGACACAGGAAACGGCAGCGGAATGACCGGGCGTAGGCGGATAGGGCGCGGCCGCTGCGCTCTGCAACTGGCAACGATGCGGAACGTTCCGAGACCGTGAACACGGTCAACGGCGGCATCCAGTTCGGCCCAGTGCTGCAGGGCCGCAGCATTCAAGTGACGTTCCAGCTTCCGGCAGTAGCCCCGGTAGCGCTGGCCCAGCTACCGCCACGGGTGGCAGGATTCACCGGCCGAGAGGACGAACTGGCCCTGCTGGCCGGCCTCTTGAACCCTGCCGAGCTAGAAGGCCCGGTGGCAGTGTTGGCGGTGGCTGGACCACCGGGCGTCGGCAAGACAGCCCTGGCAGTGGAGGCAGGCCACGCGGCGGTGGCAAAGGGGTGGTTCCGCGGGGGCGTGCTGTTCATTGACCTGCACGGGTATGACGAGTCGCCGGTAGGCGCAGGGCAGGCATTGGATGCGCTGCTGCGAGGGCTGGGAGTGCCCGCCGAGCACATCCCTCCAAGCGAGGAGGCGCGGGCCGGCCTGTACCGGTCAGCACTCGCCGAGACTCCGGACCCAATCCTGGTGATCGCCGACAACGCCGTCTCCGAGGCCCAGGTCCGGCCGCTGCTCCCTGGCAGGGGGCCGCACAAGGTCATGGTCACTTCACGGCACACCCTGGCCGCGCTGAACTCTCGGTTCGTGGACGTCACCGCCCTGAATGAGGATGCATCGATTGCCCTGCTGGATGGGGCGCTGCGGGTAAGCCGCCCTGGAGATGACCGGATTACTGGTGACCACGATGCGGCCGAGCGACTGGCCTGGGCGTGCGGAGGGCTGCCGCTGGCTCTGCAGATCGCCGCAGCCTTGCTGAAAGCCGACCGGAGCTTCCGCATCGGCGAGCTGGCCCATGAGCTGGACGATGAGACGCAGCGGCTGGCCCGGCTGGCCTATGACGACGGCAGCGCGAGACCTTCATCGTCGGTAGCGGCGGCATTCGAGCTGTCCTACCGTCGGCTCGATGATGTCTCTGCCCGGATATTCCGGCTGCTGGGTGCCTATCCCGGCCCGGATGTGTCCGATTCCATGATCTCGGTGATGGCCGATTTGCCCGCCACCGAGTCGCGCCGGGCGCTGGCGAGCCTGGCCCGTGCCCATCTGATTGAGTCCGCATCCGGCACCGCCCGATGGCGTATGCATGACCTGCTAAATCTGTACGCCATGCGGCTGTCCGACGAGCACGGACACGAGGACGGCCGCGAGGAGGCTATCGACCGACTGCTGGCCCATTACCTAGCAACGGCAGCGGCCGCCGACGATCATCTTCGCGCACTCCCGAACATGCCCGTGCCCAATGAGTTCACTGGGCGGGAGGCTGCCCTGACCTGGATGGACGCCGAGCGGACCAGCCTGGTCGCCACGATCAGGATGGCGGCCCGTACCGGACGCGACCAGGCCGCCCTTGAGCTGACATTCGTGCTTGCCGAGTACCTGGACTGGCGGCGGCGCTACGACGACTGGCTTGCAGTCACTGCCATCGGCCTCGACGCTGCACGACGCCTACGTGACCGGCACAGCCAAGCGGACGCACTGACCATCCTCGGCAATGCCCTACTGGGGCTGCAGCGGTTCGACGAGGCGATTACCGCCCACCGGGACGCCGCTGCCATCTACCGGAAGATCGGCGACCGGCCTGGCGAAGCGAACGCTCTAAGTAACCTCAGCAACGTCTTGGCAGAGGTGCGGCGCTTCGACGAGGCCATTGGTGCGTGCCAAAGGGTCGCTGCCATCTGCCGAAAAACGGGTGACCGGCGCCGCGAGGGCACAGTGCTGAACAGTCTCGGCATCGCCCTGCAGGTCGCCGGGCGGTTCGACGAAGCGATCACCACTCTCCAGGACGCTACCGCCATCTGCCAGAAAACAGGGGACCGGCGCAGCGAAGGCGCGGCGTGGAACAACCTCGGCTTGCCCTGGCGAAGGTGCGGCGCTTTCCGGAAGCAGTCACCGCGCACCTGGAGGCTGCGGCCATCTTCCGAGAGACCAGCTACCGAACCGGCGAAGCGGACGCGCTATGTAACCTCGGGAACACCCTTCGGGAGGCGGGGCGGTTCGACGAGGCGATCACTCCATCCCGGGACGCCGCCGCCATCTTCCGTGAGACAGGCGACTGGCGCAACGCGCGCAAAGCGCTGAACAACCTCAGCCAAGCCCTTCGAGGAGCGGGGCGCATCAAAGAAGCCAGAACAGTGTGGGAAGACCCCGGATCTGCGCTGCCTTTAGGAGGAGCGGCAACGATCGCAGGCGATGGCGGTTAAGGCCCTCAGGCGAGGCCAGGCACCATAGTTGATCAAACCTGCGCGCACCGCCAGCCTGATCGCCATCATTACGCCGGACCCGGAGTCCAATAGGCCGTGTCCCAATGTCGTGACCGGTACCAGACACTGCGCATAATTGGGTGCTCTGGACGCTGCAGTCAGTGCTAGGGCAAGAGCGACGACCCGCGCAGAGTCGGCGATCTGCCGCGTGGCCGCGACTTTCTGTGATCAGTTCACCTCTGCTCAACCGCGCGAACCGTTCATGGGTGTCCGCGCCGATCCTGGCTCAAGATCGGCTCCCAAAATCGGACACCGTCGCTCCCAAAATCGGACAATACGGACCCGCGTAATCCAGCATGATCGCAAGTCAGAGCGCTGACATGCGATTATTTGGTCGGGGTGGCCGGATTTGAACCGGCGGCCTCTTCGTCCCGAACTGAGCGCTCAGGCCAGCAAACCGCTGCTTGGTGACGTTCCAGCACGTCAGAGGTACTCGGAGCAGCCGCGATACGACGCCTGACCGCATCTGACCGCAGTTGACGGCGAATCGCCACTCCCAATCCGCTCCCAGCTTCGGACACAGTTCGCCGAGCAGACCACAGCTCCGAGACGAATCTGCTGGTGATCATCCGCTGCCACTCGTGGCCATAACGGGCCGCTCAGAGAGAAGCAGTCTTGTTACGAAACGTGACAGAGTGCTGAACCCTGACCGCGCCTGATCCGCTGGTATGCGCGCAAGTCACTGCCAACTGGCCAGCTGTCGCGAGGGCACCCGGTCGGTCGTTCTGTATTCCGGGCGCATGCCAGGGTGGTAACCGCACGGAACGCGCCGGGCCGGGAAAATGGCGTCATGTGGGCCACCCGTCGCGGCCTGGCTGCGCTGGTCATCGTGCTCGGCTTGCTCACCGCCGCATCCCCGGGCGGTGAGGCACGGCCGGCCACGCCCTCGGCCACCGGGCCGGGATCACCGCGCACCGCGGCCGGCAGCCCCGCGCCGTCCTCGTCTGCTGCCTTCCGGGCCGCGCGGGTGCGCCTGGTTCAGGTGACCAGCCTGCAGCAGCCGGCGGGCATGGCCGTGCGGCCGGGCGATCGGACCGTCTAGGTGGCCGAGCAGACCGGCCGGGTCCGCGCCATCAGCAACGGCCAGCTCGACCCCGGCCCGGTCCCGGACGTGTCCCCTCAGATTGTGGCGGGCGGCGAGCAGGGCCTGCTGGGGCTCGCTTTCTCGCCGGACGGCCGCTTCCTGCATGTGGACTTCACCGACCGGAACGGCGACACGGACGGACGCGCAAAGGCGAACACGGGATGGATTATCGGGACCCGGCGATCTCGTCGCAACCGCGGCCATGGCTCGCCGACATCGCGGACCACCGCCGCCGCCCTGGTAGGGGGCAGGCCGGGCCGCGACAGCCAGCCCCCTAATCACCACTATGCCCGCTCCCTTCACCTAGCCGACTGCCTCCCCGGGTGGCTTGAGGTGACCGGATGACTGGTGGCGACGGGGTCCAGCCGGAGTCGCCCGTCGGAGCGCTGACGTAGCGCTTGGCGGAGCGCGTCGCGGGTGGCGAACGTGAGTAGCGCGGGCAGATCCGCGGTGAACGACCCCTTGACGTCGCTGGTGGAGTGCAGTTGGTAGGTCAGGCAGCCTCCGGGGAACAGGTCGTACCAGGTCGCCGCGAACTCGCCGGTGCGGGGCCCGGCCCTCTGGTAGCGGCGGACCCCAGGCGCCGGGGACGGCGCCTGGACAGCGCCGGCCGGGTCGCAGGCGGCGGTCAGGTGCAGCACGACCGCGCTGAAGCCGGCCCGATCGTGGTTGAGGGTGACCACCGACCGGCCGTCGTTGACGGCCACCTCTGCCACCGTCCAGCCGGGCAGCGGTGACCGTATGCACGGCACCAGCGACGCCGACGGGACCGACTGAGCCTCCAGCCACAGCGACTCCAGATCCCCGCAGCCCAGGGCGTGGGCGCCGAGCGGGGCCTGGATGGCTCTCTGGTAGCCGAGCAGGGGGGTCCAGTTCGCGGCGGCCACGGCAAGCAGGAGCACGATCTCCGCCCATAGGCCGATTCGGCGGGCACTCCACCGCTGGATCCTGATCGGCTGGGGCGGGGAGGGCAGCAACCGGGTGAACTCGGCATGCAGGTCGCGACCTTGCGCGCGCAGCATGCGGCGCAGCTGCGAGGGCAACGCGAGCCCGCGGGCCGCGGCGAAGCCCTCGCTGATCTCCCCCACGCTGAACTGGCGCAGCGCCTGCCGGTAGACCTGCTCGGCACTGGGGTGCAGCGCCAGAGCGTGAACGTTGCAGGAATGCCGCACAGGATCAGCTGACCTGCGCCAACCGTCAGCCATTCATTACCGGCGAGGCCTCAGCGGCACTCGGGCGTATGCTGAAAAAAATGGGGGCTCAGCTGTCATTCGGATGGCGGGATACTGGCTATGCCGGACGGCGCCGTAACAAACGGGGCAGCGAAGCGGCGGCGTCTCGCCCAGCGCCGCAAGGCAGTAGGCCTGACCCAAGAACGGCTGGCCGAGCAGTTGGGCGTGGAGCGCACCACGGTGGTGCGCTGGGAACGTGGCGAGACACAGCCGCTGCCGTGGCTGCGGCCCAAGCTGGCTCAGGCGTTGGGGGTTTCGGCTGACCGCATCGAGGAGCTGCTGTCCGACGGCGCGCCGGCCAGCCCACAGGGCCCGACGGCGGTGCCGCGGCAGGTGCCCGCGGCAGTGGCTGACTTCACCGGCCGGGCCGCCGAGCTGCAGGCGCTGACCGGGATGCTGGACCAGGCCGGGGCTGGCGCGCCGGGCACGGTGGTGATCTCTGCGATCGGCGGGACCGCGGGGGTGGGCAAGACCGCGCTGGCGCTGCACTGGGCGCACCAGGTCGCCGGCCGGTTCGGCGACGGGCAGCTGCATGTGAACCTGCGCGGCTTCGACCCCTCGGGCACCCCGGCTGCCCCGGAGGCGGTCATCCGGGGGTTCCTGGACGCGCTCGGCGTGCCGCCCGAACGCTTCCCAGCCAGCCCCGAGGCCCAGGCAGGCCTGTACCGCAGCCTGCTGGCCGACCGCAAGATGCTGATCGTGGCCGATAACGCCCGCGATGAGCAGCAGGTGCGGCCGCTGCTGCCGGCCAGCCCGGCCAGCCTGGTGCTGGTCACCAGCCGCAGCCAGCTGGGCGGGCTGGCCGCCGCGGACGGGGCGCGGCTGATCAGCCTGGACGTGCTGAGCCACGCCGAGGCGGTGCAGCTGCTGGCCGCCCGGCTGGGCGCCGCCCGGGCCGCCGCCGAGCCCGCCGCGGTCGATCAGATCGCCCGCTTGTGCGCGTGCCTGCCGCTGGCGCTGGCGGTCGCCGCCGCCCGCGCCGCCGCCCGCCCCGGGTTCTCGCTGGCTGCCCTGGCCGGCGAGCTCGCCGATTCCGCTGACCGCCTGGACGCGCTTGATGCCGGCGACCCAGGCTCAAGCGTGCGCGCGGTGTTCTCCTGGTCCACCCGCCAGCTCACCGCCGAGGCCGCGCGGATGTTCGGGCTGCTGGGCATCCACCCCGGCCCCGACATCTCCGTCCCCGCCGCCGCCAGCCTCGCCGCCATAGCTCAGGCCGACGCCCGCCGCCTGCTGCGCGAACTGGCCCGCGCGCACCTGACCGCCGAACACCTCCCCGGCCGGTACGCCTTCCACGACCTGCTGCGCGCCCACGCCGCCGAGCAAGCCCACCATACCGACAGCGAAGCCGGCCGTGATGCCGCCATCGGCCGTGTGCTCGACCACTACCTGCACACCGCCGCCCGCGCCGCCCGCCTGCTCAACCCAGCCAAGGAGCCGCTCGTCCTCGCGCCGCCCCGGCCCGGCGCCGCAGCCGCGCATCCCGCCGATCACCGGCAGGCCCTGGCCTGGTTCGAAGCCGAGCACCAGGTCCTGCTCGCCGCGGTCACCCTCGCCGCCGAGTCCGGGTTCGACACCCACGCCTGGCAGCTCCCCTGGGCCATGGCATCCTTCTTGCAAGCCCGCGGGCACTGGCAGGAACGGGCTGCGACCCAGCGCACGGCGCTGGCCGCCGCGACACGCCTGGGTGACATCGCCGCGCAGGCCGTATGCAGTCGTCTCCTAGCAGCCGCCTGCAACGAACTCGGCGACCATGATCAGGCTCGTGGCCACTTCGCCAGCAGCCTCACGCTGTACCAGCGGCTCGGCGACCGCCTCGGCCAGGCCAAGGTCCACCAGAGTCTCGGCGTGCTGGCCGAACGTCAGGGCCGCTACGCCGACGCGCTCGAGCACGCCGAGCAGGCGCTCCGCCTGTACCAGGCCATCGGCGACAAGGCGTCCGAGGCCGACGCGCTCAACAACGTCGGCTGGTACCACGGCCTTCTCGGCGACTACCAGCAGGCCCGCGCGTTCTGCCGCCAGGCACTCACCCTGAGCGCGGAAGCCGGCCACCACTGGCTTGAGGGATATGTCTGGGACAGCCTGGGATACGCCGAGCACCATCTGGGCAACCTCGCCGAAGCCGCCGCCTGCTACCAGCGCGCGCTCAGCATCAAGGGAAGCGGCGAGCGCTTCGATGAAGCGGACACGCTCACCCACCTCGGTGACACCCGCCACGCCGCCGGCGAATGGCGCAGGCCCGGGAGGTCTGGCAGCAGGCGCTCGCCATCCTCGAGGACCTGCAGCACCCCGACGCCGACCAGGTCCGCGCCAAGCTCGCCAGCACAAACGACCACGCCTCTCCGAACCCATCCGCGTAACAACGCGCCGCTCGCCACCCGCGAGCATCGCTGCTGGACGGGCCACAGATTCGCGGCGAACCAACGCAAAGCACCGACCGGGCGGGTCATGCTAACGGCCTGTCAGCAACGGCTGATCTGGGCAGTGCCCTAGCGACAAAGGGTCGCTAGGCGCTCCGGCGCTCTCGCCTCCCCGCCGGCCCGTCACACTCAGTGATCCTCCCCCGGCATTCCGAAGCGCAATGCCTGATTGCGCGGGCTGGTGCTCGGTAACGTCGGGCGGTGGCTCATCCCTATGGCTCGTTATGTCTCGCTGATGGATCCGAATGAGGCTTGCAGGCCTGCGTGGAGCCGCGTCAAGCTCAGCGGGTTGCTGCCCGTGCGGATGTGTGGCGCCTGCCACGGGACTGGGCGGGCGGCGTCGGCTCGGCTCCTTTCCTATGTGGCCTAGCCAGAGGCAACGTCACGGCAGCCTGCTTTTTTCGTACTTGGATAGTGGCAGAAGGAGGCAACCTTCGTGGCGCAGGGACCGCGGGTCGAGAACCTGAACAGTTCCTTGCCCAGCGCGGGCAGGCCCTGCTGCGCACTGCGGTCCTGCTCACCGGGAGCATCGAGGCGGGCGAGGATCTGCTGCAGAGCGCGATCGAGCGGCTGCTCCGGCAGAAGAGACGGCTCCGCGGCGACCCAAGGGCTAACTGCGACGACGCTGTGCGGCCTGTCCACTGACGGGTTCCGGCGGCAGGGCAGGTGGCGGCGGAAGTTTGTGATTCTCCAGGCTGAGGCGCATGCGCCAGCTGATGCGACCGCTAAGGAAGATCTGCGGGACGCGCTGGTGCGCCTGCTGGTCCAGCTGCCACCGCAGCAGCGCACGGTCTTGGTGCTGCGCTACTGGGAACAGCTGAGCGGGGCGGAAACGGCGGAACTTCTCGGCTGCTCGGAGGATGCCGTCAAGTCCGCCGCGTCCCGCGGCCTCAGGCGGCTCCGCGAACTCGCCGGCTGCTGGCAGCGTGACAAGGCGCAACTGCACGGCATGACGGCGAGAACCACGGAGGAAGGATCATGACGTGGACGTGGAAGATCTCCTGCGCGAGGCATGGAGCGGCTCACCGAACAGGTCCCTGTCCCCCGGGGCCTGGCTCACCGGGCCGCCCGGGCCCGCCGTCGGCGGATGGCCGTCCGTGCCGCCGCGGGGGCAGGCGCGGCCGCAGTCACCGCAGCCGCCGTGATCGCTGCGACCGTCGGGGCGGGCGCAGGCGGCGCCGCTATGCAGGCGCGCACTACCGCTTACGTGGTCAGCCGGGTCGAGAAGGCACTGGCGGGCCAGCACCTCGTCCTTCGCGGGCGCACGACCGGCGTCTGGGGACCGAGCATCTCCTGGGCGTACGGTCCCCGGAACCGGTTTGAGGAACTCACCGGAAGCGGCGAGCCCTACCTCGCCGTGGGAACCACCCTCATCGGCGGGAAGCTCACCGGCGTCTACGTCACCTACTACAACCGCAAGTGGAGCCTGCTGCCGGAATGCATACCGGCGAACGCGTGCTCCCGGACGGGCGCGCTGGAGATGGCCGGGCCGCCCGTCCCGACCAGCGACTGGCCGGCCATCATCCGCGCCACGCTCGCCTGCGGGGCCGCCACCGTGACCGGGCACGCCCAGATCGACGGAGTAGACACCTGAAGATCACCGGGGCGCAGGTCACGTTCAAGCTGCCGCCGGGTGAGGCCAGGGCCGTCCGCGAAAAGTGGGCACGGGCCCGGTGGACCCTGTATGTGACCCCAAGACGTATCTCCCGGTGCGGATCTCCGGGTCGGGGTACACCTACGGCGGCCCGGCACCCAGCACATACACCACATCCGCGACCGACATACAGTGGCTGCCGCCGACCGCTGCCAACATCGCCAACACCCTGGGCCCATCCCCGCCGGGTTCCGCCAGGTGAGCTCACCGGCAGACCAGTAGCCGCCGGCACCGGCGGGTTAGCTCACAGTTGATCCGGCCCGGCGCCGCCCAGGACGCCGGGCCAGAAGCCGTCTCTGCCGGCCGACGTGTACGGTTCTGTGCACGATCCCCGGGGACCGGGCGCGAAACATGCGACAGGCCGCCTCATCAGATCCAGGCTGCCGGACGTTCGCCCAGGCTGGCGCCCTTTCCAGAGATCCAGCATCGGTGGCGGATTCCCAATACCACTGCGCAGGTGTGACTTGGCCGACCTAACCGCTGGAGTGACGGCGGGTGCGCGGACGCGTGGCTCAAGGGCAATCTGCGCGCAAGCTGTGCTGGCCAGGACGAGCGCGGCGCCGGCCGACAACATGGGCGCGAACAGTTCCTTCAGCGGAGGCTGGCGAGGTGGCAGTTACGACGCGAAGTCGGGCGTGGCGGACCTTGCGGACTCGCTGCGTCCCTTGGGTTCCTCCCACTCCTCTTGCCGACCGAGCGCGGTGAGGTCGAGGAAGTAGTAGGAGCCGCCGGTGGACTCCAGGCCGCGAGCGTACTGGGAGTAGGTGTGGAACACCCGCCCGCCGGCTTGGAGGAAGCAGCTCCGGCCCGGCATCTCGAAGGGCTGGTCTGGCGAAGAAGTCCGACCCCATGGCCTAGAACTCGGCCGTGGTGCGGAAGTTGTACTCGCCGGGCGCAACCGACTCATCGATCGTGACCCGAAGTCGTAATTGAAGTCGGTCCCGAACGAGGAGTACCAGGAGATCTCCCAGCCCTTCTTGGCCTTCCACCGCTCGAGCTGGCCAGTGGCGCCCGTGACACCATGGCGTAGCTGGTGTCGCGGGTGTGCAGGTGCGCGAAGAAGCCTGCCGACAGCTCGTCGGTGCCGGCGGTGCAGCTCGGGCAGCCGTCCTCCTATCCGGGGTCGAACATGAAGTGGTAAATGATCAGCTGGGGACGGCCCTCGAACATGTCGATGAGCCGCACGGCACCGTTGGGGCCGTCGAATATCTAGTCCTTCTCGATTTCGACCATGGGCAGGTCGCGGCGCTCGGCGTTGAGCTCATCCCGCAGCCTGGTCAAGTCCTTCTCCTTGGCGAGCAGCTCCTTGCGGGCGGTCAGCCACGCCTCCCGGGTAGCGATCCGCGGAAGGCTCATCACAGTCTCCTTCGCGTTCGCGGCATGGTCCGGTGCCCCGGCCCACATTAGTTATGAGCAGATGGCGGGCTCAAAGTCATCGAGAAGGGTGGGCGCGGCCTAGTCGTCGCGTTCCTGCTCGTGCCTGAAACCGCAGTCACAGCCCGGCGGACATATCCACCACACCCGCCGCCAAAGCACCAAGCGCCACAGATAACTGCCGGGAGCACCGATGCCGCACGCAGCGGTCGCCCCGCACAGAACAGCGACTCAGAAGAGACCGCGCCAGAACTGGCCGTTCGGTGCCGCCCGGCGCGGCGAACTTGCAATCCACAAGCAGCGCATGCTCGTCGTTAGTGCGACGCCGCCCCGGCTCAAAGTCACTTTCTGTGATCAGTTCGGCTCTGGCTCACGCGCGCGAACCGTTCTTTGGGTGTCCGCGCCGATCCTGCCTCAAGATCGGCTCCCAAAATCGGACACCGCCGCTCCCAGAATCGGACAATATGGACCCGCGCAAGCCAACATGATCGCAAGTCAGAGCGCTGACATGCGATTATTTGGTCGGGGTGGCCGGATTTGAACCGGCGGCCTCTTCGTCCCGAACAGAGCGCACTGACGTACAAGAGGTCAGTTCACGGGCGTCTGCGCAGGTCACAGACCCACGCTCGGCTTCCTAGACCGTATCTGAGCGCACCTGACGGAAGGCCTCCGCTCCCATTCCGCTCCCAGAATCGGGCACCGGCCCAGAGCGCTGCCGACCGGTCTCCCAGCTGGGGATGGGCGGCGACAGCGACACGCTTTCCAGGTATGCGAGGCGGCGTTCGGGACCGGCCAGGACCGTCCGTGGCCTGGGAGGACCGTAACTGACGGAGATCCGCGGCCGCCCGCGAACTCAGGCGAAGGCTATGGCTGAAGCGGGAGGAATGATCCGGCAGGCCTGGCCCGCGAGATCTTGCTAGGCCTGACGCGCGGCGAGCCTGCGCGCCAGAGCCGGTTGCGCCCCGTCGAATCGGCGGTCGGCATTAGGCCAAGTCAGATGGCATCACACACTGAGTGATCGGGAGCTCGAGAAGAACGCGCGCCGACCCGCCGTTCGGCGCGCTTAGCGGCTTTGGGTTCCGCTAGCGCGGGCTGCGCCCAAAGATCGTTATGGGCTGGGCAGAGATGCAGCTACCCGCGACGCTGCCGGTCGAGTCTATCATTCCGTGGCGTCCAGCCTTGACAGCGATGCAAGGGTTTGGTGGACTTCATTCAATCACCTAATCCGATCGACTAAGATGTGGTCGCTCATGAGGGGTTGCCGATGGCTACGGACCAGGAGCCGATCACCCAGACGGTGCAGGAGTACTTCGGGGGCTGGTATGACGCTGACGCGGCCCCGATGGGCCGGGCGCTGCGCCCCGGCGTGGCCAGGCGCTCACCGGCCGAAGACGACGGGGCGATCCTGGCAAAGCAGCTCACGTTGCAGGCCTGCGCCGAGGGCGAGGGAACCAGGGCCGCGGGCCGGCGGGTGAAGATCGGCATCGCGGATGTCTGCGGCGCCATCGCCAGCGCCGTCGTCCGCTCGGCCCCTTACCGGGGGTACCTCCACCTGATCCGGACCGGTGACGGGTGGAAGATAGCGGACGCGCTGTGGCTGCCGCGGTGAGCCCGGCGGCGCAGAAGACCGGCGGCGCGCACCGCCGCGGAGGAGGCGCTGCTGGACGCGGCGGAGCGGCTGCTGGCCGCGGTCGGCTATGCGG
>CAVWWE010000028.1:0-12772 GCA_963758575.1 uncultured Actinomycetes bacterium
CGGCGAGTGGGCATTCCCAGTCCGGCGCACCAGCGTCACAGATCGTGACGCGGCGCGGGCACAGCGCGAGTGGCTAACGTGGCAGGGTGGGCGTACGTGGACTTGAACCACGGACCTCTTCCTTATCAGCACTGGCTGCAGCCGGACCACGGCGCCGCGTGCGCGAGAAGCCAGCGTGCCAACGGAGCGCAGCTGGCCGGATATGAGCTGGCGTTGCTGTCACTGCTGCTGTCAGGGCCTGCCCGCCGCCTGTTCGCGTCCTTGATTGCGAGACTTGCGCACCGCGGTCACAACCAGGGCGATGACCGCAAGAATTAGCCAGACCGTGATCACCACAGGTTCGACCCTTGGGTTGCCACTGGCGGCCACTCCGGCCGCGATGCCAGTGATCCCTGCTCCGACCCCCACGCCAGCCACACCGGCTGTCCACACCGTCATGTGCCCGGCTGACTGGCTAGTTTCGGCGGGTGAGCGTGAACTGCGGGGACTAGTGCCCAGTCTGGCGTCCACGCGCTTGTCGATCTCGTCGCTTATCCGCTCGATCAAACCCTCGGCGACCGCTGCGTCATAGTCGGGGCCGAGTTCACGATGGGCTGCCGCCGCAGCAGCGATGTCAGTCCTGGCGGCCTGATCCATAGCCGACCTCCTAAGTTCCCCCCTCGGAACCAAGGTAGCCCGATCCGTTCCGCGGCGAAATGCAGCACACGTCCTGGCCTCGGACAGGGAGGACGGTACAGAGTGACCTGCCGTTTACAAGTTCGCGGGACGGTCCAGGTGACCTTGACTCTGCCTCGGTACCTCTGTCTGCGGCGGTGCTCCCTGGTCCGGGGTCGTTCGGTCCCTTGCTGCATCTGTGGCCGCACGACCCGTTGCTTAGAAGGCTGCGGCTAGACCCTGCCAGACTAGCGCTCAGGCAGGTCATCGCTTTGACGTAGGTCCCCTGAGTGACCGTGACGCCCGTGTCTTACCGCTCGATCGGGCACATAACGGGCACGCTGCCTCGCGGTGGTGCAGGTTGTCCTGTGCGTGGCCAGCTGCGCGTAGGGTGGGCAGCGATGTCAATAAGTGGTGATGACCAAACGGCAATGGACGACAATGTTCTAAGGTGCAGTTTCTGCAATAAGGAGCAGCATCAGGTCGAGTTGTTGATCGGCGGCCCTGGTCATCTTTTTATTTGCAGTGAGTGTGTAAGTCTCTGCAACGAGGTTATTGAGGGTGCCCGGGCTGGGAGCCCTATACCGCAGCGAGGTTCATGGCGGCAAGCTCCAGGTGCGCGATAGTACTGGCTGGCCTGGGCACGGATCTGGCACGCGCCCGAACCCAGCGGCCCGTTGCTGCCCTGGAGGCGGCGGATTACCGTGTCATAGCAACATCGTTTCCCGCCAGGAGTGACGGTCGGACGATGAGACAGCCCTACTTCGCCACCCACGGTATCGGCGTGCTGTATTTCCTGGTCCTGGTGATCTGGTACGGCGCGGAGATCATCATGTTCTTCCGGCAGCTGCAATGGCGCAAGGGGGCCATCCGCATCGCCCAGCCGGGATTCTGGGTGTTCTTCGGGATCAGCGTGATCGTCGCCGTCACCATGCTGTACCTGGCTCCGGCGATCGTGCCAGCCGCGGATATCGGGCATCCCGTCATCGCGTTCGCCGTCGGCATGGTCCTGCTGGCCTCCGGCGTGACGGTGCGGCTCTGGTCCTTCTGGACCCTGGGCCAGTACTTCACCTTCACGGTCAAGGTCAGCCCGGATCAGCCGGTTGTGACGGCAGGCCCGTACCGTGTGCTCCGGCACCCGGGATATGCGGGCGGCCTGCTGGCCATGATCGGGTTCGGCGTGTTGTACGGGAACTGGGTCAGCTTCGCCGTCATCGCCGTGCTGTGGTCGGTGATCATCATCTGGCGCATCCGCGTCGAGGAACAAGCGCTGCTGGCCGCCCTCGACGACAGGTACCGCAGCTATGCCGTGCACCGCAAGCGCCTCATCCCGCTCCTCTGGTGATCCGCAATAGAACCAATTCCTACTCCCCCCGTTCCCTCGCAGGCGCCAAATCCATGTGAGCGGTCGCCGGTCTAGACATCCCACGGCTTCAAGGTGTCAAGCGGCGTCGGTGAGGCACGTGCTTGCGCGGTGGGCCCAGGCGGTGGTTTCGCTGTAGGGGGTGTGGTGGGAAAGGCAGCCGTGGAGGATCCCGACGAGGCGGTTGCCCAGGGCCCGGAGGGCGGCGTTGTGGGTGTCACCGGCGGCGCGGCGGGTGTCGTAGAAGGCACGGGAGCCAGGTGATGCGGAGAGGGCGGCGAAGGCCCACAGGTAGATGGCGCCGGAGAGGCGCTGGTTGCGGACGTGGCGGGCCAGTACCACCTTCCTGGTACCGGAGGCCCTGGTGGCTAGCGCTGTGACGTGCGTGGGCGTACGTGGACTTGAACCACGGACCTCTTCCTTATCAGACTGTTTCTGACGATCGCGGAATCAGCCATATCCCTGCTCACCGCTAGATGGGTATGTCCGCGACTGACCGTGAGACGCCACCATCGACTGCTCGATCGGGCACGCGACGGGCACCCGCCCGGCGGTTTTCAAGATCGCTAATCGATCGTGCGGCTATGTACTTCGCGGCTGTACGGCTCGACTGGCGCCAGCATCCAGCCGCGGAAGTCCGCATCTTCGGGTCAGGATCGGCAGGCTCACCGCTGGAGGCCGTTACTCTCCCATGATGTCGGACCTGATCACTGGAGCGACGGCATCGAAGAGCATCCGCAACTCTTGTACGACGAGGTCATCACGGTTTAGGAACTTGAGGATGCCCTCCGCCCGGAGCACCGCACTTTCGGCCTTCTGACGAGCCTCAAGTGACAGGGGTAGCTCGCCCTCATCCGCGCTGTCAGTCTTCTCGAAGGCGGCGACATCGGTACGAAGCTTTCGGACTACAGCTTCGTAGTGAGCCAGACGGGCATGGGCCTGGCGGGACTCATTTTGGGCTGTCCTGCGACAGAACTCCGAGCAGAACGCTTGCCGACGACCCGGCTTAGCTGTTCTTCGAAATTCGTTTCGACATTTAGGCCGTGAGCAGTAGTCAGTCAGCTCTTCGTCTTCAGGTTCATGTCTCGGGCGGGTGCCAGTGTCTGCCTTGGATGTGGCGGCCTCCACGACACCTCCCGCGTAATGTGCGCGTAACTAGACCTGATCATATCGGCTAAACGCCCACGTAGACGACAACATAGATCACGTGTCGCTCATCAATCCGGTAACGGACGTGCCGAGAAACGTGCGCGCAATATGCGCGGAAGGTGTGTCCGGCACACTACTTGCCGTAATGGCCCACCCGGGCTCAGCAAGTAGTCAGGCAGGGATCCAGTGATCGATCACCAGGATTTGTGCTGTCCGCCCAAGCCGCCGCGTACGCCACGGCTTGCGAGCGGGCACAGCGAACTCAGCAATAAGACCGATCGCTTGGAGTCTCATTGAGCAGCGGTGGCCGAGATCCTCGGCGGCTGTTCACCGCAGCTGAGCGCGCTGCCATCGCAGCCCAACAGCATCACATGTGCTGGGTTTGCAAGCGTGACCTTCCCCAGGTGTTCCACGTCCACCACGTCATCCCGTGGGTTAGTGGTGGGCCCACTCAGGTTGCTAACGGAAGGGGTAAGCATTCACCGCATTTACGGCGTGTAACTGATGCTGATTGCTGGTCAGGGGGGCGGGGGGAGGGGCGGGCTCCAAGGAGTGCTGGTCATGGCGCTGCGCAGGACGTCCATGACGTTGCAGCCGTGCTTGCGGGCTGTGTCGATGTAGCTGCGGATGTCCAGCCGGTCCTGGGTGGCTTCCTCGCTGGTGAGCCTGCCGGATATTTTCTGCTGGGTCTTGACCGGGCGCACGGCGCGCTCGGAGATGTTGTTCGTCGGCCAGATCTGCGCGTCCTGGCAGAACCGCAGGACGTCGTCTTGGCGGTCGCGGCAGAATTCCAGCAGGTCACGGCCGGGACGCTGGGCGGTTGACGATTTCGGGCCGGGGATGCGGGGCACGTCGGAGAGCCCGGCGAGGACGGCGTGGCGGAACTCGCGGATCAGCGGGCCGGCGATGTCCGGCGGGATCTGGGGCTGGCCGGCGCCGCGGGCGGCGTGCCAGGCATGGATCAGCTCGCGCAGCGCCCGCTGCGCCTGCACGGGCCAGATCGCGGCCGGGTAGCACTCGGACGCGTCCTGGTAGTCGCGTATTAAATGGGCCAGGCACACCTGGTTCCCGGCGATGTGCTCCCAGCCTTCATGGAAGTAGTTCACGTACCGGTCGGAGACCACCACGCCGGCGAAGGCGGGCAGGACCCCGAAGTCGCGGAAGGACTCCAGGGTGCGGCGGCCCAGGAAGAACAGCGAGTACCGCTCGGTGACGGCCGCCAGCACGTATTTCTTGCTCCCGGCGGGGCCGCACCGCAGCGTGGTCTCATCGAAGCCGGCCACATACGCGGCGGTGATCAGCGTTTTGATCAGCTTCACCACGTCCGCGACCATGCAGGCCGCCCTCGCCAGGCAGGAATGGACGAACCCGACCGAGACCTCCGCGCCGGTCACGTCCGCGATCAGCCGCGCGCACCGCTCGGCGGGCACGTGCTGGAATACCATCAGGTAAACGGCCAGAGCCCGCAGGTTCGGGCCGGTGCTCACCGCTGAGCTGCCCACCCCTTCCGGGCGCGCGGCCACGTGCACGGTCCCGCAGCCGCAGCGGGCCTGATGCAGGTCATGCTGGATACGGCGGGCCGTGATCAGCGGCACCTCCAGCTGCTGGAATGACCGGGCCACGCCCAGGTCCGCCGCCCCGGCCAGGTCCGCGCCACACCCGCACCTCCCGGCAGGATAGTGATCGGCCACCTCATCGGGCTGCGCCCACGTCATCGCCGTTCCCGCGGACCCCGGCTGCCTCCCCCGCCCGCGGCCGCTGCCCTTGCCGCGGGCTTCCCGCCCCGGCGGCACTTTCCCCGGCAGGTCATCCGCTGACGGCGGCATCGAGGAGTTGCCGCTGTTACGGCCCAGCCGGCGCCTCAGATCCGCGACCTCGGCCCGCAGTTCCTCCACCGCCCGCACCAGCTCACCGATCAGCTCATCTCGCGCCGCGCACGGCGTGCACCCAGCGGCGGGTGGCGGGAGGCCAGTCACAGACCACCATGATCAGCACATCCCGGCCGCGATCAAGCCGGCGCGCTGATACCTCCCGCCTTCCGCCTGCCTGACATCCGGCAAGCGGGCCGCTGCTGTGCTGCGGCAGACTGTCAAGGTGGCCGAGACCGACGATCAACGCAGGAAGCGGGAGCAGCTGCGGGGCCTTTTCGGCGGCGTCGCCGGGCTTTATGAGTCCACCCGCCAGAGCTATCCCGCCGAGATCGTCGATGCCATCCTCACGACTGCCGCGATCGGCCCGGGCGCCGCCGTGCTCGAGATCGGCTGCGGCACAGGCCAGCTCACCCGGCACCTGGCGGGCCGGGGCCTGAACGTGACCGCCATCGATATCGGCCCGGCGATGGTTGACGCTGCCAGGCATGCCGTCCCCGACCCGATGACCCGGTTCCAGATATCGGCCTTCGAGGACTTCCCGGACAGCGGGCCCTTCGATCTGATCGTGTCGGCCACTGCGTTCCACTGGGTCGATCCCGATGTCGGCTGGGCCAAGGCCGCCCGGCTGCTGCGGCCCAGCGGGTGGCTGGCGCTGCTGACCACCGGAGAGCGCTACCCCGAGCCGCTCCGCACCGCGCTGCGGGAACTGTGGACAAGATACAGCCGCCAGGTCACGGGCTGGAGCGACCAGCCGGGCTGGCTGGCGGTATTGCGGGAGACAACCTTGTTCGGCGAGACGGTCGAGGCACACCATAAAAGGGCCCTGCGGCTTCCGGCAGAAACGGTGGCAGGCGTCGAACGAACTCGCGCCACATTCCTCAGCTCCAGCGAGAAGGACCAGGCAGGCTTCACCACAGACCTGAGCAAGCTCCTGAAGTCCAGTTCCCGCGTCAACCTGATCCAGGAGACCTTCCTGGCCATGGCTCCAGTCTGTAGCTCACGCTGATACGCGGTCCACCACCACCTTGCCCGCTGACCGACGCCGATAACTCTGCGCACAAGGGGTGAATGCTTACCGGAAGGGCTGTCTGCCCCGACTGCCATCACAAGGCCGAGATCTTGCCTCTTCCCGATTTTGTTCCTCGGGAGTGGCAAGACGAAGGCGCGCCCTACATTCTGCCGATCTTGCGCCACGGTCGGTTCGCCACCCTGGCCGCAGCGCCAGGTGCGGGGAAGACCCTGTTCGCGGGATCAATCTTTCTGCAGTTGATCGAAACTGGTGATGTCGGCCGAGTTGTGTGGTTCGTGCCGAACCGCAACCTTCGCCACCAGGTCAAGAGCGAACTCACCGTCATCGGCATCCACCTTGACACGGACACCGTGACCCAGCGTCAGGGAAGGGATGGGGTAATCCTCACCTATCACGCCCTGTCAGACGGTGTGAAGTTGCAGCAGATCATCCGTGATGCGGAAGAGACACCAACTCTGTTCGTCCTCGACGAGGTCCACCACCTAGCTATCGACAAAGCCGGTAAGACGGGTATGTGGGCATGGGGCATTTCTCGCATCGTCGGTACTCGGGACAGGCCGCTTCACGCGGTGCTGAACATGTCTGGGACCCCATTCCGCTCAGACGAATCAGAGCGAATCAACACGATCCGGTACACACAGACACCTGACGGCCGGACGCGCGTATGGGGGAGTCGTCACAAGAGGCATTAGTAGCGTGGCCCGAGATCCAGAGCGTAGGGAGCAATTCAAGGCTGGCGTAAAGGTCAGCCGATACTCCAGCGGAGCCGCATCGTGGGATGTTCACGTTAGTCCCGGCCAATGCCTCGATGAGGCCATAGCGCTCAAACTACTGCGTGACGAAGACCTGTGGCCCAGGGTCTTGGAGCTGCTGCTGGTTGAGCATAACCGTCAGAGCTGGGGCAACGCGTCCGGTCGCCCAGCTGGCCGGGAAACTGGCTAGGACTCGGACGTTAGCTCTGTGTCGGCCGGGCATGGCTGGCCGATCGATCCTCTGTTCGCTGGCGTTGCTATCACAGTTGCTGTCAACCGCTCGCCGACCTTCTGACGCTTCTATGTTTGTCAAGGACCGACTGGAAGGCTCATCGACCGGGTGAGTTGCCGGTAGAGCTCGCGGGCGATGTAGCGCTTGAGGCAGCGGCGGATTTCTCGCATGGTCTTTCCTTCCGCGGTGCGCCGGGCGATGTAGGCACGGGTTCGGGGGCAGCTGCGCATCCGGGTCAGCGCGATGGCGTGGATGGCGCGGTTGAGGGCCCGGTCTCCGCCGCGGTTGAGCCGGTGCCGGATGGTCTGGCCGCTGCTGGCCGGGATGGGGCTGGTGCCGCCGAGGGCGGCAAACGCGGCCTCGCTGCGGCAGCGGCCGGGGTGGGAGAAGCTCACGATGGCCTGGGCGGCGCTGACCGGCCCCACGCCATAGCGGCTGGTGAGACCGGGGGCAATGTCCTCGACGATGGCCAGCAGCTGTTGGCGGTTGTCTGGAGCTGGTGCCGGGCCTGAGTTAGCGCGAGTGCCAGGCGGCAGATCTCGGCGTGGCGGACAGCCTGCTCGCGGCTGGCATCAGCAGGCAGTTCGCGGCCAGCTAGCGCGGCAAGAGCCGTCTTGCTCAGTGTCCTGCGGGCGGCCCGGTGGTCGGTGTCGTCCCCGGCCAGCAGCAGGGCACGCAGCCGCCCGGCCTGCGCGGTGCAGGCCACGGTGATTTCCTGGCGGGCAACGAGCAAGATACGCAGCGCCTCCCGGTCGCCGTCGGCGCGCGGCACCGGAAGCAGGCTGGTGTCCAGGCGCAGCGCGGCCAGCACCGCCAGGTGGGCGTCGATGGGATCGGACTTGCCCTTCCCGCGGCGCTGCTTGCGGCTGGGCTGCTCACACTCGATCATCAGCAGGCCTGCGGCAGCCAGCGCCCGCGCCAGCCCGATCTCGTAGCTGCGGCTGCCCTCGATGCAGACCGCCACCCGGGGCCCAGGCACCACCTTCGCAATGGTGGCCAGCAGCCAGGCGAACCCGCCGCTGTCATTGCTGACCTGCATCGTCGCGATCGGCTTACCGGCCGCATCCGCGATCTCCACCTCATGACTGTCGCGATGAGTGTCGATCCCGATGACGGCATCTACGACCTCTGCCAGCATGGTCATGCGGCCTCGTGACTCCTTCCAAGGGCTGGGCCCGACGTCGGCACCGGCCTGGGTGGAGTCACCGGGTGGCACATCTGTGACGGGTCACGCCAGCGGGCGGACAGGCTTCTGATCAGGTCAACGCGGTGGGCCAGGCCGGGCCGGCGAACCGGAGACAGGTCAGATGAAGGGCACGCACAATCGCGGCCAGATCCGTAGCGAGTCACCCAGTATCGCCGATCCCGATCCTGGCGGCAGTCCACCCAGACCGCCTGGAACGACACTCACAGATCCGTAGATCAGTGCGCGGCGTCCAGACAGTGCACCCGAGTCCATATCCGCAGGTCGGCTCTGCATGGTGTCCAGCACGGAAGACTGGATCCGGTACTGTCCCACCAGTCTGTGAGACGGATGTGAGAGGCCTGCGGCCCGCCTTAGAGCGAGGTCAGCGCGGACGCTACCCAGGGCGTGGTGGCCCGGCCGCCAGCCTTTCCCTCACCTGCCGCATCCGCTCGGGGGCGCCGTGGGGCATCTCCCAGCGCGTCTCGAGCCACCAGGTACAGCCCGCTTGGGCCCAGTCGCCGACCAGGGCCCGGGCAGCCTCCGAATCATCGGCTGGAGTTTCGCCCTGCGCCACGACGTCGATTCCGGAGCCGCCATGCCCGTCCAGCCACTCCCGGACGGCCTGGGCGTGCTCGGGCTGCTCGTCGTCCCCGGCTCCCTCGTACTGGGGCACCACCCCCTCGCATCGGAGCGCTCGGTTCATCGACTTCGGCCGGGGCCACACGGCGACGACCCAGATCGGTATCCGCTGCCGCAAGGGTCCGCCCATCGACGTCAGCTCGTCGAGCTCCCCGGCCTCGTAGTCGTAAAAACGACCGTGGTATCTCTTGCCGCCTTCCCAGAGGACCCGGATGAGGTCGATCCCTTCGTCGAGGCGTTCCGCTCTGCCTTTGACGTCGGTCAACTCGCCGGTCAGCGGCAGGTCGTCCATGATCGCTCCGATCCCCACCGTGAGGATCACGCGACCCCCCGAGAGCTGGTCAACGGTGGCGACCTGGCTCGCTACCTTCCACGGACGCCGCCAGGGAAGCGGCGTCAAGAGCGTGCCGATCGTGACCCGCGTCGTCCGGACGGCAATCGCCGCGAGGAGCGACCACGCGTCCACCCCGTACGCCGCCTCCCACACGAAGACGCCGTCCCATCCCGACTCCTCGGCGAGCGTCGCCTGTTCGAGCTGCTCGGTGGCGCTGCCACCGGGAAGAATCATGCCGTAGCGCATCTCGGCTCCCTCGCCAGACAAGCACACCAGCGGCGATGGTGCGTCTCCGCACATACTTGCATCGTCAGCTGTTCGGGGGCGTCATGAGAGGCCTTTAGACAGCAGTCTTGGCAGCAGTGACGGCCGCTGTAAGATCGCAACAGACCGCTGAGCTGGGCGCGCTCGGAGGGACTCGAACCCCCAACCTTCTGATCCGTAGCAAGATCAGAGGTGTCCAGGGTCGTCCTCGATCGTCGGCCTGCCCTGCTCTTGGCGCACATGGAAGGTGATCGCTTCCAGTCGCATCCACGGTCGTCCAGGTCCATCGTTAGCAAATCCGTTAGCAAGATCGGCTCGCTCCGGGTCTAGGATTCTAGGGCTGCCGGGCCACAAACCCAACCGCATTAGCAGCTCGGATCGTGGGCGTTCAGATCGGTTCAAGCTGGACCAACGTCCTTGAGCGGTCCCGGTTGAATGCGGTGGTATAACGGTGAACTGCGACCCAAACTGCAACCCCTGCGCGAGCCTCGCCAGCTGCGGGCGCGTTGGTAGCAGCGGAATCGGAGAACCTATGACGTCGCAACTCAGGCTCGCCGTCCACAGCTTCCCGGGCGAGCGTCCGGTGCTGCTCGTCCATGGATTCACCAGTAGTGCCCAGATCGACTGGATCGAGCCGGGCTGGCCGCAGGCGTTGGCTGCCCAAGGGCGTGGGACGGTCGCTGTCGACCTGCCCGGTCATGGCTCGTGCCCGGCGGCCGATCGCGACGCGATCTCGGTCAGCGCGATCATTGCGGGCCTGGTCGCGGCGATCGACAGCACCGGCCAAGACGAGGCCGACGTGGTCGGTTATTCGCTCGGCGCCCGGCTGGCCTGGCCCTTGGCTGCCACTGGCCGGGTAGGGCGCCTGGTCCTCGAGGCGCTGGGCACGAACGACGCGTGGCTGGCCGATATGGACATCGAGTTGCTCCGCGCGGTGGCCAAAGGCGAAGCCGAGGCGCCCGACCCCGAGCTCGCCGAACTCGCAGCCTGGATCTCTCAGCCCCACCTCGACCGGGATCAGATGCTGCTGCTCATGGAAGCGCTGGCCGCCGAACCGTTCGATGCAGGCGCCGACCTGCCCACGGTCCCGACGCTGTTCGTCTCGGGAACCGAGGACGATCCTGTCGAACCAGCTGGCAGCGACCCTTCCGAACGCGAAATACCTCCCGGTGCCCGGTGATCATCGCGGCGCGCTGATGTCGGCTGAGTTCCGCGCCGCGGCGCTCGACTTTCTCCACTAAGTTGGGCGGTCCGTCCTGCGCCGTGGCATCACAGCGCAGGTCACGGGGTCGTGTCCTGGTCCCCTCCGTCATCCTCGACAGGCGCCGGAACCCTGGCGAGCGGGTGCCGGGTCGAGGTTCGGCGTAGCCGATCGCATGCGACGCGACCGCAGGGAGCGACCTCGACGCGGTGGCCGGGAGCGGGACACTGGAAGCGCCGAGGAAGACGGCAATGTCCAGCACCGGATGCCCTGCCGGATGGCCTGCCATGATCAGCGGCACGATGGCGTGAGGGCCGGCGCGTGCCGGCCGGGGCCCCCAAGGCCGGAGGCCGGCGCAAGGGTCGGCCCACGGCGCGCGCAGCGCGCCGTCTTGATCTAAGAACGGCTCAATTCGGCAACGCGTGGCACGGTGGCGCGCTGGCACCGTCCGCCTCGTTCGCCCGGTTCGTCGCCCGGCCGGTGCGGGGGAAGTGCCGCCGCTGGCGCTATCGGCGTCGCTGGGCGGCCGTGATGACGATCGGCCGCCTGGCCCCGATGTACCGGGGCCGTCTGCTGCTGCCCGTGCTCGGCAAGGTCACCTCCACCGGCTACACCGACCGCCTCGCCGTCCGGCTGGTCTCGGGCCAGTCCGCGGCCGACTTCGCCGCGCTGATCTACCTTCATGGCAGCGACGCCCGGCAACGCCTGATCGCTGACAACCTCAACAAGGTGGCGTCTCGCGAGTTGCAGCGCTCGGCCAAGGCCCATCCAAAGCAACCGCGAGCTGGCCGATCGGGCACGCGGCGGGCACGCCGGTCCAATAGCGGATCGTGGGATTAGCAGCCGTGGGTGGTGCCCGGCCGGTGACGTGCGGGTTTGGTGGGTGGGCGTACGTGGACTTGAACCACGGACCTCTTCCTTATCAGGGAAGCGCTCTAACCGACTGAGCTATACGCCCTTGCGGCGGACACTGGTGTCAAACACCGCCGGGATAGGTTATCGCATTCTGCGGATGACCCGTTCCGCTGGTCACCCGTCAGTCAGTCTCCCGCAGCGTGACCTCGATCCCGCCGCCCAGGTGGGTGACCAGGTTGTAAATCATGGAACCGACGGTGCACAGCGCCGTGATCAGGATGATGTTCACCGCGCCGAGCAGCATCGTGTAGCCGAGGATGCGGGACGCGGAGAACCAGTGGTTCAGGTTCATCCCGGACGAATTGTTACTCGACGTGACGCTGCTCAGCGTGTGCTCGATCGAGGTGAACACGCCCAGGCTGGACAGGGTGAAGTAGAGGAACGCCACGGCGACGAACAGCACCACCCAGGCCACCAGCGACATGAGGAAACTGAACTTCATCACCGACCAGGGCTCCAGCCGGGCCACGACCAGATCGGCCCGGCGCCCCGCCACCTGGGCGGCTGGCTTGCTGGCCTTGGCCGCTTTAGCCGGTTTGGCCGGTTTGGCCGACTTGGCCTTGCCGGGCAGCACGGCCGCGGCGCCGGCCAGGTACCCGCCGCCCCGCGGGATCGCGCTGAACGTGCTGGTCCGGCCGTCCTGTTCGTCTGGCTGGGCCCGCTGGCTGGCCGGCGTCTCGGACAGTTGCGCCGGGTACGGCGGCACCTGGGACGCCGGCTCCGGATAAGACGCCGGCTCTGGGTAAGGCTTCGGCTCCGAATAAGACGTGGGCTCCGAGTAATCCGAGCCGTTCGAATAAGAGGAATCCCCGTCAAAGCTGTACTCAGTCGCACCGCTGTACTCAGTGGTACCACTGGACGCTGCCTCGCCCGCCTGATCACCATCGGGGCTGCGCACGTCAGCACCCGCGCCCGTCTTCGGCTCTACCCCTTCAGGCAGCCACGACGGCGGTTCCGCGCGTTGATCCACCCCGTCCTCCTCGAGCAGCTTTCCTACGAGGTTATCTCCGAATGGCGGTGATGCCCCTCCCGTCACCGCACCGTGACCTTAGCTACCCGGTTCGGTCTCCGCCTCACCCGCTGGCTGTGCAATGCCGGTTTCGGGCAGCTCAGCGTCGGTTTCCGCGTCCGCTTCCACCTCGGTTTCCAGCCCGGTTTCTGCCTCGCCGAGTGCTTCGGCAT
>CAVWWE010000029.1:0-45766 GCA_963758575.1 uncultured Actinomycetes bacterium
GCCCGCGGGCGGGCCCCTGCGCCGCCCACGGGCCAGGCGGCCGGTCATGTGCACCGCCGCGACCCCGGCCAGCAGCAGCAGGATGGACACCGTCGCGAGCAGGACCCGGGCCAGCAGCGGTTGCAGGTACATGACGCTCTCCTTGGGCTCAGCCGGGCTGCTCGCGGCCCGGTCACCAAGGAGAGACGCGGGCCCCGGCGCCGCCAACACCTTCCCCCGGGGGAATCTCGACTCGTGGCTGCAACATCGCAGTAGTCAGGTGTGCACCGAAGTAACAGCTATGCAGTGCGGGGCGGTGCCGGGGGACGGCAGGTTGCGCCGGGCAAGATTCGCCGGCCTCAGCCCATGCCGGCCCGGCTCCGCTCGCATATCGTGGGGGCATGGGAAAAATCCTGCTCTTCCTGCTCGGCATCTTCGCCGTGATCATGCTCATCTCGTTCGCGATCTCCGCGCTGCATTTCCTGTTCTACGTCGCGCTGATCGCGGTGATCGTGGTCGCCGCCCTGCGCCTCACCGGTGGCGTGCGGCGCCGCCGCCGGGTGCGCTCCTAGCCGGATCCGCGGCCCCAGTACCGCAGATCCCTAACTAGTGCAGCCCTTCACCTATGACGCGCCGCCCGGCCGGGTGGTGTTCGGCCCCGGCACGGCCCGGGCCCGGCTGGCTGATGAGGTCAGCCGCTCGGCGCGTCCCGCCTGCTGCTGATAACCACCCCCCGCGCGGCGGCGCTGGCCCGCGAACTGGCCGCGCCGCTCGGCGGCCGGGTGGCCGGCGAGTGCACCGGAGTCCGCGAGCACGTGCCCGCCGAGGTGGCCGAGGCGGCCCGGCAGCAGGCGGCCGGGACCGGCGCCGACGCGCTGCTCAGCATCGGCGGCGGGTCGGCCACCGGGACGGCCAAAGCGGTCGCGCTGACCACCGGCCTGCCGGTGATCGCCATCCCGACCACCTACGCCGGGTCCGAGGTGACCCCGGTCTGGGGGCTGACCGAGGGCGACCGGAAGACCACCGGGACCGACCCGCGGGTGCTGCCCCGGGTGGTGGTCTATGACCCGGACCTGACCGTCTCCCTGCCCGCCGGGCTGACCGCGGCCAGCGGGCTGAACGCGCTGGCGCACTGCGCCGAGGCGTTCTGGGCACCTGGCCGCAACCCGGTCACCGCGCTGGCCGCCGCCGAGGGCCTGCGGGCGCTGGCCCGCGCGCTGCCGCTGGCCGTCAAGGACGGCGCCGACCTGGCCGCGCGCGGCGACCTGCTGTACGGGGCTTACCTGGCCGGCACCGCGTTCGGTGTGGCCGGCGCCGGGCTGCACCACAAGATCTGCCACGTGCTGGGCGGCCGCTACGGGCTGCCGCACGCGCAGACGCACGCGATCGTGCTGCCGTATGTGCTGGCGCTCAACCTGCCCGGCGCGCCGGGCGCCGCCGCCCGGATCAGCCAGGCCCTGGACGAGTCCGGGCTGGATCCGGCGGGCCCGGCGGCCGCGGTGCAGGCGCTCGCCGCCCGGCTGGGCCTGCCCGCCGGGCTGCGTGACATCGGGTTGCGCGAGGACCAGATCGACGAGGCGGCCCGGCTCATCGAGCCGGCCGTGCCCGCGGACAACCCGGTGCCGGCCGGGGCGGCCGAGCTGCGCACGCTGCTGCACGCCGCCTGGGCGGGTGCGCCGGTGGCCAGCGTGGCCGGGCGCGTGCCCGACGACGCCGCCGTGCAGGCCGCCCGGGAGGAAGCGGTCACCGCGGAGGTGCTGGCCAGCTTCGCGGGCGCGGCACCGCCGCGGTACCGCGAGGTCGCGCAGAGCCTGGTCCGGAACCTGCACAGTTTCGCCCGGGAGATCCGGCTGACCCAGGACGAGTGGCAGTTCGGCATCGACTTCCTGACCCGGGCCGGGCACATCACTGACGACCGGCGGCAGGAGTTCATTCTGCTGTCCGACGTGCTCGGCATGTCCATGCTGACCATCGGGATCAACGCGCCCGCGGCGGCTGGGGCCACCGAGTCCACCGTGGTCGGCCCGTTCTTCGTGGCCGGCGCGCCGGAAACCCTGCTGGGCGGCGACATCGGGAACGGCGCGCAAGGCCAGCCCTGCTACGTGTCCGGCACGGTGACCGACACGGCCGGGAACCCGATCGCCGGCGCCCGGATCGACGTGTGGCAGTCCGACGAGGACGGCTTCTACGACGTGCAGTACCCCGACGGCCGGACGGCCGCCCGGGGCTGGCTGCGCACCGCCCCCGACGGCGGGTACCGGTTCTGGTCGGTGCTCCCGGCGCCGTACCCGATCCCGGATGACGGGCCAGTGGGCGACCTGCTCAAGGCGGCGGGCCGCGGGCCGATGCGGCCCGCCCACCTGCACTTCAAGGTGGATGTGCCCGGCTACCGCCCGCTGGTCACGCACATCTTCGTGGCCGGCGACCCGTACCTGGACCGGGACGCCGTGTTCGGCGTGAAGGAGAGCCTGATCGTCGAGTTCACCGAGCACCCGCCCGGCCCCGCCCCGGAGGGCCGGGTGCTGGACGAACCGTGGAGCCGGGTCACCTTCGACATGGTGCTCGCCCCGGCCGCGGACCAGGCGCCCTAGCGTGCTGGCCCAACACGCGATGCTCGTCATCACCCGGACCGTCTTCGACATCGTGCAGATCCCCGGACAGCCGCCGCTGGTGGTGGCCAAGGACACCGGCGACGAGGCGGCCCGGCAGTGGTGGGACGAGCACGTCCGGGCAGCCGCTGTCTTCAGCCAGAGCAGCGCGAGCTGGAACCAGCAGCTGGCCGACTGGCAGGCGGCCACCAAGATGCAGGTGGGCCACGAACGGCTGCACGACGGCGGCCCCCGGGTGGAGGTGGCCCGGATCACGTTCCCGGACGGCACCGACGGCGTGGTTAACCCGGTGGCCGCGCACGACTACATCACCGAGGAATTCGAGGCCCGGTTCCCGCAGCCCACGGCGCCCGCCCAGTTCGCCGACTGGCGGGAGATGGTGCAGATCACCGAGCTGCGCACCTGGGCAGGCTGGCTGTACCAGGCCGGGGAGCGGATGCCAGTGGACATCGGGCTGCCGGTAGCCGAGTTCGGCTACCCGGTCCGCGAGGTGCTCGGCTGCCTGGACCGGCTGGCCGAGGATGGCTGGCAGATCGTGCACGTGTCCGAGGACCGGGGCGTGCACCATGCGCCGGACGGCGAGCTGATCGGTGAGAACGGCGTCGGCACGGCGCGGTACCTGCTCGGCCGGGCCCGGTTAGCCGACACCACTGGATCAGCCGGCACTACGGGTTTAGCCGGCACCACGGGCCAGCCGGACTAGCCAGGCTGGCCGCTGGCCCCGGCCACGTTGGTCAGGCTCTCCCGGACCACCTGGGTCAGCCGGTCGCCGGGCGGCAGCACCCGCTCACACCGGGCCAGTGTCTCGCGGAGCAGGCTCTGCGCGTCGGTCAGCCGGCCGACCGTGTAGTACGCGGTGGCCAGGCTCAGGCAGCGGGCCAGCGTGTCCGGGTGATCGGGGCCGAGCGCGTGGTCGTAACCGGCCACGGTCTGTTCGTAGAGCTGCAGGGCAGAGGCCATCCGGCCGGCCGCGTGGTAGGCCGCGCCGAGGTTACCGCGGGCGGCCACGGTGTCCAGGTGGTCCGGGCCGAGGACCCGTTCCCGGTCCGCCAGCACCCGCTTGTAGTGCGAGATCGCGTCCTTCACCCGGCCGTCGGCCAGGTAGGTGTCGGCCAGCTGCTGCCGGGTGGTCAGCGTCTCCGGGTGCCGGGCGCCCTGGATCCGCTCCCGGTCGGACAGCGTGCGCGCCTGCAGCGGGATCGCGTCGCCGAACTGGCCCGCGGCCCGGTACGCGGCGGCCAGCTCGTCCCGCGCGGCCAGCGTGTCCGGGTGATCCGGGCCGCGCAGCCGCTGATACTCGGTGACGGTGCCGCCCAGCACGGTGATCGCCTCGCTGAATTGGCTCGCCGCCATCAGGGCATGGCCCATGTCACGGCGGGCCGCGGCGGTGCCCGGGTGGTCCGGGCCGAGTGCCTGCACCCGGTTGGCCAGTACCCGCTCGAACCAGGACACGGCTTCGCCGGGCCGGCCGGCCGCCAGGTACGCCTCGGCCAGCCGCTCGTTAACGGCCTGCGAATCCGGGTGCCCGGGACCCAGCGCGGTCTCGCACGAGGTGGCCAGCGCCTGCCAGTAGGCCACGGCCGGGCCGCTGAGCCGGGCCGTGTCCAGGCTCTGCCCGACCCGCAGCAGCAGCGGGTGGCAGCCGCTGGCCAGCAGCAGCTTGCCGCCGGCCTGCTGCAGGCTGGCCGCGCAGCAGCGCAGGCTATCGGCCAGCCACGGATCCTGCTCGTCCCGGGGCCAGGCGGCCAGCAACGCGTCGGCGGCCACCCGGATGGCCCGGTCCCGCATCGGGGCTGGCGTCGCGGCCTGCACCGCATCCTGGATCACCGTGCTCATCCGGACCATCGGCGGGCTGGCCGACGGGTCGATGTCCACCAGCCCGGTCCGCTCCAGGACGAGCAGCGCGTCGCGGATCCGCTCGGCCAGGCCAGCCGGGCCAGCACCGCCCGCGCCGGAGCCGGACAGGTAGTCGGCGGCGGGCTGCGCGCTGAACACGGTGGCCGGGATGCTGTGCCCGTCGAGCAGCGCGGCCAGCGCGAGCAGCGGCTGGACGGTCCCGCCCGGAGCCAGCCGGTCGGCCTGCTCGACGGAGAACCGCCAGGTGACCGCCGCAGCCGGCGGCTTGGCCCCGGGCACCTCGGTGAGCTGGGCCCGCCGGTCCACGAAGTAGCCGCGGTAGTCCCGGCAGGACAGCGCCGAACTGGCGATCACGCCGCTGGCCTGGGCCAGCGCCAGCGGTTCGCTGCTCAGGTCGGCGACCAGGTCGATGGCGCCCAGCCGCTGGTCGGTGTCGGCGGTGAGCCGGCCCATCAGGTAGCTGAGCGCCTCCCGGGGGCTGAGCGGGCCGACCGGAACGACCCGGGCCTGCGCCTCGGCGGGCAGCACCGCCGGGCTGGCCGCGGTGATCAGCACCCGGCCCGCCGGGCCGGCCGGCCACAGCCCGGCCAGGTCGGCCGCGGTAGTCAGGTCGTCGAGTACCACCAGCCAGGGCTGGCTGGTGGTGGCCAGCCAGTTGACGAACCGGGCCGCGATCGCGTCGGCGTCGCCCGCGGCGTCGCTGCCCAGAACGTTCACCGCGGCCTGCGCGTAGCTGGTCAGCACCGAGGCCCGGTTGCTGGCCACCACCCAGACCAGCAGGGTCACCTCACCGGACTGCCACAGTGACTCCGCGGCGTACACCGCGAGCTGGGTCTTGCCGCACGCGCCCAGCCAGTCCCGGACCCCGGCCGTCGCCGCCCGGGCCGGCACCAGCGCCACGGTGCCTCCGGGCGCGAGGACCGTGCTCAGGCTGGGTGATGTCTCCGGACGCGAGCTGAACCCGTCGGCCAGCGGCGGCACGGCGCCCGACCGGACCGGCTGGGCCGGCTGCCCATCCGGCCACTCCGCCGGCCCACCGGCCGGCATCTGGCTGATCACCCGACATCACCTAAATCTGCGGTGCTGATACCTGAGACGTTGCTGGAGCCTGCTGCGGCCCGGAGCCATTTCCGGTTCTGCTCGCCAGCACATGTTCTAGCAGGGTGATCAGGACTTGTTTGACCGAATCCATCATCCGGGCATCACAGAGCACGGCCGGCACCCGCGGATCAAGGTCGAGGGCGGCACGCACCTCACCAAGATCGTAGCGGGCCGCGCCATCGAAGCAATTGATGGCGACGACGAACGGCAGCCCGTGCTTCTCGAAGTAGTCCACCGATGCGAAGCAGTCGGCCAGCCGCCGGGTGTCGGCCAGCACCACCGCGCCCAGCGCGCCGAAGCACAGGTCCTCCCACATGAACCAGAAGCGCTCCTGGCCGGGCGTGCCGAACAGGTAGAGCACCCGGGCCTGGTTCAGCGTGATCCGGCCAAAGTCCATCGCGACGGTCGTGGTCGTCTTGGCCTCGACGCCGCTCAGGTTGTCGTACCCGACGCCCGCGCTGGTCAGGTTCTCTTCGGTGCGCAGCGGCCGGACCTCGCTGATCGAGCCGACCAGCGTGGTCTTCCCAGCACCGAAGCCCCCGGCCACTATGATCTTGAAGACGGCGAGGCTGCTGTCCGCGGGCTCAGAGGGCGCGGAGTCCATGCAGTACCTCCCTGAGCAGATCGGTGCTCGGCTGCTGGCCGGCCTGCCGCTGCGGCAGCACCTTGATCCGCCCGGACTGGATGAGATCGGCGAGCAGCACCCGGACCACGCCAAGCGGCAGCGCGGTGTCGGATGCCACATCCGCTACCGTAGCCGGGCGGCGGCACAAGGTCACGATCCGGCGGTGCTCCGGGCTGAAGTCGATCGGGTCGGCGTCCACGCTGCCCCGGCCAGCATCCACGATGATCGTGATCAGGTCCAGCACCTCGCCTTCGGCCGGCTCGGTCCGGCCTCCGGTCACCGCGTAGGGGCGTACGACGGGGCCCGCGTTCCGGTTGACCCACTTGCTTTCCGCGCCCATCGCGGGTTACTCCACCGGTATCTTCGCGGCTGGGAACCTGGGTCGCGCCTCCAGGTGCGGGCCGGCCCGTTTGACCAGCAGGGCCATTTCGTAGGCGATCAGGCCGGCGTCGGCATCGGCCGGGCACAGCACGGCCAGGCAGCTGCCGTGGCCGGCCGAGGTGACGAACAGCAGCGCCTGCTCCAGTTCGATGATGGTCTGCCGCACCGCACCCACCCCAAAGTGCTGCCCGGCGCCAGTGCCCAGGCTCTGCACCCCGGCCGCGAGAGCGGACATCCGTTCCGCGTCGTCCCGGGGCAGGCCCACCGAATTCGCGATGACCAGCCCATCCTTGGACAGGATCACGGCCTGCTGGAAGTGGCTCACCCGGGAGGCGAGGTCGTCGAGCAGCCAGCCCAGGCCGGGCCCCGGGTCGCCCGCGGGGTGCTCGGACATTACGCCTCCTCGCGGCTGGCCGCCGTCGGGTCTTGCCGCGGGCTGGGAGGGAACGCCGCGTTGGCTGGGTCATCCTGGCGGCCGCGCCGCCAGCCGGTCTGCAGCGAGGAAGCCAGCGCCCGGGCCTGCTCCGGGCTGCGGTCGTCGGCCGACTCGGCCGCCGGTTCCTCGGCCGCCGGTTCCGCGCTGTCCCGCAGGTGCGGGGACAGGCTGGCCTGCCGGGTGCGCTGCGGCAGCCGAGGCGTGCCGTCGGTCCGGGTGCCGTCGGTCCGCACGCCATCCAGGCTGGCCGGGGCGCTGGCGGTGCTGGCGATGCTGGCCGGAATGGCCGCAGCGGCGGGCGCGGCGGCTACTGCGGCCCGCCGGGCGGCCAGCACCGAGCCGCTGGCCGACCCGAGGTCCAGCGCGCCGTGCCGCCCGGGCAGCGGCTCGGCGGTATCGGCCAGCGCGCCGGCCACCCGGGTCGTGGCGGACACGATGCTGCTGGGCATCAGCACGATCGCGGTGGTACCGCCGTAGGGCGACGGGCGCAGCGCGACCCGGACCCCATGCCGGGAGGCCAGCTTGGCCCCGACGAACAGGCCCAGCCGGTCCGCGTTGGCCAGGTCGAAGTCGGGCGGGTCGGCCAGTTGCTGGTTGAGCTCGTCCAGCTGGGCCGGCTCGATGCCCAGGCCACGGTCGTCGATCTCGATGGCGAAGCCGTTGGCCACCCGCTCGGCGCGGACCTCGACCCGGGTGCCGGATGGCGAGAACATCGTCGCGTTCTCGATCAGCTCGGCCAGCAGGTGGATCATGTCCGCGACGGCCGGGGCGGCTACCGCCTCCTCGGCCTTGGTGAGCACGCTCACCCGCCGGTAGTCCTCGACTTCGGCCATGGCGCCGCGGATGACGTCGATCACCGGCACCGGCTCCGTCCAGGACCGGCCGGGCGCGGCCCCGGACAGAATGGCCAGGCTCTCCGCGTGCCGCCGCATCCGGGTGGTCAGATGGTCCAGCGAGAACAGGTCGGCCAGGGCGGCCGGGTCGGACGCCTTCTGCTCCAGCGAGTCGATCAGCCGCAGCTGCCGCTGCAGCAGCGACTGGTTCCGCCGGGCCAGGCTGACGAAGACCTGGCGCAGGCCGATGCGCAGCCCGGACTCACCGGTGGCGGCCGAGATCGTGGTCCGCTGCAGCCGGCCGATGGCCGCGGCGGCCTGCTCGATCTCGACGCTGCGGGTGCGCGGCCAGTGCGGGCCCTCCTCGGCCAGCCCGGCGTCCTGGCCGTCCCGCAGCCGCTGAATGGCCCGCGGCAGTTGCTCGTCGGCCAGCCGCCGGGCGGTCTCGGCCAGGTCGGCCAGGTCCCGGGAAAGCTGCCGGGTGAACGTGCCCATCAGCACCACCGCGCCGACGATGACGACCAGGCCGCCGCCGCCGAGCAGGATCATCTCCGCCACCTGCGCGTGGCTCATGGTGGACAGGTGGTCGTCCAGGCCGGTGCCGAACACCACGGCCAGCGCCCACAGCGCGACCAGGCAGGCGACCGGCAGCGCGACGGTAGCGATGAAGGTGAACCGGATCGACCGGCGCGCGGGGCGCGGCTGCTGCGGACCCGCCGAGCTGGATACGCCCATCTGGTCACTCCTGGATCGATCCGCCGAGACCCGCCACTGCCGGCCGGACGCTACCCGTAGGCGATCCATCCTGCGCCATTACGCTGCCATTGTCATGGAGCTTCGTAGAATTGCCGGGCCGTTAGCCGTACTGTTATGCCGGCCCTAACCCCCGGAAGATCATTAGTCCGCCGGCGGCCTGGCCGCGGCGGGCGCGGTCATCCTGGCCATCATCTTCGGCGCTGTGGTGATCGTGAATGCCGTGCTGCTCACCGTGTTCCGGCAGTGGGAGCAGTGAGCTCGGCGCTGCCCAGGATGGCCACCGCGGAGCCGGTGAGCAGCTCGCGCAGCCGCTCATCGGGTAGCCCGCTGGAGTGGAACAGCGCCGACTGGATGGCGCCGATCGCCGCGTGCACCAGCGCCCGCGCATCGCTGTCGGTCAGCCCGGCGTGCAGCTCATCCACCAGGTGCACCCATTCCTCCAGGTAGAGACGCTGCTTGCGGCGCAGCCGGCGGCGGTCCGCGGTCGGCAGGTTGTTGATCTCGTTGTGGTAGACGATGGCCAGCTCACGGTCGGCGATGACGAAGTTGACCTGGTCGCGCACCAGTAGCAGCAACGCCCGGTGCAGGTCGCGTGCCTCCTGCACGATCTGCCGCTCGTCGCGCAGCAGTCCGTCGATGGCCTGGTCGAACAGCGCCACCAGCAGTGCTGACTTGCTGGCGAAGTGCCGGTAGATGCCGGACCCGGTGATCCCTGCGGCGGCGCCGATGTCGGCCATGGACACCGCGTGATAGCCGCTGCTGGCCACCAGGTCGGCGGCGGCGGCCAGGATGCGTTCCTTGCGCGCCGGGTCCCGGGTGCGCGCCGTCTCCGTCATGACGTATCCAGCAGGCTGGCCGGAATGTTGACATATCGGCTGCGCAGGTATTCGCCGAGCCCCTTGGCTTGCGGGTCGGGCCGGGCCGACGCGGCCACCCCCTCGCCGAGCAGGCCTATCAGGACGAAGTTCAGCGCGCTCAGGTTGGGCAGCTCGTAGCGATGTACTGGCAGGCCGGCCGCCTCCGGGATGAGTTCGCGCACCCGGTCCGCGGTCAGGTACTCCCGCAGCCAGCCGAACGCGGCCGGGTCCCGGGTCCACACGCCCACGTTCGCGTTGCCGCCCTTGTCCCCGGACCGGGCCGCCGCGACCAGCCCGAGCGGGGCCCGGATGGTCGGGCCGCCGGGGCGGTAGCCGACATATGCAGAGTTCTCGTAGCCGACATATGTCGAGTTAGCCGCCGTGGGCGGGATGAGCTGGCGCGTTCCGTCCGGGAGGAGCACCGCGTGCTCGACCTCGGTGGCCGGGATCAGCGCGGGCCAGTACACGCCGTACGCGCTCTCCGGGGTCGGCGGGGTGGTGGTGTGGAAGCCGGCGTAGCCGCCCAGCGCGAGTTCCATGGTCGCGTTGGCGAACCGGCGGCCCACCTTGCGCGGGTCCGGGTCCTTGACCGTGATCCGCAGGTGCGCGGTGGCCTGCTCGTTGCTCAGCGCGTCCGGCCGGTCGAAGCGGAGCAGCCGCACGTCCACCTGGGCGAAGCTGTCTTTGCCGCCCAGGATGCCGAACAGTTCCTGCTCGGCCCAGGCTGCCTTCTCCTCGATATCCAGCCCGGTCAGCACCAGCGTCATCGTGTTCCGGTAGCCGCCCAGGTAGTTAATGGCCACCTTGAGGTCAGGTGGCGGCGGGCTGCCCCGGGTGCCGGTGATGGCCACCCGGTCCGGCCCGTCCTGGGCCAAGTGCACGGTGTCGAAGTGCGCGATCACGTCGGGGTTGCGGTAGGCCGGCTCGGCGATCTCGTACAGCAATTGCGCGGTGACCGTGCCCGGCGAGACCAGCCCGCCGGTGCCCGGGTGCTTGGTGATCACCGCGCTGCCGTCGGCGGCCACCTCGGCGACCGGGAAGCCCGGGTAGCGCCGGTCGGTGATCTCGTCCAGCCAGGAGTAGTTCCCGCCGGTGGCCTGCGGGCCGCACTCGATCACGTGCCCGGCCACCAGCGCGCCGGCCAGCCGGTCGTAGTCGTCCCGGGCCCAGCCGTGCCACCACGCGGCCGGCCCGGTGACCAGCGACGCGTCGGTGACCCGGGGGCAGACCACGATGTCCGCCCCGGCGGCCAGCGCCGCGGTGATGCCCCAGCCGCCCAGGTAGGCGTTGGCCGTGACCGGCTTGGCCGGCGCGTCGGCCAGCGGCTGGCCGGTGTCCGTGTTGGCCAGCGGGTGCCCGGCCGCGAGCAGGCTGTCCATCCGGCCGGACAGATCGTCACCCTCGACCCAGGCGATCCGCGGGGCCAGGCCGAGCCGGGCGGCCAGCCCGCCAATCCTGCTGGCCAGGCCGGCCGGGTTCAGCCCGCCCGCGTTAGAGACGATCTTGATGCCGCGGTCCAGGCAGCTGCCGAGCACCTGCTCCAGCTGGGTCAGGAACGTCCGCGCGTAGCCCGCGTCCGGGTCCTTCTGCCGGGCCTTCCACAGGATGAGCATGGTCAGCTCGGCCAGGTAGTCGCCGGTCAGCACGTCGATCGGGCCGCCGTCCACCATCTCCCGGGCGGCCTCGATCCGGTCCCCGTAGAACCCGGAGCAGTTGCCGATCCGGACCGGCGGCTTCACGGGATGCCCCCGGGCACCCGCATGCCCGGCTTACGCCCCTGGCCCGGCGGCCCGGCGAACGCCTGGGCGATCGACATCCATTCCGCCGCGACCGGCCCGGTCACTTCGAGGGCAAGATCATCCAGGTGGCGGCGCTGGGTCACGGCCAGGCAGAAGTCCAGCGCCGGGCCGGTGACCCGGTCGGCGGCGTCGGCCGGGCCCCAGGTCCACTTTTCTCCATCCAGCCCGGTCAGCTCGACCCGGACCGGTGTGACCGGCACGGCACGGGCGTTCAGCTGGAAAGTGAAGTAGAAGGTGCTGACGCCGAGGTGCGCCACGTGCCGCAGCCGCGCGGACGGTGGGCGCCACACGCCGAGCGTGTCGGCGATGTCCTGGCCATGCGCCCAGGTTTCCATCAGCCGTGCGGTGACCGAGCTGGCCGCGCTCATGTCCGGGCCGTACCAGGGCAGCCGCTGCCGTGGGTCCAGGCCGCGGAACGTGGCCAGGTAGCCGGCCCGGGCGCGGCGGAACCAGGCCAGCGCGCCGGCCGGCGGCAGCGCGGCGTGGCGGCGGGCGATCTCGTCCGGGAACGTGTCGCCGAGCAGCATCAGCTCGGCCGCCCGGGCCCGGAAGCCGTCCGGGTCGGCCGCGGCCTGCGCGGCGGTCTCGTCGAAGTAGGCCAGGTGGGTGACCTGGTCGTGGATGGACCAGCCGGATGCCGGGGTGGGCGCCCGCCAGCGGCTCTCGTCCAGCCTGGCCACCAGGCTGTCCAGCACCGCGGTCTCCGCGGCCAGGTCGGCCAGCAGCCCGGCCAGGTCGGCGGGCACCGTCAGCGCCCCTTCCAGGCGGGCGGGCGCTTGTCCCGGAACGCAGCCGGGCCTTCCTGCGCATCCTCGCTGCGGTATACCGGGGCCCAGATCTGGTCGGCTTCCTCGAACGCTGTGTTGAGTGGCTGGTCGGCCACCAGCCGGACGGTGCGCTTGGCGGCCAGCACGGACAGCGGCGCGTTGGCCGCGATCCGCTCGGCCAGGCGTTGCGCCGCCTGGGCTAGTTTGGCGGCCGGGACGACGTCGTTGACCAGGCCGATCTCGTGCGCCCGCTGGGCGGTGACCGGGTCGCCGGTGAGCAGGATCTGCATGGCCACCCGGGGCGGGATCAGCCAGGGCAGCGGTGCGGCCCACGGCGCGCCCCGGCCCACCTTGACCTCGGTGATGGCGAACCTGGCGTGCTCGGCGGCCAGGCACAGGTCGCACTGCTGGGCCAGCGCGAACCCGCCCGCGTAGGCCACCCCGTTGACCGCGGCGATGGTGGGTTTGGGCACGTCGATGTTGCGGCCGAACTGGGGCAGGAAGTCCGGCGGCGGGATCTCCAGCGCGTCGCTGGCCATCTCCTTGAGATCGCCGCCCGCGCAGAACGCCTTGTCCCCGGCGCCGGTCAGGACCAGGACCTTGGCGTCGTCGTCGGCGTTGAACCGGCGGATGCCGTCCCACAGGCCGTCGCGGACCGCCTTGTTCAGCGCGTTGCGCGCCTCTGGGCGGTTGATGGTCAGCCACCCGGCCGGGCCGCGCCGCTCGTACCGGACCGGCTGTTCAGTCATGGTCCGCCGCCAGGATGTCCACCACGGCCAGCACGGTGCCCACGTCCACCTGCTGGCCGCCGGTCACCTCGATATCGGTCACCACCCCGTCGTGCGGCGCGGACACGCTGTGCTCCATCTTCATCGCCTCCAGCACCACGATCGGGGTACCCGCCTTGACCTGGGTGCCCGGCGCGACCTCCAGCCTGACCACGGTGCCGGGCATCGGGGCCAGCAGCGAGCCGGGGGCGGCCCGGGACTGGGGGTCGGGGAACCGGGGCAGCTCGGTGAGCTGGCTGCTGCCCAGGGAGCTGTCCACGTCCCAGGTGTCGCCGTCCTGCTGGACGGTGAATTCGCGGCGGATCCCGTCGATGTCCGCCACTACCCGGCCGGGGGTGGCCTGGCGGACAAGCAGGCCGTGCACCGCTACGCCGTCCACCTCTCCCACCACGTCCGGGCCGCGGAACTGATACGCGACCGCGATCTCGGTGCCTTCGCAGCTGAACCGGACCCGCTGCGGCCCGCTCGGCACATTGCGCCAGCCGGACGGGATGCCGCGCAGTACGGGGCGCTGGCCCGGCGGCCCGCCTGGCCGGCCAGCGCCGCGGCCAGCGCATGCAGCCGCGGTGCGGTGTCGTCGCGCCAGGAGCGGGCCAGGTCTTCCGGGTCATGCCGGGTCAGGTAGCCGGTGTCGATCTGGCCGGCCGTGAATTCCTCCTCGCGGAGGATGCCGACCAGCAGGTCCCGGTTGCTGGTCACGCCGTGCAGCCGGGCCTCGGCCAGTGCGCGGGCCAGCCGGCGCCGGGCTGCGTCCCGGGTCGGGCCGTGCGCGATCACCTTGGCCAGCATCGCGTCGTAGTGCAGCCCAACTTGTGAGCCCGCGGTCACCCCGGCGTCCACCCGGATGCCGGGCAGCTGGGGCAGGTCGAACGCGCGCAGCGTGCCGGTGGCGGGCAGGAAGCCGGCCGCCACGTCCTCGGCGTACAGCCGGGCCTCGATGGCGTGGCCGGTCAGCGTGGCCAGCCGGACCTCGGCGGGCAGCGGCTGGCCCTCGGCCATCTGGAGCTGCAGCGCGACCAGGTCCAGGCCGGTGACCAGTTCGGTGACCGGGTGCTCGACCTGCAGTCTGGTGTTGACCTCGAGGAAGTAGAACTTGCCCGCCGCGTCCAGGACGAACTCGACGGTGCCCGCACCGGTGTAGCCGATGGCCTTGCCCGCGGCGATGGCCGCCTCGCCGAGTTCCTGGCGCAGCGCTTCGTCCACGGCCGGCGACGGGGCCTCCTCGATGATCTTCTGGTAGCGGCGCTGGATCGAGCATTCCCGCTCGAACAGGTGCACCAGGGTGCCGTGCGTGTCGCCGAAGATCTGCACCTCGATGTGCCGGGGGGCGTCCAGGTAACGCTCCAGGAACACGGTGCCGTCGCCGAACGCCGCTGGGGCTTCGCGGCGCGCCCCGGCCAGCGCCGTTGACAGCTCCGTTTCGCTGCGGACCACCCGCATGCCCCGGCCGCCGCCGCCGAACGCCGCCTTGACCAGCAGCGGGAAGCCGATCCTCTTGATTTCCGCGCTCGTCCGGGGGCTGGTCGCTTCGGATTTCCGGCGGCTCGTCCGGGTCCGGCTGGTCGCTATCTTCGATCGTGATGGAGTAGAAATAAAAAAAGAAGAAGGGGGGTGAGGATTTGATATCGTGATGGACGGCAGGACCGGCACGCCCGCGGCCGCCATCAGCTCCTTGGCCGCGATCTTGGAACCCATGGCCTCGATGGCCTGCGGCGGTGGGCCGACGAAGATCAGCCCGGCGTCCACGCAGGCCTGGGCGAACGCGGCGTTTTCGGACAGGAAGCCGTAACCGGGATGGACGGCGTCCGCGCCGGTGCGCTGGGCCGCCGCGATCAGGGCTTCGCTGTTCAGGTACGTGTCGGCCGGGGCGCTGCCGGGCAGTGCGACCGCCTCGTCGGCGGCGGTGACGTAGGGCGCGTCCGCGTCCGGGTCGGAGAACACGGCCACGGTGCCGATGTCCATGGCTCCGGCGGTGCGGATCACCCGGGCGGCGATCTCGCCCCGGTTGGCGATGAGCAGCTTGCTGATGGCCGGCATGCGGTCACATCCGGAACACGCCGAAGCCGCGGCGGCCTTCGACGGTGCTGGAGTGCGCGGCGGACAGCGCGATGCCGAGTACGGTCCGGGTGTCCCGCGGGTCGATGATCCCGTCGTCGTACAGCCGGGCGGTGACGAAGAAGCTGTGCGACTCCCGCTCGATCTGCTCCTCGATGGCCTGCCGCCGCTGGTTGTCCGCGTCCTCGTCGAACGGCCGCCCGGAGGCCTGCGCCGCCTGCCGGCCGACGATGGACAGCACCCCGGCCAGCTGTTGCGCTCCCATCACGGCCAGCTTGGCGTTCGGCCAGGCGAACATGAACCGGGGCTGGTACGCCCGGCCGGACATGCCGTAGTTTCCGGCGCCGAACGAGGCGCCGATGTTGATCGTGATATGCGGCACCGTGCTGTTCGCCACCGCGTTGATCATCTTGGCGCCGTCCTTGATGATGCCGCCCTGCTCGTAGTCGCGGCCGACCATGTAGCCGGTGGTGTTCTGCAGGAAGATCAGCGGGACGGCGGTCTGGTTGGCCAGCAGGATGAACTCGGTGGCCTTCTTGGCCTCTTCGCTGAACAGCACGCCGCGCGCGTTGGCCAGCACACCGACCCGGAAGCCGTGCACGCTGGCCCAGCCGGTGACCAGGCTGGTCCCGTACAGCGGCTTGTACTCGCCGAACCGGGACCCGTCCACCACCCGGGCCAGCACCTCACGCGGGTCGAACGGGACCCGGAAGTCGGCCGACGCGATGCCGAGCAGGTCCTCCGGGTCGTGTTGCGGCGGGTCGGCCGGCCCGGCCGGGCCGGGGCCGAGCTTGCGCCAGTTCAGCTCGGCCACGATCTGCCGCCCGATCCGGATGCAGTCCAGCTCGTCCGCGGCGAAGTGGTCGGACAGGCCGGACACCCGGGAGTGCATCTCGGCCCCGCCCAGCTCCTCGTCGCCAGACTCCTCGCCGGTGGCCATCTTGACCAGCGGCGGGCCGCCCAGGAACACCTTGGCCTGCTGGTCCACCAGCACCGCGTAGTCGCACATGCCGGGCACGTAGGCGCCGCCCGCGGTGGAGTTGCCGAAGACCAGCGCGATGGTCGGGATGCCCAGCGCGGACAGCTCGGTCAGGTCGTGGAAGATCTGCCCGGCCGGCACGAACAGGTCGGACTGGGTGGGCAGGTCGGCGCCGCCCGACTCGACCAGGTTGATCAGCGGCAGCCGGTTCACCCGGGCGATCTCCAGCGCGCGCAGGTTCTTGCGCAGCGTGTACGGGTTCATCGAGCCGCCGCGCACGGTCGGGTCGTGCCCGATGATCACGCATTCCACGCCGGACACCACGCCGATCCCGGTGACGATGCTCGCGCCCACGGTGAACTCGGTGCCCCACGCGGCCAGCGAGGACAGCTCCAGGAACGGGCTGTCCCGGTCCAGCAGCAGCTCGATGCGCTCGCGGACCAGCAGCCGGCCGCGGGACCGGTGCCGCTCGGCGTACCGCGGCCCGCCGCCCGCCCGGGCCGCGGCCAGCTGCTCGTCCAGTTCGGCCAGCACGGCCAGCTGGGCTTCGCGGTTGCGCTGGTACGCCGGGCTGGCCGGGTCGACCGCGGACGTCAGCACCGGCATGGTCGCAGGTTACTCCCGATTCACTAAGCCGGGAACACCTTGGCTCGCTCTTGGCTCGCTGGACCGATGCGCCTACCATACGGCTGTTAACCGCTGTTCACATGCGGCGATGGAAGCAGGGATCACTATGGCCCTTGATGTCACCAGCCTCAATCATCGCCGGGCGGTGAACCGGTGGGAGCGGGTCAGCGTCGGCGACGTGCTGGAGCGGCTCCGGTGGAGTGTCCCGGACCAGGCGGCCATCGTCGGCTGGGCCGGCGCGTACGCGTCGCCGTCGTATGCCCGGCTGAGCTACCGGCAGGCCGACGAGCTGGCCTGCCAGGTGGCTAACGGGCTGCTCGCGCGCGGGCTCGGGGCGGGTGACCGGGTCATGCTGGTCTGCGAGAACTCGGTGGAGGCCTACCTCACCAAGATCGGGATCGCCAAGGCCGGGCTGGTCTGCGTGCCGGTCAACCCGTCGCTGGCCGGTGACGTGATCGGTCATCTGATCGGGCTGACCGAGCCCGCGTTCGCGGTGGTCGACGCGGAGGCCTGGCCCGCCGCCGAGAAGGCGTTCCGCGACGCGGGCCTGCTGCCGGGGGTGACGATCCCGATCGGCGGCGACGTGGTCCCGGGCAGCGTGCGTTCGATTCGTTCGTGGCCGATCAGCCGGTGACCGAGCCGTCGGCTGAGATCCACGGCGACGACATCTGGCAGATCCTGTTCACCTCGGGCACCACCGCGCTGCCCAAGGGCGCGATGGTGTCGCACCACTCCAGCCATCTCGCCGCGTACAGCTTCGCGCTCACCCTGACCCGGGGCATCCGGCTGGAAGGCGACCTCAGGCTGGCCACGTTCCTGCCGATCATCTATCACGTGGCCGACCAGGTGTTCACGTTCCCGGCGTTCCTGTCCGGCGGCACCCTGATCATCGGCCGCCGCCCGGATCCGGTGCAGATGGCCGACGCGATCAGCCGGGAGGCGGTCACCGCGCTATGGGGCGGCTCACCGGCGATGGCCGGCGCGCTGGCCGCGGGTGCTGGACGGCGACCGGCTGGCCTACGACCCGCGCAGCCTGAAGGTGCTGGTCTACGGCTGGGCCGCGCTGCCGCCCGGGGTGCTGGCCACGTTCAAGCGGCTGTGCGGCGACGACTTCACCGCGGTGGAGATCTTCGGCCAGACCGAGGCCATCTCGTGCCACCGGTTCTGGCCGGACAAGTGGCCCGACCTGTACCGGCGCACCGCGCCCGAGCACAACTACGTCGGCATCCCGAACCCGCTGCTGGAGTCGACCGTGATGGACGAGACCGGCGCGATGCTGGACGGCCAGCCCGGCGTGCCCGGCGAGGCGGTGTACCGGTCGCCCGCCATCACCGCCGGGTACTACCGCGACCTGCCCGCGACCGAGCACGCGTTCCGGCACGGCTGGTTCCACTCCGGGGACAGCTGCGTGTACGACGCGGACGGGCTGCGCATCATGGTGGACCGGTACAAGGACATCGTGAAGACCGGCGGCGAGAACGTGTCCAGCCTGCGGGTCGAGGCGGTGCTGCACCAGCACCCTGCGGTGCGCAAGGCCGCCGTCATCGGGCTGCCGCACGACCGCTGGGGCGAGGCCGTCACCGCCGTGGTCATCCCGGATCGTCCCGGATGGGCCGCGGCGGACGGGGGCGGAGCTGATCGCGTTCTGCCGGGAGCGGCTGGCCGGCTTCGAAACGCCGAAGGCGGTCGTCTTCGTGGACGCGCTGCCGGAGACGGTCGGCGGCAAGGTGCTCAAGTACAAGCTCCGCCAGCAGTACGCCGGCACCTACCGCTAAGGGTGCCCGGCCAGCCGACCCCAGTCCCCGCCCTCCACCCCCCAGTTCGCCTGACAGCCAAGCGGCCCGACCGACGTGATCAAACGTTTGCTGTCGCTACTACGACACCAGACGTTTGATCATCAGCCCAACGGACGGCGCCAGTCAGAGGCGATGCCTACGGTAGGACGGTGCGCACTTACACGATCGTGGTCGAGCCCGAGGAGGGCGGCGGCTATTACGTGACGGTCCCGGCGCTGCCTGGGGTTTTCACGCGTGGCGACACCCTTGAGGAGTGCCGCGAGCGGGCCACCGAAGCAATCCAGGTGCACATCGCGGGCCTCCAGGCGGATGGCGAGCCAGTCCCTGAAGAGGTAGGGGCGCCCCAGCTGATGGCGATCACCGTCGCTGCCTGAAGCTGCGCGGCTGGGGCTTTCTAGCGGAGGCCGGTGTCGGGGTCGCGGCTGGTGACGCAGTAGGGCAGGCCCGCCGGGTCGAGCAGCGTGGTGAAGACGCCGGTGACGCGCAGCACGGTGCCGCCGAGGGCCTGGTGGCGGCGCACTTCGGCCGGGACGTCGTCGCAGGCCAGATCGGGGTGTGCGCGGCACGGGCCGGACGGCTCGCCGAGGCGCTGCAGCAGCAGGCGGAGCGGCATCCCCTCCGGACGGACCAGCGAGGCGAACTCGGACTACGGACTGTCCCGCAACTGCCATCCGGTCAGCCCGGCCCAGAACGCGGTCTCGCTGGCCACTGCGCTGGCGGGTACGTCGATGCACACCTGATCCAGCAGGCTGCGCTGGCCTGCGGGCCACAGTCGGGGGTACGGGCGTTCGGCAAAATCGTCCTCGCTGGTGAGGCAGAAGGGGAGGCCGCCGGGGGAGCGGAGCACGGCCAGGCCGGGGACCGGGTCCTGGTCGGTGGGCTGGGCGCCGAGCCGGAGCGCCCGGTCGGTCAGCGCCCGCACATCGGCGGTGTGCACGTCGAGATGGCAGCCCGGGGAGCCGCCGCCGGTGCGCTGCATGCGGAGGAACGCGCTGCCCTGGCCGGGCAGCAGGGTGACGAACTCGGCGGCTGGGCCGCGCGGCGCGGATAGCTGGTACCCGGTCACGGCCTGCCAGTAGGCGCTGGCTGGCCCGAACGTGGCCGGCGGGAAATCCAGGAACGCGGTCAGCCACTCGATCGGCATGCAGCGAGGCTACGGGGTGCGGGCCGGGTTTGTCGGCGGTGCCGGATAGCGTCGCGGTGTGGCCGCGCGATGGACTGCCAACGACGTGCTGGCCCTCGCCCCGGACGCCGCCTCGCAGCGGGCGGCAGCGGGTCTGGCCAGGCCCGCCTGCTGGAGTGACGCGGGGACGGCCGGCGACCTGGTGTGGGGACTGTGCGCCGGGTCCGGAAAGCAGCCCTACCAGACCGTCGTCGATCTGGGCGGCCCCGCCTACCGGTGCTCCTGCCCGTCCCGTAAGTTCCCCTGCAAGCACGCGCTCGCGCTGCTGCTGACCTGGGCGGGCGGCACGGTGCCCGAGCAGGGCGAGGCGGCCGGCTACGCCACCGCGTGGCAGGCCAGCCGGCAGGCCCGGGCCGGGGCGCGGAACGGCACGGGCGGGAAGCCGAAGGACGCGGCCGCGCGCAGCGCGCCGGGCGGAGCAGCGGGCCGAACGGGTCGCCGCGGGCCTGGCCGAGCTGCAGGTATGGCTCGGGGACCAGGTCCGGGCCGGGCTGACGGCGGCCCGGGCGGCCGGGTACGGGCACGCGGAAGCGATCGCCGCGCGGATGGTGGACGCCCAGGCGCCGGGGGTGGCCAGCGCGCTGCGCCGGCTGTCCGCGATACCGATGTCCGGGCGACGGCTGGCCGGGCCGGCTGCTGGCCGAGTACGGGCTGCTGCACCTGCTGGCCCGGGCGCACCAGCAACTCGCTGCGCTGCCGCCGCCGCTGGCCGCCGTGGTCCGGTCCCGGGTCGGGTACACCACCAGCCGGGAGGACGTGCTGGCCACCCCGCCGGTCACCGACCGGTGGCAGGTCCTCGCGGTCCGCGACGTGCTGGACGGCCAGATCCCGGCGCGCCGGGTCTGGCTGCGCGGCCAGCACACCGGGCGGTTCGCGCTGCTGCTGTCGTTCGCGCCGGCCGGGACCTTCAGCGGCCTCGAGGCCGCTCTCATCGCCGGGCCTGGAGCTGCACGCTGACCTGCACTTCTACCCGGGGCAGCCGGCGCTGCGCGCGGTCATCGGGACCCGGCACGGCAGTCCGGCCGCGGCGGGCCGCGCCCGGCCGGCGCGGGCGACCTGGCCGGGCTGCTGAGCGGCTGGTCGGCCGGGCTGGCGCAGGACCCGTGGCTGACCGAATGGCCGGCCCTGGTCACCGGGGTGCCGGTGCCCGGCGAACCAGGCTGGCAGCTGGCCGACCGCGCCGGGCTGGCGGTGCCGCTGCTCGGGCAGGAGTCGCGGTGGCCGCTGCTGGCCGTGTCGGGTGGCCAGCCGGTGGGCCTGGCCGGCGAGTGGACTCCGGCCGGGCTGATCCCGCTGACCGTGTGGCACGAGGATCAGGCGGTCCGGCTGTGAGCGCGATGAGCTATGACGACCTGGTCGCGGCGGCCACCGTCGGGGTGGGCCGCCGCCCGGAGCCGGTGACCGGCCTGGCCGGGCCGGCCGCGGCGCACGCGGGCGTGCTGCCCGGGACGACCCCGCGGCAGCGTGCTGGACGCGGCGGCGCTGCTGACCGTGGCCCGGCGGGCCGGGTGGCAGCCCGGGCCGGGAGTCAGCTGCCCCGGCCGGCCGCAGCGGACGACGCGCCGCAGCTGCCGCCCCGGGCGGCCGTGCTGCTCGGCCGGGCCCGGGAGGCGGATGCCGGGCTGCTGGCCGACCTGCTGACCGCGGCCGGTGCGGCCGGTTACCGGGCGCCCGCCCCGCTGCTGCCCGCACTGCTCGACGCGGCCAGCCGGGACCGCGGGCTGCGGCCCGCGGTGGCCGGTGTGCTCGGCCACCGGGGCCGCTGGCTGGCCGCGTACCGCGCCGACTGGCAGCGGGTGGCGGCCGGCCCGGCCCGGCCGGGACCCGGCGGACGGGCCGGAGGTGTGGCAGACCGGCAGCCGGGCCGAGCGCATCGGCTACCTGGCCGCGCTGCGCGACAGCGACCCGGCGGCGGCCCGGGACCTGCTGCGGGCGGGCTGGGCCAGCGAAACCGGGGACGACCGGGCCGAACTGCTGCCGGTGCTGGCCAGCGGGCTGTCCGCGGCCGATGAGGAGTTCCTGGAGACGGCGCTGGACGACCGCAAGGGGGCGGTCCGCGCGGCCGCGCTGCGGCTGCTGGCCCGGCTGCCCGGCTCGGCCTTCGTCCGCCGGGCGACGGCGCGGGCCTGGCCGCTGCTCCGGCTCGAGGGCGCCGCGCCGGACCGCACGCTGGTGGCCAGCCTGCCCAGCGGCCCGGACCCGGCCGCGGCCCGGGACGGGCTGGCCGGCCGGCCGCCACCACCCGGGATCAGCGCCGCGGCGTGGCAGCTCACCCAGGTGATCGCGCTGGTTCCGCTCGGCCAGTGGGCGGAGCGGTTCGGGCTGGCCCCGGCCGGCATCGTCGCCCTCCCGGTATCCGGGGAGCTGGCCAGCCACGTGCACGCGGGCTGGCGGCTGGCCGCGGTCCGCCAGGCCAGCCCGGACTGGGCCGCCGCGCTGCTGGCGTCGGGCGCCCGGCACCCGCAGACGCTGCGGGCCAGCAACCGGCCGCTGGCCGCCTGGCCGGCCGACGAGCAACTGGTCGCGGTGCTGCCGCCCGCGGCCCGGGCGGCCCGGGTAGCGGCCCTGCTGCCCGCGCTGCGGTCACCCCGGCGCGCTGGCCGAACTGGCCGCCTGCCCGGGGCCGTGGCCGGTGTCGCTGGCCGAAGTGGTGGTGTCCATGCTGCGCACCGTGGTTACCGCGGCGCCCGATCGCGGGCCGACGTCGACCTGGGCCGGGACGCGGCAGCCGGCGCTGGCCACCGTGGCGGCCCGCAACCTGCCCGCCACCGGTGGGTTCGACTACGCCGCCGCGCTGAACCGGCTGGCCTGACCAGGGCTCCTGCCCCCCGCCCTGGCCAGTGGTGCTGCACCGGATGGCCGGCACGATCGCGCTGCGGCGCGCCTTCCTGGAGGAGATCCGTTGACCACGACTCACCGCGCTGGCAAGCGCGCGTGCTGCGCCCGCACGCCGAACAGATCTACGCGGCCGAACTGGCCGCGCTGCGCGAGGCCGATGACCGGCCCCGGCCGCCGTCCTGGCGGCTGTCCCCGCAGGCCGTGGTGACCTACCTGCTGGGCGGCACGCTGCCCGACGGCACCGAGATCACGGCCAAGTACATCGGGCCGCGGCGGCTGATCGAAGTGGCGGTGGCCACCCTGGCCACCGACCGGGCGCTGCTGCTGCTCGGCCTGCCCGGCACGGCCAAGACGTGGGTGTCCGAGCACCTCGCGGCGGCGGTCTCCGGCGATTCGGCCTGCTGGTGCAGGGCACCTCGGGCACCGCCGAGGAGGCGATCCGGTACGGCTGGAACTACGCGCGGCTGCTGGCCGAGGGGCCGAGCCGGGCCGCGATGGTGCCGTCGCCGGTGATGACCGCGATGGCCGAGGGCCGGATCGCCCGGGTCGAGGAGCTCACCCGGATCCCGTCCGACGTGCAGGACGCACTGATCACGATCCTGTCCGAGAAGACCCTGCCGGTGCCGGAACTGGGCATCGAGGTGCAGGCGGCCAAGGGGTTCTCGGTCATCGCCACGGCCAACGACCGGGACCGGGGCGTGAACGAGCTGTCCTCGGCGCTGCGCCGCCGGTTCAACACGGTGGTGCTGCCGCTGCCGGCCAGCGAGGACGAAGAGGTGGACATCGTCGCCCGCCGGGTGGGCCGACTGGGCCGGGCGCTGGAACTGCCCGAGGTGCCGTCCGCGGTGGAGGAGATCCGCCGGGTGGTGACGGTGTTCCGCGAGCTGCGCTCCGGGGATGACCGCCGACCGGCGGACCACGCTGAAGTCCCCGAGCGGGACCATGTCGCCGGCCGAGGCGATCTCGGTGGTGACCAACGGCATCGCGCTGGCCGCGCACTTCGGCGACGGGGTGCTCCGGCCGGCCGACGTGGCGGCCGGCATCGTCGGCGCGGTCATCAAGGACCCGGTCACCGACGCGCGGCGTGTGGGGCGAGTACCTGGAAGCCGTGGTCCGGGAGCGGCCGGGCTGGGCGGACTTCTACCGGGCCTGCCGCGAGGTGAGCGGGTGACGCGCCTGAGCCGCGGCGGGCAGCCGAGCGCCGGCCGGGAGCAGCCGGGTCGGCCGGGTGGCGGTGCTCGGCATCCGGCATCACGGGCCGGGTTCGGCCCGCTCGGTGCTGGCCGAACTGGACCGGCTGCAGCCGGTCATGGTGCTGATCGAGGGGCCCGCGGACGCGGCGCCGGTGCTGGCGCTGGCCGCCGACCCGGGCATGATCCCGCCGGTGGCCCTGCTGGCCTACGCCCGGACGCGCCGCGGGTGTCGGCGTTCTGGCCGTACGCGGTGTTCTCGCCGGAGTGGCAGGCCCTGCACTGGGCGGCCGGGCACAGGTGCCGGTCCGGTTCTGCGACCTGCCCGCCGCCTGTGCTGGCTGGCCGGACGCCGGGGCCGGCCGGCCGGACGACCGCCGAGCCGGACGGCACGAGCCGGCGGGCCGCAGCCGATGACGCCGAGCCGGGCGAGCGAGCGAGGCGGTGAGCAGGACCCGGTGGCGGTGCTGGCCGCCGCGGCCGGGTACGACGACCCGGAGCGCTGGTGGGACGACCTGATCGAGTCCCGGCTGGACGGGCAGTCCCCGTTCGCCGCGCTGACCGAGGCGATGGCCGAGCTGCGCGCGGCGTCCCCGGCCGCGCCGCGCAGGCGGCAGGCAGCACGAGCAGCGCCGCGAGGCGTACATGCGCCAGGTGCTGCGGGCCGCGCTGCGACCGGCAGGCCGACGGGCCGGTCGCGGTGGTCTGCGGCGCCTGGCACGCCCCGGCGCTGGCCGGGAAACTGCCGCCCGCCACCGCCGACGCGGCGCTGCTGCGCGGCCTGCCGAAGCGCAAGACGGCCCTGGCCTGGGTGCCGTGGACGCATGCCCGGCTGGCCGCGGCGTCCGGCTACGGCGCGGGGATCACCTCGCCGGGCTGGTACCACCACCTGTTCACCACGCCGGAGCACACCGTCGATGCGCTGGCTGACCCGGGTGGCCGGCGTGCTGCGCGCGCACGACCTGCCGGTGTCCTCCGCGCACGTCATCGAGGCGGTCCGGCTGGCCGAGGCGCTGGCCACGCTGCGCGGCCGGCCGCTGGCCGGGCTGGCCGAGGTCAGCGAGGCGACCAAGGCCGTGCTGTGCGACGGCGACGAGCACGCGGCCGGGTTCGTCACCCGCGACCTGGTCGTGGGCGAACTGCTCGGCGCGGTGCCCGGACACCGCGCCGGCCGTCCCGCTGGAGGCGGACCTGCGCGCCCAGGCCCGAGCGGCTGCAAGCTCAAGCTGGACCCGGTGGAGCGGACCGCTCACCCTGGACCTGCGCACGGCCTCCGGCCGGGGCCGTTCGGTGCTGCTGCACCGGCTCGCCGTGCTCGGCATCGGCTGGGGCGTGGCCGCCGAGGACCAGGTCCGGCGGACCGGCACGTTCCGCGAGACGTGGGCGCTGCGCTGGCGGCCCGAACTGGCGGTGGCGGTCATCGACGCCGCGCCCTGGGGCACCACGGTGGCCGGCGGCGGCCACCGCGAAGATCATCGACGCGGCCCGACGGCCGGGGATCTGGCCGAGGTCAGCGCGGCGGTGGAGTGCGTGCTGCTGGCCGACCTGCCGGACGCGCTGCCCGGGTGCTGCGCGCGCTCGACGAGAAGGCGGCGCGGGACGCGGACGTGGCCCAGCTGATGACCGCGGTGCCCGCGCTGGTGCGCGCGATCCGCTACGGCGACGTGCGCGGCACCGGCACGGCGGCGCTGGCCGCGTGGTGGCCGCGCTCACCGCCCGGGTCTGCGCCGGGCTGCCGGCCGCGGTCACCGGCCTGGCCGACGACGCGGCCGCGGGGCTGCGCGGCGCGGTGGACGCGGATGCACGCCGCGCTGAGCCTGCACGCCCAGGACGAGGCGGGGCCGGGAACCCGGGACCGGTGGCTGGCGGCGCTGGGCGCGCTGGCCAGCCGGCGGGACGTGCACGGGCTGCTGGCCGGCCGGGTCGGTCCGGCTGCTCGCCGACGCCGGGGTGCTGCCCGGCCGGAGGCGGCCCGCCGGTTCGCCGCCCACCTGTCGATCGGGTCCCGGCGCGGCCGACAAGGCGGCCTGGGCCGAGGGGTTCCTGTCCGGCAGCGGCCTGCTCCTGGTGCACGACCGGGACCTGCTCGGCGATCCTGGACGACTGGGTGGCGGGCCTGCCGCCGGAGGAATTCATGGACGTGCTGCCGCTGCTGCGGCGGACGTTCGGCGGGTTCGCGGCGCCGGAGCGGGCCAACATCGGCCGCACGCGGTCCGGCAGCTGACCGGCGGCGCCCGCGCCCGGCCGGCGGCCGAGCCGGTCGGACGCCGGCCGCGCCGCGGGCGCGCTCCGCACCGTGGCCGCCATCCTGGCGGCTGCCGATGCCCGGGATGAACGCGCCACGGCGGCCGAGCGGAAGCGTCGAGCGGCCGAGGCCGAGCGGCTGCGGCGCTGGCGGCTGCTGCTGCGGCGGCCCGGCCGGGCCTGGCCTGCGGCTGCCGCGCTGGAGCCAGGCCGACCAGGCGGTCGACGGCGCGCTGGCCGCGCTGCTATGACGACGGAGCGGGGCCCGGCGCGGCCACGCGCGGCCCGGGCCAGCCTGGCCCGCGGCCGGCCGGGCTCGGCGCCTCGGCGCCGCCGGTGGCCCGCTGGCTGGGGGACATCCGCAGCTATTTCCCCTCCTCCGTGGTGCAGGTGATGCAGCGGGACGCGATCGACCGGCTCAACCTGCGCGCAGCTGCTGCTCGAACCGGAACTGCTCGCCTCGATCGAGCCGGATGTGCACCTGGTCGGCACCCTGCTCAGCCTGAACAGGGTCATGCCCGAGACGACCAAGGCGACCGCGCGGCAGGTGGTGCGGCGGTGGTGGCCGAGGTCGAGCGGCGGATCGCCAACCGCACCCGGGCGGCGGTGTCCGGCGCGCTGAACCGGGCGGCGCGGACCCGGCGGCCGAAGCCGCGCGACATCGACTGGAACCGCACGATCGCCGCGAACCTGTGCCGGTACCTGCCCGAATACCGCACCGTGATCCCCGAGCGGCTGGTCGGGTACGGCCGCCGCCAGCAGGCGGTGGCCCGGGACATGGTGCTGGCCATCGACCAGTCCGGGTCGATGGCGTCCTCGGTGGTGTACGCGTCGGTGTTCGGCGCCGTGCTGGCCTCGATCCGGGCGCTGCGGACCTCACTGGTGGTGTTCGACACCGCGGTGGTCGACCTGACCGAGCAGCTGTCTGACCCGGTGGACATCCTGTTCGGCACGCAGCTCGGCGGCGGCACCGACATCAACCAGGCCATCGCGTACTGCCAGACGCTGATCACCCGGCCCCGCGACTCGATCTTCGTGCTGATCTCCGACCTGTTCGAGGGCGGCGATGCGCGAGCAGATGCTGACCCGGATGGCCGCGCTGCAAGGCGGCCGGGGTGCAGGTGGTGGCGCTGCTGGCGCTGTCCGACGACGGGGCGCCGGTGTTCGACACGGACAACGCGGCCGCGCTGGCCGAGCTGGGCGTCCCGGCCTTCGCCTGCACCCCGGACGCGTTCCCCGACCTGCTCGCCTCGCCATCGAGGGCGGCGACGTCGGCGGCCTGGGCGCACGGTTATCAGCTGGGCGGGCGATCGTGACCGGGCCGCCTCGGCCGCCCGGTCCCGGCGGGCTGGTTCGTGCTCGTCGCGGGCTGGCCGGCAGCAGGCAAGAGCACGCTGGCCCGGGCGCTGGCCGCCGTGCTGGGCCTGCCCCTGCTGGCCAAGGATGAGATCAAGGAAGCGCTGATGGACGGCCTGGGCTACCCGGCGACAGTGGCGCAGTCCCGCCGCCTGGGCCGGGCCGCCATGCTGGCCATGCTGCGGGTCGCGCAACGCTGCCCAGGCGCGGTGCTGGACAGCACCTGGTTCGAGTACGCCGACCCGCTGGTGCGCCAGCTCCCGGGCCGGTGCGCCGAGGTGATCTGCACGGTCCCGGTGGAGCTGGCCCGGGCGCGGTATCAGGCCCGGGCCGGGCAGCGGCACGCCGGGCATCTGGACGAGGCCCGGACCGAGGCCGAGCTGTGGGGTGCCCCGCCCCGGTCGCCACGGGCCGGGCCGGTGCTGGAGGTGGACACGTCAGGCCCGGTGGACGTGCCCGGGCTCGTGGCCACGCTGACCCGGCTCCTCGGCGCTGATACTGGTACCTAGGTACCATGGCCGCGTGATACCAGTGGAGCGGGTGCAGACCGGTGTCCGGATGGAGCGCAGCCTGCTGAAGGTGCTCAAGGGCTTGGCCGAGTACCTGGACATGTCGCTCGGTGACCTGCTGGAGGGGGTCGTGCTGCACGCGTTCGAGGGGGAGGCGCCGTTCTCCGACGACACGCTGCACGTCATCGCGGAGCTGAAGAAGATCTACGGCTGCACGCTGACCGCCGCGGACAGCCACCAGCTGAGCGAGCCCACCGGGCCGGGGTAGCGGCTGGTCAGCTGCCGGGCCGGCACCGCGGGCTCAGAAGCCCTCGTCCGACACGATGGTGCTGCTGATGGCCCGCTCCCGCCAGCTGATCAGGGCCGGGTCGAGAGGCAGCGGGGCGGCTCCCGGCGGGGTCGCGACCAGAATCTCAGCCAGCCGCCCGGCCAGCCGGATGCCCTGGACCAGGACGATGCGGTAGCCGTGCCCGCGCAGGCTGGCCGGGATGCCGAGGCCGGCGTCGGCGATGACCGCGACCCGGCCACGCGCGCCGAACGCGGCGGGCAGTTGCCGCCAGAACGGCGCCAGCCCCGCGGCGGCCTGGCCGGCCGGCGCCGACCGCGCGGTTCCACGGCGGGTTGGTGATGACCTGGTCCAGCCGGCCGGACCACAGCAGCGGGCCGCCCGCGTCCGCCCGGACGAAGCGCACCGGGACACCGGCCTGGGCCGCGTTCACGGTCGCGTTGCCCAGCCGGTCCCGGTCCAGATCCGCGGCGACTACCCGGGCGCTGGGGTCGGCCAGCGCGATCTCGACCGGGATCGTCCCGTCGCCGCAGAACGGGTCGGCGACCCGGCCGCCGGCCGGGTGCCTGGCCAGCCGGGCCAGCGCGGCGGCCACCGGCGGGTGCAGGCTGCCCGGCCCGGTGCGCACCTTCCAGCCGCGGCGGTGCAGCGGCCGTGGCCCGGCCCGCAACGCCACGTGCACGTCGGTGCCCTGCAGGAACAGCCGGACCGTGAGTGCCGTGCCGTCCGCGGGCCGCTCGGCTGCCCCGGCCGAACGCGATACGTACCGGGCGCCGAGGGTCCGGCCGAGGACCGCCCCGGCCGCGTCCTCCACCGCGTAGCGGTTGTACTTCCGCTGCCCGGTGAGGCTGGCCACCACGTCGAGGGCCAGCTTGTCCGGCAGGTCGCGGAGGCCGCGCAGCGCGCGGAGCGAACCGGCCAGGTCAAGCCCGGCGACCCGGCTGGCCAGGACCGGGAGGGCGGCCCGGGTGTGATCGATCCCGGTGACGGTACCCACCCCGAGGAACAGGTCGTCCGCCGTCCGCAGCGCGAGCAGCTCCGGGGAGAGGCGGGCCGCGGTGAAGCTGACCTGCCGCTGCGCCAGCCGCAGGCCCGGCTGGTGCGGCGGTGGCGGAAACCTCCTCGGCCAGGATCCATTCCAGGCCCCGGACACACCGCGCGATGAGGGAATGAGCCATGACTCCAGCCGTCAGCCAGATCCGGGGTTGAGCAGCTGGTAGAGCGCGTGGTCCTGCCACCGGCCGGCGATCTTGAGGTAACCGGGCGCCACGCCGAATCGGATGAACCCGTTGCGCTCCAGCACCCGCTGCGACCTGACATTGTGCAGCAGGGTGCCGGCCTCGACCCGGTGCAGGCGCAGGTCCCCGAACGCCAGCTGGACCATCTCGCGCACCGCCGCGGTGGCCAGCCCGCGCCCGTTCTCCGTGGCGCTCACCCAGTAGCCCAGGCTGCCGGACTGGAACGCGCCACGCACGATGTTGTTCAGGTTGATCCGGCCCGCTACCTCGCCTGACTCGCCCAGGATGACGTGCGGCAGTTTGGTCCCCTGCCGGTGCTGGCTGAGTGAGCTCCGGACCTCCGCGAGCTGCCCGGTCTCGGTGAAGTAGTCATCGCCGTGAACCGGATCCCAGGGCGCGAGAAAGTCGCGATTGGCTTGCAGCAGCTTGGCCAGGGCCGGCGCATCGTCCAGGGCGATCAGGCGGGTAACACTCACCCGTTCATGGTCCCAGGCCCGGGCATGATCACGAGCCCGCCGTGGGGCCGGCCGGCTCGTCGGGCAGGTAGAACATCCGGAGCTGCATCAGCCGGGCACCGGGCGGCGCGTCGTCCTTGCCGTAGCCGTACTTGCTGAGCAGCGCCATGTACTCCTCGAACAGCGCGTCCAGGCCGTCGGCCGTGTAGTACCCGTCGGCCCGGGACGCCTTGGCCCACCGGCCGTGCTTGCGCACGTCCCGGATGAACCGGTTGACCAGTTCCAGCTCGCCGGGGATCTGCCCGGCCCGCCACTCGTCCAGTGCGGCCCGGTCCTCCGGGCTGAGGCTGTCGTAGTCCGGCTCGCGATGGTCGACCGGGAACGTGCGCCACCAGCGCTCCCGGCCGTTGGCCCGTTCCGGGACCTCCTCGATCACCCCGGCGTCGGCCAGCACCCGGAGGTGATAGCTGGTCGTCCCGGTGTTCTCGCCGAGCGCGCTGGCGATCGTGGTCGAGGTAGGCCGGCCCGTGCTCGCCGAGATGCCGCAGCATCTCCCGGCGCAGCGGGTGGGACATGGCCTTCCAGCGTTTGGCGTCGCCGGTCACCCGCCGCGGCGTCGTCGTCATGACCGCAGCATAGCAGTGTTGCAGAGAAAATTATGCAGAAAAACATTTGCAGAATTTTCTCTGCAAACCTACGGTGAGGGGCATGCGGACGGAATTCCTGGACCGGGTGGCGGACGGGACCGGCGACCGGGTCGCCGGGGTGGGACGGGAGACGCCGGCCAGTCCCGGCTGCTGGGCCGGGCCCGGCTGGTGGCGCTGGCCGTGGGCGGCTTCCTGCTGCCCTGGTGCGTGCTGCTCAGCATGGTGCTGCCAGCCACGGCCCAGGCCCAGCACTGGGCGCTGGCCTGGACCGGCCTGGACGCGGCCGAAGCGCTGGCCGCGCTGGCGACCGCCGTCCTGCTGGCGCAAGGCGACCGCCGGGCGGCGCTGACCGCGGCGGCCGGCGCCGCGCTGCTGCTCACCGACGCCTGGTTCGACGTCTGCACGTCCGCGCCCGGCCTGGACCACGTGCTCGCGGTGGCTGAAGCGGCCTGCATCGAAGTGCCCCTGGCCGGCGCCGCCTGCTGGCTCGCCCTCAGGCTGATCGCCCCTACCCGCCAGTAACGGGCCCGCCTAAATCACCTGCAAATCGCCGCCTAAAATACCCCGAGTTTCGGTGTTTCCCCTCGCAGTACCCAGGACGAAGCCTCGTGATCAACTGATTGCTGCTGCCCCAGCGGCACCAATCGGTTGGATCACGAAGCCGGGCCAGGGGCGGGCACGGAATGTGATGACCTATTCGTGGGGTGACCATTACCCGTCGGCGGCGGCGCGGAGGACACGGGCGCGGAGCAGGCCGGGTGGCCGCGGGCTGGCGCAGCCGGCCGGTGCCGCGCCGTTACCCTGGCGGGGGCCTGCTGCCCTCAGCTGCGTAATCCTCCCGAGGAGAAGGCCAGGAACATGGCGATATACCAGCACATACGTCACCCGCGGATCGCGGCCCGGCTGGCCGAAAGCCCGGTCAAGGTGGCCGACCTGCTGCCCCGTGGCTCGGCCATCAACCGGTTCAACACCAAGGTCGCGATCGTGGTCACCACGGTCGTCGGCAGCATGTGGTGTGCCTACGCGTTCGCGATTTTCGACCTGATCAGCCTGCCCGACGCGATCCGCGCCGGGACGGCGGCGGTGGTCTCCTGGGTGGCGCAGACGTTTCTCCAGCTGGGTCCTGCTCAGCGTGATCATGGTCGGCCAGAACGTGCAGGCCGCGGCGGCGGACAAGCGCGCAGAGGCGACGTTCCACGACGCGAGCGCGACGACTGCACGAGGTGGGCTGCACCGTCCAGGGCCACTCGGATGGCCGCCCATGGACGAACTGCTGACCCGGATCGCGGCGAAGATCGGACCTCGACCCGGTGCCCATCATCGACAGCGCCGGCTACCGGACGATGAGACAGACCAGTCACGGCTAACACCGCGTCGCGGCAATAGTTGGACATCATATTGATAGCCTCGTTATGAGAATTTACGATTGGCGCACGCGCGGCTACCCCCGGCCGCACCAAAGGGAGAGGTAAACCTCTTATGCGCCGTCCTCGACTGCTGAACCTGGCTTTAATGGCCTGCCTGCCCGCGGCGGGCATGCTGCTGACCTTCGGCACTGCCGCAGGCGCCAGTACCGCCGCGACCCCCAGCGCGCAGGCGGCCGCGAATGCCCGGGCTCTGCTGCGCAACCTCTCGGTCGGCCAGCACTCCGCTAACCAGCGGGTGGCCGACCATGCGGCCAAGATCAAGGGCCTGACCCAGGTGGAGAGCTCGAACTGGTCCGGCTACGCCGACACCAGCACCACGTTCAGCACGGTCACCGCCAGCTGGACCGAGCCTTCGGCCAGCTGCTCCGGCCGTAGCACGCAGCTGGCCGCGTTCTGGGTCGGCATCGACGGGTACAGCAGCAGCAGCGTGGAGCAGGACGGCACGCTGATCGAGTGCTACGAAGGGGCGGCCTACCAGTACACCTGGTGGGAAATGTATCCCACCAACGACATCCAGGTGGTCGGCTCCACGCTGGCGGCCGGTGACCATATCGCCGCGTCGGTCGTCCGCAGCGGCACCAGCTACACGCTCAAGGTGACCGACTCCACCCACTCCGCGGACAGCTTCAGCACCACCCAGACGTGCTCGAGCTGTGCCAACTCCAGCGCCGAGTGGATCGCGGAAGCGCCGAGCGGCTCCAGCGGTGTCTATCCGCTGGCCCACTTCAGCACCTGGACCGCGTCCAGCGCGACCTCGAATTCCGGGACCATCTCGTCGTTCACCGACGACGAGATCACCATGGTCGACTCCGCCGGCCGGGTCGAGGCGCAGCCTGGGGCCTTGAACAGTTCCGGCAACTCGTTCAGCGTGACCTGGGAGCGCAGCTCCTAACTGCCTGATCCGGGCTGGTGCCGCCGGGTGAAGCCCGGCGGCACCAGCACGTCGGCCGGGCTCAGCTCGGCGATGCTGGCATGGCCCAGGGCGAGCAGCGCCGAATCGATGCCGCCGCGCATGATGTCCAGCACGTTCTCCACGCCGGCCTGGCCGGCCGCGGCCAGCCCCCACAGGTAGGCCCGCCCGATCATGACCGCGCGGGCACCCAGTGCGAGCGCCTTGACCACGTCGCCGCCGCGCCGGATGCCCCCGTCCAGCAGCACCTCGACCTGCCCGCCCACCGCGGCGGCGATGGCCGGCAGCAGCCGGATGGTGGCTGGTGTCCCGTCCAGGTTGTTGCCGCCGTGGTTGGACACCGAGATCGCGGTCAGCCCGGCGTCGACCGCGCGCCGTGCATCGTCCACCCGGCTGACCCCCTTGAGCATCACCGGGCCCGCCCACTGCGCGGCCAGCCAGGCGATATCGTCCCAGCTGGGCAGCGGCGAGGCCATCCAGTCCGCGTAGGCGGCGAAGAACTCCGGGGCCGGCTGGCCGGGTGCGGCCATGTTCGGCACGGTCAGCTCCGGTAGCCGGCCGGTCCGCGCGTAGCCGAGCAGCCACCGGGGCCGGCGCAGGCCTTCCGGGGCCAGCCGGATCAGCTCGGCCAGGTTCAGCTGCTCCGGGATGTGCGGGCTGCCCCAGTCCCGCCGGTGCGCGAACGACCAGTCCAGGGTCAGGATCAGCCCGGCCGCGCCGGCCGCGCGGGCCTGCTCGATGCGCGCGGCGACCTGGTCCCGGCCGCCGATCCAGTACAGCTGGAAGAACGTCTGCGGGTTGGCCGCGATGACCTCGGCCAGCGGCTTGCTGGCGAACGAGCTCAGGCCCATCGCGGTGCCCCGGGCCGCGGCCGCCCGGGCCACCGCGACCTCGCCGTCCGGGTGCACGGCCTGTGCCCCGGTCGGGGAGATGAGCACCGGCAGCGCGACCGGCTGCCCCATGACGGTGGTCGCCATGTCCCGCTTGGCGGGCAGCCCGGCCACCTGGGGGACGAAGCCCAGTTCGTCGAACGCGGCCACGTTGTCGGCCAGGGTCAGCCCCTTCTCGGTCCCGGCGAGCAGCGCGCGGTACACCGACGGGGGCAGCCGCTTCCGGGCCCGGCGCTGCGCCTCGGCCACGGTCTCGAACCACGCGCGGCCCACCGGTCAGTCCTCCGCCTGCGGCTGGGCCAGGTCGCCGCGCAGCGGCTGCCAGGCGAGGACCGGCCGCACCGGAATGCTCGTCCGGGCGCGCAGCGCACCGGTCCACACCCCGGCGCCGTAGGCCATGTCATCGGCCAGGTGGCCAAGCACGAAGCGCACCGGATCCAGGTCGGGCCGCCGCTGCGACCAGGCGGTCAGCGACGGGCCGAGCAGCAGCGAGGCGGCGGCGGCGCGGCGGCCCCAGCGCCGGGCCGGGCGCCCGCCCGGCGCGGCCAGTGCGGCGGCCAGCACCGGCGCGGCGAACTGGCAGCTGTACCGGCCGACGCCCAGCCAGGTTTGCTGGGTGGCGCGGAGCATGGCGGGCAGCACACCCCGGTCGGGCAGCCCGGCCCGGTGCAGCGCCGCCCGCATGGCCAGCACCGACCCGGCGAAGCCCAGCCCGGCCAGCGCTGGGCGGCGGGCCAGCAGGCCGGCCACGGTCAGCGCCGGCCACGGGTAGAGCAGCAGCGGCTCGGACTGGCCGGGGTGCCGCAGCGCCAGCGGTGCCGCCGACGTGCCGTACCGGAACCGCCGGGCCAGCAGCCCGGGCCAGCTGCCCGGCTCGTGATGCCGGACCACCGCCGCGGGCTCGTAGCGGATCCGCCAGCCCGCCGTATGCAGCCGCCAGACCAGGTCAACGTCCTCGCCCAGGCGCAGCGCCGGGTCGAAGACGGCTAGCTGTTGCCGCGGCGGCTCGCCGCCGCTCGGCGCGGAGCGGCCATCGGGGGGGCCGGGGGTCGTCCCCCCGGGTCAACGCTGAGCAGCGCCGCACGCCTGGCCAGCAGCGCGGCGGTCGGCACGTAGGACAGCCGGGTGCCCGGCGCGACCCGGCTCTCCTGGCCGCCCATGTCCAGGCTGGAGCCCGCGGCGCTGTACCGGTCGGCCCAGCTCCGCCCGCCGGGAACCGGCAGGACGCGGGGGGCGGCCACGGCCACCGCCGGATCCGCGAGATGCGCCGCGAGCCGTTCGATCCAGCCGGCCTCCGGAACACAATCACTATCGCAGAACGCCACCAACTCGCTGGTCACGCCAGCCAGGCCGGTGTTCCGCGCGGCGGCGGGGCCGCCGTTGGCGGCACGCCGCAGCAGCCTGGCGCCGTGCCGGGCCGCGACGGCCGCCACCGCGGCCGGGTCCGCCGAGCCGTCGTCCACGACCAGGACCGGGTAGCGGCGGCCAAGCGCGGTCAGGCAGCGGCCGAGCAGTTCCGGACGGTCCCGGACCGGGATCAGCACGGTCACGTCGGGCGGGGCGGCCAGTGCGGGCGGCCGCGGGTGGGCCAGGCCAGCGTCGGTCAGCCGGCGGGCCAGCGTGCCCGCGGCGGTGCTGCGCACCGGGCCGTCGCGCAGTTCGGCCAGGGCGCGCTGGCCGGCCCCGGTCAGCCGGAGCACCCGGGCCGGCGACCCGCCGAAGAACGTGCCGTCATCCAGTTGCTTGCCGCCAGGATCCAGCGCGATGCCGAACCCGGCCGGCAGACCGCTCACAGCGCCAGCCCTCCGTCCACCGGCACGACCGCGCCGGTCATCCCGCTGCTGCCCGGGCCGGCCAGGAAGGCGAGCACGGCGGCCACCTCGGCCGGGTCGAGCAGGCGGCCGATCGGCTGCTGCGGGGCGAACGCCTCCGCCGCGGGCAGGCCGTACAGCCGGGCGCTCTCGGCCAGGATCGGGGTGGCGGTCGAGCCTGGGCTGACCGCGTTCGCGGTCACGCCGCTGTCGGCCAGTTCCGCGGCCAGCGCGCGGATCAGCCCGGCCACCCCCGCTTTGGCCGCGCAGTAGGCGGCCAGCATGGGCAGCCCACAGGTGGCCGCGGCGCTGGCCACGGCCAGGAACCGCCCGGACCGCGGCGCCGGCCGGCGGAGCAGTGCCGGGATGGCCGCCCGGGCCAGGGTGAGCACGCCGCCCAGGTTGATGTCGAGCACGGCTTGCTGCTGCGCGGTCGGCATCTGCCACAGCGGCACCCCACCGGCGATCACGCCGGCCGCCGCGATGGCCGCGTCCAGGCCGCCCCACCGGGACTCCGCCTCGGCCACCGCGGCCCGGACCGCGGCCGGGTCGCGCACGTCGGCGACGAACGTCTGCAGCTGGCCCGGCGCGCCGCCCTGGTGCGCGGCCGCCTTGGTCAGCCCGGCCAGGTCGGCTGGGGTGGCCATCGGGTAGGGCAGCGCCGGGTCGTCGGCCGCGCTGTCGGTGGCCAGCACGGACCAGCCGGCCTCGGCCAGGGCCAGCACGGTGGCCGCGCCGATGCCCCGGCCCGCCCCAGTGACCAGGGCCACCCGGCGGCTCATTCCGCTGCCTTTCGCGACGCGGAGCGGCGATCGGGGGGCTCCGGGGGGTCGTCCCCCCGGGCTAGCACCGGGAGCCACGCCACGACGTCGCGGATCAGGTCGGCGGCCAGCGTGTCGAGCAGGGCGCGGCCGGCCTCGGCGGTGGCACCGGTCGGATCGCCCAGAATGCCGGTCTCGCTGATCGCGCGGACCCCGGCCGTGCGCAGCAGCGGCCAGGTCTGGCCGAGCGGGCGGGTGTCCCCGGGCACCGCCCGGTCCATGTGCACCCGGGCCGGGTCCAGGTACAGCATCATCGACGTCTCGGGGTGGCCCGCATGCGGGTCGCCGTCCCAGCGTGGCTGGAACAGCAACACCCGCCGGGACTCCTGGACCAGTCCGGCGGCCGCCCGGGCCACCGCCGTCGCGTTACCGCCGTGCGCGGACACGAGCACCAGGCGGCCGAACGTCAGCGAGGCTGACCGGCCCAGCTCGACCAGGAGCAGTTCCAGTGCGCCCAGGCCGATGGACAGCGTGCCCGGGAACGCCGCGTGCTCACCGCTCGACCCGTAGCCGACCGGCGGGGCGACCAGCACGTCCGGCCGGGCCACGGCCAGCCGGTCGCACAGCGCCACCGCGATGTCGGTGTCGGTGGACATCGGCAGGTGCGGGCCGTGCTGCTCGGTAGACCCGACCGGGACGGCCAGCACGGCGCCGGCCGCGGCCCGCTGGCCGATCTCCGGCCAGGACAGGTCGGCGAGCCGCACCTCAGCGTCCCGGCGGCGCGAACCCGGCCAGCGGGTCTGGGTTACACGCGCTAACCGGAGGCTGGGCCGGCCCGGCGGCCGGCGGTGGCTCAGCGTGAGCGGGACCGGGCCGCGCCGGGTCCGGTGCGAGTGGTCACCGGCCGGGCGGGGCGCGGCTGCGGTATCCGCCGTGGCCAGGGCGCGCTCGCCGTGCCCGTGCACGCACTCCGGGTCCGGCCCGTCCAGCGGCAAGCCGGTGAAGAACTTGGCCGCCATGCAGCCGCCGCGGCACGACCCATAGGCCGCGCACGACTCGCAGGCCCCGCCGGACTGCGGCTGGCGCAGCCCGGCGAACAGCTCAGACTCCCGCCACACCCGGGTGAAGCCACCCGGCTCGCGGACGTTGCCGGCCAGGAAGGCCGGGTGGATGGCGAACGGGCAGGCGTACACGTCGCCGACCGGGTCGATCAGGCAGACCACCCGCCCGGCGCCGCACAGGTTCAGCCCGGGCAGCGCCGACCCGTACCCGCTCAGGTGGAAGAACGAGTCCCCGGTCAGCACGCTGTCGCCGTGCGCGACCAGCCAGTCGTAGAGCTGCCGCTGCTGGCCCGCGGTCAGGTGCAGCTGGTCCCACACGTCGGCGCCCCGGCCGGACGGGCGCAGCCGGGTGAGCCGGAGCTGTGCGCCCAGCGAGTCGGCCAGCGCCTTGAACTCGTCGAGCTGGCCGACGTTGTGCCGGGTCATCACGACGGAGATCTTGAACCCGGCGAAACCCGCGTCAGCCAGGTGCCGCATGGCCCGTAGCGCCACCGCGTACGACCCCGGGCCGCGCACCGCGTCGTTCACGTCGGAGGTCGCGCCGTCCAGCGATATCTGCACATCCACGTAGTCGTGGCCGGCCAGCCGCCGGGCGATCGCCGGAGTGATCTTGACGCCGTTGGTGGAGAACTTCACCCCGACGTCGTGCCCGGTGGCGTAGTCGAGCAGATCCCAGAAGTCCGGCCGGACGGTCGGCTCGCCGCCGCCGATGTTGACGTAGAACACCTGCATCCGCTGCAGTTCGTCGATGACCGCCTGGCACTGCGCGGTGCTCAGCTCGCGCGGGTCACGCCGCCCCGAGCTGGACAGGCAGTGCACGCAGGACAGGTTGCACGCGTAGGTCAGCTCCCAGGTCAGGCAGATAGGCGCGTCGAGACCGTAGCTGAATTGCTCGACGAGCGGCAGTGCGGCGGTGGCGGTCACGCGGCCTCCTGGCGGCAGATCATCTGTGCCGCGGCCAGCGTGCCCAGCGCGCGCCGGTAGCTGGGCAGCTGGGCGTCCGGCACGTCGGCAGCGCGGCAGGCCGCCCGGGCGCTGGGCTGGGTGGCCAGCCCGCGGACCACGGCCAGCAGGGCCGGGCTCTTCAGGAACGACAGCTGCCGGGTGCCGAAGTGGTAGAGCAGCGCGCCGAACCGCTCCGGCCGCACCTGGACCTGCGGGGCCAGCCGCCACGCCACGTCGAGGTCGAACTGCGCCTCAGTAGACACCGCACATGCCATCGATCGAGACCTCCTCGACTAGGACCTCGTCGGCCACGACGTCCTCGGTGGCCTCGCCGGCCAGCTCGGTAGCGGGATTGTCAGCCATGTCAGCTCCTCGGGTCTGGTGCTGGTCGCCGATATTCGTCACACTGTGACGAATATCGGCAGGCTAAACGACCAGCCTGGACACAGGCAATACCCGGCAGGAAGATCCGGTCCGATGACCACTGACGTTCCGCCCGGCCCGGCGGCCCGGCGCGGCCGCCCGCCGCGCACCAGCGCCCGCGAACTGGAGCTCATCGCCCTGCGGCTGTTCGCCGAGCAGGGCTTCGAGGAGACCACGGTGGACCAGATCGCGGCCGGGGCCGGGGTGAGCAGGCGGGCGTTCTTCCGCTACTTCGACTCGAAGGCCGGCGTGCTGTGGGGGGCGTTCGACAGCGAGGTGGCCACCATCCGCGGCCTGCTCGCCGGGATGCCCGGCGACCTGCCGGTCATGGAGGCGGTGCGCCGGGCGGTCGCTGACGGCCAACCACTACCAGGCCGCGGACGTGCCGGAACTGCGTGCCCGGATGTCGCTCATCGGGTCAGTGCCCGGCCTGGTGGCCAGCGCCGCGGTGCACTACGACGCGTGGGAGCGGGCGGTGGCCGAGTTCGCGGCCCGGCGCGCCGGGCAGCCCGCCGACTCGCTGTACCCGCTGGCCGTGGGCCGGGCCACGCTGGCCGCGTGCCGGGCCGCGTTCGACCGGTGGACGGTGCACGCCGACGCCGACCTCATCGTCTACCTGGACGCCGCCCTCCGCGCCCTCGCCGCCGGCTTCCGCGACGACACGCTCACCGCCGAGCCTCGTGGGGGCTGTGCTTAGCCACAACTGCCTACCAGCAAGCTTGTGTTGCGGCCTGGTGTCTTGGCCGGTGCTCCCGGGGGACACTCGGGCCATGCCGGACGCACTGCGGAGCCGGCTGGCGTCGGGCCAGGTGGTGGTGACCGCGGAGATCGGGCCGCCGCGCAGCGCCGACCCGGCCGCGATCGGTGCCGCGGCCGGGCCACTGCGCGGCTGGGTGGACGCGGTCAACGTGACCGACGGCCCGGGCGGGTCCGCCCGGATGTCCAGCCTGGCCGCCAGCGTGCTGGCGCTGGCCGCCGGGGTGGAGCCGGTCATGCAGCTCACCTGCCGGGACCGCAACCGGATCGCGCTGCAAGCCGACCTGCTCGGCGCGGCCGCGCTGGGCATCCGGAACGTGCTGCTGATGACCGGCGATCACCCGCGGTCCGGCGACCACCCGCAGGCCCGGCCGGTGTTCGACCTGGACGGCGGGCAGCTGGTGCAGGCCGCCCGCGGCATGCGCGACCACGGCCGGCTGCTGTCCGGCCGGGCCCTGGCCAGCGCGCCGGACTGGCTGATCGGCGCGGTGGCGGACCCGTTCGCCCCGGCGGCGCGGCTGGCCGCGAAGGTGACGGCGGGCGCCGAGTTCGTGCAGACCCAGTACGTGTTCGACGTGCCGCGGTTCGCCCAGTGGCTGACCGAGGCCCGCGACCTGGGCCTGGACCAGCGCTGCGCGATCCTGGCCGGGGTCGGGCCGGTGCGCTCGATCCGGGCGCTGGAGCATCTCGCGGCCGGCGTGCCCGGGGTGCAGGTCCCGGCCGCGCTGGCCCGGCGGCTGCGCGGCGTGCCCGCGGGCCAGGTCGCCGCCGAGGGGCTGCGGATCTGCGCGGACACCATCCAGCAACTGCTCCAGCTGCCCGGGGTGCGCGGCATCCACCTGATGGCGCCGGGCTTCGAGCACGGCGTGCCGGAGATCCTCGACCTGGCCGGGATGGCTCATGCACATTGACATCCGCCCGGTCGGCAAGCTGCACGGCCCGGATCCGGTAGACGTGCCGGCCGCGCTCGGCCCGCTGTTCGCCGCGCTCGGCGACGCCCCGGCCGACCTGGCCCGGCTCCGGGTGGTGTGCGACTGGATCCAGTACCGGCACAACTTCTGCCCGCCCGTGCATACCAGGCCTATCCTGGCCGAGCCCCCAGCGGTGGAACTCGCCATCGACTTGCGCCGCTGCCCGGACCACGACCTGGCCGCCGCGGTCAAGGCAGCGCTGGGCGGCCCGGACGTGCCGGCCCGGACCGTGCTGGAGCCGTGGCGGCCGGCCAGCCAGAGCTGCATCTGGCAGTTCAACACGCTGTACTGGCAGGCGCTGCGGCTGTGGGAGCAGGCGGCGGGCCAGGAGTACGAGCAGGCGCTGCCCGGCGGGCGCAGCCAGGCCCGGGACACCCGCATAGTCCGGGAGCTGATCCTGGAGCTGCTGCGGGTGTGGGACGAGCTGGACGCCAGGCACGCGCTGCCCGAGGAGCTGTACGTCGTGGAGCTGGGGGTGGGCAACGGGAACCAGGCCCGCACCTGGCTGGACGTGTTCGCCGGGCTGGACCGCTCGCACGGCCGGGACTACTACCGGCGGCTGCATTACCTGATGGGTGACTACTCGGCGCACGTGCTGGACCGGGCCCGGCAGACGGTGCGCGAGCACGGCAGCCGGGTCAGCGCGCTGGTGCTGGACGCCACCCGGCCGCAGCTCACCCTGGGTTTCCTGGCCGGCCAGGCGTTCCTGGTCTACATCTCGAACGTCTACGACAACCTGCCGACCGACGAGGTGGCCAGCATCCAGGGCCGCCCGTACCTGGTCGAGGTGCGCGCCTACCTGCCCGACGACGACGCGGCCGCGATCGCCGGGCGGCTCGGCCTGCCGCCGGACGAGCTGGGCGGCCTGATCCAGCGGCTCCTCCGGCTCGGCCCGGAACTGCTGGCCGAGGCGGCGCCCGGCACGCTGCCCAGCGCCGCCGACGCGGTGGCGCTGTGGCGGGACACCTGGGCCGCCCTGCGCCTGGCGGAACGCTACCTGCCGCTGGACGGGCTGGACGCGTATCAGGTCACGCCGTCGCTGTCCGGCGAGATCCTCCGCCCGCTGCTGGGCAGCACCGGCGACATCCGGATGCACGTCAGCAACGGCGCGCTGGCCAGCTTCACCGGCACGCTGCCGCTGCTGCACCCGTTCGGTCGGCTGATCTGCCACGATCTGTTCCGCACCGAGCCGGGCCAGTACCACACCGGGTTCGCCGGCCCGGGCAAGTACGACGGCTCGGTGGTCAACTGGGTCAACGGCCCGCTGCTCCAGCTCGCGGGCAACCGGCGCGGCTTCGACGTCCGGATCGGGCCGCTGCCCAGCCGCCCGGCGGGCCACGTCAAGATGCTCACCGCGCAGGTCAGGGACTGACCACGATGCTGCTCGCCACCAGCGTGATCGGCTCGTACTCGGTCCCGGAATGGCTGCAGCGGGTGAAGACCGACTACCACCAGCGCCGGATCAGCGCGCAGCACCTGGACGAGATCCACAACGTGGCCATCAAGGCGGCCATCAAAGACCAGGAACGGGGCGGCCTGGACATCGTGTCCGACGGGGAGCTGCGCCGCGACAACGACATCGACTACCTGCTGATGCGCATCCCCGGGGTGGACATCCCGCGCCGGGCCAAGACCGACTACTACGACTATTACGAGGCGGCACTCGGCCAGCCGCTGCCGGACGCGGACCGCGGCGGGCCGGCCTGGCCGCCGACTACGCGTTCGCCCGGGAGCAGACCGACCAGCCGGTCAAGGTCTCGTTCACCGGCCCGTTCTCGCTGTCCCGGCGGATCCGCAACGCCGCCTACCCGGACCCGGCCGGCCTGGTCCGGGCGCTGGCCCGGTGGCTGAACACGGCGGCACGGGAACTGGCCGCGGCCGGGGCCAGCCTGCTGCAGATCGACGAGCCGTTCCTGGCCGGCTACCCGGAAGCGGTGGAGCTGGCCGTCGAGGCGGTCAACATCGTCACCGCGGACGTGCCGGCCAGCTGGGCGCTGCACGTGTGCTACGGCAACCGGTATGCCCGGCCGCTGTGGGAGGGGCACTACGACTTCCTGTTCCCCGCGGTACTGGCCGCGCGGGTGGACCAGCTGGTGCTGGAGTTCGCCCGCAAGGGGCCCGGCGACCTCGGGCTGCTCGCGCAGTGGGACCGGACTGTCGGGCTCGGCGTGATCGATGTGAAGACCACCGAGGTGGAGGCCGCGGACCTGGTCGCCGCGCGGATCCGCCGGGCGCTCGACGTGGTGCCCGCCGGGCGGCTGGTCATCAACCCGGACTGCGGCCTGCGCCACCTGCCCGCAGCGGTGGCCCGGGCCAAGCTGCGCGCGCTGGTCGCCGGGACCCGTCAGGTACGCACGGAACTCAGCACCCCGGTCAATTCGGCTCAACCGCCGTATGCTGAATAATCATGACAGAAAGCCCTCCGGCTGCCGTCGGACATGTCGCTAATCGGGGCCGTCAGCGTGACCTCGGCCGGGAGAACGCGGTGCTCCGCGAGCTGGTCACGGTCTACCGTCAGCTCTCCGGCCTGGCCGTGCAGGAGGCCGGCCTGGCCAGCGTGACCCAGCTCATCGCCGACCGGGCCGCCGCGACGGTGGCCGTGGTCAGCCCGGTCATGGACGTGATCGCCGCGGCGTCTCCCGGCGTCCCGGCCGAGAAGGCAGCGGACCTGATCCGGGAGGCCATCGCGGGCCCGCGGCTGGGCCAGGTGCTGCGCGCCTCCCGGGAGGGCCACCGGCCGCTGTGGCTGCCCAGCGTGGCCGGAATGCCCGCGGTCATCGTCGCGCCAGTGCTGGTCGGCGACGAGGTGCCCGCGCACCTGATCACGATGGACGCGTCGGCCGGCCCGGACCCGGCCGAGGACATGCGCCTGCTGGTCACCGAGCACGCGGCCAGCATCTGCGGGGTGATCCTGGGCCGGGAGAACGTGGTCGCCGCGGCGGCCCGGCGGGTCCGCGACGACCTGGTCGAGGGCCTGCTGCTGGGCCGCGGCCGGGACGACGGGGAGACCGGCCGGTGGGCCGCCCACGTGGGCTACGACCCGGGCCGCGAGCACCATGTGCTGGCCATCGCGTTCGACGTGCCGCCGCCACGGCCCGGGCTGGACCCGGCCGCGCTGCGGCAGCGGGTGTGCGACGTGATCGAGCACTTCTGCACCAGCCGGGCCCCGGACGCGATCGTCTCGGTGCGCGAGGCCGAGGTGGTCCTGGTCACTGCGGCCGGCGCCGGGCCGCAGGCGGACGGCCAGGACGCCCGGCGGCTGGCCAGCACCTGCCTGGCCCGGCTGGCCGAGCTGTTCCCGGACACCCGCGCCGTCATCGGCATCGGCGGCCCGTGCCGCGGCCCAGATGAGATCACCCGGTCCTACCAGGAAGCGCAGCGCACCCTGGACACGCTGCGCCGGCTGGGCCGGGCCGGCACCGTCACCGCGTTCGCCGACCTGGGCATCCACCGGCTGCTGCTGCAGGTGCCCGACCTGGGCGAACTGCGCTCGTTCGCGGACGACGTGCTCGGCGCGCTGACCCGGGCGGACCGCGACCGGCGGGCCGGCTACCTGGCCACGCTGGCCTGCTACCTGCGGGAGAACAACAGCCCGCAGCGCGCGGCCCGCTTCCTGCACGTACACCCGAACACGGTCGCCTACCGGGTGAAGCGGATCGAGGAGATCACCGGGCTGTCCCTGGACTCCTACCGGGACCGGCTGAGCACCCAGGTGGCGCTGGAGATCCTGGATGCCCTGGGGTTTGGTGCAGCGGGGTTTAGGGGGGACACTCCATGACCGGATTCGCCGCCGTGCTGGGGACGCGGCTGCTGGTCGGCGACGGCGCGATGGGCACCATGCTGCACGCGGCCGGCTGCGCGCTGGACCGGGCGCTGCCCGAGGTCAGCCTGTCCGATCCCGGCCTGGTCGGCACCATCCACGACAGTTACCTGGCCGCGGGCGCGGATGTGATCCAGACCAACACGTTCGGCGCGAACCGGCTCTGGCTAGCCGGGCACGGCTGCGCAGACCAGGTCGGCGAGATCAACCAGGCCGCGGTACGGATCGCCCGGGCCGCCCGGGACCGGGCCGGCCGCGCTGGCTATGTGGCGGGTTCGGCGTCGCCGGCGGTGACCGCGCGGCTGCGCCGCCAGGTGGGCGCGGCCGAGCGGGCCGAGGTGCTGGCCGAGCAGGTCCGGGCACTGGCCGTAGCCTGCGCCGACCTAATCATCCTGGAGACGTTCGGCTACCTCGACGAGCTGGCCGAGGCGGTGACCGTGGCCAGCGCAGCCTGCACGCTGCCGCTGATCGCGCAGGCCACGTTCGCCGAGGACGGCCGGACGCTGGGCGGCGAGACGCCACGTGAGGTCGCCGCGGTGCTCGGCGAGCTGCCGGTGGTCATGCTCGGCGCGAACTGCACGACCGGCCCACAGCGGATGCTGGCCGTGATCGAGGACCTGGTCACCTGCAGCCCGCTGCCGGTCAGCGCGCAGCCCAACGCCGGGCAGCCGCGCCGGGTCGGCGACCGGGATTTCGAGTCCAGCGTGGACGGCAGCTACGTCGCCCGGTACCTACGCTGGTTCGCCGAGGCCGCGCGGCACTGGTCGGCGGGTGCTGCGGGACCACTCCGACCCACATCGAGGCCGCGGTGGCGCAGCTGGCCGGGCTGCGCGCCGCGCCACCCCGGGCGGCCGCCTGCAGCGGGCGGCGGCCGCCCGGCGGACCACGCCCCGGGACCGGCGGCCTGGCCTGCCTGCTGGGCGCGGCACCTCGTGATCGCCGCCGAGATCGCGGTGCCGGACGACGGCGTGGCCAGCCGGACCACCGACACCGTGCTGGCGCTCCGGGAGCAGGGTGGGACCTGGTCGCGGTCACCGCGCCGGAGCATCCGCGGGCGCACCGGGACGGTCTCGGCCTGGCGCTGCACCTGCAGCAGCACGCCGCGGTCGAGGCCATGGTCACGATGACCACCTGGGACAAGACCATCATGACCCTGCAGGCCGACCTGCTCGGCGCGCACGCGCTCGGCATCCGCGACGTCATCTGCGAGGCTGGCGCGGCCGGTGCTCGGTGACTACCCGGCCGTGGACGGCATCTGGGAGGTTGACCCGGCTGGCCTGGTCACGCTGCTGGCCAGCCTGAACGCCGGCCGCGACCTGGACGGGCTGCGGCTGGCCAGGAAGGCCTCGTTCTGTATCGGGACCCGGGTCTACCGGCCGCCCGGGACCTGGCCGCCGAGACCGCCCGGGCCCGGGCCGAGATCCGGGCCGGGGCCCAGTTCCTGGTCACCCGGCCGGTGTACGAACTCCGCGGGCTGCGCGCCATGGCCGAGTCACTGGCAGGCACTGGCGTTCGGCTAATTATGTCGGTAGCCCCGCTGGGCAGCTTCGAGGAAGCGGACTACCTGGCGCACGAGGTGCCGGACGTGCACATCCCGGAGGACGTGCTGGGCGCCATGCAGCGGGCCTGCCGGTCGGCCCGGGAGACCGGCCTGCAGCTGGCCGCGGACCTGCTCCGGGCCGGGCGCCCGCTGGTCAGCGGGGTGCTGCTGGCGGGGGCGGGGCCGGACGTGGCCACGCTGCGGCCGCTGCTGGCCGCGGCCGGCCGGGCCGAGCTGCGGGCGGCCCGCATTCCGTGACG
>CAVWWE010000030.1:0-201846 GCA_963758575.1 uncultured Actinomycetes bacterium
GTCCCGGGCCCGCGCCGCGCAGCGCCGCGCCCAGGCCCGGGCTGAGCAGGAGGAACAAGCCCGGGGGGCGGGTACCTAGTTGTGCTCTAGCGACTCGAACACGGTCTCCTCGACCACACGCCGGGCATGTCCACCAGGTCATAGCCGAGCTCGTCGATGACCGGGCGGAGCGGCTGTTCCGCGGACGGTGCGAAGACCGCCTCGGAGTGCGCGCCGCAGCCATGATCGACGGAGACGACCCGGCCGTCATCCGGTGCGTAGGCGTTCCCGCAGACACCGAACACCTGGCCGAGCGGGCCAGCCATCCGGACGTAGAAGCCGCAGCTCGCGCACAGCCCGGGAGCGGCGTGCGCCAGCGGGGTCTTGGGCCCGTGCTCGCTGGTGTACCAGCGCAGCGCGGTGTCATCGCGCCCGATGGCGGACAGCACCCGGGCGCGGAGCGGCACCGTGTCCGGGACCTCGTTCGCCCTCGCCTCGGCCGCGGCCCGGGTAGCGGCCGCCGAGCTGTCCGGGACGTCGTCGTCATCGGCCACGTCCGCGGAGTCCGTTGCATCCTCGTCTGATCCGCATCGGCGGCGGCCAGGCCAGCCAGTTCAAGACCGGGCACGACCCAGCTGGACTCGCCCAGTCGGTGAGCCCATCATCCCCATCTAGCGTGGCCATCGGGACCAGCCGAGCGTCGTCCGGCGCCGCGGGCAGCAGATCACCCGGCCTGAGATCGCCGGGGCGCAGCCGTTCCCGCCACGGCACCCAGTCCGGGGCCAGGATCGCCTCATCACCGGGCAGCAGCAGACCCTCGCTCACCGTCACGTGCTTGGACCGGGAGGCCCGGGCCACGGTGATGGCCCAGCACCAGCCCCGGTAGGCCGGATCCAGGCTGGGGAACAGGTGCGTCACCACACGGTCACCGTCCGCCGTCGCACCTAGGTGCTCGCCAACCCCGGCCGGACCCGCCATCTCTTCGGCGGCGGCTCGTGCCAGGTCGACGGCCTGCACACAGGTCTCGTCCGGCTCCTTGGTCCTTCCGCGCAGTGGGCTCACGGTGAGCAATTCTCCCCCATCCACGCACCGCCGTGCGGCGAATATCACCCAGCCGGTCACTCGCCGGCCCGTCACCGGGCGCAGCCGCCCTGAACAGGCAGAATGCGTGCGTCTACGACTTGTCTACCAGCCCCGATGATATCCGGGCTATGCCCTGCTCCGCCCCAGGCCCAAGGGCACCGCTGCGACCTGCCGCTCGGGCGAGGGTTGCGGGACGCCAACATCATGCGTGGTCATGCAGGTGGCTCAGCAACCCCGGCGATGATGTACCGCGCCTCGTCCGGGCCGGGTTGCTGACCGATAATGATCCACGCCGACAGGACCGCCTGTGCAGCGAGGATCACTGTGAGGGGAGCCAACGCAGTCGATCCCATGGGAACGCCCGGGGTGGGACTAACCGGCCAATCGAGCTCAAATGGTGGCAAGAGTCACCGGGATGCCTTACCGCTCAGCGACTTGAAGCAGTCAGCGATGGCTGTGCTGCCTGGCCTCCCGTCACCCCAGTTGAGCGAGTTCGCCGCTGTCGGTCCGGGAAATCTGGGGCGCTGTTGGCGGCGCGGGGTCACCCAGCCTCACACCCGATCGCGACACGGGCGGAAAGATCGCGCGACGTCAGGTCGCATCACGCCCTGACATGGCAGAAACTTGGAGCATGGGACTGTCCGGTGCGGGGCCGCGAGCCAAGCGTGCGGCCCGCGGCTTCGCATCGGGTCTGGGTACCGCTGGGCACGCGGGGGCCAGTACTGCTCGCGGTACCGAACGGGTCATCCGCCGGATGACCCGCGCGTCCGGAGCCGACCGGACCGGGCTGGACCGGCTGCTCGAACTCACTGCCGCGGGCGCCGCCGCGGACGCGTTCGTCGCGGTGGCGCTGGCCGGGACGCTGTTCTTCAGCACGTCGGTGGACCAGGCCCGCGGGAAGATCGCGCTGACCCTGCTGATCACCATGGCCCCGTTCGCCGTGCTCGCCCCAATCATCGGCCCGATGCTGGACCGGGTCCGGGACGGCCGCCGGTACATCATGCTAGGCACCCTGCTGGCTCGCGGCCTGCTCTGCTGGGGCATGGCGGGGGCGGCCCAGCACAACGACACTGTCACCCTGTTGCCGGCCGCGTTCGGCGTGCTCGTGTTGCAGAAGGTCTACGGGGTGACCCGCAGCGCGGTCACCCCGCGGCTGCTCCCAGCGAAGATCACCCTGGTGTCGGCCAACGCGCGAATCTCGCTGGCCGCACTGATCTCGTCGGCGGTCGGCGTGGGGATCGCGGGCGGCATCTCGTATCTGGCTGGCGGCGGGGCCAACGGCGGTGCCTGGGCGCTGCGGATCGGCACCCTGGCCTACCTGGCCGCGATCGCGCTCGGCATCCGGCTACCCAACTCGGTCGACGAGGCGCCCACCCCGGCCGAAGCCAAGCCATCCGGACCGGACGGGCATCAGGCTGGGCCGCAGGCAACTGAGGCCCATGGCGCTCATCCGTACCGGCCCAGCGAGTACCCCACCGACCCGCACACCGTCCGCCCGCAACAGCCGCACCCGGGCTACGCGCAGCCGCACCACCCCTACCCGCAGCAGGCTCCCGAGGCCGGTCACCCGGGTAACGGCCAGCCCGGGCACGCGCCGAACGGCCAGGCCGAGGCGGGCAACGCGGCTGCGGCCCGGCCGGGCCCGAAGCGGGCCCGGTGGGCAACCGCGTTGCGCAGCGTGGGCCCGATCGTCGGCGAGGCGATGCGCGGCAACGCGGCGCTGCGCGCCTTCTCCGGCTACATGATCTTCTTCCTGGCATTCCTGCTGCGCACCGTGCACTTCCACGGCACCCCGGACAAGGTCGCGCTGGCCGAGATGATCGCGGCGGCCGGAGCCGGCGGGTTCATCGGCACCGGGATCGGGGCGCTGCTCCGGGCCCGGGCGCCGCACCTCATCATCTTCACGATGCTGTTCATCGCGACCGTGGTCACCGCGGCCTGCGCCGTGTTCTTCGGGCTGTGGGCGGCGCTGGTCGTGGCACTGGTAGCCGCCTCCGGGCAGGTGCTGGCCAAGCTCGCGCTCGACTCGATCGTGCAGCGGGAGATCCCAGAAGAGGTCCGGTCGGCCACGCTGGCCGCCTCGGAAACCATCCACCAGCTGTCCTGGGTGGTCGGCGGCCTAGCCGGACTGGCCATGTCCATCACGAACAGCGGAGTCGCCGGGCTGGCCGTGGCGGCGGCGGGCCTAGCCACGACCACCGTGCTGCTCATCCTGGCCCGGCGGCGCCGCATCCTGGCCGGCCGCCGGATGACCCCCCACCCCGTCACTCGCTGACTTCTATCCGCCCATGATCGCTACTGGGACGCTCCTGTCTCTGGGCGAGGCTCAGGCGCTGGTCGCCGTCAAGACCGCGATGGCATGCTCGGCTGCGGCCCGGACTCGTGGCACCGGGTCGTCGCGGAGCGTGATTACGGCGTCCAGCGCGTTACCGATCCGGTGCTTGGCGATGACCTTCGCGGCCATCTCGCGCACCCGCCAGGCCTCGTCTGACGTGGCCCCGGCAATGACTGTCGTGGCCGACTCGTCCCACGCATAGAGCAGTCCGCGAGCCGCCCATACCCGGGGCCAATAGCCAGCGGCGCCGCCCGTGCGGCCGTCGAGCACCTGCTCGGCGGCAGGGCCGCTCAGAACGTGCAGCAGGCGTTCATCGATGTTCTGGCCGGTGAGGACATCGAGACAGCTGGCGACGACAGCTTTCTCGCCGCGGCGCTGACATTCGCCCCGCACGCTCTCCCGGGGAGACATCCCCCACTGTCTCGGCATGCTGCCAGCCTGGCAGGCTTCGCGGGCTGATCCGTCCCGGGCTACGTGCCGCCGTTCCCGGCCACGAAGGTGCCGTGCTCAGTCGAGCCCACGACCAGCCCTTCACGCTTCAGGATCCGGAGCGCCTTGACGACTGTGGCGGTGGCGACGCCATGCTCCTGCGAGAGCTGCTGCCTGGCAATGGCTCGGACATGACAAAAAATTCACACATTTGAGCCCGAACGATCAGGCTTCCAGGTCGTCGGCGACGGCCCGGAGCACCGACGCGATCTTCTTGCCGTCCCGGCTGTCCGGGTGCCGGCCCCGCCGGTACGCAGCGGATACCCCGTCCAGCAGCTTGATCAGGTCCTCGACGATGATCACCATCTCGTCGGGGTTCTTCCGCGGGGTCTTGGCCACGGTGGGCGGCGGGTCCAGCAGCCGGACCTGCAGTGCCTGCACGCCGCGGCGGCCCTCGGCGACACCGAATTCGACACGCTGACCAGGCCGCAGCGCGGTAGTGCCCGACGGCAGGGCGGTGGAATGCACGAAGACCTCACCCCCGTCATCGCGGGTGAGAAAGCCGAACCCTTTGTCGGCGTCATACCATTTGACCTTGCCAGTTGGCACGGACCAGACCTCACGCGGAGAGAGCGGGCGGGTGAGCGCACGGGGGAAATGCCACCCTAGGTTATCGGTCCCGCGAGGCCAGCGGCAGTAGTGCCTGCCCTGGACCGCGCAGGTGCCCCCGGCTGGTGGGCCGGAGCTGCACGCCACGATCGCCATCGGTCGTCTGGTGCCAAGCGCACGGGCGGGTATACCCGGCCGGAATCACCGCTAATCATGAGAAAACAGGCACCAGAACCAGTCCAGGATCAGCGGCCGCGCAGCCACGGCGGGGTCTTCCGGCGCCGCGGGCCGCTCCGCAGCCGCCACACCAGGTATCCGGCCGACAGCAGGCTGCCCACCCGGAGCAGCAGGCCGAACTGATGCGACGCATCCGCCAGCGCGTGGAAGAAGTTCCCGCCGCCGGATATCCCGAGCAGCAGCATGCAGATCACCGCGAATCCGGGCGGCCCGATCAGCGCCAGCCACTTGTCCCGCTTGCCCCAGCGCCGCGAGAAGATCGCTATCAGGCCGCCGACCAGCCACAACGGGAACGGGAGCAGCAGCCCGCCGATGCCGAGCACGACCACCGCCACCGCTTCGAGCGGGTTCTTCCTGGCCAGCAGCCAGGCCTCGGCCAGCGGTACCGGCGGGCCGAACCGCCGCCCGGCCGGCTCATCATCGGGCGGTCCGGATGTTTCCATGCCCGGCACGATGGACTGCGGCTTGGTGCCGTCCGGTGGGGCCACCCCGGGGCGCGCCGCTGGGTCAGCGTCCGGGCCAGCGGTCGCCGACGGGCCAGGCGCGGTGCGGCGGGCCTGGCTGCCCGGCGCCGCGGCGCCGTTCAACCCGCCCGGCGCGGCGCCATTCTGCGCACCCGGGCCAGCAGTCCCGTTGTGCCCGTTCTGCACAGCTGGCCCGACAGTTCCATGGCTTCCGCCTGGCCCCGCACTTGGGCCGGATGCACCCGGCCCAACGGTCCTGCCGGAGGCACCGGGCCCAGCCGACCCGCCAGACGCACCAGGCCCAACGCTCCTGCCCGACACACCCGGCCCGGCGGTCCCGTTGGCGGCCCCTGGGCCAGCCGTCCCGGTGGGCGTGCCCGGCCCGGCTGTCCCGGGCGGCCCAAGCCAGCCGGCGCCGCCCGCCGTGCCCGGTCCCACCGTCCCTGGCTTCCTGCCCGGCGGCGCGCCGTTCCGGCCGGTATCCGGCCCCGCTGAGCCTGGCCCAGTAGCGGTCCCTGGCTGCGCGCCGTCCCGGCGGGCGTCCCACCCCGGTGGAGCCGGCCGGATGGCTGGCCTAGGCGGCTCCTCCGGCTGGCTGGGCTGCCGGATGTGCACCGCGCTGGACGGCCCGCCGGTCCCGGGCTGCGGCTTCTCCGGCTCCGGGTTCACGGGTCCCGGCCTGCCGGGCTCAGCCGTCCCGGATCCGGCCGGCGACGGCGGAACGCCGGGCAGCGCCGGATCGTCCGGCCCGGTCCTGCGGTAGGGCCACGTCCGCGACCTGCGCGGCCGCGACTCGGCCGGCCCATCGGCCGACCGCGGTTCGGCCGGGCCACTGCGCGGCGGCTTGGCCGGTGGGGTGGCCCGGCGGCTGGTCTTGCCGGGTGGCTTCCACAGCGTCGGCGGCTCGGCCGCGGCCCCGCGCCGCCGGGCGCTGTACAGCCGTTCCCGCTCCTTGGCGGCCAGGTCGTCCGGATCGCCGAGCGCGGTCAGTGCCGCCGCCACCAAGTCCGCGTCGTCGGCCGAGGCGAGCGGGCCGACCTGGGCCTCCAGGGCGGCCCGGGTGCGCCCGACGAACAGCAGTCGGTCGCCTTTGGGCAGCTTGCGGGTGGCCGCAGTGGACACCGCGCCGAGATAGTCGCGGATCATCTGCGCCGCGCTCGGCTGCCTGGGGGAACGGCGCCTCATGCCTAGATAATCCCCCGGAATCATCCGATTGTAGAGCCTGGCATGCGATCAATATCGCAACGCGGATGATACCGGCACGGCACGCACTGTGCTGACACGCGAAAGAGGCGGCCCCGGTTTCCCGGGACCGCCCCTCCTGGCTAGTGGACTCAGAAGTCCATGTCACCGCCGCCAGGCGCGGCAGGCGCCTTCTCCTTCTCCGGCTTCTCCGCCACCACTGCTTCGGTGGTCAGGAACAGGCCGGCGATGGAGGCTGCGTTCTGCAGCGCGGACCGGGTCACCTTCGCAGGGTCGATGATCCCGGCCTTGAACATGTTAACGTACTCGCCGGACGCGGCGTCGAGCCCGTGCCCCGCGGGGAGCGTCTTCACCTTCTCGACCACGACGCCGCCCTCGAGGCCGGCGTTCACCGCGATCTGCTTCACCGGCTCCTCGACGGCGCGGCGCACGATGGTCGCGCCGGTCGCCTCATCACCGGTCAGCTCGAGCTTCTTGAAGGCGTTGGCAGCTGCCTGCAGGATGGCCACGCCGCCTCCGGCGACGACGCCCTCCTCCACGGCTGCCTTGGCGTTGCGCACCGCGTCCTCGATGCGGTGCTTGCGCTCCTTCAGCTCGACCTCGGTGGCCGCGCCGGCCTTGATGACGGCAACGCCGCCCGCCAGCTTGGCCAGCCGCTCCTGCAGCTTCTCCCGGTCGTAGTCCGAGTCGGTGTTGTCGATCTCGGCCCGGATCTGGTTCACCCGGCCGGAGATCTGCTCGGAGTCACCAGCGCCGTCCACGATCGTGGTCTCGTCCTTGGTCACGACGACCTTGCGGGCCTGCCCGAGCAGGTCCAGGTCGGCGTTCTCCAGCTTGAGCCCGACCTCCTCGCTGATCACCTGCGCACCCGTGAGGATGGCGATGTCACCGAGCATGGCCTTGCGGCGGTCGCCGAAGCCAGGCGCCTTCACCGCAACCGACTTGAACAGGCCGCGGATCTTGTTCACCACCAGGGTCGCGAGGGCCTCGCCCTCCACGTCCTCGGCGATGATGACCAGCGGCTTGCCCGACTGCACCACCTTGTCGAGCAGCGGCAGCAGGTCCTTGTTGGCCGACACCTTGGAGTTGGTGACCAGGATGTACGGGTCGTCAAGGACTGCTTCCATCCGCTCCGGGTCGGAGACGAAGTACGGCGAGATGTAGCCCTTGTCGAAGCGCATCCCCTCGGTGAGCTCGAGTTCGAGCCCGAAGGTGTTGCTCTCCTCGACAGTGATGACACCTTCCTTGCCGACCTTGTCCATCGCCTCGGCGATCATCTCGCCGATCGCGGCGTCACCGGCCGAAATGGAGGCCGTCGAAGCGATCTGCTCCTTGGTCTCCACGTCCTTGGCCAGCTTGGACAGCTCCTCGCTGACCCGCTCGACCGCGGCCTCGATGCCCCGCTTGAGGGACATCGGGTTGGCGCCCGCGGCGACGTTACGCAGGCCCTCACGGACCAGCGCCTGCGCCAGCACCGTCGCCGTGGTGGTGCCGTCACCGGCCACGTCGTCGGTCTTCTTGGCGACTTCCTTGACCAGCTCGGCGCCGATCTTCTCCCACGGGTCCTCGAGCTCGATCTCCTTGGCGATGGACACGCCATCGTTGGTGATCGTGGGAGCGCCCCACTTCTTCTCGAGCACCACGTTCCGGCCCTTCGGGCCGAGGGTTACCTTCACGGCGTCGGCAAGCTGGTTCATACCGCGCTCGAGGCCGCGCCTCGCGTCCTCATCGAACGCGATCATCTTGGCTGCCATAGGCTCCAGTCCTCCCAGGACTTGATGGCGTTATGTGTGTGAAACCGGGCCGACGCCCGCGACGGACGACCCTTTCAGCGGACAGTCCCTTCCTGCCGCCGGCAAGGCCTCATCGCCCCGATTCCCGCCCTGGAGTTGTCACTCTCATACCGAGAGTGCCAGCGTCTTGTTTAGCACTCTCGGCATGAGAGTGCAAGCCGGGAGACCGCTCAGCGGGGCCTGCGGCGGTCATCCGCACCGCTTTCCGCTCACGGCGTAGCCGGACCAGAATTCAGCCGGAAACCCCGATGGCCCGGCTCCCGTTTCCGGGGCCGGGCCATCAGCCAACCAGGGCGAGCTAAGCTCCCACAGCGCGGACGGCCTCCGCCTGAGGACCGCGATCGCTCTGCGTGATGTCGAACTCGACCCGCTGCCCTTCTTCAAGGGTGCGGTAGCCATCCATCTGGATGGCGGAGAAGTGCACGAACACGTCCCTGCCACCGTCAACCGCGATGAAGCCGTAGCCCTTGTCCGCGTTGAACCACTTGACGGTGCCCTGAGCCATTACCCAACAACTCCCTAACTCCGCTCGGGCCTCGGGCTCCACCCTTCCACTGAGGAACCCGTCGATCGCGGCGCGGGTTAGGCGTGAACAAGACAGGCTTGCCATGAGCGCCGACCGACAGCGACCGGAAACGACCTTACCCCGTGCGGTGCGCCTTCGGGACGTGTTACCACCCGAACAAGGCCGGGCGAGTTTCCTCTCCTGGCCTGCCAGTGTGGGCACTTAGCCACATCCCCACCGCAAAGGGACCACCCTTCAGCAGGGCAGGCGGATCTAGCCCCCGGCCACCGCCGGGATGACCGAAATGTGCGCGCCAGCGGGCACCGGGGTGTCCAGACCCTGGGCAAACCGGACATCTTCCTCACCGACGTACACGTTGACGAACCGGCGCAGCTGCCCCGTGTCGTCCACGATCCGGCCACCGATGCCGGGGTAGGCGGCGTCCAGGCCGGCGATCACCTCACGCAGGGTGCCGGAGTCGGCCGAGACCTCGGCGGCGCCTCCGGTGAACGTGCGGAGGATGGTGGGGATGCGGACGGACACGGTCATGCCGGGGCCTGCCTCTCGAAACTGGTGCTGACGGCTCTCCATGGTGCCGGGTCGCCCCGGCCCTGCTCAACCGGACTGAACAGGTGGCTGACCAGCCTCGAAAGCCAGGAAGCTGTCCACCGTGGGCCGGATCGGGGCGGGACCCCGGGCGGTGTCGGCCACCGCGTCCAGCGTCTTGAGCCCGTCACCTGAATTGATGATCACCGTCTCGGCCGCCGGGTCCAGCTGCCCGGAGGCGAGCAGGCTGCGCAGCACGCCCAGGGTGACCCCGCCTGCCGTCTCGCCGAAGATCCCTTCGGTGGCGGCCAGCAGCCGCATCGCGGACACCACCGCGGCGTCGTCCACGTCCACCACCGCGCCGCCGGTGCGCCGCACCACGTCCAGCACATACGGGCCGTCGGCCGGGTTCCCGATGGCCAGCGACTTGGCGATGGTGGACGGCTTGACCGGCTGCACCACGTCGTGCCCGTTGCGGAACGCGGCCGCCACCGGGGAGCAGCCGGTCGCCTGCGCACCGAACACCTTGTACGGGGTGTCCTCGACCAGGCCCAGCGCGATCAGCTCACGGAACGCCTTGTCGATCTTCACCAGCTGGGCGCCGGACGCGACCGGGACCACGATCTGGGCGGGCAGCCGCCAGCCGAGCTGCTCGGCGATCTCGAACCCGATGGTCTTCGACCCCTCGGCGTAATACGGCCGCACGTTGACGTTCACGAACGCCCAGTCCTCGCGGTCGTCGGCCAGTTCCGAGGCGAGCCGGTTCACGTCGTCGTAGGTGCCGTCCACCGGCACCATGGTGCCGCCATACACCGCGCTGGCCACGATCTTCTGCGGCTCCAGGTCGGCCGGGATGATGACCACCGACCGGATGCCGGCCCGGGCCGCCGCGGCGGCCACCGCGTTGGCCAGGTTCCCGGTGGACGGGCAGGCCAGCACCTTGTAGCCCAGCTCCACCGCGGCGGCCAGCGCCACCGCGACCACCCGGTCCTTGAACGAGTGCGTCGGGTTGGCCCGCTCGTCCTTCACCCACAGCGCCTGCATGCCCAGCTCGCGGCCGAGCTGCTCGGCCCGCACCAGGCGCGTCCAGCCGGGCTCCGTATTCGGCGTGCCGGCCACGTCCGGCGGTACCGGCAGCAAGCTTGCATAACGCCAGATGCTGGCCGGTCCGGATTCGATGGCCGCGCGGTCGAGCGCGGGGTAGTCGTAGCGGACCTCGAGCGGGCCGAAGCATTCGGCGCAGGCGTGCGTGGAACCGAGCGGGTAAGTCTGACCGCATTCCCGGCAGGACAGACCGGTGGCGTAACCGAAGCGGGAGGGCGTTGCGGGCTGGGGGGTGCTCACGTGGCGAGGCCTTTCTCCTCATCTGTCCCAGCGGCCGGATGGCCGAGGGCCGGACTTGGCACCTGTCACGGGGGAATTGACCTCGCGGCGGACCCACAACGTGATGGTTGCCGGGGCTTCGCAGGGCCGTATCCCTCCACCCCTCTGGATGAGCAATATGAAGTTGTAGTCAACACTGTAACCGATGCTGCGACCGCGCTCGGTAGCCAGTCAGGCTAGCCTCGCGTGCATGGCAGCCGACCAGGAAAGCGGCCGGGTTCTCATCGCCTCGAACCGTGGGCCGGTCTCATTCACCATGAACGACGACGGGTCGGTGGTGGCCCGGCGCGGGGCCGGCGGCCTGGTCTCCGGGCTGTCCCCGGTGCTAGGCCAGGCGTCCGTGCTGTGGGTGTGCGCGGCGCTGAGCGACGCCGACCGGGCCGCCGCCCGGGATGCGCCGGACGGCCTGATCGAGATGACCGACGGCGCCGACGGCGGCCCTGGGTCGGCGGTGCGGATGCTGGACATCCCGGCCGCCACGTTCCAGCGGGCCTACAACTCGGTGGCCAACTCCACCCTCTGGTTCGTGCACCACATGCTCTACGACACCCCGGACCAGCCCAGCTTCGGCCCCGCGTTCCGCCGCGAGTGGGAGTCGTTCCGCGCCTACAACACCGCGTTCGCGACCGCGCTGGCCAAAGGCGCCACCGCCGAGGAGCCCACCGCCGTGCCAGTCAAGGCGATGGTGCAGGACTACCACCTGCCGCTGGTCCCGCGGATGCTGGCTGAGCAGTGCCCGGACGTCCGGATCGCGCACTTCTCGCACACCCCGTGGGCGCCACCGGACTACTACCGGCTGCTGCCCGCCGAGGTGGGCCGGGAAGTGCTGGACGGCATGCTGGCCGCGGACCACGCCGGGTTCCTGTGCCAGCGCTGGGCCGACGCCTTCGTCGCCTGCTGCGCCGAGTTTCTCGGCGCCGAGGTGGACCATCAGGCCGGCACGGTCCGGCACCGTGGGCACGTCACCACAGTGGGCGTGCACGCGCTCGGAGTGGACGCGCCCGGACTGCGCGAGCGCGCGGCCGCCACCGACGTGCAGGCACAGGTCGCCGCGCTGAGCGAGAGCACGCCGGGCCGGCAGCTCATCGTCCGGATCGACCGCACCGAGCTGTCCAAGAACATCGTCCGCGGCCTGTCCGCCTACCGGGAACTGCTGGCCAGCCACCCGGAGTGGCACGGCCGGGTGACGCACCTGGCGTTCGCCTACCCGTCCCGGCACGACCTGCCGGAATACCGCGAGTACACCGGCCGGGTGCAGCGGATGGCCGCGGAGATCGTGGACGAGTTCGGCACCGACGACTGGGCTCCGCTGATCCTTCAGGTAAACGACGACTACCCGCGCTCGCTGGCCGCGTACCAGCTGGCCGACGTGCTGCTGGTCAACCCGATCCGGGACGGGATGAACCTGGTAGCCAAGGAGGGCCCGATCCTGGCCGGCCGCGGCTGCGCGCTGGTGCTGTCCACCGAGGCCGGCGCGGCGGCGGAACTCGGCCCGCAGGCCATCCTGGTCAACCCGTTCGATGTGACCCAGACGGCCGAGGCGCTGCACCAGGCGCTGAGCATGCCCGAGGCGGAGCGCCAGCGGCGCCGCGCGGCCCTGGCCCAGGCGGCCGCCGCACTGCCGCCCACCGCCTGGCTGCAGGCCCAGCTGGACGCACTGGACGCCGCCGCTGAGCCGGTCAGCCCGGCACCCGGCCGGTGGACATCAGGGCGGCTGGCCCGGCTGCGGCGCTGGGCGCGGTAGCCCTGGGCCGCTACCGGGTGAACAGGCTGGCTAGCCAGTGCACCCAGCCACGCGGGGACCACTTGGGGCAGGCGCACAGGGCGCACTCGCTGCCCCGGCGGTAATGACGATGTGCGTCGCGGGCATGGCCGCACCCGCAGAGCACAGACTCAGTCACCGGCCGCTCCACGCTTCCATCCCGCCCCCCAAGCGCACCGGGCCAGACGGTATCACCCCCGCCGCGGTAACCGCAGCCCCAGCAGACCGCCGGCTAGCCTGGGCCGCACTGCGCGCCGGCGCAGCCGCACGTCGCGATGCGCACCGCGCAGCCGCCAGTACTGGGGAATCGGGGTGGGGACCGCGGCAACCGGCCTGGTGGCGTTGATCCTCACCGCTGCCGCGCTGCCTGCCTTGATCGCCCGGGCGCGCGGCGGCACGCCGCCGGGCCCGGGCCCGAGACTGGCCGCGCTGGCCCCGGTAGCCGCGCTGCTGGCCATCGCCGGCGCCGCGGTGGCGGCCGCCACCGCCTGGTGGCTACTGCTCCCGCTGCTGATCCCGGCGCTGATCCTGGCCTGGTGGCAGCGCCCGGCCAGGCGGCAGCCTGGCCCAGCCCCGGCCCCGGGCGGCACCGCTCTGTCCGGTACCACGGGCCAAATCCGCGTGCTGACGCTGAACGTCAAGGGCGGCCGGGCCGACCCTGAAGCCGTCCTGCACAGCCTGCGCCAGCTCCAGGTGGACGTCCTGGCCGTGCAGGAGATGACCGCGGACTGGCTGGACTCAGTCCAGCAGGCTGGGATAACCGAGGTGCTGCCGTTCAGCCAGACGGACCCGCGGGCCGGGTCGGCCGGGAGCGGGCTATGGACCCGCTGGCCGCTCACCCCGCTGGCCCCGCTGCCGGGCATGAAGAACGCGGCCCCGCGAGCCCGGGTCGAACCGGCCAGCGGCCAGCCGGTCACGGTGACCGTGGTGCACCCGGCCGCCCCGGTGGGCTGGCAGGACGAGCGGTGGCAGCGGGACCTGGAGATCATCCGGTCGGAGCTGGCCGGGACGGCCGGCCCGCACCTGGTGGCCGGGGACTTCAACGCCAGCCGGGACCACCGGGTGTTCCGTGACATCCTCCGGGCCGGGTTCCTGGACTGCGCTGACGCGGCCCGGCAGCGGCACTGGCCCGGCTTCACCTGGCCCGCCGACCGGCGCTACCCGCCGCTGATGCGGCTGGACCACGTGCTGGTCTCGCAGGCCGGCTGCGTCGTTCACCAGGCCCGCACCATGCGCATTCCCGGCACCGACCACCGCGGCGTGCTCGCCGTGCTGGAATTCAGTCCGGCCTCGGCGCGGAGCGGCGATCGTGGGGTTCCGGGGGGTCGTCCCCCCGGCTAACACCGCGCTGACGGCGTCGGCCAGCGCGTTGAGCAGGGCCACCACACCCTCCGGGCCGTCCACCACCAGGTCCGCCTCGGCGGCCAGCGCGGACACCTCGGCCGAGCTGCTGCAGACGGTGAGTCCCGGGATGCCGGTGGCGCGCAGCGCGCGCACGGCGCCGAAGGCGGCCAGGTCACCTAGATCGTCACCGACGTACATGACCGCGTGGCACTGGCGTTCGGCAAGCAAAGCTTTGAGGGCCTGGCCCTTGTCCATGCCGCGCGGGCGCAGCTCGATCACCATCCGGCCTGGCTCCACGGTCAGCCCGTGCCGGGCGGCCAGTTCGGTGAGCGGCGCGCGGAGCCGGTCCAGCGCGGCCTGCGGGTCGGCCGCCTGGCGGGTATGCACGGCCACCGCGTGGTGCTTGTACTCGGCCCCGGTCCCGTCCGGGGCGCCGGCCAGCAGGCCGGGCAGCTCGGCGCGGGCCGCGGCCACCCCGGGCTCGGCGGCCGGCGAGTCCAGCTTGCCGTCCGCCCACCGCTCCAGGCCGTAGTGGCCGAGCACGATCAGGCCCGGCACGTCCGCGAACCCGCCCAGCTCGGCGGCGTCGGCGGCCGGGCGGCCGGTGATCACGGCCAGGGTGCCGACCAGCGGGGCCACCCGGCGCAGCGCCGCCCCGGCCGCGGGGTGAGCCCGGGCTTCTTCCGGCCGGGACACGATCGGCGACAGGGTGCCGTCGAAGTCCAGCGCGATCAGCGCCCGGGAGGGCTCCTGGACGATCGCGGCCAGCCCAGCCTGGCCTTCCGGCGTAACCGGCTCCGGCAGGCTCACAGTGCCGTCTCCCGGGGGACGACCCCCCGGAGCCCCCCCGCTCGGCGCTCCGCGCCGCTCACCACGAACCATCGCCGCGGTCCGGCCCGGCCGAACGCATCTTGTGCCGCCGGGCCCGCTGCCGCCGAAGCCGCTTGACCAGGGCCGGATCGAGCACCAGCGCCTCCGGGCGGTCGATCAGATCGTTCAGCAACTGGTAGTAGCTCGTCGCGGTCATGCCCAGGACGTCACGGATCTCCTGCTCCTTGGCGCCGGGCGAGCGCCACCAGCCGCGCTCGAAAGCGAGGACCCGCTCCTCGCGTTCGGACAGCGCCGCCATCACTTCTCCCCATGCCTCCAGAAGCCTCATCCTAGGTCGGCTCTTTGCGCCGTGCCCAGGCGTGCGTAGGCTCAGCCATCGTGACTTCCTATGACTGCATAACGTTCCTCACCGACTACGGTCTCGAGGACGGCTTCGTGGCCGCCTGCCACGGAGTCGCGGCCCGGATCGTCCCCGCGATCAGGCTCATCGACATCACCCACCTGGTACCGCCCGGTGATGTCCGCCGGGGCGCCGCGGTGCTCGCCCAGACGGTGCCGTACCTGCCGCCTGCTGTGCACGTGGCCGTGGTGGACCCAGGCGTGGGCACGGCCCGCCGGGGAGTGGCGATCGCGGCCGGGGAGTGCATCCTGGTCGGCCCGGACAACGGCCTGCTGTCCTGGGCGGTAGCCGCGCTGGGCGGGGCGACCGCCGCCTGCCAGTTGACCAACGGCGAGCTGTGGCTGCATCCGGTGTCCCCGACGTTCCACGGCCGGGACATCTTCACGCCGGTTGCCGCCCACCTAGCCGCGGGCACCAGCCTGGAGGCTGCGGGCACCCTGATTGATGTGACCGAATTGGTGACATTGCCCTCACCCACCAGCCGGGTGCACGACGGCGAGGCCGAGGGCGAGGTGATGTCGATCGACCGGTTCGGCAACGTCCAGCTGTCCATCGCGGCGACCGACGCCGACCGGCTGGGCCTGGGTTTCGGCTCCCCGGTGGTCATCCGCTGCGGGCGGCGCAGGCTGACCGTGCCGTACTTGGAGACGTTTGCCGCGGTGGCGCCGGGTGAGATCGTCGCCTACACCGACAGCGCTGGGTTGATCTCACTCGCCGTGAATGGCGGCGACGCAGCCGAGCAGCTTGGCCTGCCGCCCGGCGCCCACGTCCGGCTGTCCGCGGCGCTGCCCGCCTGAGCGCGGGGCGGGCCCTGCTCCCGACCTGCGTAGCCTTCGCTCCCGCCTCGCCAAGTGCCCCGAACGTGGCAGAATGCCCGGGGGTCTGATGGAAGGGTTGGAGTATGACGCAGCGGCGCCGTGCCCGGGCGGCGAGAACTATCGCCGCGGGCCTGGCAGCATCCTGCGTCGCGGTTGCGGCGGCAGGCCCAGCCCTCGCGGACACCGTCCGTAACAATGAGTGGTGGCTTAGTTCGCTGCATGTGACGCAAGCGTGGCTGTCCACCAAGGGCACCGGGGTCACCGTTGCGGTGCTCGACACCGGCGTGGACACGACCCAGCCCGACCTGGCCGGTTCGGTGATCACCGGCCGCGACTTCACCGGGTCCGGGCGGGCCGCGGGCGGGCTGTTCTGGGGAGTCAACGGCACCGCGGTGGCCAGCCTCATCGCCGGGCACGGGCACGGCACCGGGCATGCGGACGGCATCATCGGGGTCGCGCCTGAGGCGAAGATCCTCTCGGTCCGGGTGACCCTGGAGAACAACGACCCACTGCTGACCAACGCGACCACAGTGGCCGCCCTGCCGATGGCCATCGCCCGGGGCATCCGGTACGCGGTGCGGCACGGCGCCCAGGTCATCGACCTGCCGCTGGACCCGGCCGCGGTGGCCGCGGACAACGCGGCGGCGCACGGCGGCACCTCGGCCGTCACCGGCGGCAGCCCGGCGGAGCGGACCGCGGTGACGTTCGCGCTGAACAAGGGGGTCGTGCTGGTCGCTCCGGCCGGGGACGGCGGCGCCGGGCCGGACACCATCAACTACCCGGCCGCCTACCCCGGGGTGATCTCGGTGGGCGCGTTCAACCAGGGGTTCGCCAAGGCGCCGTTCACCAGCGCCCGGCCGTACGTCACGCTGACCGGCCCGGGGAACGGCGTCATCGCGGCCAACGGGCCGACGGCCTACGCCAAGCTGAAGAGCACCACCGCGGCCAGCGCGGTGGTGGCCGGCGTCGCGGCGCTGATCCGGGCCCAGTTCCCCACGGAGACCCCGGCGCAGGTGGAGAGCGCGCTGACCAGCAGCACCGCGTTCCACCCCAAGGGTGGCCGGCGGGACGGGTCCGGGTTCGGCACGGTGGACGCCGCGGCCGCGCTGGGTGCCGCCGCGAAGATCAATGCCTCATTGTCGTCATCGACCGCATCCGCGGCCGCACCGACACCGCCCGCCGCGCCCAAGGTCAAGGTGCACTCGACCAGCCTGTGGGACGCGCTGCGTTACCCGGTGCTCGGCCTGGCCGCCCTGCTGCTCATCGCGCTGATCGTGCTGATCACGGTGCGCACCAGGCAGCGGCGCAGGCTGGACGCGGAACTGGCTCCGCTCCGGGCCGCCGCCCAGGCGGCCCGGGCGCACTCGCCCGACGGGGCGGATCTGGCCCCGGCGAGTGTGGGCGCGCCTGGTGGCGCGCAGTTCGGGCCGGGTGGTGCGGCGGTGGACCTGGCCAGCTCGGGACGGCGGGCCGCCGGGCGGGCGCCGTTCGACGACCCTGACTTCGTGCCGCCGTCGTTCCAGAACCCCTCGCTCGGCGGGGCCGCGGCGGGCAGCGCTGGCCGCAACGGCGGCGCTGGCGGTTTTGGCGGGGCTGGTGCCCCCGGCGGGGCTGGTGCCCCCGGCAGGGCTAGGGGGGCCGGTGGCCCTGGCGTGGGCGCGACTGGGACGCCACCGTTTGGCATCAGCTCGGCCGGCCTGCCGGTGCGCGGCAGCGCCGCGGCCGACCCGCCAATGCGGGGCAGCGCGGCTTCCGACATCCCGATGTTCGGCGGCGCCGCGGGCGGTGCCTTCCCCGGCGGTGCCTTCCCCGGCGGTGCCTTCCCCGGCGGTGCCTTCCCGGCCGGTGCCTTCCCCGGCGGTGCCTTCCCGGCCGGTGCCTTCCCCGGCGGCGACGCGGACGGAGGGCTGACCGACGGGCCCGCCTTCGGCCGGTCGGCGGCGGCCGATCCCCCGGCGCCCCAGGTGCGCACGCTGGGCTCCGCGCACCGGCTCAACGCGGTCCGCACGCCGAAGACGAAGGGCCACCCGCCCTGGGAGCCGGCCGAGAAGCCGAAGAGCGAGCTGCCCTGGATGGACGCCCCGGCCCGCGGGGCCACGCCCGGCCGGATCATCCCGCCGCGGCCGTACCCGGGTACGGAGCCGGGTCCGGGTGGCCCCAGTCAGCCGCTCGCCGACCACGGCCCGGGCGGAGCCGGGTTCCCGGTGGAGAACGCGGGCGGGCTTGGCCGCCGGAGCCCCATCGACCGCGGGCCGTTCCCGGAACTCGACCCGCCGCCCGGTATCGACCAGGACAGCCCGGGTGCGCAGCGGCCCCGGTACTCGTGGAACCCGTCGGACACCACGGAGGCGTTCCCAGTCGTCGGCCCGGACGACATCCCCCTCGCCTAGCTCCGCACCGAACGAGATCATCAATTCGTGATCATGGCTTGAGTAGTACTAGAGCCCCATCTAGGCCATGATCACGATTGGCGCAGCGGGTCAGGCCGCGGAGGCGTCGCCGTTGAGCTGGGCTTTGCGCACCGAGGCGTAGATGGGCACGTACTCCTGGCCGGAGAGTTCCTGGATGGCCTGGATCACCTCGTCGGTGACGGCCCGGCGGGCCCGGCCCTTGGCCGTGTCGCCCTGGTAGGCCTCGAAGGTGAGCGGCTTGCCGATCTTGATCGACACCTGGTGCACGTGCGGCACGGCGGACCCAGGCGGCAGCACCCGGTCCGTGCCGACCATGGCCACCGGGAGGACCGGCAGCCCGGAGTTGAGCGCCAGCCAGGCCACCCCGGTGCGGCCGCGGTACAGCCGCCCGTCCGGCGACCGGGTGCCCTCCGGGTAGATACCGAACAAGTTGCCGCTGCGCAGCAGGGCGAGCGCCGCGTCCAGCATGTCCTGGGCGGCCCGGGAGCTGTCCCGGTCCACCGACAGCTGCTTGGTGGCCCGCATGTAGGCGCCGGTCAGCCGCTGCCGCACACCGGTCCCGGTGAAGTACTCGGATTTCGCGGCGAAGGTAAGCGGCCGGTCGAGCATCAGCGGGAGGAAGATCGAGTCCACGATCGACAGGTGGTTGGAGGCGAGGATGGCGCCGCCGGTGGCCGGGATGTGCTCCATCCCGGTGACCTTCGGGCGCCACAGCAGATGCAACAGCGGGCCGGCCACAACCCTGGACAGCTGGTACTGCACCCGATCACTCCCGACCTCGGTCCTGCGGTGGCTGCTCAAAGATAACCGGCTGCCCGGATGGTGACGAGGGCGTGCCAGGTCATGCCGCCGCCGCGGTCTCGTTATATTGTGCCTTGGTGACGATCGTTATATCTTCGAGTGAAGATTTCGCGGCTTCCGCTTGTCCAATCATCCCGGAAGGCGTCTGCCCGTGGCCGAGTTCCAGCTGACCGCCGCCGAACAGGACTACGCCGGGCAGGTCCGCGAGACCGCCCGGCTGCACCTGGCCCCCCTGGCCGGGCAGTCCGGGAACCGGGTCAACCGGCCGCTGCTGGCCGCGATGGGCAAGCTGGGCCTGCTCCGCGGGCTGTTCGGCGGCCAGCCGGATGAGCCGCCCCGGGACGCCGCCGCGCTGCACCTGTGCCTGCTCCGCGAGTCGCTGGCCCAGGTCAGCGGCGAGGCGGAGACCGCGCTCGCGCTGCAGGGGCTGGGCAGCTACCCGATCCTGCAGTCCGGGCCGCCCGCGCTGGCCGCGCGCTGGCTCCCGGAGGTGATCAGCGGCCAGGCGGCCGCCGCATTCGCGCTGTCCGAGCCGGGCGCGGGCTCGGACGCGGCCGCACTCGCCCTGAGCGCCGAGGAAGACGGCACCGGCTGGCGGCTGACCGGCGAGAAGGCCTGGATCTCCAACGCACCGGACGCGGATATCTACACCGTGTTCGCGCGCACCACACCGGGGACCGGCGCCCGCGGCGTGACCGCGTTCGCGGTGGCCGGGGACAGCCCCGGGCTGACCGGCGAGCCGCTGGAGATGATCTCGCCGCACCCGATCGGGCGGCTGGCCTTCGACGGGGTGCGGGTCACCGCAGAAGACGTGCTGGGCCAGCCGGACCAGGGCTTCGCGGTGGCCATGCGCACCCTCGACCTGTTCCGGCCCAGCGTCGGCGCGTTCGCGGTCGGCATGGCGCAGGCAGCACTGGACGCGACGATCAGCCACGTCCAGGACCGGCAGGCCTTCGGCGGCCCACTGGCCCGCCAGCAGGCGGTCGCGCACAAGATCGCCGACATGGCCACCGACCTGGAGGCAGCACGGCTGCTCGTCTACGCGGCGGCGGCCGCCTACGACGACGCGGCCCAGCCCGAGCACCAGAGCCGCCGGTCGGCCATGGCCAAGCTGTACGCCACCGAAGCCGCGCAGCGGATCGTCGATGGCTGCGTTCAGCTGCACGGCGCCCGCGCATTGCAGCACGGGCATCTGCTCGAGCACCTCTACCGGGACGTCCGGTCACTGCGCATCTACGAAGGTGCATCGGAGATCCAGCGCTCGATCATCGCCCGTGACCTGATTGGACGGGAAGCGACCCAATGACAGACTCCTACCGGTTCCGCGCCTCGGCCGGGCTGACCCAGCAGTGGCAGCACTTCCGCTTCAGCGAGGACAGCGACAGCGGCATCGCGACCGTCTCCCTGGACCGGCCGGACAAGCTGAACGCGCTGACCTTCGAGAGCTACGCCGACCTCCGCGACCTGCTCGCCGAACTGCCGCATCATCGAGGTGTCCGGGTCCTGGTGATCCGCGGCGAAGGACGTGGGTTCTGCGGCGGCGGCGACGTCAACGAGATCATCGGCGAGCTGATCAAAATGGAGCCGCGCGACCTGATGCGGTTCACCAAGATGACCGGCGACGTCATCCGGGCCATGCGGGAGTGCCCCGTCCCGATCATCAGCGCGGTGCACGGCATCGCGGCCGGGGCCGGCGCCGTGGTCGCCCTGGCCTCGGACTTCCGCGTAGTTGGCCGGTCCGGGCGGTTCGCGTTCCTGTTCACCAAGGTGGGGCTGTCCGGCGGCGACATGGGCGCGGCCTACCTGCTGCCCCGGGTGGTCGGCCTGGGCCGGGCGACCGAGCTGCTGATGCTGGGCCGGACCATCGATGCGGAGACCGCCGACCGCTACGGCCTGGTCTTCCGGCTGGTGCCCGACGACGAGCTCCAGGCGGCCGTGGCCGACCTGGCCCGCGAGCTGGCCGATGGGCCCGCCCTGGCGCTGGCCCAGACCAAGTCGCTGCTCACCCGCGAGCTGGACATGCCGCTGGGTGCGGCCACCGAACTGGACGCGATGACGCAGGCGCTGCTGATGACCAGCCGGGACCACGCCGAGTTCTCTGCCGCGTTCAACGAGCGCCGCCCACCACGCTGGGAAGGCCGCTAACCGCCGGCCAAAAGCAACAGCGCGGTGCATTGTGCCTCGCCGGTGAGGCACAATGCACCGCGCTAATGAACAGCAGCGCTCAGGTCGGTACCCAGCGCCGGTGCCCCGTGCCTCGATGCCCAGTGCCGGGGCGGCCCTGCCGGACCAGCTCCAGCCGCGGCTTCGGCCCCTCCACCCGGCCGGTCTGCGGCCGCCGCGCGCCCGCCTGCCACGGCTGCGGCCAGACCGCGCCCGGCCCGGCGTAACCCTGTTCCGCCGCGGCGTGCAGCGTCCAGTTCGGGTCGTACAGATGCGCCCGGCCCAGCACGCACAGGTCGGCCCGGCCGGCCAGCAGCAGCGAGTTGACGTCGTCGTAGGACGAGATGATGCCCACGGCCATCGTTGGGATACCCGCCTGGTTGCGGATCCGGTCGGCGAACGGGGTCTGGTATGACCGGCCGAACGCGGGCCGCTCCGCCGCGGTGACCTGCCCGGTCGAGACGTCGATGATGTCCGCGCCCGCCGCCGCGAACGCCCGTGCGATGTGCACCGAGTCCTCGGCGGTGATGCCGCCGTCCAGCCAGTCGGTGGCCGAGATCCGCACGCTGACCGGCTTGCCCGCCGGCCACACCGCCCGGATCGCGGCGCAGCACCTCCAGCGGGTAGCGCAGCCGGCCGTCCAGCGACCCGCCGTACTCGTCACGGCGCTGGTTGGTCAGCGGCGAGATGAACGAGGACAGCAGGTAGCCGTGCGCGCAGTGCAGTTCGAGCAGGTCGAAGCCGGCCTGGTCGGCGCGGGCCGCGGCGTCGGCGAACTGCTGCCGGATCACGTCCAGCTCGGCCCCGGTCAGCTCATGCGGTACCTGGCTGACCCCGGGCCGGTAGGGCAGCGGGGACGGCCCGACCACCGGCCAGTTCCCGGCGGGCAATGGCTGGTCCATGCCCTCCCACATGAGCCGGGTCGATCCCTTCCGCCCGGAGTGACCGAGCTGAAGGCCGATCTTGGCCTGCGACTCGCGGTGCACGAACTCGGTGATCCGGCGCCACTGCCCGGCCTGCTCATCGGTGTAGATGCCGGTGCAGCCCGGGGTGATCCGGCCGTCCGCCGACACGCAGACCATCTCGGTCATCACCAGCCCGGCGCCGCCGAGCGCCTTCCCGCCCAGGTGCACCAGGTGGAAATCACCGGGCCGCCCATCCTCGGCCACGTACATGTCCATCGGGGACACAACCACCCGGTTGACCAGCTCCATATCCCGCAGCCGGAACGGCTGGAACATCGGCGGGCGCACCTCGCCGGTACCCATCCCGCGCGCGGCCTCGTGCCGGGCGAACCAGCGGTCCACCGACGCGACGAACTCCGGGTCGCGGACCCGCAGGTTGTCGTAGGTGACCCGGCGGCTCCGGGTGATGATGTTGAACGCGAACTGGACCGGGTCCTGCCCGGTGTACTGGCCCAGGTTCTCGAACCACTCCAGGCTGGCCTGCGCCGCCCGCTGGGTGGACAGCACCACGGGCCGGCGTTCTTCCTCATAGGCCTGCAGCGCGGCGCCGACCTCAGCTTGTTCGTGCAGGCAGGCGGCGAGGGCGAGCGCGTCCTCCATGGCCAGCTTGGTGCCCGAGCCGATGGAGAAGTGCGCGGTGTGCGCGGCGTCGCCGAGCAGCACGACGTTGCCGTGCCGCCAGCGCTCGTTGCGCACCGTGGCGAAGCTGACCCACCGGGAGTTGTTCAGCAGCACCTCGTGGCCGTCGAGGATGTCCGCGAACAGCTCGCGGACCAGCCCAGCCGACCGCTCGTCGGACTGGCCCGGGGCCAGCTCAGCACCGGCCAGCGCGGCGAAGCCGGCCCGCTGCCACACGCTCTCGTTCATCTCCACGATGAACGTGCTGGCCTTCGCGTCGTACGGGTAGCCGTGGATCTGCATGACGCCGTACGGCGTCTCCCGGATGTAGAACTTGAACGCGTCGAACACCTTGTCCGTGCCCAGCCACATGTACTTGCAGTGCCGGATGTCCACCGTGGGCTGGAACGTGTCCGCGTACCGGCCGCGCACGGTGGAGTTGACGCCGTCGGCCGCCACCACCAGATCGTGGGTCCGGCTGAGCTCGGCCACGTCCGGCGCGGGCGCGCCGAAGTGCAGCCGCACGCCCAGCGCCCGGCAGCGCTGCTGCAGGATCTCCAGCAGCCGGCGTCGGCTCATCGCCGCGAAGCCGTGCCCGCCGCTGGTGTGCACCGTGCCGCCGGCGTGCACGTCGATGTCGTCCCAGGTGGCGAACTCCCGCTCCATCTGCGCGTAGATCGCTTCGTCGGCGTGCTCGATGCCGCCCAGCGTCTCGTCGGAGAACACGACGCCGAAGCCGAACGTGTCATCGGCCGCGTTGCGCTCCCACACGGTGACCGTGTGGTCCGGGCTGAGCTGCTTGGTCAGCGCGGCGAAGTACAGCCCGCCCGGGCCGCCGCCCACTATCGCGATGCGCATCGCACCGCTCACCTGGGCTGCGCGGCCTGGCCGCGCAGCACGTACCGCTGCACCTTGCCCGTGGCCGTCCGGGGCAGCGCACCGACGAATTCAATGGCCCGCGGATATTTGTACGGCGCGATCTTTTCTTTGACGAACGCCTGCAACTGGCCGGTCAGGTCGGCGCCCCCCGGCTGCCCGGATGCGAGGACAACAAACGCCTTGACCAGCTGGCCGCGGGCCTCGTCGGGCACGCCGACCACCGCGCACTCGGAGACCGCCGGATGCGCCAGCAGTGCTTCCTCAACCTCCGGGCCGGCGATGTTGTAGCCGGAGGAGACGATCATGTCGTCGCTGCGCGCCTGGTAGTAGAAGTAGCCGTCCTCGTCCCGGGTGAACGTGTCGCCGGTGATGTTCCAGCCGCCCTGCACGTAGCTGGCCTGGCGCGGGTCGTTGAGGTACCGGCAGCCGGTGGGTCCCTTAACGGCCAGCCGGCCTGGCACGCCCGGCGGCACCGGCAGCCCGGCCTCGTCCAGGATCGTGGCCTGGTAGCCCGGCACCGCCCGGCCGGTGGCGCCGGGCCGGATGCCGTCGTCGGCCGCGGACACGAACACGTGCAGCATCTCGGTCGAGCCGATGCCGTCGATCAGGCTGACCCCGGTCGCCTCGCGGAACGCCCGCCAGGTCCCCTCGGGCAGGTGCTCCCCGGCCGAGATGGGCCGGCGCAGCGAGCCGAGCTGCCCGGCCTTGCCCGCCGCGATCATGGCCCGGTAGCCGGTCGGCGCCGTGGAGCAGACCGTGACCTGGTGCTTCGCGATCTCGTCGGCCAGGTCCTCCGGGCTGGCTTTCTCGATCAGCAGGGTGGCCGCGCCGGCCCGCAGCGGGAACACCAGCAGCCCGCCGAGCCCGAACGTGAACGCCAGCGGCGGCGTCCCGGTGAACAGGTCGTCCGCCGCCGGGCGGACCACGTGCCGGGAGAACGTGTCCGCGATGGCCAGCACGTCCCGGTGGAAGTGCATGGTGGCCTTAGGGCGCCCGGTGGTGCCCGAAGTGAACGCGAGCAGCGCGACGTCGTCGGCCGCGGTCGGCACGGCCGCGAACCCGTCCGGGGCGGCCGCGGCGCGCCGGGTCAGGTCGCTGGCCTCCGGCCCGCCGTAGCTGACGATGGGTGCGCCGCCCAGGTCGGCGGCGCGCAGATCCTCCTCGAACCGCCAGTCGCAGAGCGCCAGATCGATCTCGGCGATCTCCGCCACGGTGGTCAGCTCACCCGCGCGCAGCAGCGGCATCGTGGTGACCGCCACCGCCCCGGCCTTGAGCACGGCCAGCCAGCACGCGGCCAGCCACGGGTTGTTCGGGCCGCGCAGCAGCACCCGGTTGCCCGGCACCATGCCCAGCTCGCCGGTCAGCACCTGGGCGATCTGGTTCACGGTGCGCAGCAGGTCCGCGTAGCTCCACACGTCGCCCTGCGGGGTGAGCAGGCAGCGCCGGCCGCCGCCGTGCCGGGCGATCACCGCGTCGAGCAGTTCGTGTGCGCAGTTCAGCCGGTCCGGGTAGCGCACCTCGGGCAGCCCGAAGGTCAGCTCAGGCCAGCTGCCGGCCGGCGGCAGGTTGTCCCGGCAGAACGTGTCCGCGTGCGCCGAGCGGCTCAGCTGGGCGCCGCCCCCCATCGTCATGCTGTCACGGTATGGCGCGCTGATGACGATAGTCAATACTTCGGCACACTGGTCAGCAGACTCAGAGGATGGCCATGCCCTGGACCTCCACCAGGGCCGCCGCGTCCCACAGCCGGGCCACGCCGACGGCGGCCATGGCCGGGTAGTCCCGCCCGGCCAGCCGCCGCCAGACCTGCCCCAGCCCGGCCGAGTTCCGCTGGTAGTCGTCCATGTCCACGACGTAGACGGTCAGCGAGGCCAGCTGGTCCGGCCGGCCACCGGCCGCGGCCAGCGCGGTGAGCAGGTTGCCCAGCGCCACCTCGAACTGGGCCACCACGTCCGTGCCGGTGATCCGCCCAGCCGGGTCCAGCGCGGTCTGCCCGGCCAGCAGGACCAGCGTCCCGCGGCCGGCCACGGCGTGCGAGAAGCCGGACGGCCGGGCCAGCCCCGCGGGATTGACTCGCTCGATGCTCATGACTGGACCGTTCCTCCGTCGACGTTGATGCCCTGCCCGGTCAGCGCGCCGTTCCCGATGCAGAACCAGACCGCGTCGGCCACCTCATCGGGAGTGATCAGGCGGCCAATCGGCTGCTTGCGGTCGAGTATCTGGCGGGCCTGCTCGGGGCTGCGGCCGGTGCTCGCGACGATGGTCGCCGCCGTGGCCTCGGTCATCGGCGTATCCACGTAGCCGGGGCAGACCGCGTTGACCGTCACCCCGGTGCCGGCCAGCTCGGCGGCGGCCGACCGGACCAGGCCCAGCACGCCGTGCTTGCTGGCCGCGTAGGCCGCGATGTACGGCTCGCCGAGCCGGGCGGCGCTGGACGCGATGACCACGATCCGCCCGTCACCGGCCGCCCGCATGGCCGGCACCGCGCGCCGGACGCAGCGGAACGGCGCGGTCAGGTTGATGTCCAGCAGCCGCTGCCACTCGCTGTCCGGGGTCTTCTCCAGCCGGGCCGAGAACGCCGCGCCCGCATTGGCCACCAGCACGGCGACCGGTCCCCAGGCCCGCTCGACCCCGGCGAACACTTCGTCCACGGCGGTGCCGCTAGTGATGTCCGCGGGCACTACCAGGGCTGGTCCCGGGCAGCGGGCCGCGGTAGCGGCCAGTTCGCCTTCGCTGCGGGCGGTCAGCGCCACCCGGAGCCCGGCCCGGCTCAGCCGCTCCGCGATCGCCTGCCCGATGCCCCGCCCGGCCCCGGTGACCAGCGCGATCGGCGCCGGTTCCGCCATCCGCCCTCCTGTGCCTGTGATCGTCTCGCCAGTCCGGGCAGCTTATCTCGGTAGCATTACGTGGACCAGAAAGGCGCGATACCGAGGTGATGGATGCCAGCCGTGGCGGACAGCAGCACGACCAACCGCGATGCGGCTCGCCCACGTGAGCTGATCCTCACCTTCTACGGGCTGTACCGGGAGGTCATCCGGGGCTGGGTCTCGATCGCTCACCTGATCAGGCTGATGGCCGAGATCGACGTGGACGCGCCCGCGGTGCGCTCGGCGGTGTCCCGGCTCAAGCGGCGTGGCCTGATCGAGGCCCGCGCGGTGGCCGGCGCGGCCGGGTACTCGCTCTCCCCCACCGGGCAGCAACTGCTGGCCGAAGGGGATCCGCGCATCTTCGGCCAGCAGCCAGGCCCAGCTCAGCGACGGCTGGGTGCTGGCCGTGTTTTCGGTGCCGGAATCTGAACGCGGCAAGCGGCACGTACTGCGTTCCCGGCTGGACCAGCTCGGCTTCGGCTCCGCCGCGTCCGGGGTGTGGATCGCGCCGCAGCAGCTGGCCGAGGAGGCCCGGCACCGGATCGGCACGCTCGGCCTGACCGACTACGTGGAGCTGTTCGAGGGCGCGCGGATGCCGCTGGCCCAGCTGCGCGCCACCGTCGGCCAGTGGTGGGACCTGGCCGGGCTGGCCGAGGGGTACGACGGCTTCTGTGCCACTCATGAACCGGTGATGCGCCGCTGGTCACGGCAGCGCCGGCCGGGCGACGCGGCCGCGTTCGCGGATTACATGCGGGTGGTGGACAGCTGGCGCAAGATCGTCTACCGCGACCCCCGGCTGCCCGCCGAGCTGCTGCCCGCCGACTGGGTCGGCAACCGGGCCGAACGGATCTTCTTCGGGCTGCACGCGGCGCTGCGCGGGCCCGCCGAGAAGCACGTCATCGCGGTGCTGGAGAGCGTGTGACCCGCTAGCTGGCGCAGATGTTCTGGCTCGCGGTCCGCGACGAGATGCTCGGCGACGGCGTCGGCGTCGGCGTCACCGACTGGGTGGACTCGGAGGTGGTGCCGTAGTCACTGCCCAGTTCCAGGATCAGCCGGGGACTGGTGCCAGGCACCTGCTCCATGACCGCGCCGGGCACCTTGGACAGCAGCAGCTTGGCCTGCGCCCGGTCGCCCTGGTGGTACTTGATCACCGTTTCCGTCACGTCCGTGCTGGCGTTCTGGGTCTCCGCGACCACCTGGAACCCCTTCTGCTGCAGCGTCGAGCCCACCGTGTTCTGCAGCCCGTACTGGGTGGTCCCGTTGTGCACCGCGACCTTCACGCTGTGCGCGGAGATCTTCGGCGCCTTGGACGGCTTCAGCGCCGTACCGGTGACCGGCGTGTCGTTGATGAAGTCCTGGAAGATCGTGCTGTCCTCGGGCTGCGTCCACAGCAGGTTGGCCGTGTCGGTCGGCACCACCTCGGACCGCGGATAAGTGGGCAGAGTGAAGAAGGTGACCGCGCTGGCCGGCAGGCTGCGCACGCTCATGGCCAGGTCGTACAGGCCGTGCAGGCCGCCCATCTGGCTGTCCACGGTGATTGACTTGGTCGCCGCGTCCAGGAAGTGGTAAATGGCCAGCGGATCGAGCAGCTTGCTCTTGACCCGCTCGACCAGCGAGGACATGAAGGCCTGCTGGCGGCCGATCCGCTCCAGGTCGCTGCCGTCGCCCAGGGTGTACCGGGCCCGGACATAGGCCAGCGCGCCCAGCCCGTGCAGCAGGTGATGCCCCGGCTTGAGGTGCAGGCCCGACTTCGGGTCGTCGATCTCCGTGGTGTTGCACTCCTCCACGCCGCCGAGCGCGTTCACCATGTCCCGGAAGCCCTCGAAGTTGACCACCACGAAGTGGTCGATGTGGATGCCGGTGTCCTGTTCCAGCGTCTTCTCCGTGCACGCGACCCCGAGGTCGGTGTGGTTGCCGTACAGGTTGCCCAGGGCGAACGCTTCGTTGATCTTGTACTGGGTGGGAGATGACATCTGCCCGTTACCCATCTTGCAGGCCGGGAGGTTCACCCACGAGTCACGCGGGATCGACATCACGTCAACCCACTTCCGGTCGGCCGCGATGTGCAGGATCATCAGCGTGTCGGACTGGTCGGTGCTCAGGTCCTGCCCGAAGCCCTTGCCCTGGTCGTGCCGGGTGTCCGAGCCGATGACCATGATGTTCTCGGCCTGCGGGTGTGTGTCCACCGGCTGGGTGCCGAGGTCGCCGGAGATGTTCAGCTGATGCAGGTTGCCGTTCAGGTGCCGGTAGACCGCGTAGGCGCCGCCCACCGCGATCAGCAGGACCACTGCGACGCCGCCCGCCGTCCAGGCCAGGATCTTCTTCCGCCGCCCAGGATGGCGGCCGCCTGGTGGAACCGGTATCTGGTCACCGCCCGGCTGGCTCCCGCCCGGCTGATCCGCTGCCTCGCCCGCGCGGGTGTCGTCTAGTGCGGCGGTCTCATCCGCAGCGCCGCCAGTTACCTCGCCCCCGTCCCCGGTAGCCGCGCCCCCGTCGTCGTGCCCCTCGTTTGCGGGCACATCCCCCTCGCCCGGGCCAGGCTCATCCATGTCAGCGGGCCCCATGCGTTCTCACCCCATACCCCGATGCATCTGGGGGGCCGTGCGATTCCGGCACGCCGCGCCCGGCCGTTGCGCAGCGTCACATCCTGGCGTGCAAACCATCTCATTCGGCGCAACGTGATAGCCGCGCAGATAGTTTCACAGTCCAGTAGTTACCCACCTGAGACAGAATAGTCCGTCTTGGGCAGGAGTTACTCTCCGTGATCAGGCCAGGGTGGCGGCCGGGGGCACGCCCGGGCGCGATCGGTGAGCAGGTAACGCCGCAGCGCGGGATCTGCTGCCGCGCCGGAGTAACGGCGCCGGGCAGGCCGCCGTTTTTATGACAGGAAGGCCTCTTCCCCCCAGACGGGCCCTGGCTTGCCCCCGGGCCAGGGCCCGTCCCCCTCCTGGCCCTGCCCAGCGCAAATCGCGCTTGGCTCGCGGCCAGCGTCAAGGATCAGCCGAAGTAGCCGTCAGGCATCAGCCGGAGTAGCCGATCTCTTGCAAGGTCACATGGAGCCGGTGACAGGAGTCGAACCTGCGACCTGCCGTTTACAAGACGGCTGCTCTGCCAACTGAGCTACACCGGCGGGGAACTGGCTGCATGGTAGCCGACCCGCCGCTGACATGCGCGGCTGGCAGCACGGGGACGGTGGGTGACGCGTTCGTACTGCTGCATGCGCCGGCCCTCGGCCCGGCCAGCTGGGCACCGGTGGCGCCGGCGCTGGCTAACTGCGGTCACCAGGTCGTGGTCCCGGCGCCGCGGCCGCTAGGCGCGCCGGGTCAGGAAAGGTAGCCGCTGTAGTACTGGCGGAGGGTATCTTCCTCGCTTTGGCTGATGTGGGCGTCCCTGTCGATGTTAGGAGCGTCTTTGACTTGCTCCTTGGACACGGCGAGCACGACCCGTTCGCCGTCGATTCTGGATCCGTGAATCGGCGCGAAGCTGTCCCGGGTGCCAAACAGGCCGGTCTCCACCAGGACCCACTGCGGCTGCCCGGCGCGGTCGTCAACGTACACCTTGCTGACCTTGCCGATTCTGTTGCCATCGGGGTCAACAGCGGCGCGGTGGATGTATTCCTTGGGATCCGGTGAGGTGGTCATGGCTGTCTCCCTTCTGCCGGATGGCGCACACGTGGACGTCCGGACCACGCACGTGCAAGACGTGCCAAGCTACCCGGCGAAGACAACCACAAACAGCTCCCCAGCAAACCATCGCCAGGGAGAAACAGATGGTCTTTATCGCCAGAATTCGGTGAGCTGGCCGGCAAGGCCCCTGCCCTGGTCGTAACCAGCTCGAGCGGCGGGCGGACGCGTCAACAGATCCATCACGTTGACGCCGAACGCGTTGAGTGAATTGCCATCCGGAAAGATCGTCTCGACGTTGCTGCCGCGGGCGCGCAGCTCGTCGACCTGCGCGGCAAGATGCATGCCCCACTCCAGCGGATGCCGTGATCTGCCGCCGAAAGGCGACAGCACCAGCACCCGCCCGTATCCGGCTGCCAGATCGGCATTCTCGTTGCGCCGGTAGCCGCCGTCGATGTATCGGTTGTCGCCGATGCTGTAGGGAGGGACACCGAAGCCGTTGGCAGTGCTGGCGGCGACGGCGTCCACCAGGTCGACTCCGCTGTGGCGGTCGAACACGACTGGTTCACCGGTAAGGGCATCGACCGCCGTGATCAGCATCGTTCGCTCCGGCCAGCGCTGACTGGGCAGCCGGGCGGCGACGGTAGCGCGCCACCGCGTTTGCCCGGAGCCGTCCGACGCCGCATCCATTTCGAGCGCCGCCGCACCCATTCTGCGGCGCATGTCGGCCGCATCCTCAGCGGCGGCAATGATTCGGCTCGTTCTCTCCATGTGGTCGGCCACCGGCCCAATGGGAACGCGTCCACCGCCGGATCTGACCGGATCGGTCCGTTCCTGGGGCGCAGCGGTAAGGATGGCGGCAAGCAGTTCGGTCGGAGTCGCGCTAGTGATCTGGGCCGCGGCCGTCGATCCAGCCGACGTCCCGATGATCAGATCAGCCTCGGTCACATCCAAACCGGCATCGAACAGGCCGGCGATGACGCCGATCTCCCACGCATTGCCTGCCGATCCACCACCATGCAGGACCAACGCTCGCTCGCCCGCGGCGCGCACCCGCCTCGTGACGTCAACCTGCGGCTGATCCTGGTCGGACCTCGGCGGGTCGGAGGCCGCGGTCGAGGAGAAGTGCGGAGCCGAGGAAGGTGTTGTGTTCATGGGAGTCGCCTTTCGCGAATTGCCTGGCGGGCGCTCCCGGTAGCGACTACCTCAGTCGCGCGATCGTGGACTGCAGGGGAGCACCCACTGCGGATACTGCGTTCATGGGACTCACCTCCTGCCGATGGATCACGATCACTGGAACGATCGCACAGCGGCGACGCGGTGCGCAACCCGGATCAAGCCGGTTGCCGAGTGGCTGGCGAACGCGCCGCCGACCGCTGCACCCTCAGTGGTTAGCTCGCCTCTTGACAGCATTTTCTGGCCGGTCTACACAGGGGTAACCAGCAGATGTTAGCGCTAACACTACGTAAGCGCTCCGTCTGGTATCCGTGCACTCCCGCTAGCCGAGAACGGAGATTGGCCCTGATGAGACTGCTGACTCTGAGAAAAGCGCTGTTGTGTGTGGCTACCTCTGCGGGCCTCGCCGTCGCCGCGTTAACCGCCACGTCTGGCCCCGTGGTGGCGGCCCCAGTTCCCGCCACCTCCGCTGCCTCCGCCGCGCGGCCGTGCAACATCTACGCAGCGGGGGGCACGCCCTGCGTGGCCGCGTACAGCACGGTGCGGGCGTTGTACCGCACGTACCGCGGCCCGCTCTATCAGGTCACGCGCGTGTCCGACGGCACCGCCGTCAACATCGGCACGCTGCCGGACGGCTACGCCGACGCTGCCGCCCAGAACTCGTTCTGCGCGGGCACCGTGTGCACCATCACCAGGATTTACGACCAGAGCGGCCACCACAACGATCTCGGCGTCGGGCCGATCGGCGGGAACGGCGGCCCGGATGCCGCCGCGATCGCCAACGCGCTGCCGGTGAAGGCCGGCGGCCATCTGGTCTACGGGGTGTCCGTGCAGGCGGGCGTGGGGTACCGCAACGACGTCACGGATGATGTCGCGACCGGAGCGCAGCCGCAAGGTGCGTACATGGTGACCAGCGGAACGCACGTGGACGGCGTGTGCTGCTTTGACTTCGGCAACGCTGAGACGTCAGGTACGGACACTGGCAACGGCCACATGGATGCGATCAACTTCGGTACCGAGTGCTGGTTCACGCCGTGTACCGGGTCCGGTCCCTGGGTCCAGGCAGACCTGGAGAACGGCCTCTTCTCCGGCGGCAACGGCTCCGACCCGGCCAATAAGGGCAACTCCAGCACGTTCGTCACCGCCATCGTGGACAACAACGGCACGACTACGTACGCGATCAAAGACGCCAACGCGCAGTCGGGCGGCGTGAACACCGAGTACAGCGGACCGCTCCCGGATATCGGCGGGTACACCCCGATGCACCAGGAGGGCGCCGTCATCCTGGGCACCGGCGGCGACAACAGCAACGGATCCGACGGCTCGTTCTTCGAGGGCGTCCTGACCGCCGGCTACCCATCCGCCACGACCGAGAACGCGGTTCAGGCCAATATCGTCTCGGCCGGCTACCAGCAAGTCAGCAGCGGCTTCCCGGTCACCGGCACCGCGTACACCATCACCAACGTCAACAGTGGTACGGACGTGGAGCCGGCCGGCTGCGGCACCGCCAATGGCACGGGCATCGTGCTGTGGTCCGCGTCCGGCACTAGCTGCCAGCAGTGGAAGTTCACCAGTGCGGGCAACGGCCACTACACGATCACCAACGTCAACAGCGGCACGGTCCTCGACTCGGTGAACTGCGGGATCTTCGACGGCACCCTCACGGACCTGTGGTCCGCGCTCGGCAACGTCTGCCAGGAATGGGACGTCACCGCGGTGGGCAGCCACTACACCATCAGTAACGTCGGCAATGGCATGGTCCTGGACGCAGAGGACTGCGAAACCGCCAATGGGACAGTGGTCCGCCAGTGGGCCCAGCTGGACAACACCTGCCAGCAATGGGACATCAAGCCCTAATGGTTCAGCACCTAACCGCGATGAGCCCGGAGCCGTCCGTTACCAACGTCCGGCCGGCTCCGGGCCGCACCTGAGGTGGGTCGCCGCGATCACCTGGCGGGCCTGCCCGCCGGGAGCCAAGCGGGATTTATCACCGGCGAGCAGCTGACCAGGGCTACCGGAATCGCGTGAATCGTGTGCGCCTCCAGCCACGGCCTGAGGTCGGCGGCGGGAGCGGCAGCGTGCGCCGTGGCGGGCGCAGGCGCCGCGGCAGGCGCAGGCGCCGTGGCGGGCGCAGGCGCTGCGACGGGTGCAGCTTCGGCCGCGGCGGAGGCAGCGGCCCTGAGCTCGGCCAGCCGCTGCCGCGATGGCAGCAGGGTGATCGCGAGGATCACCCCGAGACCGAAGATTCCCGCCGACACGGTAAAGGCCACGGTGTATCCGTGGGTGGCCGCGATGGCCGGCGCGTGCGGCGCTGTGTGGTGCGCGACGAGGTAGCTGGTCGTCGCGGTCAGCGCGATGGTGCTCAGCGCGGCCGTCCCGATTGAACCGCCGACCTGCTGCATGGTATTGACCAGCGCAGAGGCTACGCCTGAGTCCTGGCGCGGGACGCCGGCCGTGGCCGTATTGATGGCCGGGGCGAAGATCATGCCGAAGCCCAGGCCCAGGATGAGCAGGGCGGGCAGCACGCCGCCGGCGTAGCTGGAGGTCACGGTGAGCTGGGTCAGGTAGGCCATCCCGCCGGTACCCAGCAGCATGCCGGTGGTGATCAGGACACGCGGCCCGAGCCGGGGCAAGGTCACGATGCTGGAGACATTCGAGCTGAGCAGGATGCAGCCGATCAGCGGCAGGAAGGCCAGCCCGCTGGTCACCGGGCTGTATCCCTTGACCTCCTGCAGGTAGAAGGTGAGGAACAGGAAGATGCCGAAGATCGCGATTCCGGAGAGGCCGACCGCGACGTAGGAACCGCCCCGGGTGCGGTCGAGTATCACCCGCAGCGGCAGCAGCGGGTGACTGCTAAACCGCTCGGCGACGACGAATGCGGCGAGCAGCAGCACGCCCAGGACCAGGGAGCCGATCGTCAGGCCGGCCGTCCAGCCGGCTGTCTCGGCGTGGGAGAAGCCGAAGACGATGAGGAAAAGCCCGGCGCAGGCCAGGATGGCCCCGGGCCAGTCCATCCGCGGCCGGTTGGTGGGCCGGCTGGTGTGCATGTACGCCAGGGCACCGGCCACGGCGATCGCGGCGAAGATCAGGTTCACGAACAGCGTGTAACGCCAGGACAGGTACTGGGTGAGCACCCCGCCGAGGATCAGGCCCACGCCGCCGCCGCCGGCCGCGACCGAGCCGAAGACCCCGAAGGCCCGGCCCCGCTCGCGCGGGTCCTGAAACGTGCTGACCAGGGTGCCGAGGGCGGACGGCGCGAGGATGGCACCGAACGCACCTTGCAGCGTCCGGGCCGCCACCAACATCTCGAAGGAGACGGCGGCACCCCCGATGGCCGAGGAGACGGCGAATCCGACCAGGCCCGTGATGAAGACCCGCTTGCGGCTGTACATGTCGCCGAGTCGGCCGCCCACCAGCAGCAGGCTGCCGAAGGCCAGGGCGTAGGCCGTCACCACCCACTGCCGGTCGGCGTTCGGGAACCCCAGCGCACGCTGCGCCGACGGCAGCGCGATGTTCACGACCGTGGAATCCAGGACCACCATCAGCTGGGCGACGGCCACCACGACCAGGACCAGCCAGCGCCGGTCGGCAGAGGCGGCCGGACGGCCCCCGGTAGCAGCTGACACGAGATCAATGCTCCTTCGCGTGGAGCGCACTGCACGGATCGCTACCGGGGTCCAGAGCAACGACGGCCCAGTAATGCTGGTGGGATCGCGGGCTCAATGCCGCTGTCTCAAGCCACGATAGGCCTGCCGGAAACGCCACGTCCACCTGCGACGGGCCACACAGTCAGCCACCCGGTCCGGCACGCCGGCAGCACCACGGGTCTGGCCCGAGAACCCGGCGTGATGAAACATTCATCCGCGGCAAACCGGCCGGGCAGCCGCTGACCAGCGCACTCGGCCGGGCCATCGGCCCCGTCTCTGGTGTCCGTGGCGAGCCCTTCATACGATCAGGCCGCCCGCTGCGCCCGGCCGGCCGTACCTGGGGCGGAACCGGAACTGGGCGGACGCTGCACCTGGACAGGAAGGGGCCGGTCGTGGGGATGCGCCAGATCGCGACTGCCGTGCTGGCCGGCGTGGCCGTGAGCACGCTGGCTGCCTGTTCGGTCTCGTCCGGGGCCGCCCCGGAGCCGGGTGGCGCGGGCAACCCGGCGTCAAGCAAACCGGCCGGGGCGGCCGCCAGCAACTCCGGCAGCGACGGCAAGGCCTCGGCCGGTCCCCCGGCCCCGTACTGCGCACAGGCCCCGGCGGCCGAAGTCGGCGCGCAACTCGGGCTCACCCTGGGCAAGCAGGTGTCCACCCTGGAGGGTCCCGTCTCGGTGTGCGCCTATCTCGGCAAGTACATGGTCATGGTGCGCTACCAGACCGGCGAGACGGCCAAGCAGTTCCGGCAGAGCCAGCAGTCGCTGAGCAGCCTGCACCAGTCGGTGCACACCGTGTCCGGGGTGGGCGACAAGGCCTACTTCGCCTCGGTCGGCACCGCGCACGGCGCGAGCAACACGCTGGCCGCGCTGAGCGGCACCGTGGCCGTCTTCGTCACCGCACCCCGGCCACTGGCGACCGAACGCTCGCTGATGAAGCACCTGCTCAACAAAATCTGATCCCGGCCATCATGGATGTCGAGGACAGCTCCGGCTGCTTCGACTGACTGGTGTGGGCGCACCCACGCGGCGCGTCACAACCAGGGAGGATGGCCCCATGAAGTACCTCATGATGATCTACGGCAACCAGGAGAAGTGGAACTCGTTGCTTGGTGAGTCCTGGCCCGAGGAGATCGCCAAGCAGGAAGCGTTCAACACCAAGTACCGGGAGACCGGCGAGCTGATCGGCGCGTACGGCCTGGCCGACGCCGCGGCGGCCAAGCTGATCCGCCGGGACGGCACCGGCGCCCCGGCCATCACCGACGGGCCCTATCTGGAGACCAAGGAGTACATGGCCAGCTTCTACCTGCTGGACTGTGAGAGCGCCGAGCGTGCCGAGCAGATCGCGGCCGACATGCCCTGGGCCGACCAGGAGCCGGTCGAGCTGTGGCCGATCCTGCACGAGTCGCCGGAGCCGTGAACCGGCCTGAGGCGAGCCTGGACCGGGCCGCCGAGGACCTGCTGCGCGAGCTGGCGCCGCAGGTTCTCGGCGCGCTGGTCCGCCGGTACGGGCACTTCGACCTGTGCGAGGACGCCACCCAGGAGGCGCTGCTGGCCGCCGCGCTGCAATGGCCGGCCGAGGGGCAGCCGGCCAGCCCGCGCGCCTGGCTGATCACGGTGGCCTCGCGCCGGCTGCTCGACCAGGCCCGCAACGAGCAGTCCCGGCGCCGCCGGGAGGACCAGGTAGCGGTGGCCACGCCGCAGGCGGAACTGCTCGGCCCGGCCGCGGACGCCGGGCCGGGCACCGAGCGGGACGACTCGCTGGCCCTGCTGTTCGGCTGCTGCCACCCGACGCTGTCCGTACCGAGCCAGATCGCGCTGACCCTGCGCGCGGTCGGCGGGCTGACCACGGCGCAGATCGCGGCCGCGTTCCTGGTCCCAGAGGCGACCATGGCCCAGCGAATCAGCCGGGCCAAGCGGACCATCAAGGACAGCGGTATCCCGCTGACCTTGCCCACCGGCCCAGAATTCGCGGAACGCCGCGCCGCGGTGCTGCACACGCTGTACCTGATCTTCAACGAGGGTTACGTCACCACGAGCGGTCGACAGCTCACCGCGCCCGCGCTGTCCGCCGAGGCCATCCGGCTGGCCCGCTGGCTGCACCGGCTGCTGCCGGACGACGCCGAGGTGGCCGGGCTGCTCGCGCTGATGCTGCTCACCGACGCCCGGCGGCCTGCCCGGACCCGGCCGGACGGCAGCCTGGTCCCGCTGGAAGAGCAGGACCGCGGGCGCTGGGACCAAGGGCTGATCGCCGAGGGCACCAACCTGCTCACCGCGGCCCTGCCGCACGGCGAACCTGGCCCCTACCAGCTGCAGGCGGCCATCGCCGCGGTGCACGACGAGGCAGCCGACGTAGACAGCACCGACTGGCCGCAGATTCTCGGCCTGTATGACCTGCTGGTGCAGCTCGCGCCGAACCCGATGACCACGCTCAACCGGGCCGTGGCGGTGGGCCAGGTGCATGGCCCGCCGGCCGGCCTCGATGTGCTGGCCGCGCTGCAGCCGGACCGCCGGCTGAGCTCGCACCACCGCTTCTACGCCACCCGCGCGCATCTGCTAGAGCAGGCCGGGGATCCGGTGCCGGCCGCGGCCGACTACCGCGCCGCCGCCAGCCGCGCGACCAGTCTTCCCGAACGCCAGTACCTGGCCGCCCGGGCCCGCCGGCTCGCGGCCGGAGCGGGCTAGGGGCGCAGGTAAACGGTGAAGTTGCAGCCGAGGTTGGACAGACCCAGTGGTCCCGCTAGGAGTCGTCCGGCCGCCGACCACGTTCGGCACCGGCCCGGCGGCCGCCACCGTCGCGGCCGGCCAGGCCGAAGCCGCGGCGCGCGCCCTCATCGACGGCCGCTCCTGGCTCACCAGCCCACCGCCCGCATCGTGATCATGGCCTAGGTGGGGTTCTAGTACTACTCAGGCCATGATCACGAGTTGCTTTGGGGCGCGCTAGGCGGTGCTGGCCGCGCCTGCTTCGCCGGGTGGCTCCTCTTGCCCAGGCTGGAGACGCACGTTCTCCGGGCCGGGCTGCGGTTCGCCGGCCTTGGCCTTGGCCGCGGTGGCGCGGGTGCGGATGTTCTGCAAGCTGGCGTTCAGCGCCAGCCAGACGCCGCCCAGCGTGACACTCTCCGGCAGGTCACCACGGATGGTGCCGGGCGGGTCCGCCTGGTCGCCGAGGGCTTCGGCCGCGGCCTGAGCCGCCTTGACGATGTCCGGATCGGTGGCCTCGATGGTCAGGCTGGTGTCGGTGACCCGGAGCACCATGTGCCGCCGGCCGCGGTCCTCAGGCTGCTCGTCGCTGGTGCCGGTCACGTCCACGGTGCGCAGCGCCTCCCGGGCCTGGTCCAGGTCGACGCCCAGCGCGGCCAGCGTCCGGGCCGCGGCGCTGTCCGGGTCGTCCAGCGCGGCCAGCAGGAGGTGATGCGAGCCGATCGGCTTGGTGCCGGCCAACTGCACCGCGGCGGTCACGCTGGCCTCGGCTGCAGGCGTAGCCGGCAGATCCGTCCCCTCCGCCGCCTCGGCTACGCCGCTCAGGCTGCGCAGCCAGCGCTGGCCCGAGCGCTGAGCGCCATACGCGTGCAGCATCTCGATGATGGCTTGGCGGACGCTGTCCAGATCGGCGCCATGCGCCGTGATGATCTGCGCGGCGACGCCGTCGCCTTCCCGGATCAGGCCGAGCAGGATGTGCTCGGTGCCGATGTAGTTGTGGCTCAGTTGCAGCGCCTCGCGCAGGGACAGTTCCAGGGTCTTCTTGGCCCGCGGGGTGAACGGGATATGCCCCTCCATCGTTGCCGAGCCGGTGCCGACCCGGGCGACGACCTCCTCCCGCACCCCGTCCGGTGACATCCCGAACCGGTCGAGGACCTTAAACGCCACGCCGCCCTGGACGGCCAGCAGCCCGAGCAGGATGTGCTCGGTGCCGATGTAGTTGTGGTGCAGCTTCCGGGCTTCTTCCTGGGAAATGACCACCACGCGGCGGGCCCGGTCGGTAAATCGCTCGAACATGCCGCCCACGGTGCCCCCGGTCTATTAACCCTGTCAATAGCATGCTATTAATAGGGCCGGAGGCTGATATGGACTGGGAAGACCGGCTCGACCAGTGGGAGCTGGAAATTGAGCTGTCCGCGCAGCTGGAGGGGTCGGACTGGGTGACGCTGGACCGGGCCGCGGCCGACACCGGCGCGTCGCGGGCCGTGCTGCGCACCTGGTACCGGACCGGGCAGATCCCGTCCCGGCTGGTGGACGGCCCGCATGGGCCACAGCGACTGGTCCCGCTGGCCCTGGTCGCCTCCCGGGCCGAGGCTTCGCCGCGGCTGCGCCGCACCGCCGAGCGGCGGCTGGCCGACCAGGCCGAACTGGAGATCCTCCGGCACCGGGTTCGACCAGCTCGAACTCCGGCTGGCCGCGCTGGAGCAGCGCGCGGCGCCCGATGAGTTACCGGCCCACGCGGCGTCTGACGGAGGGAGGTACCAACCAGCGGAGGGCGGCGGGGCATGAGCAAGGTGTTGTGGCATATCACCATGTCGCTGGACGGGTTCGTGGCCGGCCCGGGAGACGACATGGGGTGGCTGTTCAGCAGCGGCTTCGACCCGGACCCGCAGTTCGTGCTGCGCACCCTGGACCAGATCGGTGCCGTGCTCATCGGGCACCGCACGTATCACGGCGGCGACGGCGACCAGGGGGCCAAGACCGAGAAGGGCGAGCCATACGGCGGGGCCTGGCACGGACCCCAGTTCGTGTACACCCGGGATGACCCGGCCACCGCCGCGCCCGGCTTCACGTTCGTCAGTGACATCAAGCTCGCCGTGCAGCTGGCCAAGGACGCGGCCGGGGAGAAATACGTGGCCCTGCTCGGCCCGGGCCTGGCGGCCAAGGTGCTCGATGCCGGGCTGCTGGACGAGATCCTGGTGCACGTCGCGCCGGTCCTGCTCGGCGACGGGAAACGGCTGTACGAACACCCGGGCGCGGCCAATATCCGTCTCGAGCCAACTGGGCAGACTCCGCGGATCACGAACATGTGGATGCGCGTACTCCCGGGGGAGTAAGGCAGGAACAACTCCGGGAGGGCGACTCCGGCCCGGATGGTGCTTACGCTGCTGGCATGCAACATGTCCGGGCGGCGTGGCGGCGCTGGGTGAACTCCCCCGCCAGGGATGTGATCTTCGCCCTGGGGCTGGCCGTCGTGCTGGTCGGCGGCAGCTACGGCGAGGGCCACCCCAAGTCGCCGGCGGACACCATCCAGTTCAAGGGCCTGACCATCCCGCACCCCGGGGTTGGCGCGCTCGCCCTGGTCGCGGTGGCCTGCGTGGCGCTGGCCTGGCGACGCCAGTGGCCGGTCGCGGTGCTGGGCATCAGCACCGCCGCGGTGTGCATCTATTCGCTGCTCGGCTACGTCAACGGGGCGGCCGTGCTGGCCCCGGCCATCGCGGTGTACAGCGTGGCCACCGTGGTCGAAGCATGGCGCGCGGCCGGGCTGGCGCTGGCCGCGCTGACCGTGCTGCTGGCGTCCACTGCGGCCGCCAACCCGTTCGGGCACATCACCGGCGGCGGGTTCTGGCTTATCCCCGGCCTGATCATCGCGGCCCTGCTGGCCGGCATCGCGGTGGCCAACCGGCGCGCCTACGTCGCCTCGATCCAGGACCGGGCCCAGGAAGACGCGCGCCGCCAGGTGGTCGAGGAACGGCTGCGCATCGCCCGGGAACTGCACGACGTGGTCGCACACACGATGGCCACCATCAACGTGCAGGCCGGGTCGGCCGCGCACGTGCTGGCCACCCGCCCGGAAGTGGCCGCCGAAGCGCTCCAGTCGATCAAGGCGGCGAGTAAGGACGGGCTGCGCGAACTGCGGGCCATCCTGAACGTGCTGCGCCAGGCCGATGACGCCGACCCGACCGAGCCCGCACCGGGCCTGGCCCAGCTGGACACGCTGGTCGCCGGGGCCCGCCGGGCCGGGCTGGACACGACGCTGACCGTGACCGGAATCGCGGTGCCGCTGCCCGCCGCGGCCGACCTGGCCGCCTACCGGATCATCCAGGAGTCGCTGACCAACACGATCCGGCACGCCGGCCCGGCGACCGCCACGGTGTCGGTCAGCTACGCCGGCGACGACGTGCGGATCTCCGTCACCGACACCGGGCTGGGCCAGCCGGTGGGGACGGCTCAGACCACGAGCGGTGGCCACGGGCTGGCCGGGATGCGGGAACGGGCCGCGGCGGTCGGTGGTTCGGTGGACACCGGACCGGCGCCGGGCGGCGGGTTCCGGGTCATGGCCCGGCTCCCGCTGCCCGCGCCGTCCCGGCCGGCCCCGCCGCCCGGCGACGAGCCAGACGCGTCGGCCGCCCCGATCGAGGAAGGCAGGCGGCCATGATCCGGGTCGTGCTCGCCGACGACCAGGCGCTGATCCGGGCCGGCTTCCGGGTGCTGGTCGACGCGGCCGACGATCTGCAGGTGGTCGGCGAGGCCACCGACGGCGACCAGGCGGTCCGGCTGGCCCGCAGCGAGCGCGCCGACGTGGTGCTGATGGACATCCGGATGCCCGGGGTGGACGGCCTGGAAGCGACCCGGCGCATCTCAGCCGACGAGGATCTGGCCGGCGTCAAGGTGATCATCCTGACCACGTTCGAGTCCGACGAGTACGTGTACCGGGCGATCCGCGCCGGGGCCAGTGGCTTCCTGGTCAAGGACACCGAGCCGGCCGAACTGCTGCAGGGGGTCCGGGTCGTGGCCCGGGGCGACGCGCTGCTCTCGCCGAGCGTGACCCGGCGGCTGATCACCGACCTGGCCAGCCGCCCGGAGCAGCCGCCGCCCAGCGACGAGATCCTGGCTGGGCTGACCGACCGGGAACGTGAGGTGCTGGCGCTGGTGGCCGAGGGCCTGTCCAACGACGAGATCGCGGGCCGGCTGTTCCTCAGCCCGCTCACCTCCAAGACTCACGTCAGCCGGATCATGACCAAGCTGAACGCGCGCGACCGCGCCCAGCTCGTCGTCATGGCCTACGAAAGTGGCCTGGTCACACCGGGAAGCCGCGGGGTGAGCTGAGTTCAGCCCACCCCGCGGCCCTCCCCATTAGCTCGACTGGCTGACCCGGTGGTGGAACAGCCAGGAGGCGGCGGCCACCGACAGAACCAGGATGGCCACGCAGTAGAGCACGGCCAGCCAGGCCTGGGAGGCGACGCTGGCCCCGGTGGACGTGTGGCCCATCCACAGCCCGCGCATGGTCTCCACGATCGGGGTGAACGGCTGGTGCGCGGCGAACCCGCGCAGCCACCCGGGCATCGTGGCGGCCGGGACGAACGCGGTGCTCACGTACGGGATGAACATGAACACGAACGTCACCGAGTTGGCCGCCTCGGCGCCGTGCGCCAGCAGCCCCACCGCCGCGGCCAGCCAGGACAGCGCCAGGATGAACAGCACGATCATCCCGGCGGCACCGGCCCAGCCCGCCACCGAGGCGTCCGGCCGCCAGCCGACCGCCAGACCGACCCCGATCACCAGCGCGGTGGCGATCAGGTTGCGCAGCAGGCTGGCCGTGATGTGGCCGGCCAGCACCGACGAGCCGCTGATCGGCATGGACCGGAACCGGTCCACGATGCCGTTGCTCATGTCGGTGGCCACGGCGACCGCGGTGGTGCCGGCGCCGAACCCGGCACACAGCACGATCAGGCCGGGCACGACATAGTTCGCGTACGAGCCGCCGGTGTTCATCGCGCCGCCGAACACGTAGACGAACAGCAGCATCAGCACGACCGGCAGCATCAGCGCGGTGAAGAACGCCTCCGGGTCGCGCCGGGAGCGCCGCACCGAGCGGGTGACCATCACCCGGGTGTCCGAGATTGTCGCGGCCATGCTCATCGGGTCAACTCCTTCGCATCGGTAGCGGGCAGGTCCATGCTGGTCAGGGACAGGAAAACGTCGTCCAGGCTGGGCCGCAGCACGGACACCTGGAGCGCGGGAGTGCCAGCCGTGTCCAGCGAGCGGAGCAGGCCGAGTACCTCGGCCGCCGAGCCGTCGGTGGCCACCTCCACGGTGCGCAGCCTGCTGTCCGTGTGCGTGGTGGTCAGCGTGGCGGCGACGCGCCGGTAGCTGGCGTCGTCGGCGAAGCGGAGCCGGATCACCTCGGTGCCCAGGCTCGACTTGAGCTCGTCCGGCGTGCCCCGGGCGGCGATCCGGCCGTGGTCGAGCAGGCAGACAGTGTCGGCCAGCTGATCCGCTTCCTCCAGGTACTGCGTGGTGAGCAGGACGGTGACGCCGTCGTCCACCAGGCGCCGGACGGTGCCCCAGAGCTGCTCCCGGCTGCGCGGGTCCAGCCCGCTGCTCGGCTCGTCGAGGAACAGCAGCTCCGGCCGCTCGACCATGCTGATGGCCAGGTCGAGCCGCCGTTTCATGCCGCCCGAGTAGGTGGCCACCCGGCGGTCCCGTGCATCCAGCAGATCGAAATCGGCCAGCAGCTGAATGGCCCGGGCCCGCACCTCGCGCCGCGGCAGATGCCGCAGCTGGGCCATCATCTCCAGGTTCTCCTGCCCGGTGAGCATGTCGTCCACCGCCGCGTACTGGCCGGTCAGGCTGATCGACCGCTTGACCGCGACCGGGTCGGCCAGCAGGTCGTGGCCGGCCACCGTGGCCGTGCCCGCGTCCGGCCGGAGCAGGGTGGCCAGGATGCGGACCATCGTGGTCTTGCCCGCCCCGTTCGGGCCGAGCAGCGCGAGTACGGAGCCGGTCTCGACGGCCAGGTCGACCTGGTCGAGCACCCGCTGGCCGCCGAACGACTTGCAGATCCCCGTGGCATTAACTGTGTATGACATACACTGAACTGTATATGTGGCACACAGTTATAGTCAAGGCGACGAGGAGGCACCCCGACTGGACCGACGAGCGAGGAACGAGTGAGGAGGGGAAGTCGCCGCGCCAAAGGGGGCGCGCCGCCGACTGGACATGTAGGGGGAATGGGGAGGTGGGTGGGGAGGGAGCGAGGAACGAGCGAGCGAGCGACGAGGGAAGCTCGGCGGGTATAGCGCCCCCGGAGGCGCAAAGTGAAAGAGTGCAGAGATGGCGCAGCAACCTGAGACAGCCGCACCGGCGCCGCTACCGCCGGGACTCGACCTGCTGTGGGGGCGGCGCGAGCGGGGGCGGCGCGGGCCGAAACCGGAACTGTCGGTGGACGCCATCGTCGAGGCGGCCGTGCGGGTCGCCGACGCCGAGGGCCTGGACGCGGTATCCATGGCGCGGGTGGCCAAGGAACTCGGCTTCACCACGATGTCCCTGTACCGGCATGTGGCGAGCAAAGACGAACTGCTCCAGCTGATGTGGAACGCGAGCGCGCAGGGCGCGGAGAACCTGGTGCTGGACGGCGACGGATGGCGGGACCGGCTACGGCAGTGGGCGCTGATCCAGCGCGAGATGATGGACCGGCACCCGTGGATCACCCAGATGCCGATGGCCGCGCCGCCGCTGGCGCCCAACTCGCTGACGTTCGTGGAACGCGGCCTGGAGACGCTGGAGGGCACCGGCCTGACCGACCCGGACAAGATCCGGGTGATCGGCCTGCTCAGCTCCTACGCGCTCAGCGAGGGGCGGATGGCGCACGACGCGGCCCGGGCCGCGGCCGCCGCACAGGCCGCGGCCGCCGCCGGGGACGCAGCCGCGTTCCCCGCGTCATTCGAAGAACTGCTCCGCCAGCTGGTGGACGAGAAGAGCTATCCGATCCTGCACCGGCTGGCCTGGTCGGCCGCGATCGGCGACTCGCCGGCTGGGATGGACGAGGCAGCCGAGTTCCAATTCGGCGTCGAGTGCATCCTCGATGGCGTTCAAAAGCTAATTGAGCGAAGTGAGGGCCGCGGCGCTTGAGCTGACCTCAGCCACCGCGGCCCCACGGAACCGTTACCAGGCCTGCTGCGTGGCTGGCGAGCTGCGCCGGACGGAGCCGACCTGCTCCGGGCGCTCGAACACCGACCCGACCGCGATCCGGCCCGGGCCCTGCAGGGCCAGCCAGGTGGACTTGGCCTGCCAGCGCGGCGAGCTGAACCAGTACTGCCCGTGCGGGTACTCGAAGTGCAGGAACATCGACACCGTCGGGTCCTTCCAGATCAGCCCGCCCGGCTGGATCAGGATCCGCTGGCCAGGCGCCAGATCGCGGATGAACGTGTTGCCTGGCGCGTGCAGCAGCAGCAGGCCATTGCGGCCGGCCGCGGTGAACCGGTCGATCATCCGGCCGAGTGGGTAGTGCCACTCCTCGTCGTCACCGTCCTTGGTGGTGAACCAGACGTTGGAGTTGTCCCACTCGTAGCCGACGTTCCCGGTGGCCACCAGGAAGCGGTGCTCGGCCACGTCCACGGCCTGGCCGGGGCGCAGCGGGATGGCCAGCGTCTCGCCCGGCGCGTCGGCGCTGAACGCGATGTGCCCGGGACCCTGCGCGCGCATCATGATCAGCGGCAGGCCGGCCCGCATCCGCTTCCAGCCGCCACGTAGCGGCAGGTTGTCCATATTGACCCGGGGATCGGCGTGCAGCAGAGCATGGTGCGCGAAGTAGACCCAGTCATCATCACGCAGCCCCATGTCCGCGACCGGCACGTAGGCGCCGCTGATCTGGCAGGTGGACCGGCCGAACCGGATCCGGGCCATGTCCCGGATCGGCGGCTGCTCGATCCAGCCGGAATCCGAGACGTGCAGCCGGACGTCAACCGGAGCGCCGCAGTGCGGGCAGGTCGGGTCCTGGCCCTCACTCGGCATCCGGCAGTACGGGCAGGTGTAGGCGCCCTGGGCAGGCGGCATCGACATATCCGGTCCCCTCACTCGGAGCCGTGGTGCACGTACATGGACTGGATGCCGACCCGGCCCGGACCGGTCATCTCGGCCAGGTACATGCCGCGGCTCATCAGGCCGGTCTTGATCTTCTGCTGCACGGCGTTCATCGTCACCGACGAGTCCTTGTACAGGAAGCCGCCGGGCTCGATCAGGATCTGCTCGCCGGGCTGGAGCGTCTTCTGGAACACGTTGCCGTAACCGTGCAGCAGCAGCAGGCCAGGCTGGTTCTGCGTGACGAACCGGTCCATGTACATGCCGCTGCCGCCGTGCATCACGTTGACCAGGCCCTTGATCCGGACGAAGGAGTAGGTCAGCGAGTGCGTGCCGGCCAGGAAGGCGTGCTGTCTGATCTGAAGACGGCGAGCCAGATTGCGGCCGCAGAGCTGGCGGACCCCGAGATCCGCCGCGAGCACGAGCGCACTGCACTGGCCCACGCGGTCGCGATGCGGGTCATCGGGTACCGGATCGACCATGGCCTGTCGCAGACCGAGCTGGCCCGCATGCTCGGCATGCACCAGCCTGCGATCGCGCGCCTGGAAGCGGGAGATCACGAGCCGTCGCTGGCCACCCTGTCCCGGCTCGCGCGCACACTCGGCGTGGAGTTCCACATCGACATCACTCCCGACGTCTTTCAGCTACGCGACACCGCCTGACCGCTAGCGGGCGGCCAGGCGCTGGGCGGCGTGCACGACGAACGCGCGGCGGCGGGCGCGCTCGGCCGGGTCGTCCGGGTCGGCGCCGGTGAGCATCCCGGCCAGCTGCGGTACCGAGAACCACCAGGCGGCTAGCGCGATGAGCATGAACACCACGTACGCCGGGTCAAGGCCGTCGTCGAGCACACCGTCCCGCTGGGCGGCCGCGAACACCTTGACCTTCTGCTGGTAGTGCTCGGTGCGGTTGATCTCGTCGGCGGCCGGGCCGCCGGCCAGGCCCTCCCACTGCAGCAGCCGGGCCAGCTCCGGGTGGTCGGCGTGGTAATCGAACGTGCGCCCGGCGAATTCCCCGATGTCGGCCAGGCCACCGGGCGCCAGTGACACCGCGGCAGCCAGCTTGTCCAGCTCGCCGGCGAGCACCGTCTCGAACAAGGCCCGCTTGTCGCCGAAGTACTTGTACAGGCGTTCCTTGTTGATCCCGGCCCGCTCGGCGATGCGGGCCATGGTGGTGCCGTCCGGGCCGCGCTCGGCGAACTCGATCGTCGCCGCGTCCTTGAGCCGCCGCCGGGTGCCCTCGGTGTCCCAGGCCATACCGCCAACGATAAGCGATTCCAACGGCAACGTTGCGGTTGCTCATGTCGGCGACTAGGGTTGAGGTCAATACCAACTCCACCGTTGGAGTTGGTCAGGTGTGTGCGGCTGGGCACACCGGAGAGGTAGACGGGATGAACATCGACATCGCAGGCAAGGCCGTCGTGGTGACCGGCGCGGCGCAGGGCATCGGCCGGGCGCTGGCCCTCGGGCTGGCCGCCGAGGGGGTCAGCGTCGGCGTGCTGGCCCGGGACCGGAAGCGGGCCCAGCTCGTCGTGGACGAGATCGGGGAACTGCCGGCGGCGCCGCCCGGGCTGGCCCTGGAGGCCGACGTCAGCGACGAGCGGGCGGTGATCGAGGCGGCCGCCGAGACCGAAGCCGCCTGGGGCCGGCTCGACGGGCTGATCAACAACGCCGGCTGGATGCCGGGCAGTTACCCGGTCCTCGACCTGGACGTCGGGGTGCTGGACCGGGTCCTGCGGTCCAACCTGGTCGGCAGCATCCTGGCCACCAAGCACTTCGCCCCGCTGATGATCCGCAGCGGCGGCGGGCGGATCATCTATCTGTCCAGCATCGCCGCCGTGCAGGCCTGGCCGGGCGGGGCCGCGTACGCGCGGGGCCAAGGCCGCGATCAACCAGCTGGCCAACGTGGTGCATCTGGAACTCGCCGATCAGGGCATCCGGACCGTGGCCATCGCCCCCGGGCTGACCTACAGCCCGGGCATGCGGGCTATCGTCGGCGAGGATCATCTCGACCGGGTGGCGGCCAACTACCCGGGCGGGCGGATCGGCGAGCCCGAGGACATCGTGGCGCTGGCCAGTTTCCTGTGTAGCGACGCGGCCAGCCACCTGTCCGGCACCGTGATCACGGTGCGCCCGCCGGTCATCCCGCAGACCCGGCAACGGACCGGGCCGCAGGCGGCGGCGAGCAGGGAGGACACCGGATGAGGTTCGGCCTGGCCGGCACCGGCCACTGGGCGGGCACCGCGCACGCGCCCGCGCTCGCCGCCAGCGCGGCCGACGGCATCGAGTTCACCTCGGTGTGGGGCCGCAACCCGGCCACCACGGCCAGCCTGGCGGCCCGCTACCAGGCCACGCCGTACCAGGACTTCGGCCGCTTCCTGGCCAGCGTGGACGCGGTCAACTTCGCGGTGCCGCCGGATGTGCAGGCGCCGCTGGCCACCCAGGCGGCGCGGGCCGGCAAGCACCTGCTGCTGGAAAAGCCGATCGCGCTCACCGGGCCGGCCGCAGACGAGCTGACCGCCGCGGTCAGCCAGGCCCAGGTCGCGTCCGTGGTCTTCTTCACCGCACGGTTCCAGCCTGACGTCCGGGCCTGGCTGGACGAGGTGGCCGCGGCCGGCGGCTGGGCCGGCGGGCAGGCGCTCTGGCTGGGCACCGCGCTGCAGCCGGGCAGCCCGTTCAACACGCCCTGGCGGCAGGCCAGGGGCGCCCTGTGGGACCTGGCCCCGCACGTGATCTCGCTGCTGTGGGCCACGCTCGGCCCGGTCACCGCGGTCACCGCGGCCGCCGGGCCGGCCGACCTCACGCACCTGATCCTGCGGCACGCGGGCGGCGCGTCGGCCGCGATGACCGTCACGCTCAGCGCACCGGAGAGCGCCGCGGTCTCCCGCCTGGAGCTGTGGGGACCGGCAGGCCGGTCGACCGCCCCGGTGGAGACGGGAAAGCCCATCGCGCCGCTGCGCACCGCCCTGGCCGAACTCGCCGCGAACGCCGCGAGCGGCCAGACCAGCCACCCGTGCGACGTCCAGTTCGGCCGCGCGGTGGGCCAGGTCCTGATCAGCGCCCAGCACCAGCTCGGCTAGCCGGCCACGGCGCGCCAGTGCGCTGCGATGAATGCCGGGTCGACGGCCCAGCCGGTCAGCAGGACCAGCGCCGCGGTCAGCAGCGGATCCACGACGAGCAGTTCCGGCCGGGTCCCGGTGGTGAACGCCAGCGGCTCGGGCAGCAGGTGGTAGCGGTGCGGGGACAGCGGATACAGCAGCATGCAGCCGGAGTCGGTCAGCATGTCCCCGGCGATGTGCGTGCAGCAGCCGACGAACACCGCGATCGGGATCAGCCGCAGCCCATACCCGTACCAGACCTCCCAGGACGCGATCGCGATGCCGATCAGGTCCGCGGTGTGGCTCCGGGCGACGCGCAGCGCCTCAAGACCGGCCGACACGGTGAGCGTCATCAGCAGCGCCAGCCCGGCCTTGCCGATCCAGTCGTGCCGGTACTGGCAGGAGTACCAGGCCAGCGCCGTGAAGCCAGCGATGCCCAGGAGGGAATGCGTCAGGTGCCGGTGGCCGCCGGTGAGCCGCCCCCCGGCCGCCGCCGCACCCCGGCCCGCGCCATGCCCACCGCCTCTCCGCCGGGCAGATGCTAACCAACCGGGGCAAAGACCCGGCGGAGGCGCGCGGGGCCCGCCGGCCAGCGGCCAGCGGGCCCCGCTCAGCGCCGGTCAGCCCGCCCGGGTGGGCGATGCCGACGGCTCCGCTGCGGTCGGCGACGGTGACGGCGCCGGCTTCCCACCGACCTGCCGCGGCGTCCCGGGATGCGGGTGCCTGGTCGGGCCGGCGAACAGCAGCACCTGCCCCGGCGCCCACGGCACCGCGTCGTAGACGAACCAGGTCCCGGGGACGGAACGCAGGTTCCTGGCGTAGCCCCGGTGCGCGTAGTTGAACAGCGGGACGCGCACGCCCCGGTGCCGGAGCATGGCCAGCGCCTGCGCCACCCGGTCGCCGGTGATCCGCATGCCGTGCAGCAGTTCACCCGGCGCGAACGCGGACGCGGTGGACTCGTACCGCTCCCCCGGCCGGGCCGCCCGGCCGAACACCACCTCGGCCTGGCCGTGGAAGTTGGCCGGCACCCGGACGCCGACCGGGCAGGCCGCCCCGCCGCCGGGGGTGTGACACGTGCCGTGCGCGGTGATCGGGGTGATGTCGCCGCTCAGGTAGACCACCGTGCCGACCAGCGACGGGGACGCCGGCACCAGCCGCATCGTGATGCGCAGGTGGTGCTGGGCGAACTCGGCCCGGTACCGGGCCGGGTCGGCCAGCGGGTCGCGCACGATGACGGTGAACCCGCCGGCGTGCCGGCTGAACGACAGCGCCTGCGCGGCGGCCGGCCCGACGGTGACCGGCCCGACCCGCTGCCCGGGGCGGCCCAGCGAGGTAACGACCAGCAACGCGACGGCGAGCGCGGCAGCCACCGGTATCCCTATCCACCAGCGGCCTTTTCCTCTCGAACGCCAGTGCCCGCGGCTCGCCGTCCGCCGCCCCGGCGCCGCCGGTGGCGTGGCGGTGATCTGCTCGGCCAGGTCGGCCAGCGTGTCCGGGCGGGCCATCCGGGCTGCCTCGGCGTCACTGACCGGGGAAATCCGGGTAACGGGGTTCATGCCAGGTCTCCATTCGGGACGCGGGTGCGGGGCGCGGGCGGGTGGGCGTGGCTGTCGGCCAGTTCGCGGGCGAGCCGTTTGCGGGCGCGATGCAGCCGGACGCGGACCGCGTTCCGGGAGCAATCCAGCACGATGGCGATCTGGCCCAGGTCGAGCCCCTCCCACGCGCTGAGCGCGAGCACCTCGCGCTCAGCCCCGGGCAGGCGGCGGAACGCCTGTGCGATCTCGGCCAGTTCCCCGCCGAACTCGGGCGGCTGGTAGCTGCGGGCCAGGTCGGCGCGCAGCCGGTCGGCCAGCGCGGACCGGCGGCGCTGGCCGCGGTGGTGGTTGGCCAGCACCCGCCGGGCCACGCCGTACAGCCACAGCCGGGCGGCCGGCTCCGGCGGCAGGTCCTCCAGCCGCCGCCACGCGGTCAGGAAGGTATCGGCGATGACGTCGGCGGCATCGTCGGGATTCTCGGTGCGGCGCAATACATAACCAAGCACCGGGCCGTGGTACGCGGCGTACACCGCTTCGAAGCGGTGCCTGCGCTGATCGGCGTCTGGTGGCGGACTCGGCAAGACGGCTCCTTCTGGGGCTGGGGTATCTAGTACCAGGCACATGTCCGCTTGCCGCCGAGCATTTCACCCGCCTAAAGTCCTAGTGAATCTGCGATCACTTCGATGGAGCAGGCGTGGATTTCGCTGAAACCGCCGAGCACCGCGACCTACGGGCCGCGGTCGCGGCCATAGCCAGGGGCTTTGGCCCCCAGTACTACACCAGCCATGCCGCCGCGGGCACGCCCTGCGATGAGCTGTGGGCCAAGCTTGGTGAAGCCGGATTCATTGGCGTGAACATCCCTGAGGCCTACGGCGGAGGTGGGGGCGGGCTCACCGAACTGGCCCTGGTCTGCGAGGAACTCGGCGCCCAGGGCACGCCGTTGCTGCTGCTGCTCGTCTCGGCGGCCATCTCGGCCGGTGTGATCGCCGAGTTCGGCACCGAGGAGCAGCGTAAGGCGTGGCTGCCCGGGCTGGCCACCGGCCGCACCAAGGTGGTCTTCGCGATCACCGAGCCGGACGCCGGCTCGAACACGCACCGGCTGGCCACGAAGGCCACGAAGGCCAACGCCGGCTGGCGACTGACCGGCACCAAGTACTACATCTCCGGGGTGGACGAGGCCGAGGCGCTGCTGGTCGTCGCCCGGACCGGCACCGACCCGCGCGGCGACGCCGAGCTGTCCCTGTTCATCGTGCCCACCGGCGCACCCGGGCTGCACGCCAGCGTGCTGCCGGTCAACCTGATGCTGCCGGAGAAGCAGTTCACCCTGCACTTCGACGACGTCACGCTCGGTCCCGAGGCGCTGGTCGGCGACGAAGGCCAGGGCTTCCGCCAGGTGTTCCACGGACTGAACCCGGAGCGCATCACCGGCGCGGCAACCTGCGTGGGCATCGCCCGCTTCGTGCTGGAAACCGCGGCCCGGTATGCGACCGAGCGCCAGGTATGGCAGGCCCCGATCGGCACTCACCAGGGGGTGGCCCACCCGCTGGCCCGGGCCAAGATCGAGACCGAGCTGGCCGGGCTGATGATCCGGAAGGCGTGCTGGCAGCACGACCACGGCGAGCCGGCCGGCGAGGCCTCGAATATGGCCAAGTACGCTGCGGCGGAAGCCTCGATCGCCGCGGCGGACGCGGCCATGCAGACGCACGGCGGCAACGGCTTCGCCACCGAATACGGCCTGGTGCCGTACTGGGGCCTGGCCCGGCTGCTCCGGGTAGCCCCGGTCAACCGGGAGATGATCTTGAACTTCGTGGCCCAGCACAGCCTGGGCCTGCCCCGCTCGTACTAGGGCGGCGGGTACTGGCGTTCGGAAGGAAAGGACTGTGGACCTGGCGCGCAACCTCATCCAGCGGATCAACGTGGGCGACACGCTGACCCGGTCCGCGGCCGCCCGGGCGGATCATCCCGCCGTGGTAGACGGCGAGCGGCGATGGACCTACGCCGAGTTCAACGGCCCCAAGGGCGTGGTGGCCAGCCACGTGGCCGTCTACCTGGAGTCGACGGGCAGCGCGCTGGACTCGCAGTGGAACCACACCGACCGGTTCGCGGCCATGATGCCGATGTTCCACACCGCGCAGCTGAACGCGTTCTGCACGCCGGCCATGCTGGTCGGCGCGACCATTTACGTGCTGCGCGGTTTCGACCCGGCGGCGCTGCTGAACCTGATCGAGACCGAGCGGATCAGCCAGGTGTTCGGGCTGCCGATGATGTACCGCGCGCTGCTCGACCACCCGTCGTTCCCGGACCGGGAGCTGACCGCCTGCGCCGCGGGCTAAGGCACTACTTCTTCGGCCGGTACTTGAGCCGCCGCCGGGCCTGCTCGCTCCGGCCGCTCTGCTCGTTGTCCGCCGCTATCCTCCTGGCCTGCTGCAGGTCGGCCAGCGTGAGTAGCTGGTTGCGGAGCAGGAACTCGGCCAGTTCCCGCTGGTGCCCGGATTCCTTCCAGATCAGGCCCTGGAGCAGTTTCTTGTAGTCAGACACCGCACCCTCGCCGCTCAGGTCCAGCGCGACGACCACGTCCATCATCGGCACCGGCTGCGGGGCGGGCCGGCCCAGGATGTACTCCTGGTAGTGGAAGGCCATGGCCATCCGGGCCGCCGCGTTGCGCTGCAGGTAGGTGCGCACCCGCTGCGGCGCGTCGGGCCGCGGCGGGCTGCCCCGGCGGGTCAGCGTGCCGTTGGCCGGGACTGGCTTCTCAACCGTGACCGGCTGCTCGTCCTGGCCTGGTTCGGCGGGTTCGGGGCCGCCCGGGGCGGCCAGGTCCAGTCGCAGCGGCAGCACCCAGTTCCCGATGCTGATCAGCCAGGTGCCGGCCTCCAGCACGACCGGCAGCGTTTCGTAGTGCAGCGCGGGCGCGACCGGCAGGATGTGCCGGGCCGCCTGCTGCACGGTCCGTGCGTCCGGCGGGGCCGTGGCAGCGCTTGCTGGGGCAGAGTCTGGCGCCAGGTAGACCGGGTAGCTGCTGTCCCGGCTGAACAGCTCCCATCGGTGATGCACATAGCGCAGCCCGGCGCAGCGCGGCGAGCGGTGCAGGGTCAGGTCGCGGTTGCCGCTGAGCAGCGCCCGGTCCAGCCAGGTGATCTCGTCACGCGGGCAGCGCACCCAGTCGGCGCTGGCCGCCGCCCGGATAAAAAGCTGGGCACGGCCCGGCGACGGCTGGCTCAGCCGATCTCTACCCGGGACTGCGGTGCGTCCTGAGTCTGACCCCACTGGATCGAGTCGCCGTCGTGCAGCGGGTGCTCCCCGGCTAGCGGGCTGCCGTTCAGGACCAGGCCGTTCAGGCCCAGGTTGGCTATCCACCACTGACCGTCAGAGTACGTGAATCTGGCGTGCTCCCTGGACACGGTGGGCACATCTGGCAGCGCGAGTTCCACCGCGCCACGTCCGGCGCGCGCGCCAGTGGTCCGGGTCTGCGACACGTAGTCCCCGGTGCGCAGCCGGAGCAGCGGGACCGGGTTGCGGGCCGGCTCGGCCACCGTGGCCAGGCTGCCACCCGGCACGGCCGGTGCCACCTGCGCCGCGGCGGTGATCCCGTCGTGTGCGAACGGCCATTCCCCGGGCGCCCGGCCGGCCTGCGGCTGGCCACCAGGCGGCCGCTGGCCCGGCTGGGCTGGCTGGCCCGGCTGCGCTGGCTGGGCTGGCTGGCCCGGCTGCGCTGGCTGGGCTGGCTCCGCCGACCGGAAGGCGGCCCGTGGCTCGGCGCCCAGCGGCCGGCCCTGGCGGAGCACGAACCGACCCGGCGGCACCGCCGGGTCACAGATCACGCTCACCTCGGGCGGCCCGTATCCGGCCAGCCGGGCCTCGTGCGCGGTGACCGCCTCGGCGTACACCTCGGCGGCGCTGGCCACGACCAGGCCGATGTCCATCCGCTGCGCCAGCGAGTCGTAGTCGCGCTCGTTCAGCCGCAGCTCGACCGAGTTCGGCGCGAGCAGCGCCCCGTTCGGCGTGACCACGAACACCTCAGGCAGGTGCCGCAGCGCCAGCTGGAGCACTTCCTGCCCGTCCCGCCACGGCCGGCTGGCGGCGCCGCGGATCCACGGATGATCCCGGGTGATACCGAGCAGGCGCAGCGCGGCCACCAGCCCGGCGCCGAGCGCGGCCAGCAGGAACAGCAGCGCGGTCGCGCCGATCAGCGACCGGGTGAAGATGTACAGCAGCAGCCAGCCGCCGGCCACGCTGCCGATGATCATCCAGCGGCGGCGGGTCCGGGCCGGCGGGCGCGGCATCGGCGAGTGCGGCATCGGCGAGCGCCCGGCCGGAGCACGGGGCGGGCGGCGCACGTCCTCCATGCGGTCAGTCATCAGCACCCAGCCCTACATATGTCGGCTATCGGCCGCGGCGCGGCGTCCTAGCTGGTCGGTCGGCGGGCCCAGTGGCCCCGTCGGTTAACAATGCGAACAGCACCCCCGCCTGGTCAACGAATTCGCCCCCACTCCCAGACATCTGGAAATTGGTCTTGCGCCCAGAGATAGGTCATGCCCCGTGCGTCATGCGGGACGCACGGGGCATGAGTGGTGGGGTCCGGCGGTGGAGTGCCTGCCGGCCCGGGTGAGGTGAGCCCGGGCCGGCAGGCACGGGCCCGGGGCCGCCGGCCTGCCGGGGTTGCGGCCGGCGCCCCGGCGGGGTCCGGCCCGGGGGAAGCCAGACCCCGGTGGGGAGGGCCCAGCCGTCAGGCGGCTGGGCCGTTGGTCAGAGTGACGGTGGCGGTGTGCGACTGGCCATCCTGGTCGGTCCAGCCGATGCTGATCTTGTCGCCCGGGTGGTGCGTGGCCAGCGTGGACGAGATGCCGCTCGCGGAAGTGACCGGGTGGCCCGCCACCGAGGTGATCTCGTCGCCCTCGGTCAGCCCGGCCTGGGCGGCCGCGCCGCCGGACACGACGCCGGCCACCAGCGCGCCATTGCCGGTCGTGCTACCGCCGGTGCTGCCGCTGTTGCCGCCGAAGCCGCCGAGCCCGCCGAAGTCACCGGAGCCGGTGCTGCCGGTCGAGATCTGCACGCCGAGGAACGCGGTCTGCCCGATGTGCACCGAAGACGACGCCTGGCCTGCCTCGATCTGGCCGGCGATCCGCTCCGCCTTGCTGATCGGGATGGCGAACGCCTGGGTCTGCTGGCTGGACTGGCCCTGGAAGCTGGTCGTCGAGGCGCCGGTCGAGGCGGCCGTGTTCATCCCGACGATGTCGCCGGCCTGGTTCACCAGCGCCCCGCCCGAGTCACCGGGCTGGATCGGCGCGTTGGTCTGGATCATGCCGCTGAGCTGCTCAGATACGTCCGAGCTCTCGTCCGACGCGGTAATCGTCCGGCCCAGGCCAGTAACCTTGCCGACGGCCTTGGACGGCGTGCCGCCCTTGCCCTCGGCGTTGCCCAGCGCGACCACCTTCTGGCCAACGCTGACCCCAGCCGAGCTGGTGCTCACCGTCTGCAGCCCGGAGGCACCCTGCAGCTGAATCACCGCGACGTCGTCCTTCTGGTCGTACCCGACGACCTTGGCCGCGTAGGTGCGCCCGTTGCCGACGTCCCTGGCCTTGATCTGGGTCGCACCGCGGATCACGTGGTTGTTGGTCAGCACCTCGCCGCTGGAGGTCAGCACCATCCCGGTGCCGGCCGCCTCGCCGTTCTGGTAGCCCAGGTTGGTCACGATGTCCACCAGCCCCGGGTCCACCTTGGACGCGATCTGGGCGCTGGTCAGCGTGGTCGAGCCAAACGCGCTGGACACGCCGAACCCGGCTACGGTGAGCGCCGCGGCTGCCACCGCGGACGCGCCGGCGATCAGGATCGTGCGGCGCTTCGAGTGGCGGCCATCGCCCTGGCCGCCGCCGTACCCGGGATACCCGGCCACGCCCGGACCGCCCGGACCGTAGCCCGCTGGCCCGTAGCCCGCTGGCCCGTAGCCAGGCGCGTACGGGCCCGGGCCGTAGCCGCCGGTCCCGTAGCCGCCCGGATGGCCGGTGCCATACGGGCTGTACCAGCCGCCGGGACCGCCCGCCGCCGGGCCGCCCGGTGCCGGGTTGCCCGGCATGGCGTTGCCCGCGCCGGCACCCGCCTGGCCGGTCCCCGGGTCCGCCGCTGACGCGGCGCGCTCGTCCGGGTCAGGACCGTTCTGCGGCCGCTCACCATAATTCGTGCTCATCGGGGATCGCTCCCTACGTACTCATGCCCCAGTTAGCTGACACCCTGATACTCACCGGTAGACCTGGAAGTTAGCTGAAAGCTGCCTGGGTGCTACCCGGCGGTTATCTGAGGACTTCCTGACCGCATTCAGCCCGGACGGGACAATCCGCCGCCGGACCGGCAGGATGCTGACCTACGGCCCATACTCACCGGTCAACCTGGCCGCACGCTGGAGGGAACACCCGTGAATGGTGCTCAAGCGCTGATCCGGACCCTGACCGGATGCGGGGTGGACACCTGCTTCAGTAACCCCGGCACCTCGGAGATGCATTTCGTCGCCGCGCTGGATGGCGTCCCGGAGCTACGCGGCGTGCTCTGCCTGTTCGAGGGCACGGCCACCGGTGCGGCCGACGGCTACGGCCGGCTACGGGACCGGCCTGCCGCCGCCCTGGTCCACCTCGGGCCGGGCCTGGCCAACGGGCTGGCCAACCTGCATAACGCCCGGCGCGCGCACACCCCGGTGCTGGCCATCGTGGGCGACCACGCGACGTACCACAGCCGGCTGGACGCGCCGCTGGAGTCGGACATCGAGTCGCTGGCCCGGCCGGTGTCCGGCTGGTTCCGCCGGACCGCCGCCGCCGAGCTGGCCGGCCCGGACGCCGCGGACGCGGTCGCGGCGGCCCGCCGGGCGCCGGGCGGGGTGGCCACCCTGGTGCTGCCCGCCGACGTGTCCTGGTCCGACGGCGGCGAACCCGCCCCGGCCCGGGTGACCCGCCCGGCCGCGCCGGTCCCGGACGCGGCCATCGACGCCGCCGTGGCCGCGCTGCGCAGCGGTGAGCCGTGCCTGCTGCTGCTCGGCGGGACCGCGCTGCGCGCCGCCGGGCTGGCTGCCGCCAGCCAGCTCGCCCAGGGCACCGGGGCCCGGCTGCTGGCCGAGACGTTCCCGGCCCGGCTGGAACGCGGCGCGGGCCTGCCCGCCATCGACCGGCTCGCCTACCTGGCCGAGTTCGCCGGACCCCAGCTGTCCGGGGCCGGGCATCTCATCCTGGCCGGTGCGCGCGCCCCGGTGTCCTTCTTCGCCTACCCGGGCCAGCCCAGCTCGCTGGTGCCGGCCGGCTGCCAGGTGCACGTGCTGGCCGAGCCGGGCGAGGACGTGCCCGCGGCACTGGCCGCGCTGGCCAGCGCCGCGGCCCCGGCGGCCCGGGCGCTGCCGCAGCCCGCGCTGCGCCCGGCGGTGCCGGATGGCGACCTGACCGCGGAGACCGCAGCGGCGGTCGTGGGTGCGCTGCTGCCCGACGGGGCGATCGTGTCCGACGAGGCCAACACGTCCGGGCTGTGGCTGCCCGGCGCCACCGCGGGTGCCCCGCCGCACGACTGGCTGACGCTGACCGGCGGGGCCATCGGGCAGGGACTGCCGCTGGCCACCGGGGCCGCGATCGCCTGCCCGGACCGCCCGGTGCTGGCGCTGGAGGCGGACGGCAGCGCCATGTACACGATCTCCGCCCTGTGGACGCACGCCCGGGAACGGCTGGACATCACCACGGTCATCTTCAGCAACCGGTGTTACGCGATCCTCGGCATGGAGCTGCACCGGGTCGGCGCGGCGGGCGCTGGCCCGGCGGCGCAGGACCTGCTCGACCTGTCCCGGCCGGACCTCGACTTCACCGCGCTGGCCACTGGGATGGGGGTGCCTGGCCAGCCGGGCGCAGACCACCACCGAGTTCGCCGCCGCGCTGAGCCGGGCCCTGGCCGAGCCCGGCCCGCACCTCATCGAGGCGCTGATCCCCCCGCTCGGCCGCTGACCGACTGCATCGCTGAAACTTTGCAGTCAGGTGTGCAGCGAAGTTTCATCGACGTCGTGGCGGGGAGCGGTGGCGCGGCTAGGTGCGGCCGGCCAGCAGCTGCGCCGGGTGCTTGTTGGCCCGGCCCGCGGCCAGCCGGACCTGGTAGATCGACTTGAACCCCTTGCCAGTGAGCAGGAATTCACCGGCCGTCGGCAGCGGGGTGATCCCGTTGAGGATGGCGTCTGGGTCACGGTGCCGCTCCATGGCGGGCTTGGCGTCCACGATGTCCACCACCTCGCCGGTAGCCGGGTCGATGCCAGCCAGGTAATGCCGCTGCGCGATGTTGGCCCAGATCCGGCCGCCCGCCCAGGCTAGGTCGTTAAGGTCACCGATGCGCCTGCCGCCGCAGCGCACCATGATCAGGCCGAGCGGCTGCAGCGTGGCCGGGTCGCGCACCACCAGTTCGCTGCTGCCGTCGCTGGTCAGCACCTGGTCGCCGACCGTGCAGATGCCCCAGCCCTCGCGGTTGTAGGAGATCGTTTCGAGCAGGGTCAGGCTGCGCGCATCCCAGCGCAGCGCGACCCGCTCCCGCCAGGTGAGCTGCCAGATGTGCTCGCCGACTAGGCAGATCCCCTCGGCGAACAGTTCCGGCGGCAGCGCCGCGGTGTCCGGCGCCTGGTTCTGGCCGATCTGGTAGCGGCGCAGCGCGGACCGGCCATAGAGCCCGCTGCTCTCCCAGATGGTGTCACCGGCGGTGATCAGGCCCTGGGTGAAGGCCCGGTCCGGATGCGGCAGACGGCGCAGCACCTTGACGCGGTGAAACGTGGGCAAGGCGGCACACCTCCGGTCGTGACCCCCGCGGCAGACAGGTTACGCCGCGGCCCCCGCCGAAGGCCCGCCGATCCGGGCAACCCGGCCGCCAGCCGCGCGGGCCAGCCGGCCGCCGAGCCAGGCTACCGCGGGCCGTAGCGGCCGGTCGGTGTACCCGCCATCGGCCAGCCCGGCCCGCCGCTCGAAGACATTCCGCGCGCCGAAGTCCCCGGTCAGCCCCCAGGACACCGCGGCGGCCAGGAAGTACAGCGGCAGCATGGGCAGCCCGGCGCAGCACGCGTACTGGGTCGCGTGCCGCGCCTCGTGCGCCACCAGCGGCGGCATCGTGGCCAGCGTGGCGTGATCGCTCCGGGCCAGGATCACGTTCCCGACGGTGAACGCCGGTGCCACCGGAACGGGCAGCCGGTACCCCGCCCCGACCAGCAGGCCATCATGCGCCTTGGCCAGTCTGGCCCGGCCAGCCGCGGCCACCAGGACGCCGGTCACCGTGGACCCGTTGACCAGGTTGGCCACCAGCCGCACCCGGTACGCGGTGCGCATCCCGGATCAGCCGCGCGTCCTGATCAGCTCCCGGACCCGTTCGGCGGATCGGGGTTGGAACCGTTCAGCGGATCGGGGTTGGGCGCCGCCATCCACGGCCCGGGCGCGGTCAGCACGGGCGGCCTTTGCACCTCGGGCATGCCGAGCGCGACCCCGCTGTGATCCTTGTGCGCCACCGCCGCGCCCGCGTGATACTCCTCCAGCCGCTGGATGAGCGCGGGGTCGGCGTAGGGCCGGCCGTCCACGAACGGTCCCGGCCGCTGCTCGATGACGGCCACCACGTCGTCCCCGCTCAGCGTCTTGTGCGTCTCCAGCGCGTGCGCCAGGGACAGCACCCGGTCCCGGTCGGTGTGGATGATCTCACGGACCTGGGCGAGCAGCCCGTTGAGGTTGTCCTCGATCCGGTCGGCCAGCGCCCGGCGCATCTCCGCCTCAGGGTCCCGGCCTTTCTTGTTCCGGCCGCCCTGGCCGCCACCGGGTGAGCCGACTTCGAGCCGCTTGGCGGTGGAGTACGAGGACACCGTGGACCCCATGCCCCAGAAGCCCTCCATGAACGACGCCACCGTGGTGGCCGATTCCAGGTCGCCGGACACCCCGGAGGAGCTGTCGTCGTCGAAGAACATCCGCTCCCCGGCCAGCGAGGCGAGCGAGACCAGGATGTCGGTCTCGTACTCGCTGCGCCACCGGGTGAACTGGTCCTCGGGCGGGATGCTGGCCACCATGCCGAGGTAGTCGCTGCCCTTCTCAATGGTCGCGATGTCGATTTCCATGTGCTGCCGGGTGCGGTAGGCGACCAGGGCGTGGCAGGCCTCGTGAATGGCCACCGCGTGCCGTTCCCGCTCGATGTACTCCACATCCTCGGGCGGCCCGAGCTCCTTGAGCTGCTTGGCCTTGATCACGTCCGCCCAGGTGATCACGTCCCGGCCGTCCCGGATGGCCTGGATGAGCGCCTCGTTGACCAGGTCCTTGATGGTCGCGCCGGTCGCGTATGGAGTGATCGTGGCCAGCTTGTCCATCTGTTCCGCGGACAGTTCGTGCCGCACCTTGTCGAAGTAGCCCTCGTAGGTACGCACCCGGCCAGCCTTGGACGGGTAGCCCACCTTGTAGATCCGGTCGATCCGGCCCGGCCGGAGCAGCGCCTCGTCCAGCGCTTCCGGCAGGTTGGTCGCCATCATGACCAGGATCCGGTACTTGGGCGGCGGCTTGGGGCGCATGCCGAGCAGCCGCCGGACGTGGCGGTTCACGAAGCCACGCGGCTTCTTCAGCCCGGAGAGCTCGGTGAGCAGGGCCTCCAGCGTGCCCATGCCGCCACCGCCGCCGCCCATGCCCATGCCCATGACCTGCTTGTTCCGCCGGGTGTCCGGCTCCTCGCCGACCGACGAGCTGAGCGCCCGCTGGGCCAGCCGCCACTGCACGTCCTGCGACAGGTAGGAGAAGCCGTGGCAGCCACCCGCCTGCCAGGCGGCTGGGGTGGCCCGGCCGGGCACTGGCGGGCCGCCGCCCTGGGCCAGCGCGCCGCGGCGGCCCAGCGAGTCGGCTTCGTCGAAGAACACGATCACGCCGCCGTACCGCAACGCCAGCCGGCGCAGCTTGCGGAACAGCGACTTGACCTTGAGGATGCCGACGCCCATGAACATATTGATGAACGCGCCCGGGTCCACGAACACGTACGGCCTGCCGGTCTCGCCCGCCACCGCCTCGGCCATCAGCGTCTTGCCGGTGCCCGGTGGGCCCCAGAGCAGGATGCCGCCTGGCACATAGCCACCCCGGGACTCGATCTGCTCCGGGTCCTCGAGGTAGAGGATGTTCTCCTTGACCCGCGCCAGCACGTGGTCCTGGCCCCAGACATCGGTGAACCTGGTCTTGATGTCGTCCGGGTAGTACACGTCCACGCCACCCTTGGACAGGAACCAGAAGATCGCGGCGAACTGGAGCACCACGAACAGCAGGATGACGAGTAGCTGCAGGATGAACGGCAGCGCGTGCCAGATGTAGGACGGCATGGACAGCAGGGCCGACACCGGGTTGGTGTGCGTCACCTTGCCGGCCACCACGGCCACCACCGCGATCCAGAAGATCCAGCCGATCAGCCGTCTGATCCGGAACCTGGTCCAGTCGGACATCTTCCGGTGCGTGGTCCGCTCGACGCCGCCGAAGAACTTGACCGTCCAGAACCGGTAATAGCCAGCCCAGTGCTCGCTGATCAGGAAGTGGATCTGCCGCAACGCCTCCAGGCCGATCAGTACGAACACCCAGACGCCGGACCGGGTCTCGATCCGCATCGCGTCCTGGAAGCCGACCAGCGGGTTGTTCGCCATGGCCGACCAGACCAGGATGAACCAGATGAAGACCAGTAGCAGCAGGAACTTGATGCGGTCCCAGATCGGAAGCGGCTTACGGGTCGGCCGGTCGTTGTCCCGTGGCCGCCCATCGGGCGGCCGCAGTCCCTCCGGGCTGCCTGCCGGGGCCATCGTCATCATGGGCTCCTGACCGTGAAGGATTTCATCACCGTGTCGATCTCGCTTTGGTGCTTGCTGTAACAGCTCGCCAGGCAGTGCACGAGAAGCAGGTAGACCTCGGTGTCATCCGCGTTCGTCAGGGCAACCTGGTCGAAAGTATTGACGCTGCCGTCCGGATAGGAATAGTCGTAGATCTCCCGGACGCCGTGCACTCCCTGGGCGAGTTCCAGCATGGAGTCACCGAGCAGCTTGAAGTTGGTCAGCGGGAAGCCGCTCTTGGCCGCACTGGACCGGGCGGCGGCCGTCACTGGCAGGAAGAAGTCGCGCAGGTCGTTGTAAGACAGCTCGTTGGTCGTCGTCTGGTTAACGGCCGCGACCACGGAATACGCGAACGGCTGCTGGTTCTCCGCGCCGAGCACATGGTCCGCCGCCGCGGGGGTACTGCCGTCGTAGCCCACCGTCCAGACCCCGGCCTGCGGCTTTGAGCTGCCCCCGTTGACTGCGGCGGCCAGCGCGCCCGCGCTGATCTGCCGCCACCCGGACGGCACCTTGAAGTAGGTGTGCTGGCTGGAGTTGGTGACATAAGTGAACTGCGGCGCCGCACACCCGGCGACCGCGAGAGCGAGCAGGACCATCCACAGCCCGACGATGCGGCCCCTCCTCATGCACCCTCTCCTGCGTGTCGCGCGATGCTGGCTGCCACGGCGTATATCAACCCGTTATAAGCGAGTATCGCGCGTGCACCGTAGCGCTGGATAGATGTGACCTCGATTGGCCACACGCCTGTAACACGTAGTGGCCCGGCGGCGGGCTCACGGCACGGTAACTCGCTCACGATCATCGGCCCAGTTCCCGCATTACCCCTATGCCATGCACGGTACATAACCGGAGCAAGCTGGGCGCAGGCTGGGGGAACAGGCAAAGCCCCGGCCGCGGGGAAATGTCCCGCGGCCGGGGCTCTGCTGCCTTGAGCCTCCGGGGCGCCTCCGGGCGCCTCCTTTGTGCGGAGGGGGATCCGCAGGCCAGGGCGCCGCGTTGTGGTCGCCTGCCCGGCCGGGGGATCAGACCCAGCCGGGGCCCAGGTATTCGTGTGTCGTTGGTCCCGGCACTCGTCGGCCAGGTCCCGGTCGGTCAGCAGCCGTCGTAAGGCGCCCACGGCGCGGTGCCGTCCTGGGCGTAGAGCGGCTGGAAGGCCTGCGTCTGCTGGGCCACGGACGCGTCGCCCGCGGTGCCCGAGTAGCCAAGGCTGGCCCAGGTGCTGGGCCGGGGCCGACGTCGCCGCCGACACCGACGGCCCCGGGATGGGGGTCACCCCGGAGCGGCCGTCGGGCACGTTCACCTTCTGGCTCACGTAGATGAGGTTCGGGTTGTGGATCTGAGGGTTGGCGGCCTCGATCGCGGAAAGCGAGACACCTGACCGGGCGGCGATCCCACTGAGTGTGTCGCCCGACTGCACGGTGTACGTGCTGGCCAGGGCCGGCCCGGCGGCCAGCCCAGCCATCAGCACGCCAGCGCCCGCTGCCGTGAATATCCGCGTTTGTACCCTCATACATCTCCTTGTCCGGATTGTGACCACAGCGGCCCAAGGTATGCAAGGTCGTTGAGCTGTGCAAGTCCGGATTTGCCGTCGGCAGGGCGCTGAGCAGCGCATTCTCCCGGCGAGCCAAGGGATCCAGGCGGCTTGGCAGCAGTTTAAATTCGTGCCCAGCCGGGTAACGATATTCGCCAGCCGTGACCGGCACACTCCGGTCCGCCGGCCGCCCGCGGCGGCTCAGGGCAGCCGGAACGCGCCAGCCAGCCGGGCGCGGCACGCTGCTCAGCGCGATGCCGCCCAGGATGGCCGCCGCCCCGGCGAGCTGGGCCGGGCCAGCCGGGTCACCGAAGATCACCACGCCGGCCACCGCGCCGACCAGCGGCTCGATGTTCAGGAAGGAACCCGCCACCTGGGCCGGCAGCCGGGTCTGCCCATAGGCGAACAGGCTGAACGGCAGCAGCGTGCCGCCGGCCGCCAGCGCGATGACCACCGCCACCGAACCCAGGCCGGCTGGCGCGGGGGGCATGCCCTCGGTCAGCACGCTGAACGGCAGCGCGACCAGGGCAGCGCCGAGGAACTGGACGCCGGTCACCGCGACCGGGTCGCGGCCCTGGAGCAGCCGGGCCTGGGTGACGGTGAACCCGGCGGACAGCAGCACCGAGGCGAGCACCATGCCGTCGCCGGCCAGGTCGGCCTGCCCGCCGCCACCCGCGGCGATCAGGGCCACGCCAGACAGCGACACCGCGAAGCCGGCCCAGGCCACAGGGTGGGCCACGGTCCGGTGCCACACTGCGGCGATGATCGCCACCATGATGGGTGCGGTGCCGATCAGCAGCGCGGCGTGACTCACGCTGGTCCGGGTGATGCCGGCGTTCTGCAGCAGGACGGTCCCGCCGTACCCGACGGCGCCCGAGGCCAGCAGCGCGGGGCTGAACGCGGCGCGCACCCGGGGGCCGAGCACCGCCAGCAGGATGACCGCGGCCACGCCAAAGCGCACCACGGTGAGCCAGCCCGGCGGCAGCCACTGCAGGGCTAGCTTGGACATTGGCACGGTGGTGCCCCACAGCAGCCCAGCCACGGTGAGCGCGGCGAGGGCGGGGCGACGGTTGTTGTTGCGCATGCATCAATTTTGCCAGACGCAGGCCCAATATTCGTAGTTGAGCGCTCACAACGATATATAGTTTGGTGCTATGGCCGTCAAGCTTGATGAAGTTGACATACAGCTACTCGAGGCGCTGCAGGCAGACGCGGACCGGACGAACGTCGAACTGGCCCGCCTGGTCGGCCTGTCCCCGGCCGCCACGCTGCACCGGGTGCGCTACCTGAAGGAGTCCGGGGTCATCCGGATCATCACCGCGCGGCTGGACCCGGAGGCGGTCGGCTTCCCGCTGCAGCTCTACGTGGCGGCCACCCTGGGCCGCCATGACCCCCGGTTGACCAAGATCTTCGAGGACCAGGTCCGGGCGCTGCCACAGATCATCACCGCGGACAACGTGGCCGGCGAGATGGACTACATCTTCACCGTGGTCGCCCGCGACGTGGCCGAGTTGCAGGAGGTGCTGGCCCACCTGTCCACCCGGGGCGGCCAGCGGCTGATCACCTACCTGCGGCTGTCCGAGGTGAAGCCGCCCTGCGGCCTCCCGCTCACCCGCGAGGAACCCGCAGCCGCCCCGAGGCCGCGCCAGCGCCGCGGCCCGGCCGCCAGCCACTAGCGCCAAAGGGGGCTCAGCGGCCCCGGAGGCGCAAAGCAAACACTGGCCGGCCAGGCCGCCTACTGACGGCCCGGCCGGATGCTCGGGGATCGCGGATACTTACGACTTCAGCTGATCGATCTTGTCGCGGAACAGGGTGGTCGCGATGGTGGCCTTGCGCGGCTGGCCACGCAGGAACGCCTCGGCGAACTTCTTGGCCTGCTTGTACTCGACCTTGCCGGGCAGCGGCGGCTCGTCCGGGTTGACGTTCACGTTGACCAGCGCGGGGCCGTCGTAGCTGAACGCCTGGCTGATGGCGTTGCGGACCTCGGCAGGGTTGCTCACCTTGATGCCGAGCGCGCCATTGGCGGTGGCGATAGCGGTGAAGTCCACCGGCGGGTCCGGATGCCGGATGCCGAACTCGGGGTAGCCGAGCACCATCTGCTCCCAGAGGATCTGGCCCAGCGAGTTGTTGTTGTTGATCACGATCTTGACCGGCAGCTTGTGCTTGATCGCGGTGATGAACTCGGCCATCAGCATGGCGAACCCGCCATCACCGACATAACCAATCACCTGGCGGCCGGGGAACGCGTGCTGGATGCCGACCGCGTAGGGCAGCCCTGGGGCCATCGTGGCCAGGTTGCCGGACAGGTAGAACTTCCGGTCGCCGCGGATGTGCCAGTGCCGGGCGGCCCAGGTGGCGATCGTCCCGCTGTCGCAGGTCAGGATGGCGTCGTCGGCGGCCAGCTCGTCCAGCACCGCGACGACATACTCAGGGGCGATCGGGTCGCGCTTCTCGTCCTGCAGCGCGGCCATCTTCTTCCGCCAGCCATCCATCTGCTTCTGGTACTTCTCCAGGAACTTGGTGTCCGACCGCTGCTTGAGCAGCGGCAGCAGGGCGGCCAGCCCTTCCTTGGCGTCGCCGACCACCGGCACCTCGGTGGGTACCCGGGCGCCGGCCCGGGCCGGGTCGGCCTCGATCTGCACGATCTTCGCCTTGCCCGGTTCCGGCATGAAGTGGGTGTACGGGAAGTTCGTGCCGACCATGAACAGCGTGTCCAGGTCGCTTATCAGTTCCTCGGACGGCGCCGTGCCGAGCAGCCCGATTCCGCCGGTGGTGTACGGCGAGTCATCAGGCACCGTGGCCTTGCCGGACAGCGTCTTGATGATCGGCGCGCCTAGCGCCTGGGCCACGGCCAGCAGCTCCTCGCGGGCATGCAGCGCCCCCGCACCGGCCAGGATGGCTGGCTTGGTACTGGCGTTCAGTACGTCGGCGAGGCGCTGCAGGTCCTCGGGGGAAGGCCGGCCAGGGGCGGCCAGCCGGATCGGTGCGGTGGCCGGCGGGCGGGCCGGGCCCACCTCCTCGTAGGGGTTTTCGCCGGCCTGGGCCACCTGGATGTCGGTCGGCACGGTCAGGTGCGCCACCCCGCGCCGGGCGTAGGCGGTGCGCACGGCGATGTCCACCACGGCCGGCAGTTGCGCCGGGTTGTAGATCATCTGGTCGTAGACCGCAACGTCCTCGTACAGCCGGTCGAGGTTCACTTCCTGCTGGTAGCCGGTGCCCAGCACCGAGGTCTCCTGCATCCCGGTGATGGCCAGCACCGGCATGTGGTCGAGCTTCGCGTCGTACAGCCCGTTCAGCAGGTGGATGCCGCCCGGTCCTGAGGTGGCCAGGCAGACGCCGATCTGGCCGGTGGCCTTGGCGTGCGCCGTGGCCATGAACGCCGCTGCCTCCTCGTGGTGAACCAGCACGAACTTGACCCGGTCCTGGTGCCGCCGGAAGGCCTCCATGATGCCGTTGATGCCATCCCCAGGCAGGCCGAAGACGGTGTCCACTCCCCAGTCGGCGAGCCGCTCGACCAAGGCTTCGGATGCGATCTGTGCCACCTGCGGACCTCCAAATGCTCGTTGATTCCGCGTTAGCCGCCCCCTCCGGCTGTCCAGCATTCCGGCGGTCAAACATCTGGCCGGGGTTTGCCCGCGCCGGACGCAGGTAGCAGAAGCGGGACCGAGCAGCGCCTAGAGAGGCAGGCCGACCATGAGCGGACCAGGCAGACCGCTGAACGGGACTGGATCGGGCGGCCCGCCGGTGCGGGACGTGACCGCCGCGGTGTACGTGATACCGACCGACGCGCCGGAGGCCGACGGCACCCTGGCCTGGGACAAGACCACACTGGTACTGGTCACCGTGCGGGCCGGGGAGCAGCAGGGCATCGGCTGGAGTTACGCGGCCGGCGCGGCCGGGGCCGTCGTGAACGAGGTGCTCGCGCCGGTGCTGGCCGGCTGGGATGCGCTGGACGTGGCGGGTGCCAACGAGGCGATGAACCGCGCGGTGCGCAACATCGGCCGGCCCGGGATCGCGGCCACCGCCATCTCGGCGGCCGACATCGCGCTCTGGGACCTGAAGGGACGGCTGCTTGGTTGCTCGGTCACCGACCTGGCCGGCCGTGCCCGCCGCACCGTACCTATCTACGGCAGCGGCGGGTTCACCAGCTACGACGAGAACCAGACCCGGGAGCAGCTGGCCGGCTGGGTGGACAAGGACCAGATTCCCCGGGTGAAGATCAAGGTCGGCGAGTCCTGGGGCAGCAACGAGGACCGTGACCTGACCCGGGTCGCGCTGGCCCGGTCGGTCATCGGCCCGGACACCGAGCTGTACGTGGACGCCAACGGCGGGTACACGGTCGGCCAGGCGATCCGGGTGGCCTACCGGATGGAACAGTCCGGCGTGACCTGGTTCGAGGAGCCGGTCTCGTCGCAGGACCTGGCCGGGCTGGCCACGGTGCGCGGCCAGGTGCTGGCCGACGTGGCGGCCGGCGAGTACAGCTGGACGCTGGCCGATTCGGCCCGGCTGCTGGCCGCCGGCGCGGTGGACTGCCTGCAGCTGGACGTCACCCGGTGCGGCGGGATCACCGAGTTCCTCCGCGGCGCGGCGCTGGCCGCCGCGCACAACGTGCAGGTGTCCGCGCACTGCGCCCCGAACCTGCATGCGCACTGCGCGGCCGCGGTGCCGAACCTACGGCACGTCGAGTACTTCCACGATCATCAGCGGATCGAGGGGATGTTCTTCGACGGCGTGCTGGACCCGCACGGCGGCACGCTGACTCCGGATCCGGGGCGGCCCGGGCTGGGCCTGGAGCTGCGCGAATCGGACGCGGCGCCGTTCCGGCACCGCTGAGCTGAAGATTAGGCGGCCCGCCCGGACGGGAATCATCCTCGATTCCCGTCCGGGCGGGCCGCTGGGCCCGGCCCAGGCGCTCAGCCGCTGACACCCGGGCCGGGCGTCTGTGACGCTTCTTCAGCCGCTACCCGGTGACCGGGGCTCAAACAAGTTCAGCTGGCCGGCGCTGGGTCCGGCACCAGAAGCACCGGGCAGGGCGCGTTGCGCAGCACGTACTGGCTGCCCAGCAGCCAGGACACCGCCCCGTCCCCGCGTGAGGCCAGCACCAGCAGGTCCGCGTCCAGCAGCCGGGCCGCCTCGACCAGGCTGCGGCCGGGCACGCCTTCCATCACCCGCAGCTCAACCTCGGCCGCGTCGGAACCCAGCGCGTCCAGTGCCGCGGACTGCAGCACCGCCTCGGCGGCGTCCCGCTGCTCGGCGGTGGACTGCAGCCGGGCCGCCGGGCGGGCGGCCGGGGCGGCCGCGGCGTGCTCGGCGCCGTAGGCGGACACCGCGACCAGCTTGGTGCCGCGGAACCTGGCTTCCTGCGCGGCTTCCTGGATGGCGGCCCGGGACCAGGTGGGCCCCTGCACGCCGACGAGCACGGTCATGACGTATCCTCCTGCCAGGGCCGTTGGCCCGGCCCCAGTGCTTCCGGCTTTCCGCCAGCCGGCGGTTGAAACCGGCCGTCAGGGCAAACCGCCGCGGGCCCCGGCGCGCAGCAGGCCGGCCGCGCGGGCCGCCACCGCCATGATGGTCAGCGCCGGGTTGGCGCTGCCCTGGGTGGGCAGCACGCTGCCGTCGGTGAGGTACAGGTTCGGCACCGCGAAGCTGCGGCAGGTCCCATCGACCACGCCGTGGCGTTCGTCAGCGGCCATCCGCGCGCCGCCGACCAGGTGCGCGAAGCGCTGGATGGTGATCACCTCATCCGCCCCGGCGGCGTGCAGGATGTCTTCCATTACCTGCTGGGCGGCGTGCAGCAGCTGGGTGTCGTTGTCGCACTGCGAGTAGCTGAACCGGGCCACCGGCAGGCCATACCGATCCCTTTCGCCGTCGAGCGTCACCCGGTTGCCCGGCTGGGACAGGAACTCGCACAGCGAGCCCAGCGTGCACCAGTGCACGTAGTCGCTCATGTAGTCGCGCAGCGCCCGGCCCCAGTGGCCCTGCGCGGCCACGTGCTCGGCCCAGGTGATGGGCAGCGGGGACACGTTCTGGATGGCGAAGCCCCGCCGGTACGGCTTGGCCGGGTCGGTCTCGTAGAACTGCTCCGAGCTGACCTCGGGCGGCGGGGCCTTGTACATCCGCACCTCGTCGTCGAACCGGCCGGCGGTCTGCGGCGCGCCCTGCACCATCAGGTACCGGCCGACCTGGTCGAAGTCGTTGCACAGCCCGTCCGGGAAGCGCTGGCTGGCCGAGTTGAGCAGCAGCCGCGGAGTTTCGATCGAATAGCCGGCCACCGCCACCAGCCGGGCTCGCTGGAACCGCTCCCGGCCGCCGCGGATGTAGTGCACGCCGGTGGCCCGCCCGGTCCGCTCGTCGACCGCGATCCGGGTCACCATCGAGTCGGCGCGCACCTCGGCGCCCCGGGACAGCGCGTCCGGGATGTGCGTGATCAGCGGCGAGGCCTTGGCGTTGACCTTGCAGCCCTGCAGGCAGAACCCGCGGTAGATGCAGTGCGGCCGGTTGCCGAACCGGCCGTTCGGGATGGCCACCGGGCCGACCTTGGCCGTGATGCCCAGGGCACGCGCGCCGCGCAGGAAGACCTCGCCGTTCCCGCCGACCGGATGCGGCCGGTGTGGGTAGCCGTGCGGGTCGCCCCACGGCCAGTGCTCCCCGGCGACCGGCAGTTCTTCCTCGATCGCCGTGTAGTAGGGCGCCAGGTCGGGGTAGCCGATCGGCCAGTCGGCGCCGACCCCGTCCTCGGTCCAGGTACGGAAGTCGCTGGGGTGGAACCGCGGCGTGTACCCGGCGTAGTGCACCATCGACCCGCCGACGCCGCGCCCGGAGTTGTTCGAGCCGAGTGGCACCGGGTCGGTGCCGTCGATGACCCGTGGCTCGGTCCAGTACAGGTGGTGCGACCCGGCCTCGTCGCTGACCCAGTCCTGGTCCGGGTCCCAGAACGGCCCGGCGTCCAGCGCGGCCACCCGCCAGCCGGCCCGGGCCAGCCGCTGCAGCAGCACCGAGCCGCCCGCCCCGCAGCCGACGATGACCAGGTCGATCTCGTCCTCGTCGGCGAACCGGCGCATGTCCCGGCGCAGCCCGTGGTTGGTCCGGGTGCCGTCGTTCGGGATCAGCCAGGCGGATTCGTTGCGGTCGCGGACCAGGGTCATCCGTCCTCCTCGACCGGGTCGCTGGCCGGCTGGGCGTCCGGCACTTCGAAGGGCTCGCGCTTGCCCACACCGATGTTCTTGTAGCCGCGCGGGTAGGCCGGCCCGGGAAAGCCCATCTCGTTCCACGCCCACGGGTGCGCGTAGAACGCGGTGCACGCGTACCGGGTCCACAGGCTCCACACCCGGCTGGCTGGCAGCCCGTGCCAGTCACCCGGGCCGGTGTCCTGCACCACCTGGATCAGCGCGGCCTGGTCGCTGGCTGGCAGGCCGGCGAAGCCGCGGCCGTGCTTGGCCTGCGCGTCTTCCTCCAGGAAGCCGAGCGTGTCCCGCCAGGCCTGCCCGTCCTCGGGCATATCGGCATAACGCCAGCCATCGGTCTCCGCCTCGGCTAGCCGGCTGTCGATCATGGCGGTCACCGGGATCCGCGGGCGGCCACGCTGCTGGTCCGCCTGCCGCGCGCCGAGCACGGTGCGGGGATCCGGGTCCTGCTGGCCGAGCAGCAGGTCGAGCAGGGCGGTGACAATGGCCTCTTGTTCTGGGCTGAAGAAGCGCAGGTCTGGAGGTGGGCCGAGGCGCCCGTTCACCACGGCGGCGGTGGCCGGGTCCCAGCGGCTTTGCTCGGCGAACACGTCGAAGCCCGGGAAGCGCTCCGGGCCGCCGCGCGGCGTCTGCCCGGACCCCGGTGGCGGGGTCTCGGCGGTACGGCGGAGCCTCACTTTTCCCGCCGCAGGATGGCGGCCAGCAGGCCCATCCCGCCGACCATGGTGACCAGCAGCGGGGCCAGCAGCGGCGGGCCCATCTCCATGTTGTACCGGGCGTTGGCCCAGCCGCCGGGCTTCTGCGCGATGCCGCGGGCGTGCAGGTAGGTGCCCTGCAGCCCGTTCGCGACGATGGCGGCGGAGGCCACCGGCAGCGCCGTCTTGGCCGCCCGGCGGCTGAAGAAGCCGGCCACTCCGGCAGCCGCGCCGACCGGGCCGAGCGCGACCGGGAGCCACATCATCTTGTTCCCGAAGCTGGCGCTGTCGTGCTCGAAGAAGATCTCGGCCGCGGTGACCACGGCGCCCGCCGCGGTGAGCGCGGACAGGCTGCGCTCGAAGTGCCCAGTGCGGATGTTCCGCACCAGATGGTCGATGCCATGCTGGCCCGGCTGTTTGCTGACCTTGCTCACCGCAGTCTCCTTCCGGCGCTCGCGACGCCGCTTGCGGCCCGGCTACCCGCCCCGCGCCCGGCTAATCACCGGGAGGCGGCGCCGACCGCGGGTGGTTCCTCGGTGGCGGTCAGCGGGCTGGCAATCTCCTCCAAGCCCTTGCGCTCCGCCTTGACGCCCAGGAACACCTCGACCAGGCCGGCCAGCACCATCAGCGACGCGCCGACCACGAACGCGATCACGGTGTCGCTTACCTTGCCCGTGCTGACCAGCGAGGAGAACAGCAGCGGCCCGGTGATCCCGCCCGCCGCGGTGCCGATCGCGTAGAAGAACGCGATGGCCAGCGCCCTGGTCTCCATCGGGAAGACCTCGCTCACGGTCAGGTACGCCGAACTCGCCCCGGCCGACGCGAAGAACAGCACCACGCACCAGCAGGCCGTCATCGTGGTCGCGTTCAGCGCCCCGGCATCGAACAGCCACGCCGTGCCGAACAGCAGCAGCCCGGACAGGATGTACGTGCCCGCGATCATCGGCTTGCGGCCCAGCGTGTCGAACAGCGGGGCAAGCAGCAGTGGCCCGAACAGGTTGCCTACCGCGATCACCGCGAAGTAGTAGCCCGGGTTCGTCGTCACGTGGAAGAACGTGGCCAGGATCTGCGCGTAGCCGAACGTGATCGCGTTGTACAGGAACGCCTGGCCAATGAACAGCGAGAAGCCCAGGATGGTGCGCCGCGGGTAGGTGCGGAACATGGTCCGCGCGATCGGGATGAAGCCAATCGACTTGCGCTGGTGAATGGTGATCGACTGCCGCGGCTCGGCCAGCTCCGCGCCGGTCTCCCGTTCCACCTCCTGCTCGATGCCGCTGACCAGGTCTTCCGCCTGCTGGCCGCGGCCGTGGATGAACAGCCAGCGCGGGCTCTCCGGCACGTTCCGCCGGACCAGCAGGATGACCAGGCCGAGCACCACGCCGAGCCCGAAGCAGATCCGCCAGCCGACCGCGACCGGCAGGTCGTTGGTGGCCGGCACGGAGATCAGCGCGCCGGCCGCCGCACCGGCCCAGTAGGTGCCGTTGATGAGGATGTCGATCCGGCCCCGGTGACGGCTCGGGATCAGCTCGTCGATGGCCGAGTTGATGGCCGCGTACTCGCCGCCAATACCGAACCCGGTCAGGAACCGGAACAGGAAGAACCACCACGGGGCGAAGGACAGCGCGGTCATCGCGGTGGCTATCAGGTAGGTGCCCAGGGTGATCATGAAGAGCTTCTTGCGCCCGTACCGGTCAGTGAGCCAGCCGAAGAACAATGCCCCGACGCACGCGCCGGCCACGTACATGGCCGCGCCGAACCCGGTGATCTGCCCCTGGGTGATGTCGATGCCGCTGCCGGGCTTGCTGATCTGCCCGGAGATGTTCCCGACGATGGTTACTTCCAGGCCGTCCAGGATCCAGACCGTGCCCAGCCCGATAATGATCATCCAGTGCCACCGGGACCACGGCAGCCGGTCCAGCCGGGCAGGCACTTTAGTGGTTACTGTTCCTGTCTGGACGTCGCTCACGGTCGTCCTCCTCGTCAGCGCGGCGCGCGGCCGGCGGCCTGCCCTCACCGAGCCGCCGGCCGCTTCGCCCCGCTACCCGGTAACCGCCGCCTTACTCGGGCGTCAGAGAGAGGCCACCGCATGCTGACCGAGCACGAGGCAGAGGAATTCAGGATCCGCGGGGTCATCGAGACCTGGGCGATCGCCCGCGACTCGGCGGACTGGGCCACGTTCGCGTCGGTCTGGCACGACGACGGCTGGATGACCGCCACCTGGTTCCAGGGGCCGGCCGCCGAGTTCGTCCGGGTCAGCCAGGCCGGGTTCGAGGCAGGCGTGAACATCCTGCACTTCCTGGGCGGGACGGTCAGCACGGTGGCCGGGGACCGGGCCATCGCGCAGACCAAGATGCAGATCATGCAGCGCGCCGACGTGCACGGGGTGACCGCCGACGTCACCTGCACCGGCCGGTTCTACGATTTCCTGGCCAAGCGGGACAGCCGCTGGGGCATCGTCCGGCGGCAGCCGATCTACGAGAAGGACCGGCTCGACCCGGTCGACCCGGCGGCGCAGCTCAGCCTGGAACCGAAGCTGCTGGGCAGTTTCCCGGTCGGCTACCGGCACCTGGCCTACCTGCAGTTCCAGCTCGGCTACCAGATCGCACCCGGCCTGCCCGGGCTGCGCGGGTCCGCGGTGGACGTGCTCTACCAGGAAGGACGCGACTGGCTGGACGGCTCACCGCGGCCCGGCGTGCCCACGGCGGACCACCTGCGCGCGCCGGGCTCCACGGCGTAAGAACAAAAGGGCTCAGACGTCGATAACGGCGCCCACGTCCACCCGGCGGAATGTGCTGTCGTCCTTGCCGCACATCGGCAGGAAGCTGTCCAGCACCATCAGCCCGGTCTCGTTGAACAGCGCCTCGTGGATGACATAGCCGCGCTCCGGGCTAACCTCGCGGGCGTAGTCGATCATCTCGCCGGTCTTTAGCCACGGCCCGCTGCCCGGCAGCAGCAGGGTCTGCACCGGGTCCTGCGGCACGGTGAACGAGTCACCGGGATGGAACACGTTCCCGTCGATCAGGAATCCGGTGTTCGCGACGATCGGGATGTCCCGGTGCAGCACCGCGTGCAGGTGGCCGTACGCGTGCACGTCGAAGCCGGCCACGCTGAACGCGTCACCGTCGTCCACGATGTGCACCTGGTCCTTGCTGAACCCGGCGAACTCGCTGGCCACCGAGTCATTGGTCCACAGTTGCAGGCCGGGGTCCGCGGTCAGCGCGGCGCGCAGCCCGTCGGCATCGAAATGGTCGAAGTGTTCATGGGTGATGAGCACCGCGCTCACCCCTTCCAGGGCCCGCGGCATGCTCCACGCGGCAGGGTCGATGACCAGGACGACCCCGTCCTTCTCCAGCCTGACACAGGCATGTTCCAGCTTGGTAAGCCGCATCTGTTCTCCCAAAGTTAAACCGATATCCGCGACCTTACCGGCCGCATCTCTGCGCACCCGGGTGTGTACATGGCCACCAACGACCAGTTGTTCAGCGATCACAACGCCCCGGCCAGCCCGGCCCCGGCGCCGCCGATGAGTGGCTTCGTCAAGGACTTCGCCTACACCCTCAGCTGGCAGTCGAACGAGAGCGGCTGGTCCATCGAGCCCGGCACCGCCGGCAGCGACATCATGGGCTGCTTCGCCCCGAAACCCTCCCGGTGCTGTCCGCGCTGGTGCGCGGGTACGCGGTCTGCGACCAGTGGTTCGCCTCGGTGCCCACCGATACGCTGCCGAACCGGGCGTTCGCCTGCTCGGCCACCAGCCAGGGGCACATGGACGACAAGACGCACACGTTCACCGCGCCGTCCATCTTCGGGCTGCTCGGCCAGCACAACATTCCGTGGGCCATCTATGGCTACGACACGCAGCCGCTGACCAAGGACACGTTCACCGACATCACCGGCGCCGACCCCAGCCACTTCGGGGTGTTCACCGACTTCACCGCGGCCGCCGCGAACGGCACCCTGCCCGCGTTCACCTTCCTGGAGCCGAGCTGGAGCTCTACCGGCAACAGCCAGCACCCGAACTATGACGTGGCGCTGGGCGAGCAGCTCATGCACGACGTGTACGAGGCGCTCCGCGGCGCCCAGGGCTGGGCGCAGACCCTGCTGGTCATCACGTACGACGAGCACGGCGGCTGCTATGACCACGTGCCGCCGCCATCCGGGGCGACCCCGCCGGACGACGACGCGGGCGAGTTCAGCTTCGACTTCACCCGGTTCGGGGTGCGGGTGCCGGCCGTGCTGGTCTCCCCGCTGATCGCGCCGGGCACCGTGTACCGGGTGCCCGCGGGCAGCACGCCGCTGGACCACACCTCGGTCCTCAAGACGGTGCAGCAGCGCTGGGGGCCGCCGCCCAGTCCGCGCACCTGCAGGAGATCCAGGCCGAACTGGTCTCCCGCCAGTTCCCGGCAGGAGAGTCCCCGGAGACCGGCGGCGCGGCCCCAGCGAGCAAGCAAGGACTACACAACTACATCAGCGCGAACGGCTGAGCGGCCTAACGGACGCGGTTGCCGACCGCCATCCGGGTGGCGAGTTCGGCGTCGATCTGCGCGGCCGCGTCCAGCAGCCGCGGCAGGAACTGCTTCTCCAGCGTCCGCATCGGCACCCGGGACGCGTGCGCGCTGGCGTTGATGGCCGCGACCACCCGGCCAGAGCTGTCCCGGATCGGCACCGCGATGGACCGCACGCCGGCTTCGAGTTCCTGGTCCACCGCGGCCCAGCCCTGCGCCCGGACCTGGGCCAGGATCTGGCGCAATTGCGCCGGGTCGGTCACCGTGTGCTCGGTCAGCTTGTCCAGCGTGATCCGGCTCAGGTGGGCGTCGAGCTCTGTCTCGGGCAGCCAGGCCAGCAGCACCCGGCCCATCGAGGTCGGGTACGGCGGCAGCCGGGTGCCCACGGTCAGCGCGATCGTCATGATCCGGTTGGCCGAGGCGCGCGCCACGTAGACGATGTCGTCGCCGTCCAGCACGCTGACCGAGCAGGACTCGTGCAGTTCCTCGGCCAGGTCTTCCAGGTGCGGCTGGGCGATCTGGGCCACGCTGAACGACGACAGATAGGCGTAGCCGAGCGCCAGCACCCGCGGTCGTAGCGAGAACTGCCCGGCCGGTACTGCCCACATAGCCGAGTTCCTGCAGGGTGAGCAGGAACCGGCGGGCTGCCGCCCGGGTCAGCCCGGTCCGCTCGGCCACCTCGGACAGCGTCAGCGATGGCCGCTCGGAGGAGAAACACCGGATGACGGCCAGCCCGCGATCCAGCGACTGGACGAAATCCGTGCGCCGCCCGCCGGTAGCGGTGACGGCGGAGCCGGGCTCGGTGTCGCTGGTGGCTTCTTCCGGGGGCAGGCTGGCAGGTTCGCTGCCATCGGTGTTCACATTGCGAACGATAGCGCGCTTAGCGGCAGGAGGCTAGCTGCCGGTCAGCACGTGCCCTGGTAACGGGTCAGCCCGCGCCGCGCACCGGCAGTTCCGCGGCCTGGTACACCGCGTCGATCGTGAGCATATTCGCCACTGCGTCCTCCGGCGTGGTCAGCACCGGGTCGCCGTGCAGCACGGCGGCCGCGAACGCGCGGAGCTGGTGCGTGTAGCTGGACTCGCCGCCGACCCGCTCATGCCGGGTGTACCCGTCCGCGGTCACCGTCAGCCGGTTGTACCGCTGCGGCGAGACATAGTTGAATACCCGCATCACGCCGCGGTCGCCGACCGCCTTGGCGTCCAGCCGGAGCAGCTGGCCGGACCACAGCGAGGCGGTCATCCGGCCGAGCACCCCGCCCGGGAAACGGAAAGACGCGGACATGGCCCGGTCCACCGCCGGGCTGCGCAGCTTGGCCCGGGCGGCCACCACGTCGGGCTCACCGGGCCCCAGCATGCGCAGCCAGTTGATCGCGTAACAGCCCGCGTCCATGGTGGCGCCGCCGGCCAGCTCGTAGGAGTACCGGATGTCGGAGAACCGGGGCAGCGGGAAGCACAGCGAGGCCTCCAGGTAGCGCAGCGGGCCGATCTCCCCGTCCAGGCCCGGGCGCGGCCCCGCGACCACCTCCCGCATCCGGCGGGCCAGCGGGTGGTACCGGTAGTGGAACGCCTCCATCACGACCAGGCCGGAGGCCTTGGCCGCGGCCGCCACCTCGGCCGCCTCGACGGCGTTCGCGGTGAACGGCTTCTCGCACAGCACGTGCTTGCCCGCCTCGATGGCCCGCAGTGTCCACTCCGCGTGCAACGAGTTGGGCAGCGGGTTGTAGATGGCGTCGATGGCCGGGTCGTCGAGCAGCGCCTGGTAGGAGGGGTGCACCCGGCGGATCCGGTGCCGGTCCGCGAACCGGCGGGCCCGGTTGGGGTCACGCGCCGCCACCGCGCTCACCGTCACCTCGGGCAGCTGACTGGCCGGCTTGAACAGCGCGGCCGGGGTGATCCGCGCGGCGCCCAGCGTCCCGATCCGCAGCCGGTCCACGGCTTAGCCCGCCCGGCGGCTCGCGGCCGCGTACAGCGCGACCCCCGCCGCCACGCCCGCGTTCAGCGACTCGGCCCCGGCCGCGATCGGGATCCGCACCAGCACATCGCAGCGCTGCGCGATGAGCCGGGACAGCCCGCGCCCCTCCGACCCGACGACCAGCACCAGCGGCCCCTCGGCCAGGTCGAGCTCGCCGAGCGGAGTCTCGCCGTGCGCGTCCAGGCCGGCCACGAACAGGCCCGCATCCTGGTAACTGGCCAGCGCCTGGGCCAGGTTCGATGCCCGGGCCACCGGCACCCGGGCCAGCGCCCCGGCCGACGCCTTCCACGCGCCCGCGCTCACCGATGCGCTGCGCCGGGCCGGCACCAGCACACCATGCCCGCCGAACGCCGCCACCGAGCGGACGATCGCGCCCAGGTTCCGCGGGTCGGTGACCGAGTCCAGCGCGACGATCAGTGGCGGCTCGCCCCGCTGCCGCGCCCGGTCCAGCAGGTCGGCCGGGTGGGCGTAGTCGTACGGCCGGATCTTCAGCGCCAGCCCCTGGTGCACCGCGCCGCCGGTGAGCCGGTCCAGTTCGGGCCGGCCGGCCTCGATGAGCGGGATCCCGGCGTCCGCGGCCAGCCGGATCGCTTCGGTCACCCGCTGGTCAGCGTCCAGCCGCGGGCCGGCGTACAGCGCGCTGGCCGGCACCCGTGCGCGCAGTGATTCCAGCACCGGATTACGCCCGGCGACCATTTCCGGCGCGTCCCCCGCGCCCCGGGCCCGCTCCGGTGCAGCCTCTTCCATTGAACGCCCGCGCGTGCCCCGGGCCGTCCCGCCGGCCCGGCCGCCAGTGGCCGGCCGAGCCGCCTGCCCAGCGGCGCGCCGCTGGGCCGGGTGCCCGGGCCGCATGTGCGCGGGCGGCGTGGGCCCCTTGCCTTCCAGCCGCTTCTTGCCGTAGCCGCCCGTGCCGGGCCTGGGCTTGCCTGACTTGGTCCGGCCGCCCTTCCCAGACCGGGCCGTCCCGCCACCGGATCCTGTGCTCACCGCTTCAGCTCCCAGCGCGGGCCCTGTGGGGTGTCCTCGATGAGCACGCCCGCGTCGCGCAGCGAGTCGCGGATCGCGTCCGCGGCCGCGTAGTCCTTCCGCTCCCGGGCCGCCTGCCGCTGCACCAGCGCCACCCCGACCAGCGCATCCACCACAGCGTGCAGGTCGTCGCCCGGGCCCGCGGTGACCCACGGCTCGGCCAGCGGGTCGAGGCCGAGTACGCCGAGCATGGCCCGCACCTCGGCCAGCCGGATCTCGGTCGTGCCGATATCGCCGGCCGCCAGCGCGTTGTTGCCCGCCCGGACCGTGTCGTGCAGCACGGCCAGCGCCTGCGGGATGCTCAGGTCGTCGTCCAGCGCGTCGGCGAACGCGGCCGGCACCAGGGTCAGCGTGGGTGCCTCGGCGGCATCCGGGTCGGCATCCGGCGCGCCCGCCGCCTCGGCCTCGGCTAGCGCTCCGGCCAGCGCGGCCGGCTCGTCACCGAGCTCGTTGACCGGGCCGACCGCCTCGGTGGCCCGGGTGACGAAGTTCTCGATCCGCCGGTACGCGGCCACCGCTTCGTCCAGCGCCTCGGTGGAGTACTCCATCCCGGACCGGTAGTGCGCCTGGCCCAGGTAGTAACGCAGCTCGACCGGCCGGACCTGGGTCACCATGGCCTCGACCAGCAGCGAGTTGCCCAGCGACTTGCTCATCTTCTCGCCGGCCAACCCGACCAGGCCGTTGTGCAGCCAGTACCGGGCGAACCCGTCGCCGGCCGACCGGGACTGGGCGATCTCGTTCTCGTGGTGCGGGAAGATCAGGTCGAGCCCGCCGCCGTGGATATCGAACGTGGCGCCCAGGTACTTGGTCGCCATGGCCGAGCATTCCAGGTGCCAGCCGGGCCGGCCGGGTCCCCACGGCGTGTCCCAGGACGGCTCGCCCGGCTTGGCGCCCTTCCACAGCGCGAAGTCGCGGGGGTCCCGCTTGGCGTCGTTGGGCTCGGTGTCGTCGGCCGGCCGCATGTTCTCCAGCCGCTGCCCGGACAGCGCGCCGTACTGAGGGTAGGAGAGCACGTCGAAGTAGACGCCTCCCTCGGACGCGTAGGCATGCCCGCTACCGATCAGCCGGTGCATCAGGGTGATCATCTCGGGCACGTGCCCGGTGGCCCGCGGTTCCACATCCGGCGGCACGCAGCCCAGCACCTCGTACGCCTGGCTGAACGCCCGCTCGTTCCGCTGCGCGACCAGCCACCACGGGACGCCCTCGCCGGCCGCCACCCGGATGATCTTGTCATCGATGTCGGTGACGTTCCGGCAGAACGTGACCTGGTACCCGCTGGCCCGCAGCCAGCGGGTGAGCAGGTCGAAGACGATCCCGGACCTGATGTGGCCGATATGCGGCGGAGCCTGCACGGTGGCACCACACAGGTACAGCGACACCTGTCCGGGGATGACCGGGCTGAACTCGCGCACCGAACGCGCGGCGGTGTCGTAAAGGCGTAGTGTCACGCAGCAAGGTTACCGGGACCTGGCCCTGCCCCTGCATGCTTAACCCCATGCAGATAAGGGACGCTACGGCCGGAGACTGGCCGGGAATCTGGGCCTTCATGAGCCGCATCGTGGCCACGGGTGACACGTTCTGCTGGGACACCGATACCAGTTCCGGGCAGGCCCAGGCCATGTGGCTGCATGAGCCGCCGGGCGCGACCGTGGTCGCCGTCGATCCGGACGGCACCATCCTGGGCACCGCGGAGATGCACCGGAACCAGGGTGGCGGCGGCGCGCACATCGCCAACGCGGGCTTCATGGTCAGCCCGGAGCACGGCGGCCGCGGCGTCGGGCGCGCCCTGGCCGAGCACATCCTGGACCGGGCCCGGGCCTATGGCTACCCGGCGATGCAGTTCAACGCGGTGGTCTCGACGAATACCAACGCCATCGCGCTGTGGCGCTCGCTCGGCTTCGAGGTGCTGGCCACCGTGCCGGACGGCTTCCGCCATCCCACTGAGGGCTACGTTGGGTTGCACATTATGCACCGAAAGTTGTAATCCAACACGCCCGGGACCCACGCTGCGACGAATTTCCGCAAGTCGCAGGGCGCACGGGCATATCGTTCCTTCGACAGGAAGGACGAAGCACGCTCCATGAACGACAGTTCCGCGCCCGGATCACGGAGTCCTGATCCGTTTTCCGCGCTCCGGGTGGCCGCACTGATCGCCGCCATCCTCGGGGTACTGGTCTTGGCGGCGGCGGCGTTCGTGCTGTCCTATCCCGGCATCCACCAGCTGGCCCGGACCGCGGGCATGTCGGTCACGCTGGCCCGGGTCTTCCCGGTCATCTTCGACGCGCTGCTGGTGGTGGCCCTGGCCGCGGTGCTATCGCTGCGCGGCGCGGGCTGGTGGCGGCGCGGCTACTCGTGGCTGATCATGCTGCTGCTGCTGGCCGCGATGGCGGCCGGTGGCGTGCTGCACGCGCTGCACCCGCACGTCCCGCACCGGCCCGCCGCGATAACCGCGGCCGTGCTGCCCTGGGCCTTGCTGCTGATCGCGTTCAGCCTGCTGCTGTCCATGCTGCGCCAGTTCCGGCGGGCCCGGCTGAGCCCGGCCGCCGACGTGCCTGCGGCCCCAGCCCCAGCCAGCCCGGCCGCAGCCAGCCGGGCGGCAGCCGACTCAGCCCGGGCCGGGAACCGCATCGGGCTGGATGCCCTGCTGGCCGGCGGGACCGCCCGCATCGTCCCGGCCCAGCCCAGCACCACCCCAGACCCGGCCCCAGCCGCGCCCAAGCCACCCAGCCAGACCCCGGTCCAGGCCACATCTGCCCCGGCCACTGCGCGCCCAGTCGGCAGCCCTGCCCCTGCCAGCACCGTCCCCATCACCAGCCCGGTGCCGTCCCAGCCCACCCCGGACCGCGTCCCCGCCGGCCACCCCGCCGCCAGCCCGGCCGACGCCAAGCAGACCAGCACCACCCCAGCCGACACGGCTGCGACCAACCCAACTCCAGCCGACACCAAGCGCGCCACATCGCCGACCGGCACGGCTGTGACCGACCCAACCCGGGGTGCCGCCAAGCCCGTCAGCGCACCGCCAGCCGGCACCAAGGCGGCCGACACTAGCCACACCGCGAGCAGGTCAGCGGACAGCACGCCCACCGGGACCGGCTGGGCCGGCCCGAGCCGCCAGGACCCGGGCCACCAGAACGGGGCGGCCAGCAACGGGTCAGCCGGGCACCGGCCTGCGGCTAACGGCTCCGCCGACTCCACGCCGGCTGGCACAAGGCCGACTGGCATCGGTTCGGCTGGCGCTGGGTCGGCTGCCAGTGGCCGGGCCGGCAACGGTGCGGCGAACCAGCGAGCCGAGAGCGCCGCGGGCACCGGGACCAAGCCCGCCGACGCTGAGCCCATTGTTGCCGAGCCCACCGACAGGGCGGCCACCGGCAGCGAGCCCACCGAGACTGAGCCCAGCGGCACTGCCCCCGCCAGCTCCGCAGACCAAGCCGAGGACGAGCCGAGCGACGACGAGCCGACCCGGGACGAGCCCACGGCTGAGCCGGCGGCCAGTACGCCGGGCGAGACGCCCCCGGGCGAAAACGGAGCGGTGCCGGCCCATCGTCCGAGGCCGACCGGTCGGCCAGCCCGGGTGAGCCGCTGCGGCGCGGGCACCATTCACGTCCCGCACCAGCCAATGCGCGCCCCGGTGCCCGCGCCGTCGCCGCACTTCGACCGGCTGCGCAGCACACCCACCCCGCCCGAGGACGACACCGACGCGGACTCCTGATCCACCGCACCCGCGCAGTGCCCCCGCCGGCAACGGGCTGGTTATTGATGTGCGGCGCGGGCTCCCCCGGTGCTCGGCCCCGTCTTCAACTGCGTGGCTGATTCATTCAGGCGGTCAGGTGCGCGTGAGCGAATCATCCATGCGTTGCCTGAGAGCCGCCGGTGACGATGGATGAAACATCCGCGTGGTTGAGCGGGACTTCCCGCTGCCCGCCGGTGACCACATGATCATCTTCGCGGCGTTAGGCCAGTGGGATTGCGGGCGACCGCACCACCCGGCGACCGCGGCCGGTCCCGGGGCCGGCAGGCTGAATAGAACCCGTCCGCACCAGCTTGAGGATGCGCCGATGCCCAACACGTCTGAGCTTGTCGAGGTGACCTCGGAGGCCGAGCTCCGCGAGATGCTCGGCGGGCCGAATCAGCGGTCGGCGACCAAGGTCCGCCCGGTGCTGCACGAGCGGGACCGGGAGTGGCTGGCCGCATCGCCGTTCTGCCTGATCGCGACGGCCGCCCCCGACGGTAGCTGTGACGTGTCACCGAAGGGCGATCCGCCGGGCTTCGCCCGGCCGCTGGACGAGGCGACGATCGCGATCCCGGACCGGAACGGCAACCACCGCTTCGACGGGTTCCTCAACATCCTCAGCAACCCACAGGTTGGGCTGCTCTTCCTGGTGCCCGGGCGGCGGGGACACGCTGCGGATCAACGGCCGGGCCCGGCTGATCCGCGAGGCACCGTTCTTCGACGACATGATCGTCCGGGGTAGCCGCCCGCAGCTGGCCCTGCTGGTCGAGGTGCAGGAGGTGTTCTACCACTGCCCCAAGGCGTTCCTGCGCTCGAAGCTGTGGGACCCAGCCACCTGGCACCCCGAGGCGCTGCCCTCCACCGCCCAGATCGTCAAGAGCGTCCAGGCGGACATCGAGGAGACCGTAGCCGACCTGGAGCGGCACTACGGCCCGGATTACCTGCGCGGCCTGTACCCGCACTAGGACCTAGTCCGCTACCCCACTAATCCACGGCGGGCTGCCGGGCGAAGTGGCTGACCGCGAAGTCGCGGAACTGCCGGGCCGACGGTAGAGAGATAGGCGTCCCGCCGCCAGGCGATGCGCAGCGTGCGCTGGCAGCCCGGCGCATCGAGATGGAGCCAGCCGACCGGCGGCCGGGCAGTGTGCCGGGCCATGGCGGGCAGCAGCCCGATGCCCACCCCAGCGCTGATCAGGCCCCGGATGGCGTATGGTTCGTCGCCTTCGCAGGCGATGACGGGCGGACGGCCGAGTGGAGCGAACAGCTGGTCGGTCAGGGCCCGCTGCCAGTAACCGGGCCGGGTAGTGACGAACGGTTCGGTGGCCAGGTCCCCGATGCGGGCCCGGCGGCGCGTGGCCAGCCGGTGCGAGCGGGGCACGCCGAGCAGTACTTCCTCGGTGACCAGATCCTCAGCCTGGATGGATGCCCCGGGTAGTGGCTGGGAGGCCAGGCAGAGGTCGACCTGGCCGGCCTGCAGCTGCGCGGACATCACCGGTGCCGGTGACTGATAGAGCCGGAAGCTGACGTCGGGGTGACTGGCCAGGAAGCTGGCAGTGAGATCGGTGACGGTGCGCAGCGTCTCGGCGGCCAGCGCCACGCTGCCCCGGGCCAGCCCGGCCGCGTCATCAAGTTCCTGCCGGGCCTGGTCAAGCTGGCTGAGCGCGGTGGTCACCCGGGCCAGGAACGCGGTGCCGAAACGGTTCAGCGCCACCCGCCGCCCGCGCCGCTCGAACAGCGGAACGCCGAGCTCGGCCTCCAGCCGCGCGATCGAGCGGCTCAGCGCAGGCTGCGCGACCCGCAGCTCACCGGCCGCCCGGCTGACGTGCTCATGCCGGGCGACGGCCTGGAAGTAACGCAGCTGGAGCAGATCCATATGTCAATTTAGCCATAAGGATATGTAGAAACTGGTCTTGGACAGCATAAGCCGACGCTCCTAACGTCGGTCTCATGGCCAGCTCGCCGCGGGCGCTGCGGGCCGTGCTGGTGTTCCTCGCGGTGGAGTCCACCGCGGTGGCCAGCCTCGGCACCCCGCTGCTGCCGACCATCCAGCGATCAGACCACGTGTCACTGGCCGCGTCGCAGTGGGCGCTCACCATCTCGCTGCTGACCGGGGCGGTGCTCACCCCGGTCCTGGGCCGGCTGGGCGACGGGCGGGCCCGCCGCCCAGTGACCATCGCCACGGTGGCCGTGATGCTGGCGGGCTGCGTACTCTCGGCGCTGCCGGCCGGCTTCGCCGTGTTCCTGATCGGCCGGGCACTGCAGGGCGCGGGCTTCGGCCTGGTCCCGCTGGCCACCGCGATAGCCCGCGACGACCTGCCCGCCGGGCGGGCCAGGCCGGCCATCGCGCTGATTGGGGTGACTACCGCAGCCGGGATTGGCATCGGGTACCCGCTGGTCGGGCTGCTCGCCCAGTACCTGGGTGTCGGCGCGCCGTTCTGGCTGGTGGCCGCGCTCAGTGCGGTGGCCCTGGTCGCGGCGGCGGTGGTACTGCCGCCGAGCCCGCCCCGCCCGACGCACCTGGACCCGGCCGGAGCAGTGCTGCTCGCGCTGGGCATCGCCGGGCTGCTGGTCGTGCTGGCCCAGGGGCCGGCCTGGGGCTGGATGAGCCCGCCGAGCGTGGCCTGTGCTGCGCTTTCGCTGGCCCTGCTGGCCGCCTGGTCCGCGGTCGAGCTGCGGGCCCGGCATCCGGTGATCGACCTGCGGCTGCTCCGGCGCAGGCCGGTGCTGGCGGCCAACGTGACCGCGTTCCTGGTGGCGGTCGGCTTTTACCCGCTGGGCCCGCTGGTCGTCCGCTACGTGCAGACGCCGCCCGCCGTGGGGTACGGCTTCGGCGCTCCGGTCGTGGTGGCCGGGCTGATGCTGACCCCGTTCTCGCTGGCCAGTTTCGCCGCCGCCCGGGTCGCCCGGCCACTGGCCCGGCGCGGTTCGGCCGAGCTGGTGGTGGCGGGCAGCTGTGTGCTGCTGATCGCGTCGATGGTCCTGTTCGGCCTGGCGCGCGACTCGTACTGGCAGATCGTGCTGGTCATGGCGCTCGACGGGTTCGGGGTTGGCTGCGTGTACGCGGTCAACCCGCTGCAGATCACCGGCGGCGTGCCGGCCCACGAGACGGGCAGCGCGATCAGCTTCTATCAGCTGGCCCGCACCGTCGCCTACGCGATCGGCAGCGCGCTCAGCGCGACCGTGCTGGCGCTGTCCATCCCGCCCGGCCACGCTTACCCGACATATGCAGGTTACGGCGTGGCCGCTGCCGTGTGCACGGTGGTGCTGGTCGTGGCGCTGCTGGCCAGCGGGCTGTTCGCCGCCGGGCACGGCCCGGCTGGCCGGCCCGCGCCAGAGGTGGCGGCGAACTAGTCCTGCGGCCGGGGAGCGAGGACCAGCGCGGTGGCGACCGCGGCCAGGCCTTCGCCACGGCCGGTCAGCCCGAGGCCATCGGTGGTCGTGCCGGACAGGCTGACCGGGACGCCGCCGAGCGCCTCGGACAGCACCTTCTCCGCTTCGGTCCGGCGCGGGGCCAGCTTGGGCCGCTCCCCGATGACCTGGATGGCGACGTTCCCGATCTCGAATCCGGCCCCGGTGACCAGGCGGGCGGTGGCGCGCAGCAAGGCGGTACCGGCCGCACCCGCCCATCTGGCCTGAGACGTGCCGAAGTTGGTACCAAGGTCGCCAAGTCCGGCCGCGGACAGCAGCGCATCACACGCGGCATGCGCCGCCACGTCACCGTCACTGTGCCCGGTCAGCCCGCGCTCACCTGGCCAGAGCAAACCAGCCAGGTAGAGCGGGCGGCCAGCATCGAACGGATGGACGTCTGTGCCGACCCCTACCCGGGGCAGTGCACCGGCCACCTGCGCTCAGGAGGCGAGGATCTCGTCGAGCAGCGCCTCTGCCTTGTCCTCGTTGGTCTTCTCGGCGAGGGCAAGCTCGCTCACCAGGATCTGCCGTGCCTTGGCCAGCATGCGCTTCTCGCCGGCCGACAGACCACGCTCGCGGTCCCGGCGCCACAGATCGCGGACAACTTCGGCTACCTTGTTCACGTCGCCCGAAGCGAGCTTCTCAAGGTTGGCCTTGTACCGCCGTGACCAGTTGGTCGGTTCCTCGGTGTGCGGGGCGCGCAGCACCTCGAACACCCTCTCCAGTCCTTCCTGCCCGACAACATCCCGCACGCCTACCAGCTCAGCGTTGTCCGCCGGAACGCGTACGGTCAGGTCACCCTTGTCAACCTTCAGGACCAGGTACGTCTTGTCCTGGCCCTTGATCGAACGGGTCTCGATCTCCTCGATGCGAGCAGCCCCATGGTGGGGGTAGACGACCGTGTCGCCGACCTTAAAAGTCATGTGGCACATACCCCTTCCGCTAAGACAATCTTAGCACGACCAGCGGGGTACCCGATCTGACGTTAACGATAAACGTGCAGGTCAGTACGCCTTTTGATGGCCTCCAAAGCGGGCCGTGGGGCGTGTCGGCCGGGCCGCTGACCTGCCTGTCAGCCCTGCCGGATACGCGGGATCGCGGCCGATTTCGGCCAGATGCCCAACTCCGGCCGGGTCTGGGTGCACCCGTACCTGGGTGAATCTGGTTGCCCGCAACAGTGCCCACAGCGGGGGCGCAGGCACATACTGGAGAGCAACGAGGCAGCGCACGCCGGAGAAGATGCTCGTGAGCAGAGGTGGGGAACCGGAGCGGGACGACTATGGCCTGCCCCCGGTTGACATCGAGATCCCTGACGACGCCAGGGAGCTCGATCGCGATGTCCAGGCGTATCACCGCGAGCTGCGTGCATTGCGCAGGCAGCGGCTGCTCCGCCGGCTGGGCGGCCCGATCGCCCGGGACGGGATGGTGCTGCCGCTGCTGGCCAGCTGCCTCGCCCTCACCCTGCTGGCCGGAACGCTGCTCACCATGTTCACCACCCGGCGGGCCGACGCCCCGGTCACCCAGTCGCAGACGCCGAACACCCCGCAGTCGGCCAGTCCCGGGGTCGGCGCGATCGACGGCCGGCTACCGTCCGGCAGCGTGCTGGCTGAGGGCAAGGCCGTCCCGCTGAGCTCGGTGCGGACCGCGCTGCTCGCGCTGGTCCCGGACGGCTGCCATTGCTCGGCCGCGGCCGAGCAGGTCAGCCACCAGGCCATCGCCGTGAACGTCGCCGTGTACCTGATCGCGGTGGGCCGTTCGGTGCGCGAGGTCAAGGCGATGGCCAAAGCCCAGGGCAAGACGGCGGCGATCACTGTGGCCAGCGATACTCACCACGCGCTCACCATGGCCTACCACCCGTCCGGGCTGACCGTGGTCCTGGTCAACCAGGTCGGCTCGGTACGCAGCGTGCAGAAGAACCTCGGGCCGCCCGTCCAGCTTGGCGACAGCCTGCGCATGCTGGGCCGCAGCACGCCGCGGGGGCTGGACGGCCCCAGCGCGTACCTGGCCGCGAATCAGCCAGCCGGCCGCGCCGCCTGACAGGCAGCGGTAAGCCCGCCCGCGCCGCGGCAGGGCCGGCCGTTCCAGCCGCGCCGGATGCCGATACGCTGTCCGGCGTCCCAGGTACCTGACTCGAATTCTGAGGAGAGCAGGCCATGCTGCTCCGTGGCCATAGCTTCACCGTTGCCGCCCGCCGGGCCTGCGCCATCGTCGCGGCGGCAGCCATCCCGCTGCTCGCCGGATGCGAAGCAGGCCTGAACGCGCCGGTGCTGCACTGGCACCCGCCGGTGGCCGGGGCGAGCAAGGCGATTCCCGCCGCCACCGGGCGTGGCTTCATCGCGATCCGTAACACGTTCGTCCTCGGCGCGCCGCTGAACGCGTCGCTGCCCGCGGGCAGCTCAGCCAGCGTGTTCTTGGCCATCGTCAACACCGGGGCGAAGGACCGCCTGGTCAGCATGTCGGCACCGGGCACCGCCACCTCGGTCACACTGCCCGCTGGGGGCGTCACCCTGGAGCGGAGCCGGACCGAGCTGCTGACCGGCCCGGAGCCGCAGGTCGTACTCACTGGCCTGACGCACACCCTGGTCAGCGGCCGCAACGTCCGGCTGGTGCTCAGGTTCCAGAACGCCGGCAGCGTGACGCTGTTCGTGCCGGTGATCCCCAAGGCCACGTCCTACTACACCTACTCGCCGGCCCCGTCGCCGACCCCCACGACCGCGGCCAAGAAGCACCATCACGGCGCTGCATCGGCCACCGCGACGCCCTCCCCGAGCGCGACCGCCACGTCGTAACGGACGTTAGGTGCCTGGCTCGAATTTGTAACCCAGTCCGCGCACGGTGATGATGTGCCGCGGATTGCCCGGGTCCAGCTCGACCTTGGCCCGGAGCCGCTTGATGTGCACGTCCAGCGTCTTGGTGTCGCCGACATAGTCGGCGCCCCAGACCCGGTCGATGAGCTGCATCCGGGTGAGCACCCGCCCGGTGTTCCGCAGCAGCACCTCGAGCAGCTCGAACTCCTTGAGCGGGAGCTGGACCTGGCTGCTGCGGACGGTGACCACGTGCCGGTCCACGTCCATCCGCACCGGGCCGGACTCCAGCGTGGCGATCGCGGCGTCTTCCGGCTCGCCGCGGCGGCGCAGCACGGCGCGCATCCGGGCGACCAGCTCACGGGACGAGAACGGCTTGGTGACGTAGTCGTCCGCGCCGAGTTCCAGGCCGACCACCTTGTCGATCTCGCTGTCCTTGGCGGTCAGCATGATGACCGGCACGTTGGACCGCTCGCGCAGCGTGCGGCATACCTCGCTGCCCGGCAGCCCGGGCAGCATGAGGTCGAGCAGCACCAGGTCGGCGCCGTCCCGGTCGAACGTGTCCAGCGCGTCCGGGCCGGTCGGGCAGACCGCGACCTCGAAGCCCTCCTTGCGCAGCATGTAGGACAGCGCGTCGCTGAACGATTCCTCGTCTTCGACTACGAGCACGCGGGTCATGGCAGGGCCTCCCTGGCAGGTGTCGCTGCGGGTGGCTCGGAGTTCCCGGCCGCAGCCCGTGGCCGATTCGCGATGGGCAGCCGCAAGGTGAACGTCAACCCTTCGCCCACCTTGCTCCACACCGTGACCTTGCCGCCGTGCGCCGCGGTCACGTGCTTGACGATGGCCAGGCCGAGACCGGTCCCGCCGGTGGCCCGGGACCGGGCCGGGTCAACCCGGTAGAACCGCTCGAAGATCCGTTCCAGGTCCCGCTGCGGGATGCCGATACCCTGGTCGGCCACGCTGATCTCGACCAGATCATCGACCACCCGGGTGGTGCTGACCACCACCCTGGTCTGCTCAGGGCTGTACGCGACCGCGTTCTCCAGCAGGTTGCGCAGCGCGTTGACCAGCAGGTCCTCGTCACCCAGCACGACCAGCCCGGGGTCGCCCTTGGCTTCCAGGTCGATGCCGTGCGCGCTGGCCTTCATCCGGCACCGGTCCAGCGCCTCGGCCACCACGATGGACAGGTCAACCGGGATCGGGTCGGGGATGGGCTCGGCCGCCTGGATGCGGGACAGCGTGATCAGGTCCTGGGCCAGCTTGGTCAGCCGGGACGCCTCGTGCCGCATCCGGCCGGCGAACCGGCGCACCGCTTCCGGGTCGTCGGCGGCATCCTCGACCGTCTCGGCCAGCAGCGCCAGCGCGCCGACCGGCGTCTTGAGCTCGTGACTCACGTTGGCCACGAAATCGCGGCGCACCTCTTCCACCCGGCGGCTCTCGGTCTGGTCCTCGGCCAGCAGCAGCACCAGGCCGCCGCCGCCCACCCCGGACCCGAGCGGCGCCACCCGGACCGCGAAGCTGGTCGTCCGGCCGCCGAACTTGGTGCCGGCCACCTCGATCTCGCCTTCCCGGATCTCGCCGTCCCGGCGCACCTGGCGGGCCAGCGCCAGCAACTCGCCGACCATCAGCCGGTCGCCCTTCACCAGGCCGAACGAGCGGGCGGCCGCACTGGCCCGGAGCACCCGGTCCTCGCTGTCGATGACCACGGCTGAGGAGGACAGCACGGACAGGACGGCCGCGATGCCGGCCGGCAGCCGGGCAGGCGGGCGGCGTTCCATGGACAGATCCCGGCCAGGGCGGGCCTTGGCCGTCTTCCGGATCTTCATGCCGCGCGGGCTCCCGTCATGTTCAGCGCCACCTGCACGCACACACTTTGATGGTAAGCGGCAGCGGCCCGCCGCGCCGCGCCGGCCGTCGCGGCGCGGCCGTGTTCCCCATCAATTCACACAGCGGCCGGGGCCTGGTCATCCTGGATTTAACCGGCGTACAGCCAGGGATCCGGACGTAACCCAGCGTTCCGGTCAGCGGCCCTGATTTGCCACCGCCGCGGCCGCGGCCACCGCGGCCTGCGGATCGAGGTAGCGGCCGCCCGGCACCTTGGGCCGGTAGTCCGCGCCGAGTTCGTAGACGAGCGGGATCCCGGTCGGGATGTTCAGCTCGGCGATCTCCTCGTCGGAGACGCCGTCCAGGTGCTTGACCAGGGCGCGCAGCGAGTTGCCGTGCGCGACGACGAGCACGGTCCGGTCCACGGCCAGGTCAGGCACGATGGCGTCCAGCCAGTACGGCAGCAGCCGGCCGAGCACGTCCTTGAGGCACTCGGTACAGGGCAGCAGGTCCGGCGGCAGCAGCGCGTAGCGTGGGTCGGCCGCCTGGGAGTACTCATCGTCGTCCGGGAGCGGCGGCGGCGGCACGTCGTAGGACCGGCGCCACAGCATGAACTGCTCGTCGCCGAACTCCGCGCGGGTCTGCGCCTTGTTCTTGCCCTGCAGCGCCCCGTAGTGCCGCTCGTTCAGCCGCCAGGACCGGCGGACCGGCAGCCAGAGCAGGCCGGCTTCCTGCAGTGCGAGGTGCGCGGTCTGGATGGCCCGGGTCAGCACCGACGTGTGCACCACATCGGGCCGCAGGCCCGACTCGCGGAGCAGTTTGCCACCGGCCGCCGCCTCGGCGGCGCCCTGTTCCGAGAGGCCCACGTCCACCCACCCGGTGAACAGGCCCTCCGCGTTCCACGTACTCTCCCCATGCCGAAGCAGCACCAGCGTCGTCATGCTGCCGAGCCTATCGGTGCCGCCGGCGGGTCAGCCCGGTCAGCCGGGCAGCTAGCCGCGCCACTCCCGTCCATTAGTTCTCTCCGGGAATCACCTGCCTTGTCCGGTGGTTCAGTCATCGGAGGTGCATGCCCGTGCCGCGACGCTTCCCCCGGCGGATCGCGACCATCAGTGTGCATACCTCGCCGCTGGAACAGCCAGGTACCGGGGACGCCGGGGGCCTGAACGTCTACGTGGTCGAGGTGGCCAAGCGGCTGGCTGGCCGCGGCGTTGAGGTCGAGATCTTCACCCGGGCGGTATCCCGTGACGCCCCGCCCGAGGCCGAGCTGGTGCCCGGCGTGCTGGTCCGGCATGTGCCCGCCGGGCCGTTCGAAGAGCTGGACAAGGCCGACCTGCCCGCTCAGCTGTGCCATTTCACGTTCGAGGTGCTGCGCGCCGAAGCGGGCTTCGCGCCCGGCCGGTATGACCTGGTACACGCGCACTACTGGCTGTCCGGCCAGGTGGGCCTGGTGGCCCGGCAGCGCTGGGGGGTACCGCTGGTGCACTCCATGCACACCCTGGGCCTGGTGAAGAACGCGGCGCTGGCCCGCGGTGACCAGGCCGAGCCAGAGGTGCGGCTGCGCGGCGAGACCGAGGTGGTGTCCACCGCCGACCGGCTGGTGGCCAACACCGACGAGGAAGCACACCAGCTGGTCGGACTGTACGGCGCCGACCCGGCCAAGGTGTGGACGGTCAACCCCGGAGTCGATTTGTCGGTGTTCCAGCCCGGGCCGGCCACCGCGGCCCGGCGGCGGCTGGGGCTGCCCGCCGACGGGGTGGTGGTCGTGTTCGCCGGCCGGGTGCAGCCGCTCAAGGCCCCGGACATCGTGCTGCACGCCGCGGCCCAGCTGGTGCACCGCGACCCGGAGCTGGCCAGCCGGCTCAGCTTGGTGTTCGTCGGCGGCCCGAGCGGGACCGGCCGGGCCGACCCGGACGGCCTGACCGAGCTGGCCCGCCGCCTGGGCATCGCCCACCTGGTCCGGCTGGAGCCGCCGTGCCCGCAGGCCGAGCTGGCCGACTGGTACCGGGCCGCGACCGTGGTCATGGTGCCGTCGCACTCCGAGTCGTTCGGGCTGGTCGCGATGGAAGCCCAGGCGTGCGGCACGCCGGTCATCGCCGCGGCGGTGGGCGGGCTGCGCACCGCGGTCAAGCACGGCGAGTCGGGCATCCTGGTGGACGACCACAACCCAGCCAGCTACGCGCGGGCGCTGCGGGAGCTGATCGGCACGCCCGGCCGGCGCGAGGCACTGTCCCACGGCGGCGTCGCGCACGCGGCCCGGTTCGGCTGGTCGCGCACCGTGGACCGGCTGCTCGGCGTGTACGCCGGGGCGATGAGCAACGCCCCCGCCCCGGCCCGCGCGCTCCGGTCGTAACCACCACCCTCCCCGCCCTGGCGTTCGTGATCAGACGATTAGTGTCGTAATAGCAGCACCAATCGTCTGATCATCATCCGGAGCATGGCGCGAAGTGTGGGATGGCTGGGCAGGCGGACATCTGGGGCGGAGCACGGGGTGAGCGGCGCACCCGGGGACGGCCGGGGCTGCGCGGAGGGTGGCAGGTGCTGGTTGGATGGTGAGGCATGAGTGAGCCAGCCAGCGGCCCGGCGCCTGGGACCCGGGAGACCGCCGCCAAAGCCATCGAGGCCGCCCTCCCTGAGCTGGGGCTGAGCTGGCAGAGCCCGCAGCCGGGCAGTTTCCTGGTCAAGCTGGAAGGGCAGCACAAGCTGGCCACGATGACCTGGCTGATCGCCGGCCGGCACAGCCTGCATGTAGAGGCGTTCTTCTGCCGCCAGCCGGACGAGAACCACGCCCAGTTCTACCGGTTCCTGCTGGAACGCAACGGGCGGATGTACGGGGTGCACTTCGCGCTCGACCCGACCGGCGACGTGTACCTGGTCGGGCGGCTGCCGCTGAGCTCGGTGGACACCGCCGAGGTGGACCGGATCCTGGGCTGCGTGCTGACCTACTCGGACGACAACTTCGACCCGGCGCTGGCCATCGGCTTCGCGTCGTCGATCCGCCGCGAATGGGCGTGGCGGGTCAAGCGCGGGGAGAGCCTGGCCAACCTGCGCGCGTTCGCCCGGCTGGCCGACCCGGAACACGACTGGGCGCAGCAGCCCGGTCAGTGATCAGGACTTGACCAGCCGGGAGATGGCCGCGGCCGCCTCGCGCACCGACTCCCGGCCCTCGTCGCCGCCCGCCCGGACGGCCTCGGTCACGCAGTGGCCAAGGTGCTCTTCGAGCAGCCCGAGCGCCACCGCCTGCAGGGCCCGGGTCACCGCGGACACCTGGGTGAGCACGTCGATGCAGTAGACGTCCTCCTCGACCATCCGCTGCAAACCGCGCACCTGGCCCTCGATGCGGCGCAGCCGCTTGAGGTAGGCGTCCTTGTCCTTCGTGTAACCGCGCATGCAGCGAGAATACGCTGCACCGCCGACGCTTCCGCCGGGTTATGGCGCCGGGCTGACCGAGCCGGGCGGGGGTATCGTCCCCGGCCCACTGACACTGCATGCCATCGCCCCGGGGTCGGTGGCCAGCAGCGGCTGAGCCAGCGACGGCGGGGTGCGGAACGCGGGGTAGCGCAGGTCGAGCAGATCCAGCAACGGGTGCGCATTGGCGTCCCGCGGCGTCATCGCGGGCAGGTTCCACTTCGCCTCGATCAGCGCGCAGATGCTGGTGTGGTCGCCCACCTGGTGCGAGATGTAATCCCGGCGGGCCCACGGGGAGACCATCGCGAACGGCACCCGGAACCCGTACCGGTGGAACCCGTCATACGTGGACTCCCCGGCCGGCACCGCGGGCGGGATGTCGTCCGGAGCCAGCGCGGGCGGCGGCGGCACGTGGTCGTAATAGCCGCCGTGCTCGTCGTAGGTCCAGATCAGCAGCGTGCGCTCCCAGGCCGGGCCGGATATGACCGCGTTGATCACGCCGGCCGCGAACTGCTCGCCGACCGCGATGTTCTGCGGGCTCTCCTCGGACTGGGTCGAGTAGTCCGGCTCGACCAGGCACACGCTGGGCAGCGTGCCGGCCGCAGCGTCGGTGTAGAACTGGGCGATCGGCAGCACCTTGCTGCCCACGTTCTTCAGGTACAGCTCGGGGTACAGCTCGACCGTGGCCAGGTCGGTGTAGTAGTCCCGCCAGGTGATGCTCTGCGCGTCCAGCCGGTCGAAGATGGTGCCGTTCCCCGGGTAGTCGGTGAGCGCGGGCGTGGTGTCGTCCACCTGGCCGATCGACGTGGCCGAGATCAGGTACCGCCGGTTCGGGTAGGTCTGGCCGAGCACCGAGCAGAAGTACCGGTCCGAGATCGGGAACACCGAGGCCAGCGAGTAGTAGAACGGCTGGTCGGCCTGCTCCCAGTAGCCCATGGCCACCGGGCCGCTGCTGGACTCGACGAAGCCGTCGTTCCGGCCGCCCGCGAACTGCACGTGGCTGGCCAGCCAGTCCTGCGCCGGGTGCCCGTCGAGCTGGCAGGTGGTGGGCATCCGGAACGCGTGCTGGATCTCGCCGTTGGCGTACGGGTTGCTGGCCAGCGGCACGCCGTACCACGAAGTAGCCGTCGGGTGAAGAGGCACGAAACTCCGGCCGGGGGCCGCGCACTAGGCTTCGGCCGAGGCGGCAGCCGCACTGGCGTTCAGCAAAAAGGGGTGTTTATGGGGCCATTGCATGGCGTGCGGGTTATCGAGCTGGAGAGCCTGGCGCCGGCGCCGTTCGGCTGCATGGTGCTGGCCGATCTGGGCGCGGACGTGCTGCGGGTGGACCGGCCCGGGGCGGCCGGCCATCCGGTGGTGCGGCCTACCGATCCGCTGGTCCGGGGCCGCCGGTCGATCCGGCTCAACCTGAAGGACCCGGCCGGCCTGGCCGTGCTGCTGCGCCTGCTGGATGCCGCGGACGTGCTGGTCGAGGGGTACCGCCCGGGGGTGGCGGAGCGGCTCGGCGTCGGCCCGGAGGTGTGCCTGGACCGGAACCCACGGCTGGTCTACGCGCGGATGACCGGCTGGGGGCAGGACGGGCCGCTGGCCGCGGCGGCGGGGCACGACATCGACTACATCGCGGTGGCGGGCAGCCTGGACCCGATCGGCCGGGCCGGGGAGCGGCCGGTCCCGCCGCTGAACCTGCTCGGCGACTTCGGCGGTGGCGGCATGCTGCTGGCGGTAGGCGTGCTGGCCGCGCTGCTGGAGCGGGAGCGGTCCGGCCGCGGCCAGGTGGTGGACGCGGCCATGGTGGATGGGTCGGCGCTGCTGGCCACGTTCATCCACGGGCTGCGGGCGGGCGGCGCCTGGCGCGACGAGCGGGGCAGCAACCTGCTGGACGGCGGGGCGCCGTTCTACGACACCTACCAGACCGCGGACGGCAAGTTCGTCGCGGTCGGCGCGCTGGAAGCGAAGTTCTACGCCGAACTGATCCAGCGGCTCGGGCTGGACGTCTCGGATCTGCCGCCGCAGCTCGTCCCATCCGGCTGGCCCGCGCTGCGGGAGCGGCTGACCGCCGCGTTCGCGGCAAAGACGCAGGCCGAGTGGATGGCGGTGTTCGACGGCTCGGACGCCTGCGTGACCCCGGTACTCAGCATGGCCGACGCGCCCGGGCACCCGCACAACGTGGCGCGCCGCACGTTCATCGAGGTAGGCGGCGTGCGCCAGCCCGCGCCCGCGCCCCGCTTCAGCCGCACCCCGGCCGGCACCCCGGACCCGCCGCCGGTCCCCGGCAGCGACACCGAAGCCGTCCTCACCAGCCTCGGTTACTCGCCAGCCGAGATCGCCGACCTCCGCGAGAAGCAGATCGCCTGTTAGCGGTGTACTTTCCTGCCCCTGGGAGGGCAGCAAAGTACAGCGCTAATCCGATCAGCACCACGTTGGCCGCGATCAGCGCGTACATCCAGCGCTCCCAGCGGCGGAAACTCCCCGAGGCGACGAACGCGACCAGCAGGGCGGCCGCGCCGGTCACGCTGAGCCAGCGGGGCACCCCGAAGTAGCTGCCGGCCAGCGCGATCCCGATGAACTCGGTGACGATGGTCAGCCCGTTGACCAGGACCAGGTCGCCAACCGGGAACGTGCCCCAGAACCGGCCGAACCGCTCGTGGATCAGCCGGTTGGCCAAGTGTTTGCCGAGCCGGGCCTTACTTGCCGAGCTGGACTGCCTTGACGACGAGCAGGACCACCGACACCACCAGGTAGCCGCGCAGCAGCAGCACGCCGAACTTGGTGCCCGGCGACCACTGCACCGGCTTGAGCAGGGCCAGCGGCGGCATCCGCCAGTTGAGCCGCTGCTGCGGCGTGAGCTGCGGGATCTGCGGCCGCACGTGCCCGGTGCGCCGCTGGATGATTTCCAGCACCGCGATGGCTAGGCCGCCCGCCACGATCAGCGCGATGGCCAGCACGATCGCCACCGCGCTGACGTTCAGGTGCGGGAACACGGTGCTGACCACGAGCGTGCCGGACAGCGTGAGCAGCACGCCGATGATGACGACGGCCACCACGTTGAGCCAGCGCTTGTTCCGCCACGGGCCGAGCACCTCGGGGTCGTTGCACAGCAGCAGCAGGAACACGCTGGCGCTGGGCAGCAGCACCCCAGCCAGGGCCTGCACGCTGGTGGTGATCAGTCCGAGCGGGGCGCGCGGGATGAGCACGATGGCCGCGGCCACCACGACCAGCGCGGTGTAGCTGGCGTAGAACTGCTTGGCGTCCCGCCAGCCCCGGTTCAGCGAGTGCTTGAGGCCGAACACGTCACCGAACGCGTAGCTGGTGGACAGCGTGACCGCCGAGGCGCCGATGATGCTGGCGTCGAGCAGCACGATGGCAAACAGGGCGCCGTACCAGTAGCCGTGCGTCTGCAGCGCGTGCGCCACGCCGAGCGCGTCGGTGAAGTGACCGGCCAGGCTGGTGCCACGGACCGCGAACACGGCCACCACCATGATGGCGATGGCCCCGATCACCACCACGAGCGAGCCGGTCACCGTGTCGGCCCGCTCGTAGCCGATGAACCGGGGGGTGATCCGCTTGTCGATCACGTTGGACTGCTGGAAGAACAGCTGCCACGGCGCGACCGTGGTGCCCACGATGGCGATGATGAGCAAGATGGCGTCCGAGCTGGCGCCGCCCTGAATGCCCGGCACGAACAGGTGGTACCCGACCGCACCGTAGTGCGGGTGGGAGGCCAGGGCCAGCGGGTAGAGCACCAGGCTGGTCGCGATGAAGAAGAAGATGGCCCGTTCCCACCGGGCGAAGCTGCCGCTGGCCGTGATGCCGATCAGCACCACGGCGGTGATCGGCACCGAAATGTACGGGCTGATGCCGAAGTAGCGCAGCGCCAGCGAGACGCCGATGAACTCGGTGACGATGGTCAGGAAGTTCAGCAGGAACAAGTCGCCGACGCTGAACCAGCCCCAGAACCGGCCGAACCGCTCGTTGATCAGCCGGGCATGGCCGACCCCGGTGACCGCGCCGAGCCGGACCACCATCTCCTGGTTGACCACCAGCACCGGGATGAGCAGCAGCAGCACCCAGAGCAGGCTGTACCCGTAGTTCTGCCCGGCCTGGGCGTAGGTGGACACGCCGCCGGCGTCGTTGTCGCCGACCATGACGATCAGCCCGGGGCCCATGATGGCCAGGAAGGTGATCAGCCGGCGGCGCAGCCCCGGCCGGCCGCTCGTCGAGCTGGTCGAGCTTGATCGAGCCCAGCGCGCCGTGGATGTCGCCCAGGTGCGCCTCGTCCAGCACGGCGCTCTGTTTGCTGAGGCTGGGCTCGGCCAGGCTGGGCTTGGCCGGGCTGGGCTTGGCCGGGCTGGGCGTGGCGCGGCCGGGCGCGGGCGCGGTTCGGCCGGGCGGGGCCTTTCCGCCGGGCGGGGCCTTTCCGCCGGGCGAGGCTGGTCAGCCGGGCGGGGCGGTCGGACCGGGGGAGGCTGCTCAGCCGGCGGGCCGGCTGGACCGGGCGGGACGGCTCCGCCGGGCGGGGCCGCTGCGGCGGGGTCGGGGTGCTCACCGGGTGGGCCGCTTACTGCTCGGTGCCGTCTTCGGGCCCGCCGCGGTGCGCGTCCGGCGGCTGCGCGGTCTCCCGCCGCCGCCAGTCCTCCGGCAGCGTGACCTCCAGCACGTCGTCCACGGTGATCAGGCCGATCATGCGCCGGTTCTCGTCCACCACCGGGACCGTGATCAGGTTGTAGTCGCTCATCAGCACGGCCACGTCGACCACGTCGGTGTCCGCGCCGACCCGCACCGGATCCCGGTCGCAGATGTCGATCAGCCGGGTGCCCGGGTCGGCCTGCACCAGCTCGATCACGGTGGCCACACCGCGCAGCTTCCCGCTCGGCCCGACCGCGTGCACGCTGGTCAGCGCCTCGGGCTGGAGGGTCTCCGCGCTGGCCACCGCGGCCAGCGCGTCGGCCACCGCGACGTCGCCGGCCAGGGCCAGGAAATCGACGCCCATCAGCCCGCCCGCGCTGGTCGGGTTGAAGCCCATCAGGGTCAGTACCTTGGTCCGCTGCCCGGCCGGCAGCAGGTCCAGCACCGGCTGCCGCCGGGACTGCGGCAGCTCGGCGATGGCGTCCGCCGCGTCGTCGGCCCGCATCCGGGCCAGCACCGCGGCGATCTCCGCGTCGCTCCGCTCCGCCAGCAGCCGGGTGGCCTGGTCCTCGTCCAGTTCCTCGAACACGTCCGCTTCCAGCTCGGGATCGGCGTGCACCTGGCCGAGGATCTCGGTCTCCTCGTCCTTGGACGCGTCCTCGATCAGGTCGGCGATCTGGGCCGGCTTCAGCCGCCGGATCCGGGCCAGCTGACCGCGCAGCCCAGCGCTGCCGGCGTGCCCGATCAGCGGCTCGAACCGGGACCAGTCGCGGAACACATGCTCGCCGTGCTCGCTGTCGTCCCGGCGGAACACGCCCAGCAGGCCGCCCGGACGGCGGTGGGTGTCCACCCCGGCCAGCACCCACTCGCCGTCCGGCTGCTCGCGCAGCTCCAGGTCGGCCGCCCGGACCAGGTGGGCCGTCTCCACGTCGATGAGCCGGTGGCCGAGCACGTCGGCGCGCAGCAGCACCTCGCCGTCCCGCCGCTCGAAGCGGCGCAGGTCCAGCTGGGCGCTGGTCAGCTTCAGCTCGCTGCCGTCGAACCGCCCGGTCTGCTCGACCGGCACGAACACCTCGCGCCCGCCCACCTTGGCCACCAGCCCGGTGACCACCGGCAGCCGGTGACCGCCCAGCCGGACGATCACGTCCTGCACCTTGCCCAGCGACTCCCCGTGGCTGTCCGCGATCGGGCGTTTGAGCAGGTCCATGAGGTGGATGGTGCGGCCGCCCAGAGTGGCGGCCGGGGTATCCGGCTGTGTCGCGGCCATACTGATCAGTGTTTCACCGCGCACCAGGCCCGCCACGGCGGCCTGGTGAACAGCAGGTGGACGAAGAGTGAACAGAATTGTGCGGGTTGTACGCCAAGATTCCGGGTTACGGCGCAGTCCGGGGTACTGTCACGGGGTACGGCAATCAGCCGGGAGTGCACGCAGCGAGGCGAGGAGGTGGTCGGCCGTGCTTGGTGATCCTTCCAGTACCACCCCGGCGATCACGGCCCCCGCCCTGGGCCGGGTCGCCGGGTGGTGCCTGACCCCATCCCGCCCAATGCCCGCCGGCTGCCCCGTGCTGAGGCCTGCGCCCTAGCCGTGGCCGGGCCGGCGGCCGGAGGAGGCTGCTGTGTCCGAACGGTTTTTTGGCACTAACCGGGATCCCGCCCGCTGGCGGCGCCGCAACGGGTCCTCACTCACCCGCCTGATCCAGCCGTCCGAGCGGACCCTAGCCTCCCGCCAGCTCCGGCAGGACATCGTGTCGCTGGCCGGGCTGATCACCCGCCCGGTGCTGAACCAGGCCGGGGACGAGGTCGGGCATGTCGCCGATCTCGTGGCCCAGGTGCATGGCAGCGGGGAGACCTATCCGCTGGTCACCGGGATCGTGATCCGGGTCGGCCGGCGCCGGGCGTTCCTGGACAGCTCAGCCATCGACCGGATGCGCCGCCGCTCGGTCACGCTGCGCACGGCCCGGCTGGACCTGCGCGAGTTCGCTCGCCGCGAGGGTGAGGTGCTGCTGGCCCGGGACATCATGGACCATCAGCTGGTGGACACCGACGAGATCCAGGTGATCCGGGCGGCCGACCTGTACCTGGCCCAGGTCGGTGAGCAGATCCACCTGGTCGGCGTGGACGTCAGCCTGCAGACCCTGCTGCGCCGGCTGGGCCCACGCCGGTTCCGCTGGCATCCCACCCCGGACCGGGTCATCGACTGGGCCTCGATCGAGTCGTTCGGCGAAGACTCGCCCGAGGAACCCGCGGCGGTGAAGCTGCGTACCGGGCACGCCGCGCTGCGCCGGCTCCGCCCGGCCGAACTGGCCGACGTGCTGGAGGGGCTGGGCCGGTCCGGCCGCCAGGAAGTGCTGGACAGCCTGGACGACGACCTGGCCGCGGACGCGCTGGAGGAGATGGAGCCGCACGAGCTGACCGCCCTGCTCCGCGAGGTGACACCGCCCGGGCCGCCGAGCTGATCGCCGGGATGGAACCGGACGAGGCGGTGGACGCGCTGCGTGACCTGGACGACGAGGAACGGGCCGTCCTGCTGGCGCAGATGCCGCAGCCGAAGCAGCGCGAGCTGGTCAGGCTGCTCGGCTATCCGGGCGATGAGGCCGGCGGGATCATGACCAGCGTGCTGGCCACCGCCGGGCCGGACGAGACGGTGGCCGAGGTAAGCCAGCGGCTGGCCGACCAGGCCGGGCACCGCACCGAGATCGACTCGGTGGCGGTGCTGGACGAGGCGGGTGCGCTGCTCGGCGACGTGTCCGCGTTCGACCTGCTGGTCAGCGACGGCGCCCGGCGGCTGGGCGACCTGCTCGACCCGGACAATCCCCCGGTCACCCTGCACCCGGACGCCGATCTGGACCTGGTCGCCACTGAACTGGTCGAGTCCCGCCGCTCTTCGCTGCTGGTGGTGGACGACGACGGGCGGCCGCTGGGCCGGATCCTGGCCGACGACGTGCTGGACGCCCTGGTGCCCGGGCCACGGCCGCCTGCACTTCCCGAGGCTGCTCCAGTGAGCAGCGCCAAAGGAGGGCGCCGCCGACTGGACAGCGAAGGGGGAACGGGGAGGTGGGCCGGGGAGAGAGCGAGGAACGAGCGATCGAGCGACGAGGGAAGCTCGGCGGATCTAAGCCCTCCGGAGGCGCAAAGCAAGCAGAGTGGGACGAGGAGTCGGTTGAGATCGCCCGGGCGCGGGCCCGGACCGGGTTCACCTCGCTGACCCGGGTCCGGGCCGGCGGGGTCCGGCTGATCCGGTCCCGGCGCGGCCGGATCTGGATGATCCTGGCCATCGCCGGGCCCGGGGTGGTGGCGGCCAACGCGGGCAACGACGCGGCCGGCATCGCCACCTACGCCTCGGCCGGGTCCCAGTTCGTCTACCGGACGCTGTTCTTCATGGTGCTGGTCACCATCGCGCTGGTGCTGGTCCAGGAGATGGCGGTCCGGCTCGGCACGCACACCGGCAAGGGCCTGGCCGCGCTGATCCGGGAGCAGTTCAGCCTGCGGCTGACCGGGGTCGCACTGTTCTGCGTGCTGCTGGCCAACACCGGCCTGGTGGTGTCGGAGTTCGCCGGCATCGGGGCTGCCTTCGAACTGCTCGGCGTCAGCCGGTACGTGATCATCCCGATCGCGGCCGTGGCCATCTGGGCGCTGGTCGTGTTCGGCTCGTACCGGTACGCCGAGCGGGTGTTCCTCATCCTGTCGCTGGCCTTCCTGGCCTACCCGATCGCCGCCGTGCTCGGCCATCCCGACTGGGCCGAGGTCGGCAGCAACCTGGTCATCCCGCACTTCCTGTACACCAAGAGCTTCCTGCTGCTCGGGGTGGCCCTGATCGGCACAACGGTCAGCCCGTACATGCAGCTGTACGCGGCGGCCGGCGTGGTGGACAAGGGCGCCGACGCGGCCGACTACCCGCGGGCCCGGATCGACGCCATCTCCGGCGCGCTGTTCGCCTGCGTGATTTCCATCACGATCATCATCGCCACCGCGGCCGCCATCGGCGGCACCGGCCCGCTCACCTCGGCCAAAGAGGCCGCGATGGCACTGCGCCCGGTGGCCGGCGCCCGCGGCCGAACTGCTGTTCGCGTTCGGCCTGATCGGGGCGTCCGCGCTGGCCGGCGCGGTGGTCCCGCTGTCCAGCGCGTACGCGATCAGCGAGGCGGTCGGGGTGGAGCGGTCGGTGTCCCGCCGGTTCACCGAAGCCCGGCTGTTCCTCAGCCTGTTCACCGTGCAGGTGATCATCGGCGCGGGGCTGGCGCTGACCCCGATCAACCTGATCACCCTGCTGATCGGCACCCAGGTACTGCAAGGTATCGTGACGCCGGTCATCCTGGCCTACATCCTGATCCTGACCAACCGGCGCAGCGTGCTCGGCGCGGCCGCGAACGGAACACCGTTCCGGGTCGCCGCCACCATCTGCACGCTGGCCATTTCGACGATGAGCCTGCTGCTGCTGGCGTTCACCGTGCTGGGCTGGTTCGGCATCGGCTGACGGCGACCGCGCTAAGGCTCCGCTAAGACCCGGCTACCAGGCAGTCCGGGAGGGTATCAGGCAAATGCCCCGTTGGCCTGAGCATGCCGCCGCGGTGGTAGACAGGCCAGGTCAAGCACATGAAGGGCAGACCAGGTGGCAATGCGGCGAGCGGTAGGCGTCCTCGGCAGCAGGGGCGATGACCTGCGCGAGGGTTTCGGGTACACGCTGAAACGCAGGCTGCTCGGGCCGCCCTTGGTCAACGAGCAACTGGCCTCGGAGCGGCTGTCCCAGCCACTCGCGCTGGGCGTGCTGTCCTGCGACGGGATCTCTCGGCCAACTACGGCTCCGAGCTGATCCTGCATGAGTTGCTGCCGTTCTTCGGCTTGGCCGCGTTCACCATCCTGCTGCCGATGACCGGAGTGATCCTGCTCGGCATCGCGCTGGTGGTGCTCTCCTACCGCGAAGTGGTCACGGTCTACACCCGGGCCGGCGGGTCCTACGTGGTGGCCCGGGAGAACTTCGGCCCGCGGGTGGCCCAGGTCGCGGCGGTGGCCCTCATGGTGGACTACGTCGTCACGGTGGCGGTGCAGAACGCCGCGGGCAGCGCAGCGATCATCTCCACGTTCCCGGCGCTGGGCAAGCCGCTGGGCGACACCACAACTCTGCTGATCATCGCGGTCGTGGCTACCCTCCTGATGGCTTCGTGAACCTGCGCGGGGTCAGGGAGAACGGGAGGGTGTTCGCGCTGCCGACCTACCTGTTCTCCGGCTCGGTCGGCGTGATGATCATCGTGGGCCTGGCCCGGGAGGCGTTCGGCGGCGGGCTAGGCACGTGCCGTGGCACTCCGGGACGGTCCAATCGGGCACTGGAACAACCTGTGGACGTTCGCCGCCATCTTCTTCCTGGGCCGCGCGTTCGCGAACGGCGGCTCGTCGCTGACCGGGATCGAGGCCGTGTCTAACGCGGTGAGCGCGCTGCGCCCGCCCGAAGGCAAGCACGCCCGGCAGATCCTGGTCACCCAGGGCAGCATCGTGGCGTGCCTGATCGCCGGTATCTCCTGGATGGCCCACGTCACCCACGCCGTCGCCGTACGTGAGCGGTGTTCCCACGGTGGTGTCGCAGGAGGCCAAGCTCATCTTCGGCCATCCTCGTGGGCCACGTCCTGTTCTTCCTGGTCCAGGCGGGGGCCATCACGATCCTGTTCACCGGCGGCAACACCAGCTTCAGCGGCTTCCCGTTCCTGACCAGCTTCGTGGCCGAGGACTCGTTCCTGCCCCGCTGGCTGAGCAAGCGCGGCCAGCGGCTGGTGTTCTCCAACGGGATCGTCGTGCTGACCGTGCTGGCCGTCGCGCTGCTGGCGGTGGTCGGGGCCAACACCAACAACCTGGTGCCGTTCTACGCGATCGGCGTGTTCACCGGCTTCTCGATGGCCGGGTTCGGCATGGCCAGGTATCACCGCGGACCAGAGAGACCGCCTGGCGCCGCGGCTGATCAACTTCGTCGGCGGGGTGTACACCGCACTCGTCGTGGTGATCTTCGCGATCGTGAAGTTCACCGAGGGTGCCTGGCTGGTCGTGGTGGTGTTCCCGATCGCGGTGTTCGCGTTCATCCGGCTGAACCGCGAATACACGATGGAGGCGCAGGTCCTGGAGCGGATCGGGGACCGGAACAAAGCGCCTGAGCTGCCGAAGTACTCCCGCCGCATTGTCTACGTGCTGGTGGACAGTTTCGACCTGGCCACGCATCGCCGCGCTGCGCTACGCGCGCAGCCTGCGGCCGACCACGTTGCGCGCGGTGCACTTCGTGATCGACAACCAGCAGGCCGAGCAGCTCCGCGAGGAATGGTCCCGAACCGACCGTGGCGTGGTGCTGGACTTCATCAACTGCCCCGACCGCCGAGTGGCCCGCTGCGCGGCCGAACTGGCCAGTTCCGAGGCGGCCAGCCGGGCACCCACGTCACCGTGGTGCTGCCCCGGCGCAGCTACACCCCGCTGCTCGGCCGGCTGCTGCACGACCGCACCGCGGACCGGATCGCGGGCATGGTCAGCCGGATCCCGAACGTGACCGCCACCATCGTCCCGTTCGACGTGCGCAGCCGGATCGAGGTGCTGCACGAGCGCCAGCTGCCGCCCAGGCGAAGAAGGCGGCCGCGCTGGCTAGCGCCGGTACCAAGAAGAGCCTGGCCGACATGGCCGCCGAGGCCGCGGGCCGGAGCACGGAGCCGTCGCCCACGCCGCCGACACGCCGCCGGCCAGCACCCCGCCGCGGACCCCGCCGGCCAGTGACGGTGGGCGCCGACGGCAGCGACGGGGCCACGCCCGACGGCGACCCGGCCGCCACCCTGCCTCCGGTGACCGCTGCGCCGCCGTCCCAGCTGCGTGGACGGCTGCGCTCCCGGCGGCCGCGGCCCGGCGCGCCCGGCGGACCGCCGGTCCCGGTCCCGGCCGACGACAACCCGGACTACAACCGGCCCGCCCCGCCCGCCGGGGTGAACCCGATCGGCTCGCTCAACCGCCCCGGCCGGGCCACCGTCGAGGGCCGGGTCCGCGCGGTGGAGATCCGCCCAGTTGAGAAGAACTCGGTGCTGGCTATCGAGATCGCAGACTCCACCGGGAGTCTGACCGCGCTGTTCTACGGCCGGTCGCACATTCCCGGCGTCATCTGTGGGGCACGGGTGCGGTTCCGTGGATCGGTGGGTGTGCGTGGCGAAGGGCCGGTAATGACCAACCCCGCCTACGACTTGCTTTCCTCGGCCGAGGGCACCGGCGGCCCCGACTCCTAACCCGGTCGGCCGACCTGATGGACAAACCTGTTCACTCACGATGGTATGAAGGCCTGGTCAAGGTGAGTGAAGGGCACATCAGTGGCGATGCGCAAGGCCGCAGGATTCCTCGGCAAGGGCGAAATCCTGCCGGAAAGCCTCGGGTACACCCTAAGCGGCGCATTCTCGGGCGGCCGCTGATCAACGCCCAGCTGCAGGACCAGCGGCTGTCCAAGCCGCTGGCGCTCGGCGTGCTCTCGCCCGATGGGATCTCGTCCTCGGCGTACGGCACCGAGGAAATCCTGATCGCGCTGCTGCCCCTGGCCGGGCTGGCCGCATTCACCCTGATCCTCCCGCTGACCCTGGTCATCCTGCTGGTGATGACGCTCGTGGTGCTGTCCTACCGCGAGGTCGTCATGGTCTACATCCGGCCGGGTGGCTCCTACGTGGTGGCACGGGACAATTTCGGGCCCCGGGTCGCGCAGATCGCGGCCGTCGCGCTACTCATCGACTACGTGGTCACGGTCGCGGTGCAGACCTCGGCTGGCACGGCCGCGGTGACCTCGGCCTTCCCCGCCCTCGGCCCGTACACCCTGGAGATCACGATCGCCGTGATCCTGGTCATCTGCTTCGGCAACCTGCGGGGTCTGCGCGAGGCGGGCCGTGCCTTCGCCGTGCCGACGTACCTGTTCTCTGGCTCGGTGATCCTGATGATCGTGGTTGGGGTGATCCGGGAAGTATTCGGCGACCTACGACCGTACAACCCGCACGCGCTGCACGACACCTACACCATCGGCGGCGGCACGGCCGGCCTGATCAGCTTCGCGATGATCCTGACCCTGCTGCGCGCGTTCGCGAACGGCGGCGCGTCGCTGACCGGCATCGAGGCGGTGTCCGACGCGGTGGGCGCATTCCGGCCACCGGAGGGGCGGAACGCCCGCCAGGTGCTGGTGGCCGAAGGGCTCATCCTCGGCTTCCTGGTCGCCGGGATCTCCTGGCTGGCGCACGCGACCAAGGCGACGCCGCGGAAGAGCGGATACCCGACCGTGCTGGCTCAGGAGGCCGCGCGCGTATTCGGTCACTCGCCTGTCGGGCAGGTGCTGTTCTTCCTGGTGCAGGCGGCCACGGCGCTGATCCTGTACACCGGGGCGAACACGAGCTTCAACGGGTTCCCGTTCCTGGCCAGCTACGTGGCCGGGGATGCGTTCCTGCCCCGCTGGCTGCTCAAGCGCGGGCACCGGCTGGTGTTCTCCAACGCGATCATCGTGCTCACCGTGATCTCGATCATCTTGCTGATCATCCGGGGTGCGAACGTCAACAACCTCGTCCCGCTCTATGCCATCGGCGTGTTCACCGCGTTCACCATGGCCGGCTTCGGGATGGCGAAGTATCACAGCCGGACCCGGGAGCCCGGGTGGCGGCGCAAACTGGTCATCAATGCCTCGGCGGGCGGGCTGTCCGCCATCGTGGTCTTGATCTTCGCGGTGGTGAAGTTCGCCGAAGGCGCCTGGCTGGTCGTGGTGCTGTTCCCCATCCTGTTCTTCTCGCTGATCCGGCTGAACAAGGAGTACCGCACCGAGGCCGAGGTCCTGGAGCGGATCAGCGACCGCCACCAGCCGCCTCCCACGCCGAACTTCCCGCGGCGGACCGTGTTCCTGTTCGTGGACAGCTTTGACCTGGCCACCCTGGCTGGCCTGCGGTACGCGAAGAGCCAGCGCCCGACCACGCTGCGTGCGGTGCACTTCGTCATCGACACCTCCCAGGCGGACCTGCTCCGTGAGGAATGGACCCGGGCGAGTGTCGACGTGGCGCTGGACTTCATCGACTGCGCGGACCGCAGGCTGGCCCGGTGCGCCGCCCAGCTGGTCAGTGGCGAGGCGGCCCAGCCAGGCACGCAGGTCACCGTAGTGCTGCCGCGGCGCAGTTACTCCGCGCTGCTCGGCCGGCTGCTGCACGACCGCACCGCTGACAAGATCGCGGCGGTGGTCAGCCAGATCCCGAACTCCGCGGCCACCATCGTCCCGTTCGACGTGCGCAGCAGGCTGGAGGTTCTCCAGGCGCGGCAAGCCGCCAAGGAACGGGGCGCGGGCGGCGCCGCCGCGCCGGACGGCGCGAGCCGGCCGGCGGGAGCACCGCCCGCATCCGTGGCGGTGGCCGACTCTGGCCCGGACAGAACCGGGCCGGATGGAGCCAGGCCGGATGGAGCCGGGCCGGATGGAGCCGGGCCGGACACGGCTGAAGAGGCTGGGCAGCCGCCGGTCGAGACCGCGCCACGTTCGGTACTGCGCCGCAGGCGGCGGGATCGCGGGCCCGGCCGCCGGGCCGAGCAGACGCCGCCGAACGTGCCCACACCCGAGTATCAGAGCTACGACCGGCCTACTCCGTCGGCCGGGGTGAGCCCGATCGGCTCGCTGGATAAGCCAGGCCGGGCCACCGTCGAGGGGCGGATCCGCGCGGTGGAGATCAGGCCGGTGGAACGGAGTTCCGTGCTCGCCGCGGACGTCGCCGACTCCACGGGCGATCTGACCGCGCTGTTCTACGGCCGGTCGCACATTCCGGGCATCATCTGCGGGGCCCGGGTGCGGTTCCGTGGCCAGGTGGGCATCCGGAACGGCGGCCCAGTCATGATCAACCCGGCCTACGAGCTGCTGTTCCCGGGTACGGGCGAGCCGGGAGACACCGCGGGCGGAGACGGAGACGACCGGCCCGGCACCTAAACTCAGGTCACCTGAACCAGGACGCCTGACGAGGGAGCGGTCAGCGGCGATGACGGCCGGACATGGGCATGACCACGGGCCCACGCTGACCGCGACCGGGCGGCACCGGGGCCGGCTGGCCGCCGTGCTGGCCATCACCGTCACGATCGCCGTCGGGGAGATCATCGGCGCCGCGCTGTCCGGGTCCCTGGTGCTGCTGGCCGACGCGGCGCACATGACCGCCGACGCGGCCGGGGTGGGGCTGTCCCTGCTGGCCGCGCACTTCGCCAGCAAGCCCGCGACCGAGCGGCGCACGTTTGGCTACGCCCGGCTGGAGATCCTCGCGGCGACCGCGAACGCGCTGCTGCTGCTCGGCATGGCGACGTTCATCCTGATCGAGGCGGCGCAACGGCTGGCCACGCCACAGCCGGTGAGTACCGGGCTGATGGCGTTCTTCGGTGTGATCGCGCTGGCTGGCAACGGCGTGTCACTGGTGCTGCTGCGCCAGGCCCAGGCGGAGAGCCTGAACGCGCGGGGCGCGTTCCTGGAGGTGGCGTCGGACACGTTCGGTGCGGTCGCGGTCATCGTGACCGCCGTGGTGATCACGCTGACCGGCTGGACCCGGGTCGATCCGATCGCGTCGCTGCTGGTCGGCGTGCTGATCCTGCCCCGGACCTGGCGGCTGCTCCGGGACGCGGTGGACGTGCTGCTGGAGGCCAGCCCCCGGGGCATCGACCTGACCGAGGTGCGGCGGCACATGATCGAACTGGACGGCGTCATCGACGTGCACGACCTGCACGCCTGGACCATCACGTCCGGCCTGCCGGTGCTGTCCGCGCATGTGGTGGTGGACGCGGCCACGCTGGGCCGGGGCTGTGGCCCGGGCATCCTGGATCAGCTCCAGGAGTGTGTCCGCGGGCATTTCGACGTCGAGCACTCCACGTTCCAGCTGGAACCGTCCGGGCACGCCGACCATGAGCCCTCAGTCCACGACTGACGGAACTATTGCGTCGGCCCTAGTTACTGGGTAGTAATGAAGGCAGGCCATACCCCGGGGCGCTGGAGGCCGCCGTGAGCACCTACGACCACTACGCCACACCCGTCGAGCCCGGCACCTGGGACGTGCCCGCCGCCGGGACCACGAAGTTCAGCTGGGAGTATGACGACGGCCGGGGCCGCCTGCTGGACCTGTACCAGCGCGGCAAGGACAAGCAGTGGGACGCGGCCAAGCGGATCGACTGGGCGCTGCCGGTGGATCCGACCAACGTGATGGAGACGCCGGATGACTTCTGCCCGATCTACGGATCGCGGCAGTGGGACGTGCTGAACCAGGCTGAGCGTAAGGAACTCGGCCACCACCTGGGCGCCTGGCTGTTCAGCCAGTTCCTGCACGGGGAGCAGGGCGCGCTGACGGTGGCGGCCCGGATCGTCGAGTCGGTGCCGGACATGGACTCGAAGTTCTACGCCGCCACCCAGACCATGGACGAGGCCCGGCACGTGGAGCTGTACTCCCGGTTCATGCGGGAGAAGGTCGGGCTGTACTACCCGGTCAATCCGGACCTGGCCAAGCTGCTGGCCGACGCGCTCAGCGACTCCCGCTGGGACATGCCCTACCTGGGCATGCAGGTGCTCATCGAGGGACTGGCCCTGGCCGCGTTCGGCGTGCACCGGGACATCGCCGCCAACCCGCTGGTCAAGCAGTTGCTGGCCTATGTGATGCAGGACGAGGCGCGGCACGTGGCGTTCGGCCGGCTCGCGCTGCGCGACTACTACACCGGGCTGACGGCGGCGGAGCGGGCCGACCGGGAAGAGTTCGTGGTCGAGGGCTGCTACCTGATGCGCAACCGGTTCCGCGCCCAGGAGGTGTGGGAGCGGATGGGCTATGACGTGGACGAATGCCTGGAGTTCACCGAGCAGTCCCCGGTCCAGCAAGCGTTCCGCACGCTGCTGTTCAGCCGGATCGTGCCGTGCGTGAAGGACATCGGGCTGTGGGGGCCGAAGGTCCAGCACGCCTACGCCGACCTGGGCGTGCTGGACGCGGCCAAGACCGATCTGGAAGCGCTGATGCGCGACGACGAGGACATCGCCGACCGGATCGACCGGCAGAAGGCGGACGACGCCCGCTACGCCGCCGAATTGTCCGCCCGCCACGCCGAAGTAGACGCGGCCATCGCCGACGCGTAGCCAGAAACCGTTAGCGCGGTGCATTGTGCCCCGCCCGCGAGGCACAATGCACCGCGCTGATGCTTTTCACCAGCAGATGGCGGGGGATTCGCGAAGGTAGCTGCCTTCGGTGAGCGCGCGGATCATGAAGGCGGCCACGTCGGCCCGGGCGATCTTGGTCAGGCCGGGCGGCGGGTAGTCCGGGCGGATCCGGTACTCCCCCCGGGCCGGCGTGTTCACCAGCCGGGTCGGCCGGACCAGCGTCCAGTCCAGGTCACTGTCCCGGATCACCTCTTCCATCGCGCGCACGTCGGCGAACGGCTTGGCGAAGATCCGCGGCAGGATGATCTTCACCAGCCCGCCCGGATCCGGATCTTCTTTGATGAACGCCCCTGCCGCGCTGACGCCGATCAGCCGGTGCGTGCCCGTCTTGGCCATGGCCTGGGTCAGCGCGGCCGCCGCGGTGGCCAGCAGGTGCGGGGTCCGGGCGCCGCGCGAGCCCAGCGCGGACAGCACCGCGTCCGCGCTGGCCACCGTGTCGGCCACGGCCACCGGGTCGGTCGCGTCGCCTTCGGTGACGGTGACGCCGGGGCGGCGCGGCACGGCCGCCGCGTTCCTGGCCAGCACGTGCACCGGGTGCCCGGCGTCGGCCGCCCAGTTCAGTACGTGCCCGCCGATCCCGCCGGTGGCGCCCAGCAGGGCCAGCCGGAGCGGGCCGTTCCCCGGGGTGCTGGCCGCGGTCATGCCGTCGCTCCCCCGCGGCCGGGGCCGGCTGGGGCCAGCGCCCGGTCCGCGGCCGGTTCTGGTTCTGTCTCCGTGGCGTGCTTGCCCGCGCCAGCCGGTATGCCGAGCATCAGCAGGAAGCTGAGCACGAACACGCCGAGCTGGAACCACAGCGTGCGCACCAGCGAACTGGCGAAATCGGTACGCAGCGCGGTGCCGCCCGCGCTGGCCAGCACCGGGTGCGCGGCGGCCGGCAGCACCTGGCCGTGGGCCGGGTGGCACGCGGCCGGGGTGACCGTGGGGTCGGTGGCCACCAGCCGGGCGTGCAGGCAGTCACCGAACTGGGTGACGATGTGCCCGGTGTACTGGGCCGGCACACCTGCCGCGGCCAGCCCGCCGCGCAGCTGCGGGGTGACCGTGCGGGCCGCCGCCGCGGACTGGCTGCCGAGCAGCGCGAAGAAGATCACGCCGATCAGCGCAATGCCGATCGAGTTGCCCAGCTGCAGGCCGGTGTTGAACACGCCGGAAGCGGAGCCCGCGTCCCGCTGCGGCACGTGGGCCAGCACGATGTCGGCCAGCGGCGCGATCACCGCGCCCAGGCCCAGGCCCACGGCGGCCAGCCCGGGCACCAGGTCCCAGGTGGTCACGGCCGCGCCGAAGTGGTGCACGGTGGCGATCAGGGTGGCCATCCCGGCCGCGCTGACCAGGGCGCCGGTCATGGTGACGCCGCGGCCGAACTTGGGCGCCAGCCGGGCCGCCGCGCCGGAGGAGACCAGCACGCCGGCCGAGAACGGCAGGAAGGTCAGCCCGGCGTGCAGCGGCGTGAAGCCCAGCCCGAGCTGCAGGAACAGGGTGAGCACCAGGCCGAACGAGGCGATGCCGAGGAAGAACGTCATGGCCACCGTCATCCCGGCGCTGAACGCCCGGTCACGGAACAGGCTGAGCTGGACCAGCGGGGAGCCGTCCCGGCGGGTCTTGATCCGCTCGTACCAGACGAACGCGGCGAACACCGGCGCGGACAGTGCCATGGAAACGAATGTCCAGGCCGGCCAGCCGAACTGACGCCCCTGCACCAGCGGGTAGAGCAGGAGCAGCAGGGCGGCCGAGATGAGGGCCACGCCGACCGGGTCCAGCTTGGGCGGGTTGGGTGCCTTCGACTCGCGGACCAGGTACGCCGAGGCCAGGAACGCGATGATGCCGACCGGGACGTTGATCAGGAAGATCGGCCGCCAGTCCCAGCCGAACAGGTTGTGCTGGATGAGCAGCCCGCCGAGCAGCGGCCCGCTGACCGTGCCGAGCCCCGCGGTCACGCCGAACCCGGCCAGCGCCTTGATCCGCTCCTTGGCCGGGAAGATGACCTGGATCACCGCCAGGACCTGCGGCACCATGATGCCGCCCATGGCGCCCTGGACCACCCGGCAGGCGATCAGAATGCCGGGGCTGGTGGCCAGGCCGCACAGCGCGGACATGATGGTGAAGCCGGCCACCCCGATCAGGAACAGCCGTTTCCGGCCGAACGTGTCGCCCAGCCGGCCGCCGGTGATCAGCACCAGCGCGTAGGCGAGCGTGTACCCGGCCAGCGCCCACTGCACGTCCGCGTAGCTGGCATGCAGGTTGCGCTGGATGGACGGGATCGCGATGTTGACGATGGACACGTCGAGCAGGTTCATGAAGGCAGCCAGCAGCAGGATGGCCAGGGTGAGCCAGCGGCGCGGGTCGGCCTGCTCGCCGCTCGCCGCCCGGGGTGCCAGGATCGGTGCGTCTGATGTCATGCTCGGTCGCCACCTCTTACCAGGAGGGTTTCGCTGTATCGTGTTTTCACGAGCGACGCTAGCATCTTGGTTAGCTATTGTCTAGGTAGCTTAGATAATTGGAGACTTGAAGTATGCCTGAAGATCAGCCCTACCGGCCCGGGGAGTGGGAAACGCCCTGGGCCGAGCCGTTCGCGGCCAGCGACCCGGAGCGGGCCGAGCTGGCCGCCGCGTTCGCCGCCGCCATCCGCCGGACTGGATCCCTGATGCAGCTGATGAGCCAGGCCGCGGCCGACCGGATCGGCATCAACTCGACGGACCTGAACTGCCTGAACATCCTGAGCTTCCGCGGCCGGATGACGGCCGGTGAACTGGCCAGGGAGACCGGCCTGACCACCGCGTCGATCACCGGGGTGGTGGACCGGCTGGAGGAAGCGGGCTTCGTGCGCCGGGAGCGGGACCCGCAGGACCGGCGCCGGGTGGTCGTCCGGCTGGTGCTGGAGCGCGCCGTGCGCGACGTGGCCTCGGTGTTCCTGCCCATGGTCCGGGACTGGGGCGAGATGGCCACCCGGTACAGCGACGACGAGCTGAAGCTGATCGTGGGCTTCTACGACCGGATGCAGCAGGTGCTGCAGAAGCACCTGGACCGGCTACGCGAGGGCACCGGGACTGACACCGCCTAAAGCTACACATGCCGGGTTGGCCCGCGGCGCCGGCCACAGGTCGGCCAGGGCGGTCTGGGCTGCGCCCGCGCCGCACATGCCGTGCACCCCGCCGCCCGGCGGAGTGGACGCCGAGCACAGGTACACGCCGGGCAGCCCGGTCCGGTACGGGCTCCAGCGCACCGGCCAGGGCCACGGCGGTATCGGGCCGAGCAGCGTCTGGCGCAGCGTCCCGGCCCCGCTGTTGATGTCCCCTCCCACGTAGTTGGGGTTGTACCGGTCCAGGTCGGTGGCGGTGCGCACCGACCGGGCCAGGATCAGGTCGCGGAACCCGGGGGCGAACCGCTCGATCTGCGCCTCGATCCGGCCGGACACGTCGGCCGGGCAGCCCGCGGGCACGTGACAGTAGCCCCACAGCGTGTGCTGGCCGGCCGGGGCCCGGCTGGGGTCCACCACACCTGGCTGGGCGACCAGGCAGTACGGCCGGTCCGGAATCCGGCCAGCCGTCACCTCGGCCTCGCTCCGGGCCACTTCGGCCAGCGTGCCGCCGAGGTGCACGGTGCCCGCCTCGCGGCAGGCGGCCGCGCGCCACGGCACCGGCCCGCTGAGCGCCCAGTCCACCTTGCACACCCCCGGCCCGTACCGGTAGCGGCGCAGCGCCCGGCGCTGCCTTGCGGGCAGCCGGTCACCGGCCAGGCCGAGCAACTGCCGCGGCGTCACATCGAGCAGCACGGCCCGGGCCGGCGGCAGGCTGTCCAGCGACGTCACCCACCGGCCCGTCTCCAGCACCCCGCCCAGCCCGGCCAGTTCGGCCAGCAGCGCCGCGGTGATCTGCCCGCTGCCGCCCGCCACCACCGGCCAGCCCACGGTATGTGCCGTCATCATCAGGACCAGGCCGAACGCTCCTGTCCCTGGACTGGTGAGCGGCAGCATCGAGTGGGCCGCCGCCCCGGCCAGCAGGGCCCGGCCCGCCTCGGTGCGCAGCCGCCGGGCCAGCAGGCTGGCGGGCAGCAGCCCGGCCGCGCCGAACCGGCCCAGGGCCAGCGGGTGGCTGGGCACGGCGCGCAGCGGGGCCAGCACATCGGGCAGGATCAGCCCGGCGTCGCGGACCAGCGGGCCGAGCAGCCGCCGGTAGGCGGCGGCGTCGGTGCCGAGACCGCCCGCGGTTTCCTCGACAGAACCGGACAGCGCGGCGGCCTGCCCGCCGTCCAGCGGATGGGCGAACGCGATCTTGGGGGTGCACAGCGTGACCCCGTGCGCGGCCAGGCTGGTGCCGCGGAAGAACGGGGACGAGGCGGCCAGCGGGTGCACCGCCGAGCAGACGTCGTGCTGGAAGCCGGGCAGGGTCAGTTCCGCGGTCCGGCAGCCGCCGCCCGGGGTGCCAGCGCCCTCGATGACCCGCACCGCCAGCCCGGCCCGGGCCATGGTCAGCGCCGCGGCCAGGCCGTTCGGCCCGGAGCCGACCACGATCACATCGGCGGCTCCGGTCATGGCCCTGATTATCCCGCTGCCGGGCGGGCAGCGGACGGCGCCCCTGGCCCGGGGGGTAAGGGAACCAGGGACGCCGTGGCCAGGCGGGCTGGTCGCCTCGCTGGGGGTGCCCGCACGCTGCTGCTGAGGTGACTCGCCCTGGCCAGACGATGACCCGGCCAGGGCGAGCCTGATGAGCCGGTCCCCCGTATCATCGTTGGGTCCCCCAGGGACATGATCGCACGTCAGAGCCCCGGCACCCGGTTGGGGGGTGCCGGCGAGCCGGACGCGGATTCGTGACGATCGAATAGGGCCCATGCAACCCCTGGACAGTCAACTGCGGTTCCTGCTGGAAGCGGACCGGCTCAAAGGCGTGCTCCGGCAGAGCCGGATCATCGACGGCAGCAGGCGGGAAAACTCCGCCGAGCATTCCTGGCACCTGGGGCTGATGAGCCTGGTGCTGGGCGAGTACGCGCCGCCCGGCACCGATCTGAGCCGGGTGACCGCGATGGTGCTGGTGCACGACCTGGTGGAGATCGACGCGGGCGACCTGTTCGTCTACGCCGGCCCGCAGGCCCAGGCTCGCCAGGAGGAAGCGGAGCGGGCCGCGGCCGACCGGCTGTTCGCGCTGCTGCCCGGCAGCCAGGCGGCCGGGTTCCGGGCGCTGTGGGATGAGTTCGAGGAGCGGCGCACCCCGGAGGCCAAGTTCGCCCGCGCGCTGGACCGGCTGCAGCCGATGCTGGCCAACTACCAGCAGGGCGGGGGCACCTGGGCCCAGCACGGGGTGACGGCCGGCCAGGTGCTGGCCAAGGTGGCGCTGATCGAGGACGGCTCGGCCGCGCTGGGCGCCTTCGCCCGGGAGCTGATCTCCGCCTCGGTCAGCCGGGGCTTTCTGGCTCGTTAGCGGCCCGCCGCCGCTTGGGCCTCGATCAGGTCGGCGGCCCGGCGCAGGCCGTGCCGGGCCTGGATCTGGGCCGCGCCGGCCGCCAGCCGGTCGCGCAGCGCGCGGTCGCCGAGCAACTGAGCCAGCGCGCCGTGCAGCTCGGCGTCGGTGAACCGGTAGGTGTCCAGCCGGACGCCCAGCCCCAGCTCGGCCACCCGCTGCGCGTTGTCGTGCTGGTCCCAGAACAGCGGCAGCACGATCATTGGCTTGCCGAAGTGCAGGCACTCCGTGGTGGTGTTGTTCCCGCCATGCGTGATGACCAGGTCGGCCTGCGGGATGATCGAGGTCTGCGGCAGGAACTCGGCACCGGCCATGTTCGGGGCCAGCTCCAGCTCGGCGTGCAGCGGGCCCATCGACACGATGTACCGGTACGGGGTCGCGGCCAGGCAGCCGATCAGCCGGCGCATCAGCGGCACGTCGGCCGAGCCGAGCGAGCCCAGCGAGAAGTAGATCAGCGCCCCGTCCTGGGCGGCCAGCTGGGCGGGCACGGTGTACTGCTCGTCGGTCTCCCGGACCGAGGAGTCCAGCCGGTGCCAGCGCGGGCCGAGCGGGCTGGCCCGCGGGTAGTCGGCCAGCTCCGGGTAGACGTACAGGTTCAGGTCGCCGGTGTGGATGAACTCCAGGTCGGGCAGGGCCGGCGCGCCCTGGCTGGCCACCCAGTCGCTGAACCCGGCCCACAGCGCCCGGTGCACCCGGTCGTATTCGGCCCGGAACTCTGCCCAGCCGGACTGGTCGGCGGCGGGGTAGCCGGAGAACGCCGGGGGCAGCCCCGGCCCGGCGATCTCCAGCGGGTTGCAGGACACGATCCGGACGAACGGCACGCCCGCGGTCAGCAGCGCCGGGAAGCTGATCACGTTGTCTTCCACGATCACGTCCGGGCGGGCCCGGGCCACGATCCCGGCCAGCTGGTCCTGGCAGTACCGGGCGCCGCCGATCAGCTCGGCCCATACCGGCTTGATCCAGGTGCCCAGCTGCTCGATGGTGGGCTTGCGGAACTCCGGCGCGGTGCTGGCGATGAACTCCTTCCAGAACTGCCCGGCATCCTGGCCGGCCGCCACGGGCGCGGACAGGTCAACCAGGTCCTCCTCGAAGCCGAGCGGCTCCAGGCGGCCTTTCCAGGACGCCTCGGCCGCGAACACCACCCGGTGCCCGCGGCGGCGCAGCACATCCCCGATACCGATGCAGTTATTGGTCGGGCCATACGCGCTCTCGGGCATGAACAGGGCGGTCAGCGGCCTCCCGGCCATAGCGGCTCCTTCCCGGGCAAGTCACCGGAGCCACGAAGGTAGCAGAACAGGCCAATCGGCCAGGTGCGCTAACCCAGCTGGGAGATGGTCCGGTCAACGGCGTCGTCGACCATGCTGACCGGCTCGGCGGCCTCGCCCGCGGTCCGGCTGGCCAGCCGCCGGCCGCTGTCCGGGCCGCCATCGCTGCCCGGGTGCTCGACCAGGGCGAGGACCCGGCTGGCCATGAACCGGGCGGTGCGAACCACCGAGCCGCCCCGGGTGACCTCCATGACCTCCACCACGCCCCGGCCGGTGACCACCTCGACCCGCAGGCCGGCCTTGGTCGCGGTCACCTCGTAGGTGCGCGAGGACCCGCCCGCGTCGATGACGATCTCGACCCGGTCCCCTTTCATGCCAGCTCTGTACCCATTACCGCCGGTCTGACGCTACTGGGCCGCCCGGGCCGACCAGCGCCCGCCGTGCCGATCCAGGATCAGCGGCAGGCCGAAGCACTTGGCCAGGTTGGGCTCGGTGAGCACGTCGTGGACCGGGCCCGCGGCCAGTACCGCACCGCGGCGCAGCAGCATCGCGTGGGTGAAGTCCTCGGGCACTTCCTCTACGTGGTGGGTGACCATCACCGTGGTCGGGGCGAGCGGATCGCGGGCCAGCAGTGAGATCCGGCGGAGCAGGTCCTCCCGGCCGCCCAGGTCCAGGCCGGCCGCGGGCTCGTCGAGCAGCAGCAGCTCAGGGTCGGGCATCAGGGCCCGGGCGATCTGCACCCGCTTACGCTCACCCTCGGACAGCGTGGTGAACCGGCGCCGGATCAGGTGCGCGCAGCCGAGCGCGTCGAGCAGTTCGACCGCGCGGGTCACGTCGGAAGACTCGTAATCCTCCTTCCACCGCCCGACGATCGCGTAGGACGCGGTGAGCACCAGGTCGATCACTTTCTCGCCGGGCGGCACCCGGTCCGCTACGGCCGCGCTGGCCAGCCCGATGCGCGGCCGCAACTCGAACACGTCGGTCTCGCCGAGCCGGCTGCCGAGCAGCTCGGCACGGCCCTCGGAGGGAAACAGCTGGCACCCGGCCACTTGCAGCAGGGTGGTCTTGCCGGCCCCGTTGGGCCCGATCACCACCCACCGCTCGTCGTCGTAGACGGTCCAGTCCACGTCGCGGAGCAGCATCGACCCGCCGCGCCGGACACCGACACCGCGCAGCCGCACCACCTCGTCGGACATCCAGCTCCCTCCCGCGACCCAAGCATCACACTCGCCAGCAAAGCCCACCGTGTGAGACCGAACTTACGTCATGGCGGACCAGCCAGCCCACCGGTGCGCGCAGGCCGGCCCCGGTAGCGTTGACCACCGATGGACACGCAGACCACACTCCTGGTCACCCTGACCGGCCGGGACCGGCCCGGGGTGACCTCCCGGCTGTTCACCGCCCTGACCGGGCATGAGCTGACCGTGCTGGACATCGAGCAGGTGGTGATCCGGGGGCGGCTGGTGCTCGGCGCGCTGCTCGGCTGCGGCGGCGATCCGGACCTGACCGCGATCCACCGGGCCATCCGCGCCGCCGCCGCCGACCTGGGTCTGGACGCCGAGATCACGATGGGCTCCGGGGAGCAGGCCCGGCGCCGCGGCCGGCTGCATGTCACCGTGCTGGGCAGCCCGCTGACGCCGGCCGCGGTGGCGGCCATCGCGGGCCGGATCGCGGCCAGCGGGGCGAACATCGACCGCATCGACCGGCTCGCGCACCGCCCGGTGACCTGTATCGAGCTGGACGTGTCCGGCGCCGATCCGGCGGCGCTGCGGGTGACGCTGGCCCGGGAGGCGACGCAGCAGGGCGTGGACGTGGCCGTGCAGCGCAGCGGGCTGCACCGGCGGGCCATGCGGCTGGTCGTGATGGACGTGGACTCCACGCTGATCGCCGGCGAGGTAATTGACCTGCTGGCCGCCCGGGCCGGCTGCGCGGAGCAGATGGCCAAGATCACCGAAGCCACCATGCGCGGTGAGCTGGACTTCGCCGCCTCGCTCCGGGAACGCGTCGCGATGCTGGCCGGGCTGGACGAATCCATGCTCGACGCGGTCCGCGGCGAGCTGCGGCTGGCCCCGGGCGCCCGGACCCTGATCCGCACCCTGCACCGGCTCGGCTTCCGGTGCGGCATCGTCAGCGGCGGCTTCACCCAGATCACCGGCCCGCTCGCGGCCGAACTCGGCATCGACTACGCGGCGGCCAACACGCTGGAGATCACCGCGGGCAAGCTGACCGGGAAGCTGACCGGGCCAGTTATCGACCGGTCGGGCAAGGCGGACGCGCTGCGCCGGTTCGCCGCACAGACCGGCGTCCCAGTCAGCCAGGCGGTGGCCATCGGCGACGGCGCCAACGACCTGGACATGATCGCCGCGGCCGGCCTGGGGGTGGCGTTCAACGCCCGGCCGGTGGTCAAGGACGCGGCCGACACCTCGGTCAGCGTGCCCTACCTCGACTCGGTGCTGTACCTGCTCGGCGTGCCCCGGGACGAGGTGGAGGCGGCGGACGAAGTCGACCCGGCCGCCCAGCCGGGATCAGCCAGCCGGCCGGACTGACCCGCCCTTTGGCGTCCATAGCGTGTCCAGCGTCCCGGATCCCGGCGCGACCCCGGCCCAGCCGCCGGTCAGCCCGATGACGGCCAGCGCCGAGGTGGGGAAGCTCAGCTCGCGGTGGCCGGCCAGGGCGAGCACCAGTTCCGCGGATCCCGGGTTGTGCCCGAGCAGGGCCAGGATGCTGACCTCGTCCGGGGTCTCCTGCACCACGGTGAACAGGTCACCCGGGCTGGCCTCGTAGACCCGGGGGTCGTAGCGCAGCGTCCCGGGCTCGTCGCCGGCCCAGCCGAGCTGGTCGCTGATCAGGTCCCAGGTCTGCCTGGTGCGCTCGGCGGTGGAGCAGACCACCAGATCGGGGGTGAGTCCCTGGTCGCGCAGCCAGCCCCCGGCCTTGGCCGCGTCCCGGCGGCCGCGGCCCGACAGCGGCCGGTCAACGTCCGCGATGCCCTCCGGGTAGGCCGACTTGCTGTGCCGCAGCACCAGCAGCGTGCGCTCGCTCATGACCCCCAAGTATGGACGAGCCCCCGGCCACGTCTCGGTGGCCGGGGGATCATCTTTGCGGTGCGGGCGGTCAGCCCGGAGTACTGGCCGGGGCCGGGCCGGATGGCTCGGCCGGCTCGGCCGGGGTGGTCTCCTCGGCGGGCGCGCCCGGCCCGCCGGAGGACACGCTGGTGGACCGCCGCTTGGAGATCACGATCGCGGTCACCACGATGGCCACCGCCACGATGGCCACGCCCACACGCAGCCCGACGTTGCTGCTGTACTTGACCACGCTGGTCGCGATCAGCAGCGAGACCAGGTTCATCACCTTGATCAGCGGGTTGATGGCCGGGCCCGCGGTGTCCTTGAACGGGTCGCCGACGGTGTCACCGATGACCGTGGCCGCGTGCGCCTCGGAGCCCTTGCCACCGTAGTTGCCGTCCTCGACCAGCTTCTTGGCGTTGTCCCAGGCGCCGCCGGAGTTGGCCAGGAACACCGCCATCAGCACCCCGGCCGCGATTGCGCCGGCCAGGTAGGCGCCCAGCGTCGAGTAGCCGAACGCGAAGCCCACGGCGATCGGGGTCAGCACCGCCAGCAGGCCCGGGGTCACCAGTTCGCGCAGCGAGTCCTTGGTGACGATGTCGATCACCCGGCTGTACTCGGGCTTCTCGGTGAAGTCCATGATCCCCGGGCGGGTGCGGAACTGGTTCCGCACCTCCATGACCACGCCCTGCGCCGCACGGCCCACCGCCATGATCAGCAGGCTGGCGAACAGGAACACCACCGCGGCCCCGATGATCACGCCGACCAGGACCCGCGGCCGGTCAACCGACAGGCTGAAGCTGCCCGCGCCGGTGCCGAGCGCCTGCTCGACAATGGTGCGGAACGAGCCGAACAGGGCGGTCGCGGCGAGCACCGCGGTCGCGATCGCGATGCCCTTGGTGATCGCCTTGGTGGTGTTGCCGATCGCGTCCAGCTTGGTCAGTGCCTGCGCGGCGTCGCCCTCCACGTCGCCCGACATCTCCGCGATGCCCTGGGCATTGTCGGTGACCGGGCCGAACGAGTCCATCGATACGATCACGCCGACCGTGGTCAGCAGACCGCCGCCGGCCATCGCCACCGCGAACAGCGCGATGGTGGGGTTCCCCGTCGCGAGCAGGTACGCGCCGAACACCGCACCGCCGATCAGCAGCGCGGCGTACACCGCGGACTCCATCCCGGACGCGACACCGGACAGGATGACGGTGGCCGCGCCGGTCTCCGAGCTGTGCCCGATGTCCCTGACCGGCCGCCGGTTCACCTCGGTGAAGTAGCCGGTCAGCAACTGGATGGCGCTGGCCAGCACGATGCCGATCAGCACCGCCCCGAAGGCGATCCAGCGTGGGTTGCCGCTGTACGCCGCGATGGCCGGGTCGGTTACGCCCTTCAGGTCGCTGAAGTGGGCAGGCAGGAAGGTGAAGCAGGCGATCGCCACCCCGATGGCCGAGATCACCGCGGAGACGAAGAAGCCACGGTTGATCGCGGTCATGCCGCTGCGGTCGCCCGCGCGCGGCGCGACCACGAAGATGCCGATCACCGCGGTGATCACCCCGATCATCGGCACGATCAGCGGAAACACCAGGCCCTTGTCGCCGAACGCGGTCTTCCCCAAAATCAGTGAGGCCACCAGCATGACCGCGTAGGACTCGAACAGGTCCGCCGCCATGCCGGCGCAGTCGCCCACGTTGTCGCCCACGTTGTCCGCGATCGTCGCCGCGTTTCTCGGGTCGTCTTCGGGGATGCCCTGCTCGACCTTGCCCACCAGATCCGCGCCCACGTCGGCGGCCTTGGTGTAGATGCCGCCGCCGACCCGCATGAACAGCGCCAGCAGCGCCGCGCCGAAGCCGAAGCCCTCGAGCACGTTGGGCGCGTTCTCCCGGTAGATCAGCACCACGATCGCGGCGCCGAACAGGCCCAGGCCGACGGTGAACATGCCGGCCACGCCGCCGGTGCGGAACGCGATCCGCATCGCCGGCCGCTCGCCGCCCTCCCGCGCCGCGGCCGCCACCCGGACGTTGCCGCGCACGCACAGCGACATGCCGGTGAACCCGGTTACCGCCGAGAACAACGCCCCGACCAGGAAGAAGATGCTCCGGCCCCACATCACGGAGGGTCCATCCGCAGGCAGGGGCAACAGCACGAAGAAGATAATGACAACGAAAATGCCCAGCGTGCGGAACTGGCGCCGCAGGTAAGCGGCCGCCCCTTCCTGCACCGCGCGGGCGATCTCCTGCATCCGCTCGGTGCCCTGGCTGGCGGCGAGTACCTCACGTACCAGCACGGCAGCCACGGCCAGGGCCAGCAGTGCCACGACGGCGACAACAATGACCCACGTCAAGTTGCCGCCGCTAACACTGACCGCCCCGCTCCCCGCGGCGAGTTTGAGCCCAGACATCCTTGTTCTGTCCTCCTAGACAGTGGCACGCGTCCGAAACGGCCGAAGACGGACAGGGTGGACACAGTGCCAAAAAAGCAGTGCCGGGAGTCTACGCATGTCGGCCCGCCGGATGCGAGGCGGGGTCAGGCCCGGTGCGGGCCGCGCTGCTCCCCCTGCAGGTAATCACATTAGTGCTGCGGCTGGCAGAGATGTCCGCACATCGGCTGCAGCCCGCATGGCGTGGCTGGTCAGCCGGCGGTCCCGCCAGATGGCCAGCTCATCCTGATGCTGAGCCCGGCGGACGTGCGGGTGAACTGCACATCGTCGGCCAGCCCCGCGATCACCGCGAGGCCCAGGCCCTCCTGCGGGAAGGCACCCGCAGTGTGAGCGCTGTCACCGTTGGCTACCCCGTTGCCGGGCCAGCCAGCGGCCGGCCCGTCAGCGCTGGCCGCCGGATCCGGCGCGACGATCGCCGCGTCGGTAACGACAACCTCGAACCGCCCGTCCGAGCCGGTCAGCTCGATCCGGACCGGTTCGGCCGGGCATTGCACCTGATGCGCCTCGACCGCGCGGGAGCAGGCCTCACCCACCGCGAGGCGGACCTCGTCGAGGAGGGCCTCCTCGACGCCGCTGCGCCGCGCGACGGCGGTGGCGACCAGCCGGGCCGTGCGGACGTGCACCGGCAGCGGCGTGAAGCTCATTTCGACAGTGGCCATGACGGATGAAGAGCGTACGTAGCCCGCTACTTCTCCGACTTCCGGGCGGTGATCGCCTCGTCAACGCTGTCGTGAATCCCGAACACCTTGGTCAGCCCGGTGATGCGGAAGATCTTGAGGATGCGCTCCTGGGTGCACACCAGGTCCAGCGACCCGTCGTGAGCGCGGACCCGCTTCAGCCCGCCGACCAGCACGCCCAGGCCGGTCGAGTCGAGGAACTCCACCTTTTCCATGTTCACCACGAGCTGGTAATGACCGTTATTCACCAGTTCGATAAGCAGCTCGCGGAGCCGCGGCGCGGTGTAGACGTCGATCTCACCCTCGACGTCGACAACCTCGATACCGTCCCTGGTGTGGTGGTCAAGCTTCAGATCCACAAATCCTCCAGCGCCATGCAGCCCTCGTCGGTCGGGCTATGTCTATCTCATCAGTGGTCGAGCGGTCCCGTGGCGCATTCAACCACGCTCTGACGTCATGTCTACACGAGTTCATGCTTCGAGGCACCTCGGGTACAGATGTCACACTGGGAGCCGATGACTACGCTCACTCCACTCCGGCCCGGCGAACCCCTGCCCGCGGCTGCCTCCCCCGCCGACCTCGTGCTGCGCCACGGTGCGCAGTCAGGACGCCTGATCCACGTAGAGTACATGGCCGGCCGCGAAGGGCGCCGGGTGACCTGGCCAGCGTGGGCGCCGGACGAGGTGACCGGGGCGTTTTCCGGGCTCGGCATGGCCGCGCCGTGGGCACACCAGGCGGCCATGGCCGACGCGGCCCGGGCCGGCCGGGACGTGATCATCGCTACCGGAACCGCGTCCGGGAAGTCGCTCGGCTACCTGCTGCCCGCGCTGACCGCGGTGCTGGAGGCGGGCACCGTGCTCTATCTGGCGCCGACCCGGGCGCTGGCCGCGGACCAGTTGCGCGCGCTCGGCGAGCTGGGCATCCCCGGAGTGCGCGCCGCGGTGCTGGACGGCGACACGCCGGCCACCCAGCGGGACTGGGCCCGCAGCCACGCCAACTATCTGCTGACCACGCCGGACATGCTGCACCAGACGCTGCTCCCCCGGCATGCCCGGTGGACCGGGTTCTACCGCCGGCTGCGCTACATCGTGGTCGATGAGTGCCATACCTACCGCGGCGTGTTCGGCTCGCACGTGGCTCAGGTGCTGCGCCGGCTGCACCGGGTCGCGGTGCATCACATTGAGACGTCATCCGCGCCGGCCAGCACCGGACCAGCCGGCCCGGGACCGGTGTTCCTGCTCGCCTCGGCCACGGTCAGCGACCCAGCCGGCTGCGCGCGGCAGCTGACCGGGCGGCCGGCCGATGCGGTCACCGAGAACGCCGCGCCCCGCGGGCCGGTCACGTTCGCCCTGTGGGAGCCGCCGCTGGGCCGGGCGCACGGCGAAGCGGACGCGCCGGCCCGGCGCAGCGCCACCGCGGAAGCGGCCACCCTGCTCGCTGACCTGGTGGCCGGGCAGGTCCCGGTGCTGGCCTTCACCCGGTCCCGGCGCGGCGCCGAGGGAGTCGCGCAGGCCGCGCGGCGGGCGCTCCGCGAGGCAGGCGCGGCGGCCGAAAGCGAGCGGGTAGCCGCCTACCGGTCCGGTTACCTGCGCGAGGACCGCCGGGCGCTGGAAGAGGCGCTGCGCACCGGCGCCATCACCGGGCTGGCCACCACCACCGCGCTGGAACTGGGTGTGGACATCACCGGCCTGGATGCGGTGCTGATCGCCGGCTGGCCGGGTACCCGGGCCGCGCTGTGGCAGCAGGCCGGCCGGGCCGGGCGGGCCGGCCCGCGGTCGTGGTGCTGATCGCCAGGGACGACCCGCTGGACAGCTACCTGGTACACCACCCCGAGGCGCTGCTGCACCGCCCGGTCGAGGCGACCGTGCTGGACCCGGGCAACCCATACGTGCTGGCCCCGCATCTGTGCGCGGCGGCCGCGGAACTGCCGCTCACCCAGACCGACCTGGACACGTTCGGCCCCGGCGGCGGCGAGATCGCGGACGCGCTGACCCGCCGCGGGATGCTGCGCCGCCGCGGCGGCGCGCTGTACTGGACCAGCCGGGGCAGGCCGCAGCAGACCGGGCTGCGCGGCACCGGGACCCGCCCGGTCAAGATCGTAGAGCTGCCTACTGGCCGGCTGATCGGGACGGTGGACGAGCCATCCGCGCACCTGCTCGTCCACGCCGGGGCGGTCTACCTGCACCAGGGCGAGACGTACCTGGTCGAGGAGCTCGACCTGGCCGCCGGGGTGGCGCTGGTCCGGCCCGCCGACCCGGGATATGCCACCTCGGCCCGGCAGGTCACCGCGATCGAGGTCACCCGCGCGCTGCACAGTGCGAATTGGCCGGATGCCACGGTGCATTTCGGTGATGTTCAGGTGAGACGGCAGGTGACCGGGTACGTACGGCGCGGGACCCGGACCAACCGCCTGCTCGGCCAGTTCCCGCTCAGCCTGCCGCCGCAGACGCTGCGCACCCGCGCGGTGTGGTGGACGATCTCGGCCGAGCGGCGCCGGTACCTGCTGGACCAGGGGGTGGACCTGCCCGGGGCCGCGCACGCGGCCGAGCACGCCTCGATCGGGCTGCTGCCGCTGTTCGCGGCGTGCGACCGGTGGGACGTGGGCGGCGTGTCGGCGGACGAGCACCCGGCGACCGGCCAGCTGACCGTGTTCGTCTATGACGGGCACGACGGCGGGGCCGGCTTCGCCGAGCGCGGCTTCCAGGCCGCCAGCGACTGGCTGGCGGCAACCGCAGACGCCGTTCGCAGTTGCGGGTGCCAGGCCGGTTGCCCGTCCTGCATTCAGTCACCGAAGTGCGGGAACGGCAACGAGCCGCTGTCCAAGCCGGGCGCGCTCACGCTGCTGGACGGGCTGCTGGCCACCGGCGCGCAGACTGGACAGTAGTGGCCGGGACAGTTCTGGCGCAGCCGCCAAAATATGGCCCTGACCAGGGCAAACACCCACAAGATGGCGGGAAGGGGGCGACCCCCGCCGGGGGGGAGAGCGGGGGTCGCCAAACGGTCCGGCCCCGGGGGGGCAGAGCCGGTCCCGTCACGAGGCAAAGCCTACGTGTATCTGCGCCAAGTTACCAAATGGTCATGGCTAGATGACAACGATTGCATGAATTCGGCCATAGGCTCCGGTGCTGTGACTAGTCCCGTCGCCGGCGGCAGCCGGCCGGCCGCGGCGTTCTTTGACCTGGACAAGACGATCATCGCTAAGTCGGCCACCCTCGCCTTCGGGCCCTCGTTTTACCGGAATGGCCTGATCAGCAGGGGTGACGCGGTCCGCGGCGCGGCGGCCCAGCTGCTTTCAGCCGGCACGGGGCCAGCCACCAGCGGATGGAGCGGATCCGGGAGCAGGTCGGTCAGTTGTGTCGGGGCTGGCCCGCACCTCTCTAATTAGGCCGGCCGCACGCGGTGAACCCGGACCGGGCCCTGCGCCGGCTGGCCCAGCAGCGCGGCTGGCCGGTGCTGGCGTTCCGCGAGCTGCCCACGGCCGGGCTGGCCCGGCCGTCGCACTGACCGGCCGGACCGCGCCGCCCGGGAATGCGACAGCGCGGATCGATCGAGATAACGAATCCATCTCGGCCAGGTCTTTTCCTGCTAGCTGATCCGCCGTAGAAAGGTGTCTAGTACAAGCGTCCTGGCACGGCAGCCGGGTACCCACGCGACCAGCAGCCGCGGAAGGCGGCCGAGGTAGGCCCGACCTGTCATCACGTAGTGGCGGGCCTGCCCGGGATGATGAGGTGCACGCTTGGTAGCCCGGCCTGCCGTGTCAGGGTGTTTGTTATCTGGAGCCCTGCCGCCCCCGGCCGCGCCGCGTCTGGCCGCCCTTCTGCTCCGCCGCAAAAGCCGTAGTGGCTGGTCATTGTGGCACTGGCGGGCAATAGCGGAAGGCCGCGCTGAACTGCGGCCAGGTAATCCCGTAAGATCACGTCCCGGGGACTGCTGTTCCCGGGATTTACGGGCAATTCCTGGCGCCTCGCGCCTGGACTGACCTGCTGCCCGCCGTGTGGGAAGTGACGCACGGGGAATGTGAGCGGCACCGATCGCGCGAGGGGAGTGCGGATGGCCAGGCCGACAGTTACGCAGTCGCCGGGCAATACCAGCGAGCCGTCAATCGGGGATCTCGTCTCGCAAGCCATCAAGGACGTCACCACGCTGGTCAAGTGTGAAATTGACCTGGCCAAGGTGGAGTTGCGCGGCGACGCCGTGCGGGTTGGCCTGGCGGCCGCCCTGGGCGGCACCATCATGTTCTTCGGCTTCCTTATCCTGGTCATGCTCAGCTTCGCCTATGCCTACGGGCTGATCACGGTGGGTATCTGGAACTGGGCGGCGTTCCTGATCGTGGCCGGCACGTGGGCCGTGCTGGCCGCCATCTGCGCCCTGGTCATCCGGGCCAGGCTGAAGGGGATGAGCGGGCTGCGGCGGACCCGCGAATCCGTGCAGGAGGACCTGGCCGTGCTGAAGCGGGACGAGGAGACGCCGGCCCGGCCGGCGGTCGAGGCGGGCTGACCTAATGACCCTGCGGGGCGAGTCAGCTATCTACGTCGATGGCCCATGGTCGCACCGGGCGATCAGCGCGAACGGCACCCGGTTCCACATCGCCGAGGCCGGCGACGGCCCGCTGGTGCTCATGCTGCACGGCTTCCCGCAGTTCTGGTGGACCTGGCGCAGCCAACTGGTCACGCTGGCTGACGCGGGCTACCGCGCGGTCGCCGCGGACCTGCGCGGCTACGGCGGCAGCGACAAGCCGCCGCGCGGCTATGACCTGATCACCGCGGCGTCCGACGCGGCCGGGCTGATCCGCTCGCTGGGCGAAGCGAACGCCGTGGTCATCGGGCACGACTGGGGTGGGCTGGTGGCCTGGACCATGGCGGCCTATTACCCCAAGGTGGTCCGGCGGCTCGGGGTGATCTCGATGGCCCACCCGCTGCGGATGCGTTCTGCCCTGCTCACCGACCCGCTCGGCCAGGGCCGCCGGAGCGGCTACGCGTTCGGCTTCCAGGTCCCGGTGCTGCCCGAGCACAGCCTGGTCCGGGACCATGCCCAGCGGGTCGGCCAGATGCTGCACGCCTGGTCCGGGCCGGGCTGGCCGGATCCGGAGACCGAGCGCCGCTACCGGACCGCGATGTGCATCCCGTCGGTGGCGCACTCCGCACTGGAGTACCACCGCTGGTTCATGCGCTCCCGGCTGCGGCCGGACGGGCTGCGCTACGCGCAGCGGATGCGGGCCCCGATCCAGGCGCCCACCCTGCACCTGCAGGGCTCACTGGACAGCTGCGTGCTGCCCGCGACCGCGCGCGGCGCCGGCCGGCACGTGGACGGCCCGTACCGCTGGCGGCTGCTCGACGGGTCCGGGCACTTCCCGCACGAGGAGCAGACGCAGCGGTTCGACACCGAGCTGCGCGGCTGGCTGGCCGACCCAGAACCCGAACGCTGATGGTAGGCACCCGGGACCGGGACAGCTCCGGGCGGCCGCGTAACACAAGGCCCCGGGACGAGCTGGGCCGGCCGCTGCCGCGCGGGGCGGCCGGCGTGGAACGGGTACCCGACGATCTCTCCCTCCCCCCGGCCGAGTCGCTGGCGCTGGCCCAGCAACTGCTCGACCGCGGCCACGCGTTCAACGCGCACGAGGTGCTGGAAGCGTCCTGGAAGCAGGCACCCGCCGCCGAGCGTGAGCTGTGGCGCGGCCTGGCCCAGCTGGCGGTGGGCCTGACCCATGTACAGCGTGGCAACGACCGCGGCGCCGTCGCCCTGCTCCGCCGCGGCGCGGAACGCGTCGGCGGGTACGCCGGGGCGGCGCCGTACGACATCGACGCGGCCGGGCTGAGCACAGCCGCCGGCGCGCTGGCCGACCGCATCGAGGCGGGCGGGCAGGCCGGGCTGGATACGCACCTCATGCTGACCCGCTCCGGCTGAACACGACGGCCGCCGGCGGGTACTGGCGTTCGGCTAATTAATCACAGGCCTGGGTGGAGGTGGCCGCGGTGGCGTTGGCGCCCTTGCTGGCGTCGGACTTGACCTCCGCCGCGGTCAGTGCGTAACCGGTGTCCTGGACGCCGACCGCGGCGGCGAACACCACCCCGTCCACGGTGCCGTTCGGGTTCAGCAGCGGCCCGCCGGAGTTGCCCGCCCGGACGTCGGCCCGGATCGAGTAGATCTGCCGGGTGACTTCCTTGGACTGGTAGATGTCCGGGGCCTGGGCCAGCTGGTCGTCGCCGATCCGGGCCGGCACCACGGTGAAGTTCTCATCCAGGGGGTACCCGGCGACGATCGCACTGGTACCCAGCGGCTGCGGCGCGGCGAAGGCCAGCGGGGCGGCCCGCAGGCCGGGCACGTAGAGCACGGCGAGGTCCCGCTCCGGGTCGAACAGCACCACGGTGGCGGGCAGGTGGCGGCCCAGCCTGGTGATCACCATCTGGTCCTGGGTGACCCCGGCCACCACGTGTGCGTTGGTCAGGATGTGCTGCGGGGAAATCACGAACCCCGATCCCTCGATGCGCCGGGAGCAGCTCGGTGCGACGCCGATCACCTTCACGATGCTGTCCCGCGCCGTGACCAGCCCTTTGGCGTTGAGCACGGCGGGGTCCGGCGCGGCCACGGTCAGCGCCGGCTCGGCGCCCAGCGCGCCGAACACCTGCACGTACGGGCCGCTGGCCAGCAGGCTGCGGAAATCGGAGAACATGGTCCGCGCGGCGGACGGCATGACCCCGTCCACGACCCGCAGCACGGCCGAGCGGTTCACCTGGTTGGTCACCATGGCGAACGGTGCGTTGACCACGGCCGAGCCGATCAGCCAGGCGATGAGCAGCACGGACACCACGCTCACCGCGGCGCCGGCCACCGAATCGACCACGGTCGCCGGGCGCCAGTTCACCCGGGAGCGCACCGCGGCGCCGAGTGCGGACGCGAGCAACTGGCCGATCATGGCCGCGACGAACACCGCGACGATGGCGACCAGGGCCTGCTGGGTCGTGCCCTGCACCAGTGAGCGAGCCAGTTTCGGCGCGAACGTAGCGCCGATGGCGGCCCCGCCGAGGAAGCCGGCGAAGCTCAGGATGCCGACAATGAAGCCCTGCCGGTAGCCGGCCACGGCAAACGCCGCGGCGAGCGCTATCAAGATCAGGTCAAGCACGTCACCCGACACCAGCCCACCGTATAGCGCGCGGCTCGGTGGTTGGCTCGCACTGTGCTAATAGGCCAGGCCCTAACCCCGCCCGGCCTGTGCTTCAACTCCCGGCAGTAAATGTCTCCGGGGGCAACTCCTCGACCCGGCCATGGTCCCAGGGCTGCTCCCAGCCGCCCAGCGTGAGCAGCCGGTTGACCAGCGCCGCGGTGAATCCCCAGACCAGCATGCCGCGGACCCGGAAGGCCGGCCCGGTCAGTCCGGACGGGTGCCGGATGCGCAGCCGCCGGGCCGGGTCGGCCAGTTCGCTGAGCGGGACGCGGGCCACCGCGGTCACCTCGGGCGGGTCGGCCGGGGCGACCGGGACTGGCCGGCGCCACCAGGCCAGCACCGGGGTGACCGAGAACCCGCTGCGTGCGATGAACAGGTCAGGCAGCACGGCCAGCACCTCCACCCCGGCCGGGTCCACGCCGGCTTCCTCGGCCGCCTCGCGCAGCGCGGCCGGCACCGGGCCCCCGTCACCGGGGTCAACGGCGCCGCCGGGGAAGGCGGGCTGGCCGGAGTGCCGGCGCAGCCCGGGGCCACGCTGCACCAGTAGCAGGTCGGGGCCGTCCGGGCCGTCGCCGAACAGGACCAGTACGGCCGACGGGCGGCCGCCATCCGGCGGAGGCTGGAGCAGCGGCGGCACCGGGCTCTGCGCGGCGGCCACGGCCAGGTCGCGCAGCCAGGCCGGCGGCCCGCCGCCCGGATCGGCGGTATCCCGGGCTTGCCGCGGCGGCTTGCCGTCGCTCGGCGCGAAGCGGTGATCGGGGGGCTCCGGGGGGTCGTCCCCCCGGGCAGACAGAGCGCTCATGAGAATGGTCCCGGTTTTACCAGGGCACGGGCCGTCTTCTCGTCGGTGGGGCCTTCTCCGAAGGACGGGCACAGCCCGGCTATTTCGCACGCTCCGCAGGCCGGCTTGCGGGCGTGGCAGATCCGCCTGCCGTGCCAGATCAGCCGGTGCGACAGGATGGTCCACTCCGACTTCGGGAACAGCGAGCCGACCTCCTGCTCGATCTTGTCCGGGTCGGTCTGGGTGGTCCAGCCGAACCGCCGGGACAGCCGGGCAAAGTGCGTATCCACGGTGATGCCGGGCACCCCGAAGGCATTGCCCAGCACGACGTTCGCGGTCTTGCGGCCCACCCCGGGCAGCGTGACCAGGTCGGCTAGCTTGCCCGGGACCTGGCCGCCGAACCGCTCGCACAGCGCCTGGCCCAGGCCGATCAGGCTGTTGGTCTTGGCCCGGAAGAACCCGGTGGACTGGATGATCTTCTCCATCTCGGCGCGGTCGGCGGCGGCGTAATCGGCCGCCGACTGGTACCGGGCAAACAGCACCGGGGTGACCAGGTTGACCCGCTTGTCGGTGGTCTGCGCGGACAGGATGGTGGCGACCAGCAGTTCCAGCGGGGAGCTGAAGTTCAGCTCGGTGTGCGCATCGGGGTAGAGCACGGCGAGTTCCCGGTTGATCCGCCGGGCCCTGCGGACGAGCGCGGTCCGTGAGGGGTTATCGGAAATCACGGGGTTAAGCCTATTGAGCGGCGGCAACTCATGTACCGCGCAGCGGTCCAGCCGGAACGGCTGGCCCAGGCCGGGCGGCAGCCGGTCCAGGTGCCGGCCGAGCACCAGCACAGCCACATGCCGGGCGCCGGCCGCCCGTAACGCGACCGCCGCGGCCTGCGCGCTGCCGCCGGAGGTCCAGGTGTCGTCGAGCAGCAGCACGGCCGCGCCGGGCAGCGGGCGGCTGGCCCGGAACCGGCCTGGATCGAGGTGGTGGCCGCCCGGGCTGTCCGGCGTGCTGATGGCCAGCCGCGCCCAGGGCAGCGCCAGGTACGGCATGATGAGGGCGGCCAGCGGGTGCGGGGCCGGCCGGCCACGGCCGCTGGGCACCACCGCCACATGGCTGGGCGGCGGCATCGCGGCGGCGCGCCAGACGCACGGCCCGTGGTCGCGGAGGAAGACGAGCAGCAGCGCCCGCAGTTCGCGCCGCGCAGCGGCCTGCACGGCCCTGTCCTGCCCACCCTTGTTCTGCCCGGACCTGTTCTGCCCGGTCTTGTACTGCCAGAGCTGCCGGGCCAGGCGGCTGCCCTTCGGCGCGTACCCGACCGGCACCACCACGTCGGCCAGGCTGCCCGGGGCGCTCTCGGCGTGCAGGCGGCACTGGAAGCACCGGGTATAACCAGGCTGGGCCGGGCCGCGGCAGGTCCGGCACTGCCCCGGGCCGAGCGGCCCGGGTGCGGCCAGCCCGGCCGCCTGGCGGCTGACCTGGGCCCGGAGCGACGCCCAGGACCCGGACCCCGGGTGCGCGGGGATGGCGGGCATGGGGAGATGCTAGGCACGGGGGCTGACAGCCGGCCGGTGCTGGCCCGGCTGGCCCGGCTAGCCCGCGGCTAGCCCAGCGGATAGGGCCCGGCCGCTAGGCTGCTGCAGGAGTTACCAAGAGTTCCGTTACGCTTACCAAGAGCTTCCGGGGGGCCATGCGAGCGATTCCTGCCCGGGTCCGCGCCGATCCGGCCGGCCCGGGTGGCGGGGCTACCGCCAGTACCGGCCGGGACCTTCTGGGCCGGCTGGCGGCCGGGCTCCGGCGGCACTGGCTGATGGTTATCCTGCTGGCCGCGGGCCTGGCGCTCCGCGCGGCGACCCAGCTCGCCTACCGGCCAGCCCTGGTCTACATCGACTCGATCAAGTACCTGTTCGGCGCGTACCCGGGCAACGACCCGCCCGGGTACCAGCTGATGCTGCAGGCGTTCCTTAAGGTGGGCTCGCTGGCCAGCGTGGCGGTCCTGCAGCATCTGGCCGGGCTGGCCATGGCCGTCGTGCTGTACCTGGTGCTGCGCCACCGTGGGGTGCCGAACTGGCTGGCCGCGCTGGCCACCGCGCCGGTGCTGCTGGACGCATACCAGCTGCAGATTGAGCAGTCGATCATGCCCGACACCGCGTTCGAGGTGCTGATCGTGGCGGGTCTGGCCGTCCTGCTCTGGGAGCGGCGCCCACCGACCGTGCTGGTGCTGGCGGCCGGGCTGGCGCTGGGCGCCTCCGCGACCGTGCGGCAGGTCGGTGAGATCTTCATCCTGCCCGCGCTGCTCTATCTGCTGGCCGCCGTGCCCGGGTGGCGGCACAAGCTGAGGCAGGCGGTGGTGCTGGCGGTCGCGTTCGCGCTGCCCATCCTGTTCATCAGCTACCGCAACTACGTGACGATCAAGCACTTCGGGCTGGCCCCGTACGCGGCCGGCACGATCTATGGGCGGACCGCCGCGGCGGCCGACTGCGCCACGCTTTCGCTGCCCCGCTACGAACGCCCGCTCTGCCCAACGCACCAGCAGCAACTGCTCGGCCCGGACTGGCTGGACCACGGCGCCGGATCGCCGATCAAGACCGCCGTCCCGCCCACCGGCATGCCGCACATCACGTTCGCCGACCAGTTCAGCCGCCAGGTGCTGATCCAGCAGCCGCTGCGGGTGGCCGCGGCGTGGGCCCGGGACTCGGTCAAGCTGTTCGCCCTGACCCGGGACACCGCCCCGGGTGACGTGACCATTACCCGGTGGCAGTTCCAGCGGGACTACCCGGTTTACCCGCCGTACATCAGCCTGCACCGCGGGCGGCTGCAGTTCGTCCACCTCACCCCGGCGGGCAAGGCCAGGGTGATCCGGGCCTGCCGCCGGTACGCGGACCGGCCCGCCGTGGCCACCGGGCTGGCCGGCTTCCTGCGCGGCTACCAGCTGGGCGGCGGCTACCCGCCGGGCCCGCTGTTCCTGCTGGCCACGGTGGCCGGGCTGGCCGGCTGCTGCGGGCTGCTCCGGCACCGGGCCAGCGCCGAGCGGCGCGCCACCGCGGAGGCCTGCCTGCTCACCATGGCCAGCGCGGCCGCGGTGCTGCTGGCGTCGGACTTCTTCGAGTTCAGCTGGCGCTACCAGCTGCCCGGGCTGGTCACGCTGCCGCCGGCCGGCGCGCTCGGCATCATGGTCGTGGCCGGGTACCTCGTGGACCGGCGCCAGTCAGCCGCGGCGGCCCGACCACAGCCGGCCGATTAGCGCCGGGTGGCGGCCTGGTCGGCGGCGGCCGGCCGCGGCCCGAACCGGGCCGACGCCAGCCAGATGACCAGCGCGATCGGCGCCAAGACCACGATCGGCAACAGCACCGGCTGGTAGGTCGTGATCAGCGCGGAGAGGATCGCGCCGATCGCCAGCGCGACGAAGATGCCCAGGCTGCGCCATAGCCCATTGGGCCGCCGGCCAGTGACCAGCCCGGTGACCAGCCCGGTCAGCGTGCCGGTGAGGTAGGTGGTCGATATCTCGCCGAGCTGCCGGATGGTCGCGCCCTGGATGCCCATGGCCACCCCGACGAAGACCAGCAGCAGCCGCTGCGCCACGGTGGACGGGCGCCCTCCGGCCAGTTCCCAGCCCAGGCAGAACGCGGCCAGCACGCAGAATTCCAGGGCCAGCGCGACGGTGAGCCAGGATGGCCAGATCTCGTGGTGCTTGGTGGCCCGGTGAGCGCGCCGGATCGGCCAGCCTTCCAGCCAGCGGCCGGCCCGCCGGACGGCCAGCGGCGCTCCCACCACGACCCCCGCAATATAGCTGGCCAGCGCTATGGCGCAGTTCAGCGCCAGGCCGGGGTCATGGGTGCCGGCCGCAATACCGAGCAGCACCATGGTGCCGGTGACCACGCTGCTGAACACATGGCCCAGAGCCAGGAACGAGGTCGCGTCCACCGCGCCGGTGGTCACGGTCAGCAGTACGACCAGCCCATCGCGGGCGCGGCTGCGCCAGTCGGCCGACATGCCTGCTCCTAAGCCGCGCGGTCGCCGGCCAGCAGCCGCTGCACATCCCGGATGGCATCGGCCGTTGGCTGGAGTTCTTCGCGGTACGGCAGTGGCTTGGCGGCCGGTGGCTGGCCGGCCCGGATGCTGTCGGCCATCGCACGGAGCGCGGCTACCAGCTGGTTGCGGTCCGCGGCCGGGGGCCGCCAGCCGTCCAACTCGGCGTGCACCGATGTAGCGATCACCGTGTCCATGACATGCTCCAGGCCGATCAGGGCCGGCCACAACCGGGCGGCCCGCCTGCTTACTGACGGGGGCTCTGCCATGGTCCGCTGGAACTCCGCGCGGAGGTCAGCCAGCGCCCGGTAGGTGGTCCGCCGGAGCGCGGAATGGCCGGGCGCGCCGAGCAGTGCCTGGTCCGTGTACCGGGCCACCATATCGAGCGCGGTGGCCAGTTGCTGCGGCAGGTGAGCGTGCCAGCTCGATGGCCACGGCGCGTACCCGACCAGCAGCACGATGGCGCAGCCGAGCAGGGTGTCGATGAGCCGGTCCAGGGCCAGTCCCCAGCCGATCGGTTGCAGAAAGTCGATGAGCAGCACCACGAGCGGGGTCAGGAACGTGCTGAACAACCCCCAGTTCCGGTCCCGGCCGTAGGGCAGCAGCGCGGCGAACACGGCGCACGGGACCAGCAGCAGCGGCCCGGCAGGGAGCAGCACGAGGATGACCGCGCCCAGCACGGCGCCGACCACGGTCCCGATGCCGCGCTGCAGGGCGCGGGCAAACACCGAGCCGAAGTCCGGGCGGAGCACGATGGCCACGGTGAGCACCACCCAGTACGAGCGCTGCACCGAAATGGTCTGCGTCAGTACCTCGGCCACCCCGACCGACGCCATCAGCCGCAGCGCGAAGATCCGGGTCAGCCGGCCACCGATGGTCTCGTCGACCACGTCGCGCACCCGGTCCCGGAAGCGCCGCCGCGGTATCCGGGGGAAGCGGCCAGGCCGGCGCCGGCCGGCCAGCACGTCGGCCGCGGCGGCTACCGCGGCGGCCAGCGCCCGCTCGCCCGGGCTGTGCCCGGTCACCGGTGGCGACCGCGGTACCGGCGTGCCGAACTGCAGCGCGTCGGCGATCCGGTCCATCGCGTCCAGGACCTCGGGCGCGACCTGGGCGCCCTCCTGCACCGCGGTCACCGCGGCCTCGGTCAGCGGGTGGGTCAGGTTGAGCAGCGCCGCGATCCGGACCAGCCCGGGGTCCCGGCCGCTGGTCCGCGCGCGGCGCGAGGCGAGGTCGTCCCAGGCGGCGTTCAGCGCGGTCACCACGTCCTGGTGCGCGACCGCGAAGTCCGGGGTGCCGGCCGCGCGCAGCGCCCGCGCCATGGCCCGGTAGACGGCCGCGGCGCTGCGCTGCTCCGCGGCCAGTGGGCTGGCCAGCCAGGCTGGCAGCAACAGCAGCAGCGACCAGGCCACACCGCCGAGCAGCAGGACGGGCGGCCACCACCAGGGCCGGATCGCGCCCAGCGGGCCGGTGCCGAGGGTGGTGTAAACCAGCAATTGCAGGCTGGTAATGGCCGCGGTCGCGCCGGCCGCGGACAGCACGGCGGACAGGCCGGCCACCAGCACCAGGACCAGCACGGCCAGCCAGCCACGGCCGTGCACCAGCATGCCGAGCAGCAGCCCGGCCCCGCCGCCGAAGATCCCGGCGCAGGCGACCCGCTTGATCCGGGCTGGATAGGTGCCGCCCCGGTCCACCACCGCACCGAGCAGGCCGCCCATCGCACCGAGCAGGCCGGGCACCGGCGCGCCGACAATATGCCCCAGCGCCAGTGGCCCGCAGACAGCCAAGGCGGCGCGCAGCATGGCCGCCCATGGCGGTTTCGCCGGGGCCGGCCGGACCACCTCGACCAGCCAGGGCGGCGGCATGGCCGCGGCGGGGACCCGCGGCTTCCTCAGCACGGCCGGCTAGCGGCCCGGCGCCAGGGCGCCGACGGCATGACGGGCATAGTCATCCATATAGGACTACATGGCGGGAAAGTCCACGCCGTGCCGCCCCCGGCTGGCGCCGGGCCGCTGCTGACTGCCGGAACGCTCAGGCGGCGCGCTGGCCGCGTTCGCTGGCCCGGCTGCTGATCAGTTCGGCCACGCTGCTGACCGTGCTGCCCAGCCCGCCCTTGGCCGCGCGGCCCGCCATACCCTGCGCCACCGTGACCGCGTCCGACATCATCCGGCGGACCTCGGGTGAGTTCCTGATCGCCTGCACCGAGGCGCGGGCCCGTTTCAGCCCGTCCTTCCCCTCGCTCACCCCGGTCAGGTAGCCAACGACGAAGCCAATGATCGTTTCCATTTCTGCCTGCCTTGTCGGGCCGCGCGCGAGCGCTACATCTCGCGCAGTTCGAGATAGCGCTTGATGTCTGGCAGGGACTGGATGATCACCGCGAGAAGCACGGCCACCACCCCTGCCTTGACGAGCCTGCCGATCATCCTGGTCCTCCTCTGTCCGCTGGATGGGTTGCCTGTTAGCTCGTGGCCCCGAGGGGCTCCACCTCGTCCGGGCCGAAGTACAGGAATCGGCCATGGCTGCGCTGCAGGTCGGCCGCGGGGTCGTCGTCCGGCAGCAGGGCCAGGTGCACCTGGCCGTCCACGTCGAACAGCACCGCCTCGACCTGCGCGGTCCGGCCGGCCAGGAAGAGATCCTGCGCGTCGGCCCGGCGGCGGCCTGGGCACATCCGCACCCGGCTGCCCCGGGCCACCCGGATCCCGGCGATCAGCACATGGTCGGTCTCCGGCGATACCGACTGGTCCGCGCCGGGATCCCACCACGGCGCCTGCCCGGCGATGGCTGGATCGGGCCCGCCGCGCCCGCCCGGCCCGGCGTCCTGGCCCGCACCGTCCTGGCCCGCACTGTCCTGGCCCGCACCGTCCCGGCCCGCACTGTCCGGGCCGGCTGGCGCTTGGCCGGCCGGCCGCAGATACCGGATGGCGCCGTGCATCCGCTCCAGCATCTCCGGCGGCAGGTGATCGAGCCGGTCCAGCAGCTCGGCGGCCCGCGGGTCGGTATCCCGGGCCTGCTGCTTCTCCGCGTCGGTCAGTGTCAGCGTGCGCAGCGTCAGGATCTCGTCGATCTCGGTCGAGTCGTACAGCTGGCCCGCGCTCTCCGCGGCGATCTCTGGGTGGTCATACAGGATGACCGGCGAGGACAGGATCAGCTCCGCGCAGCCCGCCGGGCCGCCGAGCACGGGCCACGTGCCGGTGTTCACGCAGCCGCTCACCATGGGCGTGGCCCATTCCGGCGGGTCGGTCATGGACAGGAACCGGCCGCCCGGGACGGAGATCAGCGAATGGGCGGCGACCAGGGCGAACGGCAGCCCGTCGGCGCGCCGGGTGAGCGGCCAGGCGACCTCGCTGCCGTTGGCCACGGTCAGCCGCAGCCGGACCGCGCCGTACGGCCCGGGCAGCCGTTCCGCGCTCAGCCGGATCACTCCGGACAGCGTCTGCCAGCGGCGTACCAGCGCCGGCCAGCTGGCCGTCCGGCCCGGCCAGATCCTCTTCGTCCAGCCCGCCGGGCACGCTGAACGGGAACTCCGCCCCGCCGGATAGCAGCCCGGCGAGCGGGACGGTGACCTCGTGCTCCTGTTCGGCCGCCTCATCCCACGGCAGGTACTCGGTGCCGCCCACCCGCAGCGAGCCGACCTGGGCGAAGCCCGGCGCGGCCAGGACCGTCCGCCGCCGTAGCTGGAGGAACCGGATCCGCGCGGTCAGCTCAGCGGCGGACCTGGGCTCCAGCACGCACTCGGTCTGACTGCTGACCGGCTCACCCGGGTCAACCTGGGCGTACCCGGGCGGCATCAGCACGCCGAACTGGAATCGCTCCTGGTTCTTCTGTGCCGAGGCCCGGTACGGGTAGAGCAGGTAGCCCTCGTAGAGGATCGCGTCGGCCACTTGCCGGGCGTGCCCCAGGGCCCGGTCCAGGGCCTGGTCCGGGGGGACCGCGTCCCGCCCGGTCATGTCTCCTCCCGGGCGGCCTGGGCGAGCAGCGCGGCCACGGTGGCGTCCCAGGTGGGCAGCGCATGCCGGGTCTTGAACCGGATCAGCTCATCGAGGGTGTGGCGGCTCATCGTGATCCACGCCGCGTCCGGGAAGTGCACGTCCACCGCCTCGCGCCACAGGCTGACCGGCAGCTGGAACGTGGTTTCCTTGCTCCACGGCACCTGCTGCACCTGAAGCCGCCCGTCCGCCTGGCCGAAGATCGTCCCGCTGAACAGCAGCAGGAGCGGGATGTCCCCGTCGTCCAGCGAGCTGAAATACCGCGTCGAGGCGATCTGCAGGTCATAGCTGAACGGCACCGGCAGGTCGATCTCGATGCTGCCGGTGAACCCGGGCACCATGGTGGAGAGCATCGCGAACTGGAGTGGCTTGAGCGTGTCCGACCAGCGCTGCCGCTCGCCGAACAGGTCGTGCAGCCGGTCCGCCTCGGCGTCGGAGTACGCCCGCCGGAATGGCTCGATACGGAGCTGCGCCCGCAGCACGATCGCGTCCACCGGCTGCCCGGTTGTCTCGCTGATGCGCAGCATCAGGCTGAACGAGGGCACGACCGCATAACGCTCCGGCCGGGCGCCGATGCAGTCGAACACCAGCTCAGCCATGGCTGGGGTCCCGCGGGGCGGGCTTGGCCCGGCGGCGGACATCGGCCAGGAACTCCGCGATGCTCTGCCGGGCCTCGGTGCCGCCGTCGAAGCCGCGCCACAGCATCCGCATCCGCCCGGCCAGCTCGTAGCAGGCGTCCACCGGCACGATGAAGTACTCGATACCGGCCGACTTGTCCTGGCTGATCAGCACGGCTTCCACGTCCGGCTCGGCCTGGCTGAGCAGCGGGTGGGCGGCGGCCAGCCGATGCCACGCGGGCAGGTCCAGCGCGCACTGGGTGGCACCGGCCGGGCTCGGGTAGAAGCCGCCCAGCTCGCCCGGTTCCGAGCGGTACAGGAAGAACGCCAGCCCGACCGGGATCTGCAGCTCGTCCCACTCGGCCGCGCTGAGTGTCCGGTCCGGGTCGCGCAGGTACCGGTCCGGCACGCTGCGGTACTTGGCCCGCCCCGCGCCAGGCTGGGTGAACAGCAGGTAGCAGGCCCGGCAGGCGCACTTCAGGCTGGACTGCTCGAGGTCGGCCACGTGGCCGTGCCCGGCCGGGATCCCGGCTGAGCAGAACTCGCAGTGCTCCTCATCGGCGCCGGGCGGCTGGCCCACCCCGGACGGCCCGGTCGCGGCCGGTGGTGCGTCCGGGGTAGCCGCGGCGGGCCGGGTTGCGGCCGGCTGCGGCGGTACGGTGAACCGGCGCAGCCCCTGCGGCCCGCTCACGACGGGATCGCCTCCTGCGGGGACGCAACAGCTACCCGGACGCCCTGGCTGTCGGCCAGCAGCGGGATCGGGTCGAGATGGGCCGCCGGGTCGCCGCTGCTCCGGCCGGCCGCGCGTACGTCATAGCGGGTGCCACAACTGGCGCAGGCCAGTTCGCCCACGGTGAGGGTCCCGTCGGCCAGCGATCCGGCGCACACCGCGCAGGCGTCCCGGTACGCGTACAGGGTGCCGCGGACCGCGCAGACGAGGACCGGCACCCCGGCCGCGATCGTGGCGACCGGCTTGCTGCTCGGCGGCCCGAAGTCCGGCAGATTGACCCAGGTGGCGCTGCCCGGCGGCGCCCCGGGCGGGCCAGCGGGGTCGGTCCCGGGGCCCGGGCCCGGACCCGGCGGCCGACTGCCGATCTGCAGCAGCGGGCCCGCCCCGGCCGAGGTCATCCCCTCCACCACGACCTCGGTCACTTCTGGTGCCGCGTCCTCGACCGCGCCCCTGAGGGCCAGTTCCACGGTCACCGTGGAGGACGGGCAGCCGTGGCAGCTGCCCTCCAGCCGGAGCCGGGCCACTCCCTCGTCGGTGACGCCGAGGTACTGCACGCCGCCCGCGTGCGAGCCCAGGTACGGGCGCACCTGGTCGAGCGCCCGCTGGATGCGGGCATCGACGTCCAGCGGGTGCAGGTCGTGCAGCAGCAGCAGGCTCTCGACCAGCGGGTCGGCGAGCAGCCGGTCCAGGACCGCCGCGCCCGCCTCCCCTTCCGCACGGAGCGCGGACATGATGTGCCGGAGCCCGTCGCCGTACAAGCCGAGCAGCAGCCGGACCAGCTCCTCGGCGGCCTGGGCGGTGGCCGGCCCGCCCTCGGCCTGCAGGACGCCGAGCAGTTCTTCTACCCGGGCCCCGACCTGGCGCGCGTCGGCCATCAGGTGGCCAGGGTGGCGGACATCGGCGAGTGCACCTTCTTCAGGACCTTGCCGTTGCCGAGGTACATGTGCACGCCGCAGGGCAGGCAGGGGTCGAAGCTGCGGACGGCCCGCATGATGTCGATGCCCTTGAAGTTGTCCGGCGAGTTCTCTTCGAAGATCGGCGTGTTCTGCACCGCGTCCTCGTATGGCCCGGGCGTGCCGTAGCTGTCCCGGACGCTGGCGTTCCACGGCGTGGGCGGGTACGGGTGGTAGTTCGCGATCCTGCCGTCCCTGATCACCATGTGGTGCGACAGCACGCCACGCACCGCCTCGGTGAAGCCGCAGCTGTTGGCCTCGTCCGGGACCTCGAACGGCTCCCAGGTCTTGGTGTGCCCGGCGCGCACCTCGGCCAGCGCCTTCTCCATGAAGTGCAGCGCGCAGGCCGCCGCGTAGGCCTGGAAGTAGGTCCGCGCCCGGTCCCGCTCGATCGCGTTGGACAGCGGCTTGCCTTCCTTATCCGTGGGAATCTTCCACTCGAAGGTGACCTCTGGCTTGGTGACCGTGCGCGGCAGGTTGATCAGCACGCTGTGCCCGGTGGACTTGACGTAGCCGAAGTCCACCAGGCCGCCAAGCGCGGTGGCCCACAGCCGGGCGATCGGCCCGCCGCCTGTGTCGGCGGCCAGGTAGTTGGTGCCGTCGAACCAGCGGGGCGACATCACCCAGCTGTACTTGCTGTCGAAGTCACGCTTGGCTGGCCGGGGAATCGTGTGCTGGTTCCACGGGTGCCTGCGGTCCACCGGGTTGCCCAGCGGGTCGCGGGTCACGAACATCTCCTGGTCTTCCCAGTCCTCGTAGTACGAGCTGCCGAGCAGGATGCGGATGCCCAGGTTGATGTCGACCAGGTCGTTGGTGAGCAGCTGCCCGTCCCGGATGACGCCGGGGCTGACGAACATCTTCCGGCCCCAGTCGGTCATGTGGTCGTAGCGGAAGTCGCAGTACTCGGGGTCGTTGAGGCTGCCCCAGCAGACCAGGTCGGCGCGCCTGCGGCCGACCTCCTCGTACCCGGGCAGGGCCTCGTAGAAGAAGTCGAACAGGTCGTTGTGCAGCGGCAGCACGCGCTTCATGAACTCCACGTAGCGCATCAGCCGGGTCAGGTAGTCGGTGAACAGCTGGACCGTCGGGGTGGTGCCGACGCCGCCCGGGTACAGCGTGGACGGGTGCACGTGGCGCCCTTCCATCAGGCAGAACATCTCCCGGGTGGACCGGCTGACCTGGAGCGCCTCCCGGTAAAAGTCGCCCTCCAGCGGGTTCAGCGCGCGCATGATGTCGCCGATGGTCCGGTAGCCGTGGTCGCCAGCGTGCGGCGCCTCGGTGCTGTTCGCCCGCTCCAGCACACCGGGGTTCGTCTCGCCGACCATCCGTTCGCAGAAGTCCACCCCGACCAGGTTCTCCTGGAAGATGTTGTGGTCGAACATGTACTCGGCGGCCTCGCCCAGGTTGATGATCCACTCGCCCAGGTGCGGCGGCCGGACCCCGTAGGCCATGTTCTGGTTGTAGACCGAGCAGGTCGCGTGGTTGTCACCGCAGATGCCGCAGATGCGGCTGGTGATGAAGTGCGCGTCCCGTGGGTCCTTGCCCTTCATGAAGATGCTGTAGCCACGGAAGATCGACGAGGTGCTGTAGCACTCGACGACCTGCTTCTGCTTGAAGTCGATCTTGGTGTAGATGCCCAGGCTGCCCACGATCCGCGTGATCGGATCCCAGTTCATCTCGACGATGCCGGTGTCCTCGGCAGTAGTCATCGCTCATCCCTCTCGCTGCTGGCCCGCGCCTGCCCGCGGGCGGCGCTTGTCGGTACTACCGGGTACTGCCGGTCACCAGGGCTTCTGGTAGCCCGTGAGCAGGTCGTTGCCCTTCTTCCGCCACTTCGGCTCTTCGTCGGCGGTCTTGGCGGTGAAGCCGCGGAGGGTACGGATCACCGTCCCGTAGAGCGTGGAGGCCGTGGTGGACACCCGCGCGCCCGGCGGTTCGTCCATGAACGGCATGAACTTGTCCGGGAAGCCCGGCATCGTGCAGGCGATGCAGATGCCGCCCACGTTGGGGCAGCCGCCGACGCCGTTGATCCAGCCCCGCTTGGGCACGTTGCACTTGACCACCGGCCCCCAGCAGCCGAGCTTGACCAGGCACTTGGCTGAGCCGTATTCGGCCGCGAAGTCACCCTGCTCGTAGTAGCCGGCCCGGTCACAGCCTTCGTGCACGGTCGCGCCGAACAGCCAGTTGGGCCGGAGCGCCTCGTCCAGCGGAATCATCGGGGCCTGCCCGGCCACCTGGTACAGCAGGTACAGGATGGTCTCCGACAGGTTGTCCGGATGAGTGGGGCAGCCGGGCACACAGACGATCGGCAGGCCTGCCTTGGACCGCCAGTCCCAGCCCAGGTAGTCCGGCACGCCCATGGCGCCGGTCGGATTGCCGGCCATGGCGTGAATGCCGCCGTAGGTGGCGCAGGTCCCGGCGGCCAGTATCGCGGTCGCCTTGGGCGCGAGCCGGTCCAGCCACTCGTTGGTCGTCATCGGCTGCCCGGTGGCCGGGTTGTTGCCGAACCCGCACCAGTACCCCTCCGGCTTGATCGCCTCGTTGGGGATCGAGCCCTCCACGACCAGGACGAACGGGTCCAGTTCGCCGCGGTCCGCCTTCCACCACCACTCGATGAAGTTGTCCGCCCCCTGCTCCGGCCCGCACTCGAAGTCGATCAGCGGCCAGTGCACGGCGACCTTGGGCAGTCCGGGCAGCGCGCCCAGCGCGATTTCCTCGATGCTCGGCTGGGTGGCCGCGGTGAGCGCGACCGAGTCCCCGTCGCAGCCGAGTCCCCCGTTCATCCAGAGAATGTGCACGAGCGGCTCGGTGGCCGACCCGGCCGATGTGTCACTGGCTTCTGCGGCTGTGGCCATCGCCCAGCCACCCCCTCGCTGTGATTCGGGAACCTCACTGTGGAACGGGGACGCGAGTGCGCGTGCGGGGCGTGCGCCGCGCAGCACCATCTGGACGCGGCAGGATGACACCGGGAATGTGCCGTCTGGCAGGCCCCGCAGACCGCCGGACGGCCAGGACCGTGGTGCGCGTGTAAGCGCCAGGGAAATGGGTCATGACCGGCCTTCCCTGCATCATGCGCAGGTGTGGTCATGCTAAACCCCTCCACCATGCGTATCAAGATGGTAGCGGCAGGTTGTCGGACAGATCTGTCTGGCCGGTGCGACACACTTGGCCACGACAGTTCGCTGACCAGCCGTATCAGCTGGCACAACGGACTAAATCCGCCCTTCCATTAGCACGCTCCGTCGTAATGACGCGTACGCTGTGCTCAGGCCGAATGGGTTGCGGCCTGCAGGTGGAAAGGGAGATACCAGTGCCTGAGCTGGGGAACGGGCACGGGGATGGACCGATCCAGGTCGTCCCCGTCGTGGTGCTGTCGCAGACCTTCCCAGCCCGGCCGTCCTGGATCCCGGAGATCCGCGATTTTGTCCGGCGCTGCCTGTCCGAGTCACCGCTGACCGACGAGGGCAACCGGGAGGTCGGCGAGACCGTGTTCCGCGCCTTGCTGGACGCGGCCGGGCCGACCGGCGCGATCCAGGTCTCGTTCCGCATCTTCCCCGAGCACGTCGAGGTCGACGTGCTGCACTCCAACCAGGCTCCAGAGGAACTGGTCAGCCGGAACCTCGCGGTCGCGCCGCGGGCCGCCGCGGCCAGCGCCGGCCCGGCCAGCCCGCCCGCCGCCGCCGCAGCCGTGACGGAGAAGGACGCCGAAGGCCGGCCCGCGACATTCGCCGACTGGATGTCCACCGCGCTGCGCCGGGAAGGGCTCACTCAGGAAGCGGCCGCCCGGCAGCTCGGGGTCTCAGTCAAGACGGTCGGCCGCTGGGTCGGCGGCGAGACCGAGCCGCGGCTGCGTGACCTCCGCCGCATCCAGGAACTGTTCGGCGATCTGCCCTTCCCCTAGTCGGGGATCCCAACCGCAGCCCCGACATATCACCCCAGCGTCGCCAGGTCCGACATATCACCCCAGGTCGCGGACATAACGGGTGAAACCCGGCATTTCTCCAGTGTCCCGGGGTGATAAGTGGGATCTGGAGCCCAGGTGCGATGGGTGCCGGGGCGGCCGGGACACCGGGGCGGCGCGGACACGCCTGGGGCGCACCTCGCCGCCCCGGCGGACATCCGCCCGCCGGATCTAGCCACCCACCGGCGGGCGCCGCCCCCTCCCGACCCCAGTTGCGGCGCCAGCGCCGCCTGGCCCGGAACTCAGTTGGGCTCTTGCGGCGCAGGTACATCATTAACCCGACAGGTCAGCTCTGTCTCTTGCTTTGGGCTGGACGTCCCCCCACAAGTGTCCTACGGTTCTGCCATGGCAGTTCCTACAGGACGCTACCGGCTGGGCACGAAGAGCGGCCGAATTGTCCTGCGCACGTACCGCGATGGGCTGGCGGCCACCGCCGGGCATGATCTGGTCATTGACCTGCCCAGCTGGTCGGGCGAGCTCACCGTGGACGATGACAAAACACCTGAAGCGCTCGAAGTGCGTGTGGACATCGGCGCGCTAAAAGTCCGGGACGGAACCGGTGGCCTGAAGCCGCTGACCGACCGCGACCGGAACGAGATCGCCACCACCGCCCGCCGCCTGCTGTCCACCGAACGGCACCCGGAGGCGGTGTTCACCGCAACCCGGTTCGAGTTCAGTGGTGAGAGCGGGGTCATCGAGGGGAACCTGTCCCTGAAGGGGGTGTCCCGGCCGTTCCGGCTCCAGGTAACCCAGTCCGACCTGGGTACGTACCGTGGGACGGGAACGGTCGTACAGTCGGCCTATGGCATCAAGCCGTACACGGCGTTCTTCGGTGCGCTGAAGGTCCGTGACACGGTCGATGTCGAGGTTGAGGCCACGATTCCGGCGCCGGGAGACGACACGGCCTGAGACTCTCCCCGCGGGATGGCGGCGCAGCAGAGCGGAGGAAGTGACCCCCAGGACATGACCACAGTGCCGCCGGCGCCATTGCGGGACGATGACGTCGCCAGGTTGTTCGACCGCCGGACGGCCCCGCTCAGGGAGTTCGCGGAGCACGCGGGCACGGTCGCGGCCGCCTGTCATGACATGGCGGTCCGGTTCCATTCCGGCGGCAAGCTCGTCGTGTTCGGCTCCGGCCCGTCCTGCCCGGACGGCCAGCACGTGGCGGTGGAGTTCATGCACCCGGTGATCGTCGGCAAGCGGGCCCTGCCGGCCATCTCGCTGACCGCGGACGCGGCCACGGTCACCGGCATCGCCGAGCGGGACGGGCTGGGTGCGATCTTCGCGCATCAGCTCCGCTACCTGGCCACGCCGGCCGACATCGCGCTGGGCATCTCGGCCGACGGCAACTCGGAGAGCGTGCTGAACGGGCTGCTCACCGCGCACGGCATGGGCATGCTGACGATCGCGTTGGCCGGGGCGGGCGGCGGCACCATCGGCGGCAGCCCGGCCGTGGATCACCTCATCGCGACGGCGGCGGCCGACCCGCGGGTCGTCAAGGAGGTCCAGGTGACCGCGTACCACGTGCTGTGGGAACTGGTGCACGTGTTCTTCGAGCAGCCCGGGGTGCTCGGCCCGGCGGTCGTGTCATGAGTACGGAGGCCGGCGGGCACTGCGCCGGCGACGTCTGCATCACCTGCTCGGACACCGCCGTCCAGGTCCGGGTGGCCCGGCTGCTGCCCGACGGGCTGGCCCTGGTGGACACCGGCACCGGCCAGGAGGAGGTCAGCGTCGCCCTGGTCAGCGCGCAGGTCGGGGACACCATCCTGGTGCACGCGGGTGAGGCCATCGGGGTGGTGACCGAGCCGTGACCACCAGCCACGGTAGCCAGGCCAGTGGTAGCCAGGCCAGTGGTAGCCAGGCCAGTGGTAGCCAGGCCAGTGGTAGCCAGGCCAGCGCCGCCGAGATGGCGTCGCTGTACCCGTTCCTGTACGCCGGGGAGCAGGGCAGCCTGGACACGGTGCTGAAGGAAGTGCGTGAGTCCACCGCGGCCAAGGCCGCGGAGATCGTCGAATTGCGGTCCGTCATCGCCGGGCGGGACACCGGCCGGCTGATCTCCTGCGCCGAGGCCATGGCCGCGCGGTTCGCGGCCGGCGGCCGGCTGCTCGCGTTCGGCAACGGCGGCAGCGCCACCGACGCGCAGGAACTGGCTTCGCTGTTCCTCGACCCAGGTGCCGGGGAGCGGCCGCTGCCCGCGTTCTGCCTGGCCAACGATACCGCGGTGATCACCGCGCTGTGCAACGACATCGGCGTCGAAGTGATCTTCGCCCGGCAGATCGCCGCGCTGGCCCAGCCGCAGGACATCGCGGTCGGCCTGTCCACCAGCGGCAACTCGGAGAACCTGCTGCGCGGGCTGGACGAGGCGACCCGGCGCGGCCTGCTCACCGTGGGCATCGCCGGCTACGACGGCGGGAAAATGGCCGAGTTGGACAGCCTGGACTACCTGTTCGTCGCGCCGTCGCCCTCGGTGCACCGGATCCAGGAGGCCCAGACCACCATCTACCACCTGCTCTGGGAGCTCACCGTGCGGGCCTTCGGTGATGCCCGGTGACCGGCACCGGGACCGGCCGGACCCTGGTCGCCTGCCTGGGCAACATCTTCCTCGGCGACGACGGCTTCGGCGTGGAGGTGGCCCGGCGGCTGGCCCTTTACCCACTGCCCGACGGGGTCCGCGTCACCGACTACGGCATCCGCGGCATGCACCTGGCCTACGACCTGGCCGAGGGGTTCGACAGTACGATTCTGGTCAACGCCACCCAGCGCGGCGGCGAGCCAGGCACGGTTTACCTCATCGAGCCTGACCCGGCCACAAACGGCACCAGTCCGGACCCGGACCCGGATGACGGCACTGCCGCCATGCTGGCCCGGATGAGCCTGCTGAACGCGCACGGCATGCAGCCCGACCTGGTGCTCAGCCTGGCCGGGACGCTGGGCGCGGAGGCCGGCCGGGTGCTGGTAGTGGGCTGCGAGCCGGCCAGCCTGGAGGAGGGGATCGGGCTGAGCGCACCAGTGGCGGCCGCGGTGGATGACGCCGTGCAGATGGTTACCCGGCTGGTAGCCGCGGGACCAGAAGATGGCCAGGAGATAGACGTCAATCCGGAGAGCACGAAGGGGTGATCGTATGTGCCTTGGCATACCCGGCGAGGTGATCGAGCTGCTGCCGGAACAGCCAGACCTGGCCCGGGTTGACGTGAGCGGGGTCAAGCGGGTGATCAATATCGGGCTGCTCGCGGACGACCCGCCAGAGCCCGGCGAGTGGGTGCTCATTCACGTCGGCTTCGCGCTGTCCAAGATCGACGAAGCGGAGGCGGCTGCCGCGCTGCAGTTCCTGGAGGGGATCGGCCAGGCCTACGCGGACGAGCTAGCCGCGCTACAGGAATCCCGGATCGAATAGGAAGCGGGCCCGCGATGCGATTCGTTGATGAATTCCGGGACGCCGACAAGGCGCACGCGCTGGCCGCGAAGATCGCGGAGCTGTGCGAGCCGGGGCGTCAGTACAAGCTGATGGAGGTGTGCGGCGGGCACACGCACACCATCTACAAGCACGGCCTGGAGGACTACCTGCCCGAGTCGATCACCCTGGTGCACGGCCCGGGCTGCCCGGTGTGCGTGATCCCGATGGGCCGGGTGGACGACGCCATGGCGCTGGCTGCCGAGCCGGACACCATCATGACCTCGTTCGGCGACATGATGCGGGTCCCGGGCAGCAAGGGGTCGTTCTTCGACGCCAAGGCGGCCGGCACCGACATCCGGATGGTGTACTCGCCGCTGGACTCGCTGAAGATCGCCCGGCAGAACCCGGACAAGCGGGTCGTGTTCATGGCCATCGGCTTCGAGACCACCACCCCGTCCACCGCGATGACCGTGCTCCGCGCGGCCGCGGAAGGCCTGCAGAACTTCTCCGTGTTCTGCAACCACGTCACGATCATCCCGGCCATCAAGGCCATCCTGGACTCGCCCGATCTGCGGCTGGACGGCTTCATCGGCCCCGGGCACGTGTCCACGATCATCGGCTGCCGCCCGTATGAGTTCATCGCCCGCGACTACGGCAAGCCGGTCGTGGTGGCTGGCTTCGAGCCGCTGGACATCCTGCAGTCGATCTACCTGCTGATGCTGCAGTTGGCCGAGGGCCGTTCCGAGGTGGAGAACCAGTACACCCGGGTAGTGCCATGGGACGGCAATCTGGCCGCGCTCAAGGCGATCACCCAGGTGATGGAGCTGCGGCCGTACTTCGAATGGCGCGGGCTCGGCTTCATCTCGCAGTCGGCGATGAAGATGCGCCCGGAGTACGCCGCGTTCGACGCCGAACTGCTCTACCAGGTGCCCGGGGTGCGGGTCGCCGACCCCAAGGCGTGCCAGTGCGGTGAGGTGCTCAAGGGCGTGCTCAAACCGTGGGAGTGCAAGGTGTTCGGCACCGCGTGCACGCCGGAGACGCCGATCGGCACCTGCATGGTCTCCCCCGAGGGCGCCTGCGCCGCCTACTACAACTTCGGCCGGCTGCACCGCCGCCGGGTGGTGGAAGTGAGCATCTCATGACCGACGGGGCCACCTGGGTCAACGAGGCGCTCCGCGAGCACGAGCGGGAAGCCCGCTCGGCGGCCGGGCGCAAGGTAGCTACCGGCCCGGAACGCGAGCAGCAGGTGCTGGACCGGATCGACAAGGCCCGGCGGCGCCGGCCCAAGGTCCGCGAAGAACGGATCACGATGGCGCACGGCTCCGGGGGCAAAGCGACCCGGACCCTGGTCGAGGCCGTGTTCGTGGACGCGTTCAGCAATGTCCTGCTGGAGCCGCTGGAAGACGCCGCGCAACTTCATCTGAACGGGTCGCGGGTGGCGCTCACCACCGATTCCTACGTGGTGTCGCCGCTGTTCTTTCCCGGCGGCGACATCGGTGACCTCGCGGTCAACGGAACCGTCAACGACCTGGCCGTGTCCGGCGCCACCCCGCTGTACCTGTCGGCCGGCTTCATCCTGGAAGAGGGCTTCCCGGTCGCCGACCTGATCCGGATCGTGGCCTCGATGAAGGCGGCCGCGGAAACGGCCGGCGTGCAGGTGGTCACCGGGGACACCAAGGTGGTGCAGAAGGGCAAGGCGGACGGCTGCTACATCAACACGGCCGGGATCGGCGTGATCGAGCACGACGTATCGCTGGGCGTGGCCAACGCGCAGCCCGGCGACGTGATCATCGTGTCCGGGCCGATCGGCGAGCACGGCGTGACCATCATGCTGGCCCGGGGTGAGCTGGACATCGAGGCCGACCTGGCCTCGGACACCGCCCCGTTGAACGGCCTGATCGCGGACCTGCTGTCGGCGACCACCGGGGTCCGCGCGCTGCGCGACGCCACCCGCGGCGGAGTGGCCACCATCCTCAACGAGGTGGCCACCTCGGCCGGGGTGGGCGTGCGGGTCAACGAGGACGCCATCCCGGTCTCCACGGTCGTCCGCGGCGCGTCCGAACTGCTCGGCATCGACCCGATGTACGTGGCCTGCGAGGGCCGGCTGGTCGCGGTGGTCGCCCCGGACCAGGCCGCCACCGCGCTGGCCGCGCTGCGCGCCCACCCACTCGGCGCGCAGGCCGCCATCATCGGCGAGGTCACCGCGGAGCCGCCGGGGGCGGTGCTGCTGAAGACCGCGTTCGGCGGCACCCGGATCGTGGACCTGCTGGTCGGCGACCCGCTGCCCAGGATCTGCTAACGACAGGCAACGAGTGCACGAACTGGCCATCACCGAGAGCGTCGTGCAGGCCGTCACCGAGCGGCTGCCCGACGCCGCCATCCGCTGCGTTTACCTGGAGATCGGCCCGCTGTCCGGGGTGGTCACGGACTCGGTGCGGTTCTGCTTCGACCTGGTGACCGAGGGGACCAACCTGGCCGGCGCCAAACTGGAGATCAGCCAGCCCACCGTCCGCTGCCAGTGCGGGGAGTGCGGCCGCGAGTTCGTGCCGGACGGGCTGATCCCGTTGTGCCCGTGCGGCAGCGCCGCCGTGGCCGTGCTGTCCGGTGACGAACTGCGGATCACCGCCGTGGAGGTGATGTCCTGAGATGTGCGCGACGTGCGGCTGCGACGACGAGGTCAGTGTCCGGGTGCTCGGCCCGTACGGCGCACCCGAGCCGCCCCCCGAGCCTGGCCATGAGCATGAGCACCCCCATGAGCACGAGCATGAGCATGAGCACCAGCCGGGGCGCACCGTCGTGCTGCAGCAGAAAGTGCTGGCCAAGAACGACGGCCTGGCCGCCGAGAACCGCGCCTGGCTCACCAGCCAGCGCATCCTCGCGGTCAACCTGATGAGCTCACCGGGCGCGGGCAAGACCACGCTGCTCGAACGGACCGCGCGGGAGGCGGGCGCTGAACTCGGGCTGGCCGTGATCGAGGGAGATCAGGAGACCACCCTGGACGCGGCCCGGATCGAGGCGGCCGGCTGCCCGGTCGCGCAGATCAACACCGGGGCCGGCTGCCACCTGGACGCCAGCATGGTGGCCCGCGGGTTGCGCGCGCTCCGCCCCCGGCCCGGCTCGCTGCTGGTCATCGAGAACGTGGGCAACCTGGTCTGCCCGGCCTTGTTCGATCTCGGCGAAGCGGCCCGGGTGGTCATTTCCTCGGTCACCGAGGGCGCGGACAAGCCGGCCAAGTACCCGCAGATGTTCCGCGGCGCGGATCTCGTCCTGCTCAGCAAGGTGGACCTGCTGCCGTACCTGGATTTCGACACCGCACGGCACGCCGCCGACCTGGCCCGGATCAGCCCGCGGACCCGCATCCTGCCGGTCTCCGCCCGCACCGGGGAAGGCCTGCCCGGCTGGTACGACTGGCTCCGCCAGCATCCCCAAAAAGGTCGCTGACTGGCACTTTCCGGCCACGATCACGCGACAGCGCGGCCTGCTGAGCCAATCGGCTCACCCGTGACGGGTGATGCCGCATGTGACCCACGCGCCAATGCTGAACGTAGCGGGCCTCCGCCTATCGGCCTGACCGCGGAGCGTCCTGGCGCAAAGGAGACAGAATGCTTCTCGCCGCTTCGTCCAACTACCCAGTGCTGGACCTTTTCTGGACGATCATCGAGTTCTTCCTCTGGGTGATCTGGATCTGGATCCTGATCATGATCTTCATCGACATCTTCCGCAGCCATGACCTGTCCGGCTGGGCCAAGGCGCTGTGGTTCCTGTTCGTCCTGTTCATCCCGCTGATCGGGGTGCTGGTCTACCTGATCGTGCGCGGTGGCTCGATGCATGAACGGCAAGTCCGCCAGGCGCAGCGCGACGCCGACGCCTTCTACGCCAGCGGACGGCACGCCGCCGCCCCGTCGGCCGGCGATGGGGGCGGCGGGAGCACCGCCGACCAGCTGGCCAAGCTGGCCGATCTGCGCGACCGGGGCGTGCTCACCCCGGAGGAATTCGAAAAGGAAAAGGCCAAGGTTCTCGCGGCCTGACGGCTGCCGGGAGGCGGGGCGCTGGGGCGGGCCACCGGGCCCGCCCCAGCAGCGTCCCAGCGGCACGTGCCTAGAAGACGCCGATCTCCCGGCCCCGGCGCACCGCGTCGTGCCGGCTCGACACGCCCAGCTTGCGGTAGATCGCCTGCGCGTGCGTCTTGACCGTGTTCGGCGACACGTACAGCTCGCGGCTGATCTCGCGCAGCGACAGCGAGCCACGGAGCAGCCGCAGCACGTCTTCCTCGCGTCCGGTCAGGCAGTCGTCCGGGCCCATCCGCCGGGCCGGGACAAGCTGCCGCCGGAGCCGGCCCAGCCGGGCCTGCAGGCAGCTGGCGCCGTCCGGGAACAGGGTGAGCACGCCGTCCGCCTCGCTGAGCACTTCCGCCGCGCCGCCGCTATCGCCCATCGCGAGCAGCACTTCGGCCAGCCGCAACTCGGCTTCGAGCGTGGCCCACGGGCTGAGCCCGGGGAACCGGCGGCGGACCCGGACCGCCCGGCGCAGCTCGCTGCGGGCCTCCTTGAACCGGCCCTCGGCCGCGTACACCGCGCCGGCCGCGGTGTACGCGATCGAGCTCTGCGGTGTCTCGGCCAGTTCATCCTGCGCGGCCAGGCGGCGGGCGGTCAGCGCCAGCTCCCGGGCCCGGGTCAGCTGGCCCAGTTCCAGCACGGTCAGGGCCAGCGCCGCATAGGCCAGCACCCCGACCAGCGTGGCCGACCCGTCGCTGGCCACGGCCTGCTCGAGCGGCGGCACCGCGGCCTCCACCTCACCCGACAGGTACAGGGCGAACCCGTGCGTCGCCCGGGCCAGCGTGTACCACGGCGAGCCTGGGTCATCTTCCAGGCCGGCCGCCACCGCGGCCGACTGCCGCATGATGCTCAGCCCGTCGAACCCGTAGACGCCGCGGAGCAGCGCGGCCGATGAGGCCATCGACCGGATGCCGTCCGGCAGCATGCCGTCGTACTGGGCCGCCTCGATCACCGGCAGCCAGCGGCGAACCGGTTCCGGCTCGCCGGACAGCGCGGCGGCCCAGGCCGCGCAGTGCGCGGCCAGCGGGCTGGCCGCGATCTGGTCATCGCTGAGCGAGCGCAGCCAGCCGCGTACCGTCCCGGCCCGCCCTACGTTGACATGGGCCGACCAGTGCACGGCGATCAGGTCGACCGCCCCGGCCTGGTCCGCCCCGGCCAGCGCGTGCTGCACCGCCTCGCCGACTGAGCCCGAGGCCCGGTGCCAGGCACCCGCCCGCCGGTGCAGCTCGGGGATCAGGCCAGCTTCGGTGCGGACCAGCTCGGCGTGCAGCACCTGCGCGAACAGATGGTGGTACCGGAACCACCGCCGGGTCTCGTCCAGCGGCACCACGAACAGGTTCTCCCGCTCCAGCACCTCGATGATCCCGGCCGCGTCACCCGCGCCGGTCACCGCCGCGCACAACGGCGCGCAGAACCGGCCGAGTACCGCGGTCCGGGCCAGGAACTGGCGGATCTCCGGTGGCTGCTGGCTGAGCACCTCCTCGGCCAGGAAGTCCACGATGAACCGGTTGTCGCCGGTGAAGTCGCGGACGAACTCGGCCGGCGAGGGATGGCTGCGCAGCGACAGCGCGGCCAGGTACAGCCCGGCCGGCCAGCCCTCAGTGCGCTGCACGATCTGATCCAGGTCAGGCTGGCCCAGCCCGGTGCCGCCGACCTGGCGCAGGAACGCGGCCGCGTCGGGCGGCGCGAAGCGCAGCTCGCGCATGCCGATCTCGACCAGGCCGCCGGCCGCCCGCAGCCGGGCCAGCGGCAGCGCCGGAGTGGCCCGGGTGGTCACCACCAGCTGGACCGTGGCCGGCAGATGGACCATGAACAACGCGACCTGCTCCAGGCAGGCCTGCTCCCTGATCAGATGGAAGTCGTCGAGGACCAGGACCACCTCGTCGGGCAGCGCGGCCAGCGCGTTGATCAGCATCGGCAGCACCGTGCCGTCGATGTCCGGCGCCTGCGCGCGCAGCGCCCGCAGCACGTTCGCCCCGTCCAGGGCGGGACACGCCCGGTACAGCGCGCACGCGATGTGCCACCACAGCCGACGCGGATCGTCGTCGCCCCGGTCCAGGGACAGCCAGGCGAAGGACCGCCGCTCGCCGGGGCTGGACCACCACTGCGCGATCAGCGTGGTCTTGCCGAACCCGGCGGGCGCCTCGACCAGGACCAGCTTGGCCGGGCTGGCGGTGAGCTGGCTGACCAGCTCTTGCCGGGGCAGCCATTCCACCCGCGCTACCGGTGGGTGCAGCTTGGTTTCGATTGGCACGTCGAGGGCCGGACGGGGGTGCCGTGAGCCGCCGACCGCCCGCAGTGTGCGGGGTGGCCGGTCAATCTGTCGCACGGAGCCCGGCTCGGACACTCGCACACTATGACTCACGGTAACTGGTCTGCCCAGTGCCAATGGTCCCTAGACAGACAGAAGGGTCTCACTCGCAGAACTGCGGCAGCGAGCCAGGTCGCGCCGTTATGGTGAGCGGGCCGGGGTCCAGTCCAGCCGGAACCAGACCGCGGTGCCCCGCGCCGAGCCGTCCCGGTAGCCGTGATGACCCCAGCACGCGGCGAGCGTCTGCACGGTGAGCAGGCCGTGACCGGACTCGGCCAGCGGGCCCGCCGTCCCGGCGGCCGGCACCGGGGTGCTGTCTGACCCGTCGTCGAGCACGGCCACGCACACCGATGCCCGGCCACGCCACACCAGGACCTGAAATTTTCCGCTGCGGCGGCCGGTCCGGGTGTGCCGGATCGCGTTGCTGGCCAGCTCAGACGCGCACAGCTGGGCATCGTCGGTTACCGGGCAGCCATCCAGCATCCGGGCCACGAACCGGCGGGCGTGCGTCACCTGTTCCGGCCGGCCCGGGAACACCCGCCGTTTCGGGGTGGCCACCAGCCACGCCCCCTGCCCAGCCAGTTGGGCTAACGTGCCTGCTGGCCGGGCGTCCGCGGGCGCACCGCGCGGCCAGGCGGGCAGGACCATAGCGGCGGTATCCGGTACCGCCGCTAGAGCGGGCGGGCTACTGCCGAACATGGCACCCTCCCATCACGGTGCGACACGCCCCAAAATCGCACCCCCACTCTGCCGTTCTCAGGTGAGTGCGGGCTAGGGCCAGAAGACCATATGTAATTGCAGACCGGGCAAATACGCTCAGTCGCCAGTTGACCCTCACCTTGAGGAAAGCAAAAAGGCTCTGCCCTCATCCGGCGATCATTTTCCTGAACGCCAGTACCCGCGAACTGCCGCCCGCCGGCCCGGCCCGGCTGCTGCGGGCCGGCCGGGAAACCGGGCAGACTGGGTCCGTGACCGGCAACGTCCGGGCGTCTGTCCGGGTAGAGGGCGTGGTCCAGGGGGTCGGGTTCCGCCCGTTCGTCTACTCCCTGGCGACCCGGCTCGGCCTGGCCGGCTGGGTGGGAAACGACGCCGACGGCGTGTTCGCCGAGGTGGAGGGGCCCGCTGCCGGAGTGCAGGACTTCCTGGCCGCGCTGGTCCGGGACGCGCCGCCGCTGGCCCAGGTGGACCGGGTGACCGCGCAGCCGATCGCGCTGGACGGCCGGGCCGGGTTCGCCATCGTGCCCAGCGACCCGGCGCCGGGCGACGCAGCTGGCCGGCGCCGCGCGCTGATCTCCGCGGACGTGGCGACCTGTGCGGACTGCCTGCGGGAACTGGCCGACCCGGCCGACCGCCGGTTCGGCTACCCGTTCATCAACTGCACGAACTGCGGGCCGCGGTTCACCATCGTCCGTGGCGTGCCGTATGACCGGCCGCTGACCACGATGGCGGGCTTCGCGATGTGCCCGGCCTGCCGGGCCGAGTACGACGACCCGGCCAACCGCCGGTTCCACGCCCAGCCGGTCTGCTGCCCCGCCTGCGGCCCGCAACTCCGCCTGGTCGAGTCCCATGACCCGGGCGGCCGGCGCCTACCCGACCAGCCGGGCGACCCACTCACCCACCCCGACCCGGACGGCCGGCGCCTACCCGACCAGCCGGGCCACCCACTCACCCACCCCGACCCGGGCGGCCGGCGCCCAACCCACCCGCCCGGCACTGGCGTTCGGCAGGCTGATGATGTGCTGGCCGCCGCGGTGCGCGTCTTGCAGGACGGGCAGGTGCTGGCGGTCAAGGGTTTGGGCGGATACCACCTGGCGGTGGACGCGCGCAGCCAGCCCGCCGCGGCCCGGCTGCGCGCGGCCAAGCACCGGGAGGACAAGCCGTTCGCGGTCATGGTGCCCGACGTGGCCGCGGCCCGCGAGCTATGCGAGGTCGATGAGCTGGCCGAAGCCCTGCTGACCAGCCCGCGGCGGCCGATCGTGCTGCTGCCCCGGCGGGCCGCGGCGGGCCTGATCGCCGGCCCGGTGGCGCCGGGCAACCGGCAGCTCGGCCTGATGCTGCCGTACACCCCGCTGCATCACCTGCTGCTCCGCCGCTTCCCGCACCCGATGGTGCTGACCAGCGGAAACGTGTCCGATGAGCCGATCGCGTACCAGGACGGCGACGCGCTGGACCGGCTCGGCGGCATCGCCGACGCATTCCTCACCCACGACCGGCCGATCCATATCCGGGCCGACGACTCGGTGGTCCGCCCGTTCCGCGGCCGGCCAGCCGTGCTCCGCCGGTCCCGGGGCTACGCGCCGCAGCCGCTCGCCGTGCGCAGCCGGTTCGGCCGGCCGGTGCTGGCCTGCGGCGCCGAGCTGAAGAACACGTTCTGCCTGGGCCGGGAACAGCACGCGTTCGTCTCGCAGCACATCGGGGATCTGGAGAACTACGAGACGCTGCGCTCGTTCACCGAGGGCATCGAGCACTTCCAGCGGCTGTTCGACGTCACCCCGGAGCTGGTCGCGCACGACCTGCACCCGGAGTACCTGTCCACCAAGTACGCGCTCGGCCGGCCCGGCGCCGAACTGGTCGGGGTGCAGCACCACCACGCACACATCGCGTCCTGCCTGGCCGACAACGAGGCGGCCGGCCCGGTCATCGGGGTGGCCTTCGACGGCACCGGGTTCGGCCCGGACGGCACCATCTGGGGTGGCGAGTTCCTGCTGGCCGACCTGGCCATGGCGGAACGGGGCGGCTCGCTGGCCGGGCTGCCCATGCCGGGCGGGGCGGCGGCGATCCGGCAGCCGTGGCGGATGGCGGCGGTGTACCTGGACGCGGCGTTCCCCGGCGCGCTGCCGGACGGCCTGGCTGTGGCCGCGCGCAATTCCGCGTCCTGGGCCGATGTGCTGGCGCTGGCCCGGCGCGGGGTCAACTCGCCGGTCACCTCCAGCGCGGGGCGGCTGTTCGACGCGGTCGCCGCGCTGCTCGGCGTGCGCGACACGATCAACTACGAGGGCCAGGCCGCGGTCGAACTGGAGCAGCTCGCCGCGGCCGGACTGGAGCAGCGCGGCTACCCGGCCCGGATCACCCCGGGTCCCCCGTTCACCGCGGCCGGCCCGGACCTGGTCCGGGCGGCGGCCGAGGACCTGCTGGCCGGGCTGCCGCCGGACGTCATCAGCGCCCGGTTCCACCGCGGGATGGCCGGCTTGATCGTGGCCGGCTGCCAGCTGCTGCGCGAGTCGTCCGGGCTGGGCACGGTCGCGCTGTCCGGCGGCGTGTTCCAGAACCTGCTGCTGCTCGGGACGGTCGTCGGCCTGCTGGAAGCGCGCGGCTTCCAGGTGCTGACCCACTCCCGGGTACCGCCCAACGACGGCGGGATCAGCCTGGGCCAGGCCGTCGTGGCCGCCGCCCGCGACCGCTCCACGCCGCGATCTTGAAGAGCGCGGTGCATTGCGCCCCACCCGCGAGGCACAATGCACCGCGCTCATGAATTCAGGGGTTCAGCGGAGCTGCCAGACGGTGCTGCGCTTGACGTCGGCGTCTTCCAGCGCGCGCGGGACCGGGACCTGGTACGCGCCGACCTCGGTGCCGAGGTCCCGGGGCAGGTAGGCCCGGCCCGGGTCGCCGACCAGCACCTGCACGCCGGCCGCACGGACCCGGGCCAGCCAGGGCAGCAGCCGCGCGGCGAACGTCCGCTCGTAGAACACGTCTCCGGCCAGCAGCAGGTCTACCTCGGGGGCGGGGCCGCCCAGCAGATCGGCCGGGGCCGCATCCACCTGGACCCGGTTGACCCGTGCGTTGAGCTCGATGGCCGCGATCGCCAGCGGGTCGGTTTCCGCGGCACGGACGGCCGCCGCACCGGCCCGCGCGGCCGCGATCGCGACCAGGCCGGAGCCGGCCGCGAAGTCCAGCACGGTCCGGCCGCGGACCTGGCCGGGATGGTCGAGCAGGTACCGGGCCAGTGCCTGGCCGCCCGCCCAGGGGAACGCCCAGAACGGTGGCGGCAGCTCCGGCTTGGCCGCATCCGGTCCGGCCGCCTGCTGCTCGGTCCGCTCCCACAGCTCGATGGCGTCCCGGGCCAGGTAGATCCGGATCTCCGGGAGCAGCGGCGGCCGGCCGAGCGTGGTGTTGGCCCGGATGAACGCGGCCGTCGCGGCGGCGCTGCGCTTCGTGGCTGCGCCATGCCGCGCGGCCGGCCGGGTCACCGGCGCGGCCCGGCCGGCCGTCTGGCCTCCGCCGTGGCCTGGGCCTCGATGAGGCCGTAGCTGACCGCCTCGCCGACGGTGAGGAAGCGCCCGCGCCGGGCATCGCCGCGGATCTCGTCCACCTCACGGCCGGTCACCCCGGCCAGCCGGATGTACAGCGTGTCCAGCATGGACGCCACCTGCTCCTGCTGCGCGGACACCTCGGTGGCGGTGCCGTCCAGGTTCAGCCTGGGCTCGGCCAGGGACAGCACCGCACTGGGGTAGGCCAGCCGGTGCGTGCAGGCGGCCAGCACGCCGATGGCCACGCCACCCAGCGGCCGGCCACGTACCCGGTGACCGGCACCCGGAGCACGTCGAGCACCCCCATCACGGTCAGCGCGGCCGGCAGCTCGGCGTCCAGGCCCTGCAGTTCCAGCCGGACCGGCCCGTCCCCTTCGGCGTCCAGGGTGAGCAGCTGGGCGCACAGCACGGTGGCCGCCTCGCCATCCAGGTACCCGGAGGCCAGCACGATGCGCTGCTCCAGCAGCCGCTGGTAGATCCGGCCCGGCCAGTCCCCCTGGTCGGTCCAGCCGCGGGACGGGGCGGCCGGCGGGTAGGCCGGCGGCGCGGCGGGCCGGTGCGGCGCCGGCCAGCCGGGCTCGGGCAGCTCACCGGGCCGCCCTGGCCAGCCCGGCCGCCGCGGCTGCCCTGGCTCACCGGGCGAGCCGGGCCCGCCGGGCGCGCCTGGCCGCGGCGGCAGGCCGCCGGGGAACGAATCGGCTCGCGGAACACTCATCGGCTACCTCCTGATCCGCCCGCTGGCTGGTCCGGCATGCCCGCCTGCAGCCGCCAGCTCAGGTGGCTGCCGACCGCCGCGGCGTACCGTTCCAGGGTGGACGCGCGCACGTCGGCATCGCCCGCCTCGATCCGGGCCACCGCCGACTGGGAGGTGCCCATCCGGGCCGCCACCTGGGTCTGCGACAGCCCGGCCGACTGCCGCTGCGCGGCCAGTTCGGCGACCAGCCGCCGCCGCTCGCCCGCCATCCGGCGCAGCGCCATCTCGCGGAACCCGGGCAGCATCGGCAGCGGCCGCTGCTGCCCGGGTTCCCCCGGCTCAGCCTCGGCGCGCACGTTCATACCTCACACGATATCTCACTGGTGAGATCACCCCCTCGCTATGGTGCTGCGGCCTGGAGCCGGCTCCAGAGACGGCAAAGCGCCGCTGGGGAAGGTGCGCTGTTCCTTCCCCAGCGACGCGATCAGCGGATGGCCTCTCCCGGGCATCCGGTGCTTCCGCCACTGGGCGAAGCGGGTACCCAGGCGGCGGGCACCGGCCCCCCGGAATTGTCCTCCCCTCCGGCGGGCCAGACCAGGTCCCTCACGCGCTCGCCGCCACGGCTGCCGGTGCCCAGTGCCCCGGGCACCGCCGTGGCGGTAGTGCAACCTGGCTGGCGGATGGCTGCCTGACAGTCACCCACCCCAGCACGCACGGGTACTGCTGCCTCGGGCCATCTTGGTATGACTTGAGGTAACAGTTACTTTTGGTAGCATGCAGGCTTGTGGCCGGTGGTGTCAAGCTTAAGGGTGAGATGAGCGACGGCCGGAAGGACAGGTGGGACGCGCACCGGGAACGGCGCCGCGCCGAGTTCGTCGCGGCCGGCCTCCGGGTGCTCCGCACCGATGGCCCGGACTTGCCGATGGACGCCGTGGCCGCCGAGGCCGGCGTGACCAAGCCGGTGCTGTACCGCTACTTCGCCGATAAGGCGGCGCTGGTCAACGCGCTGGCTGAGCACGGCCTGTTCATGATCAGGGAGCGGGTGATCCCGCCCATCCTGGCCGACGGCCCAGCCATGGCCCGGGTCCGCGGCGGAGTCGGCGCCTACTTCGCGTTCGTGGACGAGAATCCCGAGCTGTACCGGCTGATCATGCGGCAGGGCAACGCCGAGGGCAGTGGGGAGCCGACCGCGGTGACCCGGCTGCGTGAGTCGATCGCCACCACGCTGACCGCGATCTACGGTGACTACCTGCGCGCGTTCGGCCTGGACTCGGGGGCCGCCGAGCCGTGGGGCTACGGCATCACCGGGCTGGTCCGGTCCACCGCCGAATGGTGGCTGGAGCGGCGCTCGATGAGCCGGGCCTACGTCACCGAGTACGTCAGCCAGCTCATCTGGTCCGCGCTGACCGGCGTGCTGCACGAGGCCGGCATCCGGCCGGACCCGGACGCCCAGGTGCCCAGCGGGCGGCCGCTGCTGACGCTGCGCACCGGCGACCGGCTGGCCGGGCCGAAAGGGAGCAGGTGACCGGCCCACTGCCGGAGCACGTTCGGGTCGCGGTCATCGGGGCTGGCCTCAGCGGCCTGGGCGCGGGCATCCGGCTGCGCCAGACCGGCCGGACCGACTTCGTCATCCTGGAGCGCGCCACCGCCGTCGGCGGCACCTGGCGGGACAACACCTACCCCGGCTGCACCTGCGACGTCCCGTCGCACCTGTACTCGTTCTCGTTCGCGCCCAATCCGGGCTGGTCGCACAGCTTCTCCCGGCAGCCCGACTCAGCTCGGCTACATCCTGGATTACCTGGCGGTGCTGGACCGGACCGGCGCGGCCGCCCTGGACACCCGGCCGGACGCGCAGCAGCGCTGGGCCGCGGGCATCGCCCGGCGGATGGCGTCCTCGGTCTGGACCACCGGCGGGTGCAAAAGCTGGTACCTGGCCGCCGACGGGCGGAACCCGACGCTCTGGCCCGGTTCGGTGCGTGGCTTCCGGCAAGCCACCCGGCGTGTCAGCCTGGATGAGTACCAGCTCATCCAGGCGAGGCCCGATGCCGCGCAGGGCAGCCCCTGATCCGGCCCGGTTAGGCGACCTGGGCCTGACTGGCCGCGAACGCCGCCGCCGAGGTACGCAGTGAGGTCTCCAGGGTGGCCGCGCGGCGGGTGGGATCCATCAGGTTCACTCCCATCGCGGCCAGGTCCTCCGGCCCGGGGGTGAGCAGGGTGACCCCGATGCCCTGGGCCCGCAGCGCTTGGGCCTCGCGCAGCAGCGACCGGGTGACCAGCGCACGCAGCCGCCGCTCCAGCCGTTCCAGCCGGGTGCCGGGCCGGTCGGTGACCAGGCTGGCCATCGGGGCCAGCACGTACACCTCGGCCACCCCGGCCCGGGCCAGCACGGCCAGCGAGGTGGGCGACCGGACGCCGCCGTCCACATAGCGCCGCTCGCCGATGTCACGGGGCACGTACCAGCCGGGGATCGAGCACGAGGCGACCACGGCATCGGCCAGTTCAGCCTCGGGGGCGCGGTCCCGGCCGAAGATGACCCGCCGTCCGGAGTCGTAGTCCACCGCCACGATCCAGGTCGGGGTGTCCACCCAGCCGGTCACCGGCCGCGGCGCGTGCTGCTGCAGCGCCTGCACCATCGCGTGCAGCGTCTCGTGCCGGGCCCGGCCGCGGGGCAGCCACGCGCTGGCGCCGACGCCCGGATGCACCCGGTGCGGGGCCCGCAGCGTGTGCAGGATCAGCCGGGGCGACCCGGCCCGCCACTGTGGCCGCGGCGGCAGCGGCCCCTCATCCAGGTCGCCCACCCCGGCCTCACGCAGCCAGCGGACCTCGTCACCGCGCTGCAGCGCGATCATCTCGTCCAGGCTGACCCCGCAGCGCAGCGCCGCCGCCAGCACGCTGCCCGCGCTGGTGCCCACGATCAGGTCGACATCGTTGATCGCCACCGGCAGCCGGTCCTGAACCGCCTGCAGCGCACCCGTCATCCAGGCCGCCCCGACCACGCCGCCCGCCCCCAGCACCAGCCCAACCCGCCCGCCAGGCGGCCGAGGCTGCCCGCCAGACGTCCCAGTCCGCCCGCCGCCGGGTGGCACCATCCCCTGTACCTGACCCATCGGCCACCTCCTGGCCCGGCGCTGACCAGCCATCCTGTGGGGCGCGCGTGTTACCGCCCGGTAAACAACAGGTATACCCGAACTAACCAGCGGATATACCAAATGCCCGGTCCGGCCGGTGAGCCGCCAGCTGGCCGACCTACGCGAGGGCATCGGGGTAGCGGTGGCATCGGCCCACCCGACCGGTGAGTTGCGCCTCGCCGCGTCGTCTGCATGCTGGGACCGTCCCCCTTCCGCGTCTGCGGGCGGCCCGGGATGAGATGACAAGGAGCGTGCCCACCGTGGACCAGGAGAACGTGAGCGCCACCCTGACGGTCGCCGTGCCCGCCGCGAGGGTGTTCGCCGTGCTGGCCGACCCGGCGAGCCATTCTGCGATCGACGGCACCGGCTGGGTTGTGGAAGCTGCCGACCAGGTGCCACTGACCGAGGTGGGGCAGATTTTCCGGGTAGACATGTACCACCCCAACCATCCAGACGGTAACTACCAGATGGCCAACGAGGTCCGGGTGCTCGACCCGCCGCGCGCCATCGGCTGGCGGCCGGGGTACCGCAATAACGACGGTGACCTGGAGTTCGGAGGCTGGATCTGGCGTTACGACCTGGCACCGCTCGGCCCGTCCGAGACTGAGGTCACGCTCACCTACGACTGGTCGGCCGTGCCGCCGTCCATCCGGGAGTACCTCCACTTCCCGCCCTTCGGCCCGGACCATCTCAGCAACTCGCTCAAGCACCTGGCCGAGCTTGCCCAGGCCGGTACGCCCGGCGGCTAGGCCCGGGATTCTTCCCGCACTTTTCACCCCGGAGCACTTGTCACTCCGGAGCACCGGAACATAACGGGCAAAGCCTGACAAATCTCCGTGCTGCGGGGTGACATGTGGGTGCCCGGCCGCTAGTTGCCGGCGGCGGCGTCTGGCCGGCTGGCCATTGCGCGGACGCCGTCGATGAACAGGTCGATGCCGGGCCGGTAGTGGAAGTCAGGGTCGTCGCAGGCGGTCATCGGGACGGCCGCCTCGACCAGCCGCGGGTACTGGCCCGGCGGCAGCGACGCCAGCCGGATCATGGCCAGCCGCTGATGTTCCACCCGCTCCGCCTCGCTCATCGACGCCAGCGCCGCCGTGCGGCCGGGCTCGCTCATGGCCAGGGTCAGCGCGGTCCATAGCCCGTTGCGGGCCACCGTGCTGGCGTACTTGGCGTCGAAGCCGGCGCGGTGCAGCACCTCCAGCGCGACTTCGGTGACCGCCAGCGCCGCCGGGCTGTTGTTCGCGGTACGGTGCTGATCGCGGCCCGGCTGGTGCAGGGCCTGGGCGCGGCGCTGATGGTGCCGACCACGCTGGCCATCATCGTGGCCACGTTCGATGACCGCCGGGAGCGCACCCAGGCCATCGGGATCTGGGCCGCGATCGGCGCACTGGCGCTGGCCTTCGGCCCGCTGATCGGCGGCCTGATCAGCCAGCACGTGCACTGGGGCTGGATCGGCACCACGATGGTGTGGGCGTTCGGCATCTTCGGCATCTACTTCTTCACCTCGCTGTACCTGCAGGACGTGGTCGGGTTCTCGCCGACCAAGGCCGGGCTGGCGTTCGTCCCGATGGCGCTGTGCGTGGCCGCGTTCTCCCCCATCAGCGGACCGCTGGCCGCCCGGTTCGGCACGCACCGGATCGTCGCGTCCGGCCTGGTGCTCAACGCGATCGGCTTGTACCTGTTCTGGCGCCTCGGCCAGCACACCTCGCTCGGCGCGCTGATGCCCGGCTTCGTCCTGTTCGGCGCCGGCTCGGGCCTGATGAACGCGCCGCTGACCAACGCGGCGCTGGGTGCCGTGCCGCAGCAGCGGGCCGGCATGGCGTCGGCGCTGCTGAACAACTCCCGTGAGCTGGCCGGGCTGCTCGGCATCACGGTGATCGGCGCGGTGCTGCGCTCGCGCCAGGGTGTGGCGCTGAGCCACGGGGTGCCGGCTCCGTCGGCCTACCTGGACGGTTACCACGCCGGCCTGGTCCTCACGATCGCGCTCATCCTGGCCGGTGTGGTGATCAGCTACCTGACGCTGCGCCACCTGCCCACCCCGGCCCCGGCAGCCACCACCGAATCGGAGCCGGAACTGATCAGCACCCAGTAAGGCCGCGGTTCCCGGGTCGGCCGGCGCGCGGGGGCGCGCCGGCCGTCTCGGCTTCAGCGGCCGCGGGCTACCCGCTCGATGGCCTCGTCCAGCCAGCCGGAGCCGGACCGCGCGGACTCCACCCACCAGGTGGTCCCGGCCGCCTCGTAGTCCGGCGCCAGCCCGGCCACCTCGCCCGGCTCTTGCTCCAGGCCGGCCCAGACCACCAGGTCGAACCCGGCGGCGCTGCCCCGGGCCAGCTGAGCCTGGTCGCGGACCGCGGCGATCTCCTCGGGCGACGGCCGGTCCAGCCCGTCACCGTGCCAGGTCAGCGGCACCATCCCGTCCCACCGGCAGGCGCGCCGCACCGGACCGACGGCGGGCAGCACGCCACCAACCCAGATCGGGATACGCGGCTGCTGCACCGGCACTGGGCGGAACCGGACCGGCTCGATGGTGAAGTGCTCACCGCTGAACGCGAACCGATCCCCGGTCCATAGCCCGGTTAGCACCTCGAGCCCCTCGTCGAGCAGTTCGGCCCGGACCCGGTTGCTGACCGGCTCGTGGAAGATGCCGAAGTCGGCATAGGGCGGCGAGCCGAGGCCGACGCCGAGGATCAGCCGCCCGTTGCTCAGCCGGTCCACGGTGACCGTTTCCTTGGCCAGCTGCCACGGCCGCCGCCGCGGCACCGGGGTGATCACCGTGCCCAGCCGGATCCGCGATGTCTGGCTGGCCAGCACGGCCAGCAGCGTCCACGGGTCCAGCACCGGCGGCCCGTCGCCGGTGTCGTCGTGCACCAGGTGGTCCCAGAGGAAGAAGCCGTCGAACCCGCCCTGCTCGGCGGCCAGCCCGAGGCCGATGATGTCAGCCGGGTCGGCGGCGAACGGCGGGACCGCCAGCCCGCGGCGCAGCCCGGTCACCCCCCGCGTCACGGGCGGCCGCTACCAGATCCGGCAGACCGGCGACAGCCCGGCCGCCTCGGCCAGCATCCGCTTGAGCTGCGGAATGCCACCCCGGGCCAGGGCCAGGTGCTGCCCGGCCAGGTCACGCTGGGCGGCGACGTCACCGCCGAATGCGGCGACGCACCCCTCCGGCGCCAGGTTGGCCAGGGCCAGCAGGCCGCCGGCCGCGCCCAGCGGCCCGGCCAGGGCCAGGAAGCTGGCCGAGCCGACGTAGGTGGCCCCGGAGTAGCTGGTCAGCTCGTCCAGCAGCCGGCCCGGCCGGCCCGAGGAGTCCTTGAGGCCGGCCACCGGCAGCGCACCGAGCGCGTCCACCGGGATGTCGGCGCAGGTGAGGAACGGGTTGTGGTAGGCCAGCACCGGACGGTCCCCGGCCGCGGCGGCGATATCGGCATAGAACACAGCCAGCGCGCCCGCGCTGACCGGCCCGGCCGCGCTGACCGGGCACCAGGTCAGCATGGCGTCAGCGCCCGCGGCGGCGGCCATCTTGGTCAGCGTCACGGCCTGCCGGGCGGACGGGGCGCCGGTCCCGGCGATCACCGGCACGTCCTCGGGCAGCGCGGCGCGCACCGCCTCGATCAGCATCACCCGCTCCGCCTCGGTCAGCGTGGCCGCCTCCGCGGTGGTGCCGCACACCAGCACGCCGGTCACGCCACGGCTGGCCAGGTCGGCCGCGTGCTTGCCGGTCGCGACCGGGTCGATTTCGCCGTCCGGGCCGAACAGGGTGACCAGGGCCACGCCCACGCCACCGAATACCACCGCCATCGTCTGCCTCACTTAGGGGGAGCGAGCGCGCCGTTCCCGGCACCGGAGGCTTCAGGCTACGTGGCTGACCTGCCGCAGGCGAGATCAGCCGGGCGGTCTACGGTGAGGAGATGGCAGGGACGGGTGAGATCCGCTGGGGCATCATGGGCACGGCCGGCATCGCGCGCAAGCAGTTCCTGCCCGCGCTTCGCGAGGCCGGAGGCACCGCCGCCGTGGTGGCCGGCCGGGACCTGGCCCGGGCCGAGGAGTACGCCGCCAGGCAGGGCATCGGCCGGGCCGTCCAGGGCTACCGGGCGCTGCTCGACGACCCCGGCGTGGACGTGATCTACCTGCCGCTGCCGAACAGCCTGCACGCCGAGTGGACGATCAAGGCGCTGCGCGCGGGCAAGCCGGTGCTCTGCGAGAAGCCGCTGTGCGGCACGCTGGCCGAGACCCGGCAGGTACTGGCGGTCGCCCAGCAGACCGGGACGCTGCTCTGGGAGGCGTTCGTCTTCCCATTCCAGGCTCAGATGGGGCAGCTGCACAGCATGCTCGCGGACGGTGTCATCGGCGAACTCTGCGAGGTCCAGGCCAACTTCCACTTCGAGCTGACCAGGCCGGACGACATCCGGCTGCGCCGCGGCCTGGCCGGCGGCGCGCTGAACGACGTCGGCTGCTACCCGGTCCGGCTGGCCGGCGAGCTGATCACCGCCCCGCACGAGTCGGCCTGGGCGGCTTCCATCGAGGGCGGCGACGGGGTGGACGTGGAAACCCAGGGCAGCCTGGGCTTCCCGGGCGGCAAGCGGCTGCTGCTGTCCTGCGGGTTCCGCCGCGCGGACGACACGTTCGGCCGACTGCTGGGCACCGGTGGGCAGATCAACATCACCGCCCCCTACCACCCCCGGGCGGCCGACACCTTCCAGGTCGTGGTGCCGGGCAAGCCGCCGCGCAGCTATCCGGCAGCCGGCCCGGAGCAGCCGTTCGCCGCGGCCATCCGGCACATCCAGGCCGTGCTCCGCGGTGCGGAAGAGCCCCGGGAACTGGCCCTGGACACCTCGCTGCGCACCGCGCAGGCCCTGCACGACCTGCACGAGAGCGCCGCCGCCCAGCAGCCCCCAGCCGGCCCGGCCCCGGCCGCCGCCGCCCCGGCGGGCACCGCCCAGGCCAGCACCGGGGCCGCCCCGGTCACATGAGCCAGGACGCGGAGATCCGCGCCGCGCTGGCCGCCGAACGGGCCGCGACCCTGGACCGGATGGCCGCGCTGCGCCGGGATTTCGACGGCATCGTCAACTCATCCGCGCTGGTCGCCACCGACGACGAGCACGACCCGGAGGGCGCCACCATCGCGTTCGAGCGGGCCCAGCTGGCCGCGCTGCTCGGCCAGGCTGAGCAGCACCTGGCCGACCTGGACCAGGCGCTCAGCCGGCTTGACCAGGGCAGCTACAGCCGCTGCGAGCGGTGTGGCCGGCCGATCGCCCCGGCCCGGCTGGCTGCCCGCCCAGCCGCCCGGACCTGCATCCGCTGCGCCTCGGCGTAGTCCGGCCCGGCCACCGCGGGTTAGCCTGCCGATCATGCCCCCATACCGAAATGCCCAGTGGTACGCCGGCCCGGACCGCGGTTCCTACATCCACCGCGCCTGGATGCGCCGCGGCCTGCCCGGCGAGGCGTTCGGCGAGCGGCCACACATCGCCATCGCCAACACCGCCTCCGACCTCAGCCCGTGCAACAAGCACCTGAACGAGGTGTCGGCCAGCGTGCAGGCGGGCGTCTGGGCGGCGGGCGGCATCCCGCATGACATGCCGGTGATGTCGCTGGGCGAGACTCAGGTCCGGCCGACCGCGATGCTCTGGCGCAACCTGGCCGCCATGGCCGCGGAAGAGATGATCCGGGCCAACCCGGTGGACGGCGTGGTGCTGCTCGGCGGCTGCGACAAGACCATCCCGGCGCTGCTCATGGCGGCCGCCTCGGTCGACCTGCCCGCCGTGGTGGTACCCGGCGGCCCGATGCTCACCGGTCACTTCCGTGGCACCGCGCTGGGCTGCGGCACCGACGTGTGGCGGCTGTCCGAAGAGGTCCGGGCAGGCACCCTGTCCGAGGAAGACTTCCTGGCCTCGGAGTCGGCGATGATCCGCAGCAAGGGGCACTGCAACACGATGGGCACCGCGTCCACCATGGCCTGCATGGCCGAGGCGCTGGGCATGACGCTGCCCGGCGTGGCCGGCACCCCGGCCCCGGACAGCCGGCTGCTGGAGGCGGCGCACCGCTCCGGCCGGCTAGCGGTCCAGCTCGTGCACGCCGGCCGGCGCCCGTCGAACGGTTCTGACCAGGGCTTCTTTTCATAACGCTATCGTCGCGCTGGCGGCCATCGGCGGCTCGACGAATGCGGTGGTGCATCTGCTGGCCATCGCTGGCCGGGCCGGTGTGGACCTCACGCTGGATGACTTTGACAAGATCGGGTCGGCGGTGCCGCTGCTGGTCGATCTGGCCCCGGCGGGCCAGCACCTGATGGATGACTTCTTCCGGGCCGGCGGCCTGCTGGCGGTGCTTCGCGAGGTGGCCGACCTGCTCGACCCGGCCGCGGTCACGGTGACCGGGGAGCCGCTCACCGGGCAGATCGGCGAGGCCCGGATCTGGGACGAGGCGGTGATCCGGCCGCGCACCGACCCGCTGCTCGACCAGGCGGGCATCGCGGTACTGCGCGGCACGCTGGCCCCGGGTGGCGCCGTCATCAAGCCCGCGGCCGCCTCGCCGGAACTGCTCCGGCACCGCGGCCGGGCGGTGGTGTTCGACAGCATCGAGAACCTGCGGCACCGGCTGGACGACCCGGACCTGGACGTGGACGAGTCCAGCGTGCTGGTGCTGCGCGGCTGCGGGCCGCGCGGCTACCCGGGCATGCCCGAGGTGGGCAACATGCCGCTGCCCGCCAAGCTGCTGGCCCGCGGCGTGCGCGACATGGTGCGGGTGAGTGATGCCCGGATGAGCGGCACCGCGTACGGCACGGTCGTGCTGCATGTGGTGCCGGAGGGCGCGGCGGGCGGGCCGCTGGCGCTGGTCCGGGACGGGGACCCGATCGTGCTGGATGTGCCCGGCCGGCGGCTGGATATCGACCTGCCCGCGGCCGAGCTGGCCCTCCGGTCCCCGGCGGAGCCGATGCTGGCGGCCCTGCCCGCGCCCACGCGCGGCTGGGAGCGGCTGTACATCGACCACGTCATGCAGGCCGACCGCGGCGCCGACCTCGATTTCCTGGCCGGTTCGTCCGGCCACGAGGTAACCCGCGACTCGCACTGAACAGGCGCGGCTGCGGCCTGCCCCAGGGTCGCGATTCGATGATCAAGATCCGGTGGAAAACTGGGTCTTGGGCTGCCTACTTTCGAGCGGCCGGAGGAACATTCGTTGAACCCGATCATCTGGATTGTCATCGGCGTCGCCCTCCTCATCTTCCTGATCTTCGCGGGGTGGCCGCTGTACAGCACGTACCGGACCCGGCGGCAGGGGGCGGACGTCCAAGAAGCGGACGAGTACCTGGCGGCCAAAAGGACTGGCAGCACGCCGAGGCCGAGCACCAGGACGTGCCGCCGCCCGTTCCGCCGGGCGGCGGCGGGCCGTCCGGCGTCGGGCGGGGTGACACACCGCTCAGGTCCGGCACCGACCCAGCTGACGATCGGGACACCGGCCACGATTCGCCGTAAGCGGTAAAAACATCAGTGCGGTGACTTTGTGGTCGCCGGCAGCCACAAAGTCACCGCGCTGATGCGGTGCGAGGTGCTGCGGGACCGACTCGGGGGTGATCCGGTCCCGCAGCACGCCTAGTTTTACCGTGGTTTTACCTCGTCCGCGGGCCGTTGAACAGGCCCGTTTTTACGCCGCGCCGGATGCCGCCTCAACTTCACCTTCCAGCCAGCCAGGGCTGCTTGCTGTGCGGGGCGGATGCTGTCAAGAGACGGTCAGCGCCGGATGAGACGCTGTCCTTGACGGCAACGAGCGGAGGTGACCCGGATGGGCGGACCGGACCGGCAGCCGGATTGGTTGGATCCGGAGCTGGCCACGCTGACCAGGGAGCGGTTCTCCGACCCGGCCTGGATCTACGAGCGCAAGCTGGACGGCGAGCGGTGCCTGACGTTCCGGGACGGCGCGGACCTCCGGCTGGAGACCCGGAACCGGAAGGTGGTCAGCAGCACCTACCCGGAGCTGCCCGACGCGCTGGCCGGCCAGTCGGCCACCGACTTCATCGTGGACGGTGAGGTGGTCGCGTTCGAGGACGGGCAGACCAAGTTCGCCCAGCTGCAGCAGCGGCTGGGCGTCGCCCACCCAGGCCCGGAGCTGCTGCGCAAGGTGCCGGTGACCTACTACATCTTCGACGTGCTGTGGGCGGACGGCACCGACCTGCGCCCGCTGCCACTGCTGGAACGCAAGCAGCACCTGCGCGACCTGCTGCGGTGGGGCGGCCCGCTGACGTTCGTCGAGCACCGGGTGCGTGACGGCGAGCAGTACTACGTGGAGGCCTGCCGCCAGGGCTGGGAGGGGCTGATCGCCAAGCGGGCCGACGCGCCGTACCGGGCTGGCCGGACCAAGGACTGGCTGAAGTTCAAGTGCGAGAACAACCAGGAGTTCGTGATCGGCGGGTTCACCGACCCGCAGGGCACCCGGATCGGCTTCGGCGCGCTGCTGATCGGCTATTACGACGGCGATGACCTGGTCTATGCGGGCAAGGTGGGCACCGGCTTCAACACGGCCACGCTCCGTGTGCTGCACGACGAGCTGGCCAAGCTGGAGCAGGACAAGCCACCGTTCACCCGGGGCGAGCTGCCCCGCCCGCACGGCGTGCACTGGACCCAGCCGCAACTGGTCGGGCAGGTCGGGTTCAGCGAGTGGACCACCGCCGGCGAGCTGCGCCACCCCCGGTTCCAGGGGCTGCGCCGGGACAAGAGCGCCAAAGAGGTGATCAAGGAGGTGCCGCAAGACGATGGCTGACACCGCGGCTCGCGAGCAGTTGCGGGTGGGACGGCAGACCGTCCCACTGTCCAACACCGGCAAGGTGCTCTTCCCCGCCGACGGCATCACCAAGGGCGACTTGATCCGGTACTACCAGGAGATCGCCGGCGTGATGCTGCCCTACCTGCGGGACCGGCCGCTGTCGCTGGCCCGCTACCCGGAGGGCATCACCGGCGAGCGGATCTTCCAGAAGAACGTGGGCCGGCACTTCCCGGACTGGATCCCGCGGGCCGAGGTGGACAAGGCGGGTGGCGAACTGTGCCAGGTGCTGGCCGAGAAGCCAGCCGACCTGGTCTACCTGGCCAACCAGGCCAGCATCGAGCTGCACGCGCTGCTCAGCCGGACCGGCGCGCTGCACCAGCCGGACCAGCTGATCTTCGACCTGGACCCGCCCGGCGACGACCGGTTCAACGACGTGCGCACGGTGGCGCTGCGGCTGCGCGCCATCCTGGCCGACGACCTGGGGCTGACCTCGTTTGTGAAGACGACCGGGAGCCGGGGGCTGCATGTCGAGGTCATGCTGAATCCCCAGGAGGATTTCGACACCGTGCGCGAGTTCGCCCGCCAGGTGGCCATGGTGCTGGCCGCGGCCGAGCCCGGCCTGGTCACCGTCGAGCCGCGCAAGGCGGCCCGCGGCGACCGCATCTACGCGGACATCATGCGCAACGGGTACGCACAGACCGCGGTCGCGCCGTACTCGGTCCGGGCCCACCCGGCCGCTCCGGTGGCGGTGCCACTGCACTGGGACGAAGTCGCCGACCCGCAGCTCAGCCCGCGCGGCGTGACCATCCGGACCATCGCGGCCCGGCTGGACCAGCTGGCCAGCACGGGCGACCCGTGGGCCGGGATGGCCCGGCACCGGTACGGGCTGGCCCGGCCGCGCCGCCTGGTGCGCGGGCTGCTGTAGCGGCAAGAAAGCGAGGAACTGGATGACCCTGGGTGATCTGCTGACCGACGCGTTCGGCCGGGTCCGCGGCGTGGTGCACGACGTATGCGGCGGGCTGACCGAAGACCAGCTCGCGTTCCGCCCGGCCGGGCAGGCCAACTCGGTGGCCTGGCTGGTCTGGCACCTGACCAGGATCCAGGACGATCACGTGGCCGCCGTGGCCGGCACCGAGCAGGCCTGGACGGCGCAGGGCTGGGCGGACCGGTTCGCGCTGCCCTACCCGCCGGGCGACACCGGTTACGGGCACAGTTCCGAGCAGGTCGCGGCCTGCCGGGTCTCGGCCCGGCTGCTGACCGGGTACCACGACGCCGTGTACCGCAACACGGTCAGCTACGTCGAAGGCCTCACCGAGCCGGACCTCGACCGCGTGGTAGACCGGGCCTGGGTCCCGCCGGTCACCCTGGGCGTCCGGCTGGTCAGCGTGATCTCGGACGACCTGCAGCACGCCGGCCAGGCCGCCTACCTGCACGGCCTGGTGGTCAAAGGCTGGGACGCCGCGGACATCTAGACATCTAGGCCGGGCCGAACAGCGAGTCGAGCGCCGCGTCAACGGTGGCGGACAGCGGCCCGATCGTGGGCAGCACCGGCTCCGGCGGCGTGGCGTCTACCGGCTCGCACACCGCCTGCGCCGCCGGGCTGAGGAACCGGGTCAGCTGCGCATACCCATGCCGGTCGTCGGCGGACATCCGGTGCAGGTGCATACGCAGCGGCGCGTACATGTACAGCTCGTCCCGGGCCCGGGTGACCGCCACGTAGAACAGCCGCCGCTCCTCGGCCAGCCCTTCCGGGCTGCCGAGCGCCATGTCACTGGGCACCGCCCCATCCACCAAATGCATCAGATGCACCACCGGCCACTCCAGCCCCTTGGCCGAGTGGATGGTGGACAGGATCAGGTAGTCCTCGTCCAGCCGCGGCGGCCCGGCCAGGTCCGACGCCGACACCGGCGGGTCAAGGGCCAGCTCCACGAGCGCATCATGCAGCGACGGCCGGGTGGCCGCCGCGTCCGCCAGCCGCTGGAGATCATTTAGCCGAACGCCAGCATCCGGGTATCTGCCGCGCAGCGGGGCATCCAGCGCCGCCAGGATCGCGGTCGCCCGGTCCGCCGTCTTTTCCAGCGCCGCCGCGCCGGCCAGTGCCGACAGCGTGGCGGTCACCGCTTCGCGGTACTTGGCCGGAATCGCGGCCGCCGCCTCCGCCCAGCGGCTGAGCGGGTCCGTCTCCCCGAGCCGCAGCGTGTCGACCACCCGGCCGGCGTGCACCGGCCCAACGCCCTCATGCAGCCGGAGCACCCGGAACCAGGCGATGTCGTCGGCCGGGTTGGCCACCACCCGCGCCGCGGCCAGGAAGTCCTTCACATGCGCGGCTTCGGTGAAGCGCAGCCCGCCGTACTTGATGAACGGGATGCCGCGCACCGACAGCTCCACTTCCAGCACGTCGCTGTGCCCGGCCGCACGCATCAGCACGGCCTGTTCGCGCAGGTCCACGCCCGCCTCGTGCGCGGCCAGCACCCGGGCGCAGATCTCCCGGGCCTGGGTGGCCTCGTCGTGACAGCGGACCAGTTGCGGGCGGCTGCCCGGGCCACGGTCCGAGGTCAGCGCCAGTTCCAGGCCCGGCGACTGCGGCCGCACCGTGTTGGCCAGGGTCAGCACGGCGGTCTTGGACCGGTAGTTCCGGCCCAGCCGGACAACGGCGAGATCCGGATAGTGCCCGGCAAGCTCGCGCAGGTGCGCCGGGTCCGCGCCGCGGAACGCGTAAATCGCCTGCGCGTCGTCGCCCACGCAGGTCAGCCCCTCGCCGTCCGGCCGGAGCAGCTGGACGATGTCGGCCTGCACGGCGTTCACGTCCTGGTACTCGTCCACCAGCACGGCGTCGAACATGCCGCGCAGTACCGGCCCGGCGGCCGGGTCGGCCAGCGCGGCCCGCCACAGCAGCAGCAGGTCGTCGAAGTCGACCAGGCCGTGCTGCCGCTTGTGCGCGACGTACCCGCGGAACAGGCTGCCCAGCTCGGCCTCGTACTCCACGGCCCACGGGAAGCTGGCCGTGGTGACCTGCTTGACCGTGGCGTGCGTGTTCACGCACCGGGTGTAGATGTCCGCACAGGTGGCCGCGCGCGGCGCGCGGCGCTGGGTGCCGACCAGGCCGTGCTCGGCCCGGGCCGCGTCCATCAGATCGGTCACGTCAGGCGGATCGATCACGCTGAACGCGGGCGGCAGCGAGAACGACTCGGCGTGCGCCCGGATGATCTGGTGCGCGACCGCGTGGAACGTGCCGCCGCAGACCCGGTCGGCGGGGGCCGCCCTGGCCGGGGTGACCCGGGCCAGCATGTCGTCGGCGGCCCGCCGGGTGAACGTCAGCAGCAGGATCCGGCTGGCTGGCACGCCCTGGGCGCGCAGCCAGGTGGCCCGGGCGACCAGCGTCCGGGTCTTGCCGGTGCCCGCCCCGGCCAGCACCAGCAGCGGCCCGCCCTGGTGGGTGACGGCTTGGCACTGATCTTCGTTCAGCCCATCGAGCAGCCCGGCCGGTTCGAACATGAAGCCGAATGTACCGGTCCCGGGCCGGCCCGGCTAGCTGCCCCGCGGGCCGTGTCGTCGATGCGGACCTGGATACCATCCAGGTGTGACAGCGGCGGGGAATCTGGACCGCGCCCGGATCGCTGACCTGCACGCGCGGGAACTGGACCGGTTCCGGGCGGACCGGCCTGGCACGCTGGCCATGATCGGCCGCGCCCGCGCGCACATGCCGAACGGCCTGCCAATGGCCTGGATGGCCTCCGACAACGACCAGCCGGTGTACGTCGACCACGGCGCTGGATCCTCGTTTACCGACCTCGATGGGTTCAGCTACGTCGACTTCAACGCCTCGGACATGGCCATGTTCTGCGGGCACGCGAACCCGGACATCGTGGCCGCGATCATCACCCAGGCCGCCCGGTCCACCATGTTCCTGCTGCCGACCAAAGCCGCGGTGGCGGTGGCCGAGGAACTCTCCCGCCGCTACCCGGTCGGGCAGTGGCAGTTCACCCTGTCCGCCACCCAGGCCAACATCGAGGCGATCCGGCTGGCCCGGGCTGTTACCGGCCGCCAGGTCATCGTCCTGTTCCAGGGGCACTACCACGGCCACTTCGAGGAAGGGCTGGTCAACATCGAGGATGGCCAGGCCCGGCCGGTCCAGCGCGGCCTGTCCAAGGGGGTGACCGGCCGGGTACGGATCGCCCAGTTCAACGATCCCGGGACGCTGCGCGCGGCGCTCGAACCGGGCGATGTGGCCCTGGTGCTGACCGAGCCGGCCCTGACGAACTTCGTGCACCTGCTGCCGCCCGAGCCGGGCTGGCACGCCACTCTCCGCGCGCTGACCCGGGAATTCGGCACCCTGCTGGCTATCGACGAGACGCACACCCATGTCGTCGGGCCGGGCGGGGCGACCGGGCTATGGCAGCTGGAACCGGACATCGTCACGATCGGCAAGGCGGTGGCCGGTGGCGTGCCAATGGGTGCCTACGGCGTCACCGCGGCGCTGGGCCCGGAACTCGACGTGACGCGGAACGTGGCCACCGGTGGCACGCTGTTCGGCAACCCGCTGTCCGCCGCGGCGGCCCAGGCCGCCCTGACCCGGGTGCTGGTCCCGGAGGCCTACGCGCACACCAGCGCCCTCGGCGCGGAACTGGCCGACGGTATCGAGGCCGCCATCAGCTCGGCCGGGCTGCCCTGGACCGTGATCCGGCTCGGCCCCCGCTCCGGCCAGTGGTATGGGCCGCAGCCGCGTACCGGCGCCGAGGCGCACGCGCTGACCGACCCTTTGCTCACCCGGCTCATCCGGATCTGGCTGGCCAACCGGGGCATCTGGGAAGCCCTGCCCGGCGCAGGCCCGACCGTGCCGGTACCCGCCACCCGGGCCGACGTGCAGCGCTACGTCAGCGCGTATGGCGAACTGCTGGCCGCGCTGCACTGACCAGGCGGCGGTAGGGGCGGGCCATCGGCCAGTGCGGGTCGTCCAGCACCGCGGCCGCGTCGAACTGGCCGAGGCTCTGGATCAGCCGGGCCACCAGGCCGGTCCAGCCAGTCTGGTGTGACGCGCCGAGCCCGGCCCCGTTGTCACCGTGGAAGTACTCGTAGAACAGCAGGTGGTCCCGCCAGTGTGGGTCCTCCTGGAAGAGCTTGCTTCCGCCATAGACCGGGCGGTGGCCCGCCTCGTCCCGCAGGAACGTGCTGACCAGGCGGCGGGATAGTTCCTGGGCCACCTCGAACAGGGTCATCATCGTGCCAGACCCGGTCGGGCATTCGACCTTGAGCTCGTTGCCGTAGTACCGGTAGTGCTGCAGCAGGGCGCGGATCAGCAGCAGGTTCACCGGGAACCACACCGGCCCGCGCCAGTTGGAGTTGCCGCCGAACATGCCGCTGGCCGACTCGGCCGGCTCGTACCGCACCTCCTGCAGCTGCCCGGCCACGTCGAACGTGTACGGGTGGTCCTGGTGCCAGCGGGATATCGAGCGGATGCCGTGCGGGCCCAGGAACCGGTCCTCGTCGAGCATCCGGGCCAGGATGCGGCGCAGCTTTTCCTCGTTGACCAGGGACAGCAGGCGGCGGCCGTGCACACCGGGTAGCAGTGGGTCGGCGATGTTGGCCAGCAGGTCGCGGTTGCGCTCCAGGAAGGTCCGGACCCGCCCGGCGATCTCCGGGAAGCGCTCGATCACGTCGGCTTCGATCACCGTGGTGGCGCACAGCGGCAGCAGGCCCACCATCGAGCGCACCTTGATCCGGGTGCCGGTGCCGTCGGGCATCCGCAGCACGTCGTAGAAGAACCCGTCTTCCTCGTCCCACATCTCGTCGGGGTGCTCGCCGACCGGGTCCATAGCGGCGGCGATCCAGAAGAAGCGCTCGACGAACTTGAGCACGAACTCTTCGTAGGTTTCGTCGTGCCGCAGCAGGCCCAGGGCCAGTTCGAGCATGTTCTGGCTGAACATCGCCATCCAGGCGGTCCCGTCCGCCTGCTCCAGGCGGCCCCCGGTGGGCAGCGCGGCGCTGCGGTCGAACACCCCGATGTTGTCCAGGCCGAGGAAGCCGCCCTCGAACACGTTGTGGCCGCTGGGGTCCTTCCGGTTCACCCACCAGGTGAAGTTCAGCAGCAGCCGGGCGAAGCACTCCTGCATGAAGGGCAGGTCCACCTCGCCACGGTTGGCTTCCAGGTTTTCCAGGAACAGCGTGGCGAAGGCGTGCACCGGAGGGTTCACGTCGCCGAAGTTCCACTCGTAGGCGGGCATCTGCCCGGTCGGGTGCAGATAGGCCTGGGACAGCATCAGGTCGATCTGGTTCTTGGCGAAGTCCGGGTCGACCATGGCCAGCGGGATGCAGTGGAAGGCCAGGTCCCATGCGGCGTACCAGGGGTACTCCCACTTGTCCGGCATGGACACGAGCCGATCGCGATGTCGCTGTGCCCGGACAGCAGCGGCGCCAGCAGCGGCAGCAGCGCGTTCAGGCCGGTGGACAGATCGACATCCATGTAACCCAGGACAGCGGCGTCGCTGCGCGACCAGATGCACCGCAACGCCCCGCCCCGGCCGGGCCGGTCCAGCCGGACGGCGCGGACCAGTTCCAGATCGGCTTCGAGGGCCAGGGCTTCCGGCCAGGTGCGGTCGGTGCTGCCGTTGTCCGCGATCGTGATGCGGGTGCGGAACGGGAAGCGGTCGTGCAGGTAGGCGTCGAGCCGGCGGATGCTGCGGGACAGGCCGCGCTCCTCGTCCCGGACCGGGACGACCAATTCGACCTGGACACCGACTGCTATTTCCGACAATTCGCCTGAAGAAGGCGCCCAGCCAGAGGAGGTCACCATGCCAATGTCGGCCGGCATGCTGTGCGATCGCTGGGATTCCTGTAGGGAAAGGCTTAATTATGGCCCGGCGTACCCTTATTTAAGCTGCGCCGTATATTCCCAGTACGCCGCACTTAAAAGTGCGGGATTTGCCGCCTGGTCAGCGGACTGTAATATCTAGATATTCATCCAGGTCAGCGCGGATTTCCTCGGGAGTGACGCTGGGCTCGTACCGGCGGATCACGTTCCCGTCCCGGTCGATCAGGAACTTGGTGAAGTTCCATTTGATCTCGTCGGTGCCGACCGACTCGGGCCTGGTGTTCTTGACGTGCTCGTAGAGCAGGCCATGGGCCGGGCCGAAGTCGCCCGGGGCCGCGGTGCGCAGGTAGACGTAGAGCGGGTCCGCCTGGTCGCCGTTGACGTCGATCTTCCCGAAGACCGGGAAAGTGACCGAATAGTTGCTGCTGCAGAACTCCTGGATTTCCGCATCGGTGCCGGGTTCCTGCCCGCCGAACTGGTTGCACGGGAAGCCGAGAACCCGCAGGCCGCGGTCTTTGGTGTCGCGGTACAGCGCCTCCAGGCCCGCGTACTGCGGGGTCAGCCCGCACTTGCTCGCCACATTGACGATCAGCAGCGGCTGGCCCGTGTAGTCCCGCAGTTCCTGGATGCCGCCGTCGGCCGTCTTGACCTGGAAGTCATACACGCTCATGAGCACGACCCTACAGGCGGAACCTGGACGATCAGGGCCGGGGTTAGTAGCGTGAGTAATGGCTCACAGAGGGTTACAGAATCGGGGGGACCCCATGGCCAAGTACGCGATGTTCTTCTCTTACACCAGCGAGGCCTGGGCACGGCTGATCGACCATCCGGAGGACCGGACCGCCGTGGCCCGGCACGTGGTCGAGTCGGTCGGCGGCACGCTGGAGTCCATCTACTGGATGCTCGGGGACCGCGACGGGCTGGCCATCGTGGACGTGCCGGACTCGGTCAGCGCGGCCGCGGTAAGCCTCGCGGTGACCAGCAGCGGGGCGTTCAAGCACAACGAGACCCGGGAACTGCTCACCCAGGACCAGCTCACCGGCGCGCTCGCCCGGGCCCGGGAGCTGACCTCGGCGTTCCGGCCGCCCGGCCAGGGCGGCTGATCAGGCCGCCGGCGCCCGGCGGCCCGGGCGAAGGCCATCGCGGGATTAGCCTGAGGGTCATGTCAGACTCGATCAAGCTGATCTCGGTCGCTCTCGACTGCCCGGATGCGGGCGCCCTGGCCGCGTTCTACGCCCGGATAACCGGCGGCAAGGTGACGTACCACGACGACGGCTGGGCCACCATGCAGGCCCCCGGGACCCGGATCGACTTCCAGGAAGCACCCGGCTACCAGCCGCCGGCCTGGCCCGACCGGGCCTCGTCGATGCAGATGCACCTGGACTTCTTCGTCAACGACCCGGACGCGGCCGAGGCGCGGGTGCTGGCCGCGGGGGCGACGAAGTACGACGTCCAGCCGGGTGACCATTTCCGGGTGTACGCGGATCCGGCTGGCCATCCGTTCTGCCTGTGCGTGGAAGACGAGCCGGGGCAGGGCTGACGCACCGTGGCCGGATCAGCTGCCGAGCCGGTGCTGTCCGCGGCCGAGGCAGACGTAGCCGCTGGGGTGCTGGCCAGCGCGTGGGGTGAGCGGACCGAGATCCGGACGGCGGAACTGATCTGGAACCGCCGCCATATCGTCCGGCTGCATCTCGGGGACGACCGCTCGGTGGTGCTGAAACGGCGTGGCGACCAGCCCGCGCGGAGCGGCCAGGGCCGGAGCTTCGGGGTGGAACTGGCCGTCCTGGAGTACCTGACCGCGATGCCGGCGCCGGTCGCCCCGCGGCTGCTGGGCGCGGACCCTGAAGCGGGCATCCTGCTGATCGAGGACCTGGGCCCGGGCACGTCGCTGGCCGACTCGCTGCTGGCCGGGGACCGCGCACGGGCCGAGGCCGATCTGGCCGCCTACGCCCGTGCGCTGGGCGCACTGCACGCGTGGAGCATCGGGCGGCCGGGCAACCTGGCCGCCCTGTGGGCCCGCTACGCCCACGGGGCACCGCCCGGCCCGGCCTGGCTAGGTGCGGTCGAGAAGCACCGGGACGTTTTCCTCGAGGTGGTCGCCAGGCTAGGGGTGCCCGCCGACGGCGTCGCCGCGGAGATATCCGAGATGACGGGGATGCTGACCGGTACCGGCTATGCCGGCCTGGTGCACAGCGACGCATGCCCGGACAACGTGCACCTCGCAGGCGGCGTCTGCCGGATCTTCGACTTCGAGACGTCGGGCTGGGGCTGCGTCGCACTCGATGCCGCCTACCTGCAGGCGCCGTTCCCCAGCTGCTGGTGTTTCGCCAGCCTGCCCGCTGAGATGGCCGCTCCCGCCGTGACCGCCTACCGCGGCTGCCTGCAGGACGCCGGTATCGAGCTGGGCCCGGACTGGGACGCGGTCACGGCCGCGGCCATGGCCGCCTTCCTCGTCGCCCGGGGACCCATGATCACCAGAACGCTGGACGAAGACCGCCCGTGGGGCACCACCACGATGCGGCCACGGCTGCTGACCTGGCTGCGCACGTTCACCGGGACGGCCAGCCGGGCCGGCGTGCTGCCCCGGCTAGCTGACCTCACTGTCGCGCTGCACGATCAGCTGTCCCGGCGCTGGCCAGGGCTGGTCATTCCGGAGTATCCAGCCCTGGCTCAGCCCGGCGCGGCGGCGCTCCCATTGCCGGACTGGTGGCCGCCGAAGGAGTGATGCCGGCCTCAGGTCTGCGGCTGCAGCCGGGCCAGGCGGCCGACCACGTCCGGGCCGATCCGCAGCCCCTCGTCCGCCGCGACCGCCGGGTAGATGTCGATGTCGAAGACATCGCCCCACTCCAGTTCGAGCTCCATGATCTGCTCGAAGCTGTCGGTCGAGAAGATGGTGACCACCGTGACCGCCGATGACATGGGCCAGTACTCGGCGATCATCCGGACGCCCTTCGGGTACTGCCACGCGGCGCGGCGCATCAGCGCCCCGTCCCGTTCCGCAGCCGGTACCGACGAACGGAATTTCAGCAGCGCGACGTAATCCACGGCGACCCCCCAGATTTTCTGAACAGTGCTTTTCTGCACCCTGCCCCGTCGCCTGCACTGACGCCCCCAGCCAGCGCAAGCTGATTCAGCCCATCACACTCCGGGCAGGCCGTCAACGATGCGGAGGCACGGGCGTTAATCAGCTAATGACCCTGGTGGCTGCGGGCGGAAGGTCGCGCAGACACGGCCCGCCGGGGCGCTGGCGGGCGCGCGGCGGTCGCCTTGATCCGCTGCCAGCTGAAGAACGTGCTCGGCTCCAGGCCGAACGAGCCGTAGCCGCTGTTGACCGGGTGGCGCCGACATACAGGGTGCCGTGCTCGGACGCGGTGAGCGGGCGCACCACCGCGACCAGGTTGCTCATGTCGGGCCAGCTGCGCTGGATCCGGTACGCGCTGAACCAGCCGTCGAAGACCGGGACGGCCAGCGCCACGGTGGCCGCGGCCACCAGGGCGGGCCCCTGGACCCGGGGCCACGAGATCGAGGCCAGCCCCATGCCGGCCACCAGGACCACGCACCACATCCCGACTGCGAGGTGCTTGTCGAGCGCCCAGCCGGTCTTCGCGATCAGGATCTGGTACACGGGGACAACGAAGGCGGCACCGAGCAGCGCACAGCGCAGCAGCCGGTCGGAACGCCGCTTCGCGGCCGCAATCGCGATCACCCCCGCCGCCGCCGAGATGACCGTGACCAGTCCGGCGTATTCCCACGCGGTCTGCAGGATGGACGCGCGTGTTTCATGATCACGGGAGATATCCCGGTGGATGGTGGTGAACGAGATGCCATGCCACAGATGAAGCAGCGTCGGGATCAGCGCGAGCAGACCGCCCATCAAGATGATCATCCCGGCGGCGGAGATCAGCGACCTTTCCGGGCCACGCGCCCGCGCCCAGGCGCAATAGCTGATGATCACGACGGCAGGCAGGTAGATGGCGTAGGAGTAAGCCGTCACGCAGCCAATGGCCGCGGCCACTGCCGACGTCGATGCGTACCTTCTCGTGCGTGATCGGTTCGGAGCCGGTGGCGAGATTACACGACGTCACTAAATCATTACAGTGAGTTGACGGATACTTATCCGGTCGTTAAGCATTGACGGCCCGGGTCAGCTGACCGCGACACCGCGCTCGGGGCGTGGGGAGCCATCAGCGGGGTGGCCGCCGCGGCCGGCGTCTTCTTCGGCGGCCTGCTGGCTCAGGGCCCCGGATGGCGGTGGGTGTTCTTCGTGAACCCGCCGATCTGTGTCCTGGTGCTCGTGGGCGCACTGGCCCTGCTCGACGACGACCCCGGCGCGGGCAACCAGGCGGCAACGTTCGACGCCCAAGGCGCGGCGCTGATCACAGGAGGCACGTTGCTCCTGGTGTACTCACTGGTCCGCGCGCCGATCGTGGGCTGGGGCTCGGTGCAGACCGTCGTGACGCTGGCCGGATCGGCCGTCCTGGTCGCCATGTTCGCCTGGACCGAGCGACGCAGCCGTCACCCGCTGATCCCGTTCGCCATCCTGCGGGTGAAGGGACTGGTGGCCGCGGACATGACCCAGCTGATCGCCTTCGCCGGTTTCCTGTCGATGTTTTTCTTCGTCACCCTGTACATGCAGGAGGTTCTGCACTACTCACCACTCAAGGCGGGTGCCGCCTATCTCCCCATCACGGCGGGCTTCGTGGTCGCCGGAGGCGTCGCCTCGCAGCTGATTACCCGCTTCGGCTCCCGCCCCGTGGTCGTCACCGGCTGCCTGATCGCGGCGGCCGGGATCTACTACCTGTCCCGTCTGCCACTGCACGGCTCGTACCTCACTGATCTGCTCCCCGGGTTCCTGGTGATGTCGCTGGGCGCCGGATCGGTGTTCGTATCGGTCGCCGCCGCGGCGAACGCGGGCGTCCCCGGGGACAAGGCGGGCCTGGCGGCGGGACTGCTCAACAGTTCCCAGCAGGTCGGCAGCGCCCTCGGCCTGGCCATCCTGTCAGTCCTGGCGATCACCCGAACCCGGGACCTGATCGCGGCCAAGGCATCTCCCGTCGTCGCGCTGGCCGCCGGCTACCACCGGGCCCTCCTGGTCGGCAGCCTTTTGATGGCAGCCGCCGCCCTCATCGCCCTGCGGATCAGCAATACCCGCGCCGCCGCGCCGATCGTCCTGGTGAGCACCGAGACGGATGCGCAGCAGGTTCGCCGCTGACCGCACTCCAGCCATTATCCTGATAGTGAGATGACTAACTCAGTAGAGCGAATCCCGGAAGCCGTGGCTCAGCGGCCCGGGAAGCGGCAGCGGCTCATCGCCGCCGCCAGCCAGCTGCTGCACCAGCAGGGAATCGAAAAGACGACGCTGGCTGACATCGCACAAGCCGCCGACGTGCCGGTAGGCAACGTCTACTACTACTTCAAGACCAAGGACGACATCGTCGCGGCCGTGATCGAGGCCCGCGTCCAGCAGTCCAGAGCGGCGCTCGAGGCCATCGACAGCAGTCACCGCTCAGCGAAGAGCCGGCTGAAGGCCCTCGTTGGCGAGCTGGCCGGTCAGGGAGAGGTCATCGCGCTGTACGGGTGCCCAAATGGCACCCTGTGCTCGGAACTGGACAAGCGCCCCGGCACCCCCGACTTCGCGCTGGTGGACCTGATGCGTGTCCCCATCGAGTGGGCTGAGCAGCAGTTCCGGGCACTGGGCCAGCCTGATGCCCATGACCTCGCGGTAAGCCTGATGGCTTCGTACGAGGGAAGCGCGCTGCTCACCAACACGTTCCGCGATCCGGGCATCCTGGCCCGTGAAGCACGCCGTCTCAGCCGCTGGATCGACACGCTCTGACGACCCGGCCCCGCGGAATCATGAATTTCCCCAGAGCGCGAGGCATGTGCGGGGATCAAGCGGTGGGGTCAACGGCCACTAGGTGCTCCGTGGCGGACCGGCGCATCTCGTCGCCCACCGCTTCGTCGCGGGCAATAGCCAGCCAGGCTGGGCCAGCGGCGCGCGGGTCCGCGTCTTCGAGCAACTCGGCCGCGGACAGGCGCACCTCGTCGCCGACGGCTTCGTCGCGGACGATGGCCAGGCAGGCCGGAGCGGCATGCTCGCGGGCCAATGTCGGCGAGCAACTCGGTGGCGGACAAGCGCACCTCGTCACCCACGGCACCGTCGCGGGCGATGGCCAGGCAGGCCTGGGTGGCACTGTGCGCGTCGCCGTCGGCGATCAATTCGGCCGCGGACAAGCGGACCTCGTCGCCGACGGCTTCGTCGCGGGCGATGGCCAGGCCGGCCGGGCCGGCCGCGCGCGGGTCTATGTCGGCGAGCTGCTCGGCGGCCGATAGCCGTACCTCGTCGCCGACCGCCTGGTCGGAGGCGATGGCCGAGAAGGCTTCGGCGGCGGCGTGCGGGTCGTATTCGGCGAGCTGCTCGGCCGCGTCAAGGCGGTCCTCATCACCTTCGTACATGGCTGGGCCGGCTTTCTCTGCTGAACGCTGGGAGCACGTTGTCCCAGCTTGATGAGCTCAGTCTCGCGCCGCCAGCCAGCCGCCAGCCATCAGGGAAATCCCTGATTTAACCCCTAGGTTGGAGCCGCGACCGATGAGTCACGGATCGCCCGGCGGTCCAACCCTCAGAACCCGCCGGCGACGAAGCGAGGCGCGACATGGCTGAATGGGAGAAGCAGATCAGTGCCATGACCCTGGTAGTCGGGGACCTTGACCGCTCGAAGGCCTTCTACCGGGAAGTCTTCGGCCTGCCTCCGCTGGACGAGGAGGAGGACCTGGCCATACTCGGCTTCAAGAACATGTACGTGGCGCTGCGAAGGGATCGGGCTCACCAGCCCCCGGGACGCGAGGTACTCGCCTTGGCGCAGAAGGGCGTCGGTCAGTTCAGCATCTGGGTTGAGGACGTCGAGGCAGTGTGCGCTGAGCTGGGCGAGCACGGGGTGACTGTGATCAGTGGGCCAGCGGATCGTGACTGGGGCATGCGCACGATCACCTTCGCTGATCCGGACGGCTACATCTGGCAGATCTCACAGGACCTGCCCACGGCCGGATAAATGGGATTGTCCGGGTAGTATCGGTCGGCTCGGTCTGGAACCTGCGCGGTAGTGGGCGCAAATACAAGGGCTGAAGGACGGACGCGGATGCTCCCAGTCTCCTTGATCTTCACCAGCGGCGTGGCCAGCGGTGTCAACAGCTACGCGGCAGTGCTCGTGCTCGGCCTGCTCGGCAGGTTCGGGCACATCGCCGCGATACCACCGGTGCTGGAGCGCCCGTCGGTTCTAGCGGCTGCGGCTGTGCTGTATATCGGCCAGTTCGTGGTCGGCAAGATCCCAATGCTCGACTCGGTGTGGGACATCGTTCATACCGCCCTGCGGCCAGTAGTCGGCGGCGCGATCGGCGTCATTATGGCCCAGCAGGCGCACGCCAACCCGGCCGCGACAATCGCCGCGGCCGCGCTCGGAGGCGGGTCGGCGCTCGCCTCGCACGTCGTCAAGACCGGCGTGCGGGTTGGCGTCAACGCGAGCCCCGAACCGTTCAGCAACATCGTCGCCAGCCTGCTCGAGGACCTGGGCGTGGCTGGCCTCGTGACGTTCGCCGTGTTCCACCCGGTCACCGCGGCAATCCTCGCGGCCGTGGCACTGGCGGTCGGCATCGCCTTGTTCGCACTGCTGGCCTCGCGGATCCGACGAGGCTGGCATCGCCGCCGCGATGCCCGGCTACGGCGGCGCCACGGTGGTATGGCCAGAGCTCCGTCGCCGCAGCACTAGGCGGTCAGCACGACCTTGATCGCCTGGTGCTTCGCGGCATTGCCGAACACGTCGTAGGCATCATTGATGTCGCTGAGCTTGAACCTGTGCGTGGCGAACTGTTCCGGCGCGATCTGGCTCTTCGTTATGCCGTTGAGCAATTCGGGGATGGTCGTCCCGCTGACCAGCCCGGTGCGCAGGGTGATGTTGTGGATCCACAGGTTCTGGATGGGTAGCTCCACCGGCACTCCATGCACCCCGATGTTCGCGATCGTCCCTCCGGGCCGGACCGCGTTCATGGCGGTGGTCAGCGACTCGGGAACGCCAACCGCTTCGATGGCGACGTCCACACCGAGCCCGTCGTCAACCCAAGGCCCCGCCGTTGACGATCGCAATATGCAACACACTGCATCACGCCCGTGACCAAAGAGAAGCCTCGGCTCCTTGACCATCAGTTTGGGAATGAGTGCAGGGACGGCTCTCATCAGCAAACCCGCAGGTGGGCAGTCCTGCTGGCTTGTCCATGAGTACTCGCGAGGCGCCGTCGGTGACCTACCGTCGGCCACGATGCGGGCACGCCGACGCCGGTCCGGCTCGACCCTCGTCGTCGTTGACAGCCCTTTTTGAAAATGCCAGGCTCACTCGACGTGATCTCGTGGGTGGACTTCAGGGTCCAGCAACCCGAGCTTGCCCGCCAGGGAGCCGACCTGCTCTACCACTACGGCGTCGGTCTGGCGTTCCTCGGCACGGTCCGCGCCGACGGCGGGCCACGGTTGCACCCGATGTGCCCACTGCTCACCGAGACCGGCTTGTACGCATTTATCGTCCCCTCACCCAAGCAACGAGACCTGCACCGCGATGGGCGCTATGCGATGCACTCGTTTCCACTCGAAGACAACGAGGACGCCTTCTATCTGACCGGAGTCGCCAGCTACGTCTCGCATTCCCAAGTGCGGGATCCGCTAGCACAGCAATTCGCCGACGAACGCTCTAGCTCCGCCTTGCCACCGCCGGGTGAGGACCAGCACCTGTTCGAATTCCAAGTCCAGGCGGCGATGCTCACGCGGACCAGCGGCCATGGCGATCCCGAACCGCAACACACCATCTGGCGGGAGGCCTAGTAAGACTCACAGGCACACAGCAGGCACGGCCCACCTGGGGGCCTCTTGCTCCGTCAACTGTCGCTTGACGCAGTCCTAGGGGGCCTGGCGTCGGGGTTGGCGAGCGCCGTATTCCTTGCGCCGCAGCTCAAAGGGGACACGACTCGCGAACGCTGCTACGGCCACCGCTATCGCCCAGAGGATGCCGACGATGAGAAGAACTTGTGTCTCATCCCCGGGGATGACGCCACCCGCGCTCGCCGCGACCATCGAGGAAGGCACACCGGTGACGAAGATGCCGATCGCAACACCGGTTAGCAGCGTGCGGCGGCTATTCGACTGTGCTGGCTGCACAGACTGCTCGCGGGACACAGGTCCGAGGCGTGCGTCGATACGCGCGGTGATTTCCCGGTCGACTCGTTCCAGGAAGGACTCGATCACCGCGTCGCTGTATTCGGGGTCAAGCTCCTTGTGCGCCTCGGCGGCGGCGCGGATCTCCTGTGGATCAAGCGGCGATGTGCTCATGGGTGAGAGTCCTCCCGTGTAGCCACGACCAAGGCCCCAGAAGACAAGATACGTCTCGGTATGGAGCTGTGTCAGTATTGGGGGTTCGCCGCGCGCGTCTCAGCTGCCCTGTTGACCAATGCCCTCTGACGTGGGAGCCGCCTATCGTGTCGCCTATCGGAATCGAACCGATGACCTACGCATTACGAGCGTGCGCCACGGTGCACCGCATGGGTCGAGGCCTGGAGTGACCTTGGGGCTCGCCGTGTCGTGGTGGTGGTGGCTGCTGGCTGTTGACGGCTGACCGGGGGCATCTCGGGGGCACGCTCGACGGCAGAGTGATCTATTGCTAAGGAGGTCGTCTCGGGGGCCTCCGCTGCCTGCGCCGTCCCTGTTCGGCCGCACTATGAGCTTGTCCGAGAGTGACCGCTGTTCGCTCTGGTCCACTGCTCAATCGCACACCACGGGCACGGCCTGGGCGCCTTTGTGTGGTACGCCCGTAGACTCTTTGCGATGGCTGAGCATCCGGTGGACCCGGAGGATTGTCTTCGGTCGCTGGCGGCCGAGGCCTTGCGGTGGGCGTATCCGGATAGGCCCTTGTTCCCCGGCTCGCTGGGTCTTATGGCTGTGGCGAATGCGCTGGTGATGCTGGGCCTTTTGTCGGAGCGGCGGGCCGAGGAGGTCTTGGCCGAGCATCGGCGGGCGCTAGAGGATAAGGGTTTCGGGAACGTCTGGGGGGTCACGAGGGGCGAGCTGACGGTCCGGCCGGGCGCCCACGAGTACTGGGAGTCCCGGCTGGCCGGGTCAGCTGGGCTGGGTGAGATCCCGCTGTCGGTGACGGCCGCGGGGGTGCATTGCCCGACCTCGGTCGCTGATGTGTGCTTTGAGTGGTTGAAGCTGACCTCGTCGGAATTGCAGCTGAGTTTCCATGCGGCGGCCCCCGATCCCGGTGAGGACCTTCCTGCCCCGCATGTGCCGATGCGGCAGGCCATGTCGGAGATCTCGCTGACCGACAACGCGGGCCATTCCTATGACTTGAGTTCGGTGCGGACGGGCGGGGGCCGGAGCCGAGGCTGGCAGGAGTGGGACGGCCATGTGCTGGTAGCCCGGGACCCGGCCAGGAATCCTGCCTGGTTGGAGTTCACTCCCGCGGCTGGGGGCGGATCGGCCCGGGTCGCCCTGTCGCCCCCGGCCCAGGTGCCGGTGGGGGCAAGCGTGCCGCCTTGGCCGACTGCGGCGGAGTGCTATCTGGCCGCGCTCGCGCCCGTCACTCGCATTTCGATGGAAGCCGCACCATCGGGTCAGGTGGCTGAGGCGGGGCCGGAGGAGACGGCGGAGATTGTCGCCAAGGTGGCCGACAGCCTGCTGGCCGTGGGCGCGTTGCCGGTCACCAGCACCTTGCTGCGCGAGTTCCCCGTCAACCGGCCTGGCTGGTACACGCCGCTGGCTGACCGGTGGGGCCGCCGCGCCAGCCAGGTGGCCCGGGGCCGGGGAACCGCAGATGTCATGCCGGGTGCTGTGGACTTCCGGCCAGCAGAACATCGTGGGCTGGCGGTGCGGCTGCCGCTGGAGCACGCGACCGCGGTGATTGAGAGTGTCTCCGCTCAGGGCGAGCTGGTGAGCGTCCAGTTGTACGGACATCCCTGGGTTATGGGTGAATACTGGCCGATGATCACCCCCTGCTTCCAGGTGCGCGCCACCGACGATGCTGGGCACGAGCACGAGGGCATACCCGGCGGTTGGCGGGGCTCCCCCAGCCACGAGGGCAGTGGCAGGTTCTGGTTCTGGCCGCCGGTAGACCCGGCCCGCAAGAACCTCCGCGTGGCCGTGAGCACGTTGTGGGAAGCAGCCTCGGCTGAGATCAAGCTGCCGCGGTAACTGCTTCTGTGACCAGCGGTTTTCGGTGGAGCAGGCGGCATGGAGTGGACTTGAACCGCGGACCTCTTCCTTATCAGCACTGGCTGGGTGTGGTGAATCGCCCCGGGGTTTCCGGAGGCTCTGATGGCATCTGTCGCTGGTGGCGGCGGTTGTTGCTCACTTGGGTACTCGGCCAAGGTGCCCCACTTGGGGGTGCTCGGCGGCCTGATCTTCTGATTCCTGAGAGTGCGTCAGCCACAGTCCCGATCAGGTTGACACAGCGGGATCGGAGAATCACCGGCCGTCTAAGAGTGTCCGTCAACGTCCGTAGACATCCGCGCGAGGACCAGGCAATCGTCACTCAGTCTGGGCTGTTGCGACGTCGAACGCCATCATCAGTACTGGTCTCAGCCCATCCACGCAATATAAAACTAGTAAATTATTTCCGGAAATTGTGATAGTGTTTCGAGTACGGCACAAGTCACCCGTGACCGGAGTGGCCGGACACCGTAGGCCACAGGAGGCATCCCATGTACACACAGACTGACAACACCGCTCCCTCGTCGCGGTCGTCCGCACGGCCAACGCGCGCCACCCTGCAAACCCGCCCGCTCATCCAGCGCACCCTCATCCGGTCCTGGGAATACATCCAGCCCGTCCGGGTCAGCGTCCTGGTCATCCGGCTGCTGGTCGTACTGTGGCTGGTCTCCCTCGGCGTGCTGCTGATGTCCGCGGGCACCACCTGGGGCTGGATACTGCTACCTTCCGCCGTGGCCGTGTTGGCATTTAGCGTCTGGGTGTTCACCACCGCCGCGAAAGGGTGGCCTGCGGTTGAGGTGTGAGTGCATCAGCCAGCGCCCAAGCTCCGACCGGCCATGGTGGACCACTACCGCTTGCTGCTTAAGAAGCACATCGTGATCGACCGAGGTCCAAGAACGATCAAGGCCCAGCGCCAGGATTCCTGCCCTGGCCTGGGCCTTCGTGCCTGGAGCGGATGACGAGAATCGAAGTCGCACTACCAGCTTGGGAATCAGTGCAGCGGGCAGCTATCACCTGTCCTACCGCACGTCAGCGGCTGGTCATGCTGTCCGGCAATGACCGTGAGTCTCGGCCTCTAGCCGCCCCATCAGGTACGCAGCGGGCACGTGGCCTCTTCGTCCCGAAGCCAACTAGCTACCCGAGCTACCATGATCGGCTTGCCGCTGGCCTGCACGGATTCGTCCGCCCACGTCCGCCGGTGTACGTGCCGACCACCAGGGATGGTTACTCAGTTCGGTCATACTGCCGGGGTGGAACTGAGCTGGCTCGGCGGACCGACCGTGGACGCGCTGCGAGCCGGGCTGCGCACCGTGGCACCGGACCTGGCTGAGGCCACGATCGTGCCACGAGGGCTTGAGCCAAGCGACGATCCGCAGTACTGCAAGGCCAGCGCGGTGGTCGACGGCCGGTTCGTGGTGAAGTTCGCCTGGGCCCGCCCGGCCGCATTGCGGATCTGTCATCAGGCGCAGATCCTGGACGCGCTGCGGGCGGCCGCGCCGCGGCTGCCGCTGCCCGAGGTCACGGCGGCTTCCCGCGATCCGGCGATGCTGGTCTTGCGCTGGGCGCCGGCGACGCCATTCTTCGAGGTGCGGCACCGGATCGGGCCCGGCACGCGGCCCGGGGTGGCGAGGGATCTCGCCACGGTCCTTGTCCAGCTGCACGATCCCGGGGCACTGCGGGCCGTCGCCGAGGCTGCTGGCCCGCTGCCGAAGCCCGAGGCGCACGCCACGACGGACACCCTCCGCGCCCGGTTTGGAGTTTTGATCCGGCCCGACCAGCGAGACCGGGTACTGGCTTGGTGCGACTGGGCCGACACGGTACTTACGGCGGAGGGCCGGACCGTGCTTGTGCATGGCGACTTCCACGGTGATAACCACCTGTGGGACAAGGAGACACTGCGGCTGCGACTGGTCATCGACCTGGAGACGGTGGGTACCGGCGAGCCCGAGTTCGACATGCGCTGCCTCCCGGGGGATTGTGGCATCGAGCTGTTCACCGCGGTCGTGGCGCACTACGAGAAGCTGACGGGCACGAAGCTGGACGTAGACCGGATCATGGCCTGGCACCTGCGCACGGTCCTCGGCGATGCGCTGTGGCGGGCCGAGGCCGGGATTCCGCTGCCGGACAAGCGAACGCCAGTGCACTGGGTGGACGATCTGACCGCCCGGTTCACCGCGCTCGGAACCTTCGACTAGTCCTGACCCGGCCTTCCCCGCAAGCGCCGAATCGCTGGGGAGCGACCGCCGGTCGGAAGGGGCCTTTGACGTGGGAGCCGCCTATCGGAATCGAACCGATGACCTACGCATTACGAGTGCGTCGCTCTAACCGACTGAGCTAAGGCGGCGTGCCGCGCTGCGGCGGCCCGTCGAGTCTACCGGTCGCGCGGCCCGCGCCGCGCGAGCTCACAGGCGGCGGGACTCACGCGCAGCCAGGTCACCGGCAAACCGTGCCGCTGCGGGGCACGGCCAGCGAGATCAGGTATTGGTTCACCGCGTTGTCCACGCACGAGCTGCCCATCATGTACGCGGTGTGCCCGTTGCCGTCCCAGCCCAGCAGCACCCCGGAAGCCAGGTCCCGGGACAGCGCCTCTGCCCATCGGTACGGGGTGGCCGGGTCGCGCAGGTTGCCGACGACCAGGATGGGCGGCGCGCCGGCCGCCAGCACCGCCCGGCCGCCGGATCCGCGCAGCCGGCCGGGCAGCGGATTCGACGGCACTGGCCAGTACGCGCAGGCCAGGCTGCCCCACATGATCGCCTGGCCGAACACCGGCGCGGCCTGGCCAGCGGCCGCCGCGGCCGAGCGCCAGGTGGCCAGCGACCGGGGCCAGGGCCGGTCCAGGCAGTCCACCGCGGTCTCCGCGTCGGCCAGGTTGCTGTACTGACCCGACGAGGACCGCTCGAACAGGGCGTTGGCCAGCTCCACCAGTACGGTCCCGTTGCCGCCGAACGCGGCCGTCAGGGCCGAACGCAGCGTCCCCCAGTAAGCCTGGTTGTACAGCGCGGTGGCGATCCCGTTGAGCAGCATGGCCCCGTTGGCCGGCTGGCTGTCCAGCTCGTTGGCCAGCGGATGCGCCGTGGCCCGGGCCAGCAGCGACTGGATCCGGGCCAGGCCGGCCGCCACGCCCGCATGCCCCAGCGGGCACCCGGCAGCAGCCTCGCAGTTGGCGATGAACGCGCGGAGCGCCACCTCGAACCCCTCGGCCTGGACCGCGTTCATGCTCAGCCCGCTGCTGGCCGGGTCGATCGCGCCGTCCAGCACCAGCGCGCGGACGTGGCTGGGGAACAGCCGCGCGTACCAGGTGCCCAGGTAGGTGCCGTAGGACTTGCCCAGGTAGGTCAGCTTGGCCTGGCCCAGCGCGGCGCGCAGCACATCCATGTCCCGGGCCGCGTTCTCGGTCCCGACGTAGCGCAGCAGCGCGGTCGAGTTCCGTTCGCAGCCGTGCGCGAACAGCTTGGACTCCGCGACGATCGGGCCGTCCTGCGCCGCCGACGTGGGCATGTCATCGGTGGCGAAATACGTGTCCAGTTGCGGTCCGGTCAGGCAGTGCACGGCCGGCTCGCTGCCGCCGACCCCGCGCGGGTCGAAGCCGACAATGTCGAACCGGGCCCGCACTGAGGCCGCAATCACGGATCGCGCCTGCAGGGCGTAGGCCACCCCGGATCCCCCCGGACCGCCGGGGTTGACCAGCAGCGCACCTATTCGTTGTGCAGGATGAGAGGCCGGCAGCTCGATGACCGGTAGCGAGAAACGGCGCCAGGCCGGCCGCGAGTAGTCGAAAGGAACCAGCAACCGCGCGCATCGGAATACCTTGTCGCAGGTCACCCACCTGAGCTTCTGTGCGTAATAGCCGGCCAGCGTCGTCGGCGGCGGGCCGGCCGGGTTGTCGATGGCCGCGCTACGGCTCGCCCGGGCAGGCTGGACCGGACGCGCGGCGGCGCTGGTGCTGCACCCGGCCGCGAGGACCGCGCAGAGGGCAGCGGCGAGCGTCGTGCGGAGCTTCACTCCCCGTACTTCGCCTCGTAAGCCTGCCGCGATCCGCAGACGCTCGCTTTCGGGCAGGCGCACTTCCGGCCATCCCTCGTCAGTTTCACCACGACCTTGTCCCCCGGCACGCTATGCCCGGTCACCACGCCGGGCCCTTCGGGGGTGTCCACCGATTCGCCTATGGCCGGGGCTTCTTTGCGGAAGTCCTGGTAGAGCGGGTGCTCATACTTGAGGCAGCACATCAGCCGTCCGCAGGCGCCGGCGATCCGCAGCGGGTTGACCGGCAGGTCCTGGTCCTTGGCCATCCGCACCGACACCGGCTCGAAGTCCTTCAGGAACGTGGCGCAGCACAGGTCACGGCCGCACGGCCCGATGCCGCCCTGCAGCCGGGCCTCGTCGCGCGGGCCGATCTGCCGCAGCTCGACCCGGCCGCGCAGCCGGGCGGCCAGGTCGCGGACCAGCGCGCGGAAGTCCACCCGGCCCGGCGCGCTGAAGTACACCGTGAACACGCTGGGCGAGTCCACGTAGTCCACGCCAATGACCTTCATCGGCAGGCCGTGCTCGCGGACCAGCCGACGCGCCGCCACCCGGGCCTCGGCCCGCCGGGACCGGTTCGCCTCATCCCGGGTGAGCTGCTCCTCGGTGGCCAGCCCGGCGCACACCGGCAGCCCGGCCACCTCGTCATCCACCCACTGCGGCGCCCAGATGCACTGGGCCACCTCGGGGCCGGCGTCCGTGGGCACGAGCACCCTGTCGCCCACCGCGGGCGTGTACGGGCCGGGGTCCAGGTAGTAGAGCCGCCCGTACCGCTCGAAGCTAACGGCCATCATCATGCCCATCGCCCCAGGTTACGGTGAGATCACAGCGATTGCTCCCTTCCCCCTCCCGATATCTCTACATAACGCCAGTACCTACCTCGTGACCTGCGCTAGCCGCGCGGCGTTGCCCGCGGCCGGTCACCAGGCCTGACTCGCCTCCCGGCCGTTGACCGAGGGTCAGCGGGACCAGCCGCCCGTCGCGGACCCAGCCGTCGAACCCGGGGCCGCTGAGCAGCAGGTGCTGGCCGGTGGCGTCCTGGCTGAGTGCGATGAAGTCCGGGACCCGGCCTGGGTCGAACGTGTCGGTGAGGCGACGCTGGTAGAGCACCGCCTGCACCTGACCGAAGTGGCCCAAGACGGCCGAGATGCGGTCCACGGACAGGTACTGGCGGACGTGGCCATAGCCCGGGACCCGGCCGTGCAGCACCACCGCGGTGATCGACCTGCCGTCGGGGCTGATCTGGGCCTGGACGATCTCGGGGAGAGGGCCTGACTGAACGAGAATCCAGTGCCCGTCTAGCTCCCCGCCGCCCGCAGCCGGGTGCAGCGGCATGACCTCGGCGAGCCCGCCATCGCGCGCACAGGTCTCATTGGTCCGCCCCTTGGTGCACCAGTGCCCGAGCAGGGCCAGCGTCCGGTCGTCGCTGGTCCAGGACAGGCTCTCCACCGCGAACGAGTGCACGACCGCGCTACCCGCCCAGCGCCATACCGTCCGGTGGCCGGTGGCCAGGTTGATGGCCAGCACGTAGTCCGGGCTGCCCTGCCGCGGGCAGGGCTGCCGTGCGGGCGGGCACAGCACTGGTGGGGCGACGAACCGCATGCCCAGCGCGATCCGGGAGCCGTCGGGCGAGACGGCCAGGGTGTCAGCCGCCCAGGTCCTGCTGGCCAGTGTGCCGACCGGCACGGCCGAGAACCCGGTCACCCGGCCTGTCTTGGTCAGCCGGAACTTATAGAGCCGCTCGCCCTGATTCAAGGCCGGGGCGGCCACGACGAAGAACGTGCCGTTCCGGTCCGCCGTGACGAGGTCGTAGCCAAGGGCGTTGCTGGCCCGGACCGGAACCGTGCCGGTCACCGCGCCGGTGGCGCTGGACCGGACCACCGGGCGGCCGCCTGCCCCGGCGGTCTGCACGTAGTAGCGCGGTGTGCCGGGTGGCAGGCCCTCGGGCGCCGGGTGCCGGGCGGAGAACTGAGCGGCCAGCACGGCCAGCCCGATCACCAGGGCAACCGCAACGGCGGCGGCGGCCGGAGCGAGCCAGCCCGGCCGCCGCGATCCCCACCCGCCCGGCCGCCCTTGGCGGCGGCGGTCGCCGGGGTTGGGCACGGCGAGCGGCCGGAGGGTGTCCTCCTGGACGGCCTGCGCCGCCGCGCCGAGTGCGTCGGCCAGCCGGTCTTCGGTCCTGGTCATGATGACTCTCCCAGGTCGCGGGCCAGCGCGGCGAGCCCCCGCGCGGCGGTGGACTTGACCGTGCCCGGGCTGATCCCTAGCACTTGCCCGATCTCGGCCTCGGACAGACCGAGCCAGTAGCGGAGCACCAGCACCTCGCGTCGCCTGCGCGGCAGCCTGGCCAGCGCGGCCAGCACCTGCCTGCGGTCCTCAGCCAGGATGACCTCGTGTTCCGCGGACTGCTGGGCAGCGTCCCGGCCGGGCAGCTCGCGCGCGCCCCCGATCCGGCGCGCGAGAGCCCGGCGGCGCAGCGCGCTGCGGCACCGGTTGAGCACGGCGGCCCGCACGTAGGCGAGCGCACCGTCCCCGGCGGGCAGCAGGTCCCGCCCGCAGAGCCGGGCGAACACGTCCTGCACGACGTCCTCGGCCGATGGGCGATCGCCGAGTAGCAGCACGGCCAGCCGGACCAGCTCGGCGTGGTGCGCCCGGAACACACCGGTCACACTGGCAACACCCGGCGGGTCCTGGGCTGGCCCGGCCCCGGTCCAGGCCAGCTCTTCGCCGTGGTCGGCAGAGCGCCCGGCCCCGGATAGTGGGTGGCTCATATCCCTTGCACGCCTGGCCGCCGATTTGGTTGCTCGATCGTGCCCGCCCTGTTGCCCCGCTGCCCATTTCCCGCGTCCAGCCGGCGGGTTACGGTTCCACCATGCCATTCGCCGCGGCCATTCGTGGCCGGGACTGACCACCGGTCATGACCGGGTTACCGGCCGCCGGCCGGGTACTCAGCCCACCGACCGAGCCGACCCAGCGGGTGGGCAAGCGCTGGGTCGCGCTGATCGCACTGGCCAATCTCGGCCTGTACCTCGGCTATTTCGGGCCGCTCGAAGTGCTGCTGCCCAACTAGGTCCAGGCGGTGGCCGGATCGGCGCACAAAGTGGTCGTGCTCGGGTGGGTCACCGGCATCGGCGCGGCCGTGGCCATGATCGCCAACCCGGTGGCCGGGGCGCTGTCCGACCGGACCACGGGACGGTTCGGGCGGCGGCACCCGTGGACGGTGTGCGGCGCGCTGGCCGGGCGGCCGCGCTGGCCCTGCTGGCCGGGCTGGTCATGACGGTGCCCGCGGTCATGCTCGCGCTGTGGCCGTCCTGGCCGGTGGCCATCGCGGCGGCCGCGCTGATGGGCCTGGGCTACGGCGTGTACCTGTCCGTGTACCAGGCACTGGTTACCCAGGTGCTGCCGTCGGCCGCAGCCCGGGCCAAGGACCTGGGCATCATCAACATCGCCAACTCCGGGCCGCAGGTACTGGCCCCGGCCATCGCCGCGCCGCTGGTCAGCCAGCTCGGCGGATACCCAACGCTGTACCTGACGGTGGCCGCGAGCACCGCCGCGGGCTCGGCGTTCGTGTGGAAGATCCGGTCAGTCCCGTGAACTCGCGGGCAGGACTGCGGCCAGCACGTCGCGGTGGGTCGGTGCCGCCTCGGCATGCCGCTGCTGGCCGGCCGGGGTCAACGTGACGTAAATGCCGCGCCGGTCCTCGCCGCACAGGCACCGCTCGACCAGCCCGTGCTTCTCCAGCCGGTCGATCAGCCGGGACAGCGCACTCTGGCTCAGGTGCACGGCGCCGGCCAGTTCCTGGGCCCGGAAGTTGCGCTCCGGGCGCTCGGCCAGCCGGTCCAGCACCTCGAACTCGCTCACCCCAAGCCCGTGCCGCTTGCCCAGCTCGTGCTCGAGCGCGCCCCACGCCGTCGCATAACTGGCCGCCAGGGCGCGCCAAGCGGTGACCGCCGGCGCGCGCTGGCCTGGCCGCAGCACCGGCCGGTGGCTCCGGGCAGTCCGGCACGCGGGCCGGAGTGGCTGCCCGGACCAGGCCAGACTCTGTCACGCTCACGGGCGCAGCATATCGCGCCGCACAGGTAGATGCAACTACATTAATTGCACTTGCATCTAGTGCACGCGCACGCATAGTCTCTGGAGCCATGGAGTCATCAAGCCCTACTGAGGCTTCTCGTCGCCTCCCGTCCGTCCACCCACCGGCGGCCCCGGCCCGCGCCGCCGCCACCCCGCGCTGGAGTCCCCGCCTGTGGGCCATCCTGATCGTGCTCTGCGGCGCGCTGTTCCTCGACGCGCTCGACGTGTCGATGGTCGGCGTGGCGCTGCCGGACATCCGCGCCAGCCTGGGGCTGTCCACGTCCTCGCTGCAGTGGGTGGTGAGCGGCTACGTGCTCGGCTACGGCGGCCTGCTGCTGCTCGGCGGCCGGGCCGCCGACCTGCTCGGCCGGCGCCGGGTGTTCCTCGCCGCGCTGGCCCTGTTCGCGGTGGCCTCGCTGTTCGGCGGGCTGGTCAGCAGCCCAGCACTGCTGATCGGCGCCCGTTTCGTCAAGGGCATCGCGGCCGCGTTCACCGCCCCGGCCGGGCTGTCCCTGCTCACCACCACGTTCCACGAAGGCCCGATGCGCAACCGGGCGATCAGCATTTACTCGGCGTTCGGCGCCAGCGGCTTCTCGCTCGGCCTGGTGCTGTCCGGCCTGCTCACCGAGGTGAGCTGGCGGTGGACGCTGCTGGTGCCCGCGCCGGTGGCGCTGCTCACCCTGATCGCCGCGGTCAAGGTCGTCCCGCGCGGCGAGCGGGCCGTCCGCGGCGGCCGCCGGTTCGACATTCCGGGTGCGGTCACGGTGACCGGCGCGATGCTGCTGCTCGTCTACACCGTGGTGTCGGCGCAGCAGGCTGGCTGGGCATCGGCCCGTACCATCGGCTCGTTCGCGGCCGTCGCCCTGCTGATGGCCGGGTTCGTGACCATCGAGCGGCGCAGCACCGACCCCCTGGTGCCGCTGGGCATCTTCCGGTCCGGCGCGCTGACCCGGGCGAACATCGGCGCCATGACGCTGTTCGGCTCGTACGTCTCGTTCCAGTTCCTGGTCACCCAGTACCTGCAGACCCTGGCCGGCTGGAGTGCGCTGTCCACCGCGCTGGCCTTCCTGCCCGCGGGTGTGGTGGTGGCTGTGCTGTCCACCCGGATGAGCGCGATCATCGGGCGGTTCGGTACGGCCCGGGTTGCCGTACTGGCCTTCGCCTGCCTAGTGGCCGGGTACACGGTGTTCCTGCGGGTTGGCGTCAGCCCGGACTACCCCTCCGTGATCCTGCCCGCGGTGGTGCTGATCGGGCTCGCCTTCGGGTTGGGCTTCTCCGCGCTCAGCCTGGCCGCGACCGCGGGCATCCCGGACCGGGAGCAGGGCCTGGCGGCCAGCCTGTTCCAGACGTCGTTCCAGGTCGGCGGCGCGATCGTGCTGGTTGTCGTGACCGCCGTGGTGGACGCGGGCGGGGCCAGCCGGATCACTACGGCGCAGGCCACCCTGGGCGCCTACAAGCCGGCGCTGGCCGTGATCACCGCGGTGTCCGCGTTCGGCGCGCTGATCGCGCTCAGCGGCCTGGTGTCCGCCCGCCGTCGTCTGGTAGTCCAGGAAGCCCCGGTCCGCGTCCCTGCCCTGGAGCCGGACCCGGCCCCAGAGCCGGTCCCCGTCCTAGCCGACGACTGCGCCGACGCCTAACCGGGACGAACCTCATCAGCGCGGTGAGTTTGTGGTCACCGGTGACCACAAACTCACCGCGCTAAGGGATTTGGCGGGGTGGGCGGGTGGCTTGCTCGCTGGAGGTTGCTGGGTGCGGCGGTGGGCCGCGGGGTTAGCTGGCGAAGAGGGTCAGGGTCATCTCTTCGACGGCCAGCAGGGGGGCGACGTTGAGTTCCAGGCGCTCCCGGCAGGTCATGATGGCCTCGATCCGGCGCACGGTGGACTCCGGGCTGCTGCCGGCGGCGAGCTGGCGCAGCTCGTCCTCGTAGCCCGCGCTAGCCAGGTCCAGATCGGCGTCGGCGCCGAACTGCAGTACCAGCACGTCGCGGTAGAACGCGACCAGGTCGAGCAGGGCGCGGTCCAGCGCGTCCCGCTTCAGCCGGGTGGCCCGGGACTTCTGCCGGGCCTCCAGGTCGGATAGTGCACCGGCCGCGCCGCGGACCGCTTTGGCGACGCCCTTGCCGGTGGATCCTTCGCCGAACGCCTTGCGCAGCGCGGCCTTCTCCGGCTCGTTCAGTTCCTCGGTGATCGCGGCGGCTTCCTGCTCGGCCGCCTTGACCAGGCCGGCCGCGGCGGTCAGCGCGGTGCCCAGGCTGACCACCCGGGTCGGCGCCCGGAGCACCTCGGCCCGGCGCGAAGCCGCATCGGGGTCGGTGGCCAGCCGCTTGGCCCGGCCGATGTGGCCCTGCGCGGCCCGGGCGGCGGCCAGGGCACGAGCCGGGTCCACGCCATCCCGGCGGGTCAGCACCTCGGCCACCGCGTCGGCGGGCGGGGTGCGCAGGGTGACCAGCCGGCACCGGGAGCGGATCGTGGTGACGAGTTCTTCCGCGGACGGGGCGCAGAGCAGCCACACCGTGCGCGGCGAGGGTTCCTCGATCGCCTTCAGCAGCGCGTTCGCGGCCTGCTCGGTGGCCCGGTCGGCATCCTCGAACAGCACCACCTGCCAGCGCCCGCCGGACGGCGCGCCCGCCGCGCGGAGCACCAGGTCTCGGGTCTGCTTCACCCCGTAGGACAGGCCGTCCGGCCGGACCAGCATCAGGTCCGGGTGGGTGCCCGCCTGCACCTGGTGGCAGCTCGGGCAGTGCCCGCAGCCCTGGTCCGGGCAGAGCAGCGCGGCGGCGAACGCCCGCGCGGCCACCGAGCGGCCGGACCCGGGTGGTCCGGTGAACAGCCAGGCGTGCGTCATGCCGACGGTGGGTTCACCGCGGAGCAGCGCGGCGGCCGCCGCCGAGGCCTGGGACAGCTGATCGACCACCCGGTCCTGGCCGACCAGGTCATCGAAGACCGGCGCGGCCATCAGTCGCCAAACCAGTCCCGGCTGGCCGAGCCGGACCGTACCCCGTTGCCCGACGGCATGCCGTCGGCCGGCCGCATGCCGTCTCCCGGCCGCACGGTGT